>NZ_JACLAF010000004.1 GCF_015355625.1 Tamlana sp. I1
AAAATACTTAATAAGTATTTCTGGAAGTAATAAATTGGCTATGGCTAATAATGAATCTGATGGCATTAAAAATTTTTATTCAAAGGTCTTGCTTTTTTAGATGCTCCACAACTTTTGAGATTGACCCCTATTAACCCTTCACTTCATTTTGGAGAACCAAAATCAGTCAAAATATTTTAAAATGTAATCTAAAAACTACATTTTAAAATCATGCAAATCAAAAAAACGTATTAAATGTATCAATTCATCGATAAAATGCGTAAAATTTATGTACTCTGTGTTCTGTTACAAATAATTTTACGATATTTATAACGTTAAAAAAAGTTAAAAAAACCAAAAAGACAGTTTAACTGTGGGTATTGAAGTACGATACTTACAAGTGAATTGTGTATAGACCAATTGTTGCTGGGCCTTTTCTGCAAAGGAAAGTACAGGTAATAATAACCCCAAATATAACCAACATGAATAAAACTACTTGTTTAACATTTAAGAATTTTCTTTCTAGAAAATTTTTAAAGGCAAACACGCTACTTTTTGCCTTTAAAAGAAAAAATCTAGCATTTATAATTTTACTATTGTTTGCTTTTGCAGGGCATAATGTTTTTGCACAGGATGACAGAGAAGATTTTACTCCAAGATTAGATGGTGGTAATATTAAAGTTAAGGGTGATATTGTTTTAATTGGTAATGGTATTATTGAAGCAGAAGGTTTACCGCTTCCTTATAATGGCGATGCTAAAAATAACGACTATGCCGGAGAATATATTAATGTAGCAAATGGTGGCGATTCTAGCATTTTCAGTTCTAGTTCGGCAGATTTAGCTATTAATAACGAATGTAAAAATATTGTGTATGCTGGTTTGTATTGGTCAGCTGTATACCCAAATGAGGAGGGTGATGATGCTGGAAAACCATTCAGCGGAACTCCAAGAATTGAAGATTGGAATAATATTAAATTTAGACTACCAACAGGTGGTTTTATTGATTTAACGGCCGATAATGATCCCGATCCTGTTGGGGAAGAAGATGAAATTATTTTTGATGGCTATGATTATAATAATATAAATAATTCTGTAAAGGACTCACCATATGTGTGTTATAAAAATGTTACTAATTTATTAAAAGGATTAGTCGAAGCTGATGGTACTTATACCGTAGCAAATGTAAGAGCGACTCGTGGTTGGAGAAATGGTGGTTGTTCTGCTGGTTGGACTTTAGTTGTTATTTATGAAAGCCCATCATTACCAAGTAAATTTATTTCAACATTTGATGGATATGTAGGAGTTGGCGGTTCTTCATTTGCAGAATTTGATGTTAGTGGTTTTCAAACATTACCTTACCCTTTACCTGTTAAACCTAGATTAGGAGTAGCAGCTTTAGAAGGAGATCTTGATATAAGTGGAGATTCTTTTCAATTTAAGGCGAGTACCTCTACTAATTTCACTAAAATTTTTGATGATTTAAATCAAGCCAATAATTTTTTCAATGCCAAAATAACAGATAATGGGGTTTATATGAATAATAGAAATCCCAATAGTCAAAATACACTAGGGTTTGATATTAATCATGTTACTGTGCGTAACGAGGATAACTTATTGTTGCCTAATGATGCCACGGCAGGAACTTTAAAACTAACAACTACAGGCGATGGCTATGGTGCTTTTTTTACCTCTTTTGCAGTTGATATTATTGAGCCTAAAATTGTATTGACTAAAGAAGTACATGATGAGAATGGTAATCGTATTAATGGGGATGTGGTTCAATTAGATCAGTATTTAAGATATGTTATTGGGTTTGAAAACATAGGTAATGATGATGCTAGAAACATGACCATTAGGGATGTATTACCTGCAAACATCAAATTTGATGAGGCTAATATGACGGTTCCTGCTGGTGTTACTTATACTTATGATTCTACTGCACGTGAAATAGTTTTTACAGTTGTTGATGAATCTTTGATAGAATATATTCCAGACACCAAAACAGAAATATTTATTCCTGTTAGGGTTGTTGAATCTTGTGAGGAATTAACAGATGCTTGTTCTAATGTTATTCAAAACCAAGCGTTTACTACTTATGAAGGCGTTACAAATGCAGGGTTTGTTATTTCAGACGACCCAAGTTATGATGCTAATATTAGCGACAGTTGTTTACTAGGGCCTCAAGCCACAAATTATTTAGGTGATATTTCTAATTGTACCTTTAAGGAAGATGTTATTTTGTGTGGGGATTCAATAGAATTAGTAGCTCCAGGTGGCTATGACTCATACCAATGGTCTAACACCAATTCATTTAACCCAGGTGATATTATTGGAACTTCCCAACGATTAGAGGTGACTACTACGGGCTCTTATTTTGTAAGAAATATAGCTGCAGATTGTGATGACATCGATAAAGAATTTGAAGTTTCTCGTTTCGGAGCAAATGTAACCAATCCTGCTGCAGAGTCAGGGGTTTATGATAAACTGGTTCAATGTGCTGATAGTGGTGATTTTATACCGTACATCTTTTTGTGTGGTGTTAATAATGGTGGACGAACAATTAACACTAATTTACCAGCTAGTAGTACTGGTGTAGTATGGGAGAAATTTGATGCTTCAAGTAGTGGTAGTAAATGTTTTGAAAATAGAGATGATACTTGTCCGTATGAAAACTCAGAATGTAATTATACCCAAGTTGCAACCACACCTAATTTTACAGTAACCGATGCTGGTGAATACCGTATTACTATCAATTATCCAGGGGGGTGTTTTAACCGTTTTTTCTTTAACGTTTATACCAATTTATTAGATCCTCGTTTTTCTAAAAAAGATATCATTTGTAATCAGCAAGGTGAAATTACAGTAGAAAATGTGCCTTCTGGTTATGAGTACAGTTTAGATAATAGCAGCTGGCAGCCTGGCAATACAATTTCAGTTCCAACTGCAGGACTTTACGATGTTTATATAAGACAAATAGATGTAGATACGAATCCATGTTTATTTTTAATAGAAGATATTGAAATTTTAGAATACACACCAGAATTAGCGGTTAGTGTAACTAATCCACTTTGTCATGGTGGAGATAAAGGTTCCATTGTGGCATCTGTAAACTTTGGTTTAGGGCAGTATAAATATCGAATTTTGCAAGGCGGAGTAGAGGTGAATAGTACAGCACCAATAGATAATGTGTTTTATACTTTCAATAACTTAAATGCGGGCGATTACACAATCGAGGTTACCTTAGATAGTGGTTGTGTTTTAACTAGAGATGTTACCCTTACCGAACCAGATCCTATTGTTATTAGTGTTGATAAAACCAATATTACCTGTAACGATGGTGAAATTAGTATTACAGCTACAGGAGGTACAGGAACATATAGTTATTCTATAGATAACGGTGTAAATTTCGATTTAAGTAACACGTTTCCTATAGACACTGCGGGCACTTATGATATTATTGTTATAGATGATAACAACTGTTCGGAAACTACAAGTGTAACCGTAGATCTATTGCTTCAGCCAGTCTTCACAATGGAAAATACAGGTATCTCCTGCTACGGCGATAATTCAGGATCCATAACATTTAATGTAACGAACGCGAATGGCTACACCCTTGAATACAGTATAGATAATGGGGCGAATTACCTTCCTAATAATACCTTTTCAAATTTAACACCAGGGACGTACCAAACTATTTTAAAATATTCTTTACTCGGTGAAGATTGTTATAGTCCTGTAGAAGCAATTATTATAGACCAACCCGACGATGCTTTAACCGCTTCGGCAGGGGTTTCACACCTAGCAGGTTGTGGTATGAATGGCGAAGGTACTTTACGTATTACAAACCCGCAAGGTGGTATACCGCCATATGAGTATAGTTTTGATGATCAATCTACTTGGATATCAGATAATTTCGCAGAAGTTATGCCGGGAACTTACACGGTATATATTCGAGATTCGAGTGGCTGTATTTATGCGATGCCAGGTATAGTACTAGATCCAGAGCCTGTTCCTCCAACAATTGATGATAATGTAGACCCAGAATATAATTGTGATGGTACAGCAAATGCATCTGTAAATGTGACAAATAATGGAGGAGCTAATTTTGAATACACCTATTTATTAAATGGTGTAGAAAACACAAATACAGCCGATCCTACTACATTTTTAAATGTGCCTAGCGGTTCACACACCATTACAGTAACGTATAAGTTATTGGATGCACCAACCTATAGTAATTTACTATATGAAACTTTTGGTTATGGTGATGATGTGCGTTCACCAGGAATTAATACCAGTTTCTATTGTTGGGAACGCCAAGTTGCTGCAACCCAATGTGGAAATGATTATACTATTAATGATGGTCAATATTCAGTTACTGAAAATATTGAAAAACCATTTGGTACTTGGTTAAACCCAGATGATCATACAACCCCAAGTAGAGCAGATGGACGTATTTTGGTTGTAAATATTGGCGACCAAATTCCAGAACAAGACGTTTTGTATAAAAAGACTATTAATGATATTATTCCTAATCAGCCTATTAATGCTGAGTTATTTGCGATTAACTTAATTAAAACAGGTGTTGCAAATCACTTTGACCCTAATTTAACGATAGCTTTAGTGGATGCTGGAGGTAATGAAATATCATCGTTCCAAACAGGAGATATTCCAAAATCGGAACAATGGGAAAATTATCCTAAAACCCCCGTATTCTTAAATCCAGGAAATAATACGACTTTAGATTTTATTGTTCGTTCTAGTGTGCAGCAAGTTACTGGTAACGATGTTGCTATAGACGATATTAGAGTGTACCAATTACCAATAAGCTGTATTGATGAAGTTAGTTTCCCAATTATCATAGAATCTGGCAAAGCATTTACAGCCGATGTAGTTAGCGCGAACGATGTGGATTGTTTTGGTGCTAACAATGGTGAAATTCAAATTTCTGCAACCAATTTCAATACCACTAATGGATACCAATATTCTATAGATGGTAGTACTTGGAATACAGTAACCACTTCACCACATACTATTACAGGATTAGGTCCAGATACTTACGATGTTCAAATTCGTTATGATGCGACTTCAACGGGTTGTGAATTTAAAATTGAACAAGAAATTACCGAACCAACCGAAATAGACCTAACCCTAGATACCACACAAGCTACCTGTACTACCGATGCTAGTATAGAAGCTACGGTTACAGGAGGTACGCCACCATATACTATAGAATTATTAGATACAGCTGGAACAGTGGTAGATACTTTCCCTAATAGCGGTACGTTAACAGGTGTTGCTTCAGGCGATTACCAAGTGCGTGTTACCGATGCCAATAGTTGTTCGCCATCAGGAACCGTTAACGTTACTATTGATGCGGTTACCATGCCAACAGCTACGGTAACCATAGCTAGAGACTGTGTAAACCATGCTGGTGGTGCAAAAATTAGTATGCTTCCAGATAATACTACGGGTAAAGCACCATTTTCTTTCCGCTATGACCGTTACGATATTACTGGTACTAATCTTTTGGAAAGTACAACTTACAACGCTTCTAAAGAGTTTAACAATGTTCCAGTAGGTGTATATCATATTTATATGATTGACAAAAATGGATGCGAAGTGCTACTGCCAATAACTACCGTAGAAGAGCCTGTAACCATTAGTGCTGCACTAGTAAAAGATATAGATTGCAGTAATACACCCGATGCGCAAATTGAAGTAACTATAGCCGATGGGTATCCAGATTATGACTACGAAGTATCTTTTAATGGCGGGAATTTTACTTCACTTGGTACTTTAACTACCGCTGGTGGAGGTATTTTTACCTATACGGCCACAGCAGCAGGAACGTACCAGTTTAGAGTATTCGATGCGATTACAGGAAAAAACTGTAATAATGTTTCTGCTATAATCACCGTTAGTGCACCAGAAACACCCGATTTTACAACTAATAAAGTCGATATTACTTGTGCAGGGGCAGATGATGGCCAAATAACTATTTCACCAACTGCCGGAGCATACGATTTTGAATATAGTATAGATGGCGGGACTAACTACCAAACTTCGGCCACTTTTAATAATTTAGCAGCAGGAATCTACGATGTTATTATTATAGACGGAAAAGAATGTGTTTCTGTCATCAAAAAGGTCGAAATTCTAGAACCAGATGCATTATCCGTAAGCGCATCCGCTACAACACTTAAGTGTGATACCAATAACGTGGAGCAAGCAGCTGTAGTTACTATTGATGTACCAACCACAGGTACGTCGCCTTACCAATACAGTTTTAATGGTTCAGGATTTAGTAATACTAGAACTTTAAGTGTTTACGATAACGGTTCTGTACAATCAATTACTTACTCGGTTAGGGATGCTAATGGTTGTACGGCAGGTGGAACATTAGATATTCAACCACTAGATTCTCCAACCGATTTAACGTTTACAAATACAGAGATCACTTGTGAAACAGGAAAAGATAAATCTACAGTTGAAGTAACTTCAACAGGAGGTGTGGGTCCATTAGTATATGAAATTTCAAATCCAGCATCTGCGACTTCAAATACTACAGGAAGGGATTCAGGAATTTTCACAGGTTTAGATGCCGGTACCTACGTATTTAAAGTAACCGATGCCAATGGTTGTTTTTATACAAAATCTTATACGGTTGCTGCTTTATCGCCAATTGCTCTTATTGCTAGAAAACTTAGCGATGTAAATTGTTTTGGTGGTGATAATGGTGCTATAGAATTAGAAGTTTCTGGAGGATCTGGAACCTATTCTTATCAAGTATCAACAACTGATGGTACAGCAGTGCCTGGACAAACAGATCAAACAGTTCCAAATATTACTTTACCTAATTTAGAAGCTGGAACGTACACCATTTTAGTAACTGATAAAACTACAAAATGTCCAGCAACATCATCTGTAACAATTAACCAACCAACAGCGGCCTTAAGTTTAACTGCAACAGCAACAAACATATACTGTTCAAATGATGAGTCTCAAATTACAGTAGTTGCCGCAGACGGTACACCAAATTATAAATATGCTGCCGTAGTAACAGGAGCAACTGCACCAACAACGTTTGAGGCTAGTAATGTGATAATTGTAGACACCAATTCAGGAACCAATTTAGATTGGGATGTGTATGTACAAGATGCAAACGATTGTATTGAAAAGACTACAGTTAAGATTGCTACTGATGCTGCTCCAACGGTAAGTGTAACCACAACACCTAATTCTTGTGATGCGGTAGCACCTTATACCTTTACAGCTACTCCAGGAACAGGAAGTGTTGCGCCATTAGAATACAGTATTAACGGTGGGGCTTCATACCAAACTAGTGCAACATTCACTATTAATACCGCTGGTGATTACAAAGTTACAATTAAAGATGGTAATGGTTGTACAGCAGAAACTGATATCAAAATATTTTCACCGCTTACAGCAAGTGCTATTTTAACTAAAGATATTACGTGTTCAGCAACACCAACAACAGATGCAGTTATTGAAATACCAGTTTCAGGCGGAAATAGTCCTTATTTTTATGAGGTGTCTACAGATGGAGGTAGTAATTATTCTGGAATAGCAGCACCTTCACCTAATTTTACTGTAGCAACAGTTGTTTCAGCAACAACTTATCAGTTTAGAATTACAGATGATAATGGATGTATTGTAGAAACAGGAGGCGTTACAGTTAATCCTGCTGAACCAGTTACAGTAGCAACTACAAACGTAGACCCAACTTGTAACGGAAGTACAGATGGTTCTATTCAATTAGAAGCCACAACGGGAGAAGCTCCGTTTGAATATAGTATGGATAACGGCGTAACTTTTGTTTCAACTAATGTATTTGGTGGTTTAGCAGCTGGAACGTATAGTTATGTGGTTAGAGATAGTAAAGGTTGTACGTTTGGTGATGATATTACTTTAACCGAGCCACCTGTAATTGACGTAACCATTGCTATTACGGATATTCAATGTGATGTAGCTATGCAAATTCCTGGTGAATTAGAAGTGACTATAAACAGTGGAGGTGTTGCAGATTTTGATTATATCTTATATGACCATAGTTATACCGAATTAACTAGAAGTACACCAACAAGTGCTACCACACATATTTTTAATAATTTAGGTTTTGGCGATTACTATGTAGTAATTATTGATGCTACAGGTTGTGAATATAGAAGTGCGGTACAGCGTATTGATACCCCTCCGGCATTACTGCTGAACAGTAATATTTCCACTGGTACCTGTGCAACAGGTGCAGAGGTTGAAATTTCAATTACAAACACGACTAATCCAGATTATACCTATCAAATTTTTGGAGACCCATCTACCGCTATTGGTCCAATTGCAGCAACTTCGCATACTTTTACAGGGCTAGATCATGGTGTAACGTTTTTCTTCCAAGTAACCGATGCTAGAGGTTGTTATTCTGTTATAGAAGTAACAACACCGCCGTCTCCTTCAGGGATTGCAATTTCTAATGTAACACCACAAGACGCGAATTGTTTTGGTAATGCAGATGGCAGTTTAATGTTTGATGTTTCTGGTTATGATGGTTCTGTTACAGCATTAGACTACGAGGTGCGAGATGCTTTTAGTAATTTACCAGTTTCACCAGCAATCGATGGTTCAAATATTGCTATCTCAGCAACAGGTACTACAAGTATAGGAGTTACAGGTATTCCTGCTGGAAATTATTTGCTATGGGTTAAAGAAACAGATGGAACCGAGTGTACAGCTACAGCAATGTTTCAAATATCACAACCAACACAAGCTTTAACATCGAGTGTTACTAATAATATAAATGCAAACTGTAATTCAGATGCTTTAATAACCTTGACTACAACAGGAGGGACTGGACCTTACCAATATGCGGCAGGAGCATCTGGTTTCACTCCTATTGCATCAGATTTTGATTCAAACAATGTATTAAGTTTAGATCCTAATACCAATACAACTTGGGATATTGTTGTTCGAGATGCCAATGGATGTGAATTTGTGGTTACCGAGTCTATTTCGGTAGATCCTTTACCAACTGTTAAGCCAGTAGATCCATACTGTTTTGATGGGACACCATTTACAATTACTATTGAAGAGAATAGTAGTTCTCCGATAAGTCCTTTTAAATATAGTATTAGTACAACAACAACACCAGGTGGTTTTTCAGATAATCAAGACTTTTTGATAACAGCAGCTGGCACTTATCATTTATTTGTAAAAGATAATAATGGTTGTATTGCTAGATTAGAATATATAGTTAATCCACCTTTAATTTTAGATGCTGAAATTACTAAGGAAATAGATTGTACAGGAACTCCAAATGCTGAAATTACATTAACAGCAACTGGTGGAGACACTTCAAGTGCTTATGTATATGCAGTAAGTACGGATGGTGGTTTAAGTTATATGCCAGCAAGCAACCCATACTCGGCAGTGGCAGGCTCTTATATTTTTAGAGTAACCGATGCGCAAGCACCGCCAAATGCGTGTCAAGCGACATCGCAAACAGTTGTTGTCGTTGATGCAGATGTACCAACACTATCTGCAACCCATACCGATGTAAGCTGTAACGGAGGGTCTGATGGCAGTATTATAGTTACAGCAACAGCAGGAGTAGCACCATTTGAATATAGTATTGATAATGGAGCAACGTTCCAAGCTTCAAATGTATTTAATGGTTCGGTAATTTCAATGCCTGCAGGAACTTACCAAGTGGTTGTTAAAGACGCTAAGGATTGTGAATCTGCTCCAGTGCCAGTAATTATTGATGAGCCATCTATTGTAGTTGCTTCAGTAGATAACTTTAAGGGGCTAAATTGTGGTACAGGTAACGCAACCGAGGGTGCTGAAATAGTTATCTCAGGTTCAGGAGGAACAGCACCGTATACCTTTAGTTTTAACGGTTCAAATTTTACCACAGAAGATACTTATCAAACTAATTTTGATGGAACTGTATCAGTTATAGTAAAAGATGCCAATGATTGTATTTCAGCATTATTAAATGTTGTTATAGACCCAATTTCTCCACCAACAGATTTAGATTTCGTAGCAACTACTGTTACATGTAACACAGGAGAATTAACTTCAAATGTGACTTTAACACCCAATTCAGGTGCTGTTGGTCCTTTCGATTATAACATTATTTACCCAACTGCAGCAGCTGGTGGTGTAGATGAAGTAGCGGATTATACGTTTACAGGATTAGCTCCAGATACCTATACATTTGAAGTTATTGATGCCAACGGTTGTAATTACACCGAATCGTTTACGGTTGACCCAGCGGTTAATATTTTTGTAGCTGGTATCGTAGATAATGATGTGTCTTGTTTTGGAATTCCTAATGGTAAAGCAACCTTTACAGCAACTAATGTTCAATCAACCTTTACAGCAAGGCTAACAACAGGAACAGGAACAGTAGGTACGCCTTCAGGAAATACCGTTGAAGTTACAGATTTAGCGGCAGGTACATATACTTTAGAAATAGAAGATACAAATACAGGATGTACTGCTACTGCCGATGTTACCATCACGCAACCTACAGCAGCTTTAGCTTTAACAGCTAGCGCAACCAACGTACACTGTAACAATTACTTCTCGCAAATTACGGTTACCGCAACAGGTGGTACACCAAGCTACAGCTATGCAGCGGTAACAAATGGTAGTCCTGCACCAGCAGCTACAGACTATGCGCTAAACGCTAGTGTACTAACCGTAGATACCAATAATGGTACGCAATTAGATTGGGATGTTTATGTACAGGATGCTAATGGTTGTACAGAAGACACAACCGTGTCTATTACATTAGAAACCATGCCAACCGTAACTGCGCCTGCTATAGCAACTTGTGCGACACCAGGAGGTGGCTATGAGTTTACCGTATCAGGAGCAGGAGGCGTATTACCATATGAATACTCGGTAGGAAACGGTTTCCAATCCAGTCCAACATTTACAGGGCTAACCCCTGGCACCTATACCGTAACCATTAAAGATGCTAATGGCTGCGAAGGTACTAGTGCAGCTGTTACGGTGTACGACAATTTAGAAGTATACACTAGTATAAGTGCGCAACCAAGCTGTGCCGGTAACGATGGAGAAATTAATGTAACTGCTACTGGTGGTTCTGGAAATTATAGCTATGCTATTAATCCGAATACAGGAATTACCGCTACTGCAACAGGATTTACAGGGTTAACCCATTCTACAGCATATATGGTTACTGTTACCGATACAGACACAAACTGTACTAGCGATGCTTCTGTTACCTTAGAAGCACCAATCCCAGTAACCTTTACCACCGATGTTACCAATGTAACTTGTAATGGAGGGAACGATGGCGTTATTGAAGTGCTGCTAGATGCTAATCAAGACAATCCTATTTATAGTTTCGAAATTATAGGTTCGCTTAATAATGGTACAACTGTTCCTGCTCAAGCTTCTAATGTGTTTAGTGGTTTAGCTGCAGATACTTATACCGTACAAGTAACCTCTGGTAGAGGTTGCATGGATACGCAGGATGTAACCGTAGGGGAGTCGGCCGCCATTGCAGTACCAGCACCTACCGTAGTACAGTATGCTTGTTTAGCGGATACTAATTCATCCGATTTTGCTACCATCACCGTAGATGCCACTGCAATAATTGGAGGTTCAGGGAATTATGTGTTTTACGAGTTTGTTCGTGGTACAACTACTGTACAAGATTCTACCAACCCTGTTTACACCGAAACCGATTTAGCTGGCGGAAGCTACACCATTAATGTGTACGACAATAATGGTTGTGTAGGTTCAACTACTACAACAATAGATCCGTTTGTTGCGATAGACGATTTAGATATTGCAGTTAGCAATGCCATAACCTGTATTTCTGATGAAGAAATTACGATAAGTGTTACGGCTTCTGGAACAGCAACTTTAGAATATAGAGTTCAAGAAGTTCAAAGTATAGACGTAAATGGTAATCCTGTATTTGGTGGTTATGACAGAACTCAAACAACTTCAGGTACATTTACAGATTTAGCTATAGGTAACTATTTAATTACGGTTCAAAACACAGACACCGGATGTTTCTTAAGAGACTACCATTATGTAAGCGATCCTAACACCTTCGACGTGACTATTGATAATGTGGTAGATGTAACTTGTTTAGATGATGCCGATGGTAGTGTAGATGTTACTTTTATAGACCGTGCGCCATTACCAACTAATGAAGCTGGTGCGTTTACTTATAATGTTGTAGATGTTTTAGGATCCCCAGTGACTTCTGGAAATGTAGCAGATGCTGGACCAACAACCATTACAGGTTTAGCTTCTGGAACCTATACCATAACAGCTACATTAGATAATACGCCATTCTGTGAGGTCGTTAAAAACTTTACCATTTCAGGGCCTACAGCCGCATTAGCCATTCAAGAAACCCATACAGAAATAACTTGTATTGGTAACGATGGTACAATTTCGGTAACAGCTACAGGTGGTTGGCCAGGTGGTTACGAGTATCAGTTAGAATTGGGAGCTACAGTTATAGCGCCTTTCAGTGCTACCTCAAGTTTCACTGGTTTAGATGCTGGTGATTATACGGTAAGCGTTAGAGATTCTGGAGGTTGTGAGGTTTCAACACCAGTTCAATTAGTAGATCCAACGCCAATTTCAGCGACAGCAACAGTAGATATTAATCCGTTATCATGTTTTGGAGATACCAATGCAACAATTACAGTAAGTACTCCAACAGGCGGACAAGGTAGTAACTACACCTATACGATTAATAGAGTATTGCCTTCTGGAACTTCTTCTGGACCGCAATTATCAAATGTATTTAGTGGTTTAGGTGCAGGAACATATAATGTAACGGTTAACGATGGTTGGAACTGTAGTTTCACAACTGCCGATGTGGTAATTACCGAACCAACAAGCATTCAGGCTGATTTAGCATTAACCAGATCGCAAACATGTTTAACTTCATCAGAATTAACATTAACTGTAAGTGGCGGAACAGCACCATATCAGTATAGTGCAGATCCTACTTTTATGACAAGTGTTTCGACAATTTTCGATCCAAATGTTGTTATTCCAGTTGGTCCAGGAACTTACCAATACTATGTAAGGGATGCTAATGGATGTGCGACAGGAATTTCAAATGAAATAAAAATAGATCCGTTACCACCATTAACTGTAGATGCTCAGGCTACAAATACAAGAATTAATTGTTATGGTGATAATACAGGTTCTATTATTGCTGAAGCTAAAGGTGGTTTAGGGAACTATGTATATACCTTACGAGATGGAGCAGGATTGGATATTACCCCAGCACCAACACAAAATACACCTGGAGAGTTTACAGAGCTTGTGGCTGGCGATTACCAAGTGTTTGTAACAAGTGGTGACTGTGATGTTATGTCTAGTTTAATTACGATTTCGCAACCAGATATGCCTTTAGAATACACATTTGCAGTTACGGATGTTATGTGTAGTGGTGGCGACGATGGAATATTAGAGATTACTGCAACAGGTGGTACTGGTATTATTAAATACGCGATTTCACCACAGTTAAATCAATTCTTTGAAACATCAACTTTTGAAGATCTACCAGTAGGTAACTACCAAGCGATTGTTCAAGATGAATTAGGTTGTTTTGAAGTATTCGACTTTACTATTGGCGAACCAACCCCAGTAATATTAAACATTGTACCTAACTCTATTGTTCCAGAAATTTGTGCTGGCGATTTAGATGGCGCATTTAGTGTAGATATTACAGGTGGTACACCGCCTTACAGTGTAACTTTAGATGATATTAACGGAAACTATGTAACAGGTACAGCTACACAAACCCAATTTGATTTTACGGGTCTTGCTGGCGGCGATCATATTGTATATGTGATGGATGCTCAAGGTTGTGAATCGGAATGGAATGTGAGTTTCCCAGAGTCGGTGAATTTAGATCCTCAAGTGAGTGTGACTTACGATTGTGTGAGTAACTTATCTACAAACACCGTTACGGTTACTATCGATTCGAGTATTCAAGACCCAACACAAGTAGAATATGCTTTAAATGGTGGCGCTTTCCAAACAAGTAACATTTTTGTTGATGTGCCTTCTGGAGTAGATCAATATATTGATGTAAGACACAGTAATGGATGTATTAAACAAACTCCGTTATTCGATATCGACCATATTGATCCTTTAGAACTTGTTCTTGAAGATGGCGAATTAAACCAAATCGTAGCAGTGGCTACAGGAGGTGTTGCTCCTTTTGAATATGCCCTTAACGGCGGATCTTTTGGAAGCAGCGAGAAGTTCCTTATTTATGCTTCAGGAGATTATACCGTAACTGTTAGAGATAGCAACGGTTGTGAAGCTTCTGCAACAAGATACTTCGAGTTTATCGATGTGTGTATTCCAAACTATTTTACACCTAATGCCGATGGTAATCAAGATGGATGGGGCCCTGGTTGTACAACACAATACAAAGACTTAATCGTTCATGTATTTGATCGTTATGGCCGTAAGCTGGCAGATTTAAAAGTAGATGAAAAGTGGGATGGAAATTATAATGGCAAAGAACTTCCTACTGGTGATTACTGGTATATTGTTAAACTGAATGATCCTTATTATGATAAAGAATTTGTAGGGCACTTTACACTTTACAGATAAATGCTATTAGAAAGGATTAACCTCTGAACATAAAATTATGCAAATAAGAAAATTTATTATATCTCTAGTTCTTTTGGTCGTAGTAAAAAGCTACGGCCAAGAGCTAAACTTACCCGTGTTTACACAATATTTGGCAGATAATAATTTTGTGTTGTCACCAACATTTGCGGGTATTGGAGATAATGTCAAGCTTAGGGTTAACGGATTTACCCAGTGGGTGGGTATTAATGATGCGCCAGACAACCAATCGTTTTATGGCGATGTTAGAATTGGCGATAGAACCGGAACCGGACTTTCTGTATATAATGATAGAAACGGGAATACCTTACAAGCAGGTTTTAAAATATCTTTTGCGCACCATATTATCTTAGATTATTATTCTAAACAGTATTTGTCATTCGGACTTTCATATAACTTAAACAGCTTTAAAATAAACATCCATAATTTTGAAGGCGGTTACGAAAACCCAGCTTTAGACCCTTTTGTTACCGATGATAGACGTACCACAAACCATAACTTCGATGTTGGTTTACTATACCGAAACAAAGGCTTTTTCTTAAGTTTTAACGCGAATAATATACTACCTAAAGATATTGATGAAGCTATTCGTACTTTAGAACCTAATTTGTTACTTAATTACCAAATCTATTCCGGGATTACCTTTGGTAAAAAATACGGAAAAGTAGAATTTGAACCTTCTGTGTATTACCAAATGTTTAGTAGTGACAGACGTTCTAGTACCGATTTAAATTTTAAGGTTAGAAAATACAGTCGAGGCGAAGATTATATCTGGGGAGGCGTATCGTACCGTTTCTTAAACGATCAGCTTTTAAAACCCTTAGGTATTGGTCCAATGGTTGGATTCCAAAAGAAGATGTTTTATTTCGGCTATGCCTACCAAATCACAACAAACGAATTAGCGGCGTATAACTCAGGAACACACTCCATAACCCTTGGAATTAACTTCTTACAAGGTATTAGTAACTGTCCGTGTACACAGAGTCCGATTCATTAATTTTTGGTTGTTGGTTATTGGTTGCTGGTTTTTAGCTATTAGCCTTTAGCTGTTTGCTTTTGGCAGATTTACAACTGCGAATATATTACCCGGTTATTGCAAAACACATTTAAGTTCCAATATGTCAGGCAGAGCGTGTCGAAGCCTATTTTAGAGGAATTGGTTTTTGGTTTTTTTGCTATTATCCTTTAGCTGTTTGCTTTTGGCCCTTAGTCAATAGAAATTTACAACTGAATAGTTCATTATTCAGTTATTGCAAAACACATTTAATCTCCAAAATGTCAGGCAGAGCTTGTCGAAGCCTTTTTTCGATGGGTTTGGTTATTGGTTGTTGGTTTTTTGCCTTTAGCCTTTAGCTTTTTGCTTTTAACCATTAGAGATTTACAACTACGAGTTTATTATTTGGTTGTTAGTAATTGGTTTTTAACTTTTAACTCATAACTCTTATCTCATAACTCATAACTGAAAATTGTTAGCCATTAGAAATTTACAACTATGAGTTTATTATTTGGTTGTTAGTAATTGGTTTTTTAGTTTTTAACTCATAACTCATAACTGAAAATTATTAGCCTTTAGCTGTTTGCTTTTGACCCTTAGCCATTAGAAATTTACAACTGAAAAGTTTATTATTCGGTTATTGCAAAATACATTTAAGTTCCGAAAATGTCAGGCAGAACTTGTCGAAGCCTTTTTTCGATGGGTTTGGTTATTAGTTTTTGGTTGTTGGTTTTTAGCCTTTAGCTGTTTGCTTTTGGCTCTTAGCCTTTAGAAATTTACAACTACGAGTTTATTATTTGGTTGTTAGATATTGGTTTTTTAGTTTTTAATTTTTAACTCTTAACTCTTAACTCTTAACTCTTAACTCTTAACTCTTAACTCTTAACTGTTAATTGTTAGCCTTTAAAAATTTATAACTGAAAAGTTTATTACCCGATTATTGCAAAACACATTTAAACTCCGATATGTCAGGCAGAGCTTGTCGAAGCTTTTTTAGAGGAATTGGTTATTGGTTTTTAGCCTTTAGCCTTTAGCTGTTTGCCATTAGAAATTTACAACTACGAGTTTATTATTTGGTTGTTAGATATTGGTTTTTAACTTTTAACTCTTAACTGTTAATTGTTAGCCATTAGAAATTTACAACTGAAAAGTTCATTATTCGGTTATAGCAAAACACATTTAATCTCCAAAATGTCAGGCAGAGCTTGTCGAAGCCTTTTTTTAGATGAATTGGTTTTTAGCTATTAACCCTTAACTTTTTGCTATTAGAAATTTATAACTGAAAAGAGTTATTATTCGTTTTTTAGTTTTTAACTATTAACTCTTAACTCATAACTGAAAATTGTTAGCCATTAGAAATTTACAGCTGAAAAGTTTATTATTCGGTCATCTACAAAACACATTTAATCTCCGATATGTCAGGCAGAGCTTGTCGAAGCCTTTTTCGATGGGTTTGGTTATTAGTTTTTGGTTGTTGGTTTTTAGCTGTTTGCTTTTGACCCTTAGCCATTAGAAATTTACAACTGAAAAGTTTATTATTCGGTTATTGCAAAATACATTTAAGTTCCGAAAATGTCAGGCAGAGCTTGTCGAAGCCTCTTTTAGAGGAATTGGTTGTTAGTTATTGGTTTTTTAGTTTTAAACCACAAACCACAAACCACAAACCACAAACCATCAACCAAAAAAACTACCCTTCAAAAACCTTAATCATTTTAAAAGATTTCATTAAGTGAAATAATCCAGGAAGAATAACAGCCCCACCAATAATTAAAGAAATTCCTAAAACTTGAATCACCTTATCTGGGGATGCAGAAGCTAAAAGGTCTACTTGTGTATTTGAAGCCATTATTAAAACCGGAAAATGCGTTACAAAGGCAGCCACTAAAATTAAAACTACTTGCAGACCAGCAAGGAATCTGGTGCGTACTTTTTTAGCTTTTTTGATGCTTTTTAAAAGCGGAAAAATTAGAATCGCCGATAAAACAACCAAGCCTAATGTGATTGGGTTTTTAATAAAATCGGTAACAAAAGCGACTTCATGATAGAAGCCATAGCAGATAAGAATAAAACCTATAAAGACAACGGCAACGGTTGCTTTTTCAGATTTCACCACATAAACCGATCGGTTTGTTGCTGTAGATTCTCCAATTAATAAAATGGAGGTTAAAAAAGTACATAATGCAGCAAAAAAGACCCCTACTAAGATTGAAAATCCGTTAAACCAAGGATTAATAAAAAGTTCTACAAACGAATAGTTTTCGTAATCTTCAGTAATAATAAGTTCACCTGAAAACATCGCGCCAGCCGTCATTCCTAAAAAAATGGGGGTTATTAAGCTAGAAATTCTAAACATCCAATCGTATAGAATTTGAGATCGGTCTTTAAACGCATCATAATGTCTAAAAACAAAGGCAACCCCACGCATGGTAATACCTAGTAAAACTAGTGTTAACGGAATGTGTAAATACACAACCAGTACATTATAAAATTTAGGAAATCCTACCCAGAGAATCACCACTAAAATAATAATCCAAATATGATTGGCTTCCCAAACAGGTCCCATTACACGGTAAATGGTCTTTTTGGTAAGCTGTTGGTTCTTTTTAGTAGAAAATAGCTCAACAATACCAGCGCCAAAATCAGCTCCAGCTAAAATGACATAAAGTAACAAAGACACCATTAAAAAAAATAAAACAACGTATAGCATGTTAACTTAGGTTTGGATGATTAAGTGATTTAATTTGACGTCCCATTAACCAGGTTACGGCAATGGTTAAAATAGTATAGAGACCCACATACAAATGGAAACTGTAAATCATTCCAGGCATCGGGGTTACAGCATCTTTAGTTTTCATAATCTTATGTATAATCCATGGTTGTCTACCTACTTCGGTAACAATCCATCCGGCTTCTAAAGCAACAAAGCCTAAAGGAGCTAGTAGTGCAAAAAGCAACCAAAATTTTCGACTTTTCCACCATGATTTTTTAAAAAGACTCGTAAAAAACAATAAACCAGCAAGTAGGAGTAGGGTACCAATACCAACCATAATTTGAAAGGCATAATGAACAATAGCGACATTAGGGTGTTCATCTTCAGGAAAATCGTTAAGTCCTTTTACTTCAGCATCAAAATCGCCAAAGGCTAGAAAGGATAAAGCTTTTGGGATTTCAATTTTATGAGTTACTTCTTGTTTTTCATTATTTACAATACCACCAATATACAGCGGGGCTCCTTTTTGGGTGTGGTAGTGGGCTTCCATAGCCGCCAATTTTACAGGCTGTCTTTCTGCGATATCTTTAGCCGATAAATCGCCGCTTATAGGTTGTAATATAGCTGCAACAGCACCAAAAGTAATGGCGATTTTAAACGCTTTTTTGTGAAGTACGATATGGCGTCTTCTAAATATTTGATAGGCATGAATTCCAGCAACAGCAAATCCTGTAGCAGTAAAGGCTGCTAAAGTCATATGTAAGGCTTGCGTAAACCAAGCAGGGTTAAGAAAGGCTTTTACAGGATCGATATTAAAAAATTCACCATTAATATAATCAAAACCAGTAGGGGCATTCATCCAGGCATTAGCCGAAACGACTAGAATTCCCGAAGCAACTCCCGAAACGCCAACGATAATCCCTGTAAACCAATGGAATTTCTCAGGGATTTTATCCCAACCATATAAATAAAAACCAAGGGCAATAGCTTCAACAAAAAACGCAGCACCTTCTAAAGAAAAGGGCATGCCAATAATTGGGCCGGCATGTTCCATAAATTCAGGCCAGAGTAGACCCAATTCAAATGATAGAGCAGTTCCAGAAACAGCACCAACCACAAAAAAGATAGCGACTCCTTTTTGCCATGATTTAGTAAGTTTTAGATAAACTAAATCACGTGTGTTTAACCATTTTTTGTGGGCAACAATCATGAAAAAAGGCATAACCATGCCAATACATGCAAATACAATGTGAAAAATAAGCGTAAATGCCATTTGCAGTCTTGCGGCATCTAAATTATCCATAAATGAGGGTTTAAAGTGGGAAAACAAATATACTTGATATCGTTTTGTAAACCCTAATTATTTCGCTTAAAAAGATAGAAAAACCTTAGGCGGCAATTAATCTTTTACAATTTCAATTTCAAATAATTTATCCCAATGTTTACCTGTAACAAAAATAGTTTTGGTTTTTGGGTTGTAAGCAATCCCGTTTAGCACATCAAGATCTTTGTGTTGAGTTACCAAATTTTTAAGCGGCGTAAAGTCTACCACAGCAATAACAGCCCCGTTTTTAGGATTTATAATCGCTACACCATCTTTTTGGTAACGGTTGGCGTAAATGTTTCCTTCAATCCATTCCATTTCGTTAATGCCAACTATTTTGCCTCGGTTGGTATACACTTGAATGTGTTCTTCTTCAGAAAGTGTATCTGGATTTAACAACCAAATATTTTCCGTACCATCACTTTTATAAATGGTGTTATCGACATGGCATAAACCCCAACCTTCTTTACTGTTTCCGTATTTAAAGCTGCTAATTTTTTCAAATGTATCCACATCGTACACGAAACCTGTACCTTTTTGCCATGTTAATTGGTAAATTTTATCATTTAAAATGGTTAAACCTTCACCAAAATACTCATCCGATAAATTGATGTTTTTTAAAACACCTCCTGTTTTGTAATCTACTTTTCTAAGTTTAGAGGCTTTGTATTGGCCTGTACTTTCGTATAAAGTATCATTATAAAATTCTAAACCTTGGGTGTATGAAGTAATGTCATGAGGGTATTCGTTAATAATTTTATAGGTGTATACTTTAGGCAAATCACTGTTTAAAATGGTAATTGCAGAAGCAGTTGTTTGTTTTTCATTATTAAAATAAACGGTAGCTTCAAGAGTATGTTTGCCTAGTTTTTCATCTTTTAAACTATAACTTTCGGCTATAGGTTTTCCATTTAAACTATACGTAATAGAATCTATAACGTGATCTTTTTTGTTCTTTACGGAAAGATTTAAGGTTTTATGATTGGAAATATTACCCTTTGTTGCATTCGTTTCAATAGAAAAATCACTTTTTTTATGCGCTCCGTTTGAACCGCATGAAATTATAGTAACACTTAAAAATATGATTGTGAGCTGTTTGAATAAAGTCATTTTAAAAATTTAATTTAAGGCAAGATATTTATTTAAAATCAGTTTAAAAAATCATTGTGATAATTTTAAAAGGTTGTATATTTGCACCCGGCAAGTCCTACACAACCAGCTCCTGTTGAATCCTCCAGGTCGGGAACGAAGCAAAGGTAAATGGTCGTAGCGGTGTGATGTAGGTAGCTTGCCTTTTTTTGTACCCAAAACTGAAATCTTGAAAGCCAAACTGCTTCAAGATTTTTTAGTTTTAGGAAGAAAAGTTGAAGGTTTGAAACTTTTAATTTTTTTAATGTTACCCTTCAGCCTAGTCTTTTTAAACAATATGAAAAGCTTCAATTTACTTACAAGCTTTCTTCAATATTATTGTATTTTTACCGCCTTAAATCTTAGAAATAAATGTCGAAAGTTGTTTTAATTACAGGTGGTTCATCTGGTATTGGTAAGTCTATAGGAGCATTTTTAACCCAAAAAGGTTTTGTTGTTTACGGCACAAGTAGAAACCCTGAAAATTATAAGGAAAGTCTTTTTCCTATTTTAGAACTGGATGTTAAGAATGAAAAAACCATTAAAGACACGGTTGCGACCATTATAGAAAAAGAAGGTAAACTGGATGTTGTTATTAATAACGCCGGTGCTGGTATAACAGGGCCTATTGAAGAAATTCCTGAAGCAGAAATAAAAAACAATTTTGAAACCAATTTTTTCGGACCAATAAAAGTAATTAAAGCGGTATTACCGCAAATGCGTAAACAGCATTCGGGCTTAATTATTAATATTACCTCTATTGCCGGATATATGGGCTTGCCATATCGCGGGGTTTATAGTGCTAGCAAAGGCGCTTTAGAGTTAATAACCGAGGCCTTTAGAATGGAACTAAAGGATTTTAATATTAAAATGACTAACGTGGCTCCTGGCGATTTTGCTACCAATATTGCAGCCGGACGATACCATGCACCATTATTAAAAGATTCGCCGTACCACAAGCCTTATGGTGATACTTTAGCGTTAATGAATGCTCATGTAGACCATGGGAGTAATCCCGATATGATGGCCGAAGCAGTGTTTAAAGTGATTGAAACATCAAATCCTAAAGTACATTATAAAGTAGGGGCGTTTATGCAAAAGTTTTCAATTGTGCTGAAACGTATTTTGCCTGATAAGATGTATGAAAAACTTTTAATGAATCACTATAAGTTGTAGTTTATCTGTTGATAAGACCTAGCAATTCATCTTCAAATCGTAAGGAGAAAATATTGGCATTGCTATCTACTATTTTTTTGTCTTCATCAACAATAATAACTTTAGTAATCGGGTAAATAATCAATTTTTCTGAAGCTACTTTAGAGTTTTGAAACTGATATTCTTTAGAATCATCAAAATGAAGGGTTTCAAGTAGTTTTTTTGACTTCTGGATCCCGTAATCATCAACATTTATAGATATAAATTCAACTTCAGGATATTTCACTTTAAGTTCCTTTAGTTTGTAATGACTTTCTTTAAAATGTTGGTAGTACACGTTAGACCAAAAAGTAATTACCGTTGGCTTATTAATTAAAGTATTAAGTTCTATGTTGTGGTTTTTATAATCTACAAGATTAACTAAGGGCAAATTAGAACCATCTTTAAGTCGATGAATGGATTGCGCGTATTTCGTCATGCGACCTTTTTCATCTTCATTAGCACTTTTGCTTAAAAAATAGTTTAAAATGGTGGTGTTGTTTTCTTCGTTATCATTTTTCGATAGATATTTTAAAGTAAAATGATAAAGTAAATCATCTTTAATGGTGCCATTATCAACCAAACTATCAACCAATTTTAAGCGATCTAAATTATAACAGAAGGCGTTTTCCTTATGGGTTTTACACAAATCATGATTTGTATGCGTTTTAAGCGCAAGATTACTTATGTTATGTCTTAAAAATGAGCGGTAATTGTGGTAATCGCTAAAAAAAGTATCATTGTAGTTAATATGCTTTCTGTAGTTGTAAAAATTACTAGGTAAGCTTTCTAAATTTTCAACTTTATTTTTGCCATGATGCGCAAACGGATAAACTTCTTTGTAGGAATAATAGCTGTAGTTAATATTAGCTTCTGCTATTTTTATAAAAAGCGGCGAAGGGTTGTATCTTGAAATAAACTTACTTAATGCAATTTCTTTGCTCGTTTTTATTGAATCGATATGTTTTTCGTAATCGGTTGAGGAAAGCTGGCAAAGTCTGTAAATATGCTTTTCTTCCTTTTCATGATCAAGAAAATCATTAATTAAATAATTGTTTTTTTTATCGCCTTTTCCTGTGAACACTAAGGATTCGTCGAAGTCTAATGTATTCAATCTAAAAAAAACACTGTCTTTTGGTTCAAGAAGAATAAGCTGATTTTCAATGCCGTGTTTAAAAGTATAAATACCGCCATTTAAATTTTTAACCTTATAAATAAAGCGATTGGCACCGTTTAATTTTACGGTGTCTAGTAGTGTTTGTCCTTTCGAGAGTACGACATAGTTTGTATTTGGGTTGATAATTTCACCACCAATATAAGCGTAAGTAACATCAGAATTATGATGATCTTTTTTACAACTAAAAAAGGCGGTAAGCACAACTATAAGAGACAAATAATACTTCATAAGCAATGTTAGGGTATCTTTGGTCGTACAAAAATATATGATGTAAAGATATTCTGCTGTTAAGACGCTGTTAAAAGATGTTTTTCCTACAATATATTGCGATCTATAGACGTTGCGGACTACACAAAATTGCCTGCTTTAAGTTTCGTCTTACCAATTCATTTCTCTACTTTTGCAAAAATTTAATTTGAATTATGTTATCAGTATCGAACCTATCTGTCCAATTTGGAAAACGTATACTTTTTGATGAAGTAAACACGACTTTTAACAATGGTAATTGCTACGGCATTATTGGAGCCAATGGTTCTGGAAAATCTACCTTTTTAAAGATTATTTCAGGAAAAATTGAGCCAACATCAGGACATGTGTCTTTAGAATCTGGTAAACGCATGTCGGTACTAGAGCAGGATCATAATTTATATGATGAGCACACGGTTTTAGAAACCATTTTAATGGGAAACAAACCTTTATTCGAAATTAAATCTGAAATCGATGCGCTTTATGCCGATTACTCGGATGAAAATGCAGAGCGTATTGGTGAATTACAAGTTAAATTTGAAGAAATGGATGGCTGGAATGCCGATAGTAATGCGGCTTCTATGTTGTCTAACTTAGGGATTAAAGAAGAGTTTCACTATACTTTAATGGCCGATTTAGATGGAAAACAAAAAGTACGTGTGTTATTAGCACAGGCACTTTTTGGAAATCCTGATGTTCTAATTATGGATGAGCCAACCAACGACTTGGATTATGAAACCATTTCGTGGTTAGAAAATTTCTTAGCAAATTATGATAACTGTGTAATTGTAGTATCTCACGACAGACACTTTTTAGATGCAGTTTGTACGCATATTTCTGATATTGACTTCGGAAAAATAAACCACTATTCAGGAAACTATACGTTTTGGTATGAATCTTCGCAATTAGCAGCAAGACAACATGCACAGCAAAACAAAAAAGCTGAAGAAAAGAAAAAGGAATTAGAAGAATTTATTCGTCGTTTTTCTGCTAACGTAGCAAAAAGTAAACAGGCTACCAGTAGAAAAAAGATGATTGATAAACTGAATATTGGTGATATCAGACGTACAAGTAGAAGGTACCCAGCTATTATTTTTGAACGTGAACGTGAAGCAGGCGATCAAATTTTAAATATTGAAGGTTTAGCGGCTTCTATTGATGGCGAAATTTTATTTAAAAACATCGATTTAAACTTAGCGAAAGGTGACAAAGCTGTTGTTTTTTCTAGAGATTCTAGAGCAACCACTGCCTTTTATGAAATCTTAAATAATAAAGAACAAGCCGATGCCGGTAAATTCATGTGGGGTGTAACTACAACACAATCTTATTTACCATTAGATAACAGTGAGTTTTTTGATAACGATTTAACGCTTATCGATTGGTTACGCCAATGGGCAACTACTGAAGAAGAACGTGAGGAAGTAAATATTCGCGGATTTTTAGGGAAAATGATTTTTAGTGGAGAAGAAGCCTTTAAGAAGTCTTCGGTATTATCTGGAGGAGAAAAAGTACGTTGTATGCTATCTAGAATGATGATGATGCGTGCTAACGTTTTACAACTTGATGAACCTACAAACCACTTAGATTTAGAGAGTATTACAGCTTTTAATAATTCATTAAAAAACTTTAAAGGTAGTATCTTGTTTACAACGCACGATCATGAATTTGCACAAACTGTTGCAAACCGTGTGGTAGAATTAACGCCTAATGGAGTTATTGACCGTTACACGACTTTCGATGATTATATGCAAGATCCTAAAATTAAGGAGCTACGTAATAAAATGTACGAAGTATAAACTTAGAACTTGTTAATTCGAGTGAATTTACGATTGATAATGAGTGAAATTAGTATCGAGAATCATTCACATCGTCACTTAAAAAGTTACACCCACTAAACACTCTTGGTAAGTAATATCCCCTAGAGGACTATCGAGATGAAAACATTGTTTTTATCGAAGATACATGGCGAAGCCAATAGGGGTGTTTTATTGCAGTTATTATTTTTATATAAAAAAAGGCTGTCTAAAAAGTAAGTTAAATTTGATTTGTCAGGTTGAGCTTGTCGAAACCGATATTGATTAGCAATCAGTTAAAAATATTTCGACAAGCTCAATATAACATCAAGTATACTTTTTAGACAGCCACTTTTTTTTAATCTATTTTTTTACTCTTGTAATTCAGAAGTAATCGTGTTAATGACTTCCGTTGCTTTTTCAAGTTCATCTTTATGAACAAAAACTTGTTGAATGGGCGCGTTAGATAAACCAAAGATAGGCGATAAACCTGCGTTGGTTTGCTCTTTAAGGACTGGAATGATATCTATTTTTTCAAGTTCAACAACCATGCGTTGTACGACAATGGAATCACCAGAATATACTTTTATATAATTTGAATCGGACATATCTTTAAATGTTTAAGGTCTTTTTTAAAGATACAATTTTTTTAAATACAGAACTTCATTTGTTCAGGAATTACAAAAAAACCAACAATGAACAATTAACAAATAACAATTCTCAGTTAACAGTTAACAGTTAACAGTTAAGAGTTTAAAACTAAAAAACGAATAATAACTCTTTTCAGTTATAAATTTCTAATAGCAAAAAGCTAAGGGCTAATAGCTAAAAACCAACAACCAAAAACTAATAACCAAATAATAAACTCAATCGAAAAAGGCTTCGACAAGCTCTGCCTGACATATCCGAGCTCAAATGTATTTTATAAATGACTGAACAATAACTCTTTTCAGTTGTATATTTCTAAAAGCTAACAGCCAAAAGCAAACAGCTAAAGGCAAAAACCAAAAACTAGTAACCAATACCCAACCCCATTGAAAGCGGCTTCGACAAGCTCTGCCTGACATATCGGAACTCAAATGTATTTTGTAAATGACTGAATAATAAACTTTTCGGTTGTAAATTTCTAAAAGCTAACAATTCTCAGCTAATAGTTAAAAGTTAAGAGTTAAAAACTAAAAACCGAATAATAACTCTTTTCAGTTGTATATTTCTAAAAGCTAAAAGCTAACAGCCAAAGGCTAAAGGCAAAAGGCTACCAATACCCAAACCCATTGAAAGCGGCTTCGACAAGCTCTGCCTGACATATCGGAACTCAAATATATTTTATAAATGACTGAATAATAAACTTTTCAGTTGTATATTTCTAAAAGCTAACAGCCAAAGGCTAAAGGCAAACAGCTAAAAACCAAAAACCAAAAACCAGTAACCAAAATAAACCAATAAAATCACTTCTTAAAAAATGGAACTCTATAAGAAACTATAAAACCGTATCCAGCACCAATACGGCTACTATCGTAGGTTTTTCCAAAGCCAGGGATATAAACGTTTTCAAAATTATCAACAGCAGTTTCAGAGGCTAAAAAGCGTAATTGTAGATTAACTCCTATGTAAAGGTTTGTTAGGACTTCAGCCTTTAATCCTAGTTGTATTTCTCCCCAAAAGGCTAATAAACCGTTAAATTCTTTTGTTTCTTGTAAGGTTAATTGGGGTGCCCAATATTGATTAGTAGCATAAACAGTGGCACTATTTAAATCGTGACTAAAAGTACTTGCACCAGCTCTAAAGCCAAAATAAATCATGTTATCCATGTCCAACCAGTTTTCATACATATTGTAATCAACACCAGCTTTTAAATAACTTCCTTGGCTGGAAATATTCATATAATCGGTAATGGTATTTTTTTCTTCAGTACCTATTTCACCAGCTATATAAAGACGTTTTTTAATTCGGAAATCGGCAACAATTTCAAAACCTTTATAATCATCATCTATTGCAGTGCGTACTAACTTACTAATATCAGCACCAACTCGAAGGCCGTATTTTAACTTTACGCTTGTAGAATCTTTTGTTTTCTTATCAGCAGTTTCACCCTGAGCTTGAACATTTATAGTACAAACAAAAAAGAAAACAATAAGATTAATGCCATATAATAAACTGTGCTTCATTTTCATTTTCTACAGATTGGTTGTCGTTTACAGGTTGCCTAGAAACCATCCAATTATCAGTGTCTGGCTCGATAGTAAGCGTTACGTTTTTATAAATGGTTTTATAGCCACAAGCACGAGATACATAAACCTCTTCTCGGCTGTAACTTATGGTTATTGTGTCTGGGTTGCCTTCAATAAAATCATCGGAAGTATCATCGGGAGTACCATTATCATTAACTTTAGCATCACTTACAAGAACATATTGTGTGGTGTTTACATCGGTTTTCAACGGAAGTAAAACGTCATCAGTGGTTGTGAAATAATAGTCGGATAATACCGCATCATTTCCAACGCCTTGAGCAATCATAGTAAATACATTTTTCTTAGCTGTAGGATTTGAAGCGTCGTAAAAATCGATAACAAGTCGTGGAGTGGTATCTAGTTCTCCAGGGCAAATATCATCAGGTTCGCATGCTATTGCTATTGAAATCCCTAAAATCAATAGTAATGAGATGCCAATTATTTTTAAATGTTTCATTCTTTATTTTTAAAACTATGTTTTGTCTAGCGGTGTTCCAAAAGTACAACATTTTCAACATGGAACGTTTGTGGGAACATGTCTACTGCTTGGGTTTTAACAACCTTGTATTGTGCATCCATAAGTTCTAAATCGCGCGCCTGTGTGGCGCTATTACAACTTACATAAACTACTTTTTTAGGCGCTATGTTTAATATTTGCTGCACCACATCTTTATGCATCCCGTCACGTGGTGGATCGGTAATAATCACATCTGGTTCGCCGTGTGTTTTAATAAATGCATCATTAAACACATTTTTCATATCACCTACAAAGAACTCAACGTTATTAATGCCGTTTAATTGTGCATTTTCTTTAGCAGCAGTAATGGCATCTGGAACCGATTCTACACCAATAACTTTGCTGGCTTTTTTTGCAACAAACTGTGCAATGGTTCCTGTGCCTGTATATAAATCGTAAACCAATTCTTCGCCTGATAAACCGGCAAAATCTCTAGTGATTTTATACAGTTCGAAAGCCTGTTCGGAATTTGTTTGATAGAAGGATTTCGCATTTATTTTGAATTTTAAACCTTCCATTTCTTCAAAAATATGGTCGGCACCTTTGTAGCAAATCACTTCTTGATCGTAAATAGTATCGTTTGCTTTACCGTTAATCACATATTGTAAAGAGGTAATTTGTGGAAAAGTTTCAGCAATATAATCTAATAATAATTCGCGTTTTGCTTGATCATCTTTAAAAAACTGAATCATCACCATAATATCACCTGTAGACGAGGTACGAATCATCATGGTGCGTAGTAATCCGGTTTGGTTTCTGGTATTGAAAAATTCCAAATCGTTTTCAATAGCAAATTGTTTAACCGAATTTCTAATCACGTTTGAAGGATCGGCTTGTAAGTGGCACATGTTTAAATCTAGAATTTTGTCCCACATGCCTGGAATATGAAAACCAAGGGCATTTTTATCACCCAAATCTTTATCCGATTGAATTTCTTCAAGGGTTAACCAACGGGCATCACTAAAAGAAAATTCCATTTTATTTCTGTAGAAATACTGTTTTTCAGCACCTAATATAGGAGTCACTTCAGGGAGTTCGATATGCCCAATGCGAACCAAGTTATTGGTAACTTCTTTTTGTTTGTAAAACAATTGGTGCTCGTAGCCCATATCTTGCCATTTACAGCCGCCACAAGTCCCAAAATGCTCGCAAGCAGGTTCAACACGTTTATCGGAAAGTTTATGAAAAATAGTTGCTTTTCCTTCGTAATAAGCTTTACGCTTTTTAAAAGTTTGCACATCTACCACATCGCCAGGAACGGCGTTTGGTAGTAAAATAATTTTGCCATCTGGGGCTTTTGCAATGGTTTTACCTTTTGCGCCAGCATCGATAACTTCAACGTTTTCAAAAACTTGTTTTCTTGATTTTTTTCTAGACATGCTGCAAAAATAATGAACTCCGGTATACTTTTTTGATTGAACTGAAAAATAGTTGTTTTCTTTTTAATTTTTTGGTTTTTGAAACTTAATAATAGCTGAAATACATTTTTTGAAGCCATTAATAATTAGTAATTTGCAGGCTCTAGGGATGATTTCTTTCCCACGCTGAATTTTCGAAACTTTCGAAAGGATAAAGGTAGATAAGGAATGGTTATTTTAAGTGTCTATATGATTATAGATACAAACTTTAAACTTATTTAAAATGGCTGTTTTAGACCAATTAACTTCGCAACAAGCGATCGATTTAGAAAACAAATATGGTGCACACAATTACCATCCGTTACCTGTAGTATTAAACAGGGGAGAAGGTGTGTATGTATGGGATGTAGAGGGTAAAAAATATTACGATTTTTTATCGGCATATTCGGCAGTAAACCAAGGCCATTGCCACCCAAAAATAATTAGTGCCATGGTGCAGCAAGCCCAGACATTAACTTTAACTTCAAGGGCGTTTTATAATGATATGCTTGGTAAGTTTGAGAAATTTGCCTGCGAATTTTTCAACTTTGATAAATTATTGCCTATGAATACAGGTGCTGAAGCGGTAGAAACAGCTTTAAAACTTTGTAGAAAATGGGCGTATGAAGTGAAAGGTATTGATGAAAATCAAGCAGAGATTATTGTTTGTGAAAATAATTTCCACGGAAGAACCACAACGATAATTTCCTTTTCTAATGATCCTGTGGCACGAAAAAATTTTGGCCCCTACACCAAAGGATTTATAAAAATTGCCTACAATAGTATTGAAGCTTTAGAGGAAGCTTTAAAGAATAATCCGAATGTTTCAGGTTTTTTAGTAGAACCGATTCAAGGCGAAGCTGGCGTTTATGTGCCGGATGAAGGTTATTTAACCCAAGCAAAAGCGCTATGCGAAAAATATAATGTGTTATTTATTGCCGATGAGGTTCAAACGGGTATTGCACGAACGGGTGAATTATTAGCGGTAGATCATGAACAAGTGAAGCCAGATATTTTAATTCTAGGAAAAGCCATTAGTGGTGGTGTTTATCCTGTTTCGGCCGTATTGGCAAATAATGCGGTGATGAATGTGATTAAACCAGGAAACCATGGTAGTACTTTTGGTGGTAACCCTGTAGCAGCTGCAGTAGCTATGGCTGCTTTAGAAGTGATTCGAGATGAAAATTTAGCAGAGAATGCTTCAGAATTAGGTGTTTTGTTTCGTAGTGAATTAAATAAATATATTGAAACCAGTCAGATTGTTAAGCTAGTTCGTGGAAAAGGCTTGCTTAATGCCATTGTTATAAACGACGATGAAGAAAGTGAAACTGCTTGGAATATTTGTATGGCTTTAAAGGAAAACGGCTTGCTTGCAAAACCAACTCACGGGAATATTATTCGTTTTGCCCCACCTTTGGTAATGACTAAAGCACAACTGTTAGACTGTGTACAAATCATAACAAATACATTGAAACAATTTGAAGTTTAGGGAATGGACTGAAATTTTGTTAACATAAAAAAGCGGCTGTCTAAAAAGTAGATTTTACGTTAATCTGAATTATTTCAGAATCTCATAATCATTGAAATTCAATATCATGAGATTCTGTGTCGAGCACAGAATGACGATTGTTTTAACTTTTAAGACAGCCGCTTTCATTTTTCAGAATTAGGCTTATTGGCCCATCATCTCTTGTATTTTTTCGTTTAGTAATTCTTGATCTTGTAAGGTGTCCCAACCAAATACAGATACCATACCTACAATTAAAAGAATGTAAAGAACAGATAATACAATACCAATAATAGCTAATATTTTTCCTGCTTTTACATTTTGATAGCCTGTGTAGATTTCAGGGTTTTCGGCATACAATTTCGCAGCTTTATTGGCTAGAATAATCGCGGTAACGCCTAAGATAATACCACCTATACCATAGCAGCAACAAAGTGGTATGGATAGGATTCCGAAAACTAATATTAGGGTTGAATTTGGTAATTTTTGTTCTTCCATTGTTTGATTTTTAGTGAATTATAAAGGTTTTTATTATAAAGTTTGTAACTATAATTAAGCCATTTACTATGGCAAATACAGTGATTATTTTGTTACCGTATTTTAAATTTTTAAACGCATGAATACTAATGATGCCAAAAAGAATAATAAGCGTGTAAATAGCAGGATACATTTTAAATGCCGATATAAAATCACCTTCTAAAATTAGGGCTAAGGCACGTTGTATACCGCAGCCAAAACACTCAAATCCTAAATATTTTTTATTTAAACAGGGGAGCATGTATTCTTCCATGACACGTGGTAAACCGAATTTCTTTGAAGCTAAAATACTAAAAGTAAATAAATATATCATGTTTTTAGAGAGGCTTCCATACTGTTGTTTTTATTTGAAAAAATATAAATAAACCCAAATTTTACCGTAATTTGCTTACAGATTTAATCTTCATTAAAAATCATGAAATATTTTAATTATTTTCTAATCATTTTTGGTGCATTTGTGGCCATGTATGGTAAAACAAATTCAAATTCCGACCAAAGTCAATACCTTTTAATTGGTGGCATTGTTATGTTAATGATTGGTGTTTACCGTGTAGCAAAAACAGTTCCTAGTAAACACGAGCACGAAGACGCTGAAGACGACGTATAATGAAATTTAAAACAGGCGATAAGGTGTTGGTTCTAGATGAAGATTTGTCTGGAAAAATTACCCAAATAAAAGGGACTACAATTTCTATTGAAACCGAAGATGGTTTTTTGCTGGATTTTCAGGCTTCAGAACTGGTTAAAAAACAAAAAGACCAAGATTTAAAAACGGCTTTGTTTTCAAAATCGAGTATAAATTCGGTAATTTCTGAAAAGGAACAACCCAAACGCAAGCAACAAACAAAAAAACGGGCTAAAGATCGCTATGAGCCAACCATGGAAGTGGATTTACACATCCATCAATTGGTAAAGTCTTATCGAGGCATGTCTAATCACGATATGTTAACACTGCAACTGGATACAGCAAGACATAAATTAGAGTTTGCCATTTCTAACCGCATTCAAAAAATAGTATTTATTCATGGCGTTGGTGAAGGTGTTCTTAAAACCGAACTCGAATATTTATTTGGACGCTACAACAACGTAAAATATTACGATGCCAATTACCAAAAATATGGTTTAGGTGCCACCGAAGTTTACATTCTTCAAAGTGTAAAACCCGATTAATTAAATGCTGGGGTCTTTTTTACGGTTTTAGTTAAAGCACTATTTTCTAATTTACCAAAATCAAGTTCATCAGCCGATAAAACCTGAATATCAATATCTCTTAAAGTCATATTGACTTTATAGGTTTGAATGTAACTATGTTCTCTGTATTTTGTAGCGGGAACTTTAGAAAATACTGCTGGGTTTAAATAATCTGGGCCAATATCACTATTTGTAATGTCGTTGGCGGGGTTTTGGTCTTGCGATTCGTTTTCTTCATCACGGGTTAAAGTGCCATCGCCATCATCATCAGGATCTAAATAATCAGGAATACCATCACCGTCGGTATCTTGAGCATCGCTGTAATCACCGTCGCCGTTAGGGTCTGGATTTTCAAGAGCTGTTAAAATATTATCCCCATCATCATCACTATCAATATAATCAGGGATTCCGTCACCGTCTGTATCATCGTCGGTAGGGTCGCCATTACCGTCTCTGTCTTCTGCTAAAGCTGAAACACCATCATTGTCATCTTCAGTTAAAACCGTTTTAATATCTGCAAATCCGCTGGTACTTTCAATGTCGTTTGTAATCGTAACCGAAGAATCTGGTATATCGCTACAAAACAAATCGCTAGGTAGTTTTTCGTTACTATAAGTTCTATAATTAAATGGGTTCGAGGTACTAATAGTATAGGTTTTTTCAAAAACACCACCGGCATCAACTGCAAGAATATCACTTAATTTAACACCTGTTAGTTTTAAGGAAAGCGATTCTGAAGGATCTTCTTTCGTTTTATATAGCACTAAATTGTTTACGCCACAGCTGTAAAAAGTATCATCAAAATCAAGCTCAACAATAATAATATCTCCGTCATCACAAGAAATATATAAGAAAAAACTTAAAGAAAGTAGGACAAAAAATAATTTGCGCATGGTACACGATTTTAGGCAAAAATAATGGAATTGTTATTTATAACGCATGATATTGATAATAATTTTATTTCAAGTATTTTTGAACTTTAATAGAATTAATACATCGCTATGCCACAGGTTTATTTTGATAATGCTGCAACAACGCCTTTGCGCACCGAAGTTATTGAGAGCATCACTGAAGTTTTAAAAAACAACTTTGGTAATCCTTCATCTTCACACAGTTTTGGACGTGCATCAAAAACGCTGGTTGAAAAATCAAGGAAAACCATTGCCAAGCAATTAAATGTAGAGGCAAGCGAAATTATATTTACTTCAGGAGGTACCGAAGCCGATAATTTGGTTTTAAAAAGTGCTGTTAAAGATTTGGGGGTTACTCATATTATTACTTCTAAAATCGAGCATCATGCCGTTTTACATACGGTTTTGCATCTTCAAAAAGATTATAATATTGAGGTTAGTTATGTGGATTTAGATGAAAACGGCATGGTTAACTTCAAACATTTAGAAAGCTTACTACATACTGAAGCTAAAACGTTGGTGAGCTTAATGCACATTAATAATGAAATAGGCAGCATTTTAGATTTAAAGCAGGTGGCTACTTTATGCCAAGAAAACAAGGCCTTGTTTCATACAGATGCTGTGCAATCTGTAGGGCATTATAAATTAGATTTACAAGATATACCTGTTGATTTTTTAGCAGCTTCGGCACATAAATTTCATGGACCAAAAGGTGTTGGCTTTACTTTTATAAGAAAAAATTCAGGCTTACAACCAATTATTGTTGGCGGCGAGCAGGAGCGTGGTTTACGTGCAGGAACCGAAAATGTTCACAATATAGTAGGTATGGAGCGGGCTTTAAATGAAGCTTATAATAATTTCGACAAAGATTTTGAAGATTTAAAAGGCTTAAAATTTTACTTCATAGAAAAAATAAAAGCCGAAATTCCAGAGGTTGCTTTTAATGGAGATTCTTCAAATATAGAGGGAAGTGCATGTGCCATAGTTAATGTGCGTTTGCCTTTACCTGCTGAAAAAGCGTCAATGATTTTATTTCAGCTCGATTTAAAAGGTATCGCCTGCTCGCGAGGCAGTGCTTGCCAAAGCGGAAGTGCTCAAAAATCACATGTACTAACTGAAATTTTAAACGAAACCGATTTACAAAAACCTTCCATTCGTTTCTCTTTTAGTGTTTTTAATACTCAAGCTGAAATCGATTATGTTATTGGTGTTTTAAAGAGTTTGTGTTAATCGAAAAATCGGTAGAGTAGGTTTACTTTTCTAGAGGGTAGATGAAGAATTAGTTCGTTGTTTTATCAATGGAAAAAGGAACAACACTATTATTTAGCACGGTATTGGTTCTAAATCAATTACCTTTACCAAAGTATTATTTATCTGTAGATATTAATTATCACTTCGCAAGACATTTAGCGAGATGCTAAGGCTTTATTTAAAGTCCTTATTTTGATTCATGAAACGCTAGTGGCCAACTTGATGCCTGATTACTAGTAAGTAACTATTTTATAGTATTTTAATCTTACGCTTTGCTCAAGTCATTACTCTGCAAGTCGTTTCAACTTAGAACAAATGGCTTTAATAAAAATGGGAGTTATCGGAACTTCCAAAAAGGAAGATGAAAGGCGTGTGCCTATTCATCCAGAGCACTTAAACAGACTCCCAGAACACATTCGTAAACAACTTATTTTTGAAAAAGGCTATGGGAAACCTTTTAATATTGAAGATGAAGTTATTGCAGAATTAACAGGAGGCCTTGCTTCACGACAAGAAATCTTATCTGATATTGGCTCAGTCATTATCGCCAAACCAATTTTGTCAGATTTACAAGCTTTAAAACCCGGCGGTATTGTTTGGGGGTATCCGCATTGTGCACAGCAAAACGAAATTACTCAAGTTGCCATCGATAAAAAATTAACTTTAATCGCTTTTGAAGACATGTATGTTTGGACGCCTAACGGGCAAATAGGAAGACATACTTTTTATAAAAACAACGAAATGGCGGGTTATTGCGCCGTTATTCATGCGTTACAGTTAAAAGGGATTGATGGGCATTATGGGAACCAAAGAAAAGTTATCATTTTTAGTTTTGGAGCTGTAAGTAGAGGGGCAATTTATGCATTAAAAGCACATGGTTTTAGAGATATTACCATTTGTATTCAACGTCCAGATCATGAGGTTAGAGAGGAGGTTCTAGATGTACACTATGCCAGAATTAGAAAAGGAAAAGCGAACGAGCCACGTTTAATTGTTGTTGAGCATGATGGCTCTGAACGTCCGCTACTAGAGCTTATAAACGAATCTGAAATCATAATCAACGGAACCTATCAAGATACTGATGATCCCATTGATTATGTGAAAGCAGATGAAAAATCGATGTTAAAACCAGGCACGCTTATTATTGATGTAAGTTGTGATGAAGGCATGGGCTTTTATTTTGCAAAACCAACAACATTTAAAAAGCCACTTATAGCCATTGATGGTATCGATTATTATGCGGTAGACCATACACCAAGCTATTTTTGGGAAAGTGCGTCTAGGTCAATTTCTGCGGCATTAATTACCTATGTGCCTGCTGTAATTGCAGGGCGAGACGGCTGGAATAAAAATATGACCATTAAAAAGGCTATAAACATAGACGAAGGCAGCATTGTAAAAGATACTATTTTAAGATTTCAAAACCGTCAAGCGGAATATCCTCACCTAGTAAACAACCGTGTTTATTAAGAAACACTTGCAATTCAATTTATCACAACTACATAAGGCTAAGTAATCATTCTAACCGGTTTCTTCTTTTTATGAAAAAGCAAACCATGATTAAAGCTATAAAAGTAAACAAGCCAGAGCCTATTAGCTCTAAAAAATCGTCGTTATTATTTGATGATTCTTCAGATGTGAAACTCACCATTAAAGCGTTAGAGCAGGGGAAATCTATATTAATTACAGGTTTTTTTAGTAACGGATTATTGCTATTAAATGCTTTAAAAAAGCATTTGAATAAAAAATATCCCAATAGCACTTTTCAAGAGCAGCGTAACTATCGTGCCGCCTACTTTAAGTTATCTAACCTTATTTTAATTGCTATCGTAGATTATAAATTAACGGTGAAAAAAGCCCCAGTTATTGGTTGGTTAGAGCAATTATATTCGGAAAATAGCGATTTTTTATTGTCTTTTCCTCAAATACAAGGTTTAAACAGTGCTTGGCAATGGTATAAAAACGGAATTTTAACCCCTGTTTTACGTAATAAATTGCAACCTTATTACGGCACTTATTTTCCAACGCGTTTCGATCATTTAATATTTTTTGATAATTGGTTGAAACGTTATAAAGGCCCTAAAAAATCGGTTATTGATGTAGGGATAGGAAGTGGTGTTTTGTCTTTTCAAATGCTAAAATATGGTTTTCAAAAGGTTTTTGGAACAGATACCAACCCGAATGCGATTGTTGGTTTAACCGAATTTATGGGAAGCACCAAATTAGCAAGAAAGATAGAATTAGATTTTGATTCGCTTTTCGGAAAATTTAACTTCCCTGTGGAATTAATTGTTTTTAATCCGCCTTGGTTACCACAATCTCATGCTTTAGATTGTATTGATGAAGCAATTTATTATAACGAAAATTTATTTCCAGATTTTTTTGAAGCAGCAAAACAACACTTACTTCCAGAAGGAAAATTGGTGATTATCTTCTCGAATTTGGCGCAAATAACAGACGTTACAAAAGAACATCCTATAGAAAAGGAACTCGCTGAAGGTGGCCGTTTTCAATTGGAAAAATGCTATAGGAAAACAGTAAAAAAAGCTTCAGATAAAACAAAACGCGATCAACACTGGCGTGCTTTAGAAGAAGTTGAACTTTGGGTTTTAACTCATAATTAGGCTAAAACATTCCTTATTAAAACTTCATCGTAGTTCTAACATTAAACACACGAGGTGTTAAATAGTTAGGAATTGCTATTGCTCTCTTGCTGTTTACATCGCGTACCCAAGTATTTGTAATGGAGTTTTGAACATCGAAAATATTGTAGATTTCAACTCCGAAAGTCAGTTCTTTAAAGCGTTTTTTCCAACCGTTAGTAAATTGTTTATTAGCATCAACTAAAACGTATTGTACGCCTAAATCGGCACGTTTATAATCAGGTAACCTTGTTTGATAATTGTATGGATCGGCATAACTTGGCGAACCTCCTGGCAATCCCGTGTTGTAAACCAAGTTAAGATACATTTTTAAACTGGGTACATTAGGTACATAATCTTGAAATAAAGCTGCAAATTTTAAACGCTGATCGGTTGGTCTGGCAATATAGCCACGGTTGTTAATGTTTTCTTCGGTTTTTAAAAATCCGAAACTAAACCAGGATTCTGTGCCTGGCACAAACTCACCATTTAAGCGCATGTCTAAACCATAAGCGTAGGCTACAGCTATATTTTCAGCACGATATCTAATTCGAACATTTTCTAAAGTATAGGGGTTTACATCAGTTAAATCTTTGTAATACACCTCGGAAGTGAGTTTAAAAGGTCTGTTCCACATTTTAAAACTATAATCATTTCCTAAAACAAAATGAACGGATTTTTGAGCCTTAACATCAGGTTGAACAACCCCGTTTGGATCTCGAAGTTCTCTGTAAAAAGGTGGTTGGTAATAATACCCTGCAGCCACTCTAAAAAGCATGTCTTTTTCCCAATCGGGTTTTATGCTAAATTGCCCTCTGGGGCTAAATACCGTTTGATTCGATTTTGAAATACCATGGCCACTAACCGTCCAGTTTTGAACACGAATTCCGGCATTGTACCAAACTTCGCTAGACCCAATGTCACTTCGTTTACTCCATTGGCCATACGCTTGTATTCTGTTAATTATGGTATGATTTGTTGCTCTAACATTTTGATAAGGTTCAAGAGGTTCTGTATAGGGCACATAAGGTTGTTCGTTTGGAGCCGAATTTGGAGGTCTCACCGAAAAGCCTATCGAGTCTACAACTTCCCATTCTACTAAACGGTCTCTAATATCTTCATTAGTGTATTTTAAAGACCATTCAATACGGTGGTCATCCAGTTTAAAATTACCTTTATGCTCTATGTTTGTAATAAGTGCATCTAAATCATTTCTACCATGGTTTAGTTGGCCACCAATGCCTTCGCTATATTCAACTTCACCTAAATTTTCATCACCAATATTAGCATTTACTTCACCTAATCGATATTGTGCTAAAATATCAAAATGTTCTTGTTCTTGTGTGTTGTAGGTTGATGCAATTAGGTCTAAAGTTAAATCATCGTTTACAAAATACGTCCCTTTAAATGCCCCAAATAATGTGTGGTATTGGTCTTTTTCTTGTCCTTCATAATACACTAAAAGCGCAACAGGGTCGGCAAGGGTTCCAAAGTTAGTTTGGCGTGTTTGTGGTTGGTAGTTGTATTTGTTTAAAGAAGCATTTCCTAAAAAACTTAAATGAAATTTGTTCGAAAAGCGATACGTAAAGTAGCCTTGTATATCACCAAAAGCAGGACGGTAATTGGTTTCGGTTTCTTTGGCGTTAACAAGTAATGCGTTGTCGCGGTAACGTGCACCAACAATGGCCGAAAACTTAGAATCTTTGCTCATGTTTTCTACAGAAACACTAGCGCCAAGTAGGCTAAAATCGGCATTAACTTCAAATTGATACGGGTTTTTATAAGTAATATCTAAAACCGAAGATAGTTTGTCACCATATTTGGCTTGAAAACCACCAGCCGAAAAATCGACATTTTGCACCATATTTGTATTTACAAAACTCAACCCTTCTTGCTGTCCTGAACGAACTAAAAACGGACGATAAACTTCAATATCGTTAACATAAACAAGATTTTCATCAAAGTTACCACCTCGAACCGAATATTGGGTGCTTAACTCATTGTTATTGCTCACTCCAGGTAGGGTTAAAAGTAAATTTTCAACACCAGCATTTGCCCCTGGAATTTTTCGAATGGCTTCAGGATCCAGAGTGGTTATGCCTTCTATTTCTTTGCGTTGCCCACTTTTAATGGTAACCGTTGCAATTTGCTCTACCACAGTGCTCATAACAGGATTAAACTCGAAAATTTCACCATTTTTTAAATTGAAAGTACTTTCAATTCTTTGGTTAGAAATATGAGTAAAAACCAGCGAAACATCTTGGTTTGATGGAATATCAAGCGTATAAAAACCGTTGGAGTTGGTTTTAGTACCTCCAGAATTGAATTTAATATTTACGTTTTCAACAGGGGTTTTGTTCTCATCAAGAATAACACCCTTAACAGTTGCGGTTTGTGCAAAACTGAGATTAAAAAGCGTAAAAAGTAGGGTAGTGGTTAGTAATAGTTTTGCTTTCAATAGAGTAATTGGTTTATTTTCGGTAAAATAACGCTTCAAAAGTAGAATTATTTCCCACATTATCGGTTACAATTACTTTTAAATTATTCTTTGTATCGGTTACAACACCATCACTAAAATCGTGAGTAAGTGTTTTAGTTTTATAATCATACTCCATTAAAATCCATTTTCCGTTTACCGTAGCTCTGTAATTTGAAATGCCAGATCCTACATCGTCAATTTTAAGTTTAAGGTATTTGTAATCGCTAATCCATTGCTCATTTTTAAAATTTGAAGCTTTAATGGTTGGTTTTACGGTATCTGTCGCGATGGTATATAAGCCTAATTTATTAGTGCTTCCTATTAGTAAATGACCCTTTCTTTTAGTTGATGTGTAACTAGGGTATTTATTACGCCCAACAAGTCGTACAATATAAAGTTTACTCTGGTCTTCATCAGAATAATGACTCATATCAAAAGTTATTGTAAAATTCTTTTTAGTGGCTCGTGCATCTTCATCAAGCTTAAGTATGTCGTTTTTAACTTCGAAATCAATATAGAAATCTTCGTAAAACGTATCTTTATAAAAATCAACAGAAACACGACCTTCCTTTAAATTCGTGGTTTGGTTTTTATTAATAAAATAAGGTGTGGTTTTTGGTGATTCTGCAATCAACGTGCTGTCTGCTTTACCTGTTATATGAATGGTAACCCAAGCTGAATTGTTTTTGAAATCTGAAACACGAATTTTATAAACCACATGAGTACTATCTTTTATTTGTAAAACCCCGTTATTAACAATGGGTTTGATAATACTTAGCGGGTTGTTTATTTTGAATAATTTTTGAATACGTTTATTCGATTCAATATACGTTTGGTAGTCAATTAGGCGGTTGATGTATCTGGTTTCAGCAAAAGAAAAACGTTTAAAATCGAGTTCGAAATTTTCATTGCCATTTACAAACGATTGAATGTTATAAACTCCATTTGAGTTTGGCGCTAAATCTTGACGATCAATCGTTTCAACGCCAAAGCCAATATTTCCGATAGCTTCAATGTTTTCGGTAGTATAATCGCCGTTACCAAGCGGTGCTAAAGTGAGTTTTCGTTTAGAATTGCTTTTATTTATAAACGAGTTATTATCTATAGGATAAGCGTAAATGGATTTAATTATAGGAATTGTGGTATCCTTAGTATCAATGCCAAAAAGCATTGGGTTCATGGGGCGTTCCTCTTTATCTCGAATTTCAAAATGTAAATGAGGACCACCTGAGCCACCTGTGTTTCCGCTGTAAGCGATAAGACTATCTTTTAAAACGGGCAAAGATTCTGCATTCGGGAAAAGTTCAACTTCATAAGATTCCTTTTCATGCTGATGTTTTTTTACAAAAGCTTCAATTTCAGGAGAAAACTTAAGTAAATGCCCATAAACAGTGGTGTACCCATTAGGATGTGTAATGTACAAGGCTTTTCCGTAACCATAATGTGAAATTTTAATGCGGCTTATATAACCATTTGCCGACGCTTTAACCCGCAAACCTGTACGGAATTGCGTTTTTATATCCATTCCAGAATGAAAATGGTTGGTGCGTAATTCGGCAAAGGTGCCTGCTAAAACAATAGGTATTTCTAAGGGATTACAAAAATAATCTTGTGGATAATTATTTTGCGCATTAGAAATTAATGAAAAAACAAAAATTAAAGAAGTTATAAATCGCATAAAAAAGTATAATGGCTAAAGTATTAATCATCGCTTTAATAAGCAAAGAATAAAACAAAAATCAAACGGCTGTTTCTTTAGTAAACGCTTACTGAGGCTTTTAAAATTTTATGAAAAAACAATTGTTATTTATACTTAGGAACATTAACTTTGTGAGATAAGTATTGAAAATTATAAATGAGTAATATTGAAGATATTGTAGTTTCGTTAGAAGGCAAGATTGGTAAATTATTACACAAGATGGCTGTTTTAAAGCAGGAAAATTTGAAATTAACTGAAGAATTAAAGGTTTCTAAAGAAGAAATTTCAACTCAAAAACAGCAAAATGCTGGTTGGGAAGAAAAATATGAAGCTTTAAAAATGGCAAATTCAATACTTGGTAGTGACGATAATAAAAGAGAAACGAAGCTTAAAATAAATGCATTAATTCGGGATATTGACCATTGTATTACGCAACTTTCCGATTAATGTTAGAAAAATTCAATGTCAGACAAGCTTAAAATAAAGCTATCAATAGCCAATCGTGTATATCCTTTAACAATTGATTCTAGTCAAGAGGAAGGTTTGCGAAAGGCAGCTAAAAACATTGAAGTAATGATTAAACAGTTTGAGCAAAGTTATTCTGTTCGAGATAAACAAGATGTTTTGGCCATGTGCGCTTTACAGTTTGCATCTCAAGTAGAGCAGAAATCTATTGATAAAGCAAATGTGTCAGAACATGTTGAAGAAAAGCTAAAAGCTTTAAATGATTTGTTGCAATCGCATATTTAGTCTCTTAAAACGTTCTTTAAAATAAACTAAAAGTTACTGCCTACATTGGTTATTTTTTTTGATAAACTCAACGTTAATTCTTTAAAAAGGGTGAGTTTAAGTTGTAAAAGCATGCTGCATTTTTTGATGTATTTCAAATTTTAGCAGACCCTTGATCAGCTTGTTAGCCCTAAACTTGTTTTTAAGGAGTTTATACAAAATTTTATGCTGGTGTAGGCTTTTTTTATATATGAAAATCAACTAAATCAACGATGGATAACTCAATTATATTTGCAGTAGGTGGTGTCATATTAGGGCTTGTAATAGGCTTTATTATAGCAAAGACACTGGAGAAAAATAATGCTTCTAAATTAGTACAAGAAGCTAAGAAAAATGCAGCTTCAATACTTAAAGAAGCTAATAGTGAAGGTGAAAACCTTAAAAAAGATAAAATACTTCAGGCTAAAGAAAAATTTATAGAACTTAAATCTGAACACGAAAAAGTTATTTTATCTCGTGACAAAAAGATGGCTGAAGCCGAAAAACGCACACGTGATAAGGAATCTCAGGTTTCAAGTGAAGTTTCAAAAAACAAAAAACTTAATGAAAGCCTTGAAAATAAAATCAAGGATTACAACCACAGACTCGATGTTGTTGAAAAACGTCAGGAGGAAGTAGACAAACTTCATAAAAGCCAGATTCAACAATTAGAAGTTATTTCTAGTCTTTCTGCTGAAGAAGCTAAAGAACGCTTGATAGAATCCTTAAAAGGTGAGGCTAAAAATGATGCGATGGCGTTTATTCAAAACGCATTAGAAGAAGCTAAATTAACAGCAGAGCAAGATGCCAAGAAAATTATAATTAATACCATACAACGTATTGGAACCGAGGAGGCTGTAGATAACTGTGTGTCTGTATTTAATATAGAATCCGACGATGTTAAAGGTCGTATTATTGGTCGTGAAGGTAGAAACATTAGAGCTATTGAAGCGGCTACAGGTGTTGAAATTATTGTAGATGATACGCCAGAAGCGATTATTTTATCTTGTTTCGATTCGGTTAGAAGAGAAGTAGCGCGTTTGTCTTTACATAAATTGGTTACCGATGGAAGAATTCACCCAGCGCGAATTGAAGAAGTTGTTAAGAAAACGCAGAAACAAATCGAGCAAGAAATTATTGAAGTTGGTAAACGTACTGTAATAGACTTAGGGATTCACAATCTACACCCAGAACTTATTAAAATGGTAGGTAGAATGAAATACCGTTCTTCTTACGGTCAAAACCTACTACAACACTCGCGTGAAGTTGCTAAACTTTGTGGTGTTATGGCTGCCGAATTAGGCTTAAACCCAAAACTAGCAAAACGTGCAGGTTTATTACACGATATAGGAAAAGTGCCAGATGCAGAAGCAGATATGGAAACACCTCACGCTATTTTGGGAATGCAATGGGCAGAGAAATATAACGAGAAAGATGAAGTGTGTAACGCCATTGGAGCGCACCACGACGAAATAGAAATGAAATCGTTATTAGCACCAATTATTCAAGTTTGTGATGCCATTTCAGGAGCAAGACCAGGAGCTAGACGTCAGGTTTTAGATAGTTATATTCAACGTTTAAAAGATTTGGAAGATATCGCTTTCGGGTTTACAGGTGTTAAAAAGGCTTATGCTATTCAAGCGGGAAGAGAGTTAAGAGTTATTGTTGAAAGCGAAAAAGTAGACGACCAAAAAGCTGCTGAATTATCTTTTAGCATTTCTCAAAAAGTTCAAACCGATATGACTTACCCAGGACAAGTTAAGGTCACCGTAATAAGAGAAACAAGAGCGGTTAATATTGCGAAGTAATTTGCAACAGATATAAAATAAAAAATCCAGCTATATGCTGGATTTTTTATTTCAACCATCAACCATCAACCATTAACTACTTCCGCGGATGATACTTCTCAACAACCTCTGCTAAATGGCTTTTATCAAGATGTACATAAATTTCGGTAGTGGTAATGCTTTCATGTCCTAGCATGAGTTGAATGGATCTTAAATCGGCATTATTTTGTAAAAGGTGCGTAGCAAAGGAGTGTCTGAAGGTATGTGGCGATACATTTTTTTTCATGCCAACTTTTTCAACCAATTGTTTGATAATGGTAAAAACCATGGCTCTAGTGAGCTGTTTACCACGTCGATTTAAAAAAAGCGTGTCTTCAAATCCAGCTTGAATATTCATGTGGTTTCTAATCTGCTTTCGGTAAATGTTAATGTATTTCTGAGTAATATCAACTATGGGGACAAAACGTTGTTTATCACCTTTTCCTGTGACTTTTATAAAGCCTTCTTCGAAGAATAAATCGGATAGTTTTAAATTAATAAGTTCAGATACGCGTAAACCGCAACCATATAAAGTTTCAAGCATTGCACGGTTACGTTCGCCTTCAGTTTTACTTAAATCTATGGCTCTTATTAGGCTGTCTATTTCTTCTTCAGATAAAACGTCAGGAAGTTTTCTGCCAATTTTCGGACTTTCAATAAGTTCCAAAGGATTCATAGTGATGTAATCTTCAAAAATTAAATAACTAAAAAAACTGCGAAGTCCAGATATTATTCGCGATTGGGAACGGGCATTAACATGTTTAGCTGCTTCATAAATAAATTGCTGAATAATATCTGAAGTGATATTTAATGGCGATGCAGTAATCGCATTTTCTTCTAAAAAAGAAATCAATTTTTTTACATCTAAAATATAGTTATCAATAGAATTTGAAGATAATCCACGCTCTATTTTTAAATAAGATTGATAATCTTTTAAGGCTTGTTTCCAGGTCATAATTAGTAAAAATAAGTAAAAGTTGTGGTTTTATATAAATGCTTTTCTTTGAATTGTTTTTGTGTATGTATATTGTTGATTATCAATTAAATGGTGTTTGTTTATAACCCTGTTAATAAGTAGGATGCCACTGTTTTAATTCTAATGATGAATTGTATTACTTTGTAGTTAACAACTATTAAACATAATTAAAATGAAAAAATTATTATTTACTTCAATTATTGCATTGTTTGCCATGTGTAGCATGAATGCTCAAACTTTTAAAATAGGTGGATCAGTAGGTTTACCTATGGGAGATGCTTCCGATTTTTATTCTTTTACACTAGGAGCGGATGTGTATTATTATTTTACAGACATTGATGATTTAATCGAAATAGGTGGAACTGCTGGTTTTAGAAACTTTTTTGCTAAGGATTTCGAGGTGGCAGGACAAACTATTGAAGGTGAAGACGCACAGTTTTTACCAGTAGCCGCAGCAGCACGTATAAAATTATTTGGGCTATTTTCAGGTGGTATTGATTTAGGTTATGCCATAGGCCTTACAGATGGGCTTGATGGTGGCTTGTACTTTAGACCTGTGATTTCTTTTGATATTGCTGATACTATTGAACTTCTTGCTTCTTATGAAAATATTTCAGACGACGGAAGTATTGGAAATTTAAATGTTGGTGTTTTGTTCCAACTTTAGTTTCTAAAAATATCTATTCTAAAAACCGAAGCTTAGTCTTCGGTTTTTTTATTTTGGCAGATAGAAGTAGTTTGATTCGAGATTTTAGGTAATGCTATGCTAAAATTAAGTTCTAAACTTATAGGTATATGAACATCTATGAAATGCATATTTTTGGGTTGTAATACAAAAAAATATATAAAAACATTTTTTTAACAAGAAAAAACAACTTTATTTGCCACAAAATTAATCAACTATAACAAATAAAATTATGAAAAAATTAGTATTATGTGTTGCAATTGCTGCATTCTCAATGAGTTTTGTTAATGCTCAAGAAGTGAAATTTGGTGTTAAAGCTGGTGTTAACTTTGCGAGTTTCAGTGGAGATGACGTAGAAGATCTAGACGGACTTACAGGGTTCCATGTAGGCGGTGTTGCAGAAATTATGTTTTCTGATAAATTTTCGATACAACCAGAAATTATTTATTCTGCCCAAGGCGCTAAAAGTGAAGAGTCGGAGACATTTGAAGGGGAAACATTTGAATATAAATCTAAGGCAAAATTAGATTATATAAATATTCCTGTTATCGCTAAATATTATGTTACTGAAGGTTTAAGTCTTGAAGCTGGTCCACAAGTTGGTTTTTTAGCTTCAGCTAAAGGAAAAGATGAAGTAACTATAGATGGTGATACTGAATCTGATACTGAAGATTTAAAAGAGTATGTAAAAGGTGTAGATTTTGGTTTAGGTCTAGGTTTAGGGTATAAATTAGAAAATGGTTTAAATTTTTCTGCCCGTTATAACTTAGGTTTAGCAAATATTTCTGATGATGAAGATTCAGATGATAGTTTAAAAAATAACGTAATCCAACTTTCTGTAGGATTTATGTTCTAAATAAAACGATTAGATTTTATAAAAAACCGAAGCTTAGTCTTCGGTTTTTTTATACCATAACTTTTGTATTTTTACTTTTTAAAAAAGACGTATGAAAAAACTAATAATCATTAACGGGCCAAACCTAAATCTATTAGGAAAACGCGAGCCTGAAATTTATGGAAGTTTAACTTTTACCGAATATTATAACGAACTTGTTGCTAAATATTCCGAAGTTAAAATTGATTATTACCAATCTAATATAGAAGGTGAACTTATAGATAAATTACATGAAGTTGGTTTTAGTTACGATGGTATTATACTAAACGCGGCCGCTTATACACATACTTCTGTTGGGATCGGCGATGCTGTTAAAGGAATTGAAACCCCTGTTGTTGAAGTTCATATTTCAAATACCTTTAGTCGAGAAGAAATTCGTCATCAATCTTATATTTCGGCAAATGCTAGAGGTGTAATTCTAGGTTTTGGTTTGCAGAGTTACGATTTGGCTATTCAAAGTTTTTTGTAAATTTCTTAAGTTGAAACTAAGAATTTTCACATATAATTAACTTAGGCTTTTATTTTTATTATGATTGTGTTGTGAGAATTTTAAGATAGCGCCGTAGTAGATTTGTTTTTATTAATCAATAAAACATTTCTATTATGAAAAAAACATTATTCTTTTTTGCTCTTACCATTACAAGCTTAGGACAGCTAAATGCACAAGATTTTAAAATTGCTTTAAGTTCAACTTTACCCGTTTTTGACACGACAAGGCATGCTGCAGCGTTAGATGTTAGTTATGTATTTCCAATAACTGAGAAATTTGATGTTGGTTTAACCACAGGCTTTGCTATTTGGTTTAAAATGCCAACATATCAGTTGGGAGGTGGACTACAGATAGCTAAAGAAGATCAGGCTTCTATGGTGCCAGTTGCACTAACTACACGGTTTAATGTCGCTAAAAGATTAAGTTTAGGTCTCGATTTAGGTTATGCATTTGCAGTAAATACGGATATAGCGGTTAACGACGGACTTTATTTTGCACCAAAAATTCAATATCAAATTTTTGATTATGCCGATATTGTTTTAGGTTATAGGTTAGCCAATTTTAATGTTTTATTAAGTGAAGGAAACCAATTCTCTACAGTTGATAAAACTATGGACATGATTACTGTAGGATTAGAATTTAAGTTATGAAAACACCACTTATTTTAATAGTTGTTTTGTATTCCATTAACCTATTTGCACAAAGCGAGGAAGAGAAGGTGAGGTCGGAAGATTTTAAAATAGAAAAATCATCATATTTTAATGAATATCGAATAAATGACGATTGGACTTTTAAAGGAGAACGGGAAACACGGTTGGAAACTGATTATAGTGTTTATGAATTTCCTTTATTACTTAAATATAATATTTCAGATAAACTAAGTTTTTTAGTGGGGCCAAAAATTAATGTCTATAATGATATTAATGGGGCTGGAATACCAACAGCATCTGGTGTACTTGGTGTTCAATACGATGCCACCGAAAACTTATTAATTGAAGCTAAATTTAATCAGCGTTTTACAGGTGAAATACCTATGGAAAAAGATTATACTTTTGGTTCAAAACAATCTTTTACATTGGGTTCGAAATTAAGGTTTTAATGAAAATCCCGACCTAGCCTCCCCAAAGGGGAGGGATTCTTGCTTGGTTGAGAATAGTTCATTCTAAATATAATTATATAGCTAGTGTTTTTGTATTAAAATTACAGCATAAAAAAAGCGATTCTAAATCTAGAATCGCTTTTTTAGTATGTATTAACCCAACCGAGTAAAAGTTCCTCCCCTTTGGGGAGGCTAGGAGGGGCTCTTCTTATAAATGTATTACTTCATCATAAGCATCAGCAACAGCTTCCATAACCGCTTCACTCATAGTAGGGTGTGGGTGGATAGTTTTTAATACTTCGTGACCTGTAGTTTCTAATTTTCTACCTAAAACAGCTTCAGCAATCATATCGGTAACACCAGCACCAATCATATGGCAACCTAACCACTCACCATATTTAGCATCGAAAATTACTTTTACAAAACCTTCTTTAGTTCCAGCAGCTGTAGCTTTTCCAGAAGCAGAGAAAGGGAATTTTCCAACTTTAATATCGTAACCAGCTTCAATTGCTTTAGCTTCAGTTAAACCAACTGATGCAATTTCAGGAGAAGCATAAGTACATCCAGGAACATTACCGTAATCGATAGGTTCTGTATGTAATCCTGCTAATTTTTCAACACAAGTAATGCCTTCCGCGGAAGCGACGTGTGCTAAAGCTTGACCAGGAACCACATCACCAATTGCATAATAACCAGGGATGTTTGTTTGGTAGAAATCATTTACTAAAATTTTGTCTCTATCTACTACAATTCCAACATCTTCTAAACCAATGTTTTCAATGTTAGATTTGATGCCTACAGCAGATAATAAAATATCAGCTTCTAGAGTTTCTTCTCCTTTTTTAGTTTTTACTTTGGCAACAACACCTTCTCCAGAAGTATCAACAGATTCTACAGAAGAATTTGTCATTACATTAATTCCAGATTTTTTTAAGGCACTTGCAAATGCTTTAGAAACATCTGCATCTTCAACAGGAACTACATTTGGCATAAACTCTACAATAGTTACCTCTGTACCCATTGAGTTGTAAAAATGTGCGAACTCTACACCAATTGCCCCAGAACCAACAACAATCATTTTCTTAGGTTGTTTTGGTAAAGACATAGCTTGGCGGTAACCAATTACTTTTTTACCATCTTGAGGTAAGTTTGGTAATTCGCGAGAACGCGCCCCAGTTGCTATAATTATATTGTCTGCGCTATATTCTGTTACTGTTCCGTCTTCGGCAGTAACGTCTACTTTCTTTCCAGTTTTAATTTTTCCAAAACCTTTAATAATATCGATTTTGTTTTTCTTCATTAAAAACTGAACACCTTTACTCATGCCTTCGGCTACTCCGCGACTACGTTTAATAACGGCGTCAAAATCTTTATCGATCGCTTCTGCTTTCAATCCGTATTCATCAACGTGTTTTAAATAGTCATAAACTTGAGCACTTTTTAACAAAGCTTTCGTAGGAATACAGCCCCAATTTAAACAAATTCCTCCAAGACTTTCTTTTTCTACAATCGCTACTTTAAAGCCAAGTTGCGATGCTCTAATTCCTGTTACATAACCTCCAGGACCACTTCCAATAATGATGATGTCGTATTTACTCATGTGTTAAATTTTAGGATACGAATTTACGAAATCGAAATTGAATATAGAATATAGTCGCTTTAATTTTTACATCTTTATCTTACCTTTGTCAAGCAAGTTGTAATTTATGAATATACCAAAAACAAGTAACCCACGCATTGTCATTATTGGAGGTGGTTTTGCTGGCGTCGCTTTAGCTAAAAAATTATCGAAACAAGAGGTGCAAGTTGTGCTGTTAGATCGTAATAACTACCACACGTTTCAACCCTTATTATATCAAGTATCTACAGGTGGATTAGAGCCAGATTCCATAGCGTATCCGATTAGGAAAATACTAAAAGATTTCCCTAACTTTTATTTTAGATTAGCTAATGTTGAGGAAATTGATACCGTTAAAAACAAGGTAAGAACAGACATTGGTCATTTAAAATTTGATTATTTAATTGTCGCTTCGGGGTCTACAACCAATTATTTTGGGAATTCTGAAATTGAAAAACACAGTATGGCCATGAAAACCATACCTCAATCTTTAGATCTTAGGAGTTTAATTCTTGAAAATTTTGAAGAAGCGTTGCTGACATCAGATTTGAACGAACGCAATGCGCTCATGAATTTTGTAATTGTAGGCGGTGGCCCAACAGGAGTAGAACTTGCAGGTGCTTTAGCAGAAATAAAAAAGGGCATACTTCCTAAAGATTATCCTGATTTAGATACGCGAATGGCTCAGATAAATTTAATTCAGTCTAGCGATTGTTTGTTGAAGGGTATGAGTGCTAAAGCTTCTGAAAAAGCTGAAGATTTTCTAGAGAAGTTAGGCGTTATTGTATGGAAGAATTTAAGAGTAACCAATTATGATGGTAAAACGGCAACTACCAATACCGATTTAACTTTTAAAACCGAAACTTTAGTTTGGGCTGCAGGCGTTGAGGGTGCAGTAATAAAGGGCCTAGATAGCGAATATTTTGTAACTCGCGGCAATCGTATTTTGGTAAATGAATTTAATCAAATAAAAGGATTTGAAAATATTTTTGCAATTGGCGACATTGCTTGTTTATGCACAGAGGAGTTTCCTAATGGTTTTCCTATGATGGCACAGCCAGCCATTCAGCAAGGGAATCAGTTAGGCGATAATTTACTGCGCTTATTAGAAGAAAAGCCAATGAAGCCATTTGTTTACAAAGACAAAGGAACCATGGCTACTATAGGTAGAAATAAAGCAGTGGTCGATTTAAAAAACTTTAAGTTTCAAGGTGTTTTTGCTTGGTTTGTGTGGATGTTTGTGCATTTATTTTTCCTAATTGGTTTTAGAAACCGCATGGTTGTTTTTGTGAATTGGCTATATAATTACGTGCGATTTGATAGAGAAGCCCGATTAATTATTCGACCTTTTAAGAAACGGTTGAAGGAGAATTAAAGGCGTTGTTTATTTTTTATAAGCATTTACAAATCATCTGTAAAATGACGACGTCCTTTTTCTTTGCTGAATTTGTTTTCGTTATAAATTGAAGATGCGCCTTTGGGGATTGATAAAGATTGCCAATGTTCACCTTTTAATAATTTGCCTAAAAACACGATTTGCCCAATATGATAGGCGTAATGTGTCAATTGCCGGTTAATGGCTTCTAAAACGGTATGTCCTTGATTTCTAATATAAATAATACGTTCTAAATCTTCTGTCTTTAAGGGTTTTATTGCGTTGAATAAAGTGTGCCAGCCCGATTCCCAAGCTGCAATCAGTTCTTCCTTAGATTGAAAACCATCTACAAATTCTTGATCCCGATTTCTTGAATCTTTTTCGCCATCTTCGGTTAGAAAGTTTGTCCACCGACTTAGCATGTTGCCTGCTAAATGTTTTACGATAATAGAAATGCTATTCGAGTTTTCATCACTCTGCCATTGTAGGTTTTCAAAAGATAACTGACTAAAAGTTTTATCACCTAAGCTTTTGTAATATTCAAATTGTTTAGTAATGCTTTCTAAATAGCTTTCCATAGTCTGAATATGAATTTATTCTTTCGGAATAAAGGTTAAAGCGACTCCGTTTATACAGTGCCTTTTTCCTGTAGTTTTTTTAGGACCATCGTTAAAAACATGTCCTAAATGTCCGCCACAAGTTGCGCAATGTTCTTCGGTTCTGGTGTATCCCAAATCTTTGTCTGTAGAAAAGGCAACATTTCCTTTTATTTCGCGGTCGAAACTTGGCCATCCCGATCCCGAATCATATTTGTGTTCACTTTTAAATAGAGGGGTTTCGCAGGCTTTACAAACATATACGCCTTCAGCATAATTTTTATTTAATGGACTACTAAAAGCACGTTCTGTACCTGCTTGGCGTAGCACAATAAATTCCATGTCTGATAATTGCGCTTGCCATTGTGCTTCAGTTTTGTTAATTTTAAAATTACTTGAAGCTGCTGATTTAGGTTTCTGTGCTGAAGAATTACAGTTAAATAACAGCAATGCAAAAGCAATAAATAGTTTATTCATCGGTTTATTTTAGTGAATCGGTCGTAAAAACGAGGTGTTCATAACAGTATTTTTAATATTAAAATAAGAAGATTATTTGTAGCTCTTAAAAAAATCAATCTTTTCTAGTTTAAAAATAGCGATTCAATTAAATTGTACCTTTAAACCAAACGCATTTTTTCAACATAAATATAAAATTTCAGAATGATAAATATTAAAAACAGTGTCTTATTATTAGGTGTGTCTCTGCTTGTTTTAACTTGCGCAACTAATCCGTTTACGGGAAAAAAAACGATGGCATTGGTGCCTAATTCAGATTTATTTCCAACGTCGTTTGCTGAATATAATCAGTTTTTATCTGAACATAAAGTAGTAAGTGGTACAAAAGACGCCCAGATGATTACTCGTGTAGGCGAGCGTATTGCCATAGCTTCAAAACGTTGGTTAACCGCAAATGGGTATCATGGTTATTTAAAGGATTATAAATGGGAATACCATTTGGTTAATGATAAAACACAAAATGCTTGGTGTATGCCTGGCGGAAAAATTGTTTTTTATACAGGAATTTTGCCTGTTGCTAAAACAGAAACTGGCGTTGCTGTAATTATGGGGCATGAGGTTGCTCATGCTTTGGCCAATCACGGGCAGCAGCGTATGAGTGCTGGAATGTTACAGCAACTTGGTGCAGTTGCGGGAAATGTGGTGTTGCAAAATGAAAGTGATAGAAATTTGTTTAATCAATATTATGGTGTAGGCTCTCAGGTTGGTGTTATGCTGCCTTTTAGTAGAAGTCATGAAACGGAAGCTGATAAAATCGGATTGTATATTATGGCAATTGCTGGTTACAATCCTATGGAAGCTTCTAAATTATGGGAGCGCATGAAAGCCAATAGTGGTGGAGGAGCACCTTCGGAGATGTTAAGCACGCACCCTTCTAACGACTCGCGTATTGCAAACTTAAAAGCTTTAGCGCCAAAAGCAATTGAGGAAGCTAAGAAATTTGGAGTAACAAAATTCAGAGAATAGTATTAGGTTTATTATAATTAAAATATTTGTTTACTTTAGGGGCTGCTTAAATAAAAGCAGCTTTTTTTATGGAGATACTTAAAAAAGGAAGTAAAAAACTTCTTAACGCATGGGCGTTCTACGATTGGGCAAATTCAGTTTATACCTTAACTATAGCTTCATCCATTTTTCCTATTTTTTATTCTGCATTGTTTCTTTCAGAAATAAAGACTGTAACCGCTTTTGGGTTCGATTTTAAAAATACGGCGCTTATTACTTTTGTTACAGCTTTTACTTTTTTGGTAGTTGCGGTTATGTCGCCATTGTTATCTGGAATTGCCGATTATGTAGGGAATAAGAAAAATTTCATGAAGTTTTTTTGCTACCTAGGAAGTGCTGGCTGCATCGGTTTGTATTGGTTTAGCTTAGAAAATATTCATATTAGTTTGCTGTTTTATTTTATGGGACTTATTGGCTATTGGGGAAGTTTGGTGTTTTATAACTCGTATTTACCAGATATTGCTTTTAAGGAACAGCAAGACCATATTAGTGCTAAAGGATTTTCGTTAGGATATATTGGAAGTGTGGTTTTATTGGTTATTAATTTGGCTATGGTAATGAGCCAAGATTCTGGTGAGGCTAAAATGCAAATGATGCGATATGCGTTTGTTTCTGTGGGGCTTTGGTGGATATTATTTAGTCAATATTCATTTTATTATTTACCAAAAGGGACATCTTCTGGCGAAAAAGTAACCAAAGCTATAATTTTTAATGGGTTTAGAGCTTTACAATTAGTTTGGAAAGATTTAAAAAGTAATTTGCGTTTGAAGCGTTATTTATACGCCTTTTTCGTGTTTAGTATGGCGGTGCAAACCATCATGTTGGTTGCTGTTTATTTTGGTGAGGAAGAGATACAATGGGGGAGTGATGCTGAAAAAACAACCGGCTTAATTGTTAGTATTTTAGTAATTCAATTGGTGGCTATTTTAGGAGCGTTTTTAACTTCGAAGGCTTCAGCTAAGTTTGGAAATATTAAGACTTTAATTTACATCAACCTAATTTGGGGTGGAATTTGCTTTTATGCCTATTTTATGGAATCGCCTGTACAGTTTTACATAGCAGCTTCTGTAGTTGGTTTGGTTATGGGAGGTATACAGTCTTTAGCACGATCGACATATTCTAAATTTTTACCAGAAACTGATGATACCACATCATATTTTAGCTTTTTTGATGTTGCTGAAAAAATAGGAATTGTAATCGGTATGCTTATTTACGGAAGCATCGATCAAATAACAGGAAGTATGCGCCATGCTATTTTGTTTTTATTTGTATTCTTTTTAGGCGGTATTATTTTATTGTTACGTGTGCCCAAAGAAAACCAAAAGACTGTTTTAGAATAGACTCTTAGTCTTAAATATTAAGGATGTCGTTTTCTAAACAGTCTTTGGTAGAGGACTTTTGCTAAACTAATGTTAGCTCTTGCGCTCTTAGTTTTTTAGCAGCTTTCACTAAGTTTTTTAAGGCGCTTTTGGTCTCAGGCCAATCTCTCGTTTTCAATCCGCAATCTGGATTTACCCAAATGTGTGCTTTAGGTAAAACGTTTTTAGCTTTCAAGAGTAATTGCTCAATTTCTTCTAGTGAAGGTACTCGTGGCGAATGGATATCGTAAACCCCAGGACCAATTTCATTAGGGTATTTAAAGTTTACAAAGGCATCGAGTAATTCCATTTCAGAGCGCGATGTTTCAATAGTGATAACATCGGCATCCATATCGGCAATGTTTGAAATGATATCGTTAAATTCAGAGTAGCACATGTGGGTATGAATTTGAGTATCGTCTTGAACTCCACTTGCCGAAATCCGAAAGGCTTTTACGGCCCAATTTAAATATTCGTTCCAGTCTTCTTTTCGTAAAGGCAAACCTTCGCGAATGGCAGGTTCGTCAATTTGAATAACTTTTAAACCTTTATTTTCTAAATCAATCACTTCATCTCGAATAGCTAAAGCGATTTGGTTACATGTGGTTGCTCTGGGCTGATCGTTTCTTACAAACGACCATTGTAAAATGGTTACAGGTCCTGTTAGCATGCCTTTTACAGGAATATCGGTTAACGATTGTGCGTACTCCGACCATTTTACGGTCATAGGTTTATCGCGAGATACATCGCCAAATAAGATGGGCGGTTTCACACAGCGGCTGCCGTAGCTTTGTACCCAACCGAAATCACTAAAAGCAAAACCGTTTAGTTTTTCACCAAAGTATTCAACCATATCGTTACGCTCAAATTCCCCGTGTACTAATACATCTAAGCCAATTTCTTCTTGAAATCGTATAGAATCTTCAATTTCTTTAGCAATTAGGAAATCGTATGCCTCTTGTGATAAAAGACCTTTTTTATACTTTAAACGCCAGCTTCTAACTTCTTTTGTTTGCGGGAAGGAGCCAATTGTAGTCGTAGGGTAAAGTGGTAAATTAAGGGCATTCTTTTGTTTGGTTTGACGAACAGAAAACGCATTTTTACGCAGACTATCAGATTCCTTCAAGTTTGCAATGCGCTCTTTTACATTTTCATTATGGATTAATTTAGAACGTTGGCGATTAATATTGGCTAATTTGTTTTCTTCAAAAAGACTTAAATAGCTTTCGTTTTCAGGCGATGCTAAGTTTTTAAGCGTGGTTATTTCTTCTAGTTTTTGTTTTGCAAAGGCTAACCACTGCTTTATTTCGGGTTGCAGGTTGATTTCTAAATCTAAATCGTAAGGGGTGTGCAATAACGAGCATGAAGCTGAAATCCATAGATTTTCAAAAGACACCTTTTTTGATGCTTTTTCAATGATTTTCAGTGATGCTTCAAAATTATTTTTCCAAATATTTCTACCATCAACAAGTCCTAAAGCAAGTTTTGTATTCGGATTGAAGTTTTTAGATTCTAAAATATCATCCAATTGTAATGGGCATCTCACTAAATCTAAATGCAGCGTGTCTACAGGGAGTTGAAGCACGGTCTCAAGGTTTTCGCCGTAGCAATCAAAATAGTTTGCCAAATAGATTTTTAAATCTGGAAATTTGTGATGAATTTGATTGTAAGTCGATGTTATGTCTTGACGTTCTTTTTCTGAAAGATTTAAAGCTAAACATGGTTCATCAAATTGAATATATTCTGCGTCTAAACGAGTGAGTTCTGATAAAATTTCAAAATACACAGGTAATAAATTATCCAATAAATCCAATCTGTTAAAGCCAGATTCTTTTTCTTTTCCTAGCAATAGAAAAGTTACGGGACCAATAAGTACAGGTTTTGTTTTGATGCCAAGTTTTAATGCTTCTTTATATTCTTCAATAATTTTTTTTGAAAAAAATGTAAAACTTTGGTTTTTTTCAAATTCAGGAACGATATAATGGTAATTGGTATCGAACCATTTTGTCATTTCCATGGCGGTCACGTCAATATTGTCTTTTTGAAGTCCGCGTGCCATAGCAAAATACAATTCTAAAAAATTGTTTGAGTCAATAGTTTTGTAACGTTTTGGGATACATCCAAAAGTAAGGCAAGCATCTAAAATCTGATCGTAAAAAGAAAAATCGTTCGAAGGAATTAAATCAATTCCTAAGGCTTGCTGTTGCAGCCAGTTTTGGGTTTTGATGTCATTCGCAGTTTTTAGCAAAGTGGTTTCGTCTATTTTGTCAGACCAAAATGCTTCACAGGCCTTTTTTAGTTCGCGTTTGTTTCCAATCCTGGGGTATCCTAAAAGGGTAGTTTTCATAATTATTGTTAGTTTTTAATGCTGTTCAAAATTATGTTTAAAGAATATAATAAAATAATAAGGCTAATATTTTGGTTGTATTTTCTATTTTTGAATTAATTATAAGATTAATAATCTTTTTGATTAAACATGAAATAGGTTTAACAGAAAATAATTCTACAGGAATATGCTAGATGAAATCGATTTGCGAATTTTGAAACTACTACAAGCAAAATCAAACTTAACAACAAAAGAGTTAGCTGCTAAAGTTAATTTATCGACAACACCTGTTTTTGAACGGGTTAAGAAGTTAGAAAAGGGCGGTTATATTAAAAACTACATCGCTGTTTTAGATGCTGAAAAGTTGGATAAAGGTTTGATGGTTTTTTGTAATATCACTTTGAAAGAACATACGCGGGAGATTGGTAATCAATTTGTAAAAGATATTTTAACACTGGAAGAAGTGGTTGAATGTTATAACATTTCTGGTGATTATGATTTTTTGCTGAAGATTTTAGTGAAAGACATGAAGGCGTATCAAAATTTTGTACTCAATCATTTAGGGAGTATAAAAAACATAGGCAGTGCGCAGAGTACTTTTGTTATGGGAGAAATTAAAAACTCTCACGCTGTACCTATTTGATTATGTTTTTGAATTATAATCAGGAAGTATTTCAATCTGAAATTGGAGAATAAAAAAAGCTCGGAATTAATTTCCGAGCTTTTGTGTATTTGTATGTTTAAAAGATTATGATTCAGTAGGCTTTTCAGCTTTTTCAATAGAGATTTTCAATTCGTCTATATTTTCATCTAAATCGATTTTAATTTGATCGCCTTCTTGTAAATGTGAAGACACAATCTCTTCAGCTAAAGCATCTTCAATGTATTTTTGAATGGCTCTTTTTAGCGGTCTAGCACCATATTGTTTATCGAATCCTTTTTCAGCAATATAATCTTTGGCTTTTTCTGTAAGCGTTAAGTTATAGCCTAATCCTTTAATTCTAGATAATAATTTTTCTAATTCGATGTCGATAATCTTATTAATATCTTCTTTTTCTAAAGGGTTGAAAACAATAACATCATCAATTCTATTTAAAAATTCTGGTGCAAACGATTTTTTCAATGCATTTTCAATAACACTTCTTGCATTGGCATCTTCTTGAGCTTTTTGTGAAGCTGTACCAAAGCCAATACCTGTTCCAAAATCTTTAAGTTTACGAGCTCCAATATTTGAAGTCATAATGATAATAGTGTTTCTAAAATCAATTTTGCGTCCTAAACTATCTGTTAAATAACCGTCGTCAAGCACTTGTAAAAGCATGTTGAAAACATCAGGGTGTGCTTTTTCAATTTCATCTAAAAGAATAACGGCATAAGGCTTGCGTCTTACTTTTTCGGTTAATTGTCCGCCTTCTTCGTATCCAACGTATCCTGGAGGTGCTCCAATTAAACGTGAAATCGCAAATTTCTCCATGTATTCACTCATGTCGATTCGAACTAACGAGTCTTCACTATCAAACAATTCGCGAGATAACACTTTAGCCAATTGAGTTTTACCAACACCTGTCTGACCTAAAAATATAAATGAACCAATAGGTTTGTTAGGGTCTTTTAATCCAGCGCGATTACGTTGTATGGCTTTAACCACTTTAGAAACGGCGTCGTCTTGACCAATAACTTTACCTTTAATAAGGTTAGGTAATTCGGCAAGTTTGTTTATTTCTGTTTGCGCTATTCTATTAACGGGTACGCCAGTCATCATGGAAACGACGTCTGCAACATTATCTTCGGTTACAATTTCACGATGTTGTTTGGTGTCTTCTTCCCATTTTTCTTGAGCAATAGCTAACTCTTTTTCAATGCGTTTTTCATCATCTCTAAGTTTGGCAGCTTCCTCATATTTTTGTTTTCTAACAACCACATTTTTAGTTTCCTTAATGTCTTCTAGTTGTTTTTCTAACTCTAAAATTTGTTTCGGCACCTCAATATTAGTAATGTGAACGCGCGATCCAGCTTCATCTAAAGCATCGATAGCTTTGTCTGGTAAAAATCTTTCAGACATGTATCTGTTGGTTAATTTTACACAAGCTTCAATCGCTTCTGGTGTATAATCAACATTGTGATGCTCTTCGTATTTTGCTTTAATATTGTTTAGAATTTCAATAGTTTCATCAACGCTAGTTGGTTCAACAATAACCTTTTGGAAACGACGCTCTAAAGCACCATCTTTTTCAATGTATTGTCTGTACTCATCTAATGTTGTAGCACCTATACATTGAATTTCACCACGTGCTAAAGCAGGTTTAAACATGTTTGAAGCATCTAAACTTCCAGTAGCACCTCCAGCACCTACAATGGTGTGAATTTCATCAATAAATAAAATTACATCGTCGTTTTTTTCAAGCTCGTTCATAACGGCTTTCATACGCTCTTCAAACTGGCCACGGTATTTTGTTCCTGCAACTAAGCTTGCTAAATCAAGGGTTACAACACGTTTGTTGAAAAGTATTCTCGAAACTTTACGCTTTATAATTCTAAGCGCTAAACCTTCAGCAATGGCAGATTTACCAACTCCAGGTTCACCTATTAATAGTGGGTTGTTTTTCTTTCTTCTACTTAAAACTTGAGAAACACGTTGTATTTCTTTTTCTCTACCCACAACAGGGTCTAATTTACCTTCCTCGGCTAAAGCCGTTAAATCACGTCCAAAATTATCTAAAACAGGGGTTTTAGACTTCTTGTTTGCTTTGCCTCCAGTTGGCGTATTAAAAATGTTGTCTTTTGTAGCGTCGTCATCTGAATTTACATCATCATCTTGAAATTCAGCTTTTGGGTCTATATAATCGTTGTCGTTTGTAATCATAAGTTTAAATTGTTCTTTAACGTTGTCGTAGTCAACTTTCAGCTTATTTAAAAGCTTGGTAGTGGGGTCGTTCTCATTTCGTAAAATACAGAGCAACAAATGCGCTGTATTTATCGAAGTGCTTTGAAATAGTTTTGCTTCTAAAAACGTTGTTTTTAAAGCGCGCTCTGCTTGCCTTGTTAGGTGTAAGTTCTTTTTCTGATTGGAACCTAGAATTATATTAGGGTTTGCAGGACTAAGTATTTCAACTTTCCGTCTTAAATGGTTTAAGTCAATATCTAAAGCATTTAATATGTTAATTGCTTTTCCGTTGCCGTCTCGCAAAAGCCCAAGCATTAAGTGTTCGGTGCCAATAAAATCATGGCCCAAACGCAATGCTTCTTCTTTACTGTAAGCAATAACATCTTTTACTCTTGGTGAAAAATTATCATCCATATTCTTTGTCCTTTCTGCATTAAAAATAAGAAAACATTTTACTAAAGACAAAAACTGTACCTTTTTTATCTGTAAATTGCTAATTGACGAAAAAAACTTTATAAAATCAAAATTTTAGTTCGCATACTTATTAATAAATAAGTCGTGTAAATTGTTAATAAATTACATGAAAAAGTACTTGTGTTAGTCCTGCTGTGATTGATGAAATCCTTATATTAGCGTGTTTTGAAAAAGACATAAAATTAAATTAAAATATTTATGGCAGAAGGAGAGAAATTGATCCCTATTAATATTGAGGATGAGATGAAATCGGCATACATTGATTATTCAATGTCGGTCATTGTATCACGTGCCTTACCCGATGTAAGAGATGGTTTAAAACCTGTTCATAGACGCGTACTTTTTGGTATGCACGAACTGGGTGTTAGAGCAAATACAGCACATAAAAAATCCGCGAGAATAGTTGGAGAGGTTTTAGGAAAGTATCACCCACACGGTGATACGTCGGTTTACGACGCTATGGTACGTATGGCTCAAGAGTGGAGTTTACGTTATATGTTAATTGACGGACAAGGAAACTTTGGTTCTATTGATGGTGACAGTCCTGCAGCAATGCGTTATACAGAAGCACGTATGCGCAAAATTTCTGAAGACATGTTGGCAGATATTGACAAAGAAACTGTTGATCATATGCTGAATTTTGATGATACACTGCATGAACCAACCGTTTTACCAACACGAATCCCAGGACTTTTAGTAAATGGAGCTTCTGGTATTGCCGTTGGTATGGCCACTAATATGCCACCACATAACTTAACCGAAGTTGTAAGTGGTATTGTAGCGTACATTGAAAATAACGATATAGAAATTGATGAACTGATACAGCATGTAAAAGCTCCTGATTTTCCTACTGGAGGAATAATTTATGGCTACGATGGTGTAAAAGAAGCTTTTCATACAGGTCGCGGACGTATTGTAATGCGTGCTAAAACCAATATTGAAGAAGTTAACGGTAGAGAATGTATTATCGTTGAAGAGATTCCTTACCAAGTGAATAAAGCAGATATGATTAAGAAAACTGCAGACTTGGTAAACGAGAAAAAACTTGAAGGTATTGCTACCATTCGAGATGAATCGGATAGAAATGGTATGCGTATTGTTTACGTTTTAAAACGTGATGCTATACCAAACATTGTGTTGAATAAATTATTTAAGTATACGGCATTACAGTCCTCATTTAGTGTGAATAACATTGCATTAGTTAAAGGTCGTCCGCAGTTGTTAAACTTAAAAGAACTGATTCAATATTTCGTAGAGCACAGACATGAAGTTGTTGTAAGACGTACTACTTATGAGTTGCGTAAAGCGGAAGAAAGAGCTCATATTTTAGAAGGATTAATTATTGCTTCTGATAATATTGATGAAGTAATTGCAATAATAAGAGGGTCTTCAAATGCTGATGAAGCACGAGAAAGCTTAATTAAACGTTTCGAACTTTCAGAAATTCAAGCTAAGGCTATTGTTGAGATGCGTTTGCGTCAATTAACAGGTTTAGAGCAAGATAAATTACGCTCGGAATATGAGGAAATCATGAAAACCATTACCGATTTAAAAGATATTCTAGATAGCAAAGAGCGCCGTATGAATATTATTAAAGAGGAATTGCAAGTGGTTAGTGATAAGTATGGAGATGCACGTCGTTCTACTATTGAATATGCTGGTGGTGATTTAAGTATCGAGGATATGATTCCTAACGAGCAAGTTGTAATTACCATTTCTCATGCGGGTTATATTAAGCGTACTTCACTTAATGAATACAAAACACAAAATAGAGGTGGTGTTGGTCAAAAAGCATCAACAACAAGAAATGAAGATTTCTTAGAACATTTATTTGTAGGTACCAATCACCAATACATGTTGTTCTTCACTCAAAAAGGAAAATGTTTCTGGATGCGTGTTTACGAAATTCCAGAAGGTAGCAAAACCTCGAAAGGTCGCGCTATACAAAACCTTATAAATATAGAGCAGGACGATAAAGTTATGGCCTTTATTTGTACGCAAGATTTAAAGGATGAAGACTATATTAATAGCCATTATGTGATTATGGCAACTAAAAACGGTCAAGTTAAAAAGACATCTTTAGAGCAGTATTCACGTCCGCGTACCAATGGAATTAACGCCATTACCATTAAAGATAACGATGTTTTATTAGAAGCGAGATTAACAACTGGAAACAGTCAGGTGATGTTGGCACTTAAATCAGGTAAAGCCATTCGTTTTGAAGAAGCAAAAACACGACCTATGGGACGTGGGGCTTCAGGAGTTCGCGGTATTACCTTAGCCAATGATCAAGATGAAGTCATCGGAATGGTCACCATTGAAAACCCACAAGAAGAATCGGTATTGGTTGTTTCTGAAAATGGTTATGGTAAACGTACTTATATTGATGACCCAGAAGATGGAGAGCCAGTTTACAGAATTACTAACAGAGGTGGAAAGGGTGTTAAAACTATTTCGATTACTGAAAAAACAGGTAGTTTAGTAGCTATTAAAAGTGTTACAGATCTTGATGATTTAATGATTATTAATAAATCTGGAATTGCCATTAGAATGGTTGTTGCAAACCTAAGAGTTATGGGAAGAGCTACCCAAGGTGTGAAGTTGATAAACCTAAAAGGTAACGATTCAATCGCTGCAGTAGCAAAAGTAATGCATGATGAAGAAGAGGTAGTTATTGATGAAGATGATACAGAAATTGATGCTTCAGAGAACACAGAAAACACCAATTCTACTGAAGACGGTACGACTCTTGATGATTAATTAAAATGAAAATCAATATATAATTTAAATATCTTAAAATGAAGAAACAAGTTCTTGTAGCTTTGGCTATTTCAATTAGTGCACTTTCATTTGCACAAAAAAAGGAATTGAAACAAGCTGAAAAAGCTATTAAAGCAAATAATTTTGCAGCGGCTAAGGCGGCGTTAATGCGAGCAGAGTCGTATGATATGGATGGGGCTAATCAATCTAAATACTATTATTTAGAAGCTCAATCTTTATATGCAAATGGTAAAGGTTCGATGGAAGATTTCGATGCGGCTATTAAAAGCTTAAACAAAGTAAAAGATAGTTATACTTCTGAAGCTGAAACTTTAAAGCAAACGATGACAAATAATTTGTTAGCTATTGGAAATAAAGCTTATGAAGCTAAGAATTTTTCAAAGGCATCCGATTATTTTGAAAAAACCTATAGGTTAAGTACTAAAGACACGGTTTATCTTTATTATGCTGCTACAATGGCAGTTAATGTTCCTGAGTATGATAGAGCTTTGGTTTTGTATGAAGAGCTTAAGGAGTTAAACTATACAGGTATTCATAAAGAATATTTCGCTACAAATAAAGAAACGGGTAAAGAAGAAATCTTAGATAAAGGCACGCGTGATTTATATGTAACGTCTGGAAAATATTCTAATCCAGGTGAAAGAACATCAGATTCTAAAAAACCTGAAATTGTTAAGAATGTAGCGCTTATTTATTTAAGTAGAGGGGAAGATGAAAAAGCTTTAGCTGCTATGAGCGATGCTAGAAAAGCAAGCCCTAATGATGTTAATTTAATTTTATCTGAAGCAAACCTTCAGTATAAAATGGGGAATACAGCAGAATTTCAGAAGCTTTTACAAAAAGCTATTGAAATGGATCCTAAAAACCCAGAATTGCAGTATAATTTAGGTGTTATTGCAGCAGAAAGCAATCACCCTGTTGAAGCTAAAAAATATTACGAAAAAGCTTTAGAGTTAGATCCAAACTACATTAATGCTTATATTAATTTATCAGCATTAATTTTAGCAGAAGAAGAGCCAATCATTAAAGAAATGAATGGTTTAGGAAGTTCTAAAAAAGATGATTTACGTTATGATGAATTAAGAGAAAAGCGTCAAAGTTTATATAGAGAGGCTGTTCCTTATTTATCAAAAGCATTAGAGATTGATTCAACCAATTTAAATGCAGCTAAAACATTGATGAATATTTATAGTATTCTTGGTGAAACGGATAAATATAAAGTGATGAAAGAGAAAGTTGATGCTCTTGAATCTGCTGGTCAGTAAGAAATCATAACAAATTCATAAAAAAGCCGCTTTTTTGATAAAGCGGCTTTTTTTATATTATTTTTTTAATAACTCGTAACTTATGGGTGTGTTGGTTTTTATCTACATTATAGATGCCCGAATGGTCTAATCTATCAATTCTAACTTTGCCATGAGCGTGAATAATATAGTTGTCTTCCATAATGATTCCAACATGAATGATGACCCCTTCATTATTATCGAAAAAAGCCAAGTCTCCAGGCTCACTTTCTTCAATGAAACTAAGTGCTTCGCCTTGCGTAGCCTGTTGCGAAGCGTCTCGAAGCAATTTATAGCCATTAAGTTTATAAACCATTTGTGTAAACCCAGAACAATCAATACCAAAAGGGGTTTTTCCGCCCCATAAATAAGGGGAATTTAGGTAAGTAAATGCGGTTTGAATGATGTTGGATTTTTCAATTTTATTTTGAACCGAATGCCCATCATAAAAATGATTTAAAATAGAAAGTCCATTTAAAGTCGATCCAATAGGAATAGGGTAGAGTTGCTTGTTTGTATCTTCAATAAACTCCACTAAATCGGTTGAAAGCTTGATGGTTTCATTATTCAAGCTTTTGTAGTTGTCTTCAGAAATTTCTAGATATTGCTTATTGTCTATCCAGCCTTCATATTTATCAAAAGCAAGTCTAATTTTAATCCATTTTTTGCGTTGTTCTACTATTTTAAAAATTTCACCGTATAGCACTTGTGAAACAAGTTCACTTGTGTCTGCAGGTTCATCTCGTAGCGGGACAATGCTTAAATTACAAATACCGTATTGCATAAAGTTATTATCTAGTGGCTATTTCTATTAATTATTTATTCATTTTATGAATTAAAAATGGGTTGAAATAAATTAATATTAAGTGCGATAAATGTTTCATAGATAATAACAATAAAAAATATATAATATTACGAGCGTTCAATAATAATTGCCGATGCGCCGCCGCCGCCATTACAAATAGCTGCTGCGCCAATTTTAGCATTATTTTGTTCTAAAATATTGAGTAAGGTAATGATGATTCTAACTCCAGAACAACCCAGCGGATGCCCTAAAGATACAGCGCCACCATTTACGTTGACATTAGCATCTGTAAGACCTAAAATTTTCATGTTAGCTAAACCAACCACTGAAAAAGCCTCATTAAATTCAAAAAAATCAACATCATTAAGGGTAATTCCGGCCTTGTTTAAAGCCTTGGGTAAGGCTTTAGCAGGTGCTGTTGTAAACCATTCTGGTTCTTGAGCAGCATCGGCATAACTTTTTATATGCGCTAGTGGTGTTATGTTTAATTCGTTCGCTTTTTCTAGACTCATTAAAATAACAGCACCAGCACCATCATTTATGGTGGATGCATTTGCAGCGGTAACTGTACCTTCTTTGGTAAATGCTGGTCGTAATTGTGGGATTTTATCCATGCTTACATTCGTGAATTCCTCATCTTTGGAAATCACTAAAGGTTCGCCTCGACGTTGCGGAACTTCAACAGGAACGACTTCATTATCAAATTTCCCAGACTCCCAAGCCGCTTTCGAGCGCTTGTATGATTGAATAGCATAAGCATCTTGCGCTTCTCTACTAATATCATATTTAGTAGCACAAGCATCAGCAGATACTCCCATGGCATTTTGATGGTAAGCATCAACTAAACCATCCTTTTGCATGCCATCAACTAAAGTGGATGATCCAAATTTTGTGCCTGTTCTATGGTATAAATAATGCGGTATAAGACTCATGTTTTCCATGCCACCAGCAACCACAATGTCTGCATCCCCAAGTGCAATGGCCTGGGCAGCTTGCATAACGGCTTTCATTCCCGAAGCACAAACTTTATTTACGGTAGTACAAGGTACTGTATCTGGAATGCCAGCATAAATAGCTGCTTGCCTTGCAGGAGCTTGTCCTGTTCCAGCTTGTACAACGTTACCCATAATAACTTCATCTACTAATTCAGGCTTTAAGTTGATTTTTTTCAAAGCACCAGAAATAGCAACGGCACCTAATTTTGGTGCAGAAACGGTCGATAAGGCACCTAAAAAACTACCAATAGGTGTTCTTGCAGCAGAAACGATAACGACATCTTTAATCATTTGGGCGATTTTTAGTTTAGTACTTGCGAAAATAACGAATTTTTAGCAGAATTTTGAAGGATTAATTTATTGAGCGTCTCTTCATTTTTTCTGTACCTTAAAATATGTTCATAGTTTGTTGTTTTTATTAATCATAATAGTTCTTATTTTAGTTGAAATTCGCCTATCTGAACAGTAAATCATTAGTATATTACCCAAAAATAAAAACACAAGACGTGTTCATTATAAAAAGTGACAAACGCTTATAATTTTATTACTTTTGATAATTAGATGAAAGACTTTATAAATAGATTATATAGAAATCATTCCTTAATATATAAAGGATTGCTTTTTATTTGTACCACTTTGTTAATTGTGTATTTGTTTCCTAAAAGCGGAAAATTTAAATACAATTTTGAAAAAGGAAAACCTTGGCAATCAGAGAATTTATATGCGCCTTTTGATTTTGCAATCAAGAAAACAGATGCTGAAATTGTTGAAGAAAAGCGTACACTTGTTGAAAACTCAACCTTGTATTTCGATTTAGATAATACGATTGAGGCTAGTGTTAAAAAAGAATTTGAAATAGCTTTTAAAACGCAGTTTTCAGATTCATTAAAACGTTCGCTTTTTAATAAATTAGAACATTCAGGAGAAGAAATTATTTCTGAATTATATGAATTTGGTGTTTTAAGCGAAAATTACAACTACCCTGAAGAACGGTCAATAGCGATACTTGTTGGAAGAGAAAAAGTGAAAGATGGTTTTTTCTCAAATTTAGTAACCCAGGAACGGGTAACACCAATGATTTCAAAAGTTTTAAAAAAGGATGAGTTATTAGAGTTTAAAACCGAATTTGTTGCTTTGTTTTTTGATTTAATAAAGCCCAATTTAAGTTTTGATAAAGCGTTTACCGATCGTGTTTTACAGGGCGATTTGGATAAGATTGCATATACAAGAGGCAGTGTTGCTAGAGGAACACTTATTGTATCTAAAGGAGAGGTTGTTGAAGGGAATAAGTTTCAGGAACTAAAATCGTTACAATCGGAATACGAATCGCAGGTTTGGAATGAGGCTAATTATAATTGGGTCATTTTTGCGTACACCTTACTTGTGTCGTTGGCCTTACTTATGCTACTTTTATTTTTAAGAAAATATCGCGTTGAAGTTTTTGAAAATAATACCAAAGTCACTTTTATTTTCTTTAATATCTCGCTTATTATTTTGATATCTACTTTGGTTGTAAATTACAATTCACAGTACATATATATTGTTCCAATTTGTATTTTACCTTTAATATTTAAAGCCTTTTTCGATGCACGTTTAGGGTTGTTTTCTCATGTGCTTACCGTTCTGCTGCTTGGTTTTATTGTACCTAATAGTTACGAGTATATGTTTTTGCAAATTATAGCGGGTATTGTAACTATTTTAACGGTGTCAGAGCTTTATAAGCGCGCTAATTTATTTATTTCAGTTGGGCAAATTACACTGATTTATATTATAGCTTATTTCGCATTTTTTGTTATTCACGAAGGCAGTGTAGATACCTTAAAGTGGGAAACTTTTATTTGGTTTATTTTATGCGGATTGGCCACTTTGTTTGTGCAGCCTTTAATTTATGCTTACGAGAAATTATTTGGGTTAGTTTCCGACGTTTCACTTTTAGAATTATCGGATACTAACTCTAAATTACTAAAAGAGTTAGCGAATCGCGCACCAGGAACGTTTCATCATTCATTAAATGTAGCTAATCTGGCGGAATCTTCGGCTAACGAAATCGGGGCTAATGCCATGTTGGCTAGGGTAGGTGCGCTGTATCATGATATAGGGAAAATGAAACACCCTACGTATTACACCGAAAATCAATCTACAGGCATTAATCCACATGACGAATTATCATCAAAAGAAAGTGCTAGAATCATTACTAATCATGTTATTAAAGGAGTGGAGATTGCCAGAAAAAATAATTTACCCGATCGTGTTATCGATTTTATTCGTACGCATCACGGTACAAGTGTTGTGTATTATTAAATGTAGCTAATCTGGCGGAATCTTCGGCTAACGAAATCGGGGCTAATGCCATGTTGGCTAGGGTAGGTGCGCTGTATCATGATATAGGGAAAATGAAACACCCTACGTATTACACCGAAAATCAATCTACAGGCATTAATCCACATGACGAATTATCATCAAAAGAAAGTGCTAGAATCATTACTAATCATGTTATTAAAGGAGTGGAGATTGCCAGAAAAAATAATTTACCCGATCGTGTTATCGATTTTATTCGTACGCATCACGGTACAAGTGTTGTGTATTACTTTTACATGCAGGAGAAAAAAGCTTTTCCAGATGAAGAAATTAATAGACAGGATTTTAGTTATCCGGGGCCAAAACCATTTAGTAAAGAAACAGCAATTTTGATGATGTGTGATAGTGTTGAAGCGGCTTCTAAGAGTTTAAAAGACCCAACATCGGCAAAAATTGAAGCTTTTGTTGAAAATATTATAAATAAGCAAATTGAAGAGGGGCAATTTTTAAATGCAAACATAACTTTTAAAGAAATTGAATCGATAAAAAAAGTGCTAAAACACAAGCTTGCAAACATTTACCATTTGCGAATAGAATACCCTGAATAATTTTATAAAAAAAAGGAATAAAATAGTTGTTTGATAAGAGATGTTGTCTTAAATTTGCACCCGCAATTTATTGCTAAGTTCATTAAAACGGAGAGGTGCCTGAGTGGCCGAAAGGAGCGGTTTGCTAAATCGTCGTAGGTGGAAACACTTACCCAGGGTTCGAATCCCTGTCTCTCCGCAATTTTTTTAGATAACCATTATCGGGGTGTAGCGTAGCCCGGTTATCGCGCCGCGTTTGGGACGCGGAGGTCGCAGGTTCGAATCCTGCCACCCCGACAAAATTGACATATTGTAAACTAAATAAATATTAAATAAATGGTTTTCAGGAGTTTAATATTTTTTGGTTTCAGTTGTTTTCAAATGAAACTAATGGTTAATATGTCCTATAGCGTGTCCTGTTTTTAGGATCTACTTTCGTAAAATAGAGTCCTTTAGGGCTTTTCTAAGATTTGACTTTCACTTTAAATTATGTCTAATTAAAGTGAATTGTAATGAAAACTTCAAAATCATTCAGTGTAAATTTTTGGCTGAAAAAAAGGTCCATTAAAAGTAATGGTCAAATTCCTATTTATGCCCGTATTTTAGTAAATGGTATTGGTGCTGATATTAGTGTCCAACGTACTTCATTGGAATCCAATTGGTGTTCTAAGTCTTTTAGAGTACATACTAGACTGAAACATGCTAAAGCAATTAATGACTATTTGGATGAAATATATTCCGATTTATTGGAATGTCATAAACAACTTTGTTCAGAAGGAGTTCCAATAAGCTCTCAGAGAATCAAGAAGCGCTATCTTGGTACGGATAAGATAATGGAAACGTTGGGGGATATCCTAAAATATCATAAAACAGTAGAATCTCAAAAATTGGCTCCTGGGACTTTAAAAAACTACAAGGCAACAGAAAGATATTTAGTTCGCTTTATAAAGCAAAAGTACGGAAGCTCTGATATCCATTTGCCTTTCATTGATTACCAATTTATAATTGATTTTGAAAATTTTCTACGGACTTGTAAACCGCTAAGAGCGACACAGCCTCTAAATAACAATGGGGTGATGAAACATATGGAACGCTTTAAGAAGCTTGTTAATATTGCCATGAAATTTGGCTGTTTTAAGAGCAATCCCTTTAGTTTTTATGGGTTTAAATATGAGGATTACGATAGTGTGTTTTTAGAGACTAGAGAACTTGTAAGATTAAAAAGTGTAGCTCTTTCTTCTGTATTATTAAGACAGGTAAGGGACTTTTTTGTATTTGCCTGCTATACTGGATTATCTTATGCTGAGGTTAAGCAATTAAAAAATAGTGACATTGTGGAAGGTATTGATGGCAGCTTATGGATTAATGTAAAGCGACAAAAAACAAAGACACCCGTTCGGGTACCGCTTTTGTCACAGGCCTTGGAAATAATACAACGTTATAATCATCATAGTAATGCAGATAATAGCTTTAGTTTGTTTCCAATGATTTCTAATCAAAAAGTTAATGATAATATTAAAATTATAGCCAAGAAAGCAAATATCACAAAACACCTGACTTTTCATGTGGCAAGACATACGTTCGCAACAACCATAACTTTACTCAATGATGTGCCTTTGGAGACTGTTTCCAAATTATTGGGGCACACTAAGCTTTCTACAACACAAAATTACGCTAGGGTGGTGGAGAAAAAAATAAGTAAGGATATGTCTCGGCTTAAGCAGGTATTAAAAGAAAATGAGCATAAAAATAATGTAAGACCGCCTAAGTTCGGATCTGTTCCTTTACGGATTGTTTAGCATTGTTGTTGGTTTTTTTGAAAATAAAATTATTATGGTATTTTCGCCCAAAATAACTTTAAACTTCAAATTTATGAAAGAACTTGTAGAACAAATCAATGCACAATTCGAAGCATTCGCCAAAGATGCTAATGCTCAGTTAGATAGTGGAAATAAAGCCGCAGGAACCAGAGCTCGTAAAGCCACTTTAGAAATGACTAAGCTTATGAAAGAATTTCGTAAGGTATCTTTAGAGGAGTCCAAAAAATAAAAATTTTATTTTTTGGAATTATAGCATCCCTTCAAGTTATTGAGGGGATTTTTATTTGGGCATGACGCCACTTGCATTTTTAAATGTAAAATGTAAGTGGGTCGGGTTATCCGCTATATCTTTTGTGATTTTTAGGAATCACAAAAGGATGCCGCTGCTACCCCTCATGCAACGTATTTTTAATAGTTCATTTCAGTACATTCCCCTGCATTTCGACAAGCTCCATTTCGGAAAAAACACTTCAATACATCCTCTTGGACACAGACTTAAAATAAAAGGCGATAATAGTTCTAATTATTTTTGATTTTAAGCCAGAGTCCGCTGCCTCTACATCATCCACTTTAAAACTCACAAAAGAAGAAGATATTATATTTTGATTTTATCTAATATGAAAGCCAGAAATACCATTTTCTTAACGGTCATATCGGCAAAGTCTTCTCGTGACTTTGCACGCTCCGTCCTAAAAAGGCCATCTCTGTCAAGCATTTTAAGGGGTTTATAATGTTTGAGGCCTTTATTGGTTTTTGGTACAACAAAAACCAGGCATAGACTAAGGCGCTTCTAATATGAATTCCCATACCACCGCAGGTTTAACTTCCCGTACACCTACGCCGTTATGGTTTTCATAAGAAGGTCTAAGGCTATGGTGGAACTTGTAAAGACCAAGTGAATTTTATCAAAACTTAAGGTTTCTACTTCCTTGAAAACCTATCAGCCTCCCTGACGGCAGGTAGGTTTTACTACGTCGCAGACACTCCTGAACTTTTGATAAAAGTCTTTACAAAACCCACCTCAAACATGGAGCTCTTTTAGAGAGAAGTATACAAAGCACCCCTTAAAATTCGAATTGAATTAAAATCAAAACAAGGGGTATTTATTAATCTTTTAAATTTTTTATCATGAGTACAATTAAAAACAAAGTACAGTTAATTGGTAACGTAGGGCAAGAGCCAACGATGACCATTTTAGAAGACGGAAAAAAGTTAGCCCGTATTTCATTGGCTACGAATGAGTATTACAACAATGCCCAAGGCGAAAAGCAAACCAATACCAGTTGGCACAGTTTAGTAGCCTGGGGTAAAAAGGCGGACATTGTAGAAAAGTACGTGACTAAAGGCAAAGAAATTGCCATCGAAGGAAAACTAACCTCAAGAAGTTATGAGGATAAAGGCGGCGTTAAACGCTATATGACCGAAATTACAATTAGTGAAATTTTGCTACTTAGTAAATAGATGTAAAAAATAAGAGGGTGCTCCCTTTTAACTCAGCACCCTCTATTTATTTTAAAACTTCAAAAATTGAAGCTTATGAAAAGCAAAGTTAATGAAATACAAATATGTTATAAGGAGCAATTAAAAACTTCGGTAGTCATAACCAGTTCAAAAACGGCTAATGAGGTGATTTACGAACATTGGGATAAAAACACGATTGCCGTTTATGAGTCATTTAAAGTCGTGTTACTCAATAATGCTAATAAGGTTAAAGGTATTTATCAACTGTCTACAGGTGGTATGACTGGAACTTTAGTTGATATTCGATTGTTGTTCGCTATTGCATTAAAAACACTTGCAACCGGCTTGATTTTATGTCATAATCATCCAAGTTCAAAGCTTAAACCCAGTGAAATGGATAAGCAAATTACGGAGAAGATTATAAAAGCTTCAAAGTTATTAGATATTAAGGTACTGGATCACCTCATTATTACGCCAGACGGTGACTTTTTTAGTTTCGCGGACAATGGACTAATTTAAATTTAGAGTGATGATTTATTTGAATTATACGAACTTAAATGCTGAAACTCAAGAACGATTGATGCAAACCTCAAAAGCAGATGTTGAACGCCAATTTGGAAACTCCTTAAAAGCTTATGCTCTAAAACACCATTTGAATTATCAAACGGTTTTAGAAGAAGAAGCCATCCGACACCTTAATAGTTATACCTATGTGTTTAATATTTAAACATTAATTTTTAATACCATACTGAAAGACCTCAAATTTGGGGTCTTTTTTCTTTTCAATGGTTGAAGGTGGTTTTATGAAAAATGATATTCTAAAATGCGGTTTTTTTGAAATTCATACGTTTCAATGGCAAACCCAACCAATTGAAACTAAACCACGTTTTATGGTTTTATTGGAAACCCATAACTTTAATATAAACGAAAAGATTAAGAAAACTAATCGGATCGTTGGACTAATTTTTTGCCCCTCGCGGTGCAAAAAAGGAAGAGCAAGAGGGTAACACGCGCTGCGGTGTTTTGGTTTTATTAATACGTATAATTCGCTGATAATCAGTGGTTTGTATCAGTTTGAAATATTCTGATTTTCAGGGCATTGCAGCAAAACCTCTGAAAGCCCTAAAAAACCAGTTGTTTTTTGCAGCAAAATGAAGAAATTTTCAACATACGACTTTTCAGGAATCAATATCAAAAAGGATGTTGCAGAACGCTTTCGGACGTTTTCCAAAGGTGTTTCCAAATCCCATTCAGAGACTCTTGAATCTATGTTGAATTTTTTCAAATGGAATAATCTTCATCCTAATGATAATCTTGGTGTTAAAAAGGATGATACCAAAAAACGCATCAATGCTCTAATCGCCATTATTCGTAACATCGAAAAACAACAGACAAAACCCACTAAAGCCATGTTGGATGCCCTTTTTCAGGAAGTCACCCGAACAGAACATGAAGAGGTCGAAGAGGAGTCCTTTGATTTTGGAACACCAGAAACCTTAACAAGAGATGCCGAAATGGAACATTACAAAAGTCGATTTGAAGAGATGCAGCAACAACTTAGTGCTTATAAAAATGGATTAGAATTATTACTGGGCAGAATGCATCCTGTGAAAACAACCTTTGGTAAGGATTACCATAAGCTGGATATGAATAAGATTGAATTGGAAAACTTTAAAATGAACCTTCATCATGTACATCACCATCACCGCACAAAGCCTTAGTGGGAACTATGGGCAAAGTGCTTCCGCCTTTGTAGACTATCTCGAAAAAGAGAATGAAGGGAAACCCATGCCTGAAATAGAGTCTTTTTTTGATCAACATCACAATGAAATATCCCCAGAGAAAGTCATCAAGGAGATTGATGGTAATAAGGCTAAACTTAAAAAAACAGAGCCCAAATTTTACTCCATTACCCTCAATCCAAGTCAGAGGGAGCTTAAGGCAATTGGAGACTCTCCAGAAGCTTTAAAACAATACACCAGGGAAGTTATGAAATCTTACGCTAAAGCTTTTAACCGTGAAATTGATGGCAGACCTGTTCATGTAAATGATATTAAATATTACGCCAAAGTAGAACGACAACGCACTTTTAAAGGTTCAGATAAACAAATACAGGAAAACCAACCGTATGCCACTAAAATACTAGAATTGAAGCAGAAAATTAGAAGTATGCAACACGGAGAAACCATAGGGAATATCGATAAAATAAAAAAAGAAATAGAACGTTTGGAGCGGGAAGCGCCTCATCAAAGCAATGGCAAACGCATCGTTCGCGATATGTCTAAACCTGGACATCAAAGTCATATCCATATTATTGTGAGCCGTAAGGATGTGTCCAATCGTTATAGTCTGTCTCCAGGAAGCAAGTACAAAGCCTCTGTAGTAGAAATGAACGGCAAGCTGGTAAAACGAGGTTTTGATCGGGATCTGTTTTATACGAATGCCGAAAAAACATTTGATACGATGTTTAGCTACAAGCGTAATTATGTGGAATCCTACAAAGCACGAAAAACCTATTTAAAAGATCCTAAGCTTTATTTCTTAACGATAACAAGATTACCCTCTAGCGAAAAAGCCATAGCCTTTAATTTATTACAAAAAACAGGCGTGAATACCACCTTTTTAAGTATACCTACAAATAAGTTTCAGCTTACCTTAAAAGCTATCAACACCTTGAAAAAAGGGATTGGCAGAGCAATCGAATCGGGATCTATAGGTATATGAATTGGCAATTAGAGCATATCATTTTGTTTGTTGGTTGTCCAACCTTAATCATTGGAGCTTTGTTGTATGGATGGTTCTATGGTGAAAATAATGGATCAATTCATAAGAAATATAAGGTGCGATTCAAATTGAAAAACGGCAATTTTAAAATCGATAACATCCGAAGAGGGGCATCCGTTATTGGATCTGCAGGGAGTGGGAAAACCGAAAGTGTGGTCTATAATTTCCTGAAACATTTTAGTCAGAATGGCTTTTGTGGGGTGATTCATGATTATAAAGATTTTGAACTTACCGAAATGGCCTATCCGCTGTTTAGTGACATGAAAATGACTTTTTACACCATTGCCTTTGATCAAATCCATTATCGAGTGAATCCTATCGCACCACATTATCTACCCAACGAGGAAAGTGTTAATGAGGTGTCACGAGTCCTTATGGAAAACCTGATGGAACAAAACCTTTCTGAAAATAAGGGAAGCAACAAGTTTTTTTCAGATGCCGTGGAAGGCTTATTGAGTGGGATGATATGGAAAATGAAAACAGCATATCCTGAATTTTGTACGCTACCTCATGTCATTGCCTTGTTTCAAATTTTAAGTAATAAAAAATTGGTAGCCTTTTTGAAATCTGATTTTACTTCAAGAAGTATGGCTAGTGCTTTTATTAATGGCATAGATTCAGAGAAACAAACGGCAGGAGTTAAAAGTACCTTGGCGAATGCTTTCAAAAAGATAAGTTCCCAAAAACTGTTTTATGTGCTCTCTAAGGATGAGGTTCCGTTAGATATCAATAACCCTGAAACCCCAGCGATCATATCCTTGGTTAATAACCCGAAATACGACTCGGTGTATTCGCCAGTTATTGCCATGGTGATGCATACCATTATCAAACAGATGAGCTTAAGAGGTAAAGCCTCCTCTTTTTTACTAATGGAAGAGGCACCAACCTTAAAATTACCCAATATGCACCGAATTCCAGCGACACTGCGTAGTTATGATATTTGTACGGTCTATGTGATGCAGGATAAAGTGCAAAACGATTTACTATACGGAGAAAAAGCTAGTAAGGCTATTTTAAGTAATTTGTCCTATCAATTTTTTGGTAAAGTTAACGATCCCGATACAGCAAGGTATTACGAGAAGTTTTTTGAAATGATTAAGGTGCCCACAAAAAGTATTAGCAGTAGCAGTGGATTAAGTTTGGATAGTAGAATAACCAAAGGAGAGCGTGAGGTTTCTAAGCGTCGCGCTAGTATGTTTTTTAGTTTGAAACAAGGTGAATTTATTGCTTTTGCTGATGGGAAGGATAGGAGGCTGCGTTTTAGGTTGCAACTCATTTTAAAAGAGAAGCCTAAACAGGGATACCATTTATCTGCAGCCGACCTGGCAATACATTTTCAAAAAATTTATAGCGAGGTAAAGTTTATTTTTAAAGAAGAGGAGAGTTCGTTGTAATTAAGGTTTCAATATCAAATTTTTCATTGCTATAGAATAGCAATGAAAATTTTTATTTAATTATTATTGCGTAGTTAAGTGGCTTCATATATATTTGTAGTTAAATAACTTCATAATGAAATTAAGACGAGATATTTTTCAAGCAATTTCCGATCCAACAAGACGAGCAATATTGGTGCTACTTACTTCCCAATCCATGACAGCAGGAGCAATTGCTGAAAACTTTGATGCTGCAAGGCCTACTATTTCTAAACACATTCAAATTTTAAATGAATGCGACTTAGTTGATGCAAACCAACAAGGTCGAGAAATATACTACGAGTTAAAAGTTGAAAAAATGAAAGAAATCGATAAATGGTTAGAGCAATTTAGAGCCATTTGGGATAATAGATTTAACCAACTAGATAATTTATTAGAAACACTTAAAAACAAAAATAATGAAGAGTAATTTATTATTCAATTTTTCCGTGAATAAGGAAAATAAAACTATTAACATTCAGCGAGAGTTCAATGCTAATCTTGAATTGGTTTGGAAAGCTTGGACAGAACCAGAATTGTTAAACCAGTGGTGGGCACCAAAACCCTATCATATTGAAACTAAAACTTTAGATTTAGAAATTGGCGGAATGTGGCTTTATGCAATGGTAAGCCCTAATAACGAAAAGACCTGGTGCAAAGCTGATTATAAGGGGATTGAAATAAACAAGTTATTATCTTGGTTAGATGCTTTTTGTGACGAAAATGGGAATGAAAATACAATGAAACCACGCTCATTATGGACAAATATTTTTACAGAAAAAAATGACATTACATTAGTAGATGTTACCTTAAAACACGATAAACTAGAAGACATTGAAAAATTGATTGAAATGGGCTTTAAGGAAGGTTTCGGGATGGCACTTTTAAACTTAGACCAATTATTATTAACTAAAAATAAAAAACAATGAATAAACTACACTTTGACTTCTTGGTAAACAAGAAGGATAACACACTTACAATTGTGCGTGAATTTAACGCTGAAAGAGAACTTGTTTGGGATTGCTACACGAAAAGTGAATTATTAGAAAAGTGGTTTGCACCAAAACCATTGACGGCTAAAACAAAGACGATGGATTTTAAGGAAGGCGGCTATTGGTTATACGCTATGATAGAACCAAACGGAACTGAGCACTGGGGACGAACAGATTTCACAGAAATTAAACCTATTGATTATTATAAATCATTAGATGGGTTTTGTGATAAAAATGGAAATCTAAACCCAGCTTTGCCAAGAGCAAAATGGCATGTGAGTTTTTTAGATTTGAATGAAAAATCAAAAGTTGAGACCATTGTAACCTACAATTCTCTAAAAGATTTAGAAACTATAATAGAAATGGGAATGGAAGATGGACTTAAATCAACGTTAGTAAGATTGGATGAATTATTAATAAATCTAAAAAAATGAAAAAGAATAAAACCATATTTTGGATAGCAACTTCCATCATTTTTGCTTTAGAGGCCTTAATGCCATTGGCAACGCTTTTATTCGCACACGAATACTTTAACGCAGGAACCAAACCATTAGGATACCCTGATTATTTTGCTTATGCTTTAATTGTTTGTAAAGTGTTAGGAGCAACAGCAATAATGTTTCCAAAGCTTCCTGCAAAACTAAGGGAATGGGCTTATGCAGGTTTGACCTTCAATTTAATTTTTGCAGTCATAAGTCATGTAGTAGTAGACCAAGTTATTGCAAATATCATAATGCCTATTGTAGTAGGTGCAGTACTAGGAGTTTCTTACGTCTGTTCACAAAAAATCAAATTTAAAATGAAAACTCATTAATTATGGCATTCCAAACTTATATCAAGAACATCGAGGAGAAAACTGGCAAAACTGCTCAGGACTTCCAAAATTTTGCAGAAGAAAAAGCCTTTACTAAAAATGGAGAATTAGCTGTTAAGGCTACCGAAGTGACCAATTGGTTGAAAGAAGAGTTTGGGTTAGGCCATGGTCACGCCATGGCTATGTATGCCTATATAAAAGGGAAAAGAGAATAAACTACCATTCTAAAAATTATAATTAAATGAACAAGTTAACCGTCACCAAAACAGGTGCTATTGGATTTATTTTCCTGTTAATATTATTACATCTTATAAACACTTCAGTGAGTCCTGTATGGCAACCTATTAGCGAATATGCATTAGGAAATGCAGGTTGGTTAATGCAGATTGCATTCTTTTTACTTGGTATAAGTTTTTTAACCTTAGGCTTATACTTAATAAAATACGTATCCAAAATAGGTTCTAAAATTGGAGGAGCGTTGTTAGTAATAGCGTCTCTTGGTAATTTCTTAGCAGGCATTTTTAATACTGATCCTGTTGATACTTTACCTGAGCACATGACTATAAGTGGTCAAATTCATAACGCAGCAGCAGGATTATTAGGTTTTATGATTTTAGCTACGCTGTTTATTACTTATCAATTTAGAAAACAGGAACAGCTTATACCATTTAGAAAAAATATGTTTGTATTAACTATAATTCTTTGGGGTTTAGAGTTTGCTTTAATAATTGCTATGGGTGTTTATTTGAGTGAAACGAATGGTATAATTACACCAGAGACTCCAATTGGTTGGCTTGGTAGAATCGTTATCGTATTTTGTGCTATTTGGGTTTGGAGTTGTGCTCATTATCTCCAAAAATCTAATTTCAAAAATTAGCTCATATGAATACCATCAATCAATTCATGAAAGATAAAATTAAGGAAGAGTATCAACCTATTTTTACAAAGTTTAGGAGCTTGATTAAAGTAAAATTCCCAACACTAAAAGAAGAAATGCGAGGAGGAACCGAAAAATATTATGGTGTCCCAGTTTATAGACACAATAGAATTATCATCTCTGTGAGTCCTACCCTAAAAGGAATTACCTTTTCATTTACGGATGGTAAACAGTTTGAAGACAAGTATAAACTACTGGAAGGAGTCGGAAAAAAATCATTAAATTTAAGATTGAGTGACCCCAAAGATTATAAAGACGACATACTTGAGTATTACATTTTACAAGCTATGGAGTTGGATGAAAAATAATTCATATTTTTAAACAAAAAAAATAATGTCAGATTCCTTTTTTGAAAGTATTTATAACTATCCAAGTATTAAAAAAGAGGACTATGAAGTTATTATGGCCGCCCATACCAAAGTTGAGTTTTCAAAAAATGAAATCATACTTAATGAAGGTAAGATTAGCAACGAATATTTCCTAATTAAAAAAGGTTTGTTTCGTTCATTTGTTATCGGCTATAAAGGCAATGAGATTACCACCGATTTTTTTAGTCCTAATGATATTTTAATTGAAGTAGCTTCTTTATTTCTTCGTACACCTTCTAATGAATCTATACAAGCATTAACAGACTGTGAAGTTTATAAAATTAATTTCAGTGATTTTCAAAAGTTGTATAGTACTATAGAAGGATTTACAGAATGGGGTCGCAGCTGGATGTCTCAGCAGCTTTTTATGGCCAAACATCGCGCTGTTAATATGCATACGCAAAGTGCATCTGAAAGATATTTGGAGTTAATGACTCAGAAACCACAAATAATCAAAGAAGTTCCCTTAAAATACATTGCTACTTATTTAGGGATTACTGATACTTCTTTAAGTAGAATTAGGAAAGAAATATTATCACAAACGGAGAACTTGCCATAAGACAAGAATTTATAACTTTCCTTTTTTCACCTTTGTAAGACTAACATTTTTAATTAGATAAAAGATGAAAAAATTTAATCCTGTAGTGTGGTTCGAAATTTATGTAAATGACTTAGATAGAGCTGCAAAGTTTTACGAAAATATACTTCAAGTAACATTGGAAAATATGAGTGATCCAGCCAATGGGACTGTACAAATGAAATGTTTCCCTAGTGATATGGAAAATTATGGTGCAGCTGGTGCTTTGGTAAAAATGGAAGGGATAACTCCTTCTGTAAACGGAAGTCTCGTTTATTTTGGATGTGAGGATTGCCAAGTGTTGGAAGATAGAGCTATGGAAAATGGAGCTGAAATTATTCAAGCGAAAATGGGTATTGGAGAACATGGCTTTGTATCTATTGTTAAAGATACTGAAGGGAATTCTATTGGATTTCATTCCTTAAAATAAGGATGAATATATTATGGAAAGTATTGAACATATTAACTACATAAAAGCCCCTATTTCTAAAGTATATAATACACTTATTTCTGAAGACGGGTTAGGAAATATTTGGACCAAAAAACTCCAAGTAAAACCAGAAATTGGTTTTGTGAATGAGTTTGATTTTGGTGAGGGATATATTACGAAATTTAAGATTCTTGTACTTGTAAAAAACAGTAAAATAGTCTGGGAATGTATCGAATCTGATGAAGAATGGGTAGGGACTAAAGTATCATTTGAACTTACTGAAAAAGACAACAAAACAAAGGTTATCCTAAAGCACTTTAACTGGAGCGAACGAACCGACTTTTATCGTTGGTGTAACTACAACTGGGCAATGTTCTTATTTCGTTTAAAGAACTATTGCGAGTCTTAAAAGTCTAATTATGAATACAAAACAAATTTGGGCAAATCTAGGTGTAGAAAACATCGAGCGAACCAAAATTTTTTATCAATCATTGGGCTTTCAGTTAAATGGAAGTCCATCAAATGAGTTGGTCAGTTTCTTTTTTGGACCTGATAATTTTGTGATTCATTTCTTCAAAAAAGAAAAGCTGGAATCGAGTTTGGAAGGTAAAACATCAGACCTGAGCAAAGGCAATGAAGTGATGTTTTCTTTATCAGTTGAAAACAAGGAAGAATACAACCATTGGGTAACTGAAATAAAGAATGCTGGTGGTAAAATATTATTCGACTCGAACAAGGATAGAAAAGCTTTTTATGACAATAATGGCTTTTATGTTTGTGTTTTTACCGACCCAGATGGGCATAAGTTTAACCTATTGTATAATGAGAAAATGTAATATTAAAAACGATAAAAATGACTAGAATTATAGCTAGTCCCAATTGTGGGAATTCACCCAAAATGGAATTTTTAAAACAATTTAATATTGCTTTTGCCAAAGGAAATGTTGCCTTTTTAATTAAAAATGTAACAGAAGACATCGTTTGGAATATTATTGGCGACAAGAAAATTGAAGGAATAGAAGCATTTACGGAAGAATTAGAGAAAATACAATCTGTAAAAACTACTGAATTGATATTAGACCAAATCCTATCCCACGGCAAAGAAGGAGCGGCAAATGGTGTAATGACAATGGAAAACGGAAAGCAATATGCATTTTCTGATTTTTATCTGTTTCAGAGTGCTAAAGGAGAGAAATTAAAAGAAATAACATCATACTGCATAAAATTATAAAGATGAAAACTGTTTTTGACCCGAACATCAGACTACAGCTAATCAAACGAATTGAACAAATCAATGCAGACAATAAAGCTCAATGGGGTAAAATGAATGTTTACCAAATGATAAAACATTTGAATAAATGGAATCAATGGGTGTTAGGTATTGATAACAATATACCTTATAAACAAGACTTTCTTGGTAAACTTATTGGAAAAATGGTCTTAAAGGCCAACACCAAAAACGACAAACCAATGGGTAAAGGTGCACCAGCAGGTTCAAGCTTTACCATCAAAGAGAAAAGTGGAGATTTTGAGAAGCAAAAACAAAAATTGTTTGATTTAACTGAGCATTACGGGCGCTTTAACAACTCAGATTTTATTCACGGTTTTTTCGGTAAAATGACCAAAGAACAAATTGGAATTTTCGCTTTTAAGCATTATGATCATCATTTAAGACAGTTTGGAGTTTGACTTACATTCATTGTTTAGAAGTATAAATCGATTGAAGAAAATGAAAGTGAATCCCCAGATTAATACTACCTCTACCGCTGTTGAGATTTTCAAAACCAATGTCACGCATAATCAGTTAGCTAATAAAATAGTAGCTGACCTCAAGCAATTATATCCTGAGTATCGCATCAATTTTGATTTGGAAGATTGTGATAAGGTATTAAGGATTGTAAGCGATAATTCTATTCACATATCAAGAATCATAGATTATGGAAATAGCAATAATATTCAAATAGAACTTATCGATTAGTAACATAATATTAGGTCTACTAATATGTGTCTTTTTTTTGTTTAGCCTTTCTCAATTTCCTCACCTGCTTTTAGTAATTTAACCTAGAATTATTTGCGCAACTAAATAACTGCATTTATATTTGCAGTCAAATAACTGCGTAATGAAATTAAGAAGAGATGTTTTTCAAGCCATAGCCGACCCAACTAGACGAACAATCATCACATTGGTCGCGGCTAGTGCTATGACACCAAGTGCTATTGCCGAAAACTTTGACTATTCGAGACAAACAATTTCCAAACACATTCAAATTCTTACCGAATGTGAGTTGTTGAAACAGGAACAAAAGGGAAGAGAAATATACTATGAGCTTAACCCTAACGGAATGAAACAAATAGCTGATTTTATAGAGCCTTTTAGAAAAATGTGGGACGACCGATTTAATTCATTGGAAGCAATTATGAAGCAGCATCAATCAAATAATACATAAACTTATGGACCAAAAAACAAAAATCAATGCCCTAGAAGGTAAGCAAGAACTAACTATCACGAGAGAATTTGACCTTCCAGTTGAACTTGTTTACAAAGCCTATACCGAAGCAGAATTTGTAGCACAATGGATGGGAACAAAAGTGATAAAGCTTGAAAATAGAAATCACGGGGGCTACCAATTCGAGACTTCACACGAAGGCAATGTAATGTTTAAGGCAAACGGAACAATTCACAAAATCGTACCAAATCAAGAGATAGTAAGAACTTTTGAAATGGAAAATATGCCGATAGGTGTACAATTGGAGTTCTTGAATTTTGAAAAAGTTACAGAAAACAAAAGCAAGTTAACCATTCAGGTTATTTATAAATCTGAAGCACATCGTGCTGAGCAGTTAAAACTACCTTTTGCTTATGGCTTAAATATGGCTCACGATAAACTACAGGAAATTTTCAATAATCTAAAATAAAAAAATGCGAAAGATATCACTTTTTATAGCCTCCAGTTTAGACGGCTATATCGCAAAACCTAATGACGACCTTAGTTTTTTAAAACTTGTTGAAAAGGAAAGTGAAGACTATGGTTATGAAGAATTTATAGAAACCATTGATACTTTGATTATTGGTAGAAAAACCTATGATTATGTGCTTAAAGAAATTGGTTCATCTCATTATGACAATGGACAAAGAGATGTTTATGTCATTACAAGAACTCCAAGACCCAAGGTTGGGAGAACAACTTTTTACACGGGTAACTTGACTGATTTAGTCAAACGATTAAAATCTGAAAACGGAAAAAATATTTATTGTGATGGTGGTGCAGAAGTAATTAATGAACTACTAAAAAGCGACTTGATTGATGAGTTTATTATTTCGGTCGTTCCTGTTTTATTAGGAAATGGAACAAGATTATTTAAAGATGGACGTCCTGAGCAACTACTAGAATTTGTGAAAGTAAAAGTATTTGAAACTGGTTTAACTCAACTGAATTATAAAAGAAAAGAATAATATGAAAAAAAGAGATAAAATCATTTATTGGATAGCCACAGTTTGGCTTTCCTTAGGAATGTTATCAACAGGAATTGTACAATTGTTACAATTAGAAGAAAACATTCAAAGTATGGAACTACTAGGATATCCTATGTATTTGTTAAGTATTCTAGGTGTATGGAAAATTCTAGGAGTTATAGCAATACTCCTTCCGAAATTTTCACTATTAAAGGAATGGGCTTATGCAGGATTTTTCTTTGTAATGTCAGGAGCTATTGTTTCACATTTAGCAGTTGGAGATGAAACGGTAACACTTTTTGGGCCTACCTTACTTTTGGTTCTTACAATTGTATCTTGGTATTTTAGACCAGCAAGTAGAAAATTAGAAAAACTATAAATATGGCAGATTTAAAACCTAAAACAGTTGATGAGTTTATTGATATTTCACCACAAGAATCTCAAGAAGTAATGATTAAGCTGAAAAAGCTAATTGAAGCTACTGAACCAAATGCAGAAAGTGGTATTAGTTGGAATGTGCCCATCTATAAATACAACGGAATTCTTGCTGGATTTTCCTTGGCTAAAAAACACGTCAGTTTTGGCATAGATTCATTAACCGAAGAGATGCGTAAAATATTGGAAGAAAAGGGATATAAAACAGGAAAGAAAACCATTCAAATAAAGTTTGACCAAATTATTCCTTCAGAAGAACTGATAAGCTTGGTAAAAGAGCAAGCTAAATTAAACGAAATTTAAATGGAAAAAGTTGACCAATATATCGAAAAGATAAAAAATTGGAAAGAAGAAACCATTCTCCTGAGAGAAATCTGTTTAGAATGTGGCCTCGAAGAAGATTTTAAATGGATGCATCCATGCTATACATTTCAAGGTAAAAACATTGTACTTATTCACGGATTTAAAGAGTATTGTGCCTTGTTATTTCATAAAGGAGCATTACTGAACGATACTAACAACCTTTTAATTCAACAAACCGAAAACGTCCAGTCAGCACGTCAAATTCGATTCATAAACGAACAGGAGATTATTGACTTAAAAGCAGTTATCAAAGCTTATGTTTTTGAAGCCATAGAGGTCGAAAAGGCAGGATTGGAAGTAAAAATGAAAAAGACTTCTGAGTATGAAATTCCTCATGAACTTGAAGAAACATTTAAAAACAATCCCGAATTAGAGATAGCATTTTTTAACTTAACCGCAGGGAGACAAAAAGGGTATTTACTCTATTTCTCACAAGCCAAGCAATCTAAAACACGAATATTAAGAATTGATAAAGCAAAACCGAAAATTTTTGAGGGAAAAGGACATAACGAAATATAAAATGCTAATTCTCATGCACATGCACATTGGTTGTTAGAAAAAAAACAGCCACTATCTGCTTCGGAAATTTAACAATACTATGGAAACCGTATAAGAAGTAGAATGCGAAAACTATTTAATTTAATCCCTTTATAACAATACTTCAAAAGACAAACGCAGGTAATTTAATCCTATAAATTAATGTATTTTTTCTATCAATAAGTACACATCACCTTATTTTAACCATCATAACTTTTAGGTGTTAGGACTTTATTTAAATAATTAACATATATTTGTTCATGTTAAATAAGTGTTCACGAATAATGAACATTTTTAAATAATGAACATAGAAAGGAAATACAATGAAAGAAATAGAGATACTAAATAAAGCAATTCATAATTTAGAAAAGGATATTCCAATAACATGGAATTGGGAGCCTGTGAATGATAATAAAGACATAGGCGTTGATGGAAAATTAAACCTCACAATTAACAATCAAAAAATCACAATGCTGGTTGAAGTTAAAAAAGATGTTAAAAACCATCAATTGTTTAATATCATAGATTATAATAATAGATTCAAAAACTTCTTATTAGTAGCAGAAAAACTATATCCGAAAGTAAAGAAAGAACTTCGAGAAAATCAAGTAAATTATTTAGAAGAAAATGGAAATGTGTACATCAATAAAGACGGTTTTTTTATTTTTATAGATACTCATAAAACAACAAAAACTCAAAAAGAAAAAGGAAATAGAGCATTTACCAAAACAGGGCTAAAAGTAATATTTCATTTCATATTAGATCCTCAATTAATCAACCAAACACAACGAGAGATAGTAGAAATAACCAAGGTAGCATTAGGTAATATTCCTTTAATCATAAATGGGTTATTGGAAACCAACCTCATCTTAAAATTAAACAAAAAAGAATATATAATAAATGATAATGAAGAGCTGATGCATAAGTGGATGACAGATTTTGAGCAAACGTTAAAACCTACGCTTTTTAAACAACGCTTTAGATTTCAAAACAAGAACCAAGATTGGAGAACGTTACAATTCAAAACCGATAAAACAGTTTGGGGTGGCGAACCAGCTGGAGATATCATAACTGATCATCTAAGACCAGAAAAATTCACCATTTACACAAAAGAAACTACAAAAGATTTGATGTTGCAATACAAATTATTACCTGACGATAATGGAGATATCTGGGCCTATGATATGTTTTGGGCTGCAAATTTTAATAAAAATAATAACAACACAGCACCAAAACAATTGGTTTATATAGATTTAATGAATACTGATGATAAAAGGTGTAAAGAAACTGCAAAACTAATTTTTGATGAACACATCCAACCAAACATATAAAGAACTCGCTATCCCTTACTTCAAAGAAGTTTTTGATTGTATTGATGAGGTCATGATAAAACTAAAAGTGCCTTATTATCTCATTGGAGCAAGTGCCATAGCCTTAGAATTATTAAAAGACGGAATTAAACCTAGCAGAGGTACAAAAGATATTGACTTTGCAATTATGATTTCTTCTATTCAAGAATTTGAAACCATAGTTGAAGAGCTTAGCAATTACGGATTTAATAAAGTAGAGGCTCCATGGACAATGTATCACGATAAATTTAATATTGTTATAGATCTATTACCATTTGGAGAAATTGAAGAAAAATTCACAGTAAACTTCAATGAGCGCTATACCGATTTGCATGTTTTAGGTTTTAGCGAAGTATTACAACTTCCGGAAACTGTTCAAATAGAAGAAAAATCAATACAAATTCCTTCCTTACCAGGAATGGTCATTTTAAAGCTAATCGCTTGGAGCGATAGGCCTGAAGAACGTGATAGTAATTTGTATGATATTTTAAGAATTATAGAACACTATTTCAATTTGAATTTTAATGAAATAGTAGAGCATCATAACGATACTTTTCCAGAAGAAGGAGATTTAGACCAACTCAAAATTGCAGCAAGGGTATTAGGTAGAAACGCAAGTACGTTTTTAAATGTTTCTGAAGCAATCAATGAAAGAATTCTAACAACGATAAATGCCAATGTTGCTAATGTTGAAAATTCAGCAATAGCTAAACAATGGATTCGAAATAAAGATTGGGATTTAGAATATGCTGTTGAGATTTTGGAAGAGTTAAAAAAAGGGTTGTTGGAATAAATAAAGATAATATCGATGCCTTTTGTGTAGATATTTTCTAAAAACATTGATTTAATTAGATGGCTGTTTCTGGGCAATTATGATTCTTTTGTTAATTCAATATTCACTATTTCTAAATCATCTCTTAAGCGTTTTAATCCATATCTTAATATTTTATTAGCTTTTGGTTTGCAACATTTTTTAAATTTATTAGCGTTACAAATAGGACATTTATCATTATTCCCTATTTTAAGCTTACCAATTGCTGCTTGAATTATTTTTTGAGTGAATGTTAAATCTTTTGTTTTTAGTTCCTCTGAATAGAATTGTAATATTCCTTTTTCGTGATGCTCAAATTCGCCATTTGCGTATTTACCAGTTCTTAATTTATGCTGATGATTTGTGAAAAAGGGATAAATGAATTCTTGATAAAATTGGGTAAAATTAATACCTCTTCGTTCTGCCACTAGTAATTTATGTGGAATTGCCAAACAACAAATCCCTTCTTCAGAAATGTGATAATCCCAATTACGTTCAATTTTTGTGCTAATTTCTTTAACTGCAGGAGTAACGTTAGGGTAATTACTAACAGGAATTGCAATTTGAACTTTATAGTTAGCGCTCCAAATGTCTCCATTAACATCGACTATGCTGATATATCCTTCTATAAGAACACATCCATTTCTATTATAGTCGATAACCCTAAACTTATAATATCTATTAATAAATTCATTAACATCTTTTTTTAATATCGAATTCATCTAAAATTAAGATAAGGCTTGTTAATTTTTGCAATTGGCACTAGGTTAATTGGGTCATTAGATATAGAATAATCTCCAATGTTTAATAAAATATCTCCATTTAAATTTTGTGCAGCAAAATCATTATCAACAAGATATCTTTCCCAATTAAAATCATAATGATTATAAAATCTACCATCCTCATAATCCCATATTGGTTTAGATTTTTGATTAAAATACTTATCGGAAGATGATAGTTGATTTAAAATGTGCTGTCCTACAACAATACCATTACTAGTAGCTGTAGCTTGCATTTTGGGAGCAAGACTAGTATGCAAACTACAAGTAGTAACTTCTCCTGAATCTCCTAACCCAGAATACATCCATAACACTTGGTTATTATGTCCTAAATCTATACCGGTTCTAGTATAAATATCTCTGATGCTGTTTAATTCAAAGTATTCCTTAAGGTCATTTTTAACAAAATAAGAAATCATTGAAAAGGCTTTTAATGCATCTTTAGTGGCTTGGCCTTTTTCAATATTTTTTCCACCAAAATAAACCATTAAACCATCGCCTTGTATTCTGTGAACATAACCCCCGCACAAATTGACGGCAAATATGGATGCTTTAACTATGCCTTCAGTAATTAAGGCAACTGTTGCTAATGTAAATCGATTATGTAGTTGTGTACTTTTTTGTACATCTACAAAAGCCGAAATAATCCAATGCTTTTCTGTATTTCTAGAGCTTTTTAAATGTGCAAAATCTGGATGGTTTCCAAGTCTGGGAAGACTAGTAATTGAAGGTGTTCCAAGCCCTTTGGCTAATTGGACTGATTCATTTAGTTTTTCTAGATTAGGAAGCTCACTTCTGAGTTTTTGAATGTAACTTAGGTCGTAGTCTTCATCTGGCATATTGCTAAAAAATCTATTAGTATACTTTGGGTCTCTATCGACCGCTTTTTTTATGACTTCTAAATAAGGGTTGAAAATATTCATGATAATGAGGGAGTTATAAATTAATTAATATGATTATTAGTATTATAAATAATAAAAGAAATTGAGCTACAAGAAATATTCCTGTTAACTTTAGCCATGTAAATTTCTTGGTTAATCCATCTGCAAGAATATAAGTTTGAGACCTTAAGTCTTGTAATTCATCTTTATCTGTATAATTTTTTGATGTTTTGTTGAATTCAGATTGTTTCATCCTTGAAATTGCTCCAAAATAATAGAGTGAATCTGGCTTTTTTGAAAAAAGAGGAATACTGGCTATAGACAATAGAATCAAACTAGAAATTCCAATAAATAATAAAAGTGCAATACTAAATTTTCCAAGTCTTGACATTTCACAAACAATATCTGTTTGAGTTAATAAAACAATAATACCTCCAGTTATAAAAGTGTTTATAGCAATATAAACAGCAGATTTATTATTAACGCTATCAAAATAATGGTCAAATCTATCTATGGTATATTTTAGTCTATCTTTTTCCATTGTTACTTGAAATTAGTTTTAATCTCACTAGACCAGAAGCTATCAAAAAACCATTTGTAACTTGATTACTAGATTCTTTTCCAAATTGAACCCAATTAGCAAAATGTTCACAATTAAATCCAAGAAAACTGTATTTATACCCAAGTTTTTGCTTTGCTCTTATAATTGCCTTCTGTATTTCAAAATGACTACCAGTAAATCTTCTTATATTGATTGGTTTATATTTTTTGAGTAGCTCCATCAATTCAAAATTAGACACTTGTTTTACACATCCTTTCATATTTCCAATAAAAACACCACTGCCTAAATAAACAATGTAATGGATTAAAAAGCGTTCTAATCCACTTCTCATTTTGGCTACGATTACATCTACTGGATGTAAGTCATTAATAAGCATTAAATAATTTGTCATACTTAAATATTTATTTCTCTTTTCTAACACCTTTAAACGGTGTTTTGCTAGAGGTTTTGCCATCCATAAATTGTCCTGTTTCAGTATCACGTTTTACCCAAATATCTGTTTTAGGGTTTCTTACTTGTGAGCGTCCCTTAACTGCTCCGTGTCTGCGGTTATCTCCGCTTTTTCCATTTGTTGCCATTTTTTAATAATTTTTTATTTAATTTAACTTCTTTTAATAGTATACATTTTTGCATACTACAACTATATGAGTTAAGTGTGACAAAGAATATTTTGTCACTAATAATACATATAATAACATACTATATGGATATCGAATTTCATTTACTAACAATATCAGAAAAAGAAGCGCATCCTAATGAAGCCAAAGTCTCTTTTGAGAAAATTTATAATACCTATAGGGTATTTCTTTATAATGTTATAATCAAAACTGTTGAATATAAATCTCATAAAGTAGAATTTTCAAAAACTATTCTTAATGAAGTGTTTCAACATATATGGATTAATTCATTGGATTGGACATTTGACCCCAAAAAGCATAAATCGATGGATTCTGCTTTTAAGGCCTATATAAGCACTATAGCATATTACAAGAAGCTAGAATTTTTAAGAAAGAATAAACTATATCTACATAATGAAACTAATATAATAGATGATGAAAATAATGATTGGCTTTTTGATTTAACAAATGAAGAATATGAAGTTTTGGATAATGACTTATCCAACAGAAATAATATAATAGAAAAAGTACTACTTACCCTAGATGAAAAGAAAAGAGACATAGTACGTGTGTACTTTCAACAGTATATAGAAGGCAAAAAGATGCGTCCAGAAAACATATTGTATATGACACAAATGTTTGACACTACTTGGGATAATATCCGTCAAATAATTTCAAGAGTTAAAAAAGAGATTAAGACGTTAATAGATAAGGAAGTTAAAATTTAAAAAAATGGCAATTAACGATAAAAAAGATATTGGTAAATTATTGAGTAAATATGGCTATTCAATTCCTATGTCAGAAGAAGAAGTTTTGTCTTTTGAAGAAAAATTTAAAAACGATTACGAATTGCCTCATAATTGGAGCTCTATTGATAAAATAATAACCAATAAGGCTTCTGATACAGAATTAGTGAATTTCAATGATGATAAAGAGAATAATTCTATATATCCACTCTCTATGGCAGCAAGAGAAGGAAAAAAAATAACTGAGGAAATAAGAAAAAAAATGAACAAGGATAAAAGGGATGCACAAAATTGATTTTCTATCGGATTATGACACTGTTGCACTTAATGAGTTGGCAAGTGATATTTCCGATTTTTACTTTCCAAATAGCCAAATAGACCCAATCCTAATTGCCCAAAAAAAATCTATTACATATAGTTTTGGAAATTATTCCGATGCTTTTGATGGATTATTAGAATGTGAAAATAAAAAGTTTCACATTTATATTAATATTGACCGTTTAGAGCATGCCTATTCTGAAAGGGCTCGTTTTACTTTTGGTCATGAATTAGGTCATTATTTCATTGATGACCATAGAAATTCTTTAGCTAAAGGTTTGTCTCCTAGTCATTGTTCCTTTACTGGTTTTCAAAGTAGAAATAGAGCAGAAAGGCAAGCGGATTTTTTTTCCTCATGTTTATTAATGCCAGAATCTAGGTTTCGCAAATATTGCTATAAGAAGAAGTTTGAATTTAGAATAATTCAAGAATTAGCTAAAAAATTTGGAACAAGTATTTCTGCTGCATCATTAAGATTTTGTTCTATTGGCTCGCATCCAATAATGGTAGTTTATGCTCACGATAACATAATAAAATGGTATTGGTCTTCAAATGATTTTCCTTTTAAATATTTAAAGTATGGAAAAGACAAATTACCAGAAGACACGGTCGCAGGAGAATATTTTAGCGTGGGTAAAAAATTTAATACCACACAACAAGTTTTCGCAATGGATTGGTTTAACATCTGGAAAGATAGTCAAGTAGAAAAGCCTTTTTATGAACATTGTCTAATGAATGGTAAACATACTTTAAGTATAATTTGGGAAGATTAATTCCCCACAAAGACCAAAACCCAGTTTTCTCGTTCCTCAAAATCCTCTGTATTTTGGTTTGTTGCCCGTGCCACACGTCTATAGCGTTTAAATTGCCATACTGTAGCACATTACAGCTTGTTTCATTAGTGCCTCATTGCACAACTTTAAAGAGCTGCCCCATGCAAAAAGCTAATAAATTAAACGCTATCCCAAAGCTAAATTACATAACGGGTACTTATTAGTGTAGTATATTTTTTGACATATTTCATCTTTAGGCATAAGACAAAGGAAATTATTCCTTAGTGAAGTGTTCGGAGTCAAAAAACTCTTTTAAGGTAATATTTATCATTTTACAGAAACGATTTATTGTATGAATCGAGACTCCTCTTTCGTCAGTAGTACTTTCCCATCGACTAACTATTTGTCTATCGATATCATGGCTTTCTGAAAATTTTTTTTGATTAGGGTTGACTTTTACCCTAAGATCCTTAATTCTTTGGGCTACTTTATCATTAAATGCAATTTCTTCTGGTCGTAATTTAGCCATATTGCAATTTTGATATTCTTTGAATAAATCATGTAATCCATTTGGCTGACAAAATATTATTTCTTTATATTTGTAATTGAATACATATATTTGCGATTCTTCTTAATAGAAAATATTTGAAGCTTTCGCTTTGAGTCTCAACTTGAAAACTGGTAATTTTTGCAACGAGATGATAAGTAGAATGGCTCACGTCTTAGGGCGTGGGCTCTCTTATCGTTGCAGGGTATACCAGTGCCTCAGGTTGGTAAGTTGAGTTCCACGCCTATTTTTTTGTATATATTTTGAATTAGGATCGGTGCTCATCATATTTACAAGGAATCCTTATTTCCTTTTAAAATCCAACGGAGCATGTTCAACTGCAAAGCATATCCCAACAGTTTGACAGGGTTCAAATCACTTTTTGAAACTCTTTACCCATCCTTGTGTTTATTTGCTAGTAAGTACCTTCAGGATATGGATGCATCTAAAGATATTGTACAAGAGGTGTTTGTGAAAGTTTGGGAAAAGCCACCGCAACTTAAAAATCAAAATGCCATAAAGGCTTATTTGTATACCATGGTGAAAAATCACTGTTTAAACTATTTGAAAAGTAACCATGTTAAACAGATAAATAAATCCAGTCCAATAACAGAGTTCAGTTTGAAAACCGAGGCCAATGTACTAGCTGAAATAACCACTGTAGAAATCTATTCTGAATTATACAGAGCCATCGAATGCTTACCTAAAAAAACAGCCAAGGTTATTCAATTAACCTTGAAGGACTACACCACCAAAGAAATAGCCGAAGAGTTGTCTATAACTCAAAGTACAGTGCGCACTCAAAAGAATAGAGCCTATATAAAGTTAAAAGGCATATTGAGTCACTTAAATCAAATTTTCTTAATTTTTTAATCCGTTTTGTAGACGCTTCACACATGTTGATTGTCATAGAGGTATAAGTATAATTTCTATGACGATTTACGATCACATATTTTCATTAGCTAAGAAAACAGCAAAAGCTTTATCAAAAGGAGAAGAACCAGTCGATCTTCACGCTTCTAATGTATTTGATGAAGAAAATAAAGAACATTTGCTCGAAGCTTTAAGAGAGGAAGCAGTTGAATATAACGTAAAGCAACTTCAATCCATAGATACTCAAAAGGACTGGGAAAAAGTTGCATTAAGGCTTAAACATAAAAGAAAACCACTATTAGCACCTTTTTACAAGGTAGCTGCTATTGTTTTTGTTTTAATTTCTGTTGGGTTTGTAGCACATATTATTTTAAATAAAAAAGAACACACGGAGTTAGAAAGTCCCCAAATTATTGCAGGTACCGATAAGGCTATATTGACTCTTGAGGATGGTTCTCAAGTTGCACTTCAAAAAGGAATTCCTTTCCAAAATGAGTTAGTCACCAGCAACGGAGAGCGTTTAGATTATGAAAGAGGACAAACCAAATTTAACACAGCATTTAATTATTTGACTGTGCCAAGAGGCGGTAAGTATCAAATAGCCTTATCAGATGGTACCGAGGTGTGGTTAAATGCAGCCACAAAACTTAAATACCCTGTAGCGTTTAAGCCGGGAGAGACTCGCGTGGTTGAACTTTTATATGGTGAAGCTTATTTTGATGTGTCGCCAAGTACAAAGCATCAAGGAAGCAGGTTTAAGGTGGCTACCAAAGGTCAGGAAGTAGTCGTGCTTGGAACGGAATTTAATATTAAAGCTTATGAAGGTGAAAATCAAGTCTTCACAACCTTAGTTGAAGGTAAGGTTGATGTCAAGGTCAATGAACATTCAGAATCATTAAGCCCAGGAGAACAAACTGTCATGCATGTTTTGTCTAGAGAGGTCATTAAAAAAACAGTAGATATAAAATACGATATAGCCTGGGTAAAAGGATATTTTAATTTTAAAGATAAACCACTAAAAGAGATTATGAAAGTGCTCTCAAGATGGTATGATGTTGAAATTTATTTTGAATCAAATGATTTAGAGCAAGTCAAATTTAGTGGGTTACTAAATAGAAATCAGCATATAGAAGATATTTTAAACGGAATACAAAACACAAACATTATTAATGCCTATGAGATAAAAAACAAGATGATAACAATTAAGTAAAAGAAAGGGAATAAAGCTGCTACCTGGACAGTACAAAGCTAAATTCCCTATACACTAATCGGTTTTTTAACCAACTAATACACAAATTTATGCAAATAAAATTAACCAACGGCATTTTCTTTAAAAGGAAAGTGCTTCCAAAGCTTATTGTGAAAACACTAATCTTATTATGTTGTACAACTGTTTTCGGCTTTTCATCAGAAATTCTTTTTTCACAAAATGAAAAAGTTTCTATAAAAGCAGACAAAACCATGACTATTTACGAGGTTTTAGAAATTATAGGAGAGCAAACAGAATGTACCTTCATTTACCAATCGGATATTTTTAAAGACGTCCCCGAAATAGCAATCAAAAAAGGCGTTGTAAAAGTTAATAGGTTATTAGAACAATGCCTTCCTCCAGCAAATTTTAAAATAACAGTAACAAATGGGAATTATTATACCATTACTCGTATAATTCCCAAGCCCATCAAACAAGGTATAATAAGGGTTAAAGGCATCATTACTGACTTGAATGATATGCCTTTAGTAGGAGTTCATGTAAAAGTAGAGGGGACTCCGAAAGGCACCATATCAAACTTTGATGGTTCATACAGTATTGAAGTAAGCAGTAGAGGAGTATTGCTCTTTTCGGCTTTAGGTTTTGAACAACAAGCGATACCTGTAAATAATCAAAGTCAAATTAATGTGAAACTTAAGGAAGACATTACCGAATTGGGTAAAGTGATGATTAATACAGGCTATTATAGTGTTAAGGAAAGAGAACGCACAGGAAGTATAAGTCGTGTTGGTTCAAAGGATATAGCTTTACAACCTGTGGTAAGCCCTTTACAAGCATTACAAGGTAGAATGCCAGGTGTAGAGATAAATCAAACTAACAATTTGCCAGGTGCTGCTACAACCATTCAAATACGAGGGCGAAATAGTCTTAGAGATGATGGTAATTCACCACTTTATGTTATAGATGGAATTCCAATAAGTTCGGAGGAGATCGATGCTTCTGGGTTATATGCGATATCTGGACTCGACCCTTTGAGTACCTTAAATGTTTCAAATATAGAAAGTATTGAGATTCTCAAAGATGCTGATGCCACATCAATTTATGGTTCAAGAGGGGCAAATGGGGTGGTTTTAATTACCACTAAAAAGGCTTCCTCTGGGAAATCCAGAGTTCATTTTAGTGCTTATACAGGTGTTGGTGAAATATCTCAGAAAATGAATGTTTTAAATACTTCTGAATATTTGGAAATGCGTAATGAAGCCTTTACCAATGATAATAAAATACCAACATTGAGTAATGCCCCAGATTTATTAGTTTGGAATCAAAATAGCTATACCGATTGGCAGGATTTATTATTAAGTAATAGCGCATTTATTTCGGATGTTCAGGCATCTATATCGAGTGGAACACCTCAAACATCATTTTTATTTGGAATGGGGTATCACAATGAAGATTTAGTTTTTCCTGGAGATTTTGGTTATAAAAAGCTGACAGGAAACTTGAATTTAAATCACCATTCTGTAGATAATAAACTAAATTTTACCTTATCTGTAAACTATGGCGTGGACAAACATAATAGTTTTGAAGCCTCCAGTTTTATAAATGAAGCTATAACGTTAGCCCCCAATGCGCCAGAACTGTATAATAATCAAGGTGATTTAAATTGGGAAAACTCCACATGGGTGAATCCATTAAGTTACCTAAGAAAAACACAGGATATAAACACAAATACTTTATTAAGTAGTATGATGGTGAGCTACCAGATTATGCCCAGTCTGCAAGCCAAAGTAAGTGTGGGTTACACTAATTTACTGAGTATAGCTTTAGATAAAAATCCAATAAGCAGTAATGATCCAGCTGTAATTTCTGAAAATACTGCGAGTCAACGTACAACCTCTAGGGACTCCTATATCGTAGAACCCCAATTGGTTTATAATAAAAGCTTAGGTCAAGGTGAATTGGATATTTTATTTGGAGCGACGTTTCAAAATAGTAAAAATGAGTCCTCTCTATTAGTAGGGAAGGGGTATACTGATGAAAGTTTACTAGATAATTTTGCAGCAGCCAATAGTGTAAGTGTTCTGACTCAGGACGATAGAGAGTATGCTTATAATGCTGTGTTTGGTAGGGTTGGTTACCAATGGGAATCCAAATATTTTATAAACCTAACAGGGCGTAGAGATGGTTCATCTCGATTTGGTCCGAATAATAAATTTGCCAACTTTGGAGCTGTAGGAGCCGCATGGATTTTTACACAGGAAGACTTTGTAAAAAGTGCATTACCTTTTTTAAGTTTTGGGAAGTTTAGAGGCAGCTACGGTACAACTGGTAGTGATCAAATTGCAGATTACGGTTATTATGATACGTATCAACCCACCAACGGAGTAGGTGGTTTATACCCTACACAGTTAGCAAATCCAAACTATTCATGGGAGGTTAATAAAAAAATGGAATTATCTACCGAATTAGGGTTTGTAGGCGACCGTATCATGATATCAGCAAACTGGTATAGAAATAGGTCGTCCAACCAACTGGTGGGTTATACACTTCCTGCGCTTACAGGTTTTACATCCATTCAAGCAAATTTACCAGCTACGGTAGAAAACCGTGGTTGGGAGTTACAGCTTACCACTCAAAATATTCAATCCGACACATTTAATTGGGAAACCTCTTTTAATATTACGATTCCTAAGAACGAGCTTATAGAGTTTCCTGATATTGAGAATACAGCATATAATAACAAATATAAGGTTGGATCATCTTTAAACAGTGCACTTTTATACCGTTCCTTAGGTGTAGATTCAACAACGGGTCTCTACGAGATGGAAGACATGGATGGCGATGGACGTTTTGATTTTAATGACCGCTTAATAATCCAGGACATGGGACGAAAATACTACGGAGGATTAACGAATAGGCTTAGTTACAAAAATATTTCATTAGACTTCTTTTTTCAATTTGTAAATCAAAAAGGACGAAACCATTTGGCTATGTTCGAAGCCCCAGGGCGTTCTTTAGGAAATCAACAGACTGCCGTTCTTAATCGTTGGCAAATGCCAGGGGATGTAGCAACAACACAGCAGTTCTCAACAAGTTCAACAGCATATAGAACTTACACTAGAGCAAGAACTAGTGATTTAGTAATCACTGATGCGTCATTTATACGGTTAAAAACATTGTCTCTTTCATATAGTTTTCCTCCAGATCTAATGGAAAAAGTAGCCTTGCAATCGGGTAGGATCTTTTTACATGGTCAAAACCTATTTACACTTACAGATTATGAAGGTTTAGATCCAGAGTCAGCTCTATATGGTAGTATTTCAAACTTACCGCCTTTACGAATGTTCACTTTTGGAGTGCAATTAACTTTTTAACCCTTAGAACAATGAAAACACAAATACAATATAAAATATACCTAATTGCCTTTTTACTTAGTATAGTCTTTGTAGCTTGCGAAGATTATGTAACCATTGCTCCTCCAAACTCAAAGGTAGTAAGTCAAGTAGTTTTTGAGAGTGATGAATTAGCTACTGCAGCCGTTAATGGCATTTATCATGAGCTCTTTAACTTCAATGGTTTTGCTAGTGGAAGTGTAAACTCTATTACGGTAGTAACAGGGGTTTCAGCAGATGAATTGGATTTATACAATCCCATTGCGTACCCGGAGTTCGAAGAATATTACGAGCATAACATTAACCCAGATAGTTCTACAAGTTTAAAGTTTTGGTCAACGGCCTATAACATTATTTACATGTGCAACGCAGCGCTAGAAGGGTTGAATCGATCCAATAAGATTACTGAAGCAACTAAGCAACAGTTAGTAGGAGAAGTTCATTTTATAAGAGCCTTTGCTTATTTCAATTTAGCAAATTTGTATGGCGGAGTTCCTTTAATTAATACTACGGACTACAGTAAAAATGCATTGGAACCAAGAGCATCAAAGGAAAACACCTATCAATTCATTATTGAGGATTTAAACAAATCCAAATCCATGTTATCCGTATCCTATAGAGATAATCAGCGAACACATGTAAATAGCTATTGTGCAACAGCTCTGTTGTCACGTGTATATCTATACCAAGAAGACTGGCTAAATGCTGAAAAAATGGCGTCAGAAATTATAAATGCTAGTCAACTATTTAAGCTTTCAGACGATTTAAATAAGGTGTTTTTAGCGAACAGTGAAGAAGCGATCTGGCAAATTTCCCCTGTGGGTACTACAGGAGAAACGAGGGAAGGCAATATATTTATAATTACCACACCGAACTATTTTTTAAGTCCAGTAGCACTAAGTGAGGATTTGTTAAATGCTTTTGAAAATGGTGATGATAGACTAAATCAATGGGTTTCATCTTTAGGAAGTGGTGTTGAAATTGATTATTTTCCATTTAAGTACAAGATAAAATCGACCATTGATCCGCCTTCAGAATACAGCACCGTACTAAGGTTAGCAGAACAATATCTTATTCGAGCAGAAGCGCGAACAAATCAAGGACTGATAATCGAAGCTCAACAAGATATTAATGCCATAAGGAATAGGGCAGGCTTATCAAATGTGAACACTAGCCTTACCGCAGATTTACTAGATATTATTTTAAAGGAACGCCGAATTGAATTGTTTTCAGAGAGGGGACATCGGTGGTTTGATTTAAAACGGACAGGCCAAGCTAATACAGTGCTTTCTGCTTTGAAACCCAATTGGAATAGCACAGCAGAGTTACGTTATCCCATTCCTGAAAGTGAATTAGCGAAAAATCCAAACCTATCTCAAAATTCAGAATATTAGACTCATAATTTTATGAAAACCATGAAGTATAAAATTAAAACTATGCTTGGGCTGCTTTTTATGGGATTAAGTGTTGGGTTAAGTCTTAATTCTCAAGAGTCTCCGAATCACTTTCCAGAAATAGGTAAGCCTATTCTAGATTTTGAAATAAAAAATATAATGGACTATACCCAGACACGAACGACCTATTCAGAATTGAAGGGTAAACCAACTATTCTTTATTTTTGGAGCCGTTATTGTCCAAGTGCTGTTCGAAACATTACCAAGGTAAATGGGTTAAAGCAACAATTTGGAGAAAAAATAAACATCTTTTTAGTTGGAGGAGAAGCAGCAGATGCAGGAGTTGGTAAACATGTTTTTCTAGGAATGGAACCTGGAATGGAGAATCTTAAGGAGTTATACTCAAACCTTAAGCAGGAACAAGGGCTGAAAATCCCTGTAGCCTTTGATCCGGTTTTGTTTCAGCGTTTTGTGCCTGAATCAAAAGTGCCTTGTATTATTTATATAGATTCAAAAGGCATTGTGAAGGCCATAACCAATGCAATCGATCAAGAAAAAGTCAAGCTGTTTTTAGCAGAAAAAGATTTCTTCTTTAGAGACCTTTCATATGAAGCTCGACAAAAAGCAATAACAGAAAAGGTAGATCAATTTATGCCCTTTGAATCCAATGGTCAAAGGGTTAAAAATCCTCCATTTTTGTACCGATCGTTATTTACTCATTATGAAAAGGAAGGGGTTAGAGTGCCTAGAATATCAAATACCATTGATGCAGTATGTCGTGACAATAGTTATAGAAAAAAGGGATGGCTTCAGGGAAGTGCGACTTTATCGGATTTATACAAACTAGCCTATTTTGGATATATTAATTCTAAAGGGGTATTGAATGACTATCTATATTTAAAAGAGCGAGATTATAATCAGTTGATATTGGAGTTAAAAGATAAGTCCTTATTTTCTGGTGTAAATTATGAGACTAGAAAAAACTTGTTCATCTATAGCCTTATTGTACCTCCTGAAAAGGCCATTTCAGAGAATCTCCAAGGCATGATGCAAGGAGACCTGAAAAACTATTTTGGATATCAAGTTAGAATAGAGAAACGGATGTTGCCTTATTGGCGCTTAACCGTCTTAGAAAAGGCAAAAAGAAAATTGAAAACAAAAGGAGGTGATTATAGGTTGAAATCTGATGGATTTACAAATTTTTCCTTTCAAAATGTTTCAGTGGATAATTACATAGATTCGATATTTTATATGGTGAAATCGAAATTAAATATGCCTATTATTAATGAAACAGGACTAGAATTTCACATAGATATACCTGAAACATCTGTGTTGCTATCGGACTTTGAAGCTATTAAAGGAGCATTAAAAAAACAAGGTTTTGAAATGGAAATTGCCCACAAGGAATTTAGAGTCCTTGTCATATCTGATTAAAGTAAAATTAGGAGTTGGTAGCAAGTCACTACCAACTCCTTTTTAAGACAAGGTTTTGTCTATTTTAAAATTAATCAGGATCTCTTTCTAATAAATTATTACAAGTAGTTCCGTTTTTAACAGCATAGACGTGTTGTCCAAGGAATGTACAGGTAATTCCTTCTCCTTCACAACCAGCATCTACAGGCTGACAAGCTTGCGGATTGCTAGAAATTACATACTCTCCCATTTGTGCGGGACTAGTTTCAGTTGCCGTGGCAAATGATAAAGCTACAGCAAACATGAATGCCATTACAGGCAAAATGATTTTTAAATTTTTCATCTTTTCTAAAATTAAATTAATAAGATACACTTATTTTTTATACAGGTGTTCAGTGTTTCTATTTCCTGATTCTATCGCGATATTATCTTTATTTTGTTTTGAAACAGGTTTCATTTCTGAAAACCAGTTCTGGTTTAATTCATAGATTACAAGGTAGTTGTGATGTATGGCTAGTAAATGATTATCTGTAATCATAAACCTTTTGAGCTTAAAACCTTTAAAGGAATCTATATAAAAACTAAAGTCGTAAGTGTTAGTATTTAAATTATAAACATCTATTACCGAAGAATTACCAAATTTATATTTGCTTTCATTTTTAGCCATTAAATTAGAATGAATCAAGAGGTAATCTTTATAGGTGTAACTATTTTTATTTACTAAGAAAGGAGGGGCTGCCATGGTTTTTGAATCATAGTGGTCTATTGCTTTTGATTTAATTTTAGCAATACTATTGGTGTCAATAGTTTTTCTTTTATCAACTAATTGCATGGTTGTGTCCATGATAAGATATTCATTACGGTAGTAGTATATATAGATTAATTTTGATCGTTTAGTATTATAGAGTAAAGATCCATCAGTGCAAAAAATACCATCCAATTGCTTTTCTAGTAAGTTGGGGGCTAATAGGACATTTGGCGGTTTGTTTGTCACCTTTCCTAAAATCAATTCATGATTTTCAGCATCAATGGAACGGATGGCCAATGATTTAGGGCCTATAGGAATGGCCTGATTAAAATAAGCGTTATCATAAATGAACTCATTGGCATTCCAAGATGAAATATTTCCTCTTAACAGTTTAGGAGTTACTCCATCTAAAAGATAGAAGTAAGGTGGGGTTACCGATATTCTACTTTTAGCATAGAACCTTTTTAATGAATTGGAATCGATTTTAACGCTTATATGGGAGGTGTCTTTGGATTGAGTATTAACTTTTAGTAAATGTAATGGTGCTGTAATATTTCCTAGATATATATTATTACTTACAGCATCGTATCCTGAAAAATAATAGGAATTGAATTTTATTTGCGTTACAGTATCTAATAAAATAGGGTGCGGAGGAAAATACCTATGGAAACTGTTTTGTCTATGGGTAAGTTTATCTGATACAGCATATAAACATACTACCGTAGTGATACTTAGAAAAGCACATGTTATTAATTTTACAATAGTTGTTTTCATGTTACTGATTTTTGTGTTAGAAGTAGAATTCCAATAGTTGCAATAGCCACAAAGAATAGGTTAAAAATAAGGTGTGCCGTCCATCCCATACTATCTAAAATTCCGCCACAGGCACAGGGTATAAAAGGGCTAAATTCGAGAATTATCAAGATATATGTTGAGAACATGACCATAAGACTATAACTGGCATATAAAGCAAGTAGCCTAAGTCGAGGTAATGCTAAAAGCATTGCAATAACAATTTCCATAGTTGGTATCAGAAATACAATCCAATGCCCTATTGATGTAAGTATTGGAGATTGACTCACTTGAATAGTGAATTTCTCATAATCAAGAAATTTGCTTACTGCGGCATAAACAAATAAAATAACGAAGACAATAGAAATTGTTTCCGTAAATAGAATTGTTTGTTTTTGAGACCATTTCATACCATTTGATATTTGATGGTATAAAATTATAGTTTAACATTATTCTTTAAAGGATAAGTTTTTGACTCTAAGGGATTTGTTTTTTAGGGTGCTAAAATGTCATCATTATTTAGCTTCGATAGGAGTTTTTCGAAGTTGGCTAGGAGGGTATCCATAATGCTTTTTAAAAGCTCTAGAAAAGTGAGCAATACTTTTAAAACCTGTCATTCTAGCAATAGAAATTAAAGCTTCGCTACTGTACTGAATCATCATTTTTGATTTTCTCAGGCGTTCCTGCATCAAAAACTTATGTACAGAGGTTCCATAAAGCTCTTTAAAACCATATTTTAATTTAAACTCATTAGTACCTAACTGTAGGGCAAACTCTTTAATAGTAGGTAATGGTTTTTCTAGGTTGTTAATGATGATGTCATGGCCTTCTCTTATTTTACGAATGTCTTCAAAAGTAAGACGAATTTTAGGTTTTAATTCAGGAGTTGGTAAACCATCGTTTTCTTGTTTGTTTTTATCAGAAAATTTTATGATTTGTTTTTTTAACTCATGGTCAAGTTTGTCTTGGTTTTTAACACGGTGGATGGCTGTAAGTAGTGTTTTTCTTTGATTTTTGTGCTTATCAATGAAGGTTGTGATATAGCAGGTTTTTGGAATGTATAAGCCGTCTTTCGTTTTAAAATTAAGTTCTAAAGTAGTATCGTAAATATCTTTTTGATTAATGTTATTCCAAATTTTATTCCAGTGGATCTGAGAGCTTTTCGTTATAAAATCACTTAAAGGTTTTCCTATAATGTCGATGTGTAAAGCCGAAAGTATCGTACTGGATTTCTGGGTTGCAAGTTCAATATATCCCTCATAATCAATGATAAAACTCATTTGAACTATATCAGTTATAGGGTCATTTGAGTTTACGTAACCTTCATGGAGCATGGCGTTTTGGATTTCTTCTGCCAGCATATTCAAGGATATAGTCACCGCTTCTAGATGATCGTTTTTATTAGTTCGCTTTAAACGGTAAAAGAAATTCCCAGAAGCCATTTCTAAGAGCATCTTATTAATATGAAGGATTCTATGCTTTTTACTATTCCCCATGTTTTTAGGTTTTGTATAAATCTAGAAAAGCCATAGCTTCTTCAGTATTTTCAAATGATTTGGTAGGGATAGGAGGATTACTTGTTCTGATATAGAATTCAGACATCATTTCAGAAACAGGCGGTTCTACGATAACAGCAACAGCTTTAATTAGTGTTGATCCTTCCCTGGCCAAATACGCTCTAGCTGATTTATTAATCTCTTTGATGCCTCTGATATCACATAGCACTGGTATGTATAGGCCTTGGTGTAACGATAATCGGTCTTTAACAATTTGGACAGCCGCATTTAGGTCGATGTAAACGCCATGATGATAAACGATATGCAATATATGATCATGAAATCTATACGAGGTATAGTCATTTTCAAAATAATTTCTCATGATTTAGAAAACTGGTAATTGAATATAAACTTACAAAATAATCAATGAAGTATTTTATGGTGTTCTAAAAAGTACCGCAATTGTTAAGTTTTATTTGACTATTTAGGATTAAAATTTGATTCTAAGGGATTTTGAAGGTGGTCTATTTTATAAATTCCTACAAATGATATTAAATTAAATGATGAAATAAAAAAATACATCATGGCAAAAATCAAACACAACAATTTTTTAGACACCGTAAATGAGGTGTTCACAGACGCAAAACAAAAAGGAATCATGCACTTATACGCAGAAGGTGATGATTTTTCAGGAAGAACAATCGGCGTAAATAATCGGAAACTCTTTCATTTTGGAACCACGGGTTATCTGGGTTTAGAGCAAGATGAACGCCTAAAGGCATCAGCTATAGAAGCCATTTCAAAATATGGCACCCAATTCCCTTTATCGAAATCTTATATTTCAAATCCATTATACAGAGCATTAGAGCAGCACATCACAGAAATGTATCAAGCTCCAATTATCATCACAAAGAACAGCACCTTGGGACATATGGGGGTGATACCAAATGCAGTAAGTGATGAAGATGCTATCATATTAGATCATCAAGTACATTGGAGTGTGCAAAGTGCAGCTAAAGTTTTAAAAAACAGAAGTGTTCCAATTGACATGATTCGACATAATGATTTGAATATGTTAGAAGACAAAATAAAAAGACTAACAGATAAAAAAAAGAAAATTTGGTATATGGCTGATGGCATCTATTCTATGTATGGTGATTTTGCTCCTTTAAAAGACTTGAAAGCCCTGAGTTTAAAATACCCACAATTACATTTATATATAGATGATGTTCATGGTATGAGTTGGACAGGCAAAAACGGTACAGGTTATGCCTTAGGAGAACTAGGAGAAGTAGCAGAAAACACTTTGTTATTTGGAACGTTGAGTAAGACTTTCGGAGCTAGTGGAGCCGTATTGGTATGTTCAAATAAGAAAATGTATCATGAAATAAAAACATTCGGTGGGCCATTAACCTTTTCGGCACAGTTAGAACCCGCTTCAGTTGCAGCGGCAACGGCATCAGCAAAAATTCATTTAAGTCCAGAAATTTATGAGTTACAAAAGGATTTGGGCGAACGTGTAGCCTACTTTAACGCACTTTTGGAAAAAACGGATTTACCCTTAATTGATAAAAACCATTCACCAGTATTCTTTATAGGGACAGGGATGCCAAAGACAGGCTATAACTTTGTAAATCGATTAATGCAAGAAGGATTCTATGTTAATCTTGGGATTTTTCCAGCAGTACCAGTAAAAAACACAGGGGTACGTTTAACTATATCCAGGCATAATGAAAAAGCTGAAATTAAAAGCTTAGTTGAAGCCATGGTATATCATTTTCCAAAATCTTTGGAAGAAACACAAACGAATAGAAGTCGTGTTTTTGGAGCCTTTAAATTAGAAGATCCCTCCAAAGAAATCGAAGCAGAACAACAAAATACTAACCTCACGATAACACAAGAGGATTCCATTTTAAAAATCAATAAAGATCAGTGGAATAGTTCAGTTGGGAAACAAGGTGTTTTTGATTGGCAGGGGCTTAGGTTTCTAGAAGAAGTCTTCCGTGACAATGAAGCTAAAGAACATAATTGGACATTTAAGTACCTCGTAATTTGTGATTCCCAACAGACTCCAGTTTTAGTCACTTTCTTTACAGTAGGATTATGGAAAGATGATATGTTAGCTAAAGTTAGCGCATCAAAAAAGATAGAAGACATCCGGAAAACGGATCCCTATTATTTGACTTCAAAAGTTTTAAGTATGGGGTGCCTGTTTACAGAAGGAAACCATATGTATTTAAATGAAGCCCACCCTGAAAAGAATCAAGCTTTAGGGATGCTTATGAAATCTATAGAAACTCTAGAGCAAGAATTTGAAGCTAAAATGGTTGTTCTTCGTGATTTTCCGAAGGGTAACTTTTTACACAACTATTTCCAAGGTCAAGGTTTTGTACGTGTTCAAATGCCTCATACTTGTATAATTGAATTGGATCAAGAAGAAACCGTAGAAACCTATGTAGCTAAACTATCTTCAAGAAACCGAAGACATTTTAGAAAAGAAATTTTAGAATTGGAACCCAAATTGTGTATTGATGTAGTACAAACTTGTACTTCAAATCAGCTCAAGAAAATTCAGGAATTGTATCAAAACGTCCATCAAAATAATTTAGGGTTAAACACATTTTCCTTTCCAGAAAAACTTTTTAAAAGCATGTCAACGCATAACAGTTGGGAATTTATCATAATCAGTTTGAAGGAAGTGCCAGAAAACATGATAGGTGTTATGCTGTGCTATAAAAATAGCAACAAGGTTTATGTGCCAGCCTTTGTAGGTATGGACTATAGTGCTTTATCAAAATATTATACCTACAGACAACTGTTGTATCAAACGATAAAGCGGTCTATTGAGCTTAAGTTTGAAATGATAGATTTGGGAATGACCGCATCTTTCGAAAAAAGAAAATTAGGAGCTACAATAGAGCATCAGTATGCATACATTCAATCCTTAGATAATTATACTTTGGAGCTTATGGGCACATTAGAATAAAATTTTTATTAAGCATAGGGGATTTTATTTAGATGGGGTATCAAGAACTGGTCAATGAATTTGAGACAAAATTAGATGTTTTGGAGTGTAGAAACGAGGATGTTTTATATACTGCTGAAACAGGGATAGCGCATACGGAGCGTTGTATCAAACAGCTTCGTAAGCGCGTGCTAAAACATGGATTTAGTTCCATGGAGGAGGAAATACATTTTTTTAAGCATATAAAGCCCCAAATACTTAGTAAGCTTATCTATTATGTCAAGTTATATCATATTGAAAGTAAACGCCCAAGAAGTAGTTCGAAATTTCAGGTGAAATATTTAAACGGTCAAATTAATAAATTACAAAATTATTTTAATGACAATTTGGAGTTTTACCATTATCACCGTCGGGGAGCAACAACTCTGGACGAGCAATATTTTATAAGAGGACAATCCGATTTACGTTCTCCAACGGAGTCCTTTCATTTTTTTATAGATGAAGAGTTTTCGACATGTCAAGATTATGCTGTAGCGACCATTATGGCTTTTGATATGCTTATTGTGTATTTGCAACAAGAAATCGAAAAATTAGAAAATAACACACAAGTTGCTAAAAAATCTCTCATGAAGCAAACACCTAAACTCTTCTGGACAGGAAGCAAAACAGAATTAATAGAATTGATTTATGCATTGCATAGCAGTGGAACCATAAACAGTGGAACAGCCGATATCAAAGAAATGGCCATTATGTTTGAACAAAGTTTTAATATAGATTTAGGTAATTACTATCATACTTTTATTGAAATACGAGCCAGGAAATGTAGCAAAACCAAGTTTTTAGACCGACTCATTGAAGTCTTAAACCAACGATTTGAAGATGCCGATGAATAATCCCAAGTTGTTCCCAAGTTGGGAGAAATAAAAACTTGCATAAATTCCTTATATGAAGCTCAAAACACATGGGCTTACCTATTAAAACCCTTTAAATGGATGCTTTTAGTATTAGAATACTGTCTTAAAAAAAACACCCACCTTGGGATGAACTATGGTTTAAAAAACGAATAATCAGTTCAATTTTGTTAAACGAAAGTCAAATCAATGCAAAGTCGTCATTTAAAAATGTAAACCCTTGGCGGCTTTGTTTTTTAACAAAAACACAAAAGTATGGGCGCAACGATTATTACTACAGAAGATCTTCGAGAATTTAAACTAGAATTACTCGAAGACATTAAACTTTTATTAGATAACAGTACTGGACAACCGGCAAAAAAATGGTTAAAGTCTCCAGAAGTCAGAACACTTCTAGGCATCTCTCCAGGAACCTTACAAAATTTAAGAATAAACGGTACTTTGCCGTATACTAAAATTGGTGGTGTTTTGTATTATGATTATGAAGACATCAGAAAGCTTTTTGAACAAAACAGAATTCACAATAAGTTTTAATCTGTTTTGGAGGATATCAATTATATTAAACATTTGAATGGTGTTTTTATGCAATTTTCTAAAGACACACGTTTAAATCCGACACACATTAGCCTGTATATTGCCTTATTTCAAGTTTGGAATAACAATTATTTTAAGGATGAGTTTTATATGAGTCGAGAGGAAGTTATGAGCTATGCCAAAATAGGTTCTAAAACGACGTATCACCGCTGTATTCGTGAGTTAAGCGATTGGAGTTATTTGCTATACATGCCAACTCACAATCCATTTAAAGGTAGTCGCGTTAAGATGTTCAATTTTGGGACAAGCAATGAACAAGTGCTGGACCCATGTTGTACCAAAATCGAGACAAGCAGTGGACAAGCGTTGGTATCTATAAACAAACAAATACAAACTATAGAAAACAAGAAAAACATAAACAAACCAGAAAATTTTAGAAATTTAAATACTAAAGATTTTAAAACAAAAGACAAACCTGCCGAAGTTGTCCCGTATCAGGACAACTTGAAGACCAGATCCGATAAAAATTACAATGAGCCTTTATGAGTAAATCTAAACCACATATCATCGTCGAAGGGAGTGAGTCGTTTGTTTTAGGTGAAATTAAAGGAAACCAAATCACTTATAATTTTGAGCAAATGTTGGTTTATTTGGAATCCAAAGGAAAGTCGGTATACGGACAGAAATTTAGGTTATTTGAAGAAGACCGAGATATTCTATTCAAATTATGCAATTATGTGATCAAAGATGAAGTCAACTGTAAAAAGTTGGGTTTGGATTTAAACAAGGGAATCCTTTTATCGGGACCGGTAGGCTGCGGCAAAACCAGTTTGATGCAATTGTTGAGATATGTGGTTCCGCATCAAAAAGCCTACAAGATAATTCCAGCTCGAAATATAGTTTTCGGATTCAATCATCTAGGCTATAAAACGATAGAAGACTATGGTAACGGAAATTATTTTTGTTTTGATGATTTGGGTGTAGAACCCATTGGGAGACACTATGGCAAAGACTGTAATGTTATGGGAGAAATCATTCTCTCGCGTTATGATCTGTTTATTTCAACCAAGTTAAAAACTCATGTAACCACAAATTTGAATGCTCAAGAGTTGGAAGAACGTTACGGCAAACGGGTGCGTTCGCGTATGCGCGAGGTTTTTAATTTAGTCGCTTTTGATAAGAATACTGGAGATAAACGGAAGTAAATCGAGGATCTTCCTTTAATAAACAATGCATTGATTTTTTAAATCAACTTTTTAATAACCCCATTAAAATAGCCAAAGCCATGGCCCTGGTATTTTTACTTCTAAGGAAATAAGCTGCTTCTTTATCATGGGTAATAAAACCAATCTCCAATAGTACAGAAGTGCAAAAAGGAGCAGTGTCTCGAAGCACTTGAAAATTACTGTATTTTACACCACGATTTTTAAAACCTAAGTTGTGATTAACTTCCTTTAATAGCGATGAAGCCAGGTTCAAGGAATAATTCCCATTCACAGAAGCCTTTTCCAAAACATAAGCTTCCATCCCGTAAGCAAAATTAAGAGCAGCATTGCAATGTAGGGATAAAAAGACATCAGCCTTTAATCTTTTGGAGAATTGACTTCTATCTTTTAATGCGATTAACGTGTCGTTGTGTCGTGTGAGGTGTATCTCAAACCGACTATCCAATACGCTTTTATTTAGCTGTACAATCTCTTTAGCCAAATTCAAAACCACATCTTTCTCTCTAACATTAAGAACACCAAGAGCACCAGGATCCATTCCACCATGACCAGGGTCAATTACAATGATTTTTTTAGGAGCTATGATTTGACTAAAACACAGACAAGATTTTAGTATCACTAGAAGAAAAATGACGTTTTGGAGCCTGTTTTTGAAAGTTACTTTCATGATTTTTTGATTTTTTAGAAGGAAAAGTCATAAGGATTGAGGCTATTTGTTTGCAATTAAAATCAAACAGGATTAAAAAATATTATTCACATAAAATACTGTAAATCAATATTTTAAAAACAAATATATTGTAATTTTCATAAAGAGAAATCAGTAATAATTTAAAACCTTTTTAACATGAAAAAATCAATGTATCTCACGTTTTTATTCGCTCTAATTTCCAAGGCATTATTTGCACAAATTGGAGGTATCGAAGATTCAGTAAATGATGTTTCGGATACCATTCGATCAATTTTCCCAATTATTTTAGGAGTCATTTTTCTTATAGGCTTCCTGTTTAATGCCGGACACTTCTTCGGAGAAAATGCCGATTTAAAAAAGGGGATTACTCGTGTGTTAGTCTTTGTCCTTATAGCAGGGGCAGTAGTGGGAATCTTTACTTACTTAATAGGGATTGTAGTTTAATCTATTACCACCATGCTTATGAAAACCTATGAGGTATATAAGAATATTAGAAAAAGTGCTGTTATAATGGGATTGCCCATAGCGATGTTCGCCCTGATGATGACCTTAGTTATTGTCTCCTTACTAGTCATCATTTTTTCTTTTAGTTTTTTCATAGTGGTTGGCGCCATTGTTCTAAATATCACAGTATACATCAGCCTCATCCAGTTAGTTAAGAACCCAGCCTTAATACATTTTAAAAAAGTTTTTCCTAGGACCATTAGTAATAAGAAAGTTACAGGATTAAACTATGAAAATGATTGTGTCATTGAAATCTTATCCAAATGAATAAACTCAACCTATCGTCATACCATCCCATTTTAGATGTTCAAGGACATGTACTTTTTGCGAGTAATGGTCATGTGGTACTGTGTTATAAGGCCAATCTTCCTGAAATATACAGTTTATCTGAAAAGGATTTTGAAGACCTTCATGGAACCTGGTTCCAGGCTTTTAAATCATTGCCTGTAAGCACGGTCATACATAAACAAGATATTTATGAGAAGGCTGAGTATGATGGTTCGGTACTACCAAATGAAAGCTTTTTAGAAAAAGCCACAGCAGATTATTTCAATGGCCGTCAATACCTCAAACATGCATCCTATTTGTTTTTTGTGTTGCCACTGGGAGGCTCACTCAACGCAGCTAAGTTTATCAATCCATTTCGGAAGATAGAAAAAGGCATCCATAAGCCTTTAGATCATACAATAAAAGCATTCATTAACGCGGTAAATGATGCTGTTTCCTATATAAATAACAGCCGTAAACTGACTTTAACGCCTTTAGATGAAAATGAAATTTTTTCACTTACGAACACGTATTTCAATGGCTTTAACACCGGTTTTGATACCGATATTCAGCTTAAAAAATCCGATATTTCTGTAGGGGAACATCATTTTGATGTACTGGCCGTAAACAGTGAGCGCTGTTTTGGAGATGTCGTACAAAGTAGTAAAACCAACGAAAAATTCACATCCGATGATTACACTTTTCATCAAGGATTTATAGACGGTCTAGGACTTAGTATCCATGAAAATCATATGGTTAATCAAATCATCTACTTAGATGATAAGCACAAATGGCAAAAGCATCTCGATAAAAAAATCGAAGAACTCAAGAAGAGTTCGAATTTTGGAACGCAGAATAAAGTCATTTTAAAAAAGATTGAAGCCATTACAGCAATTATTAATGAAGATGATAGTTCTCGAATAATTCGAGGGCATTTGAATATTATATTTTGGACGGAACAAGCCCAAGATTTAAATCGAATTGCTTCCAAAATAAAGGCCGAATTTAAAGAATTGGATATCTTGCCCTACTACCCTAAAGGTGAAGAGCGCAAGCATTATTTCTTGAACTCGTATTGTTGTTTTTCATCTAATTTTTCGAATGAAGATGTCTATGTAACCGATTTAAAACACGCTCTGTGTTTATATATCAATAACAGCAATTACAAAACAGATGCCACTGGTATTATTTTTAATGACAGGCAGCATAATATACCCGTTCTAAAAGATGTTTGGGATGAGGGTAAAAAACGCATTAAGGCCAGGAATTTTGCCATTTTTGCTCCCACAGGAGAAGGTAAGTCCTTTTTAGCCAATAATATTTTACGTCAGTATTTTGAATCTGGCGTCAGATTAGTGGTCATTGATTTAGGAGGTTCCTATTCCAAGTTTGCAAAACTTTACCCCGATGATCATATTATTTTACGCTATGAGCAAGGAAAGAATTTAGGGATTAATCCTTTCTATAGAGCTTCAGATAAAGCACTAACTCCCGAACATTTGGAGGATTTAGGTGTCTTTATTTTAGAACTACTGGCCTTAGGTAAAGACACCACAAAAGCAGAAGAAGTTGCTATAAAGAAAGTACTAAAATACTATTACCTGACGGTTCACTCTAACCATTCATTAGCCAGCTTATATCAGTTTGTAGATGATAAGAAAGATTCCCTCATAGAAGAACTAAAAATACAAGAAGCCTATTTCAATGTGTACAACTTTTTACATATTCTGTCTGAATATGTAGCAGATGGACTGTATAGTTTCTTATTTGATGTCACTGAAGCCCAGACCTATAAAATAGAAGATAAAAGGCTGATTGTTTTTGAGTTGGATGAAGTCAAGGACAATAAAGAAATACTTTCGGTGATGTTAAAACTCATTAAGTCAGCCATACAAAGTACCATTTGGCGGAATAAAGCAGAAAAAGGCATCATACTATTCGATGAATTCGCCAAACAGCTCAAATTTGAAAATGTACTAGAAAGTGTCGAATTCTATTATCAAGCCATTAGAAAGCAAAACGGTGCTATAGGTGTTATTTTGCAATCCATCAATCAACTCCCCAATAATTCTACATCGGCCAGTATTTTAGAAAACACCCAAGTTATTTACAGCCTCAATAACGAGAAAGGTTATGACGAATTAAAAAACCGATTGAACCTGTCAAGTCATGATATGAATCAATTAAGATCCATTCGTAATAATTTAACAGGAGCAAGGAAGTACACCGAAATGTTTATTAAAATAGGTAAAGAAAGTAACATTTTCAGGTTGGAAGTCCCTAGAGAAGTTTATGCAGCATACTTAACAGATGGAAAAGAAAGCGAGGCCATAATGACCTTATACGAACAAACCAACAGTATGGAAGAAGCCATTAAAATATTTATTAACTCTTAAAAACTAAAGTTATGAAATCAAACATTAGAATTTTACTGCTTACCTTATTAGTAAGTGTATTTACTTCCCAATCACTGACGGCACAAGGTATGCCTGTTTACGACAATACCAATTTTATCAGTTTTGCCAAGTCTTTAATTGAATCAGCCAAGCAGACCTCACAGCTCTTAAAAACGGTTCAGTTTCTAAAGACTCAAAAGGAGAATATAGAAAAAGTGAACAATGCCATTACACAGCTCAAAGCTGTTAAAGAACTCACTCAGAATAATAAACGTCTTTTTGATTTGGTACAAGACGATTTAAGAGAGATATTAAACTCACCCTATATCAAAGCGGATGAAGTCAATCGCATATCAGACTCATTTAATGCCATTATAGAAAACTCTATGGATAGCTTAGAATACATAGATAAAATTCTCTCTAGTGGCACCCTTAAAATGACAGATGCAGAACGCGCAGAAGTCCTCAAAGAAAAAGAAAGAGAGTCAAAAGATATGGTCGCAGAAATAGAAGCAAAGACTAGACGCTATCGCGAGATTATCGCTTTTAGAGAAATGCAAGATATCATCAATAACAGACAGACAAATTACTAATGGCTGGTATTTTATTGGGCATAGGTTTAGAATACGTGGATGCTGTTTTTACAAGTATCAAAAACAGTGATTTTTCGCAGTATACCATCACAGGAATGAAAACTCTAGCCATTCTTTTCTTTCTGATAAATATTCTAAAAAAATACAACGAAGGCATAGCCACCAACGCAGGTTTTACATGGGGGTTAACGCCATCAGAATTAGCAAAGAATTTTGCCGTAGTAATCTTAGTTATTTTTTCAACACAAGTATTAAATGTGTTCGATGCCCTTTTGGTTGCTATTGAAACACAATATCGTGATACAGCACCAGTCTTATTGCCTTTACAAATGCAGGAGTTAGATTTAGAGCAGGATGTAGGGCCATTGAAAGCAGCCCAAAAAGCATTTGCCTTATTGTATGAAGCTTTAGTAACACCATTATACGGTTTAAAGGCGATAGCCTTTATCATGGGAATATTTTTATGGTTACTCGACTTGTTCATTTATCCACTGTTTTTAGCAGAGCGTTATTTCTTGTTGGGTATCATGCAAGCCTTTTTTCCCTTGGTCATTAGTTTAGCAGTATTTGAAAAGTTTAGAACCTTAGCTTATAATTTCTTCAAACTCTATGCAGGTGTGTACATGCTAGTACCAGCCTTTTTTTTGGTGAATGTATTTGTTAATAACCTGTACACAGAAATCAATACGCACTTCTGGGTAGACTTGTTTGGAACCGATTGGGGCAGTGATTTTTTTGCGCCGCTCCTACAATTTGCCTCAGTTGGATTTATTGTGCTTTTAAAATTCAAACTCTATCGAAAGGCCAGCACTTTTGTCTTCAAATTGTTTATAGGAGGCTAGGGGGTAATCAGTTATAAAATATTTAAGAAAATGAAAACACCGTATAAAAACATTTTTAGTGTACTAAAGCTCAACCGTTTCATTGTGTTAGCCGTAATAATAGGAGCTGTAATAACCTGTGTGGTTTCTGTAGTACTTGTGATTTTACTACATAAAGAAACCGTTAATAATGCCTTTGTCGTCAACACAGAGGGGCAGGTCATTCCATTAAAATTCGTGTCTCATCAAGAGAATCTTGAAGTTGAAGTATTGGCGCATTTAGAAAACTTTCATCGCTACTTTTATAATATTGACGCCAGCAACTATGAGAAAAATTTAGAGAAAGCCTTGTGGTTGGGCAATAGTACGGTAGATGGATTGTACAGACAAAAGAAGGCAGATGGTGTCTATAATCGCTTGTTGCAATACTCTTTATTACAAAAGGTGATTAGCATCCATTCTAAGGTTGATATTCAAGCAGAGCCCTATGCCTTTGAAACCAAAACTGTATTTGAAATCAATCGTGGGTCAATAATTGACACTTATGAAATGACGACTACAGGTAAATTAATTCATGTGGATAGGCACTTTCCAAATAACCCCCACGGCCTTTTGATTACCAATTATTTTGAAAACACCTTAAAACGCATTGATAATGAAAATTGATAAAAAGAAAATCGTTTTTATAACCGTATTAGTCAGTATCATTTTATTTATAGCAGGATACAGTATGACCATTATGGGAGGCGATAATGAAGCCATTATAGACAACAATGACATTGCTATTCCAGACTTGCCAGATGATCAAAAGGAATATGAGACGAAACTAGAAGCCGTTGATGATTTAAAAGAAGTTCGAGAAACCAATGCGCCTAGTATTTATGATGAGCATTTGTTAGACTCAACGGGAGTTTATGATAGCGAATTATTAAGCAAGGAAAAAATGCGGATGGTAGATAGTATCTACAATAAAGGAAGGATAAGCTATTCGGAAAGAAATTATAGGTCATCAGAAAATCAGGAGCAACAAGCAGGAAAAAGTGTAGATACTATACCTGAAAAAATAGTAGTAGATTATGAAACGATGGCAAAGGAGTTGGCTTTGGAGCATCAGTTGTTCTTCGCTTCAAACCCAGTAGTCAATGACAACCAAATTTTAAAAACTACTGATGCCTTTATTTATGCCCAGGTAGATGGAACGCAAACCGTTCGTAATAATTTCAGGCTACGGATGCGTTTAACTCAAGCAGCAAGAATAGATAATCGTGTTTATCCAAAAAACACAAACATTTATGGGTTTGTCAGTTTCAAACCCAACCGAACCATAATAAAAATTCAAAATATAAACCACCATCCTGTAAAACTTAAAGCTTTTGATTTAGAAGACGGCACAGAGGGCGTCTATATCGAAAACAGTTTTCATGCAGAAGCAAGTCAGGAGATTGTAGCTGATATTGTAGAGGATATTAATATAACGGGAGTACCACAAGTAGGAGGTATAAAGAAAATATTCCAAAGAGGAAATAGAGCTGTTAAAGTAACTATTGCTGATAATTATCAACTCATTTTAAAACCATAACTCATGAAAGTATATGTATTTGTAGCCATGATATTACTATCATGCGACCTCATAGGGCAAAAAAGATTAGATACGATTTATGCTAACAATCATAAAAATGTCGCCTTGTTTTTTACTGAGCCCATCCGCCAGGGCGTTACTGGAGCACCTCATTTTGTGTTTACCTATAACCGAGATAAGGAACAATATTTTGGTCTGTTACAAGCAACACCTGGAAAAGAGAGTAATTTAATATCCATAACCAAAAATGGTCAAGTGTATTCCTATATTTTGAAATATAAGGAACACATTACGAAATTGAATTATTTTATTGGTTTAGATGAAAGTATTGGAACAGAATCACCAGTGATTATAGATAAAAAAACAGACGACTCAATATCTTCAACGATCACAAATAAATCTAAAGATTATAAGAATTTCTGTGATTTTTTATTGAGCAGAAACACAACTGCAATCAAAACAAAAAAAAGAAAGGGTGTTAAAGTGCAGTTGCAAGATGTGGCTTATCATAAGGATGAAGTTTATTTAGTCATTGAAATCAAGAACAAATCACATATAGATTTTGAAGTCGATTACCTAAATGTTTACATTACTAGTGGAAATAAGAGAAGGAAAGCATCCTTTCAACGTTTACAGCAGAATATAATGTATCATCAAACCATTCCAAATCAAATTAAAGCAAACGAAGGTAAACGGTTTGTTTGTGTACTTCCAAAATTCGTGCTTGGGGATAATGAAAGACTTATGGTTGAATTAAGTGAATTAAATGGAGGAAGAAAAGTGCTTGTAAAAACCAATAAAAGTTATTGAAATTTGCTCATATTTCTAAAGCTATATGAGTTGTAACGAATTTCCATTAATAATCTCTAAAAACCATTGAGAAATGCTGCAGTAAAAATTCACTCATATTTATTTTTTGAACTTAGTTTTTTTTTTTTGGAAGTTAACTGTATAAGTATGGTTGGTAACAAGAAGTTCAGGAATTTATTATTTTTTCAATTCAGCTTTTCTTAACCATTAAGTATTATAAAATATGTGGTGTAAAACATGGAAACCCCTAAAATAGTTGGTTTCTAAGTACTAATTTAATAGGGTTGGTACTATTAGATACCCTAATCGGTACTTAACAATACTTCAAGCTTAATAAATTGTGAACCTAACTAAATTAAGACTTGAAGCATATGGAAATTTTAAGTTATATCGAAATTAATAAGAATTCGAGATTACCAATGTATCAGCAAATTGTTGATTCTATAATTAAAAATATCTCAAATGGAAATATTAAATTGAATCAAAGATTGCCATCTATAAATATGATTAGCGAGGATTTTTACTTATCTAGAGATACAGTAGAAAAAGCTTATAATGTTTTGAAGGAGCGAAATATTATCCAATCGATACACAGACGTGGTTATTATGTGGTGAAAAATGAAACCAATTGTAAGTTAAATATACTTTTTTTGGTCAATAAATTAAGTACCTATAAAATGCAAATTTATAACTCCTTTATGGATAGGATAGGTTTAAATTCGAAAATGGATTTGGTGGTTTACCATTGCGATGAATTTCTGTTTTTAAATGCATTGAAAAATAATAAAATGGCGTATGACTATTATGTTGTAATGCCTCATTTTAAAAATGAAAACATGCAACATACAAGCTATACAAATGAGGTGCTAGAGGCTATGAATGTTATTCCTAAAAATAAGTTACTAATTCTAGATAACGTCAGAGGGCCCTTTGAAGATGATGTAAGAGCTGTTTATCAAGATTTTGATAAAGATATATATGAAGCTTTAGATAAAGGGAAAAGTAAAATATCAAAATATAAAAAGTTAGTACTTATTTATCCTGAAAAATCGATTTATCCTTATCCTAGACGTATATTAAGAGGCTTTAGAAGATTTTGTCTAGAAAATGATATAGATTTTGAAATTTTAAATGAAGTTTGTGATGAAATGGTTTTTAAGAAAGGTGATTTGTTCATTACCATAGAAGAAGCTGATCTCGTTAATATAATAACTCAAATTAGAGAACAAGAATTGTCCTTAGGCGAAAGCATAGGGGTGATTTCATACAACGATACACCATTAAAAGATTTATTAGGAATAACAGTAATGTCAACAGATTTTAAAGTTATGGGAGAAACTGCCGCTAAAATGATTTTAAATAATGACATGGGACGTATTAAGGTGCCTTTTAATTTTATTGATCGTAAATCAATATAGTTAATCACTGTTTAAATTTTACAATATTGTTTTATAATCGAAAATAAAGATTATTTAGTAAAGATGTGATTTGAAAATAGTTTTGTAGATTTTACTTTATTTTTTTGCAAAATTTGTATTTTGCCACATGCGAAAAATGTGTTTTTTAGTGCTTTTTGTACTATCCTGGTACATTAATGGGCAGAATGAAATATACAAGTTTAGTTCTGTATCTACAGCACATGGTTTATCTCAAAACTCTGCCATGGCTATTACTCAAGATTCGTTGGGGCAAGTTTGGATTGGGACAAGAGATGGTTTAAATAGATACGATGGTACCAATATTACAGTTTATAGGCATAGTGATACATTAAACTCATTGTCAAGTAGTGATATTGTTTGTTTAGAGGTAGATCGAGAAGGTTTAATTTGGATTGGAACGGCATTAGGTCTTAATAAATATAATCCTAAAACAGATAGATTCACGAGATACCTAGCTGATACTAGCCATACATCCATTACAAATAATAGAATTACTTCTATTTGTGATTTTTCTAAAGATAAACTTTGGTTTGGAACATCTTCTGGAATTTCTATTTACAGCAGGAGTACTGATACGTTTACCACTATTTTAAAGGGGTATGTTATATATTCGGTACAAAAACTTTCTCAAAAATTACTAGCTGTTAGCACCAATAAAGGTCTCTTAAAAATTCAGGTTGAAGAAAATAATCATATTAATATTCAACCTATAAAGAATACTGAAAAATATGTAATTCAGGATATGATGTTAGCTGACGATTCAAGTGTTCTATTGGCTACTAAAGAACATCACATTGTAGAATATCATTTGGTTAACGATTCCATTTCTCCTTATTTCCAAGAAAAATCTTTAAAAGGATTAAATAGAAATGTACGAAAACTGCTTTTGGATAGAAGCGGGAATCTTTGGATTGGCACATATAAAGGTTTGCAAATCGCAAACAAAAACAAACAAATAACTACTTTATATACAAATATTAACGATAGTGAGTCAATCAATGATAATTTTATAAAATCAATTTTTAAAGATGCAAAAGGTTCTATTTGGATAGGCACTTATTACGGAGGTGTCAATATTTGGGACGAGTCTAATATTAATTTTCTTAAAATTACTCAAAGACCAGGGAATAGTGGATTGAGTTTTAAATCTATTAGCTCCATAGAGACTTTTAAGAACAGTATTTATTTTGGTACTGAAGGAGGAGGTTTAACCTTATTAGATACGGTTTCTAGAAGTTATAAATATATAAATACTGAAAACACTACTGAACTTCCTAGTGATAATATTAAGGCTTTATTTAAGGATAATGATAGTAAACTTTGGATTGGTACTTTTAATAAAGGAGTGGCTGTTTACGATTTAAAATCAAAACAATTTAATACTACAATTTTACCAAATGAAGTCATTAAATTGTTGGATGATGTGGGGGTAAGTAGCATTGCACAAAGGTCTGATGAAATATTTATTGGTACTTTAGGTAAAGGTGTAATTCGTTATAATTTGATTGATAACACTTTTGAAATTATTGCCGTAAACATGCAAAACAGAGAGAAAGGGCTAACTCATAATATAGTACGGACTATAAAGTTAGATTCTAGTGATAACCTCTGGGTCGGTACTTTCCAAGGATTAAGCAAAATAGACACTCAGAATCGCATTAGTAATTATTTTTTAGAAGAAAAAAAAGAGGCAAAATACACCATAACTTGTGTTTTTAATGATGCTAATAATCAGATTTGGGCTGGCACAGAAGTAGAAGGTTTATTTCGATTAGAAGGTGATACCTTTAAAAAAGTTAATTTAAAAATTGAAGATAATGAACCGGTAAAAGGTGTTAGAAGTATTGTTGAAGATAAACAAGGTCACTTCTGGATATCTACGCCAAATCAAGGTATTTTAAGATTTAATCCTAGAGAAAATATTATAGTAGCTAATTATACGCAAAAGGATGGATTACCTAGCAACCAGTTTAACTATAATGCAAGTTTTAAATATTTTAAAAACTATATATTTTTTGGTGGTTCAGAAGGTGTTGTGTGTTTTAATCCAGATAAATTGATTAAAAACTCTTTTTCACCACAAGTTGTTTTAACAAGTTTTAAAATTAAAAATAAAGTTCTACATGTTGGAGGAGAAGAGGGGTTATTAAATAAAACTATTTCTTATACAAACCAATTAGAATTATCTCATGACCAAGGTAATTTTAATATTTCTTTTGCTATTCCTAATTATTTAAATGCTAAAAATAACCATTATGTTTATAGGTTGCTGGGGTTAGAAGACGAATGGATAGAAACATCTCAAAGTTCAGCGTCCTATACTATTCAAGATCCAGGTACCTATGTTTTTCAGGTAAAAGGGATAAATAATGATGATGTTGAAAATACGGAACCAACATCATTACAAATAAAAGTAAATCCGGCACCTTGGCGTACTTGGTGGGCATTTTTGTTTTATGGTTTAGTTATTTTTTCAATTTTATATTATCTACTCAACCTACTAAAATCTAGACAGAAGCTAGGAAATCAGTTGGTTTTGGAGAAATTGGAAGCGGAGCAAATTAAGAAAAACAATAAATCTAAACTGGAATTTTTTACTAATATTTCTCATGAATTTAGAACACCTTTAACTCTTATTCTTGGGCCTATAAGTCAGATTTTAGAAAACTATAGGGGGAGTAGTGAGATGTATAAAAAGTTAAAAGTGATAGAAAGTAATTCTAATCATTTATTACAACTCATAAATCGATTAATGGATTTTAGAAAGATCGAAAGTGACTTCATAAAATTAGAAACCGCGGAAATAAATATCGTTAAGTTTCTGAAGGAAATTTATTTATCCTTTTCTGAATATGCTAAAGACGGCAATTACCAGTACGAATTTTTTACATCTTCAGATCAAATATTGGTATACATCGATAGATATAAACTAGAGCGGGTTTTTTACAATTTAATTTCGAATGCTTTTAGATACACACCAAAAAACGGAAAAATAGTAATAAGAATTATACAGGAAAAAGATACGGTTATAATTCAAGTAGAAGATTCAGGGGTGGGTATTGCCGAGGAATTTAAAGACAAAATTTTTGAACGTTTTTTTGAATTGAATGCCAATAGGCAGCTAGTTAATGCTTATAACAAGGGTACAGGCATTGGGTTGTCTATAGTTAAAACCATAGTAAATTTACATAAGGGTAAAATTCAAGTTAAAGACAATTTAGAAGAAGGTAAAGGAAGTGTTTTTTCGGTTGAATTAAAACAAGGAAGAGAACATTTAAGCGATGCCGATATTATTCACGATTTTAAATTTAGTGACGACTTAGAGCAATACGTTAACCAGTTATCAGATTCCGAAGTCATATTGGAAGACGATGTTTTAGATAGTTTAAAAGAAGAAGACAAACTAACCGTGTTATTGGTTGAGGATAATAAACCGCTCAGGAAGTTTATGAGAAGTTTATTAAAGCAAAATTATAAGGTGTTGGAAGCCGAAAACGGTAAAGTGGCCTATAAAATAGCCTTACGTGAAGATGTAAATTTAATTGTAAGTGATGTCATTATGCCGGAAATGACAGGAACCGAACTTTGTGCCAAAATTAAAACAGATGTTAGAACGAGTCATATTCCATTAATTTTATTAACATCTAGATCTTCATTAATCTATAAAATAGAAGGTTTAGAAAGTGGTGCAGATGATTATATAAGTAAACCTTTTAATGTTAAGGAGTTTACGCTAAGAGTAAAGAATCTTTTAAATTCTATCTCTCGTGTAAAAGAAAAAATAAATGCTAACGAAGATTTAATGCCTGAGGATTTGGTATTATCATCGATAGATGAAAATTTATATAAAAAGGCACTTCAAATTGTAGAAAAAAATATTTCTAATGAGCAGTTTGATATACCCATGTTTTGTAAAGAATTGGGAGTTAGTAGAACCGTGTTATTTAAAAAAATAAAGGTTTGGACCGATTTTACCCCTAAAGATTTTATTCAGCATATTCGATTAAAAAAAGCAGCCGATCTTTTAGAGCAAGATCAATATAGTATTTCTCAAATAAGCTATATGGTAGGATTTAAAAACCCTAAATATTTTAGCAAATGTTTCCGAAATAAATTTGATAAAACTCCTACCCAATATATTAAGACTTTTTCGTAGACTTTTATTTTTGTTAAGAATTAAGGTGTTTTTTGATTAAATTTTTAAAAAAACACCTTAATTATAAGATAAATTAGTACTTCAGACACCTTATTGCGTACAAAATTACACCTTTGATTTCTTAATTTTGACCTAGTTAACGGTTAAAAAAACAAAATACTTTAGCTTAATAAATTATTATAAAGGTTCTAATGTACTCTAGATACCATGAAAATTAAAAATCAAAAAACTTTAGAGCTTTTTCTAATATTAATGATTGCTCTTATCGTTTTAACAATGATATACTTTTATTAAAGTTGAAATTTAAATCATGTGTATTTAATGGTGTCAAAATGAATTTTAATAATCATAGGAATTTAATAATTAGTTTTTTTTAACAAAATATTAATATAAGTTCTGGTAACCATACAAAACAGGATAGAACCAATTAAGCGAAGTTGTAAAATTGTTATCATAAAACTTTATAAGCTATCCGCTTATATATTAACTAAATTCAAACTAAATATTTATGAATGAACAAAAACCAAAAATTAAACCAAAGATTAAATGGAACTTTTCAGTTCCAGGGTTTACTATTTTACTGGTCATTTTACTTTCCAGTTTTTCCGTAATTAATCTAGATGCACAAAATAAGATTACAGGTACTGTGACAGGTGGTTCAGATAATATGCCTTTGCCTGGGGTAAATGTTGTGGAAAAAGGAACTAGAAATGGTGCCGTTACAGATTTTGATGGAAATTTTTCTCTTCAATTAACTTCAGTATCAAGGACTTTAGTGTTTTCTTATATAGGGTATAAAACACAAGAAGTTGTTATTGGCGATTCTACTAATATTGCAGTTCAATTAGAGGAAGATACAGCTACCCTAGATGAAGTTGTAGTCATTGGTTTCCAGCAAGTAAAGCGAGAAAAAATACTTGGTGCGGTAGACACTGTTAAATCAGAATCTATAAATCAAGCAGCTCCAGTAGACGCTCTTCAAGGTATCCAAGGTAAAGTAGCTGGTGTTCAGATTACTAGTAATAATGGGCCTGGTGAAGGATTTGATATCAAAATTCGTGGGGTGTCTACCTTTACAGCAGGAGCTACAGGACCTTTATATGTTGTTGATGGGCAGCAAACTTTTGATATAGACAATATAGATCCTAACGATATAGAATCGTTAGAGGTTGTTAAGGATGGCGCTACTGCAGCAATTTATGGAGCTCAAGCAGGTAATGGTGTAGTTATTATCACCACAAAAAGAGGTGTTGAAGGTAAAATTAAACTAGATGTTACAACCATAACCGGTATGAATCAACTAGTTGGTGATTTACCAGCTCCAAATGCAGCTCAACGTTTAGAGCAAGAAAGACGACAAGGCATTACATGGGGACCAATTGCTAGAGATTCTTTGAGCTTAGTAACACGTAATTCTCCAGACTTACAGAAAATGGTTACTAGAGTGGGGATAAGACATCAAACCAATGTAGCTTTAAGTGGTGGTAGTGACAAAATGTCTTTCTATTGGAATAATGGATTTTTTAATGAAGAAGGTATTATTTTAAATAGTGATCACAAACGAATTAATACCAGATTAAAGGTTGACGCTACTCCTAACGATAAATTTAAGTTTGGAACATTAATTAATATGTCCTATGAATTTACAAATAGTACGAATCCTGGACCTGTTTTAGGTCACCTTTTAAATAGGGTAGCATATTTACCTATTTATGAGCCAGATGGGAGTTTTACTCCAGGCTCTCCTAATAAGCAAAGTTTGAATCCAATTCAAAATGCTTTATTAAGAAAAAATGATAGAAGACGCTATAGAGCGAATTCATTTAGCTATGCACAATTCCAGATTCTACCTTCCTTATCAATTAGGTCTCAGTTTGGTGTAGATTTCTCATATGAGAAGTTTGAAGGGTTCACTCCAGCCATCCTGGATGCAAGAAACTATGCAAATGGTATCAATTCAGGTAGTGAGAGACACTTATTGAGATATGGTATCCAGCAGGATAATACACTTAACTTTAATCAAAGTTGGGGAAAGCATGATGTTAGTGCCTTTTTAGGAATGCAAATTCAAAGAGACACTTACGAGAATTTAACTTTAAGAGCCAATTTTGCAAACGATTTAATAGAAACGTTTAATAATTCTCTTTTTGCTGATGCTGATGGAAATCCGCTTGATATCGTAGATAGAACCGGAGGAGATAGAACTCAAAATACCCAAACAGGTTTATTTTCTTTATTTACAGGTTTTAATTATGATTATAATAACAAATACTTGGTAGGAGCTACCTTTCGTAGAGATGGATCTTCAAGTTTCGGAGGAAATAACAAATATGGTTATTTCCCATCGGCTACTTTAGGGTGGAGAATAAGTAAAGAAGGATTCCTTAATAATAGTTCTGTAGTTTCAAATCTTTTGGTAAGAGCATCTTATGGTATTGTAGGAAACGATAGAATTGGACCATATGATTTCCTAACGACACTTGCTCCTGGTTATAACTATGAAGGACAAACTGGCTTTGCTCCGTTTTCTCTAGGTAATGAAGATTTAAGATGGGAAGAAACCGAATCAATAAATTTAGGTTTTGATTTAAGCTTATTTAAGGGTAGAAGATTAAACCTTTCTTTAGATTTATGGGAGAAACTTACAGATGGCTTATTAGTAAATACTGAATTACCTGAAGAGTCCGGATTTAGTGTTGTTAGAGAAAATAAAGCTGTTGTAAAAAACAGAGGTATGGATTTTACTCTTAGTGGTACAATAGTTCAGAATAAGGATTTTTCTTGGAGATCTAGTTTTAATCTAGGGTTGCTAGAAAATAAGGTGTTAGAATTAGAAGATGATATATATCAAGGACGATTTGTAACACGCGAAGGAGAGCCTATAGGTAATATTTGGGGATATAAAAATCATGGTGTTTTTCAATACGACGAATCAAATGCATTTACACCAGAAGGTGAGCAGTTGTATCCAAATTATGATGCTAACGGATTTTTTGAAGGTACTTATAATAGAGCCAATGGAGATCAATATCCTTTAGGGGCAGATATTAAGCAACTTACTCACGGATCATCTGGAAATACCTTAAGAGGTGGAGACTATTATTGGGATGATGTAAATGGAGATTTTGTAATAGATAGTGATGATGAGCAGATTTTGGGTAACGGTCTACCAACTGTTTTTGGTGGGTTTTCACACGATATCACCTATAAAAACTGGTCTTTCGAAACTTTGTTCGATTATAGTTTTGGTAACGATATTTATAGAAGGTATGATCATGATAGAAACAGTTTAAGAGCAGCAGTATTATCTGTCTCTCCAGGTAGACTTGATAATGCTTGGCAAAATCAAGGTGATATAGCTACCTATCCAGCTTTAGAAGGCGGTAATACTAGAGTTCAAAATAGATTTGATTTTACAGGAGCAACAGCAAATAGCACTTATGTATCGGACGGAAGTTATATTAAATGGAGATATGTTAGGTTTGGTTATAGCTTTCCTCAAGAAGTTCTGGAAAATCTTAATATTGGTATGACTGGACTTAAGCTTAATTTTTCGGTAAATAACTTGCTCACTTGGACGAACTATCCTGGATATAACCCAGAATTTGGTTCTAGAGGTAACCCGTTGACGCCAAGTGAGGATTCATTAAGATATCCAAATGATAGAGAGATTTTATTAACTCTTAGGGCACAATTTTAAAATTAAAGTTATGAAAAATATGATATTAAATAAATTAAAATATACAATATGCAGTCTAGTTTTATTAGGTGTATTGTATTCTTGTGATGATTTTGTTGATGAGTTACCTATAAGTGAAATTTCTCCAGAGCAATTTTACAAAGATAATGCACAATTAGAAGCGGCATTAATTGGTGCTTATGATGGTGTTCAAGTTGCATACAGTGATTTTTATATAAATACAGGCGAATTTAGGTCGGATGATTTTCAACCAAATGGAGCCAATGCTTCTAGAAATTCATTACATAATAGCACATTAGATCCAGGAGAAGGATACTTAAGATGGAGAAATCATTATGTGGTTATTGATAGGGTAAATAGAATTATTGAAGCAGAAAATAATTTTGAAGGTGCAGACCCAAATATTATAGGGCAAGCTTATGCTATTAGGTCTAAAGTGTATTTTGATTTGGCACGTATGTGGAATGATGTACCTGTTTTTACCAAACCCATTAATACAGTAAGTGAAGCTAAACAACCTCAAACGCCATATGCCGAGATTATGTCAAATTTGGTTATTCCTGACATGTTGAAAGCTGAAGAATACCTATCGACAATACAATCAAACTATAGATTTTCTAAGTCTAGTGTTTTAGCTCATCAAGCTGAAGTTTATATGTGGGAGAAACAAGAACAATTGGCAAAAGAGGCTATAGAGAAGTTAATTACACTAGGTTCTCACAGTTTGGTGCAGACTCCAGAAGATTGGCAAAATCTATTCTTGAATCAACCAGCTACCGATCAATTCCCAGACGGTCCTGGTAAAGTTCAGATGGGACCTGAGTTAATTTTTTCAATTCAATATAATTTTGAAGAGACTTCTTCAGGAGTTGCAAGAGCTTATAATGCTGGGGCAGCTGTAACTACCATTTCTGAAGAAACTGAATTAGAATGGATTAGAAGGTTTCCTATCGATTCATTAGGTTGGGCAACAAAGTATCCTAATACAGATCCAGTTTTCTCACAGGTAGTAGAAGAAGTAGATACAACATACACAGTTCCGTTATATGGCGATTGGAGACATTTTGCTTGTAGAAACGAAAATGCTACCATGGAAGATGGATTAGGATCTGCTGCATTTGGGGAAGCCAGATGCACCAAATTTATTAAGAATAGGGTTGGTCTAGATCCAAATGATGATAATACAGATATTCCTGTTTTTCGTTTTGCTGATATGATTTTGTTGCTCGCAGAGGCCGAACTAAAGCTGGGTAATCCTAATGTATGTTTAGACTTGATTAATCAAGTAAGAACGGCAAGGCAATTACCATTAGCATCACAAACTGATTTTGGAAATTCATTTGAAGCGCAGCTAGACTTCTTATTGATAGAAAGAAAATTAGAATTGTTTGGTGAAGCCAAAAGATGGTGGGATTTGGTTCGAAATGACAAGGCGGTTGAAGTAATGACTCCAATTTTGAACAATAGAGAAGTAATTCCTTTCGGTGAAGACCGTATTGTTTGGCCGATTTTCAGAGAACATTTATTGGAAAATGAATTGTTAAATCAAAATCCAGGATGGGATTAAAAAAAGAAGAAATTATGAAAATTTATATAAAAAGTTTAGTCATTGTCGGGTTGTTATTTGTGCTAAGTGCATGCACTTTAGACGTACAAGACCAGTTTAACTTTAAACCAGAAAACACTTATGCAGATCCTTTCGAGAATTTAACAGCATGGGAGTATATTCAATCTAGAACGACTACAGATATTGCAGATGATTTAAACAGGAAAGTTTTAAATCAAGAAGAGTTAGATTTTATGATTGCAGCTATAAAACATGTTGGTTTTGAAGACCTGTATAGCCAAACAGCAACAAGAAGAACTTACTTCTTGTTAAATAACAATGCTTTTACAGGTGGAAATGCGGATAGAGATATTATTAGAGCAGTTACTGGAACCACGCAAGCACCAACGGCAAGGGTAAATGCCGATTCTTTAATGGCTACCATAACCGAGCCTTATCAAATAAATAGGCTAAAAGCTATATTGAAGTATCATATCGTAGAAGAAGAGGTGCAACAGGTTCCTAAAATCACCATTTTTGATAAAGATTTTATTTTTAATACGCTATTACCTCAAGTTAATATAGATGCTGCAACTGGACAACCTTCAGGATTGTCTTCAGAATTGGCACCTATGGCTTTGAGACGTGACATAGAATGGGAAATGGAAGCGAATAATTTAAGTGCACCGCTTATAGACACTGCCATACAACCTGGATTTAACGAAAAAATCAGGTCTCATAATTATGTGTTTAATAATGGTGTAGGTCATTATCTTAATGATACGGTTAGGTATTACCCTTATCCTTTTTATGATAATTTCACTGTAAATTAAACTAAAATACAGTGATTAAATAAAATATAATTTAATATAAAAAATATTAACATGAACAGTAAACTAAAAATTTTAAAATATACATGTATTGCCTTCATGTCGTTTCTATTAGTGTTTTCTTGTAACATTCCTGAAGATCCAGAATTTTACGAACCATTTGTTCCTTCAGAGGTAGAAAACCCAGAAACAATTTCTCAAATTATTATAGCACGAGAAGATTTCAGTATTATGGAATCTGCGATGAGGCTAATTGAGGAAAGTGGAAGTGTAAAAATAATTTCAGAATTAAATGTACCAGGAAGCAGTACGGTTTTTGTCCCAAACGATGAAGTTTTTCAAGCTTGGTTGGATATGAATGGTATTGATGACTTGGCTTTACTTGATATAGAGCTTATTGAAAGAGTAATTTTAAATCATATTCTTATAGGTGAATTTAACTCTTCAAACCTTGTGTCAGGTTTAACGCATTCTAGAGCTCTAGTTGGAGAGAGAGGTAGTGAAAAGAATGTGTCAATGTATATTGATGTATCAAATGGAGGAGTTACAGTAAACGCAGAAGCAAGTGTCATTACAGCAGATGTAGAAGCTAATAATGGTGTAATACATGTAGTAGACAATGTTATTGAGCTTCCAGTTTTACTTGACTTTTCGGTTATGGTACCCTCTTTAACTACGTTTTACGATGCTGTGCAATATGCCGATACAGCTCGTGATGCAGATGGTAATGGCCCTAATTTAATGGCTAAATTAATAGATTCTGAGGCAGCCTTAACTTTATTAATGCCTAACAATGATGCCTTTACTGATTTGTTAGTGGAACAAGGTGTCTCTAATTTAACAGATTTAGACCCATGGTTCGTGGCAGACGCTATTTCAACACAATTAATTAACATAGCCGCAATTTCTTCTCAAGAGATGGTAGATATCGGAAGGCCTTTTGCTCTTCCTGCCTCTAATAATGAATTGTTGCAGATAGACCCAATTAATTTAACAGTTACAGATCCTAATAACAGAACAGCAAATTTCATTCCCGGTTTAATTGATATTACAGCCGTAAATGGATTTGTTCATGCGATTGATAAAGTATTATTACCTATGCCTACACCATAAATACTAATGATTCATTAAAGTTTTATGTAGTTCATATTTATTATAAAGAACTTTATTGATGATATGTATTGGATATATGCATAGGAGTAGTGGTTAATTAAGGTTAGTTTAGTTGTGAAGCCCTCTGTTTAATAAAATATAGAGGGCTTTCTTTCTAACCTAATTCGTGTATGCCGTAAATCAATAGGTAGTTACATGTAAATAGAAAGTGTGCTGCCTTCGATTATCGATTACTAGCTATTAAAGTAACTCCTACTTTTTACTAGTAAAAAATAATAAATTCTAATAAAAATTCTTGATTCCAAAGTATTAGCAAATTGGTAGTTGGAAAAATATGGATAAAGCCAATTAGGTTATCAGTTAAGGCAAAAAAACAGTTTTATATCGGTACTGTTTACAGATAAAGAGATCTTAAAAAGGATAATAAAAAGAGATAAACTAAATTTTAGATATGTATAAGAACATTTTTTTAATAGCATTAATAACATCATTTACGGGGTTAAAAATCGCTAATGCTCAAAATGATCGTGATGAGAAGCCTAACATTATTTTCATCCTCACAGACGATCAGCGTTTTGACGCTATTGGTTATGCAGGAAATAAATACGTGAGTACGCCAGAGATGGATAAGTTAGCTTCAAGTGGTACTTATTTTAATCATGGCATTGTTTCTACACCCATTTGTGCAGCCAGTCGTGCCTCTTTATGGACAGGGCTTCATGAACGTGCGCATAATTTTAACTTTCAAACGGGAAATGTAAGGGAAGAGTACATGGGGAACGCCTATCCTAAGCTATTAAAGGAAAATGGTTATTATACAGGGTTCTATGGTAAATATGGCGTAAGGTACGATAACTTAGAAAGTCAGTTTGACGAATACGAATCCTACGATAGAAATAACAGATATAAAGATAAAAGAGGATATTATTATAAAACTATCGATAACGATACCGTGCACCTCACACGATATACAGGTCAGCAGGCCATCGATTTTATCGATAAAAATGCAACAAATAAAAAACCATTTATGTTGTCTTTAAGTTTTAGTGCACCACATGCCCATGATGGCGCTCCAGAACAATACTTTTGGCAAAACACTACCGATGGTTTGTTGCAAAATACAACCATTCCAGAACCAGCTTTAGCAGATAAAAAATATTTTGATGCCCAGCCAAAAGCTGTTAGGGAAGGCTTTAATAGACTACGTTGGACTTGGCGTTATGATACTCCTGAAAAATATCAGCATAGTTTAAAAGGCTATTACCGTATGATTGCTGGAGTGGATTTAGAGATCACAAAAATTAGAGAAAAATTAAAAGAGAAAAACTTAGACAAAAACACGGTTATCATTGTAATGGGGGATAATGGTTATTTCCTTGGTGAACGTCAGTTAGCAGGGAAATGGTTAATGTACGATAATTCTATTCGTGTTCCTCTAATAGTTTATGATCCACGAGTTGAAAAACACCAAGACATATCCGATATGGTGTTAAATATCGATGTTACCCAAACTATTGCAGACTTAGCTGGTGTGCAAGCCCCTGCGTCTTGGCAAGGTAAAAGTTTACTGCCTCTTGTAAAACAAGAAACAAACACTATTAATAGAGATACCATTTTAATTGAACATCTGTGGGATTTTGAGAACATACCACCAAGTGAAGGTGTGCGTACCGAAGAGTGGAAATATTTTCGTTATGTAAACGATCACACTATTGAAGAACTCTATAATATAAAAAAGGATCCTTTAGAAACTAAAAACTTAATAGGAAAGAAAAAATATAGAGAAGTAGCTGACAAACTTAAAACGAAACTCGATGAGTTAATTAAGAAAAATAGTAACGAATTTAGAGCAGCTCCAACCGATTTGACGGTTGAGTTAATTAGAGAGCCTGAAAAAGACGTCACTATTTTCGATTTAAAACCTGAATTCGGATGGACGGTCCCATTGGGAGCAAAATTCCAATCGGCTTATCAAATTTTAGTGGCTTCTAGCCAAGATATTATCGATGCCAATAACGGCGATGTTTGGGATAGTGGTCAAGTTCGATCATCAGAATCTACTAATGTAGAACATCAAGGTAAAGCTTTAGAAGTAGGAAAGACTTATTATTGGAAAGTTAGAATTTGGGACGAAGAAAATCGTTTAGTTGATTACTCTAAAGCGCAAAAGTTTACTACAGGAAAGAGTGATAGCTATATCATATCTACAGAAAATAAATTTGAAATTGATAAGATAGAACCAGCCAAATTTGAAAATAGAAATGGCGTTTATTTTATAGATTTTGGTAAAGCCGCATTTGCTACAATGGATTTTACCTACCATGCAAAAACGCCACATACGTTAATCGTAAGAGTGGGTGAAATGCTTGATGCTAACGGAAATGTAAATAGAACTCCACCGGCTAAAAGTAACATTAGATACCAGGAGTTGAAGGTTGCTGTAAAACCAGGCAAATCGGAATATAGAATTCCTGTACAAACTGATGAAAGAAACACTAGGGCAAACAAAGCCATTCCATTACCAGATGGTTTCCCGCCACTGGTACCATTTCGATATGCAGAAATTGAAGGTGCTCAGTCGGAAATTAAAATGAACCAAGTAAAACAACTGGCATTTCACACTTTTTGGGACGAAAAAGCCAGCCATTTTAGAAGTAATAATGATATTCTAAACCAAGTATGGGATTTATGTAAATATTCTATAAAAGCCACAACCTTTAACGGATTATACGTTGATGGCGATCGCGAACGTATTCCTTATGAAGCCGATGCTTATTTAAATCAATTAAGCCATTATACAACCGATAGGGAATACGCTATGGCAAGACGTACCATAGAGTATTTTATGAAGCACCCTACATGGCCAACAGAGTGGCAACAGCATGTACCTCTATTACTTTTCGCAGACTACATGTATACTGGTAATAAAGAGCTTATCGAGCGTTATTATGAAGATTTAAAACACAAATCGCTTTACGAACTTTCAAATGAAGAAGGTCTGATAACTTCAACCAAAGTGAATGCCGAGTTCATGAAAAAATTAGGTTTCCCCGAAGGTTATAAAAAGCCCTTAACAGATATTGTTGACTGGCCATCGGCTAATTTTAATGGTAGTAAAACAAAAGGGGAACGAGATGGTTTTGTTTTTCAACCTTATAATACAGTAATTAACTCTTTCTTCTATGAGAATATGATAATTATGGCTCAATTTGCCAAAATATTGGGTAAAACCGATGAGGTTTTAGACTTCGAACTTAGAGCATCGAAAGCTAAAAAGGCAGTAAACGAGCAAATGTTCGATAAAAAGCGCGGAATTTATGTAGATGGCATTGGTACTGACCATGCATCGCTACATGCCAATATGATGCCTTTAGCATTTGGCTTGGTTCCTGATGAACATGTCGATTCGGTGGTAGAATACGTGAAATCTCGTGGTATGGCTTGTAGTGTATATGGTGCACAATTTTTAATGGATGGCTTATATAACGTAGGAGAAGCAGATTATGCCCTTGATTTATTAGCGAGTACAGCAGAAAGAAGTTGGTATAATATGATTCGTATTGGATCGACCATTACTCTTGAAGCTTGGGATAATAAGTATAAAAACAATCTCGACTGGAATCACGCTTGGGGAGCAGTGCCAGCAAATGCTATTCCTAGAGGATTATGGGGTATTAAACCAAAAACGGCAGGATTTGGTATTGCTAGTATTAAACCACAAATGGGCAAACTTAAATCTAGTGAAATTACAGTGCCAACTGTTCGCGGTGCCATACACGCAAAGTACACACATAATGGACCTAGATTACAGACCTATGAAATTGAAATCCCAGGAAATATGGTGGCCGAGTTTTCTTTAGATGATATAGAAGGGAAGGATTTAATTCATAATGGACAAAAAGTACCAGCTGCTTTTGGCGCCGTACAATTGTCACCAGGAAAGCATACCATCGAACTAAAAATTAATTCATTTTAATAAAGTCAATATAAAGTAGTCTACAATATCATTGTTGAATGATGAGAATACAGCATTAACCTTTTAGAAAATAATGGAAAGCAGGATAAATTGGGGGATTATAGGTTGTGGTGATGTCGCAGAAGTTAAAAGCGGACCGGCTTTTTATAAGACAGAGCGTTCCTCTTTAATTACTGTAATGCGAAGAAATGAAGACAAAGTAATAGATTTTGCTAAGCGTCACGGTGTAGCACATTGGACTACAAGTGCTACGAAGTTAATTGAGAACGAATTGGTAAACAGTGTCTATATAGCGACACCGCCATCATCACACCTTGAATATGCACTTCAAGCTATAAATGCAGGAAAGAATGTGTATGTAGAAAAACCGATGGTACTTAATAGCCAAGAAGCCCAAATACTTTTGGATGCTGTTAATAGTAGTAAGGTGAAAGCTACTATAGCTCATTATAGACGAGAGTTGCCGGTATTTTTAAAAGTTAAAGACCTATTGGAATCTAACAATATTGGGAAAATAATATCAGCAGAAATAAATATACAGCAAACTTCAAATACCAGTTTGATAGCTAAAACAGACGAGAACTGGAGAACAAATCCTGAAATTTCAGGAGGAGGATATTTTCATGATATAGCGCCTCATCAAATCGATTTGATGTGTTACTATTTTGGTGCGGTAGAGCATATAAAAAAAGCAAGCCGTAAAGAAAAGGGGATATCAAATCAAGATGTAAGTGGTGAGGTATTGTTTAAAAATGGAGTGAACTTCTCAGGCAATTGGGATTTCAATGCTTTAGAAGATAAAGACGAATGTAAAATTCAAGGAGAACGAGGCAGTATTTCATTTTCATTTTATGGTAATACAGTAATCTTAGTAAAGGATGGAGAAAGTGAAAGTTATCACTATGAAAACCCTGAGCATGTACAACAACCCATGATAGAGAAAACGGTTGGTTATTTTTTAGGGAACAACCCAAATCCTTGTTCCGTGAAAGAAGCAGCCATTGTAACTCATATTATGGATGTGTTTTGTGGGAATAGCTATAAATATAAAAAAGAGTGAGTAGTAAAGTGTTAAAAATAAGTGTAATAGTGTCGTTTTGCATGTCGGTTTTTCTGCATGCACAAAACCCTATTGTACCTAATAAAGGCTTAAACGATCCGCATATTCATATTTTTAATGATACTGCTTATGTGTACGCCTCTCATGACAAATCTATCGATAATAAAGATTTCGTAATGGAAGATTGGTGGGTGTGGTCTTCGCCAGATTTGGTTAATTGGACCCAGCGAAGTGTGTTAAAACCAACGGAAACCTATATAGGTAAACAGTTTTCTAGCTGTTGGGCTACCGATGTGGCATTTAAGAACAGAAAATACTACTGGTATTTTTCAGAAGCTAATGAACAAACTGGTGTGGTCGTTGGAGATTCACCCGTGGGGCCATGGAGCGACCCTTTAGGAAAACCTTTACTACAAAGCAATTTAACGCCTACCCATGAATATGATATTTGCGTTTTTGAAGAAGATGGAAATCATTATATCATTTTTGGTGTTTGGGATTACTACATCGCTAAATTAAATGCAGACATGATTAGTCTAGCTGAAAAACCTAGAAAAATAAAGGTAAATAATCCTAAAGGTCCGTATAACTTAAACGGAAAAAACCTTGAAAAACCAACAGACGATAAGCCTTTTCTTCATAAACATAACGATAAGTATTATTTGTCTTGGGGCTGTTTTTATGCTATGGCAGATCAGCTTTATGGACCTTATGATTATAAAGATTCGGTAATTAAAAAGGAGAGTTTCGCCGAAGGTTACGAAAAACCTACTTGGCCAACAGGTTTTTTACAAGGCAGACATGGTTCCTTTTTCGAGTGGCATAACCAATGGTATTACGTGTATTGCGATATCAGTCAAACAGGTAATCGATATTTTAGAGATAGTTTTATTAGTTACGTGCATTATAAAGAAAACGGCGAAATGGCAACCATTCGTGTCGATGGTTTGGGTGTTGCAAATTATAAAGCCAGTAAAACTCCCATAGAGGCTGAAGATTACTTTAAAAACCATGGTTTTATAAAAAAAGAAGGCGGAGAAAACTTTGTAATGCAAACTAATGAAGCCCAGGCTTATCTATACTTTCCTCATGTAAAAGGGTTGCAAAATAAATCAGAAATACAATGTAATTTACAGTATCTCCAAGGAGGAACTCTAAACATAGAAGTAAGAAAGAATTCGGCATCAGGCCCTGTTTTAGCCCATAAAACAATAGCATTAAAACCAAAAGTAGGATTTCAAACTATAACATTACAATTTAAGAAAATGGCAAGTGAAGAAAACCTCTTTTTTATGATAGAACAAACACCAGGGAAAAAATTAATGATTGATAATTTTTCCTTCAAATAATAGATAATTAAACCAACATTAATGAAAAAATCACTTTTATTATTTATACTTTCAGCAGGTATTGTATTTAGTTCATGCCAGAATGAAAAGGTTAGCAATAACGATTATAAAGATGCAAGTTTAACGATTGAAGAACGTGTGGAAGCACTTCTTCCTAAACTATCTTTAGAAGAAAAAGTAGCTCAAATGCGAATTTTTCATGCCAATATTGGTGTGGAAGCAGATGCCAATGGGAGTCTAAAATTATCTGATAAAGTTATTAAAAAACTAAAACTTGGTATTGCGGGTATTAAAAACCCTGGAGAGCACATGGATCCTGTTTCTGCGGCAAAATTCAATAACGAGCTTCAAAAATACATCATAGAAAATAACCGCTGGGGCATTCCGGCATTATTTGTTACCGAATCTTATAATGGCGTAGATGCTGCGGGGAGTACTCGTTTTGGACGTCCTTTAACATCGGCAGCGTCCTTTAATCCAGAACTTGTAAACCGTATTTGGGATGTTGTTGGAAATGAGGCGAGATTAAGAGGGATGCATATGTGTCATTCTCCTGAAGCCGATTTGGTACGCGATCCACGTTTTGGTAGAATGAGTGAGGCCTTTGGTGAAGACACTTATTTAACAACCCAAATGGTTGTTAACGCTATAAAAGGTGTTCAAGGAAATTACGAGGGATTAGGAAATGGAACACACATTGGAGCAGTAGCTAAACATTTTGCGGGTTACGGCCAAGTTTTAGGCGGATCTAATTTTGCTGCTATTGAAATTTCTCCGAGAACTTTAATAGATGAAATTTATCCGCCGTTTGAAGCGGCTGTAAAGGAGGCAAAAACCTTAGGAATTATGGCGTCTCATGGCGATATCAATGGCATTGCCAGTCACGGGAATCCGGAATTGTTAACAGGGGTTTTAAGAGATCAATGGGGGTTTGAAGGTTACGTGGTTTCCGACTCTAATGATATAGCGCGCTTGTTCTATTTTATGAATGTAGCCGAATCTCCAGAAGATGCTGCACAAATGGGTCTGGAAGCTGGAATAGATATCGATTTATATGCCGAAGATTCATATGCCTATTTGCCAGAAATGGTTAAGAAAAACCCAGAGTTAGAAAAGTTAATTGACCGCTCGGTAAGACGTGTGCTTAGAACAAAATTCATTTTAGGACTTTTTGACAATCCTTACATTAATATAGAAGACGTTAAAAAAGGTGTGCGAGCTAATTCATCATTAGAATTGGCGAAAGAATCCGATTTAGAATCTATTATTCTTCTTAAAAATGATAATAAGACCTTACCAATAGATAAAAATAAAACCATAAAAATTGCGCTTTTAGGTCCGTTAGTAACTGAGAACACTCAAACTATGTTTGAGTCTGTCGCCGGAGAACAAGTAAAATTTGTGGCTGAAAAAGGTTTTCATTTAACCGATGAAAAAGGCGGTGCACCAAAACTTCTTGAACGTGACGAAAATGCCATTTCTAAAATGGTGAATATGGCTAAAAAGTCAGATGTATCAATATTGTTTTTAGGTGGAGATGAGTTTACTTCTAAAGAAGCCTTTTTCACTAGTGCCTTAGGAGATCGTGCCACTATTGAGCCAGTTGGCGCACAAGATGAGCTTATTGAAAAAATTAGAGCCTTAGAAAAACCTGTAATTGTGGTGCTTAAACACCGTAGGACTTTAGCGATTAATACCATTTCTGAACAAGCTGATGCCATATTAGATACTTGGGATTTAAGTGAGTTTGGGGATGAATCAACAGCTAAAATCATTTTTGGTGAGGTATCGCCATCAGGAAAGTTACCTGTTACAGTGCCTCGTTCTATCGGGCAAATGCCTTTTCATTATAGCATGAAAGAAATCAATTATAAAAAAGGGTATTTGTTTTTAGAAGATGGTCCGCTTTATCCGTTTGGCTTTGGTTTAAGTTATAGCAATTTTGAATATTCTGAGATTAAAATTTCTAATTCAGAAATGACTTCAGATTCAGAAATAGAAGTTAGTGTTACTATTAAAAATACTGGAAAGGTAAAGGCTAAAGAAGTGGTTCAAATGTATATAAAAGATGTAAAAGGATCTGTTACAAGACCAGACAAAGAACTTAAAGGATTCGATAAAATTGAGCTCAATCCTGGTGAGAGCAAAACCGTGTCCTTTAAAATTACGCCAGACATGTTAAAGTTTACAGGACTTAAAATGGAAAAGGTTTTGGAACCTGGAGATTATACCGTGATGATTGGAACCTCTTCTACAGATTATAAACAAACGTCTTTTCAATTAAAAAAATAAACTTATGAAAAACCAAGCATTAAAATTACTGACTTTATGTGTGTTATTTTGTAGCGCCATGTCCTTGAAAACATATGCTCAAAAAGGGCTAAATCATTCAGAAATTGAAGCTAAAATGATTAAAGCTTTAGAGTGGCAGGAGGCACATCCTATTTTCGCTATAGCGCCAACCGATTGGACAGAAGGTGCTTATTATACAGGGGTAGCTAGAGCCCATAAGACGACCAAAGACATGATGTATATGGCAGCTTTAAAAAACCAAGCCTATTGGAATAACTGGCAAACCTACTCCAGATTACATCATGCCGATGATGTGGCTATATCGTATAGCTATATCTATATTGGAATGAACGATAAGCGTCCAGGTTTTGTGAACCTAGACCCAACTAAAAAGTTTTTAGATGCTCATTTATACGAGGATGATGTTTGGAAGGCAGGAACAGACAAAAGTACTTCAGGAAAAAATATTTTATGGTGGTGGTGCGATGCGTTGTTTATGGCACCTCCAGTATTAAATTTATATGCGAAGCATACCAATCAGCCTAAGTATCGAGATGAAATGCATAAGTATTACATGGAAACCTATAATCAATTATACGACAAAGAAGAGCGTTTGTTTGCAAGAGATATGCGTTTTGTTTGGAAGGGTACCGATAAGGATTTAAAGGAACCTAACGGAAAAAAAATATTTTGGTCCAGAGGAAATGGTTGGGTTTTAGGCGGTTTAGCGCTTTTGTTAGATGATATGCCTAAAGATTATAAGCATCGTGCATTTTATGAAAATTTATTTAAGGAAATAGCTTCAAGAATTTTAGAACTGCAACCTAAAGATGGGTTGTGGCGAACCAGTTTATTAAGTCCAGAAACCTACGACCATGGCGAAGTAAGTGGTAGCGGTTTTTACACATTTGCCTTAGCTTGGGGTGTAAATAATGGTTTGCTAGACAGAAATAAATACGAACATGCAGTTATAAAAGCATGGAAAGCATTAGCCGATTGCCAACATAAAGATGGTCGTGTAGGTTGGGTGCAAAATATTGGCGCTTCTCCAGAACCTGCATCGGTAGATAGTTGGCAGAATTTTGGTACGGGAGCCTTTTTAATGGCAGGAAGTGAAGTTTTAAAACTGAAAAAGTAACACCTTATAACGCCTAAAGAAGATGCTTTTTTCAAGATTCAAATTTTTTAATAACACGTTACTCTTAGTACTTGTGATACTTTTTGTAGTGTACACAAGTTGCAAAAGTGAAAACAAAGAAGTTATAATAAAAACGGAAAAAGCAGCAGGCTTAGAGTTACCAAAACGCCCCAATATCTTATGGTTAGTAACTGAAGATATGGGGGCTTATATTCCTCCTTTTGGGGATTCGACTGTAGTAACGCCACATTTGAGTAAGTTAGCAAAGGAAGGCGTTATTTATCCAAATTTATATTCTACATCGGGTGTATGTGCACCAAGTCGAGCCGCGTTAGCCACAGGTATGTATCCTTCGAGTATTGGTGCTAATCATATGCGGACAAATAGTTATACCAAAGAAAGAGGACTTCCAGCTTATGAGGCTGTGCCTCCGTCTAATGTTAGAATGATTAGTGAGTGGTTACGAAAAGCTGGGTACTATTGTACAAATAATTATAAAACCGATTATCAATTTAAAGCCCCAGTAACGGCTTGGGATGAAAGTAGTCCTTATGCGCATTGGAGAAATAGAAATGATGATCAACCGTTCTTCGCTGTTTTTAATTTTACCGATACCCACGAATCTGGTCTTTTTGAACCTTACGGATTTCGAGAAATAGAAACGCGACTATACCACGCAGGCGATACTTCTTATCAATGGAAAAACTATGGTGCTTCCCATGCTAATAACCGTATGTCGGAAGCTGAAACACAGCAATATCTATCTAAGGACACCAAATTTAATATACCTCCGTATTTACCAGAAACAGATCTCGTTAAACGTGATATGTGGAAACTGTACAATAATATTGGCGAAATGGATAATCAAGTAGGAGCCGTGCTTCAGCAATTAGAAGACGATGGCCTATTAGAAAATACCATAATTTTCTTCTATGGCGATCATGGCGGACCATTACCTAGAGAAAAACGATTAATTTATGACTCTGGCTTAAACACACCAATGATTATCCGTTTTCCGAATAAACTTGAAGCAGGCACATCCGATCCTCAGTTAATAAGTTTTGTAGATTTTGCACCCACCTTATTGTCTCTTATAGGTGAGGCACCAAAGGAGTATATGCAAGGTCAGGCATTTTTAGGCAAGTACAAAAGTAAAGAACGCAGTTATATACACGCTGCAGCAGATCGCTTTGATGCCGAAACTGATGTTATTAGGGCCGTAAGAGATAAACGTTACAAGTACATTAGAAACTACAGACCAGAACAAGGGTATTATTTGCCCATTGAATATAGAGAGCGTATACCTACTATGCAGGAATTACTAAGACTTAAGGCAGAAGGAAAACTTAATGAAGATCAGATGCAATGGTTTAGAGAGGTTAAACCAGAAGAAGAATTGTTCGATTGTGAAACAGATCCCTTCGAGCTGAAAAACTTAGCAACTAATCCTGAGTACCAAGATAAATTAGTTGAATTACGAAAAGAAATGGATAGATGGTTAAGGGCTATTGGAGACGACCCTAATTTACCAGAATCGGTATTAATCAATAAGTTATGGAACGGTAGTAACACGCAACCTATTACTTCAGATCCTAAAGTCTCCTTGAATAACGGAAACATTATTATAAGTTGTGACAAAGAAGGTGCTTCCGTAGGATACAAAATCGTAAATGCGGGAAATAAAACGTCGAAAACATGGCAGATTTATAATGGTCCTTTTGAAATGCCTTCAGATGCTACATTAGAAATCAAAGCACACCGTATTGGTTTTAAACCTAGTAAAGCTATACAGGTATCAGCTTCAGATTTGTAAAAACTGTTTGTTGAAGAGCTTATTGATATGGTATTTAAACAAACAAATTCTTAGTGAAATTCACCATTGAGGAACTTTCACTTTTATAAAATTATAAATAGTTAAAGCAATAAAATAGGTCTATTATGAAACATGACATGGTGTTACCTCATATTTTAAAATATATAATAACTTGTTTATTATTTGGGGTAATCTTAATAAATCCTATTCAAGCGCAAATAGTTCTGCAAACCGATTTTACAGATTCTGAGAATGCGAGGCAAAATATTGATTATAATTTCAATGTATTTAACAGAATAACACCATTAAATGGTGTGAAAATTAAAACATCACTTGGTAAACCCCGAGTATGTATCGTTAGACCTCTAGGTGGTATTGTTAAGAATGGAAAACCCGATATATCCAAAGATTCTTATAAATGGGATAAAAATTCTAAAACCTTCTATACCGATTTTACGCTATTAAAAAAACAGATTGATGGCGTTATTAACTCCGGGTATGCCATACACCAAATCGTATTAGACAATCCTTCTTGGGCATTTCAACGAAATAAAAATGGCGAGTTGCTTGCAGATTCTTTAAAAGTGTCTACTTACGGAAATGCAGAGCCACCAAAAGATTACAACGCGTGGAGTAATTATTTAAAGGATGTTATGAAATTTTTAGTGAATACCTATGGCGAGGAATCCATGCTAAAAATTCAGTTTAATATTGGTAGGGAAATCGGTACCCCATCACATTGGTCGGGAACCAAAGAAGCGTTTTTTGAGTTTTATAAAATATCTAGTAATGCCATTAGAGAGGTGCTTCCAACAGCCAAAGTAGGAACCCATATGCTTTGGGGGTCTTCTAAAAATGCCTGGGGCACCGATTTTGTAAAATGGTGTAAGAGTAATAATGTGCATTATGATTTTATAGGGGTGTCATTTTATCCTTTTTACAACAAACCCAATCGCACTCTTTTTAAAGAGGTATATGCCAAAGATTTTGCAGTTATAAAAGAGATACCCGAATGGCATAAAAATGCTAAACTAGAAATGCATGAATATGCGTTGATAAAAAGTTTAAATAAAGCAGGGAACGCTTTTGAAAACGCTCCAAAAGCGCAACAAAATTCATTTATAGTTGGGCTCATGAAAATGTTTTATGAGCATGATATGCAAAATGTTTTTCAGTGGGGGCAAGGCACCAATTTTGAGGCGGCTCAAAAAGCACTTTTTACAATTCAAGGACAGACGTATTATACCTCTACCAAGAACGGAAACCCAACATTAGAAACCAACGATGTGGATGCTGTTTTCACTAAAGATGTTTCTAATAATTCCTATAGTATCATGGCGTATAATTATAATGCCAAACCTGATGCAACAATATATGAACATTTAAATATAATGGCCAAACTAGACGTGCCACCTAGAACAAAAGTTAAAGTCCGTTTCGCAGTTTATAATAAGGAAAAAGATACGATGTCTTGGTCCAAATGGAAAGAGGAAACTACTCAAGGCAACGAAAAATCAAAATCAGTAATTTCTCTTAATACACAGCTACCCGTGTTTTCTTTTTTGAAATATGAAGTTAAACTTTAGTAACTGGCTTATTAAAAATATCACTAACACCTTAAATTAATTAAATAATGAAGCAAATTACGCTATTACTTTTTTTTAGTTTTATTTATAATATACATGCGCAGCAGGTAAGACATATAGAAACCATTAATGAGTCTTGGTCTTTTTATAAAGGCACTTTAGATTTCCCCTTTACTACTAATAATGCTACAAAATGGGAACAGGTAACACTGCCGCATTCATGGAATACTAAGGATATTTTAGATGATGAAGATGGCTATTATCGTGGAGATGGGTGGTACAAAAAAACAATGATAATTCCTCAGGTTTTTGAAGACCAACAAGTGTTTTTATTGTTTGAAGCTGCTAATCAAGTTGCTTCATTGTATGTCAACAATAAAAAAATAGGAGAAGATCATATAGGAGGTTATACGTCCTTTGCTAAAGATGTGACTTCAGCACTTAAAACGGGCGAAAATGAAATTGCTATAAAAGTTAATAATTCTCATAATGATGAAATTGTACCGCAATCGGCAGATTTTTCGTTCTACGGTGGTATTTACAGAGATATTCAACTGATAATTACTAAATCAGTACATTTTGAAGTAGCTAATTTAGGAGCAAATGCCATTTTTGTTAGTACTCCAAAAGTCTCTAAACAAAAAGCAACCGTTAGTGTAAAATCAAAAGTGGTAAGACCTAAAAAGGGTGATTATTTTATAAAACAGTCTTTGTACGATGCTAAAAACAATGTAATTAAAGTAGAAAAAGCCAAAGTACCTTATGGTAAAGATGTTGATCTTGATTTTTCAATTGTAGCCCCAAAATTGTGGTCGCCTGAGCATCCGTATTTATACAAACTAGTTTCTGAAATTGTAGATAAAAATGATCGTGTTTACGATCGTATAGAAAACCCAGTAGGTTTTCGCTGGTTTAATTTTGATCCCCAGAAAGGATTTTTTATTAATGGCAAACCAACAAAGTTAATAGGAACCAACAGACACCAAGATTTTTTAGGAAAAGCCAATGCTGTTAGTGATGAAATTCACCGAAACGATATGAGGATGTTAAAGGACATGGGAATAAATTTTTTAAGAATATCCCATTACCCTCAAGATCCTGCTATTTTAGAAATGTGTAACAAATATGGATTTGTGTCAACTCTAGAAATACCCTTTGTAAACAAAGCTGCAGCTAACGAGAAGGGCAAACAGAATACGGTTAACATGCTTAAAGAGGCAATTCGATTTAACTATAATAATCCCGCAATCGTAGCCTGGAACCTAGGCAATGAAACAACTATGAAAGACCCTGTAAAACTAGGGAAAGACTATGTTAATCATTTTGTAGAGACACATAAAGCCTTGGCAAAAACCATAAAAGAGGAAGATGAAACACGCTATTCCTATTCGGTGTTTTTTAGAGAACCAGCCTATCAGGACAATTTAGGCATACGAGTTACCGATCTAGTAGGCTACAACAAATATTATGGGTGGTATTTAGAAGAACTAGAAGATATCGATAAGAATTTACGAAGTTTGGTAAAGCGTTCTTTAGAACTCGATCCTGATAAGCCATTTATTTTAAGTGAATATGGAGGAGGTGCAGATCCTAGACTACGTTCATACCATCCTACACGTTTTGATTTTAGTGTAGAATATCAATTTCTTTTACATAAAGCTTACCTTAAAACCATTTTGGATATGCCTGAAATAGTGGGTGCTAATGTTTGGAATTATTCCGATTTTCAAGTAGAACACCGAAAAGATGCCGTACCACATATTAATAATAAGGGGCTCGTCTCAGCAGAAAGAAAAAAGAAAGATGCATACTATTTATACCAAGCTGTACTCAATAAAACACCTTTTTTGGCCATCACATCTAAGTCATGGACCAAACGATCAGGTGTTGCAGATAGTAAAGAGGATACGTTTGCCACACAGCCTGTGACAATAGTTGGTAATGGTAAAGACGTTGAAGTTTTTTTAAACGGAACGTCGTTAGGAAAAAAAGCATTTGAGTTTTCAGCAGCAACTTTTGATATCCCTTTTGTACAAGGACACAATTTAATTGAAGCCATTAGTGAAAAGGATGGCAAACTTTTAAAAGATGTCGCATTTATAGATTTTAACCTTATACCTAAAGATCTTAAAATCGTTACCAATAAATTTGAGGAAATCGCTATTAATGTTGGATCATACTGCTATTTTATTGAAACAGATAATATGGACTATTTGTGGATGCCAGATAAAGCGTATGAAAAAGGCGGCTTTGGTTATGTTGGTGGAGAATTCTTAAAACATCCAAGTGAACGAAGAAATGCTATTGGAACAGATGTTAGTGTAAAAGGGACAGAAAACGACCCTATTTATCAAACACAACGCCTAGGCATCGAAGCCTACAAGTTTGATGTGCCCAATGGTACTTATGAATTATCATTACTTCTAGCCGAATTAAAAACGAAGGATGATAATATCATGGATATTTCAGTAAATAGCAGGCCTATTTGGACTAATTTAAACTTGAAGGAAGCATACGGAACGGATCGTGGTGTTACTAAACGCTTTTTAATTACAGTTGAAAATGACCATGGTATAACGGTAGATTTTAAGGCTAAAAAAGGAATAACAAGGTTAAGTGGCATCAAACTTAGAAAAGTAAATTAAATCCAGATGAATAAGGACGTTTTATTTTTTTTGTTTCTTTTAGCCAGTTTTTCTGGTTTTACACAAATTCAACCATATGATTTAAAATTAGAATATAGGGAAAACCCAGAAGGTGTTGATGTTAAAAATCCACGTTTTTTCTGGAAAGTAAAATCTGAGGAAGCTGGTCAGTATCAAAAAAGTTACCAATTAGTTGTAGCTACTTCCAAAGAAAATATTGAAAATGGTGTTGGAGATGTATACAATTCTAAAAAAGTAAAAAGTTCTCAAACCACCCAAATAATATATAAAGGAAAGCCTTTACAACCAGCAGCACAGTATTATTGGAAAGTAAAGGTTTGGGATAAAAATAATATACCAAGTTGGAGTAAAATAGCAACATTTTCTACAGGTTTATTTCAAGAAGAAGATTGGAAAAACGCCCAATGGATTGCATGGAAGCCACAAAGTGCGTGGGAAAAAGAATGGTGGGAAAGAAAAGATATAGAATCTAAAGCGTTACAATTTCAATTACCTAGCCTTTTTGGGGCTAGTATGAGCATGTTTGAACGTTATTATTTTCATTATCAAAATCAATACGATGCTTCACCATTGTTAAGAAAATCATTTAATGTCAATAAAAAAGTAAAACGAGCTAAAGCTTATATCAGTGGACTTGGGTACTATGAGTTGTTTATCAATGGAGAGCGTATTGGAAATCAGGTTTTAGATCCAGGATGGACAGACTATAGAAAAACAATTTTATACGCCACTCATGATATTACTGAGCAAATTCAAAACGGAGAGAATTTAGCAGGAGTGATGTTGGGTAGAGGTAATTATGGGCAATTGGCTTACGACCATTGGGGATTTTATAAAAAAGATGGTTATGTCGGTCAGCCAAAATTGTTATGCTTAATTAAAGTACAATATGAAGATGGTACCGAAGATATTGTGGTAAGTGATTTAAGTTGGAAAATTACAGGTGGACCCATTATTTATGATGGACCACATATGGGAGAAATTTATGATGCAACCAAAGAAATAAAAGATTGGAATATGCCTGAATTGGACGATTCATCATGGCAAAATGTAAACCCTTCTCCACATCCTGGAGGAGAACTTGTAGCGCAAATGTGTCAACCCATTCGTGTAACCAAAACATTTCAACCTGTAAATATTAAAAACAAAGGAAGTTATGGACAGTGGATTGATACAGGAACCAACAGTGCTGGTTGGATACGGTTACGATTAAAAAATCTTAAAAGAGGGCAACAAGTTACCATTTATTATGGCGAACATTTAGATCCTACTTCTAGTGGACAACCAGGAAGGTTACAGCAAATGGCCTATATAGGTAAAGGAGAAAAAGAAGAGTTTGCCGAATGTCGTTTTTCTTACAAAGGTTATCGTTATGTACAAGTAAAAGGATATAAAACAAAGATTTCTAAAGACGATGTGGAGGTAAAGTTTGTACATTCAGACGTGCCACAGGTGGGTACATTTGAATCTTCAGATAAAACGGTAGATGCTGTTCATGATATTTGTCGTAAATCATTAATATTCAATTTACATAGTATTCTTACAGATTGCCCTAATCGTGAAAAAAATGGTTGGTTAGGTGATGCTGTAACTGGTGTAGAGTTTGGGATGGCCAATTACGATTTGGCAGCATTAATGACCAAATTTACTCGCGATATTTTTGACACCCAATCTCCAGAAGGCGGATTAAGTCCTATTGCGCCTTCAAATAACTACAGAAAAGGAAAATCTACACTATGGTCGTCTGCAGGGGTGCACATTCCTTGGTATATGTATCAATATTACGGCGATACGAGATTGTTTGAGAATTATTGGGACAACATGATGCGTTGGGTTGATTATTCATGGGAAAACAACAATTCTAAAGAAAAAGATGGCATGTTTACCGAAATATATAACGATTGGGTGCCGCCTTATGATGCTACCTATAGAGGTGGAGGAAAACCAGGGGGTAATGAAGTTATCGCTTCTATGAACTTTTATTTGGTATTAGAGCGTTTGGCTTATATGGCAGATAAATTAGGGAAAAACAAAGACAAAAAACGTTTAGAAAACCAACGCAAACGCATACATCAAGGCATTCAAAAGTATGCATTTGATGCTGAAAAAGTAGAGTACTCAGGTTTAAAGCCATTCCCAGAATTTCTACCTGTAGTTAATATTCTGGCGCTAGATTATGGTATTGTTCCAGAAAAATATAAGGCACAACTAGAAAAAAGAGTTGTAGAAAATATTGTAGAAGAAAAAGACTATCACCTATGGGGAGGTATATTTTCTATACATTCTGCCTTTGAATATTTACCCAAAAAAGGTTATGCCGATATGATGCATAAGGTAGTGATTAACGATGATTGGCCTTCATTTGGTTGGATGATTAAAGAAGGAGCTACTACACTACCAGAGGGGTATAAGTTTACCTCTTCAGATATGCATCATTTTATGGGCGCAGTAGATAATTTTTGCTATCGGCATATAGTAGGAATTAATGTAGACCAATCTCATCCAGGTTTTCAGAACATCATTTTGGAACCTAATTTTATTAAGTCGATGGAGTTTGCAAAAGCAAGCTACAACTCTATACATGGCGAAATAAAAGCAGAGTGGAAAAAAATAGATAAAAATACTTATGAGTACTATGGGGAAGTTCCATCAAACTGCGAGGCTAAGGTAGTTTTGCCTTCTAAAACTGAAACTATAAAATCGGGAACTTTTAAATATGTGGTACATATCTAAGGCAAAGAAGGCTATAATTTACCATAGTTTTCGGTTTTACCTACAAAAAAATAATGAGTAATAAATTAATAACTAGTACAATGCGATCTATAAATGTTTTTCTATTTCTTTTTATCATGCAAATTACTTTTTTTGCATGTGATTCCAGTAAAACCGATGATAAAAACCTTGAAAATCCATCAATAAGTATTGCAGATTTAAAAAATGGTTTTAAAAATCCCGAGATACAATATCGTCCCGAAACCTGGTTTCACCTTAACGGAAATAATATTTCCAAAGAAGGTTTAACCCTCGATTTAGAGGCAATAAAAGAAGCAGGCTTGCAGGGTATCCACTTATTTAATAAAGCCGGCAGACCATTTCCAAATGTAAAACCTATAGAAATTTTATCGCCAGAATGGGAAGATATGATTCGGCACGCCGCCGATGAATGCAAACGTTTGGGTTTGAAATTTACCATGCAAAACTGCCCAGGTTGGTCTATGACAGGTGGGCCTTGGGTGCCTGTAGAAGAAGCGCAGCGCGAAGTTGTTGAAACCACATACCACATTTCTGGAGGAAAAACTTTCGATGAAATATTAGAAATAGATGCTTTATATCATACCGAAGACTTTAATTATAAAGATATTCAAGTTCTAGCCTTTCCTACTCCAGAAGGGGATAATTTGGAACCCTTAAACCCTTCAAAAATTGAAACCAATAATCCTTTAGTGCCTTGGCAGGATATTTTTAATCCCAATTCAAAAATTATCGTTACACGAACAACCACACGTTTAAATAAACCTTTAGAGGACTATAGGAATGAAGGTATTTCGAAAGTAAATGATAAAGCAGCATGGGTAGAAACTATTTTCAATGAAGCGGTGACATTGCGCAATATCACTTTTCCTCAATCTCGACATATGATTATGGGGACAGAATATCCTAAGATGGATGTTGCTATTAAGGTAGAAGCGCTAATTAATGATAAACTTGTAGAAATAACAACTGTTAACCTGCCTGATGCAAACTGGAACGACAGACGTAAGCATCTAACACTGGCTATCCCTGAAACGACTTCCAAACTGTTTAGATTTACGTTTAAGGGTAAGCATACTATCGCTCCAGAATTTATTCGTTTAAGCGCTAGTCCAAAACTTCATAATCATGAAGCAAAAGCAGCCAAAGTATTGAGAGGACTTGAAAAAGAGGTGCAGTATAATTATAATGAAAATACGTTTATTAAGTCCAATGCAATTATCAACCTTACCGATAAAATGACGTCTAATGGAAAATTAACATGGAATGTGCCAGAAGGCGATTGGACCATTGTTCGTTTTGGGCATATCAATATGCGCTTAACCAATAAACCCGCAGTACCAGAAGCGACAGGTTGGGAGTCGAGTAAATTAGATAAGGTAGCCATAGAAAATCATTTGCGAAACGGTATGATTGGTAATTTAATTAAAGATGGCGGTCCCATAGGAGATGGTAAACTACACGGATTGTTAATTGATAGTTGGGAAAGCCATGTACCCACGTGGACGATGAATTCTGAAGATATGTTTAAGGAGTTTGAGCAACGCCGAGGTTACAGTATGAAAACGTATTTGCCTGCAACCATGGGTTATATTGTAGAAAGTCCAGAAATTACTACTAAATTTTTAAGAGATTTACGTCATACCATGGACGATGTGTTTATCGAGAATTTCTTCAAGCATTTTGCAACCGTAGCACACGAAATGGGAGCCGAGGTTTACACCGAAGGAGCAGGAGGCGAAGTACTGCCTATAGACCCCATGCGTTATTATGGTGTGAGCGATATTCCTATGACCGAGTTTTGGTACCCCAGTGCACCATCAGCACAAAATGAATATGCTAAACCCATTTATAATGCGGCTTCGGCTACGCATCTATACAATAAACCTGTGTTGGCTGCTGAAGCGTGTACCCAGTTAGGGGTTAAGTGGAATGAGCATCCGTTTTCAGTAAAATCTTTAATTGATTATAATTTTGCTAAGGGGATAAATCATTTGGTGTTTCATACGTTTTCTCATACCCCGCAAACGAATGTGTATCCAGGTTCAAGCTTTGGTGGTAATATAGGGTTTCCTTTGGTTAGAGAACAAACGTGGTGGCCATACATGAAGAATTGGACCGATTATTTAGCAAGAAATCAATATGTTTTACAACAAGGCGAATATGTGGCCGATGTGCTTTGGTATTATGGCGATCATTTTGAACGCCCACCTTTCGATTTAGATGCGTTTCCTAAAGGCTACCGTTTCGATTATTTAAATGCTGACATATTAGATAAAAATCTTAGTGTTCAAAATGGTAAAATTCATGTTCAAAATGGAGGGGATTACCGTATTATCAGATTAAGAGATTCTAAAGAAATGTTATTGTCTACAGCTAAAAAAATAAAGGAACTAGTTTTGGATGGAGCTGTAATTCTAGGAGATAAACCACTAGATTCTCCAAGTTTAATGGATGGTGAAGATGAATTAAAAGAATTGGCTCAAATCTCAAATGAATTATGGGATAGCACTAAAAGTGGTGTTAAACAGGTAGGAAAAGGACGTGTGTATTGGGGAAAAACGCTTGATGAGGTTTTAAAAGCAGAAAAAATTGCTCAGGATGTTATGGTGCCCGAAGGCTTGGATATTAATTGGATTCACCGCGAAACCAACGATGCTCACATTTATTTTATAGCTTCAAAGCATGAAAATCCGGTTGATGTGGCATTAAGTTTCAGGGTTACTCATTTAAATCCTCAAATATGGAATGCATTTACAGGAGAACAGCATGATGCCAAAATATGGAGCACTTCAAAGAACCGAACCAATGTCGCCATATCATTACCTTCAAGAGGAAGTGCTGTGGTAGTATTTACAAAAGGAGATAAAAAGTCTGGGGCATCAAAAATAACATGGAACAACCAAGTTGTTTTAAATTCAGAAACCGGTTGGTTCAATAGTCATAAATCAAATGATTTTCCAATATTAACCTGGAAAGGAGATGCATTTATAGCTTCAAAACCGGGCGAATATGTCTTTCATAAAAAGGAAAAAGAGGTCATTGAGTTTATGGATATTGAAAAGGTTCCGCTTCAAACCAATTGGAAATTAAACTTCGAGCAAGGATGGGATACTCCTGAAACTATAGAAATTTCAGAATTGGAATCATTAACAAAACTTGAAAATGATGCCATAAAGCATTATTCGGGTACAACAATCTATTCAAAAACTTTTCAATTAAATGAACTTGGTCAACACACCATTATAGACTTAGGGGAAGTGGCCAATATCGCAGAGGTTTGGTGTAACGGAAAAAAGGTAGGTGTAAAATGGGCACCACCTTTTGAATTTGATATTAGCGATGTTATAGTTAAAGGCGATAATTTATTAGAAATTAAAATAACCAATACATGGAGAAATCAACTCATTTATGATAATTCACGCTCAAAAGAAACTAAAAAAACTTGGACAACAAGTCCTCCGAAAAAAGATGAAACAGAGTTGGATGACTCTGGCATAATAGGGCCTGTAGTTTTAGAAGTTATCAAATAAGACTTCACATTTAAGTCAATAGAATTGATTGTATGAGTTTTTCGTTTTAAAAATGTAAACCCTTATAAATCAGGATAGAGTTGTTTGGTGCTTATTGGATATTTAATCCCAATATACTAACTAAACTTTTTTGGATATGATTAAAAAACTACACTTGAACCTTTTTTTTATAACCTTTCTGTTATTTTCTATGAGCACGAAGGCACAGGTAACCTTAGAATCAGAAGTAAAAATTACAGATTTGGCCATGTATTTTACTGGTGTTCAAAATCAAAATAGTACAAGACAAGCCGAAACAGAGCCTTATGATTATGCTTATGGTTCAGCTTTATCACCACATGGAGATTGTATAAAAACCTATAAACACTATGTGTTTATGACCTGGTATCGCGGAGGAAAACTAGATAGACACGTGATGCTTACACGCTATAATACCCTAACAGGTGCTATGAAAACAATTGAATTTCCGCATCAGCACACAGGATTCAAAGGGAAGTGGTGGATAGGTGAGACCCACAATACCATCGCTATTGGTATTAGTCCAATAAATGGAACCATACACATGGTTTACGATATGCACGCCTACACAAATAGCGGTGTTTTTACAAACGACTATTTTCGGTATACTTACTCTATGCCTAATACTGCAGAACTTTCGGATGCAGAGTTTACTTTAGACAAATTTGTAAAAGACCCTTTAGATGGTGATTACAAACACTGTACAATGGATGGAGTTAGAGATGCGGCTCATTATGATAGATTTACTTATCCGCAATTCTTTTTAAACGATGATGGAGAATTATTTTTAACCGCAAGAGACGGGACGTCACATGATGGTGCACAAGCTTTTATTAAATATGATGCTAATGACTTAAAATGGGGGAGGTTTATACATTTCAATGTTTTAGGGGCAGGTAGTAAAGGAGAAACAAATAATTGGAGTATTTATGGTAGTATCAAGTATGTAGATGGAAAAGTAAGAGCTGGTTTTCAACGAAGATTGAATAATGGCTCAGATAAATATCAGTACCAAAATGGGGTTTACTATGCTTATTCAGATGATCCTACAGGAGCCTCCCAATGGAAAAACCATAAAGGAGAGGCCATGACACTTCCTTTGGTTAAAGCCGAAGAAGTTTTGGTATTTGAGCCTGGTGATTATGTAGCGACAACAGCACAAAATAAGGTGCATATTGTTAGTGGATTTGATTGGACAGTAACAGATAACGGAGATGTGCATATTATAAGTAGAGTTAAAGACAACGAAAACAATGTTACTAAGAACATACACAGCTATAAGCCTAATGGAGTAAGTGATTTTATAATTTCTACTGATTTTACAGGAGCACAAGAATTATACGCATCAGGTGATAATGTATTTGTTATTGGTTTGAATTCTTCAGGTAGACCATTTGTTGATAGAACTGAAGGAGGTACAAATCTTTTTACTAGAGTTTACGAACAAACCTCTGGGAAACGCTTTAGAAAAGGACAAGTGCATATTTCTGATGGTAAGCTATACTATTATCTTTTAGAAAATAATATTTCAGATAATGATGAAACACAACCGACCTATTTGCAAATAATTAATTTAAATGTCACTCAAGGGCCAAAACCTTTCGAGGTGAATTTAGTAACTCCTACCAATAATCAATCTTTCAAAGAAGGAGAAAATGTGCAAATTTATGCTTCAGCAACGGCAGATACCGGGGAAATTACTAAAGTAGAGTTTTTGGTGGATGATGTCCTAGTAAATGTAGATAGTACAAAACCCTATTTATTTGATTGGACACCTAGTGTAATTGGTTCATACAAAATAAAGGCGGTAGCCTATAAAACAGGAGGGGAGAGTATAACATCTTCAGAAATAACTATTGAGGTTACCGAGGTTGATAAAAGTGATTTAACAAATGATGTTTATAGGTTGCGTAACGTAGCTACAGGGAAATTTTTAAATGATTCAGGAGTAAGTGCTATTCCTGTTTCAATGAATGATTCTGGTGAAGAACAAGATAAACATTGGACCTTCGTAAAAAGTGGAGCATACTACAATATTGATAGTGAAACTTTCGGGATACTTCGTGCCACTGGACCTACTTTTTCAGCAGGATCGTATGCAGTAGTAAGCACCGGAAAGTCTGCGCCAGCTGGTGATATAGATAAAGTTTGGACCATACATTATAATGAGATAGATGATACTTTTAGGTTTGAATCTAAAGACAATGGTCGATTTTTATATCACGATGCTAATGGTAATGTAACAAATATTAGTGCGCCTGTAACGGATCTAAGAAGTGTATGGCAGGTAATATCTACAAGTGTTACACTAGGTACTACTAATAATGAACCTTTATTGCCATCAATAAAAATATATCCTAATCCTACAGAGGATAGATTTACCATAGCATTTAAAAATACTAATCGTATTAAAAATGTTGAAATTTATAATATTATTGGAAATCTAGTTTATCAAAAGGCACCAAAAAGTAATGTTTTACAAGTAAAAAACACAGGATTTAAAACGGGTGTTTATTTAGTGAAAGCTTTTACAGAAGATAATCAAACCTTTAATTCTAAATTAATTGTAAAATAAGAAATGTAAAAAAAGCCTTAAATATAATATTGGTTAAATAAAATGTACACTATTTTATTTGAGGTTTGGGCCCTATAATACAGGATAGGTTTCTCTGTTTTATTTATAATATTTAACCCCAATTACCTAAACTAAACTTTTTTAATATGATAAAACAAGTTACACTAAAACATATTGTTTTAACAACAATGCTTTTGTTTTCACTTATTGTGACAGCACAAACAGCTGCACCCGACGAAGACACTGGGGCTTATACCACTTGTAACACTAATGGGCAAAATGCTACTAGAACTTCAGATGATTTACCAAACCCAGTTAATGTAGGAACTATTGATGACCGTACCTGCTATGCAAATTACAGCGAAAGTGATGTTTATGGTAAAACTTGGGGAGTATACAATATAACACATAATTCAAATCAATTTGAAACGACCTTACAGCCTAGAATGGAACGCTCCTTAAGCAGATCTAGTGAAACTGGTGTAGGAAGTTATGCGAAGTTTACGGGCGTGTTTAGAATTCTTGAGGTAGGGGGTACCTCTGGGGTCAATCAGGATGGAACTTATATAGCACAGGCCAAAGGAAAGCATACTGGTGGTGGAGGATCTCCAGATCCAGCCATTTGTTTGTATTTAGCTAAACCTGTGTATGGTACAGGTGCCGATGCCAATAAACAAGTGTCGTTCGATATTTATGCCGAGCGTATTTTATACCGTGGAGGAGAAGGAAGCGGTAGGGAAATTGTATTCCTAAAAAATGTCAATAAAAATGCAGAAATTGACTTTGAATTAGAGGTAGGTTTTAGAGAAGACCCTAGTGATGCGACTAAAAAAGTCCATTATTGTGATGCCGTAATTGGCGGTGAAGCTTTTAACTGGAATATTCCAGAGCCAGAAAAAGGAAGGGAATCTGGTATTAGATATGGTGCCTATAGAGTTAAAGGAGGCAGAGCTCAAATTAGATGGGCAAATACCACATACCAAAAGGAAGAAAAAGTAGGTGTTGTCGATCCAGGTCCAGTTGGAGATGTTTATCGCTTAAGAAATGTGGCTACCGGTCAGTTTCTTGCAGATTCGGGAGTGAGTGCTTCGCCAGTTACTATGAGTGATTCTGGTAATGAATCAAATAAAACTTGGAGTTTTGTAGCCAGTGGGAATTATTTTAACATTGATAGCGAAACTTTTGGAATTTTACGCGCCCCTGCTGCTAATGGTCCTGGTGGAGCTTATGTTGTTGTAAGCACTACAAAAGCGGCGCCAGCAACAGATAGCGATAAAGTATGGACGATACATTATAACCAAGCAGAGGATACCTATAGATTTGAATCTGGTAACAGTGGCAGATATCTGTATCATGAAGTAAATGGAAACGTTACTCATATTTCGGCACCAGCAACTGATGATAGAAGTGTATGGGAAGCAATTCCAACAAGTGTAGTGCTTAGTGTAGATGAAAACAAGCTTTCGACTTCTAAAGTTCGACTTTTCCCAAACCCTGCGAAAGATAGATTTACGATTTCAATAAAAAATCTAAATCATGTAAAAGTTAAGATATTTGATATTTTAGGTAAAATTGTTTTTGAAACTGAAACCTCGAACGATAGTCTTCAAATAAATAATAACGGACAATTTAAGACAGGAATTTATCTGGTTAAAATAACTGATAGTACCAATACAGCTCATCATACAAAACTGGTTGTAAAATAATACAATCAAACTATAGTACGTTTCAAAACGGTTGAATTTATAATGAAAAGACGCAACTTTATACAACTATCAACTTTAGCAGGCTTAGGATGGTCACTTCCTTTTTTTGGAGGACTTCACTCGTGTACAACGCATCCTGAACAATCCTTAGAATTTAAAAATTTAATCTCAGGACTTTTAAAGGATTGGTGCGATGGTATGTTAAAGCAACAAATTCACAATCCATCTAACCTAGAAGAACATGGGGCACTAAATTGTCCTTCATGTGAACATATTCACGGACGTTGTATGGATGCCGTTTATCCATTTTTATACATGGCCGATGTTACAGGAGAAAAAAAGTATGTAGAAGGGGCTAAATTGGTTATGCTTTGGGCTGAAAATAACGTGTCCCAACAAGATGGTAGCTGGACAGTAATTAGGAATCCAAAGTCTTGGAAGGGAATTACCGTATTTGGAGCCATTGCTTTAGCTGAAGGCTTACATTATCACGGACATGTTTTAGATGAAGAAACGAAAGAAGCATGGACCATGCGTTTAGAAAATGCGGGGCAGTACATTTATGATACGTTTACTATAGATTTTACCAATATTAATTATCCAGGAACCGCAATTTATGGCTTAGATTTAATTGGAGATGTTGTTAATAGAAGTGATTTTAAAGCCAAGAGTGAAATATTAGCAGAAGAAGTTAAAAATTATTTTACGCCTCATGAAAATTTGTTGTTTGGTGAGTGTAAAAAGAGTTCGAGTAAGTTAAGTGAAAAAGGTCTTCATGGTGTTGATTTAGGATATAATGTTGAAGAGACTTTAAATAGTTTGGTCATGTATGCGCTTAAAAATGATGACCAAGCCTTATTACAAATTTTAACTAAATCTTTAAATAGCCATTTGGAATTTATGATGCCTGACGGAGGTTGGGATAATAGCTGGGGTAACCGAATGTATAAATGGACTTATTGGGGCAGTAGAACCTGCGATGGGAGTCAACCAGCTTTTGGAATGATGGCAAATATCAATCCTGAATTTGGAACTGCAGCCATTAAAAACACCGAATTGTTACAAAGTTGTACTTCAGATGGATTAATTCATGGTGGACCACATTATGTTTCAGCAGGAATCCCACCTTGCATTCATCATACATTTACGCATGCAAAACCTTTAACAGCGCTATTAGATCATTGGAAACATCTACCTCAAATAAACAAAAATGCGGTATTGCCAAGAGAAACAGCAGATGGTGTTAAGCACTTTAAAGATTTAGATGTGTTTTTATTTGCTAGAGGCCATTGGCGAGGAACAGTTAGCGCTTATGATGCCGAATATCATTATAAAGAAGATTTCAGACAAGCTTCGGGAGGTGCTTTGGGGATGTTGTATCATAATAAAGTGGGGTTAATTTGTACCGCAAGTATGGCAGAGTATCAAATGGTTGAAAAGAATAATCAACAAGAACAACCAGGCCAAGACATCTGTTTAACACCAAGAATTGAAACTTTTAAAGATGAAGTTTGGTATACTAATTTGTACGATTTGCCAGCAACAGTTACTTCAAAAGATGTTGAAGGCGTTATAGATATAGTTGCTCATGTGAAATTGAAAAATGGAAAGCGAAAAACAATTGAGGGTACAGCAAACGATTTTGATATTACCTACAGATGTAATAACAAAGAATTAGCTATTTCAGTAAAAACCAATCAAGAAATTACCTCTCCAACAGCATTTGTATTACCCATTGTTTCCAAAAATAATGAAGTCGTTACAAGGCTAAGCGATACTGAAATTACAGTTCAAAAACCTGAAGGTTTAGTTACTATAAAAGCCAGTACATCTATAAAAATAAAAGCTATTGAAGGTAAAAGGACTTTTAATATGGTTCCAGGTGTAGAGGCGTTGCCTCTAGAGGTTTATTTTGTACCTGATAGTTCAAGCCTAGAACTAAGTCTTTCAGTAAGTTAGTGTATCCTATAATTCTAGGAATTTGAGGGTTCAGCTTTTTTAAGTTGAACCCTTTTTTATTTGGATAAATATAAGTTTAGGATATAATTGGTTTTATCGGTAATGCTCTTTTTTAGTTGCCTTCATTCACAGTTTTGTATTTGGAGAATGCAAGTTCGTTTGGTGTTTAACTCTCAGAATTGATATGTCAGTCTAGATTTCTATTTTTTATAGGCTTTTTCCTTTGTGTTCTTCTTGTTGTGTTTTTTGTCATTTCGATGGTATTTTAACCTTTAAATAGCAAAAAAATCAGGTATAACCATGCGATACAGGATAGATTTAAGTGTTAAGTGGGTTTTATTTACACAAAGCTAATCATAAACTAAACAAATGGAATTAAAAATGAAACAAAAACTAACGCCAGATATCATCCGGGGGGGGAGAGGTGGCAAGAATTGGAATGATAGCACAAAAATTGAAATGCCAAATGCATGGGATAGACATCTTATGCCAGTTGCAGAATGGCAACATCCTCGAGGCATGATGCACGGACTAGCTAATGGAGAGATTCGGGTTACAAGAGGCGGCATGAACGTTTTTCAAACGGTAGAAGGGGGTGATTATATTTATCCAGATGGAGCAATTGCCGATGAAGCTTTAAAGCAATTGCGTGAACTGGCCAGCAATAAAGAAAAACCATTTTTACTTGCCGTTGGAATTATTAAACCACACTTACCCTTCGGTGCGCCTAAAACTTACCATGACAGGTATGAGGGCATTAAATTGCCAGAAATAAAGAACCCTAAAATACCGGAAGGAAAAACCACATGGCATGGCTCTGGTGAGTTTATGGGATACAACCGTTGGGTTAAAAACCCAAATAAGGATGCAGCTTTTGCGGAAGAAGTACGCTTTCATTACGCCGCATGTGTTAGTTATGCAGATGCACAAGTGGGTAAAGTGCTAGCAGAATTGAAAAGCACAGGAGCGGATAAGAATACAATTGTTGTGTTTTGGGGTGACCACGGTTGGCACTTGGGAGAGCACGCCATTTGGGGAAAACACAGTTTGTTCGAAGAGTCGCTGCATGCACCGTTAATCATCCCCTATCCTGGAATGAAGCATAAAGGCGAAAATACAGATGCCATCGTAGAGACACTCGATATCTTTCTAACTTTGTGTGATTTAACAGGTATTGAAAAGCCTAATTATATCCAAGGAGAATCGCTTAAAGGTATCTTGGTTAATCCGAATACTGATGGTCATACAGCTATAGCATACACAAAAAAAGCATCAACCATTAGAACGGCAAACATAGGATGACACTTCATAAAGATGGGTATGTAGAATTATATGACCACACCACCAAAGAAAAGGAAACCAAGAATATAGCTAAAGAACATCCAGAATTAGTTGAGGAGTTAAAGAATGCCTTAAATACTAAATTACAGAAATAACAATGCCAAATAACACTTGGTGAAGGTAAAGGCACCAGATATGATAAATGTCAAAGTTCTTAGTGCGCTTATACCTTTTTTACTTTGAAATTACTCATATATAAAGTGACTATTTTTTTGAGACAAAAAAGAAAACACAAGCACAGCCTGAGCTAGGGTTTTGTTTTCAAGTATCAACGAATAAGAGCAATTTTTAATGTGACAGTTTAAAGTAGAAAAGGTATTAGGTGTTACTCGCAATACCTTGTGAAAAATTGTTAAAAAGGTTGCGTTACCCTATAGGGCAGGACAATAAAAAAAGCCTCTGTAAGTAAATTTAAATCTAATATCCTTTTTGAAGTTAAACAATAGATGAATAATGCTTTTATAAATCAAAACAAATTACGCTTACTTTTAGTAATAACCTTTGTTTTGATAAGTTCATTAGGTCATGCTAATCGTTCTACAAACTGGGCAGACGCTCAATGGATTTGGCAAGAACAAGATGGGCCAACCAATACGTGGGTGGCCTTCAGAAAAACTGTTGATTTAACAAACATACCAAAAAAAGCCCTAGCAAAAATAGCAGTAGATACCAAATACTGGCTTTGGGTTAACGGAAAAATGGTGTTGTTTGAAGGTGGCTTGGCTAGAGGAGCAGCACCAAGCACAAACTATTATGATGAGGTTGATGTAACACCGTTTTTAGAAAAAGGAAAAAACACGATTGCTATTTTGGTTTGGTATTGGGGGAGAACACGTAAAGTTCATGACGATAGTGGTAAAGGAGGGTTGCTGTTTCATGCCAACTTAGGAAATCAGCAATTGGTTTCTAACGCCAGTTGGAAAATGAAACAGCACCCAGCTTATGATTCCAAAAGTGGAGGAGGAGGGAAAAACCCGAACAGGGTAAATGCGTATAACGTAAAGTTTGATGCTAGAAAAGCCATGGGAGATTGGTCTGAAGGCGCTTGGTATACTAATTCATTTGATGATGTTGATTGGGATAAGGCCATTGAAAAAGGAATGGCCAACAGTAATCCTTGGGGTGCTTTAGTAAAAAGAGCCATTCCACAATGGAACGATAGAGGCTTGGCAGATTATATATCACTCAGTTTAGCGTCCAATAAGAAGATTAATCTACCGTTTAAAAATTCATCGGACTCTTTAATTGTAATTAGTGCAAAGTTGCCTTTTAACCAGCAAATTACGCCTTACATTAAATTGAAGAGTGATGCTGGAAAAACAGTTGTTGCCGATATGGATAACCCTTTTAATATGCTAACGGGAACATATATTACTAAAGATGGAATTCAGTCATTTGAAAGCTATTCGTGGATTAATGGTCACAACGTAGAATATACAATTCCGCCAGGTGTAGAAGTATTAGAGCTAAAATACCGCTGGACTGGTGTAGGGGAAATGACTGGTACCTTTGAGAGTAGCGATCCTTTTTTTACACGCCTATGGTGGATGGCTCGTAATACCTTATACGTTTGCGCTAGGGATGGTTATATGGACTGTCCGGACCGTGAGCGTGGTTTGTGGGTCGGTGATGTAGCAGACCAAACAGGAGCCGTTTTTTATACATTAGATGAACCAGGTCGATTGTTGTTAAAAAAGGGAATTGATAATACCATTGCGTACCGGGCTGGCGATACCATTCAAGGTTTGTCACCGGGTTTTGGTGCGTATCGCGGTAAAAGTAGTGAGCTAACAGGGCAAAGTTTACAATATATCGATCAGGGCATTTGGCAATATTATTTCAATACAGGAGATAAAGCCACATTACAAAATGCCTATCCAGCGGTTTTAAAATATTTGAAATTATGGGATATGAAACCCAATGGTTTACCAACACATCGCCAGGGGTATGCCAATTGGGTGGACTGGGGTATAGATCCCGATCCTGTACCTACCAATGTGGTATTGTACTATATGGCTTTAAAAGCTGCAAAAAAAATGGCTATAGCCTTGAATGAAACCAAAGATATGGCTTGGTACGATAACAGTATAAATAGTATTGAGCAAAATTTTGAAAAAGAGTATTGGCAAGGAGGACGCTACGGGTCTAAAAATAAACCAGTCGAGGAGCGTGTAAGTGCCTTAGCTGTTCTTAGCGGTTTAGCCAAAAAGGAACACTACGATATTTTGGTTGATAGCGTTTTGCTACCAGTTCAGAAGTCAAGTCCGCATATGGAATGGATTGCAGAAGAAGCCATAATGCTCACAGGGCAATACGACAAAGGCTTGAAGCGCATGAAGCAGCGTTATAAAGAACAGGTAGATCGTAAATGGTTAACAACACTTTATGAAAAGTACCTGCCAAGATTACGTGGCACATACAACCATGCATGGAATGCTCCCAACTATGTGTTATCAAGATACATTGCAGGTATAAAGGCTACAGATGTGGCGTGGTCAAGCTTTGAAGTGAAGCCAAATTTAGCTCATATGACTTCCGTAAAACAAATCGTGCCATCGGTAAAAGGAGATATTACGGTTGAAGTGAAAAAAACAGAAAGCACTTATCAATTGAAATTAATGTCACCAGAAAAAACAGTAGGGACCATATATATACCGAAAGAAGAAAAAGGAGTAAAATATATTTTAATCAATGGGCAGGAAATCTGGACTAATAGAGAACTAAAAAAAACAATTAAAGGCATAACCCTGGAAGCAGAGAATTTAGAATATATAATATTTAAAGTCGATTCAGGAAACTGGAATATAAAAGCCTTTTCAACTAATCAAATGAAACACCAAATAAAATCTGCGGGTAAATGAATATTTTTCTAAGAGCTTCACTAGTATAAATGAAATGCATAAAGAAATGATAAAAATAAAACTAACACTTTTTTTAAAATTTATATAGTCCTACTTTTAATGGGTTCTTGTGTTAATAGTGATGAACCTGAGATACTTAGTAGTATTCTGCTTTTGCAATTACCAATTTCTATGGACGAGATAAAAGCCTGCTGCCAGCAGGTTTATTAGTTCTCATATATGAAAACAACTCAAAAAAATAATATTGAATGATCTCAACTAAATTTTTAAAATTAGTTAATAAAAAACAAGTTTCTTTCGTTAGAAAAACTTATTACTATCAAACAAAATTAGTGTTACTCTCACTTTTTGTGTCTGTATACTCTTGTAACCTTTCAAGGAGTCAAAAAATAACCAAACAAAATTATGATATCATTAAATCTGGATTTATCGAACCTACAGACGATAATACAATTTGGTGCTATTGGTACTGGATTAATGATGATATCTCTAAAGATGGTATAACCAAAGATTTAGAGGCCATGAAAGAGGCAGGTATTGGTGGTGCATTAATAGGGAATATCAATCCAGCACACAAAGATGGAAAAGTACCTATGCTTAGTGAAGTATGGTGGTCTCACATGGTACATGCGGTAGAAGAAGGAAAACGCATTGGTGTAGATATTGGGGTGTTTAATTGCCCGGGATGGAGCCAAAGTGGAGGGCCTTGGGTAGATTATACAAAAGCTATGCGTTACCTAGCGTATAGTGAAACGAAAGTTTCAGGAGGAAAATTACTTAACATAGCGTTGCCACAACCTAAAAAAGAATTTCAAGACACGCATACTTTTGCTTTTAAATCTTCAGCAATTGAAGAAAACAGTACACAATTTATTCCTACGAAAATAAGTGCCAATTGGGAGGATGTAAATGTTGCTATTTTAAATGATGGTAATAAAGAAGATAATACCAGTTTTGAACCTAAAAAAGGAGAAGTTTTAGAAATAAGTTTTCAACTTTCAGAACCCATTACAGCGCGTTCTATCACCATAATTCCAAGCAGGGCATTTAAATGTAATATGACTTTAATGGCCGTGGTAGATGGTGAAGAAAAAATTGTAAAAGAATTTCATTTTGACCGTTTTCGTATTACGCCAAATGTGGCATCTATTGAAACAGGTGATTTCGCAACGGTTTTGCCAGAAACTAAAGCCCGTAAATTTATTCTAAAATGTACCAATTTTAGAGATAAGAGAGGTGGATATGGTTTTGCTGAAATTAATATCTCTGAAGCACCTGTATTAGATAAATTCATTGAGAAACAACTGGGTAAAATGAATTCTACACCTGGTATTCAATGGGATTCGTACATCTATGGACAACAAGAGGCACTGAAAGATAAAAGTTTATGTGTTAATCCTGATGAGGTGATTGATATTAGTAATAAGCTTGATAAAAATGGAATGCTAAGCTGGGATGCACCTGTAGGTGAATGGGTCATCATGCGTATGGGAATGACGCCAACAGGTACAAAAAATGCACCAGCCGCACCACAAGGTGTTGGTTATGAAATAGATAAAATGAACAGTGAATTGGTGCAGTACCACTTTGATAAATTTGTGGGGGAACTTTTAAAGCGAATTCCAGAAGAAAGCAAGTCAGCGTTCAAATATGTGGTGGCGGATAGTTACGAACAAGGTTCTCAAAATTGGACGGATGGCTATGAAGTGAAATTTAAAGAAAAATACGGGTACGACCCTGTGCCATTTTTACCTGTGCTTTCAGGAAGAATTGTTGGTAGTGTAGAACAATCCGAACGCTTTTTGTGGGATTTACGTCGTTCTATTGCTGATGATGTGGCTTATGAATATGTTGGTGGATTAAGAAAAGCAAGTAATAAGCACAATCTTAAAACTTGGTTAGAAAATTATGGACACTGGGGGTTTCCAGGTGAGTTTATGATGTATGGAGGTCAGTCAGATTTAATTTCTGGAGAATTTTGGAATGAAGGTACATTGGGGAATATTGAATGTAAAGCGTCCTCTTCAACAGCACATACTTATGGGAAACCAGTAACTTCGGCAGAAGCATTTACATCTTCTAGAAGGGCGTATTTAAGACATCCAGCTATGCTGAAAAAGCGAGGAGACTGGGCATTAACAGAAGGTATAAATCATTTTGTGTTGCATTTATACATTCAACAACCAGATGATAATCGTAAACCGGGAATGAACGCTTGGTTTGGTACAGAATTCAATCGTCATAATACGTGGTTTAGTCAAGCAGATAGTTATTTTGACTATTTGCGTCGTTGTCAACATCTTTTACAGCAAGGTAAATATGTTGCCGATGTGTGTTATTATATAGGAGAGGATGCACCAGTAATGACAGGTGTTCGTAATCCAGAAATTCCAAAAGGCTACTCTTATGATTATATCAATGCAGAAGTTATTTTAAATAGATTGTCTGTAAAAGACGGACGATTTGTATTGCCAGATGGCATGTCTTATAAAGTGATGGTATTGCCACCTTTTAAAACCATGCGTCCAGAATTGTTAGCAAAAATTGAACAGTTAGTGCAACAAGGTGGAACTATTTTGGGACCAAAACCAGAAAAATCGCCAAGCTTAGAAAATTATCCAATGGCTGATACTCAAGTAAAGGAATTAGTCGATAAAATGTGGCATGGCGGTTACGCTAATGGTAGAATGAATGTGAATTATGGTGAAGGTAAAATTTGGGATGGTTACGAGCTATCGGAAGTGTTTTCAGATTTGAATTTAGTAAAAGATGTTGACGTTTCAGAAGATGCTCCGGTATTATGGATACACCGAAAAACTGAAGACATGGATATTTATTTCATCTCTAACCAAAGTGATGAAACTATAGAATTATCTCCTGTTTTTCGTGTGAATAAAAAGATGAAACCACAGTTATGGGATGCTGTGAGCGGTGAAATAAGGGCTTTGCCAGATTACGAAGTTACAGACACAGGCATAAAAGTGCCATTAAAAATGCTGGCCGCTCAAAGCTGGTTTGTCGTATTTACGAATGATGATATTAAAGCTGATGTTAAACCTACGTACTCTAAAAATTTTCCTGAATATAAAAAGTTAAAAACCATTGACACACCATACGAAGTCGATTTTGAAAATAAAGATATTGCCCCAAAAAGACCTGTAATATTTAATGAATTAATTGACTGGCGAAATTCTGATGATGAGCAAATACAATATTATTCAGGAACCGCCATTTATAAAACTAATTTCAAAATGGATGAGCTTCCTGAAAATATGGGTATTTATCTTAATTTGGGGGAAGTTTCGGTAATGGCAAAAGTAAAATTAAACGGAAAATATGTTGGTGGCGTTTGGATGGCGCCTTATCGTCTAAATATTTCTGAAGAACTTAAGAAAGGTAAAAATGAACTCGAAATTGAAGTCGTAAATCTATGGAGAAATCAACTGATAAAAGATAAGGAACGTCCTGAAGAGGAAAAATATACTTGGATAGTAATCGATAAAATTACGTCTGAAAGCAAAACACAACCCTCAGGTTTGTTAGGTCCTGTAATCATTGAAACCACTAAGTAATTTTATATATATAATCAGAATTATGAAAACAAAAATTAACAAGCAACAAAGTTTTTTACTTGTAATAACACTTTTAACATCACTGTGTTTTTCTCAAACGCCTAATTGGGATAAAGCCCAATGGATTTGGCAAGAAGAAGACGGACCATCTAACACATGGATGAGCTTCAGAAAAACCATCACAATTAATGAAATTCCAGAAATTGTTCAAGCTAATATTGCTGTTGATAGTAAATTTTGGCTATGGATAAATGGTCAAATAGTACTTTTTGAAGGTGGTTTATCAAGGGGGCCTAGTCAAGCAGGAGAATGGAATAGAAAAGAAAACATTACACCTACTAACTCTTGGTACGAAACAGTAGATATTCAGCCTTATTTAAAAACTGGAGAAAATACTATTGCTATTTTAGCATGGTATTGGGGGCGCGAAACCCATAAAGGAACCCATATAGACAGTGGTAAAGGTGGCCTGTTGTTTTCAGCTGAAATAGGAGAACACCATGTGGTTTCAGATAACTCTTGGAAAGCCATTCAACATCCTGGATATGATAACACTATTGAACCTGCAAGTAAGGCTTTAGTGCAATACCCTATAAAGTATAATGCACAAAACCCTTTAAATGATTGGTCAGAAAACGCTTGGTATACCTCAAAATTTAATGATGAAGAATGGCCTTCAGCTGTAGAAAAAGGAAAAGAAGGAGTAGCACCATGGTATGACTTAAAGAAAAACTTTGTTCCGAAATTATTAAATCATGGTTTGAAAAATTATGCCAATTACGATGCTCTGGAGTTGCCATTTACAAGTAAGGGGCAAACCATTTCGTGTAAATTACCATTCAATAAACAAATAACACCTTATTTGGAAATTGAAACAGAACGTGCAGGCGATACTATTTTTATAACTACAGACAATCGCTTAAATAAAATAACAGCAACCTATATTACCAAAAAAGGAAAACAAGCCTTCGAAGGCTTTTCTTTGATGAATGGGCATGAAATTCTATACACTATTCCTAAAGATATAAAAGTAAACGCTTTAAAATACCGATGGATGAGTGTTGGTGAAATGGCTGGAAGATTTGAGGTAGACGACCCTTTTTACGAGCGTTTGTGGTGGATGGGAAACAATACGCTTTTTGTTTGTGCCCGAGATAATTTTATGGATTGCCCAGATCGAGAAAGAGCCTTATGGATTGGTGATGTAGCCGACCAAGTAGGGTATTTGTTTTATTCAATGGATCATGCGGGACGTCAGTTACTAAAAAAAGCCATTTTACAAACTACGGCATTTAGCGAAAATGGGGTTATAGGTGCTCTCGGCCCCTTAAGAGTTAGGGAGTTGGTTGCACAGAGTTTACAGTTTATCGCACAAGGTATTTGGCCTTATTATTTGAATACAGGAGATCAAGAAACTTTAGAAAAAGCCTACCCTTTTGTATATGATTATTTGGCTTTGTTTCCAATGCAAGAAAACGGTTTGCCAGAATACCGTATAAGAAAAAGTCCAGATTCTTGGGATTGGGTAGATTGGGGCGTTAAAAATACAGCCGATAAAAAACCAATTCAAATGGCATTTTACTATTTAGCCATAAAGGAAGCGAAAAAAATGGCAGAAGTATTGGGTAAGAAAGAAGACGTAAAATGGTATGATGATAGAATGAAAACAATGAAACCTGCTTTTAATAAATTGTATTGGAAAGATGGTTTTTATAGTAGTGACCCTAAAAAGTTTAAAGACGATAGAGCGAATGCTATTGCTATAATTTCAGGAATAGCCAATCCAGAATATTACAATCAAATTGTAGATAATGTGTTAATTCCAAACCACTATTCCAGTCCGCACTTCGAGTGGATGGCTGAAGAGGCGTTATTTATAGTAGGACGTCCTGAAGCTTCACTTAAGCGCATGAAGGAACAATATCAAAGTCAGGTAGAAAAGGAAGGCATGACGACTTTATATGAAATGTTTCCAAATGGAGGAAGTTATAACCATGCATGGAATGGTTCGAATAAGATATTGTCTAAATACGTGGCTGGTGTAGCACCTACCAAAGTAGCATGGAGTGAGTATCAAATCATGCCCACACTATTGCACTTTAAGCATTTGAAGAAAACTATTCCAACAGTAATGGGAGAAATAAATATTGATATGAAAAAGACCGAAAACACCTATTCTCTAAAATTGGAATCTCCAGATAATGGTACTACGGTAGTTGTAGGTATACCGAAAGCAGGAAAGGAAATTAGTACAGTGGCTTTTAATGGTGTTGTGTTTTGGAAAAACGGGAAAAAGTTAGTTGAAAGTTCTGTAGTTGAAAATGAAAACTTTTTAAAATTTAGGCTTAAATCGAAAAATTGGCAAATTACGGCTACTTATAAATAACAATAGTACATTGTAAGGGTTGTTGTGAGAAGATTAAAGTTAAAAAAAGAAAAATATGCAAGCAATATTAGGAGTATTATTTCATTCAATAGGAGGTGTAGCCGCAGGCAGTTTTTATATGCCCTATAACAAAGTAAAAGGTTGGGCATGGGAAAGCTACTGGATGGTTGGTGGCGTTATGTCGTGGTTAATTGTACCGCTCATAGCAGCATATTTAACGGTGCCCAGTTTTGTAGATATTATTTCGACTAGTTCATCTACCATTTTGGGTGTTACCTTTTTAATGGGGTTACTCTGGGGTGTTGGTGGTTTGTCTTACGCTTTAGGTGTTCGATATTTAGGGATGTCTTTAGGTAATTCAGTAGTTCTAGGGTTTTGTGCTGCATTTGGAGCTATCGTGCCTTCAATTTACTACAATTTCAATCCCCAAGTAGGTAAAATATCTTTTACAGAAATGATATTTTCTAAAGGAGGACAAGTTGTGTTGTTAGGCGTTTTGGTATGTCTAATAGGTATTGCGGTTTGTGGAAGAGCTGGTATGCTTAAAGAGAGCGAACTATCTGATGAGGAGAAAAAGAAAAGTGTTGCAGAATTCAATCTTGTAAAAGGGTTAATAGTAGCTGTGCTTTCAGGTATTTTAAGTTCCTTTTTTTAGTTTTGGAATTGAAGCTGGAAAGCCATTGACTGATGCTGCAGTAGCCGCAGGTTATGATCATTTGTTTGCAAATAATGTGACGTTTGTGGTAATCCTATGCGGTGGTTTAGCCACTAATTTTATTTGGATTACCTATTTGAGTTTAAAAAATAAAGCTTATAAAGATTTTACCAATAAAGAAACTCCGATTTCTAAAAACATACTGTTTCTGCTTTAGCTGGAACCATATGGTTTTTACAATTTTTTTTTACGGCATGGGAGAAAGTAAATTGGGTAATAGTGCTAGTTACTGGATACTTCATATGTCAACCATAATTTTAACAGCCAACCTTTGGGGTATGTATAGAAAAGAAAGGCAGGGTGTTGCTAAAAAAACAAAATATACTATTGGAGCAGGAATAGCCATCATTTTATTATCAGTGGTTTTGGTAGGTATTGGTAATTCGGTCTAATACTATTCTTGTGTTCTACATAAATTAACGTCTTTAAATGCAACATGGGCAGTTACATCCCCTGTATCCCCTGTGCCATAAGCTCCATATCTTGTATAAACGCGTTCGGTAGTATGATTATGTGTAAAATAGGTTTCAGTATCTCCTATTTTTATTTTTGAAAATGCCGTGCCTGTAGCATCATATCCAGTTTCATAAGTAAAAGGATAATCTTGGTTGTAATTTAGGGTTATAAAGTTTTTAACATCTCTGCTGCCACCTGTATCTGTGGTATATGGATTAATGGTTACATGAGTTTCTAATTGTATTTTGTTATCGCTAGATTTTTTGGCGTAAAGTAAAAATTGAGCACTTCTGTTTGCTCTGCCTGCTTCTTCTCCTTTAATAATATCGCCGCCTGCATGGGACTGAATAATACAAGTATTTCCATCACTTAAATCTATAATTTTAAGGGTTCCAGTTAGAATTGTTTTTTTATTGGTGCCATGTAAAATCGTTTTAAAAAAACGTTCTACTCTAGTTCTAGTACCTTCATATCGTATTTCGCCACCAGTTATTTTGTAGCTACCCCAGATATTATCTAAATTTTGGTAGCCTCCAAAGGTATTATCTGTTCTACAATCTAGTGTGCCTTTATTGTTTGGGTTAGCAATATCATCACAAGTTTGTGATTGTGAAGCTGAAGGACCTAAGTTTGGGAAATCTGAAACCTCATCACAATCTTGAATAGTAGTAGAATTTGAGTTTTCCTGTTTTTGTTCTTGTTCTTCTACCACAGTCTTTTCTTTATCTGTTTCGTTTTCCGAATGAGTAGAGCATGAAAAGAAAAGCGCTAAGTATAAAATGAGTCCACTTTTAGGTATTATTTGAAGTAGGTTTTGCATTATAAAAACGTATTATTTTTTGTTAATTTCTTGGAAATTCTAGTTTTCCCTGTCCTGTTCTGTCTGGTGTTTTATTAATTGTTTCCTCAAAATAATGATGTCGTTACAAGGCTAGGAGATTTGGAAATAACAATTCAGAAACCTGATGAAGGTTTAGTTACTATAAAAGCCAATACATCAATAAAAATGAAAGCTATGAAAGGGAAAAGAATCTTTCATTAGGGTGCCAGGCGGAGAGGACCATTATCCATTTCAAATTTATATTGAAGAACAAAATGGAGTGGAAATCAGTATTTTAGTGGGGTGGCTATTTCTATTAAAAGGCATTATCAAACTTGATCAGATAATGCCTTATTAGATGTCATGAATAGTACCATTTCTTATTTGAAATTATCAAAATAAAAGCTTCATTCTTCATTTCTACTTCATTTAAAGAAATAAATAATTATTTTCTTTTACATTAATATCAAACCAAAACGGGTATAAGTTTAAAGGTTAGTACTCTGAAATCAAATTTATTCCGGAACTTTATTTACGACCTTATTAACGCCGTCCCATAAAATTTCAGCTTCGCCACCATGACAACGATAGGCGCCAAAGCGAATTTTAGCTTGAATGCCGCGCTCTGGGCTAGGAACATTCCAGTTATAATCGGTACCTCCAATACGTACATTCACATAATGTGTTCTATTAGATCCAGAGCCTGTAAACCCTGTTTGCATTCTAAAAAATTTCCTAGTATTAGCAGGGATATTGGTAAGGAAAACCAATTGTCTGCCATTAACACCAGATCCACCTCTCTCCGTAATTTCTTCTCGGTATAAATCATAAGATACTTGAGTACTTCCCGAAAATCTCGGTTTAGCTACTATCAGGCAGATAGCAGGGTCGGCAGAACCTCCACCACCAGTATGCTTTCCTTTAGCTTGAGCTATATAGGTTCCCGATTTATCTCTCATATCATCACGGTCATAAGAATCACTTAAATGTCCAGCTCTATTTATAGTTACATAACCGGAAAACCGCACGTAACTACCATTTCCTAAATCTCCTGAATTAATTGCCGGTGTGGCACGTTCCATTCGTGGTTGTAAATCATCAATATGGTTGGTGCCGGCTGCAATTTTATAAACACCAAAAGTTTTATTATTATACGTTGTTTGTGAATAATCTGCAAAGCAAGTTCTGTCATCAATTTTTGAGCTAACAGTCTGGTTTACATCGTAGCCATCACTATATTCATATTCCCTTGTAGGGTTTTTATATTGGTCATCACATTTGGAGGTATTCGTGACTTTAGCAGATAAATTATTAGCATCTTCAGGAGTTGATGTTGTGGACGTCTCAAAATCCATAGAATCATCTTGTGGTGTAGAGCAAGAAATTGCGGCACCTACAAAGCAAATTAAACTTAGTTTGGCTAAGCTTCCTTTTAATAGTTTGTTTTTCATTTTAGTTAAATTTTATTGGTAAAAAATATGTAGTTGGTAATAAAAGATATAAATTTTTGTGAATTTCTCACTTGGTGCTGTTTTTTCTATCCTGTTCTATCCTGTATATCTCTTTATTGATTTTTTTAATAATAAAAAATATAGTACGGAAAACAGGAGCTAAAAATCTTATTGTAAACAGTTATTTTAGTCGGTAATATCAGTTTTATCTCACTTATTGCAGGGCAGAGCAGGATAAGGTTTTATACGAAAAAAAATAAATTCGGAGGGTTGTTTCAGTTTGTGATGCAACAAATCAACTTAAACTAAACCATTCAATTTTATTTTATACATGGAGAATACAAACTGGATACTCCAATTATTGGGGCGCTTACACCCTTTATTAGTGCATTTCCCTATTGGCTTATTGGTCGTAGCACTATTTCTTGAAATTTTAACCATTAGAGGAAAAAAACAAGGTTTACGAGACGGCATTAAATGGATGGTGTACTTAGGTGCGCTATTTGCAGGGTTCTCGGCATTATTCGGTTGGTTATTACGTACTCAAGAGGATTATAGTGGCGATTTGGTCGATTATCATCAATATACAGGAATCGCTACTGCGGTTTTGGCGATTGGTACCGCCTTGATGTTGCGAAATACCTTGAATAAACAACAGATAGACTTGCGGCTTTACAGAGGGATGCTAACGATAACCGTAATCGTATTAACTATTGCAGGACATTTAGGAGCGAATTTAACGCACGGAGAAGATTATCTAATCGCTGTTTTACCTTGGAATAAAGAGCCTTACCAAGATGTGAAATCAGATTTACTACTTTCTGAATTACAAAAATCGAAAACCATTACAGAATCACAGCAAGACCGATTAAACTTAGAAGTTAGAGCCATATTTGCCCATAAATGTTACCAGTGCCATAGCGAGAATAAGCAAAAAGGCGCATTAATTTTAGAAACGAAAGCTGGCGTTTTTAAAGGAGGTGAATCGGGAGCCTCTATAGTACCTGGAAAACCCCAGGAAAGCGAATTATATAGAAGAATTACTCTGCCTGCCGGACATAAAGAGGTCATGCCTACCAAAGGAAAGTTATTAACCGAGAGCGAAATTACACTGGTTAAAATGTGGATACAGGAAGGAGCGCATTGGTCCGACCAAGCTGTAAAAGTGTTTCCGGAGGCCGAATTGGCTCTTCAAAAACCAGAATTGCCTCAGGCTGACCATATAGAACATCCCATAGATAAACTAATAGACAACTATTTTAAAGAACATAATTTAAACTGGCCAGAGGATGTAGATGATAGAACTTTTATTAAACGAGCTTATATGGATGTTATAGGCTTACTTCCTGAACCAAAATCTATTCAGAAATTTAAAGAAGATACAAATCCTAATAAAAGGGAAGCATTAATAGATACCTTATTAAATGATCATACAAACTATACGCAGCATTGGCTAAGTTTTTGGAATGATTTGTTACGAAACGATTACTACAGTGTAGGAGGTAAAGCGCCCATTACACATTGGTTGTATACTTCATTAATGAATAATAAATCATATGATCAAATTGTAACAGAGTTAGTAAATCCCGTAAAAGGTTCGGAAGGTTTTATTAAAGGGGTTAAATGGCGTGGTGTGGTTAATGCCAGTCAAAGGACTGAAATGCAAGCAGCTCAAAATATTGGACAGTCGCTTATGGGGGTTAATGTTAAATGTGCGTCGTGTCACAATAGTTTTGTGAGTAACTTAACCTTAGAACAGGCCTATGGTTTTGCAACTGTTTTTTCAGATACTATACTTGAATTAAATAGATGTGATAAACCCATAGGGAAAATGGCGAAGCCCAATTTTTTATATCCAGAACTCGGGAGTGTAGAGGGCAAAACGGTTAGTGATAGGTTACTAAAACTTGCTGAGGTTATGGTTCAACGCGATAACGGAAGGTTATATCGCACCATAAGCAATAGATTTTGGGACCGATTAATGGGACGTGGTATTGTTGAGCCTTTAGATGAAATGGATAACGCGCCTTGGGACGCCCAAGTATTGGATTGGTTAGCTGCAGATTTTGTGGATTCGGGTTCCGACTTAAAACATTTAATTAGGCGTATTATGACTTCTAAAGTCTACCAGTTGCCAATGGTTAATTATAAAAAAGCAGAGGATTTAAAAACAAAGTATGTTTTTAAAGGTCCTGTAACTCGCCGATTAAGTGCTGAACAATTTTCGGATGCGGTAAGCCAAATTATAGCACCACTTTATCCGCAAGTTGCATTTAATCCTAATGGTGATGATATTAAAGCGATTCGAATTTGGCATTTAGAAGAAGAGTTAGGGCGCGTAGTACTACCTGAACCTGGAAAGCGCTATTTCAGAAAATCGTTTCATGTGACTAATGAAGCTATAGATAAAGGAGAAATTTTAATATCGGTAGATAACTCATTTGTGCTTTACATTAATGGTAAAAAATTAAAGGAAAATGAAAATTGGAAAACGGTAGATAAAATTGACATAACAGAAAATTTAAAACCAGGAAAAAATACTATTGCCATTATTGGCGGCAATACTGGTGAAATTGCTAATCCCGCAGGAATATTATTTGCTTTAAAATTAGATTATAAATCGGGTAAATCTGAATTGATAAAATCGGATACGTCGTGGTTAAGCTCACGAGAACTACCACAGGGAAATTGGGTTGCTGTTAATTATGATGATAGCTCATGGAAAAAAGTAAGAAATTATAGTACGGGAAATTTTAAAAATTGGGGACAGCTCCTTGATTTTACATTTAAGCCACACAGCGAAAAATATGCTCGTGCTAGTTTAGTAAAACAACACCCGTTTATGAAAGCTCTGGGGCGACCTAGTAGAGAAATTGTTACCACTTCTAGAGAAGATCAAGCCACATTACTTCAAGCCTTGGAACTTACAAATGGCGTCTTTTTTAATGAGATTTTAGATGAAGGTGCTCAGGCATGGCTAAAAAAATATAAGGACGACTCAAATGTAATCGTGCATAACTTGTATAATAAAGCACTTGGTAGGCAACCTTCTAAACTAGAAAAAACGGCAATGCTTGAAGTTTTAGGTTCTGAACCCAAAAAAGAAGAACTCCAAGATGCATTTTGGGCAGTTTTGATGTCGCCAGAATTTCAGTTCATTAATTAAAAAGCTTATAAAACATGGATAAATATAGTTCACGTAGAGATTTTCTAAAAAAAATGAGCGCTGCAAGTTTATCAGCAGCCGCAACCACCATTCCTGGTTTTAGCTTTTTAAGTTCTTGTTCGCCCGAAGTTCAAAAAAGGGTATCATCCGCAGACACCGTGATATTACTGTGGATGGCTGGTGGTATGGCACATACCGAAACCTTCGACCCCAAAGCTTATGTACCGTTTGAAAAGGGCGTAGAAAGCAAGCGTGTATTAAGTACCTTTCCTAAAAAACCAACTATTGTTGATGATTTATACTTTTCTGAAGGTTTAGAATCTATAGGTAGTGTTATGGATAAAGGTGCCATAATTCGTTCTTATAAATCGGCAGATTTAGGCCATATATTACACACCCGCCATCAATACCATTGGCACACCTGCTACGAACCACCACAATCTGTACAAGCACCTCATATTGGAGCTTGGATAGCTAAAGAATTGGGGCCTGCAAATCCAGTAATTCCACCATTTATTGCCATGGGACAACGTTTTACTATGGGGGAGTCGGAAGAATTAAAAGCTTTTCATTCTGCAGGGTTTTTAGGTACTGAATTTGGTCCGTTTTTAATTCCAGATCCATCTAGCGGTCTTGAAAGTGTACGACCTCCAAAAGGAATGTCTTTAAAACGTTTTGAGGCACGCTATAAATTGTACAAAGAGCTTGCTAATAAAAGTGAGGTGATGCAGCAGGCTAGTGATTATCAACGTGAGTCTTTAATGCGTTCTATGGAGCAATCATACCGTTTGTTGAATTCGCCAGAAGCTAAAGTTTTCGACCTTTCTAAAGAACCAAAAGAAGTTTACGATACTTACAATACAGGCCGTTTCGGTTTAGGGTGTTTATTGGCAAAACGATTGGCTATGAATGGCGGACGCTTTATTAGTGTTTCTACCGAATATGAACCATTTTTAGGTTGGGATACCCATGAAAACGGACACACCAGACTTAAAAAAATGAAAGCGCTTATTGATAGGCCTGTGGCGCAATTAATTAAAGATTTAGATGAAAGTGGACACCTAGATAGAACTTTGGTCATTCTAGCCAGTGAGTTTAGTCGTGATGCCATCATGGAAGGAAGGCCTGGTAAAAAAGTGAAAAACCAAGTGAACCAGCCCGATGTTATCGAACATGAAAAGCATTATGGTATGCATCGTCATTTTACCGATGGTAGCTCTATCCTCATATGGGGTGGTGGCGTAAAGAAAGGATTGGTTTATGGCAAAACGGCCGATGAACGTCCTTGTTCCTCTATTGAAAACCCTGTAGTTATAGATCAAGTCCATCAGTCTATTTATCATGCTTTGGGTATTCCTCCAGAAACCCATTATGAAATAGAAAGTAGACCCTTTTATACAACTCCAGATGGCAAAGGGAAGCCCATATTGGATTTGTTTGGAAATCCCATGACTTCAAAAAAAGCATAATTTAATATCATGAAGCGAAGAACATTCATTAACAACATATCAAAAGCCTCATTAGGTGTGGTAGCTGTACCTCATTTTAATATTCTAAAGTCGAAACCTAAAATGTATGATACGATTATTGGGCATGGCGATTTTAAGTATAAAGTACATAAATCGTGGGGCGATCTAGATAGAACCGTAACCCCCGTAAAAAACTGTCATGAAATGGTTATGGATTCAAAAGGACGACTTATCATGGTTGGGGATGATGTTCATAATAATGTTTTGATTTATGATAAATCGGGAAAGTTATTGGATTCTTGGGGTATTCGTTATAAGGGAGGACACGGTCTTTCGGTTTGGAACGATGGCTCCGATGATTTTCTTTTTATTTGTGATACCAAGGGGAGTGTGATAAAAACGACCACAGACGGTAGGGAGTTGATGTTAATTGGTCATCCATCAGAATATGGCGCCTATGAAAAGGATGCCGTTTTTAAGCCTACAGAATCTGCTGTAGGACCTAATGGCGATATTTATATTGCAGATGGTTATGGCTCAAACTATATATTGCAATTTACAAAAGATGGCGAGTTTATAAGGAAGATTGGTGAAGGCAGAGGCACTGGAGAAAATCAATTTCAAACCGCACATGGGGTTTGTATTGATTACAGGGGTAAAGGCGATCCAACATTATTAATTACCTCTAGAGCTGCCAATTGTTTTAAACGCTTCACTTTAGATGGTAAATTTATTGAGCAAATTAATTTACCTGGGGCGTTTGTTTGTCGCCCAGTGATTCATAATAAAAACTTGTATTCTGGGGTGTGTTGGTCTTCAGAAATAGATTATGTTGAAGGTGATAAGAATACACACCCGTATAATATAAACCCCAAATCTGGTTTTGTCACTATTTTAGATGAAAAAGGAAAAGTCATCTCAAACCCTGGAGGTACCCAACCAAAATATAGAAATGGGAAATTGCAACGCATGGTCCAAGAGCAACCCATTTTTAATCATTGCCACGATGTTTGTGTGGATGATGACGAAAATCTGTATGTATGCCAATGGAACGCGAACAAAGCGTATCCAATTAAGTTAGAGCGGGTTTGATATAGTTACTTTTGGGACGCTTGTTTTTAGTGCTTCTTTTTTGTCAATGGACATATTTAAAATGCCTTTGCAGTCTAACCATGGTAAAACAGGATAGGAATAGAAAGGGATAATTTTAAATTTAAAAAATTTAAAATTTAATTTAAAATGGCCAAAAAAATACCTTTTTCTATTTTAGCATTACTCATTTCAACCATAGTAATTGCGCAAGATTATCCTTTTAATTTGCCATCAAATATGGATGCTACTATAAATATAACTTCTTCTTCAAAAGAAGTTTATAACAATTTATTACTCGGTACAAATACGCATCATTTTTCTACCACTACAGAGAAAAATTTAATAAATAAATTAAAACCTATAACCATAAGGTTTCCTCATGGTTTATGGGCTAATTGGTACGATTGGCGTCGAGATGTTACTAGACTTTTTGGAACAGAAAGTTTTGAGTATGAACAAGGTGAAGATAAAACCATTAGAACAAAAACAGTTGATAAGTTAGCTAATATAAAAATATTTGATACCCATAATATTAAGGTTGGTATAGAAGGTCTTACAAGTTTAAACGCTACTAGAAAATCAAATACGGGTAAGGGATTTGATATGATGTGGACGTTTAACATGAGTGCCGATGGTACCGATTTTAATAATGGATGTCCAGAAACCATTGCAAGGTACGATGATTTGATAGCTAGAGGCTTTGAAGTTAAAGCTGTTGAAATGGGTAACGAGTGTTTTTATCCTGGACAAAGAAGTTCTATTATTCCTAATACTGAAGATTATATTGCTAGAGCAAAAGCCATGTCGGCTGCACTTAAAGCCAAAGATCCTAATATTAAAGTATCTGTACCATTGTTGCGAAGAGATAATTGGGCTAACCCGAATTGGAATGCCGATTTAACTCAAGACCTAAGCTATTTTGATGCTGTTACCGTGCATACTTACGTGGGCTCAGATCCTGATGATGCTTCCAATAGTGATGACGCCTACGGAACGGCACTAACAGCTCGTAAACACTTGGGGAATTCTATTTTCGATTATGCGCATCAAGTGGCACCTAATAAACCTATCTGGTTAACAGAATGGGGGGTGAAATCGGGAGGTCCTAATGCGGTTTCTGCTTTGGGTATGGTAGATTGCTATATTTTTATGAGTGAAAACCAAGATGTTTTTGAGCGTGCTAATTGGTTTAGTGTTAATGGGGTGTTAAATTCGCACTACGTTTGGGAAACCTATATTTCTCCTAGTGGTGTTGAGCGCCCTAGAATTAAATACCCACTAGAAAAAACAGTATTTGGTTCGGCTTATGAAATTATACGATTGGCTCTTGAAAACACCACAATGATTGAAAGTGATATCCAGGTCTCAAATCTAGTAGAAGGTGTAAAAGCTGTTAATGCTAGGGTGGTTACTAAAGAGGGTAAAACCTCTGTTTTTGTGGTTAACCTTAGTAATCTAGAGGTGCCTTTTAAAGTAAATATAGACGGTGCTGCTTATTCAGGTTCCACAGTTCATAAAGCGATGTCGTTTAATAGTATGAACGAAGAACGCGCCATTGGCGTTGATGTAGATCCGTTAACTTTAGTTAGTCAAGGAAGTGGAAGTATTACGTTACCTAAATTCTCCATAAACATTATTGAATTATCAGAAGCTTCTTTATCTACTTCAGAAATTATAAAACAAGCAGAGGTTAGGGTATATCCAAACCCTAATCAGGGTACTTTTAATATTAAATTAAATTCTGGAGAAGTAGCCCAATACAGAATTTTTTCTTTGAATGGTGTCGAAATACAAAGCGGGAATATCGTCTCGAATAAAGAGATTCAATTAGCTAAAAAGCAAGCTGGTATGTATTTGTTGCAAGTAGAAGGAAGTCATGGTACTACAACGCATAAAATAGTAATTCATTAAACACTTATTTTTAAGAACAATTCTTGAAAACACATTATAAAATGAAAAAATATAAACTTTTATTTTCCCTTTTACTAGTAGCCGTTTTTTGTTTCTCTTGTAAGGAGGAACAAACCTTACAGGCATCATTAGATTTTGGCCAGGTTTTACTTAATGCCAAAAGTAACCCAACGGCCATTGAAAGTGAAACACCACTTTTTTCGTGGACTGTAGATGCCGAAGGATTTAATAAATCGCAGTCAGCATATCACATTTTAGTAGCGTCTACTTCAGATAAACTAAACGAATCGGATGCCGATATTTGGAATTCACAAAAAATTGAAAGTAACAAATCCACTTTTGTAAAGTTTGAAGGCAAATCCTTAGAAGCTTTAAAAACCTATTATTGGCAGGTTAAAATTTGGGATGAAAGTGGCAGTGTGTCTGGGTGGTCTGATGTTCAAAAGTTTCAAATGGGACTTATGGATGAATCTAACTGGGGGGCATCAAAATGGATTACACTTCAAACGGATAATCGAACGTCTCCGTATCGTTTTAGAGATTACAAAACCGGTAATATGAAACAAGGGAAGCCGGTAACAGGATTTGCTGCTAGTTATTTTAGAAATAAAATCAACCTTAATAAGGAAATCGATAATGCCCAAGTTTATATTTGTGGTTTAGGCTATTACGAATTGTTTTTAAACGGTGAAAAAGTAGGCGACCATGTATTAGACCCTGCACCATCAAATTATGATAAGCAAGCGTATTATGTAAATTATGACATTACAGAACAGTTGAATTCTGGTGAAAATGCCTTCGGAATTTTATTAGGAAACGGATTTTACGGACAAAATATTTCTTGGAATCGAGATCCAGAATCTAATAAATCAGGTGTGTCTTACGGCCCACCAACCGTACGTTGTTTGGTAAAATTAAACTATAAAGATGGTTCGTCGTCAGATTTCTATACTGATGAAACATGGAAAGAATCAACAGGACCTATTGTTTTTAATAATATTTATGGCGGGGATACTTATGATGCTCGATTTGAATTAGGTAATTGGACTAGTGTTGATTATAATGATAGTTCTTGGGGGCAAGCCAAAGAAGCTACTCCAAATGTCAATAAAATTAGTGCACAACAAATTCCTGCTATCAAAAAGTTAAAGGAATTTGAACCTCAAAATGTATTTAAAGGTGCCGATGATGAGTGGATTGTCGATTTCGGACAAAATATAGCCGGTTGGGTAAAATTAAATGTTAAAGAACAAGAAGGTCAACTTATTGAAGTCATTACTACTGAAGCATTACTAACCAACGGCAAAGATATTTTTCAAGGTTCTACAGGAGGTGGTGCCAATGGAATGGCACAAATTTATCAGTACATCTGCAAAGGAGATGGTCTTGAATCTTGGGAACCAAAATTTAGTTATCACGGATTTAGGTATGCTAAGATCAAAGGCATTTCTACAAAACCAGATGCCGATATGATTAAGGCGGTTTTGGTCGCTACCGATATTCAGGAAACGGGTAGCTTTGAGTGTTCTGATGATTTATTCAACAAGATGCATAGTATTAGTAAATGGACTATTGTTGATAATGTTCATGGTATTCCAGAAGATTGCCCTCATCGCGAAAAATGTGGCTGGTTAGGCGATGCCCACGCTTTTTGTGAGTACGCTTTATATAATTACGATATGTACGATTTCTATAAAAAATATATGGAAGATATCCGTACACAAATGCGTCCTACCAAGGGGCATAATAATCCAGAGCTAAAATTTCAAGTACCTACCATGATTGCGCCAGGAAAACGTACTTCCACCTATGCTAAAATTGATTGGGGAGTAGCCACCATGTATTTACCTTGGTACAACTATTTATATTACGGCGATGATGCGATTGTAAAGGAGTACTACCCCGAAATGAAAGATTTAACCAACTTTTACCTCAATTTTAAAGGTGAAAATGGCATCATGCAAGATGGTATGGGCGATTGGTGTCCGCCACGTTGGGATAGAAGAAAGAACCCAAGCGCTATGGAATGCGATCCAATTATTTCAGCGAACGCTTACTTCTATGATGTTTTAGGCATTATGGAAACCTTCGCAAAAATGAATAACGATTCGGCGTATCAATCAAAAATGACATCAGAAAAAGAAGCCTTAAAAGCAGCCTTTAATAAAGCCTTTTTAGTTGAAATTCCAAATACGGATTATAAGTGGTACCAAAGTCAAACGGCAACGGTTCAAGCCTTACAATTCGGTATGGTTCCCGATGAAGATATCGAAAATGTCGTTAATGGTTTGGCTTATGATATTGTTGAAGTTAAAAGCGGTCATCATTCCACAGGAATTCATGGTAACCGTTACATTTATACTGTGTTGTCTAAATATGGAAAAGCAGATTTAGCTTACCAGATTTTAACGACACCAGAATTTCCTAGTCAAACTTATGTGATGAATTCAGGGTTTACCACATGGCCAGAACGCCAATTTGAATGGGAAACCATGGAAGGTCCAACCAATTCTTTAAACCATCCCATGCACAGTGGGTTTGCGGCTTACTTTTTCGAATCTTTGGGAGGCATTAAATCAAGCACAAAGGAAGCGGGGTACAAGCAGTTTATTGTGAATCCAGAATTTCCAAGTCATATAACCCAAACCAAAGTTAGTGTGCCAACACCTTACGGAGACATTAAAAACCATTGGACTTTTGAAGAAGGTAAATTATCAATGACCTTAGAAATACCTTTTAATACTAAAGCTAATTTGGTTTTAAATCAACCGGAACTAGAATCTTTAATAATCAATGGTACGGCGTTTAATGATTTTCAAGAAGATGATAAATACGGAACCTTAAAGGGTACAAACGTCATTTTAGGTTCTGGTAAGTATAAAATTCTATATACAAAAGATGAAAAATAAAATACTAATTACAGGCCTACTTTCGATAGGATTAATTATAAATTCTTTTTCTCAAACTTGTGATGGTACATTGCCTTTTGAAGAACAAAATGGTATTTTGACCATAGAGATGGAATCTGGAGTAATTAATGATAGTAGATGGAAGATTGGAACAGAAAATGAAACGATAAATGGACAGCTAAGAGTTACTAATTACTTGTATTGGACGGGGGCAGAATCCTTCAGTAACCTTTCTAACGCACCAATTGTTTATAAAATAAAAATTAATAACCCCGGAACCTACAGATTTGCATGGCGCATGCGTGTAGGCATGGGTACAAGTAAAGGGGAGCATAATGATGCTTGGCTAAAAATAGATGGTGAAGACTTTTATGGTATAAAAGATGGGAATAAGGTTTACCCTAAACCATATTGTAACTCTGATGCTTCGTTAACTTGTGCGGCAGGTTCGTCTACCCAAAATTTTATAAAAGCCTTTGGTAACAGATTAGATTGGGGCTTTGTAACAAATACCAACGACCATGTTGCGCATCGCGTATTTGTAACCTTTAATGAAGCCAAGGAATATACCATTACAGTGGATGCAAGATCGACTTATTTATTTATAGATAGAATGGTTCTTAGAAGAAGCGACGTTTCAGATAGCGTGGCTTTTGATTTGGCAAACAGCGAATCGTCGTGTTATAATGTGTTATCCTTAGATAATGATAATCGTTTTGATAGGATTAAGTTGTATCCTAATCCCACAAAAGGACTAGTAAGTATGAAAAATATGCCTATTAATTCTAAGCTTAGGCTATCCAATATTCAAGGTGCTACCATTCGTGAAATTGAGGTGACCACTTCTAGTGAATCTCTGGATATAAGTGATTTGTCTGGAGGTATTTATTTTATATCATGTACTGATAATCAAAGTGCTTTTGTTAAAAAAATAGTCAAATTATAAAATACAATTAATAAAAAATTAAAGTGCCTTTTTGCTTTGTTCTAAACTATTATATTCAGAAATCTAATGAAAATATATCATTCAAAATTCATCAAAATATTTGGTTGTACTTTTACTCTTATGGTTTTAGCCTGCAATTCAAAACCAGAAAAAAAGCAAGCAGTACCTTCAAAAGAAATAGCTAAAGCACACACAGGAAGTTGGGGAGACCAAGGTGATGGCACATACGTAAATCCCATTTTAAATGCCGATTATCCAGATTCAGATATCGAGCAAGTGGGCGATACCTATTATATGATTACATCCAAACAACACATGTCGCCAGGGATGCCCATTTTAGAGTCTAAAGACATGGTAAACTGGACAAATGTAGGTCATGTATTTGAAAGTTTGTCTTGGGCACCAGAGTATAATTGGGATCGAATGAACGGCTATTCCTTTGGTACTTGGGCGGGAGATTTAGCTTATCACGAAGGTACATGGTACTGCTATCAAATAGATTATCAGCATGGTTTAATGGTGGCTACTGCTAAAGATATTAAAGGGCCATGGAGTAAACCTATTATGATGCTTCCAAAGTCGGAAGTGTTAGACGATCCAGCAGTGTTTTGGGATGAAGACACCCATAAGGCCTATGTAATTATTAACACCGCAGGGAAACAAAAGGAATCCAGTAACACTATTGAAGGGAACGAAAATAGAATTTACGAAATGAGCTGGGACGGTACCAAAATTCTCGATGAAGGTAAATTGGTATATACAGGCATGGGAGCCGAAGCCGCTAAAATTTATAAAATTGATGGCACCTGGTATATCTTTTTAGCGCAATGGACTATGGGTGATATGTCGACCAAACCAGGGGTTAAAAATCCTAAAAATGATAGAAAACAAATTGTACTGCGATCAAAAGAAAGTATTTATGGGCCTTATGAGGTAAAAACCGTATTAGAAAAAGGTACCGTTTTTAATAACCGCAGTGCAAGTCAAGGCGGTTTAATGCAAGCTCCAGATAAATCTTGGTGGTATATGCATCAACTCATTCAAAATGATGATATCCCTTTTCAAGGTCGCCCACAATGTTTAGAACCTGTAACCTGGGTAGACGGTTGGCCTATAATTGGTGTAGACGAAGATAACGATGGTATTGGCGAACCTGTAAAACAATATAAAAAACCAATTGATGGTTACCCCGTTACAGCACCAAGTTCAGACGACGATTTTTCTTCAACTAAATTGGGCTTTCAATGGGAGTGGAATCACAACCCTAGAAATTCACATTGGTCACTTACCGAACGTCCAGGATGGTTGCGATTAAAAGCAAGTAAAGTATTGCCAAACGAGAAAGGCTACGGACCAAACATTAATGAGTGGACTAATAACGATGGCTCCGATTCCGACTTTTGGAGAGCCAATAATACGGTAAGTCAGCGTATCATGGGCATCACAACAGGAACTGCCGTGGCTAAGTTTGATGTGTCTGGAATGAAACCACACCAATTAGCTGGTTTTGTTCGTTATGGTGGGGTATTTAATTTATTAGGTGTTGAGGTTGATGGACTAGGAAAAAAACATCTGTTTTACATGGATCCTATGGCCAAAAAAACGTTAGGCCCCGAAATTACAGGAAACGAATTGTATGTGCGTACATCAAACAATAGCAACCAAGCCACCTATGAATATAGCTTTGATGGCGAAAATTTTAAGCGTTTCGGACCTACATTCACCATTGCTTTTGGAAAATGGACAGGTGACCGCTTAGGATTCTTTTCATGGAACGAAAAAGAAGATGCAGGCTATATTGATGTGGATTGGTTTACCTACGATTATGATGGTCCTAAAGGGGCTAAGTAAATTTAAGAAATATGATTAAGAAGTTTTTTTTAGTTTTTTTAGTTTTTGCTTTTTTTAGTTGTAAAAGCAAAGAAACCATAGTGGATACTCCAAAAAAAAAGCCGAATGTTTTATTCATTTTGGTTGACGATTTAGGATATCATGATTTGGGTATCACTGGAAGTAATTTTTACGAAACACCTCATGTAGATAAACTTGCTGTTGAAGGCGTTATGTTTACCAATGGATATGCTGCTAGCAGGGTGTGTAGTCCTTCTCGAGCAAGTATTATGACAGGGAAATTTACGGCGAGACATGGCATAACCGATTGGATTGGTGCCAAAGCAGGAACCGATTGGCGTTTAAGAAACAGACATGATAAGTTGCTGCCTGCCAATTATGTGATGCAGCTGCCACAAGAAGATATTACCATAGCTGAAGCTTTTAAAAATGAAGGGTATAAAACCTTCTTTGCAGGGAAATGGCATTTAGGCGATAAGGGCTCTTATCCAGAAGATCATGGTTTCGATATTAACAAAGGAGGCTTTCATCGTGGAGGGCCATCGGGTGGTTTTTTTGCACCATTTGGCAATCCTAAATTAAAGAATAAACAAAAGGGAGAAAATCTTACCATGCGTTTGGCAAATGAAACAGCCGATTTTATAACCCAGCATAAGGATTCATCGTTTTTCGCTTTTCTGTCCTTTTATGCCGTACATGCTCCTATTCAAACCACCCAAGCAAAATGGGCTAAGTATAGAACAAAGGCAGATAGTATAGGACTCGCTAAAACGGGCTATACCATGGAACGTATCTTACCAATTCGAACCGTTCAAGATAACCCCGTTTACGCTGGTTTGGTAGAAACCATGGACGATGCTGTGGGCGTTGTTTTAAAAGCTTTAAAGGATAACGGCTTAGAAGATCATACCATAGTTGTTTTTACTTCCGACAACGGCGGTGTGGCTTCTGGCGATAATTACGCTACCAGTAACTTACCACTAAGAGGGGGTAAGGGTTACCAATGGGAAGGTGGTATTAAAGAGCCGTTCTTTATTAAAGTGCCCTGGCTAAAAAATAGTATAAAAACATCCGAAGTACCAGTGGTAAGTACCGATTTGTATCCTACACTATTGGATCTTTCAAATTTGCCTTTAATTCCTGAACAACATATGGATGGCATAAGCTTAAAACCATTGCTGGAAGGTAAAAAAATAGATGAGAAAAGGTCCTTGTATTGGCACTACCCGCATTATGGAAATCAAGGTGGCGAGCCTTCATCTATTATTCAAAAAGAAGGGTGGAAACTAATTCATTATTGGGAAGATGGAAGAGAGGAACTTTTTAAACTCCCCTCGGAAGAAAGCGATAATCAAAATGTGATTTCTCAACATACAGAGACTGCCAAAAAATTAAGTAAGGAACTAATGATGTGGCTAGAAGAAGTAAATGCGCTTAGACCAGTTGCAGATACGGAATTCGATGCGGCTAAGCGAGAAAAATATTTGCTAAACATTAAAAATCAAAAACTCCCGAATTTAGAAAAACAGCGATTGGAAGTATTGTCTCCAGATTTTAAACCAAATGAAGATTGGTGGGGAAGTCAGCTAACAGCTGATTAACGAGGCTTATATAATTAATTTTATCAACAAGGTAATATGAAAATAAATTTTCAAAAAATTGACCACGTACAAATATGTATTCCAATTGGGGAAGAAGAAAAAGGCCGTGCATTTTATTGTGATATTTTAGGTTTAAAAGAAATAAAGAGACCTGAATCTATAAAGCATATAGGAGGATTCTGGTTGGAAATGGCCAATATTAACTTGCATATAGGAACTGAAAAAATGGAGGGCAAATCTAAAAGACACCCCGCATTTGAAGTTAAAAATATAAACGAAGTGAAGTCATATCTTATTAATAAAGGTGTTAAAGTTAAAGAGGATGCGGAAATACCAGGAATTAGCAGGTTTTCATTTTATGATTTCTGGGATAACCGTATTGAGTTAATTGAAAAATTATTTTAGATAATGGTAGTGTGGCATCAGGGGCATTTGTATGTTCCTAGAATTTTAAATTTAAAAGGTTTGTAGGCGTCTCCATATTAGAACTGCAATATGCAATCGCCCTATTTTAAAAAAATAATAGAGCAGCAGAACGATGCGCATTTAAATGAGCATAATTTGGGGTATTTGTATAAAACCATGATAGAAGCTAAATCTTCAGCTAAATATATCTATCAGAATTCTAAAACGTATACATCTAAACTAGAGTATCCAGATAATCCCTTTGGTAAACAGCTAAAAATGACAGCACAGTTTATAAATTCTAATTTAGACACAAGTGTTTATTATGCTTCAATGGGAGGCTATGACACGCATGCTGGTCAAGTGAACAAACAAAATAAGCTGCTTAAAATGTATAGTGAATCTATGGAAGTTTTTGTGAAAGATTTAGAGCAGAATGACACTTTTAAAGATACTTTAATTTTAACTTTTTCTGAATTTGGAAGACGTGTTAAGGAGAATACCGCATTAGGAACAGATCATGGTGCCGCAAATAATGTGTTTCTCATTGGTAAAAATTTAAAAACTCCAGGTTTTTATTATGAAGCTCCTAATTTGATGCGTTTAGATAAAAATGGTGATATTACCTATACGGTAGATTTTAGATCTATTTATGCATCCATACTAGATTCTTGGCTTAAGGCAGATGCTTCTGCAATTTTAAAAGCTCCTGTAGGTAAATTGGGCATACTGTAATTGTGGTTTTTTTAATAATATAGAAAGCTGAATTCTATCGTTTTTAAATTTATAATTCCTTTTTAATATTACGCACTCCAACTATTTAATCAGCTTTAAAAATTAAATAGGCTTAAAGTATGCTTGAAAACTTCAGGTGCCAAAAAAAAAATCAACTTTTATAGAGTATAACTAAGCAGTAAGTCATAAAATTTATCTACTTGAACCATAAGTAGTTTTCTTAAATCTTTTAGCATGTATAGCAACAGGTGTTAGAAAAGTTAAGGGAGAGTCTTATTCAATACTTCTAAGTGCTATAATTTTTTATATCTATAAAATGACAATATAGCAGAGTGCAAGTTAATCAATCCCAATAATCCACTTCGTTTTACAGTATAATCAATCATTTTTAGGTTGTCGTGTTGGTAAAATGGTTTTTATACGATTTAACTCATATATCTTTTAATTTATACCTGTTATTTTTAGGTAAATATTATGGAAGACTAAGCTTTTATGTCATTATTTTATAATAATAAATAGCTTATAAATATAGCCGAAAATTGAGGTAGTTTTGTAGTAATTTTAATTTTTTTTCTAGCGTATGAGCGTAAGCTTAATCAAGGTTTGATGCTACTTTTGTAGTAAGTTTTATTTTACAATTAATTTGATAAATCACACATTATATACCAGTTACTATTCGAGTTGAACAGGATAAAACAGGACAATAATCGTTTTGCCCTCTTGTAAATTTAAAAATTACTAACTAAATGTTGAATTAATATGAAATTAAAAATGATCACCTTATTGTGGCTTAATAAGCCATTTTTTTGGATGCTTTTACTCTTTATGAGTTACACTTCAGTACAAGCTCAGGTTGTTAAAGGTACTGTTTCGGCCGATGGCCAACCGCTACCAGGAGCAGCCATAATAATTAAAGGTTCTTCTAAAGGAACGGTTACCGATTTTGATGGGTTTTATACCATTGAAGCGGGGGCAAATGACGTCCTAATGTTTTCGTACGTTGGATATGCTTCTAAAGAAGTCGTAGTAGGAACACAAACAGAAATAGATGTTACTTTAGAAGCTGATAATAGCTTAGATGAAGTTGTTGTTATTGGTTACGGAACTCAAAGAAAATCCGATTTAACAGGATCTGTTTCTAGTGTCAGTTCAGAGGACGTAAATGTCAATCCTGTTTCGCGTGTAGATCAGGCGCTTCAAGGACGGGCTGCCGGGGTTCAGGTTACACAAACCAGTGGTGCGCCTGGTGCGGCATCAGTTATCCGTGTTAGGGGAGGTAACTCCATTACAGGGAGTAACGAACCTTTATGGGTTATTGATGGTATTGTAGTAGGGACAAATTTCAATTTAAATAATATTAATAGTAACGATATTAAGTCAATTGAAATTTTAAAAGATGCCTCATCTATCGCTATTTATGGATCACGAGGAGCCAATGGCGTCATTTTAGTCACTACAAAAACGGGTACTGGAGCACACTTAGGTAAACCAGAAGTAAGTGCTAATGTTTATACGAGTATGCAAATGGTACCCGAGTTGCCTAAAATGTTATCTCAAGAAGAACAAATTGCTTTTACCAACGAAAGTGCCGATTTTAGAGGTGCTGCCATTCCCTTTCCTGGTGATCCTTCCGATTACCCTAATAACGATTGGTTTGATTTATTACTTGGCCCAGCACCAATATTTAATGCCGATGTATCTGTTGTTGGATCTGGTGAAAATGTAAGTTACTATACATCTTTAAACTATTTTAATCAAGAAGGAATTGTAAAAACTAGTGGTATCGAAAAGTATATTTTTAGATCTAATATAGATGTAAGACTTAGCGATAAAGTAAAAACTGGGTTTCGTGTAAATTATTCGTATATCGACCAGAAAAATGGTTTGGTTGGTTATGGAAATGCCATAGCTTCTTTGCCAACACAGCCTATCTATAACGATGATGGGACTTATAATGGTTTTGATGAAGTAACAGGATCGCCATGGTCTAACCCCATAGCTAATATGAACTTAAATACAAATGAAACCTTTAGAAATAACCTTTTAGGTTCATTTTATATCGATTATAGTCCTTCTTCTAAATGGATTATTCGTTCTACATTTAGTCCAGATTTTGATAATTCTAAACAAAACCGATTTACTTCAAGTCAAAGTCCAAATTTACTTTACTTAGGTGAAGGGGGGAATGCGAGCGTAAGAACGGTTTTAACAAAAGGATGGAATAATGAAAACACCGTTCAATATCAATCTGATATAAATGAAAATCACAAAATAACAGCATTGGCTGGGGCCTCGTTTCAAAAAGTGACTACAGAAATTGTAGAATCTGAAGCTTTCGGTATTACCAATGATGCAACAGGGTTTAATAACCTAGAAAATGCAGATCCAAACCGAAATATTATTACGAGTGATTATAGTGGTTTTCAAATTGCTTCATTTTTCGGGAGGCTAAACTATAGTTATAAGGATAGATATTTGTTAACCTTAGTAGGCCGTACCGATGGGAGTTCTGTTTTCGCAGACGATAATAAATATGAATTTTATCCATCTGTAGCAGCTGCTTGGAAGGTATCTGAAGAGCCTTTTATGAAGAATCAAGAAACATTTAACGAACTTAAATTAAGAGCGAGTTACGGAAAGTCTGGTAATCAAGCCATAGATCCTTATAGAACTAAAGGACTATTGGTTGAAGCAAATACTACAATTAACGGAATACAACAAACAGGATTAACCTTGGGTAGGCCGTCTAACCCTAATTTAACATGGGAAACAACCACATCTTTAGATATAGCTTTAGAGGCATCACTGTTTAAAGGTCGTATTTTTACCGAGTTTAATTATTACTACAAAAAAACAAACGATTTATTATTAGATGTTACTATTCCTAAACAGACAGGGTTTACCAGTCAGTTGCAAAACGTAGGAGCTTTAGAAAATAAAGGTTGGGAATTAAGCTTGAATACAAATAATATTAGTACCGCTAATTTTAACTGGTCAACAACTCTAATGTTATCCTCAAATAAAAATAAAATTCTAGATCTTGGTGGTGTTGATTATATAGATGTTGTCGTAGATGAAATTTTAGGTTCTGGTAATACGAGATTAATTGTTGGCGAATCTGTACCTGTTTTTACAGGTGTTAAATATTTGGGAACTTGGAAAAGTCAGGATGAAATCGATGCGTCTGGTTTAAGAGATCCTCAAGTTGTTGGTGGACCTAAATTTCATGATGAAAATGGCGATGGTATAATTTCTAATGATGATGCTGTGGTGCTTGGAAGTCCGTTGCCAGATATAATTTTTGGTTTCGAAAATAAGTTTAGTTATAAAAATTTTGATTTTTCATTCTATTTTCAAGGAACAAAAGGTAACGAAGTTTATAATTTAAGAATGCGTAACCACTATTTTACAAGAGGTGAGTTTACAAAATTTGAAGATATCGCTAACCGTTGGACTCCAACTAATCAAGGTTCAGATATTCTTAGAGCTGGTAGTGATTCGGTTACTGGTATTCCACCAAACTCAGAATATGTAGAAGATGGGTCTCACATCCGACTTAAAAATGTGAGATTAGCTTTTAATATGCCTGTAGAAAAAATGGGTATGCCAGGTATAAAAAATGCGTCTATTTATTTAACAGGGACTAACTTGTTACTTTGGTCAGACTTTAGACTTATAGATCCTGAAGGCAGTAGATTTGGTAGAAATGGTTTAGGGAATATAGCCCAAGGTTATAACGACGGGTCGTATCCTAACCCAAGAACACTAACTTTAGGTTTAAATGTAACATTCTAAAAATCAAATCAGATGAAAACTAAAAATATAATTTTATATACATTATTATTGTTCTCATGCTTTGCATGCGAAGACTTTTTGGAGGAAGATCCAAGAGCTCTTGTAGCTCCCGAAACCTTTTATCGATCAGAGTCCGATGTTAGGCAAGCTGTTGTTGGAATTTATGCTATTCTTAAAAATAATTCTATTTATGGCCAATTAGGTTTAGATTTATTTTATGATAACGGTGCCGATATTTTAGAACCTAATCGTTCTGCTAATATTGTAGAACCTATGGGGAATTATTCTTTAAATGAAGCTATTGCCGATGCGTCTACCCAAAAAATGAGTGTTTCAGATACTTGGAAAGATTTATACAGGGTTATTTATAATGCTAATATTATAATCGATAAAACAACAGGAAATAGTGCTATTTCTGTAGCGGCTCAAACCGATATAATAGCCGAAGTGCGATTTATTCGAGGACTGTGTTATTGGCATATTGCGAACCTTTGGGGTGATGCACCTTTTTATACTGAAGCTCTAACTTTAGATCAAATTCGCGTATTAGGGAGAACAGATGAAGCAACGATCTTAGATAGTGTATTAGCCGATTTACAATTTGCTCAGCTGCATTTAGCATCAGACTATCCAGAAGAACAACGCGGTCGTGCTTCCAAATGGGCGGCAGCTATTATAGAGGCTAAATTGCATATGCAACAAAAAAATTGGCAGGCAGGTTTAAATAAGTCCTTAGAAATTATTAACCAATCTCCACACCGTTTACTAACAAATTATGCAGATGTATTCGATCCTAAAAATGAGTATAATGACGAAATAATTTGGTCTTTAGATTTTGCTAAAGATATCCGTGGTCAATTTGAAGAAGGAACCGTTCGAGCTGATGGTAGTTTTCCTAGTGTTTTTGGAAACGGTAACTGGAGACCAAGTATGTTTTCACCGCGTTTACGTGACGAACCTAAAAACTCTAGTGAAAGAAGTGCTCTAGCAGATGCTTTAGAGGCTAGAGGAGAGGCTTTTAATGGAACAGGTTTACAAGTTGCAGCAAAAGATTTCGCTGAAAAATTTCCTTTAAATGACTTAAGACGTTCTATTAACATCGTGGATAACTATTTAGGTTTCGATTTAAATTTTCCATACATGGCAAAAGTATGGAATTTGGATGTAGATGATTCGCCACGTTTTAATCATAGCGATAACAGACTCGTATTCCGTTTAGCCGATGTATATTTAATGGCTGCCGAGTGCGAAAACGAATTAAATGGACCCGTTAATGCTTATCAATACATACACCCAATAAGACAACGTGCTTTTATTACGCAAGCAGAATGGGAACTTGTAGGGCTTAGTCAGCAAGAATTTAGAGAAGTCATCTATGATGAAAGAAAATGGGAATTGGCAGGTGAATGTAATAGACGTTACGATTTAATAAGATGGGGTATTTTATTCGATGTAGTCGAAAATTTAGAATACCGTTTCTGGACTCCTAATACTAATATAAGACCGTATCACGTAAAATTACCAATTCCTTTACAGGAGTTACAAGTAAATCCAGCATTACTCGAATCCGACCCATCAAATAATGGGTATAGGTAGAAACGATTTTATAATTTAAAAAAAAACCGAAGCACTTGTGTTTCGGTTTTTTTTATGATAATAAACAGACAGAGCAGTATAGAAAATATAATTTGCCTTGATATATTGCGATATTTATGTATAGAAAGACAAAAATCCTATGAAAAAAATATTTTTAGCAGCAGCCTTATTTTTTATGCTGTTTTCGGCCATAGCGCAATCAGGAAAAGAATCATTAAATTCTAAGTCGGAATTAGAAATAGAAAAGAAAGTAAGTGCTTTATTGAATAAAATGACCTTAGAAGAGAAAATTGCAGAGATGACGCAAGACGCACCTGCAAATGATAGACTAGGTATTCCTGTTATGAAATACGGAGAAGCATTACATGGATTATGGCTCGTTCTCGATTATTACGGTAACACAACAGTTTACCCACAAGCCGTAGCGTGTGCCTCAACTTGGGAGCCAGAACTTATTAAGAAAATGGCATCGCAAACAGCGAAAGAGGCTCGTGCTTTAGGGGTTACTCATTGTTACTCTCCAAATTTAGATGTTTATGCAGGAGATGCACGCTATGGTCGTGTTGAAGAATCTTATGGTGAAGATCCATATTTGGTTTCACGAATGGGAGTTGCGTTTATTGAAGGTTTACAAGGTACAGGTGACGAACAATTTGATGAAAACCATGTTATTGCAACGGCAAAACATTTTGTGGGATACCCAGAAAACAGACGTGGTATAAATGGTGGTTTTAGCGACATGTCTGAACGTCGTTTGCGTGAGGTTTATCTTTCGTCGTTCGAGGCGGCAGTAAAAGAGGCAGGGGTAGGCTCTGTTATGCCAGGGCATCAAGATTTTAATGGTGTACCATGTCATATGAATACGTGGTTGTTAAAGGATATTTTAAGAGATGAATTAGGTTTTGATGGTTTTATTGTGTCCGATAATAATGATGTAGGAAGATTGGAAACCATGCATTTTATTGCTGAAAACAGAACTGAAGCAGCTATCTTAGGATTAAAGGCAGGCGTTGATATGGACTTGGTCATAGGGAAGAACGTTGAATTGGCAACCTATCATAGCAATATTTTGAAGGATACCGTAATTAAGAATCCTTCATTGGAGAAATATATAAACCAAGCCACATCACGTATTTTAACCGCAAAATATAAATTAGGTTTGTTTGATGCAGAACCAAAAGCGATTGACACAGAAACAGTAGAAGCAGGCACCGATGAACATCGCGAGTTTGCATTGGAAATTGCAGAAAAATCTATTATCATGCTTAAAAATGATAATAATCTCTTACCACTAGATGTTTCAAAAATTAAATCTTTAGCTGTTATTGGTCCTAACGCTCACGAAGAACGTCCTAAAAAAGGAACTTATAAACTTTTGGGTGGTTATTCTGGGTTACCCCCATATTATGTTTCGGTTTTAGATGGTTTAAAGAAAAAAGTGGGAAAAAATGTAAAAATAAACTACGCAGAGGGTTGCGATATAGATAGTTTTTCTAAGGAGGGATTTCCTGAAGCTATTGCTGCAGCAAAAAAATCGGATGCTGTTGTATTAGTTGTAGGGAGCTCTCATAAAACCTGTGGTGAAGGTGGCGATCGCGCCGATCTTGATTTGTATGGTGTGCAAAAAGAATTAGTAGAAGCTATTCATAAAACAGGAAAGCCGGTGATTGTAGTACTCATTAATGGCCGTCCATTGAGTATAAATTATATAGCAGAAAATATACCGTCTGTGCTAGAAACGTGGTATGGGGGTATGCGTGCTGGTGATGCTGTAGCCAATGTTATTTTCGGAGATGTAAACCCAGGAGGGAAACTTACCATGTCTTTTCCTCGATCGGTAGGACAAACTCCTGTAACATATTTAGAGCGTCCAGACTTTATAGGGTCTGGAAAAGGAAAGTATCGATTTAGTGATAAATCACCTCTGTTTCCATTTGGTTATGGCCTAAGCTACACCACTTTTCAATACGGCGAACCAAAGCTTAAAAATGCGGTTATAAATGCTGATGGAACAACAACGGTTTCAATTGAAGTGACCAATACAGGAAAAGTAAAAGGTGATGAGATTGTGCAAATGTACGTACGTGACGACTTTGCTTCTGTAGGGCGCTATCTCAAACTATTAAAAGGCTTTGAGCGTATTACATTAAAGCCCGGTGAGACTAAAACCGTTAGTTTTAAATTAGGTTTTGATGAATTGAACATCTTAAATCAAGATATGAAAAAGGTTGTAGAACCAGGTACTTTTACTATTTCAGTTGGGGCATCTTCTCAAGAAAAAGATCTAAAAACAGTTACTTTAAAGGTGAATAATTAATGCGGATTCAAATTAAAATTTTTGTTGTTTTTCTAACCTTAATAACAAGCTATACTTGTATTGCGCAAACCTTTAATTTGCAACAGCCTTTAGTGAATCAGGATGTAGTTTTTAAAGAAAAAGGAGGATTGGTTGCTGTAGAAGCCGAATATTTTAATAAACAAACGCATTCAGAAATTAGACAATGGTACCGTACAACAAAAGACAGCGCTGCTATTGTTGGGCGTGATGAAGACGCTAATCATTATTTAAACGCGAGTAATTATAGTTATATCGAAGTGTTGCCAGATACCAGAGTAACCCATGATGATGTCATTGTTAGAGGAGAAAATTTTTCTAATAAGCCAGGGCAATTGGCTGTAGTGAGCTATAAGGTTAATTTTAGTTCTCCAGGCCGCTATTATGTATGGGTGCGCGCCATGAGTACCGGTAGTGAAGACAATGGCCTTCATGTGGGATTAAATGGTAATTGGCCTGAACATGGACAACGTATGCAGTGGTGTGCAGGAAGAACATATTGGATGTGGGAAAGTAAGCAACGAACTAAAGAGGAACACTGTGGTGTACCACATAAGATATATTTAGAAGTGCCTAATGCTGGAATTCATGACGTTCAATTTAGTATGCGTGAAGATGGGTTTGAGTTTGATAAGTTTGTGCTATCTAACGATATTAATTATGTGCCCATCGATATAGGTCCTACTGTGTTATTAGCAGCAGGTAATTTGCCTAAGTCTGATAATTCTAAACCCGAATTGTCCTATTTTCAAACTATAGCAAGAAGTCTTCCTGGCAATAAGTATATCGCCGCTCAAGAATTTCCTGTTGAAGGAACACATTTTTATAAAAATGGTAAAAATTGGATGGCTATAAATCCTAAAAAACATAAAAAAGCACAAACATCAAAAACCTTCAATTTTGAGAGTGGTCGCTACGATGTTATTTTTGTCGGAGTAGGCGAAAATGATGGCCGTTCAACATTTCGTATAAAACTTAATGAGACAGAACTAGGCGTATACCAACCCCCAATAACACCAGTGCTTTGGGAAGAAGGAAAACGGTTTAATGGATTTTGGAAGAATGTTAAACTTAAAAAAGGTGATAAAATAACCATTGAAGCCCAAGTAGCTACAGATGGAACGGAATGGACTCGCGCACGTTGGGCAGGTCTTGTTTTTACGCCGGTAGGACAAGGAGAGATTGTGCAAGAGTCACCATCAACTTACACGTTTTACAAAAAGAATAAATAGAAATCATATGAATAAATTAGCTTTATTACTGTTAACCATTTTAATTTCTACCAGTTTAACAGCTCAGCCAACAATAAAACCTCCAAAGGGCCGAATCGCCATAGTGGCAGATGGTAATTCTCCAGACCCAGACGATTTAGGTGGTACAGCAGTTTCATTGGCATTATTACGTGCTACAGGTTTAGAAAATAAATTAGTGCATTATTCCCATAGCTGTGATTTGGTTCGCGTAGCTCGTATTTCGGAAGCGGCTGAATACGAAAGGCATGCCATGATGCAAACCGCTTGCGATGGAACAGCAAGGCGCTGGGGTGGTTTTGAAAAGCTAACCTTTTTTGATGCCAAATGGCAGCTAGATGATACTATAAAAGATTTGAGTAAAGCTATAAATAACTCGTCTGAAGCCGATCCACTTTGGATTATTGAAGCTGGTGAACCTGATATTATTGGATTTGCTTTAGCAGCTTCAAAAAAAGAGAAACATCCATTTGTTAAGGTGGTAACACATCACCCCGCTAACGATGATGCTGGCGATTTTTATACTTGGCAAAGTATTCTAGATTTTGGAGTGGATGAAGTGCGTATCCCAGATCAAAATATGAATTTAAAAGTAGATGAATCACATTTGGATTGGGCAAAAAACCATAAAGATGATAGAGTAAAATTTGTTTGGCTTATGGGAAAGTTAGCTGAAGTTGATGATGTGGTGAAGTTTCAAAAAGGTAAATGGGACTGCTCCGACGCAGGAATGGTTTTATACTGGATAACAGGTGCGACCAATAACGGAATAAAATTAGGGACAGTAGAGCACGTAAGATCTTTATTAGAAAATTTTATTGTTAAAAATTCAAAGTAAAATCAACTCAGTTTATAATTTGAATATAGTGTTTTATTCTATGTAATAAAATGCATTTTATTGAAAAAAATAAAGAAAAAATGAGTTTTTAAGGGTCGAGCAGGGTAAAGCAGGATAAGAATAGTTTTAAACCATATTAACTTTATAGTCGGACACTTAGGTGTTTAGAACTAAATTTTATTAATAACCAATTAAAACTATTTATTATGAGAAAAATTACTTTAAAATTTATTGCTGCATTATTCTTTTGTGCATTTGCTTTACAGGTGCAAGCTCAAGGTAATGCTTTTGATCATATGGAAGCAACCTATATGATTAAAGTAGATGGTGAAGATTTGTATTTAACTTTACCAGACCAAACCCCACCAATATTTGGAACTTGGGAACAAAAACTGACATATCAACCTCTAAATACCGCTAAACCAGAATTGCAACAGTTTAAGACGGTTAAAGTTCCAGATGGTGCAATAGGATCAGGGTTTTATTATTTAGAATCTGTTATTGCAGGAAGAGGATTGGTTGAAATTTTACAATCTGATGTCGATTCACCTGTAATAGGTGTTAAAGGAAATACGACTGCAGCTCCTAGTCCTGATGGTTTAGATGTGTGGAATCCAACGAGAAATTCTGGAACTCAAATATTTAGTGAGAATACATGTGCAACTTGTAGTTGGGCTGGAAAAGCTAAGCGAAGAATTCAAACTGCTGGTGATGGTCTTGAAGTAAAATTAAACGGTGGTGCAGGTGTTACGTTTTCTTGGGAAGCCACTACTTTAAGTAATTCGAAGTTTGATACAAGCTCGGTGTTTGTTTCAAACCCAGTAAAAGAAGTACTTTCTATTGGTGGTTTGACCTCTAATTTTGAGCAAGTTTCAGTTTATTCTTTACTAGGTAAAGAGGTGATAACAAGAAAATTAAATGGCAATTCGTCAATGGAATTAGATGTTAATGCACTGGTTGCTGGAATCTACATTGTAGAATTTCAAGGTAAAGGTGTTGGCTTCTCAAAAAAGATTATTAAGCAGTAGTCGTAGACGAAATCATCTGTAATTAAAATTTTAAAAATCATTCTATTTTTTAGTAGAATGATTTTTTTATACCATAAAAACTAAAGAAAATAATAAAGAATATGCAAAGAATAGCTTTTAAGATGAAATTGAATAAAGGTCAAAAACAAGCCTATAAATCACGTCATGATAAGTTGTGGCCAGAGCTAAAACAGTTACTTAAAGAAGCAGGGGTTAGCGAATACTCGATATTTTTAGATGAAGATACCGACACGCTTTTTGCCTTTCAAAAAGTTTCAGGGAATAATAACTCTCAAGATTTGGCTAATAACGACATTGTTAAAAAGTGGTGGGATTTTATGGCGGATATTATGGAAGTAAACCCAGATAATTCGCCAGTTACCATGCCTTTGGAAGAGTTGTTTTACTTGGACTAAAAAGTTGATTACAAATGTGCTACATTTCTACCCCTGTAAAGCAGTACAGCCATTATTACGAAAGATTATAACTTTAGCTGTTAAACAAACTAAACAGCTAAAAATATGATAAATAGAAAATTAAAGAGATGTAAGAGGTTTAAAACCATATGGTTATTAGGGTTTTTAATGTTTTCTTGCTTTTTGCATGCTCAGGTTGTATTGGAAAATGAGATTAATATAACCGATTTAGGTTTACACTTTGATGGTAATCAAGTTCCAAGCGGTACTGCAAATACAGGAGATAATGCGCCTTACGATTATTATTTTGGAAAAAACATTTCTGCACATGGTGATTGTATAAAAACCTACGGTGATTATGTTTTTATGACTTGGTATAAAGGTGGAAAGGCAGAGCGCCATGTCATGCTAACGCGGTACAATACCAAAACGGGAACTAAGGCAACGATTGAGTTTCCGCACAGACATACTGGCTTTCAAAATCAATATTGGATTGGTGAATCCCACAACACGATTGCTGTAGGAATAAGTCCTTTAAATGGATCGATTCATTTGCTTTACGATATGCATGCCTATAGTGCAACTAAACCATCTAATGGTAGTTTGGCTAATGATTATTTTAGGTATTCGTATTCCTTAGCAAACGTTGCTTCCTTACCAGATGCCGATTTTACTTTAGATAAATTTGTTCAAAGTAGTAGTGGAAACTATAAGCATTTAAGAATGCCTGGAGCTGCACCGCAATCTGAATTTGTTGCATTAACCTATCCTAAATTCTTTTTAAATGATGGTGGCGAACTATTTATGCTAATGCGTGAAGGCGGCAACAATAACGGGATGTATAAATTTATAAAATACGATGCTAGTACAGGAAACTGGGGTAATTTCACAGATTTCAATGCCTTAAATGCAAAAAATCAACCTGGTATAACTTATAATTGGGGTCTTTATGGAGAAATGAAATACCTTAACGGAAAGTTACGTATTGGTTTTCAAAGAAGATCTGCTAATAATAATGATAAATACGAATACCAAAATGGGGTGTATTATGCCTATTCCGATGACCAAAGTGGCGCAACAGGTTGGAAAAATTATAAAGGAGAACCTTTTTCTGTGCCTTTATATGATGCTGATTTGATTAAAGTAATGGAACCAGGCGATTATGTGCAAGGAACCGATAAAAACGCGCTTCGTATTGTAGATGGTTTCGATTGGACCGTAACAGAAAATGGTGATGTGCATATTATTAGTAAAGTAAAGGATAATCAGTTTAATGTTACTAAATATTTGCATACGTATAAACCTTCAGGCGCAACAAGTTTTACGACATCTGATAATTTTTCTGGAGGAGGTTCAGAATTATATACATCCGGTGATAGTGTTTTTTTAATTGGACTTAGTAATGGACGTGTTTTTATAGAAAGTGCTCAAGGAGGGACCAATAATTTCACAAGAATTTATGAGGCTACTTCTGGTAGAACTTTTGATCATGGAGTGGTGCATATTAATGAAGGTAAAGTTTATTATTACTTGATGGAAAATAAATCGGGTAATGCTCAGCCATTATATTTACAAATAATAGATCTAGATATTATAAAAGAACCGTTTAGGGTATCGCTAACTTCCCCTATGGATGGTACTACTTATGATGTTGGCGAGACAGTACAAATAGCTGCAGAAGCTACCGATGAAAATGGTAGTATTTCTAAAGTAGAATTTCTGGTTAATGGTACTTATTTTAGCGAAGATAATACCGCTCCTTATACGGTTGACTGGACGCCAAGCACAGACGGTACTTATACCGTACAAGCTGTGGCTTACAATGCTTCAAGTCAAACGGTGAACTCTTCTGAAATTACTGTAAATTTTAAGATTTTCGATCCAAATGATTTAACTGGAGACATATACAGATTAAAAAACTATGTTACTGGAAAATATATCCACTCTGTAGGGGCTGATGTTGTCGAAAGTGATACCGGCACAAATGAAGTTCCTGGTGATAAGGAATGGGAGTTTGTAAAAGCTGGTAATTATTACAATATAGAAAGCAAAAGAACGGATAAAGGTATTTTGAGAGCAGCTGGAAATCCTGCAAATGATTTAATAAATACGGGTTTTGGTGCTCCAAGAGAAGATAGCGATAAACAGTTTTCTGTGGTTTATAACAGTGCAGACCAAACCTACCAATTTGTAACTAGAAATAACTCTCATTACATTTACCATAATCCTAATGGTATCATAGAACATGTTGGGAGTTCGGATGCGAGATCTAAATGGATTGTCGAATCTAATACGCTTAGTACACCAGATATAGACTCCAACGCTTTTGGAGTGAAAATTTATCCGAATCCAGCGAATAATCAATTTACCATTAGTTTGAATAATTTGGAGGGCTTGGCTTATGTAGACATATATGATATGCTTGGTAAATCTGTTTTTAAAACTAAAATGACTTCAGGTAAACTAAAGATTGATAGCCAAATGAAATTTAATTCAGGTCTTTACATGATTAAAATTTCTAATGGAAATAACGCTACGGTATATAAAAAGCTACTTGTAAATTAGAAAAGTTTGTCTTCAATGGAAGAAGCTGTCTAAAAAGTTAAAACAATTGTCATTCTGTGCTTGACACTGAATCTCATTATATTGAAATTCAATAATTTTAAGGATCTGAAATAAATTCAGATTGAGGTAAAAACAACTTTTTAGGCAGCCTCTTTACCGAAATAAGTAAAAAGCGCTATGCTGTAAGTCACGGCTAAAGGAACAAAAGTGTAACCATGCTTTTTAACAATATTCAATCCATATAAAACAGTTCTATTCACAGTATCATAATATTAGTCTCATAAAAGTTCAATTTAAATTTTGATTCGTGTATAAATTTTTAGCCTATAAGCTTTGTTTCTTTTTAATGGTAAGTTTCACCTTTTTAGGTGTTTTGCTGGCTTGTACAGAAAAGTTTTTAGTTAAAGGACCAGAACATTTAACGGTTTCAGAAGGTTTTAAAAATCCTATAGGGTTTTACAATGATACGCCTTCATTCTCTTGGAAACTACCCGTTTCAGAAGCTGTGAAATCACAATCGGCCTATCAAGTTATTGCGGCGACTTCAACAGAATTTTTACCGAATAACCCAGATTTATGGGATTCTAAGAAACAAGAAAGTTCACAATCTACTTTTGTGAAATATCAAGGAGAACAATTAAAATCAAGACAAAACGTATTTTGGCAAGTACGCTTTTGGAATCAAGATGGAAAAGTTTCAGAATGGAGTGCGATTAATTCTTTTGAATTAGGCTTGTTAAAAAATGCCGATTGGAAAGCGAAATGGATAGGATTAAACACGGCAAAAGATAGCATAAAAGGTGTTCGAAATTTTTTAATGCACAGGCCTCAATATTTAAGAAAGGGTTTTGAGTTGTCTTCGGATGTCACTTCTGCTAGACTATACATTACTGCAAAAGGTGTTTTTGATGTGCACTTAAATGGGAAAGATGTGAGTGATGACGTCATGACGCCTGGTTGGACACCATACAATCATCGCATAGAAACACTTACTTACGATGTTACTAGCCTGTTACAAACTGGTGTAAACGCCCTAGCTGTTGAGCTAGCATCTGGGTGGCATTCAGGAAGAATTAGTAGAGGTAGAGCGTTGTATGAAAATTTTGCATCACCTAAAATTCTATGTCAATTAGAAGTTGTCATGAAAGATGGTTCAAAACATACCATTATTTCCGACGAATCTTGGAAAGGTACTACAAATGGCCCCATACGTTTAGCGGGGATTTACGATGGCGAAATTTACGATGCCAATTTCGAAATACCAGATTGGAACACTGCTACTTTTGATGACCGTAGTTGGGAATTGGTTGAAGTTGAGACTATTTCTAGGGATGTTAAATTAGCACCAAAAAGACATCATACCGTTAAGAATCAACAGGTTTTAAAAGATACAGAAATTGTTTCGGTTGATGAAAATTCGGCAGTTTTTAATCTAAAACAAAATATGGTAGGCGTACCAAAAGTAAAAGTACCGATGAAAAAAGGTGATACTTTAAAAATCCGTTTTTCGGAAATGTTGCTAAAAGACCATACTTTTTATACTAAAAACTATCGTTCTGCAAAGTCAACCGATTATTATATAGCTGCTAAAGATGGTGTTGTAGAGTATGTTCCGAAATTTACATTTCACGGATTTCAATTTGTAGAACTAAGTGGTTATGATAAAAATGCGAAACCAGAATCTTCTTGGGTACAAGGTATAGTACAACATTCAGATTTTGAGAAAAACGGAACCTTTACATCCTCTCATGACAAACTAAATCAGCTGCAAAGTAATATTACTTGGGGTTTACGTGATAATTTTTTCGATATTCCAACAGATTGTCCGCAACGAGATGAGCGATTGGGGTGGACAGGTGATGCTCAGGTTATTGCGCCTACATCACTATTTAACTATGATACCCATGCGTTTTGGACAGCTTGGCTGCAAAGCCTTAGAGAAAATCAGTCAGAACACGAAAGCGGATTAGTCCCTTGGATTGTGCCAGACGTCCTTCAAATTAACAGAGCAAGTCCTGGTTGGGGAGATGCTGTAGTGCTTATTCCTTGGAATATTTATAACATTACAGGTGATAAAAGGGTTTTAAAAGAAAATTTTGAAGCTGCAAAAAAATGGATTGGTTTTTATAAATCGAAAATAGAAGACAAAGAATTTATCCCCAAAATGCGTTCTTTTGGAGATTGGTTACAACCCTATCCAACCAAAACAGGAAAAGGTGGAAATAGTGGAGATACCTCGAAAGAGCTAATCATTACCGCATATTTTGCCCACTCGTCTCTTTTAGTTTCTAAAATGGCAGGAATCTTAGGACATAGTAAAGATGAAAAAGAATATTACGATTTACATAAAAACATAGCTGGAGTTTTTAGAGATACTTTTTTTGATAAAAACGGAAAAGTAAAGAATGTTAAAGAAACCCAAACCAGTTATTTATTGGCAATTTATTTTGATTTGTTAAAACCTGAAACCAAAATAAAAGCACAAAAGCACTTACTTGAAGAAATTAAAAAAGCCGATTACCATTTAGGAACAGGTTTTATTGGGACGCCCATTTTACCGAAAGTCCTGGATGATATGGGAGAGATAGATTTGATGTATAAAATCTTATTTAAAGAAACCTATCCTTCTTGGTTTTACTCTATCAATCAAGGAGCGACAACGATGTGGGAACGTTGGAACAGTTATAGCCAAGCTGAAGGGTATAATCCGCAGAGCATGAATAGCCTTAATCATTATGCTTACGGAGCCATTGGGCAATGGATGTACGAACGCATTGCAGGGATTGCTCCATTAGCTCCTGGATACAAGAAAATTAAAATAGCACCACTACCAAACGACAGATTAACATCGGCAGCAGCAAGTATTAATACCCCTTATGGGCTAGCATCAACTTCGTGGAAAAAAGATAAAGAAACTTTTATACTGGATGTTGTTATTCCGCCAAATACAACTGCAGAAATTACCGTGCCAAATGCATCTATAGAAAGTGTAACAGTAAATGGTCATATAATTAACGAAAAATCAAATATAAAACTCATAGATTCAGATCAAGGATTAATTAACATTTTAGCCGAACCAGGTACTTATAAAATTCAAACTAAACTTTAATGACATGCTAAATAAATTCACAATAAAACCTCTCTTGCAGTTATTAGTCTGTTTTATTCTACTACTTCAACTTTCTTGTGCAGATAAAACATCACTAAAGACTGTAGATAATTTAACCATTTCCGAAGGCTTTAAAAATCCGCTAGGTTTTTACGATGCTAAACCTACATTTTCGTGGGAATTACCCGTTGTGGAAGGAGTAATTAGTCAGTCGGCTTACCAGATTGTGGTAGCTAGTAGTCCAGAACTATTGCCAAGCAATCCCGATTTATGGGATTCTAATAAGCAATCTTCTTCGCAATCTGTATGGATAAACTACGAGGGTAAACCGCTTGAGTCACGTCAAAAAGTATTTTGGCAAGTAAAATATTGGAATCAGGATGATAAGGCTTCAAATTGGAGTCCGGTTCAGAATTTTGAATTAGGCTTATTAAATAACAGCGATTGGAAAGCTCAATGGATTGGGTTGCCTACCAAAGAAGAAGGCGTTTTAGGAAGTCAGGATAACATTATTCATAGACCACAATATTTAAGAAAAGGCTTCGAGTTGGCTAACGATGTGGCTACAGCCAGATTATATATTACGGCAAAAGGTGTGTTTGATGTGGCTATCAATGGAGAAGATGTGAGTGATGACGTGATGCCTCCAGGGTATACGCCTTATAAAAAGCGAATTGAAACCATCACTTATGATGTTACCGATTTAATAGAATCTGGACAAAATACTATTGGTGTTGAAGTTGCTGCAGGATGGCATTCTGGCCGTTTAGGTTGGATGAAATCCTACTGGAGCGATACCGAATCACCTAAAATATTATGTCAGCTAGAAGTAACCATGAAAGATGGTTCCAAAGCATCCATCATTTCAGATGATACTTGGAAAGCCACATTCCAAGGCCCAATACGAATCTCAGAAATTTATGATGGTGAAACCTATGATGCTCATTTAGAAATGCCACAATGGACTACAAATAATTTTGATGATAAAAACTGGAAAGCAGTACAAGCGTTCCCAGTAACATCAGCCATTAAATTAGAACCAAAACGTCATACTACCGTTAAATCTAAAATGGTATTAGAATCTAAAGAGATTATATTAAAAGAAGATGCATCTATTTTTGATTTGCAACAGAATATGGTTGGGGTACCTGTGTTAAAAGTTCCTATGAAAAAGGGGGATACTTTAAAAATTCGTTTTTCTGAAATGTTATCGCCAGACGGGACTTTTTATACAGACAATTACAGAAGTGCGCAATCTACAGATTACTATATAGCCGCAAAAGATGGTACCATAGAATGGATGCCAAAGTTTACATTCCACGGATTTAGGTATGTAGAGTTAAGTGGGTTTGATGCTTCAAAAACACCTTCTAAAGATTGGGTTAAGGGTGCAGTGCAGTATTCTAATTTTGATGAAAATGGCACGTTCACAACGTCTCACGAGAAGCTAAATCAGTTGCAAAACAACATCGTTTGGGGCTTAAGAGGCAACTTTTTCGATATCCCTACTGATTGTCCGCAACGCGACGAACGTATGGGCTGGACGGGCGATGCCCAAGTTTTCGGACCAACATCGATGTTTAATGCCGATGTTTATAAGTTTTGGGCCAGTTGGATGCAAAGTGTACGCGAATCGCAATATGATAATGGTGGTATTCCATTTGTAGTTCCAGATGTGTTACACAATGGAAAAGTAAGTTCTGGTTGGGGCGATGTTTGTACTATAATTCCATGGAAAATATATTACCGAACGGGCGATGTTAGCATTTTAGAAGAAAATTACGATATGATGAAAAAATGGGTAGCGCATCATCAAGCGTCTTCAACAGATTTCATCTCGCATATGAATTCTTTTGCCGATTGGTTACAGCCTTATCCTGAAAATGGAAATAATAAAGGAGATACTTCACATAGTTTAATCGGTACCGCTTTCTTTGCGCATTCGGCAAGATTAACAGCAAAAACGGCCGAGGTTCTTGGAAAGAGTGAGGAACAAGCTACATATGAAGCTTTATACAAATCGGTAGCAAAAGCCTTCGAAAATGCGTTTTTTATAAATGGTAAAGTAAAAGATATTACCGCAACCCAAACCTCTTATTTGTTAGCCTTGGCTTTCGATTTAATTTCTGAAGTAAATAAAGAAAACGCAAAAGTACAGTTATTAGAAAAAATTAGCGAAGCCGATAATCATTTGCGTACAGGCTTTTTAGGAACCCCATTGCTATCGGAGGTATTAGATGAAACGGGAGAAATAGACTTAATGTACAAACTCTTATTTAATGAAACCTATCCGTCTTGGTTTTATTCAATAAACCAAGGAGCAACAACCATTTGGGAGCGTTGGAATAGCTATAGCAAAACAGAAGGTTATAACCCGATGAGTATGAATAGTTTAAATCATTATGCTTATGGAGCAATAGGCGAGTGGATGTATGAGCGCATTGCAGGAATTGCACCTTTACAAGCGGGTTATAAAATCATCAGAATCGCACCAATACCAAAGGCACCGTTAACATCGGCATCAGCAACTTTAAATACGCCTTATGGAGAAGTAGCATCTTCTTGGGAAATAAAAAATGAAACCTTGTTTTTAGAAGTTGTTGTGCCTCCAAACACGACTGCCGAGATTGAAATTCCAGCAGATGATTCAGAGTCATTAAAAATGGATAATGAGGTTTTTAAAGAGAGTAAGAGTGTGTTGCTCATATCATCAAAAGAAAAAAATATAATTAAGGTTTTAACCCAACCGGGCACCTATAAATTTCAAACAAAATATAGTTTATAAAAAATGGCCATTTCTATGAAAATAACAGCGATACTTCAATTAGCATTGGTAACAAGTTTTACGCTGGTTAGCTGTAAGAACGAAGTGAAAACGGTTGAACAGCAAGAAGAACCAACAAAACCAAATATAGTATATATCCTTACAGACCAATGGCGCGGTTCGGCACTTGGTTATGCGGGAGACCCTAATGTGAAAACGCCACATTTAGATGCTTTGGCAAAAGAAGCCGTTAATTTTACTAATGCGGTTTCGGTAACCCCTGTTTGTACACCACATCGCGCGGCTTTGCTTACAGGTAGGTTTCCAACAACTACGGGCATGTTTTTAAACGATTTGTATTTGCCGTCAGAAGAATTATGTATGGCTGAGATTTTTAAAGCCGAAGGATATCATACAGCTTATTGGGGGAAATGGCATCTTGACGGACACGGACGTTCTGCCTTTACACCAAAAGAAAGACGCCAAGGATTCGACTATTGGAAAGCTTTGGAGTGTTCTCACGATTATAATAAAATGCCTTATTATGATAATGATAATCCTGAAATTAAATATTGGGATAAGTATTCGCCTTTCGCAATTGTAGAGGATGCGAATTCATATTTAGAAAAACATGCAAAAGATGATGTTCCATTTTTGGCTGTTGTGTCCATAGCAACACCGCATTTTCCACATGTCTCTGCGCCTCAGAAGTATAAAGATATGTATCCCCCAGAATCACTGATACTTAATCCTAATGTAAGTCCGAAATTTGAGGCCCGTAGTCGAGAAGAGTTACAAGGGTATTATGCTCATGCCACGGCAACAGACGAGGCCATAGGTTTATTGTTAAAACAGATGGATGCTTTAGGTTTAAATGAAAATACGATAGTGGTGTTTTCTTCAGATCATGGTGAAATGATGGGCGCACATGATGTTAGACCCTTTCAAAAACAAGTCGCTTGGGATGAATCTATACGCGTTCCTTTTTTAATAAAATATCCAGGAATAGATAAACAAAAAGGTACTACAGTAAATGCTCCTATAAATACACCTGATATATTACCGTCTCTTTTAGGTTTATCTGATATCAAAATTCCAGACGGTATAGAAGGCGAAGATTTGTCTGAATTAATTAAAAATCCAGACCCTGAAGCAGACCGTGAAGCTTTGGTAATGAATGTGGCGCCTTTTGCTGGCGGATATCCAAATTTGCCATACAGAGCGATAAGGACGAAGCAATATACTTATGCAAAAACCACAGAGGGACCAAGTATGTTTTTTGATAATGTAGCCGATCCATATCAACAGAATAATTTATTGGGTAACCCTGAGTTTGAAACTCTTCAGAATGAATTAGACGCCAAGCTTAATAAGAAATTGGCTCAATTGGGAGATGAGTTTAAATCTAGAGACTATTATTTAAAGAAATACAATTATGTATTTGGTAAAAATAAACCTGCCATTCCGTTTTGGGAATTCAACAAAGGTAAAGGCGTAGTGCAGTCGCCAACCTCTGTTACTAAATAAGAGCAGTATAATATTCAACAAATCAAACTTATTACTAAATGACTAATATGAATTTGAGACATAAAATTTTTATAATGTTATTGCTAGCGTTCTGTTCTAGTAAGATTATAGCACAGCAATCACAGCCTAATGTACTGGTATTTTATGTAGACGACTTAAGAGCAGAGTTAGGTTGTTATGGTAGTAAAACCGCCATGACTCCAAATATTGATAAGTTGGCAACTGAGGGGGTTCAGTTTAATAAAGCTTATGTGCAGCAAGCTATTTGTGCCCCTTCGCGAATGAGTACTTTAACAGGTTTACGACCAGAAAAATTGGGTATTTATAGCATTTTTACGCCACTGCGGTCGGTTCATAAAGATGTAGTGTCGGTACCACAATTGTTTAAAGAAAACGGTTATAAAACGGTAAGTATAGGAAAGGTGTATCACCACGGAACCGATGATAAAAAACAATGGACCAACTATTTTTCAAAAGAACCAAATACCTATAATAAACCAGAAAATATTGCGCTTTTAGAACAATTTAAAAGGGAGGGTAAAAAATCTAATGGTCCTGCATTTGAAAATGCCGATGTAGCCGATGAAGCTTATAAAGATGGGCGTGCGGCTAATTATGCCGTGGAAACTTTGCAGAAATTGAAGGATGATAAATTTATCATGTTTGTAGGGTTTAGTAAACCCCATTTGCCTTTTAACGCTCCTAAAAAGTATTGGGATTTATACGATAAAAATAATTTTGAAATTCCAGATCGTAAAAAGCCTGAAAACATGTACCGTTTGGCACTTACCAATTGGGGAGAACTTAAAGGATATCATGGTATTCCGAATGATGTAGAATATTTAGATGACAATCTAACTAGAGATTTAATACATGGTTATCACGCCAGTATTAGCTATGTCGATGCTCAAGTTGGAAAAGTTATGGAGGCGCTGGAAGCTTTAGATTTAAGAAAAAACACCACCGTTATTTTTATGAGTGATCATGGTTATAAAATTGGAGAGTATGGTGCGTGGTGTAAACATTCTAATGAAGAAATAGATGTTAGAGTACCGCTTATTGTAAGTAGAGAAACTAGTTATAAAGGTAGAGTAGTAGGTAAAACATCTGATGCTTTAGTAGAGAATGTCGATATCTTCCCAACCTTAGTTGAATTGTGTGGATTAGAAGGTCCAAAAACCGACGGTAAAAGTATTTTGCAAGTTATAGACCGTCCCAATACAACATGGGATCAAGTGGCTACTGCAGTTTATGCTCGCGGTAAAAACATTATGGGATGCACTGCTACAGATGGCGAATGGCGCTATACCGAATGGCGAGATGCCAAAACGCAAGACATTTTGGGGGCAGAATTATATGAGCATAAAAATAGTCTGTTATCCTTTAAAAATCTATCAGGAAACTCGAAATATAAAAAGGTAGAAGCACGGATGAAAGGTTTATTAGAAACCCAATTTCCTAGAAATCAAGGTCCTTTTTTACAAAACGATACACCTAGAAATTAAAACCGATACTTAAATCAGTATAACAAAATGAAAAAGTTGATCACACTATGTTTTATTGCTATTTTATGTTCTTGTGCAGAAAACCAACAGGTTGCAGAAGCCCTTACAAATAGTAATCGAACAAAATATAACTTTAATGTCGATTGGAAATTTATAAAATCCAATCCAGAGCAAGCACAAGATATAAATTATGATGATGCAACTTGGGAAACGATAAGTTGCCCGCATACCTTTAATGATATCGATACTTTCGACGATTTAAGTCACGGTCATCATGATGGCGAAGATAACCAATGGCGTGGTACGGTTTGGTATAGAAAGCATTTTAAATTACCCAAAGAAGATGACGGTAAAAAGGTATTCATTGAATTTGAATCGGTGCGTCAAATAGCTGATGTGTACATCAATGGCGTTCATTTGGGCCAAAACCAAACTGGGTTTATTCCTTTTGGTTTCGATTTAACCTCACATCTTAAATTTGGAGAAGATAATATCATCGCTGTAAAGGTAAATAATGATCGTGGTGATCATTTTAGAGAAAATTTCCCATTAGTTTGGAATCACGAACACTGGCATCCAACCCACGGTGGAATCTACCGAAATGTTTTTCTGCATACCATGGATCCGCTTCATATTACATTACCGCTTTACGATAATCTAGAAACGGTTGGAACCTATGTTTATGCCGAAAATATTAGCGAAAAAAGTGCCGATATTACTGTTGAAGCCGAAATTCAAAACGAGCACTCCCAAAAAAAGAACATCACATTGGTAACACAGATTATCGATAATGATGGTGCTGTGGTTGCACATTCTATTAAAGATGTGGCAATTCCAAGCGGACAAAAAATGAAGGTTACATCGGTAACCAATATTCAAAATCCGCAGCTTTGGTATACGCGTTACCCTTATATGTACAAAGTGGTATCGGCTATTAAAGAAAGTGATAAAGTGATTGATACTTACGAATCGCCTTTAGGTATTCGCAATTTTGATTTTAATAAAGATTCTGGTTTTTGGATTAATGGTGAACAAATTAAGTTACACGGTTGGGGGCAAAAACCAACCAATGCTTGGGCTGGATTAGGAGCTGCTTTACCAGATTGGTTACGCGACCTTACTTTTAAGTTAATGGATGAAGCTGGCGGAAATTTTATTCGTTGGGGACATTGTGCTGCTTCGCCCGCCGAAGTAGATATGGGCGATAAATACGGATTTGTTACCCTTATGCCAGGTGTGAGCGGCGAATCGGAAGACGAAGGTGAAACCTGGGACATCCGCTATAAAGCTTTTAAAGATTTAATCGTGTACTACCGTAACCACCCATCTATATTTATTTGGGAAGGTGGAAACTGGGCAGAATCTGAAGCCCATTACAAAGAAATTCTAGAGGCTATTAATACCTTCGATCCTAAAGGAAAACGCTTGATGGGAAACCGTCGTGCAGATGTTAAAAACGATTCAGAAGGTTATGTGTCTATCGAAATTGGCACAGAGGGTTGGGAACGAGAATACCCCGATTTACCGCTAATCGAAAGCGAATATAATCGCGAGGAAGCTCCGAGACGTATTTGGGATAAAAATTCGCCAGACGATAATTTTTATAACCATCCTAACATTAGTAAAAATACATACAAATTAAGTTCGGAAGAATTTGCGGTGCGCCAAGCCGACCACTGGTGGAATAAAATGGGTAAAAAAGCGTACCATTCTGGAGGTGCAAATTGGATATTTTCAGATGGCCCACATGGCGGTCGCTGTCCTACAGAAGTCACCCGTGCTAGTGGCGAAGTGGATGCCGTACGCTTACCAAAAGAAGCTTTTTACGCTTTAAAGGCTATGTGGCGCCCAGAGCCGCAAGTGCATATTGTAGGGCATTGGAATTATGAAGAAAGCACTAAAAAAACAATGTATGTTATGTCTAACTGTGCTTCGGTTAAGTTATATGTGAATGATAAATTGGTAGGAACGAATTCAAATCCTGAAAATGGCTATGTCTTTAAATTCGATAATGTCGCTTGGGAATCTGGTAAAATAAAAGCAGAAGGCTTTATAGATGACGCCTTAAAAACCACTCAAACAAAAGAAACGACAGGAGAACCTGCGGCTTTAAAATTAACATCTATTACGGGGCCAGAAGGTTGGTTGGCAGATGGTTCGGATGTTGCTTTAATTGATGTTGTAGTTGTAGACGCCCATGGCAGACGATGCCCATTAGCAAAAGGACGTGTAGACTTTACTATAAGTGGTCCAGCAATCTGGCGCGGTGGATACAATAGCGGAAAACCAAATAGTACCAACAATCTATATTTAGATATTGAGGCGGGTATTAATCGTGTGGCTGTGCGTTCTGTTTTAGAGTCTGGAACGGTAACCATTACTGCTAAAAAACCTGGATTTAAGGATGCTAACGTCACGCTTAAAAGCTTACCAATCGATTTTAAAAATGGATTAACAACAACGCTTCCACAAGTTTATACCAATGTATTAGCCAAAGAGCCTTTACCAGCACACACGCCAGAAATGCCAGAATATGTTCCGGGAGTAAAGAATAGAAGTGAATTATTTAAAAAATTCAGCTATACCGGCGATGGTAAGGCCATGTTAAGAACTAACATGCACTGGGGTAAAAAAGCATATACCGATTTAGAATATAATTATACAGTATTACCGAGGTATTTAAATGAATCGGAATATGTTAGAACGCCTAATTCCGATAATCGTTATTGGGCGCGTGATCAGTTACAATTTATTGCTGGTAAAAAAATGCACATTTATGTATTACATGACGATACCGTACCACGCCCAGAATTTTTATTGAGAGATTATAAAGATACAGGAGATAATGTAAATGTGGTTGGGGCAAGTATGTCTGTGTTTCATCGTGTAGCCGAGGAGGGTGAAAGTATTATTATGGCAGGAAACAGCGATGGTGATGCACCAGAAAATTGTAGAATGTATACCGTTATGGTCAAGGAATTTAAAAAGTAATTTAAAGAAAATGAGAAGTAAAGGGGTAGCTTGTTTGTTAATAATACTGTGTTCAATTATTTATAGAACAGAGGCACAACGTATAGAAACCAATTTCAATAATAATTGGCATTTTATATTAAAAGATAGCCCTGACTTTTCTAAGGAAAATGTAGATGATTCCTCATGGGAGTTGCTTAATGTTCCACACGATTGGTCTTTCGAAAAAGGTGTTCGAAAAGGTGGCGATCAAGGCCAAGGTGGCGGGTACCATGATGGCGGAATTGGTTGGTACCGAAAAACATTTTCGGTTAACAAAGCGAGTCTGTCTAAAACTACCTATATCAATTTTGATGGCGTTTATATGAACAGCGAAGTATGGATAAATGGAAACAGATTGGGTAAAAGACCTTACGGCTACATCAGTTTTAGATATGATATTTCTAAATATTTAAAAGCAGGAAAAAATACGATTGCTGTACGTGTAGATAATAGTTTAGAGCCTTCGGCAAGGTGGTATCACCCATGTGGTATTTATGCTCCTGTAAAGCTGGTTGAAGTCAATCCAACACATTTTAAGCCTAACACCATTTTTATAAAAACGCCTTCTATAGGAAAACAACAAGGCGTTGTTTCTATCGACGCAGAAATTAAAGGCGCTACTAAAGGTTTAAAATACAAAGTGGAGTTATTAACTGCAAACGGCAAAGTAATAGCAACATATAGTGAAAGGTTAGCCTCAGCACAACCAAGTGTTCAATTGGAGGTGAAAACACCTAAACTTTGGAGTCCAGAATCGCCAAATCTTTATAAAGCCATAACGAAAATTCTGGATGGTAAAAAGGTTATTGATGAAAAAACAACCACCTTCGGATTTAGAACCGTTGCATGGAAAACCGAAACCGGCTTTTGGTTGAATGGTGAAAACGTAAAACTTAAAGGTGTTTGCGAACATTGGGAAGGTGGTCCAGTTGGAGGGGCTTGGACAAAGCCCATGTTGCGCTGGAAATTACAATCTTTAAAAGATATGGGAATCAATGCTATTAGACCATCGCACAATCCTACACCGCCAATGTTTTATGATATCTGTGATGAAATTGGCTTGTTGGTAATGGATGAAATTTTTGATGGCTGGCATAAAAAAGCACCCGAAGATTATGGCAAACAAGCCTTTGATGCATGGTGGCAAGCCGACGTAAAAGAGTGGATTACTAGAGACCGCAACCATCCAAGTATTTTTGTTTGGAGTTTGGGGAATGAAACCCATAGTGATGTAGCCCCAGAAATGGTTGCATTTGGTAAAAATCTAGACCCAACGCGATTGTTTACATCTGGTGCAGGAAATCCCGAAGATATGGACATTCAAGGTGTTAATGGTGGGTCTGAAACAAAGTCTTTTATAGAGAATAACAAATTAACAAAACCTTTTATTTCTACCGAAGCACCACACACTTGGCAAACAAGAGGGTATTACAGAACCCAAACTTGGTGGCGCGATAATGAATTACCAGGAACTTATGAGCTTCCTAATTTAACCGAAAAGGAGATTTTCTTTTACGAAGGCATTAATCCAAAAGATTGGAAAAATAGGAAACAACGTTTCAACTCTTCTTATGATAATGCTACGGTACGCGTTTCGGCCAGAAAATATTGGGAAGTGATGCGCGATAATCCGTGGCACAGTGGGCATTTCCGCTGGACAGGTTTCGATTATTATGGAGAAGCTGGTTTAGTACACGGGGGCTTGCCTTTTAACTTGTTTATGGGAGGCGCTTTGGATGTTGCAGGGTTCAAAAAAGACTTGTATTATTTCTACCAGAGTCAATGGACAGAAAAACCAATGATTCATATGTTGCCACATTGGACGCATCCAAGAATGGAAAAAGGTACGGGCATTCCGGTTTGGGTTTACGCTAATACAGATGAAGTAGAATTGTTTCTTAACGGAAAATCTTTAGGAAAAGATAAACCAGGAACCGTTTGGAACGAAATGCAATGCGAGTGGCTAGTGCCATACGAAGCGGGAAGGCTTGAAGCAGTTGGATATATTGATGGAAAGGAAGTTAATAGAACGTCATTTTCAACGGCGCAGCAACCATCAAAATTAAAAACTAGTATTCTAAAATTAGACGCCGAAGCAAGTTTTACAGACAGTTTTATAGTTACTTCAGAAAGTTTAGATACTGATGGCCATTTATACCCTTACGGAGAAAGCAAAGTGTATTACCATATTCAGGGTGATGTCAAGAAAATTTCCATGGAAAATGGAAATCCAATAGACCCTACAAGCAGAACTAAATCTGATTTTAGAGCCTTGTTTTTTGGGAAAACGAGACTGTTTTTAAGAGCCTTGCCTAAGGCTAAAGAAGCCTCGGTGGTAACCGCATTTATCTTAGGTGATAAGGCATTATATACTTCAAATTTAATTACAATTGATGCGCAGCACATTCAACTTTTAGGAAAATCGAAAACTTCAGATTTAGAAATCCGTTACACCACCAATGACGAAAATCCGGAAACGCATGGCAAGCTTTATAAGGATCCTTTTAAGGTTGAAGATGGCACGACTGTGAAAGCCATTGTAAAACAAAATGGTAAAACGGTTTTAACTATGGAAGAAACTTTCGGTAAAAATGAAGGTCTGTTTTGGGGCGATGAACATTCTGCCGATATGTGGATAGGTAGAGGTGTAAATATTTCTGCCGAAGAAGGTATTTTAACAGGAGCCGCCAAACCGAGTAGAGAAGCGCATCGTTTTAAAGGTTCTGGTTTTGTCGATTTTAAAGGAGGTGAAGGCGCTATCACTTGGTATCAAGAAAACGATGGCGAACCTGGCGATTATAGTATTCGCTTTAGGTATATGCATAACAACGAAGGGAAGTTACACCCAATGAAGCTGTATGTAAATGATGAATATGTAAGAACTATTGAATTTAAACCAACCGGTGGTTGGGAAAAGGAATGGAAGTTTGCACCTACCATTATTGTACTGCAATCTGGAGCTAATAATATCAAATTAGAAACCACAGGAGAGAGTGGGCCTTATATAGACGAGTTGTTTATTGATTAATACTTTAAAAGATGATTATAGTATATATAATAAGTGGCTTATTATTAGTTAATGCTTTGTTATTAAAATTTAGTAGAAATAGAGACAGTAAATAGAAATAAAAAAACATGAGAAATAAACAAGTATTATTTTTTTTGGGATTATGTTTCTTTTTTTGGGGAAGTACATTCAGTCAAAATCTAGATGATAGGTCTAATGAATTAATAAATAAAGCAAAAAACTTATTAACGACTAAAGTATATTCTGTAGTGCATAAAGTTGGAGTGCCTCCAAGTGGTAATAAACATGACTATATGAGTATTGGTCCGTATTGGTGGCCAAATCCTGAATCCGAAAATGGCTTGCCATATATTAGAAAAGATGGAAAAGTAAATCCGGAATCTCGAAACAATTACACAGATTTTTCTACACTAGATAACTTTATTTCTGCTGTTAAAACACTTAACAGCGCATACTACTTAACCAAGGAAGAGAAATACGCCAATAAGTGTTTGGAGTTGATAAATACTTGGTTTTTAGATGAAACTACTAAAATGAATCCTAATGTTAATTATGGACAGTATGTTCCGGGAGAGTCAGAAGGAAGGTGTTTTGGTATCATTGAGTTTAGCGGGATTACAGAAGTAATCGAATTTTTAGAACTCGCTAAAGATAGAAACACATTGGATAAAAAAACCGAGAGCGGTATGCTTAAATGGTTTAAGGAATATAGCGATTGGTTAATGCATAGTAAATTAGGGAAACAAGAATCTACTAGAACAAATAATCACGGAACACACTATGATGTACAATTGTTAAATATTCTACTGTATCTAAATAAAAAAGAAGCAGTTAAAAAGTACCTCTCCACAATAACAAAAGATCGCATATTTAGCCAAATAGAACCTGATGGGAGTCAGCCATTAGAATTAGCACGAACTAAATCATTTTCCTATTCGGTAATGAATTTACATGGGTTTTTAGAATTGGCCATAATGGGGCAGCAAGTGGGGGTGAATCTTTGGGATACAGTTTCTGAAGATGGAAGGAGTATAAAAGCAGGCTACCAATACTTACTACCATATTTAACTGGTGAAAAAGATTGGGAGTATCAACAAATTGAGGATAAAAAACATTCCAAATCGAAACTGCTATCGGATTTGAATTTGGCTAAAGAAGTGTTTAATGATAACACTTTTGATAAAGCACTTAATACCTTAAATAAAAAATAAACTTGGATTTTAGATCATGCAAAAGATAGTTTCATTAATCATATTATTACTAGTTTTTGGAGTTTGTCAATCTCAAGAAGCTATGGACGAAGCTTTAAAGAATGGCTTTAAAAATCCGCCAAACCAAGCCAAAGCTCGTACTTGGTGGCATTGGATTAGCGGTAACGTCTCAAAATCTGGAATTACCAAAGACTTGGAGGCTATGAAAGCGGTAGGGATTCAGGAAGCTCAATTGTTTAATGTAGATTTAGGTTTTCCTGCTGGTCCTGTAGATTATTTAAGTGAAGACTGGTTGGATTTATTTCATTTTTCGGCTCTTGAAGCAAAACGATTAGATTTAGAACTCACTTTTCATAACACCGCCGGCTGGTCCTCTTCTGGTGGGCCATGGATAAGTCCGGAATATGCCATGCAAACCGTGGTATTTAGCGAAATTATAGTTGAAGGCGGTAAAGCCATTAAAAAGCAGTTACCACAACCTGAAACCAAATTAAATTTTTATAAAGATATTGCTGTTCTGGCCTTTCCTAAACCTAAGCAAACAGTAAAAATTGACGATTTAGATTTTAAAAGTTTATCGGGACGAATTCGCAATCATTTGTTGCCAGATACAAAATATATACCTTCTGAAGCTGTCATTCAAAAACAAGACATTATTGACCTCACAGCACATCTCAATGAAGCAGGTATTTTAGAATGGAAAGCCCCTAAAGGCGAATGGGTGATTCTAAGATTAGGACATACGCCTACAGGTAAAAAAAATCATCCTGCACCAAAGGGCGGCCATGGATTGGAGGTTGATAAAATGAGTACAAAGGCGGTAGATGTGTATTGGGAAGGAGGCATTCAACCAATTCTCAATAAGTTGGGCGATTTAGTAGGTACAACAGTTAATAATTGTTTAATAGATAGTTATGAGGTTGGAACCGCTAATTGGACTGCTGAATTTGATGCTGAATTTGAAACATTAAGAGGCTACAGTTTGGTCTCTTATTTACCAACTTTAGCAGGCTATTATGTGGAAAGTGGCGAAGTTACCGAGCGTTTTCTTTGGGATTTCCGTAGAACCATTGGGGATTTAATGGCAAAAAATTATTATGCTCATTTTCGGGATTTATGCCATAAAAACGGCTTGAAATTTTCGGTAGAACCCTATTGGGGACCTTTCGATAATATGCAAGTGGGCGCCACGGGCGATATCGTCATGTGTGAATTTTGGAGTGGTGGTTATCCGTTTTTCGATTCGCCTAAATTTGTGTCTTCCATTGCACATTTAAACGGAAGTTCTATTGTAGGCGCCGAATCCTTTACGGGTATTGGCGGCTGGGACGAGCATCCTGCGCAACTCAAATCCATTGGAGATAGAGCATGGGCCGAAGGTATTACCCGATTTATTTTTCACACCTATGTACACCAACCTTGGGATGTGGCTCCAGGTTTAGCTTTAAGTTATCACGGTACCGATTTTAATCGCCTTAATACCTGGTGGCGTCAAGGTAAAGCATTTATGGATTACATCACTCGTTCGCAGTTCATGCTTCAACAAGGTAAAAATGTTGCCGATGTGCTTGTGTTTACAGGGGAATCTTCACCAAATACAGCTTTTTTATTACCAGAAATAAAGCATTTAGGATATGATTACGATTTAATTGGGTCGAATAAATTGTCAGATTTATTTGTTAAAAACGGAAAAATTTGCACCCCTGTGGGGGGACAATACCAAGTGTTAATGCTACCAGAATCAGATTGGATAAAACCAGAAACGCTTCATAAAATTGAAGATTTAGTAAAAGATGGTGCCAAAGTAATTGGCAGTAAACCCAAAAAATCGCCAAGCTTAGAACAATATTCAACTTGTGATGCGGAGGTAAAAAGACTGAGTGATTTCCTTTGGGGGAAGGGTTTGGTGAAGGAGATTTCGATAGTCGATTTCTTAAAGGGTAATAATATGTTGGCTGATTTTATGATTGAAAGTGATGACGTCTCCGATATCAGTTTTATCCACCGAAAAACAGAAGAAGCCGATATTTATTTCATCGCCAATACCCGAAAGGAAAGTCGGGAAATTAAAGTCCGTTTTAGAGTATCCAATAAGCAACCTGAAATATGGCAGGCAGAATCGGGTGCCAGTAAAAAGCCTGCTGTTTGGCAAAATCATGCAGATGGCACCACGAGTTTACCACTGCAATTGGGTATGGAAGAGGCCGTGTTTGTAGTTTTTAGGAATGCTTCAAAAGAAAAGTCACAGTTGGTATCGGCTAAAATGGAACTTGAAAACCTAAAGCCAGAGCCGCTTTCAAATTTACAAATTATTAAAGCCGAGTATGGCACGTTTCTTCAAGAAGGCTTAGTAGATATTACAGATAAAGTTGCAGCCGAGGTAAAAGATAATCAACTGCATATTCAAGCCAGTCGACATTTTTGCGATTGCGATCCAGCCATGGGGTATATAAAGGAGTTTAGAATGGAATACCAAATTGGTGAAGACATTAAAACGATATCTGCACAAGAAAAAGAGTTTGTAAATATTAATGCGGGCGACAAAAAGTTAACCGTGTTAAAAGCGGTTTTCGGAAAATTTAAACCAGAAACAAAAGGAGTACCCAAACATTATCCAGTTCATGATGTTACCAAAAAAATCAAGCAAGAAATAGCATCAGGTAATTTGGTAATTCCTGTAAACAATCAATTGATAGGAGGAAAGACTCCTGAAGGTGATAACACTACGATAAAAATAACATTTACCACCAATGGTGAAGTGCAAACACTTTTTGTTCCAAAAGGGAGACCATTAAATCTTTCAAAAGATAGGAGCAAACCAGAAATTGTTTTAAACGATGGTGAAGCACAATGGGTAACCCCATATCCTGGAGCGCTTACTTATAAAAATGCATCTGGAAAAGTGATGACTAAAATAGTCAAATCAGTGCCACAACCTATTTTGCTTTCGGGAGCTTGGGATTTAGAATTTCCGAAAGATTTAGTTGAACAAAATAAAGTAAGTTTTGATAAATTAAAATCGTGGTCAGCTGTTGAAAATGAAGGTATTCAACATTTTTCAGGAACAGCGAGTTATCATAAAACCTTTCAGCTATCCAAAAAACTATTGAAGTCTGGTCACAAATTAGAACTCGATTTAGGAAGCGTTGCTGTAATCGCAGAAGTGATTATAAATGGAAAACCAGTAAGGACACTTTGGAAAGCACCTTTTAGATTGGATATCACTAATTACGTGAAATCTGGTAAAAACACACTTGAAGTCCAGGTCACCAACTTATGGCCAAACCGATTAATTGGTGATGAAAAATTGCCATTGGATTTTGAGCGTAAAGGTGCTAAAATAGAAAGCGTACCAGATTGGTTGCTAAATAACACCAAACGTCCGAGTGAAAGAACCACGTTCCCAGCTTGGAAACATTGGGATAAGGAGGACGAATTATTAAGCTCTGGATTGTTGGGGCCCGTAAAGATCAATATATCAGAAATAAGAAAACTAAAATTAAATAACTAATTAAGACTAAAAAAATGAAAAAAATAATAATAGGATTATTCCTTTTAAAGGTGGTGTTTTTGTCAGCACAATCTTTACAGCACCCTGTCATTTGGACAACACCTGCAGAAAAATCGGAGGTTTTGTCAAAAATTAACAATTACACTTGGGCAAGTACTATTGTGTCTCAAGTAAAGGGGCATGTAGATTCCAAAGTAAATGCACATGTTACCAATCCGGCAGCTTTTTTAAATACTATTTCGGCATTAGCTACAGATGATAATGTATCAGAAGCGCAAGCTGGTTCAGCTATTTCAGCACACTCCTCAACTTTACAACACGCTTCGTATGCTGCGATGATGTATTATATTTCTGGAGAAGAAAAGTATGCGCAATTCGCTGCAGATGTTTTGTGGTATTATATAGAAGAACTTGCTCCTAGAACGCCAGATAAGACTGCAATGAGCGGCAATTATTTTGCAGACCCTCGTACTGGGTATTTACAATTTGCTATCGCTTATGATTTTATGGTAAACTATTTAAAAGAACCTGAAACTAGGGTGTATCAAAAATCTTCAGGAAATAAAATTCCTTTCGATAATGTTAAGGCGCAAGAAGCAGTGCACAATATAGCAATGAACGCATTAGGAGAATTTACGGGTGTAGATAATAGATATGGAAGAACAGTAAGTAACCATCCTATTTTAACAGCTCCAGGTTCTTTATTTACTATACTTTGTGTAGAAGATGATGCAGAAAGGGAAAGAATGTTTAATATTTTCTGGAACATTGGAACGAGGCGACAAAACTCTTTTACCAGAACCATCTTACCCATATTTGGAGAACAAGGTATTTGGCCTGAGCCTGTGAGCTATAGTTTTATGCCCAATGTAACTATGGTACTTAATATAGTGGATCGTCTTAAACCAGAATTAAATGTAATGGATAATTACACGAATATATTAGATGGAAACTTTCTATTTGATAATTTAAGGCACCCTAATAGAAGTTTTGTGCGTTTTGGCGATTCTAAGAGATACAGTGATCAAACAAGAAAAATTTATAGATATACGCATAATTTGGCATCTAGAAAGGGATTAACTGATTATGTGAAAAAAGCAGAAATAGCATTAAGACAGGGTTATGATGCCGTTGGCGGTTACACTCCAAACATCGGAATAAGTACTTATGAAAACGTAGATGCTTTTGAACAATTGTTTTGGGCTGCAGACATACCAAATACTATTGATGGCGAAATAGATTTTCAAAAGCCAACAGTAATTATTAAACATGCAGGTGTAGCTCTACAACGCAATTATGTAGAACAGAATAATGAAGATTATGGACTTTGTGGTATTATAGGTGGGGCACATTATGTACATTCTCATGTTACAGGAATAACTATGGAATTGTATGGAGCCAACCATATTATGGCTCCTGGAGCTGGATTACCACAAACAGTTGCAGAAAGAAAATTACCAGAGCATACAAATTATTTTTGGAGACACGCAGGGAATAATACTATGATTGTAAATGGTACTACACATGGTATTCAACCTGGTTCTTGGAACTCAGATTCTTATTTATGGATGAACACAACTGTTAATGAAGCTGCAGAACCAAAACATTTAGAAGATCCTATTAATCCTAATTTTAGTTTTGCAACTCAATTTTTGGATGATACTGTAAATAATGACCAACAGAAAAGAACACTAAGTACTATTAGAACAAGTGAAACTACAGGTTATTATTTTGATATGTTCCGTTCTAAATCTTTAGGTACGAACAATTTTCATGACTACATATATCATAATATAGGAGATGTAACAAATATTACGACGATGGATGGAACAGAATTAGCGGTTTCTCCAACAACAAGGTATCAAAATGATATAGGGGATTTACAAAAATCACCAGGGTGGCGTTTCTTTGAAAACACTAATGTTACACAAGCTACAAATGATGCTGTAAAAGTTCGATTTGATTTAGAGGAAACTAATACATATATGAACATGTTTGCACCATCAGGTGTTAATAGAGAGTATACCAAAGCACTTGGGCCAGCCACTAGGGAGGCAAAAGGAGGTTATATTAACAAGAAAACACAAATTGTAGCCATTAGACAACAAGGGGAAGCTTGGGATAAACCGTATGTACATATTTTCGAACCTTCTAAATCTGCAAACACAAGTGTTAAATCCGTAGAGCATTTGTATAGAGGAGGAGTTATTGTAGGAGCCATAGTAAAAAGTCAGATTGGAGATAAGGTTATTAAAGATTATGTTATTTGTCAAGAAGATGCTTCCAAAGTATTGAGTCTTCCAAGTATAGGAGTTGAATTTACAGGACATTTTGCAATTATTCGACGTGAGCAAGATTTGGAAAAGGCTTTTGTTACTTTATATATTGGCGAAGGAAAAAGCCTTTCCTTTGGCGAACATTCATTACAGGTAGGAGCTAATGATAAAGGCCAAAAAATTATTGAAGTGGCAGTTGATGATAGCCGAACTCTTGGTTTTAAGGATTTAGTGAATAATCAAGAATTTATGAAAGGTTCAGATGTGACTGTAGAGGCATTGGTTGGTTCAGGTTTTACTGAAGCGACATTATATGTTAATAATATCAATGTTGGTAAAAAAACCGCTGCTCCATTTGTTTGGTCATCAATACCTGAATTAACAAACTTAACAGAACTTAGTTATGTACTAAAAATTGAGGCCAAGGATGTTCAAGGTAATCTTGAAGAAAGATCATTAACCATTGTAACACCTAATCAATGGCCTTATACATCGGATAATAAACCACATCCAGTTCCTGGAAAAATAGAATTTGAACATTATGATAACGGAGGAATCGATATTGCGTACTGGGATAAAGCAAATCAAAATAGTTCATCCTTTAGACCAGATGAAATGGTAGATATTAGTAGTAATGGGCAAGTTGTGAGAGATATAAAAAATCTAGAGTGGTTAGAATATACAATTGACGTTGCCCAAACAGGAAATTATGAATTAGAAGTAACCCATCAAACAAGACGAAGTCCAGCATTTAGACAATTTACGGTTTCTTTTCCAGATGAAAATATGACCTTTTTAAGTGATGTCATATTAACCAATACAGGTTCTGGTGCATATTTAACAGAATCTGTTGGGGATTTTGATTTGGAAGCGGGAGAGCATGTATTAAGATTTAGTTTATTTAATTATGGTTTTGACTTAGACTCCTTTGAATTAAAACTAAACAGTCTTTCGGTATCAGATATTCAAAATGAAAGTAAACTCAAAATAGATGTATTTCCCAATCCAGCGAGTCATTCATTTACGGTAAAAGTGGATAAATCTAATTGGGAGAACATTAGTATTTATAGTGTTCTAGGTAAAAAGGTTTATACCAATAACAGCGTTCAAAACAAGTTAATTATAAATACACAAGAACAAAAAATGACCAGTGGATTGTATTTTATAGTAATTCGAGACCAAAAAGGAAATCAACATACACAAAAGCTAATCTTAAAATAATTTGTGTAAATGACAAAAAAGCAATGTATAATCAAAATTTTCCTTTGTTTAATCATATTTGGCTGTAAGACCAATAAAAAGGACTTAAAAAGTATTGACTCGGAAGTACAGATGGTAGATTATTTTGCCGACAACGGATTTGGAAATGCCGTTGCGGTGGTACAACACCCTGCAGGAATTTATTATAAAGGAGTCACTTACGTTTGTTACCAAGGACCGCTTGAAGATCCCTACGTAGCCTCGTATAACCATAAAACGAAAGTGTGGAAAGGACCGTATAAAGCAGGAATAAGTGCTATGGGGAAAGACCCTAATCGCAAAAAAAAGATTGATAATCACGGTAAACCATCCATGATTATTGATGATCTGGGATACATCCACATTACTTTTGGAGGTCACGGTGGTATGCGCCAGCATGGCGAAAATACTTTGGGAAATCATCACTATGGTAAAAATACACACGTGGTTTCCAAAAAGCCTTTGGACATATCTAATTGGGAAGTATTAGATAATATTCCACCGTTTGGTACCTACAACCAATTTATAAAAATGGACAATGGCGATATCTATTTGTTTTATCGCCATGGTGCTCATCGTAGTAATTGGGTGTATCAAAAATCCACAGATAACGGTCGAACATTTAGCGATCCTGTTTCCTTTTTAAAACATAAGCGTAGAACCGATATGGCAGCAGTAGACTCTTGGTATCCTTGGATAACTCGTGGTAATGGCGATGATCTAATTGTGGTATTCGATTATCATTTGTGTAGTGATGCAAACAAAACTGGTACTGAGCTAGGTCATATTGCAAAACGCTATAATGTGTATTATACAATCTTTAATACAGTTACAGGTAAGTGGAAAAATATCAATGGTGAATCTGTTGAAATTCCAATTACAAGAGAAGTAGCCGATGAAAAAATGAGGGTTACAACCACACCTGGTAATTGGACTTTTCAAGGTGTTGTAGATTTAGATACTAACGGAAACCCACATATTGGAATGACCATTGGAGCCGAAAATGAGCAAGGTAACAAGAGTGTGCCTAAGCACATGCATCATTATCGATGGGATGGTACCAGTTGGAGACATTCTGAAAATTCAGGTTTACCAATTGGTAACGGCGATATCAAAGTATTGAATAACCAAGATGTTCAGATGTATTTAGATGAAAAAGATAATCAGGGCTTTGGAGAAATATCCAGGTGGGATAGCAACAATGCCGGGGAAACCTTCACAAAATCGAAAACTTTTTTAAGAAAACCCAAAGCAAGTTTTGCCATTTCGGCACTTATTGAAAATGCACATCCCGATGCCCAAATAATTGTAGCTGAAAGAAAAAAAGGTACAGCTTTCAGGAAAATGTATGTTTTAGGAGAGCAGGGGCCAATAAAGCGCCTTAAAAATGACGCGAAAGTATTAGAAAAATAAAATAAATTTTTCAAGAAAATATTTTTCTCTTTTTTTAACAATAATATACAGCAGGGTAAGCCATGATAGAATTGGTTTAACTTCTTTATAGATTTGAGTTTAAGTGTAAAATTGATAAATACTAATAAATTAATTATAATGTGTCGATTAAAAAAAATATGTTTTGTAGTACTAATGCTCGGTTTATACTACTCTTGTGCTAATAAGTCTGGTGAAAAAAAACAGAATACCCCTGCAGAACCTGAGCCAGAACAGCAACAACCTAATATTGTCTTTATTTTGTCCGACGACCAATCTTGGACAGATTATGGTTTTATGGGTGATGAAAATATAGAAACACCACGCTTAGATCAGTTTGCGGCTGAGAGTTTAACTTTTCAAAAAAGTTATGTTCCAACACCTCTATGTTCACCATCCTTGGCAACTATTATTACAGGTTTATACCCTAAAGATCATGGTATTTTAGGCAATGATAAGGTGTATGATCGTTCTGGAAATAGAAAAAAGAACAGAGCTGAAGCGTACAAACCTGTAATTTCTGCTTTTGAAAAGCAAACAACTCTTCCAGACTTGCTAAAAGAAAAAGATTATTTGTCATTTCAAACTGGTAAATGGTGGCATGGCAACCACAAAATTGGCGGTTTTGATTATGGTATGACCCATGGTAATCCTAATGAAGGTGGTCGTCATGGCGATTTTGGTTTGCAAATAGGACGAAAAGGTTTAGACACGATTAATAGTTATTTAAATTTAGCTGCTAAAGAGAAAAAACCATTCTTTTTATGGTATGCGCCATTTTTACCACATCAACCGCATACACCTCCACAACGCTTATTGGATAAGTATTTAAAGAAAACCGATTCAGAATTCGTAGCTAAATATTGGGCCATGTGTGAGTGGTTTGATGAAACTTGTGGCGAGTTATTCGATATGTTCGATGAAAAAGGACTAACTGAGAACACACTTTTTGTTTATGTATGTGATAACGGTTGGGTACAAGAACCTAATAAAAATACTTATGTGAAAACATCAAAAAGAGCACCTTACGATTTAGGGATTAGAACACCAATTATGTACAAGTGGAAAGGGAAAATAACACCTAAAATGGATAATGAAACTATAACAAGTAGTATCGATATGGTACCTACCGTTTTAGATATTCTAGGTATAGATAAACCTAAAAATTTGCCTGGAGTTAGCGTTTTGAATGAAAAGGCTTTAAAAAAACGTAAAGGTATTTTTGGCGAAGTGTACGCACATGATTTTGATACCATTGAAAATAGCATGCTTTACAATATGGCCATTTTTCCTCCTTATAAAATTATAGTTCCAGACCCCGTAAGAAAGAAAGATGAGGTAGTGCAATTATTTAATATAGAAGAAGACCCATTTGAGAAAAATAACATTGCAGAAGCAAATCCTGATATTGTTAAAGATTTGAAAGAAAAAATCAAAGTGTTTAGAACGGAGTAATTAAATAGAATTATGAAAAACACCCTTCTCATAGTATTGGTACTACTTGTTTTATCATGTAAAAATGAAAATAAGATGGTGTTAGATGAAGGCGATTCTAAGCCAAATGTATTGTTTATTGCCATAGACGATTTAAACAATATGATTAGCCCTATAGCTAATTTTTCTAATATTAAAACACCAAACTTTGATAGGTTAGCGGCTATGGGCGTTACTTTTACAGATGCCCATTGTCCAGCGCCATTATGCGGACCTTCAAGAGCGGCTATAATGACGGGCTTGCGACCTTCAACAACTGGGATTTATGGCATGACGCCCGATAATAAAATCCGTAGAGATGATAATGAGGCTACTAAAGATATTATTTTCCTTCCTGAATATTTTAAGAAGAATGGTTATCATACCATGGGAATAGGCAAACTGTTTCATAATTATGCACCTGATGGTATGTTTGATGAAGCAGGTGGTCGTGTAAAAGGTTTTGGCCCATTTCCTGAAAAACGATTTGTTTGGGATGGTTTTGGAACTTCTAAATCAAGAAAAGGGAGGTATGGCAGAACCAATACAGATTGGGGCGCATTTCCCGAAAGCGATACGCTAATGCCAGACCATCAAGCGGTGAATTGGGTTTTAGAACGCTTCAATAAAAATTACAAACAGCCTTTCTTTCTGGCCTTGGGGTTTCAAAGACCACATGTCCCATTATATGTCCCTCAAAAATGGTTCGATCTGTATCCGCTTGAGAGCATACAAACACCACCATATCAATCAGATGATTTAAATGATATTCCATCTGTAGGACTAAAAATTAACGATTTACCTATGATGCCTTCAACAGAATGGGCTATAAATAGCGGGGAATGGAAAAAAATAATACAAGCGTATTTGGCTTGTGTCAGTTTTGTGGATTACGAATTGGGGCGTGTTTTAGATGCTTTAGAAAATAGCCAATATGCCGAAAATACCATCATTGTATTATGGTCCGATCATGGATACCGTTTAGGAGAAAAAGGAACCTTTGCAAAACATGCCCTATGGGAAACGGCTACCAAAGCACCTTTAATGATTGCAGGGCCAAATTTACCAAAAGGGAAAAAGATAGATGCCCCAGTAGAAATGTTATCGATTTATCCAACACTTTTGGGGTTAAGTGGTTTGCCTGCTTACTCGCGAAATGAAGGTAAAAGTCTGGTGGGCATGATGCAAAAGAATGAAGGTTTAAAAGAAGCCTATGCCATTACTACCTATGGAAAGAACAACCATGCCGTTAAAGTTGATGGTTACCGATACATTCAATATGAAGATGGGACAGAAGAATTTTACGACCATGCTTCAGATCCGAATGAATGGATTAATGCAACCAATAATTTTAAATTCAAAAGTAAAATTGAAGGCTTAAAAGCCTTGTTGCCGAAAACAAATGCGACGTGGGATGCGGAGTCCAACTATACTTTTCAACCTTATTTTGTAGAACAAAAAGCACGTGGAAATGTAGATGCTGTTAAGGCCATTAAAGTTTTTGGCGCAGAAAGGTGACATAGCAATAAAATTATTTCTTAGAAGCTGTGTGTATGAAATTTAAATGAAATCAGAAATGAAGAAACTTTCAAAAATCATAATATTTGGTTTGCTAATTAGTCCTTTGTTAGCTAGCTCTCAGACCAAAAAAGACGTAAACCAAAAACCCAATATCATTTTTATTATGGCCGACGATTTAGGTTGGACAGATTTAAGTTCGCCTAACACCAGTTTAGGACATGGGTCTAAGTATTACGAAAGTCCGAATATAGACCGATTAGCTCAGCAAGGGAAGTCTTTTGCCTATGCCTATACGCAGCAAAACTGTCAACCTACTCGAGCAGCACTGCTTAGCGGCCAATATGCTACAGGGGCTCAAAATGGCGTGTATAATGTGGGAAGTCTCAAAAGAGCTTCAAAAGGTGTTGTGACACCCATCACGCCACATAATCAAAATAATTATTTACAGGAAGACTGTGTTTCTATGTTCGAAACCTTAAAAACAGCGGGCTACCATACGGCATGGTTTGGGAAGTTTCATGCTATCAAACTAGGAAAGCAAGCGGAAAGCTATATGGGTGTAGATTATAATGTGGCTTTACATAAAGAAACTAGTGCTACCGTAAATGGCGTAAAAGTGAAAAATGAGTTTTTTGCACAAAACGATGATGCAAAAGGTTGGATGTTTGAAATCGAAAATTTAAAACCCTATGCACAGCCTTACGATGCTGCTTACATTCAGAAGGTTTTAGAACCTATAAAGAACGGAAATAATCCTTGGCTTTTGGAAGGAGCACCAAAACACCTTACCGATGCTTTAGGGGATGCCGTTGTCGATTATATAAAAGATAGATCTAAAACCGACAGTCCGTTTTTTGCTTATATTCCATTTCATGCCGTTCATGTTAGCATCCTTCCACGTCTTGATTTGGAAGCGAAATATAAAGCGAAGAAGTCTCTAGATCCTCGCCACACCCAAGCCGACTATGCTGCTTTTGTAGAGCTTCTTGACCAGACCGTAGGTCGTATTTTAAATGCACTAGAAGACCCTAATGGAGATGGAAACAAAGCAGATGGTATCGCTGAAAATACTTTAGTTATTTTCTATTCGGATAATGGTGGTTTTATGGGGCCAACCGATAATTCACCATTACGTTTAAGAAAAGGTACCTATTATGAAGGAGGTGTTCGTGTGCCCTTAATTTTTAAATATCCTGGTGTTATTACGCCTAATTCGGTGAATACGACTCAGGAAGTTCACACCATTGATTTTTATCCGACACTAGCGGAAATTGCAGGGGCTAAATTGCCAAGTCCAAAAGTGCAAGAATTGGATGGTAAGTCGATCGCGTCGGTTTTACGAGAAGAATCTCAAGTCCGTGATGATAAAAATGAATTGTTTTGGCATTTCCCTGGCTATATGGATGTACGAAATATGCCGCAATCGGTTATTCATTATAGACATTCCGATAATCAGCATTATAAATTATTCTACCGCTACGAAGATGAGTCTTTCGAGCTATATAACCTAACTAAAGATCTGGGAGAAACCACTAATCTTTTGGCTGAAAATCCAAGTCAACAAACACTAGATTTAGCTTTAAAAATGAATAATAAACTACGAGCATGGCTGATAAGAAATAATGCCCCTACAGGAACATGGGCAAAAATCGGCGAAAAAGTACCATACCCTAAAAAAGATGACGTTAAAAAACATAAAAAATAGTAGATCATGTTTAGCAAAAAAATAGGTGTTATTATTTTTGGGGGTATAGCTCTACTACATTTAAATTGTTCAGGAAATAAAAAAGCACAAGAAGTATCAGGTACTAAGATCGAGAAGCTATCAACACTAAGCGAGAAGCCCAATATTATTTTCTATCTCGCCGACGACCAAGATGTATATGATTATGGCTGTTATGGGAACGAAAAAGTACACACACCCGCTGTTGATGGTCTAGCAAATGAAGGCATCATATTTACTAATGCGTTTACAGCACAGGCTATTTGCGCCCCAAGTAGATCACAACTTTTTACAGGGAAATATCCGTTAAAGAATGGCTGTTTTGCCAATCATACAGCAACGAAACCCGATATAGAAAGCGTAACCGCTCACATGAAAAAATTAGGTTACGAGGTTGTATTGGCAGGAAAAAGTCATGTAAAACCAGAAAGTGTGTATCAATGGGATAGGGAATGGGAGCCTGTGCCTAAACAAGGCGTGCCTAGAGATTATATTCCCATAGATAGTATGGCGGCTTATTTAAAAAATGCTAAAAAACCGTTTTGTATGTTCATTACATCAAAGTACCCACATAGTAAGTATTTTGATGTTGAAAATCCACAAGCCGAGGATATCAAATTTTATCCCTTTAATGAAAATAAAAAAACGGATAAGGCCTTTATAAAAACAAAAGCAGGGTATTATAGAAGTATTGAAGAAGATAATACACAACTTGAAGAAGTTTTAAAATTGGTAGATACTTATTTAACAGATAACACCCTTTTTATTTATAGTGCAGACCATGGGGTTTCAGGGAAATTTACCGTAAAAGACATTGGGTTAAAAGTACCTTTTGTAGCCCGTTGGCCAAAGGTCATAAAGCCAGGTACTACATCCAATCAATTGATTCACTATACCGATGTATTGCCAACGTTTATGGAAATAGCAGGTGGTAAGTCTCCGGAAGATATGGATGGAAATAGTTTTTTACCATTATTACAAGGTAAGGATGTTGAGGTAAACAACTATGTGTACGGGGTAAGAACCAATCAGAATATATTAAATTCTGAAATATTTCCGTCCCGTATGATTCGCAATAAGCGCTATAAATACATTAGAAACTTTAATTCAATAGAAGTTGTTGAGCAAAATTTAACAGGAAAACCCCATGTAGATTATTTTATAGTACGAGGCGCAAAGGCTCATAAAAATGAACCTTTTGAAGAGTTGTACGATCTACAAAACGATCCTTTCGAACTGCATAATTTAGCGAGTCATCCAGACTATAAATCGATTAAAGAAAAGTTAACCAGAGACATGTTTAGCTGGATGAATGCACAAGGGGATATTTTAAGTGAAAATATGATTGGCGTACCTATTATCACGCCAAAAGGAAACAGGGGTTTTAAATTAGATCAAGACACACCACGACGAAAAATTCCAGAGGCTAGAAAAAACACCCTTACAAAAGACGATTATATCGTAATTGAACATTGGTAAAAAATACATACTATGAAAAGATTATTTATATATACGCTGGGTTTAGTTTTAACGGTATCGGCCTGTAAAGAAGAACAACAAAAAACATCCGTTACTCAAGAGCAAAAACCAATGAATGTTTTGTTTATTGCTGTAGATGATTTACGTCCAGAACTTAATTTTTATGGTGCTTCTCATATAAAATCACCTAACTTAGATAAGTTAGCAAGTCAGAGTTTGGTGTTTGATCGCTCATATTGTAATGTTCCTGTTTGTGGGGCATCTAGAGCAAGTTTATTAACGGGAACCCGACCTACTCGGCATCGTTTTTTCGATTATAAAGCTCGAGCCGATACAGATGCTCCAGAGGCGGTTTCTTTACCTATGACTTTTAAACAAAACGGATATACAACCATTTCAAACGGAAAAATATACCATAATATCGATGATGATAGCCTGGCTTGGGATAAAATATGGTTTCCAAAAGGGAATATACGTAATTACCAATTAGAGAAAAATATTCTAAAAAATGCTGATGCCAATTTAGCCATGGGAGGCGCTAGTGCTTTTGAAAATACAGATGTAAATGACGAAGCTTACTTTGATGGTGAAATTGCAAGAAAAGGCGTAGCAGATTTGCAACAACTTAAAAAGTCTAAGCAACCTTTTTTTCTCGCCATGGGCTTTATGAAACCGCATTTACCATTTAATGCACCAAAAAAGTATTGGGATTTATATGATAGAGAACAAATAAAGTTACCAGAAACCTATGTGCAACCAGAATCTACACCCAAAAAGGCCTTTCCTAATTATGGCGAGTTACGGAATTATGGAAATATTCCTAAAAAGGGAGATTTACCAGAAGATTTAGCCAAAGAATTAATACATGGCTATTATGCCTGTGTGAGTTATGTAGATGCGCAAATTGGTCTGGTTCTAGACGAATTAGAAAAAACAGGCTTAGCAGACAATACAATTGTGGTGTTATGGGGTGACCACGGATGGAATTTGGGAGATCACAAATTATGGTGTAAACATGTGAATTTTGAAACGGCCCTTAGTGCGCCTTTAGTAGTAAAAGTACCAGGAAAAACGAATGGAGAACACAGTAATGCCATCACCGAATTTATAGATATTTATCCAACATTATGCGAATTAACAAGCTTAGAAGTGCCAGATACGGCTGAAGGGCTTAGTTTTCTGCCGCTTATTAATGGTGAAAAGCAGATTAAAAACTGGGCGGTTAGTAAGTTTAAAGATGGGGTTACACTCGTTAAAGACGATTTATTTTATACGGAATGGACCGATGATGATGGGGTGGCTTACGCACGCATGTTGTTCGACCATAAAACAGATCCGCTTGAATTAGATAATTTAGCTGAAAAGCCAGAGTATCAGGAACTAGTGAAGCAATTAGCAGTAGAATTAAGACAAAAATGGGGGAAGGATTTTTTAACTCAAAATACAAAATAGATGGGAACTAGTGTAAGAAGAATAAGTGTTGTGTTAATGATGTTGTTTGGGACAAATTTTTGTTGGTCTCAATCCATGCAGCATCCTGTTATCTGGGTAACCCAAGATGAAAAACAAGATGTTTTAAATCTAATAGGAAAGTATGATTGGGCTAAAAAATTGGAACAGGATTTACATGCTGTAGTAGATAAAAAAGTGGAAGCCCATCAAAAAAAGCCATCAGCAATATTATCCTATATTCCAGAAATACCAGCCGACAATTCGTTAACCGAATTTGAAGCGGTAACAGTAGGAGATCATGCAGCAGTACTTACAGATGCTTCGTATGCAGCTATGTTGTATTTTTTGACTGATGACGAAAAGTACGCTCAATTTTCGGCAGATATATTATGGCACTTTGTCTCTGTTTTATCCGATAGAAGCCCTGAAAACACTACCATTTGTGGAAATCATTTTTACGATCCGCGTACGTCTTACGCCCAATTTGCATTAGCATATGATTTTATTTATAATTTTTTAAATAAACCGACAACCAAAGTTTATAAGGCTTCTGAAAATAAGCAACAAACTTTTGATAAAGCGCTGTTTCAAAAAGTCCTTTTAAATATGGTTGGTAGTAGTTTACAAGAATATGGTCGCCCGGATACGCATGGTAAATTTATTTCAAATCATCCTATTTTAACCGCTCCAGGGGTGCTTTATGGTATTCTTTGTATTGAAGATGATAAAGAACGGGAGCGCTTGTTCGACGTTTTTTGGGAGAAAGGAACCGCACATCAAAATTCTTTTAAAAACACTATTTTACCAATGTTTGGTAAGCAAGGGATTTGGCCAGAATCAACAAGTTATAGTTTTATGCCAGCCGTTACTCTAGTTTTAAATATCATAGATCGTGTTTATCCTGAAATGCATGTTACTCAGAATTATAAAAACATTTATAAAGGAAATTTTTTGTTCGATAATTTAAGAATGCCAGATGGAAGGTTTGTGAGATATGGTGATTCTAAAAGGAACCACGATGGTACAGAACAGCTATACCGGTATACACTAAATTTAGCACAACGTCGTGGGTATTCAAATTTAGAAAATCAAGCCAAAATAGCCCTCAGTCAGGCCTATAAAAGGCAAGGAGGTTATCATCCTAAAATTATCCCTTCTACTTTTGATAGCACAGGCCCTTTAAAATTATTCTGGGGAACACCTATCCCAAAAGATATCGATTCTAAAATAGATTTTAAAAAACCTACAGTATTGGTTGAGCATGCTGGTATTGCCTTGCAGCGAAACTATGTTGAAAAAGATAATGAATTGTATGGCTTATGTGGTATTATTGGTGGTGCCCATTATGTGCATTCCCATGTTACCGGAATAACTATGGAACTTTATGGTGCAGGATATGTTATGGCTCCTAATGGTGGCTTGCCTAAATCGGTAAAAGAACGAAGAATTCCTTTGCACGAAAATTATTTTAGATTGTATGCAGGTAATAATACCGTAATTGTTAACGGTACTTCACACGGTATCCAACCAGGGTCTTGGAAAGATGGTGCCTATGTGTGGCAAAATACGGTAGTTAATATTGCCGCAGAGCCCAAACATTTGGAAGATCCTATTAGTGAACACTTTAATTTTGCAACACAATTTTTAAAAGACACCATTAATAACTGTGATCAGGAGCGCACATTAAGTACTATTCGTACCAGTGAAAAAACGGGGTATTATTTAGATGTATTTCGTTCTAAATCATTAACTGAAAATAAGTTTCAAGATTACATTTATCACAATATAGGTGATGCTATTTCGCTTAAAACTGCAAAAGGTGAAACGTTAACTATACAACCAACAACACGATATCAAACAGATATTGGAGATCCAGTACAATCTCCTGGTTGGCGCTATTTTGAAGACACCAAATCAACGAAACCAACTCAAAAAGGGGTGCGAGCAACATTTCAAATTGATTATGATCAACGTTTTATGCATATGTTTGTGCCGCAAGGCGTGAATAGATCCTATACAACGGCACTGGCACCACCTACACGAGAAGCTAGAAATGGTTACGAAGAAAAACCAACTCAAATATTGGCTATAAGACAGGATGGAGAAGCTTGGGAAAAGCCGTTTATTGCCGTTTTTGAACCTTCAACAGAAAAGAAATCAAGTGTTCAAGCTGTTATGTCTTTAATGGATGGCGATAAAGTTGTTGGCGTTAAAGTAGAATCTAAAGTTAAGGGAGAATTAATTACAGATTATATTATTTCTTTAGATGGCAAAGACGGCGTGTATGAGAATAAGGCTCTGAAAGTAAAGTTTGAAGGTCGTTTTGGAATAATTAGAGTGGAAGGTAAAAATCAGTCGGTGAGTCTTTATATCGGAGAAGGAAAAACATTAAGGTATGGTAATTTTACTTTAAATACTGGGACTTCAACCAAAGCATTTAAAGCGTATTAAATGTGTTAAAAGGATAATGAATTATAACCAGTTAAAATGATTAAAAGAAGTCTTATTGTTTGCCTGATATTCCTGTGCAACTTTCAAGTGATACAGGGGCAGGATAGAACACTTTTGTTTGTGGGCAGTTTTACCAATAAGAAACCTGATACAGGCATACATGTATTCGATTTTAATACAAAATCAGGTGAAGCAAAATTACTCTCGGCAGTAGACAGTGTTATTAATTCTTCATTTTTAAAACTTTCCCCAAACGGACAGTATTTATATTCGGTAATTGAAAGTCAGTTGCAAACCCATGGCAAAATAGCGGCTTTTAAAATCGATTCTGATGCAGGCGATTTAAAACTGATAAATATGCAAGATTGTGGCGGTAGAAATCCAGCGCATATAGAAATAGATAAATCCGGGAAGTATCTTGCCGTCTCCAATTATACTGACCCGAGCTTGAGTTTTTTTGAAGTAAATGAAACAGGAGAAATTAAAAAATTTGATGAATTTTTTACGTTTACCGGAAGTAGTATTATAAAAGGTAATCAAGACACAGCTCACATTCATTCTTCAAATTTTTCGCCAGAAAATGATTACTTGTTTTTACAGGATTTAGGTTCAGATTGCATACATAATTTTAAAGTAATCGAAAATGCCAATCAAAAAATGTCACTTCGAAAAGCAGGAGCTATAAAAGTAAAGCCGGGTAGTGGACCAAGACATTTTGTGTTTCATCAAAATGGGAAATATGGTTATGGTATAAATGAGTTAAGTGGTAAAGTCTCGGCATATGCATTAGTGAACGGGAATTTAAAGTTTTTAGCCGATTATAACGCGTATAGTAAAAAACAGGAAATTTATAGATCTGCTGATATTCATATATCGCCAGATGGGAAATTCTTGTACGCCTCCAATCGAGGTCCGAGTGAAGATAGTATAGTTATTTTTTCGATTAATAAAAATAATGGAGCTTTAAAGCTAATTGGGCATGAGCCAACTTATGGCGAACATCCACGAAATTTTGCCATAGATCCTTCCGGTAAATTTTTATTGGTGGCTAATCAATTTTCAAATAATATCGTCATTTTTAGAAGAGATGTTGAAACTGGTAAACTTCAAAAATTACCTCAAGAGCTAACTGTTGATGGTGCATCTAGTTTGCAGATGTTTTCATATGATAATCATTAAAAAGAGTAATGTTATAAATTAGTTAGGGACTTTTAAAAAAAGGCCTTTTTAAAATTTTAGAGTTAATTTTAGTTAGTTCAAAGGGGTTTTGCTTGTATTTTGAACGATTTTGGTACTGTTTTCGGACTTAAAACCGACTTGTAAACGCTAATTTTATGGTTAGTTAATTTATATCGTTTTAATGTACCATTAGCCAGATGAATTTTAGTAAACTTCAAATTTACATTGCCATATTTATGGTGATTACCATTTGTAATACCATGGTATTTGCCCAAAACATTCCGAAGATTCTTCAGAATAACTCTGTAAATGATTTAAATTATTTGCCAGATTTTAGTTTTGCAGGTTATTATAATGGTGAAGTAGATATCTCGAAATCTAAAGGGACTATTATAAAAGCCACAGATTATGGCGTGGTTGCAAATGATGCATTGGATGACTCTAAAGCATTGCTTCAAGCCATTGAGTCTGTTTCAAAAATGGAAGGTCATGTTATTTTACAACTTCCAAAAGGGCGGCTTATTTTAAGTGAAATTCTTTATTTAGAACGTAGTCAATTCATACTAAGAGGGTCTGGTTCAGGAACTGGTGGAACCGAATTATATTTTCCTAGACCACTCATGTATTCTAAAGATTCAGAATCATTAAAAGAACTTCGTGAATATTTGGTGAAATTTGACAAGCGCCAACGCGAAAAGGAACATAACATCGATTTAGCTTTCTCTCAATATGCTTGGGCTGGTGGTTTTATCTGGACACGAGTACCAGATGTTCGTGTTAAAGCTTACCTTGATAAATACGATCAGCCAGTTGATGTTTTAGCTCAAGTTTCTAATGGTAAAAGAGGAAGCTTCAGTTTCGAGGTTTCTGATGTACAATTACTTAAGGTTGGAGATGTTGTCGAATTACAACTATTCAATAAAGATGGTGAACACGGGGCCATTATTTCCGAATTATATAAAAATGAAAAGGTTAAAGTAGGATCCCATCATTGGAATTTTCCAGAGTTACCATTGGTAAAACAGCAATTTAAAATTGTTGAAATTTCAGGTAAAACGGTTACTGTTAATTGTCCGCTAACCATAGATATTCTTTCTAGCTATAAAGCACAATTAGTTGCCTGGAAACACCTTGAAGATATTGGTATTGAACATTTAAAAATAACGTTTCCAAATGCCCAGCCAGTGGCACATCATGTAGAGCAAGGTTTTAATGCTATTTATTTAACCCGTGTCTATAACAGTTGGGTAAATGATGTTACTATTGAAAATGCCGATAGTGGTGTATTAACTGAAGAAATTGCTAACGTCACGATAAAAAATGTAACTACAATGGGCGATCATCTAGCCCATTATACTGTAATGATGCAAGGTACTTACAATGTCTTGGCTCAAAACATAAAGGTTTATAATAAGGCCGTTCACCCTTTAAGTTTTAACACTTTTGCAACTAAAAGTGCATACACCAATTGCGAGGTGTTCACTGAACCTATTTTAGATCAGCATTCTGGTGCAAATCATCAAAACCTATTCGATAATATTAAAGTTCATATCACACCAAATACAGACAATAGTTATCCCTTATTTGCAGGAGGAGGTGCAGGTTACTGGAAGCCTTCACATGGTGCTTATAGTACATTTTGGAATATAAATGTATATATTAAAGACAGTTTAGGTGCTTCAGCCATACTTTTAAATGGTATGGAAGATGGTCCTTATGCACGCGTTATCGGGGTACATGGTAATCATGCTTTAAAACTTAGTTATGGCCCCAATGCTCATGTAGAATTTACGAATAAGGCTTTAAAAGCCATTCCGTCTTTGTACGAATATCAACTAAATAAACGATTAAAAAAGAATTAACCTCTCAAAAAAATCACATCCTTATAATTAGTATACGACTATGAATAATAAAAGCAACATTGCCCAATTAGTAGGTGTTTTCATAATATGTTTAACCTTTGGGGCTTGGAATTCTAAATTAAATGAAACAGCTCCCATACGAACTAAAGTAAATATCAACAACAATTGGAGTTACTTAGAAAAAAATATCAAAAATATTAATGAAGCTTTACAGGAAGTCGATTGGCAAACTATAGATCTACCACACACCTGGAATGCTTTAGATGCTACCGATTTAAATCCGGGTTACAGACGTACGGGGAGTTGGTACAAAAAGACACTGAATATCTCGAATATTGATAGCAATACCTTATATCAGCTTTATTTTGAAGGCGTGAATATAAATAGTGAAGTGTACGTAAACGGACAAAAAGCAGGTGGGCATATAGGAGGTTATATTGGCTTTACCATTGATATCACCAAGTTTATAAAATCAGGTAAAAATGAAGTTGTTATACGTGTGGATAACAGTTACGATCCCGAAGTTATCCCGTCTCAAAAGAGTGATTTTTTTATATTCGGTGGTATTACAAGAGATGTTTGGTTAGAATCCATACCAAAACAACACCTTTCAGAATTAAAAATTACGACTCCAAAAGTTTCTAAAAATGAAGCTGAGCTTTTGGCCACTGTAGCTATTAATAACTTAAATAATTCCAATCTAAAAGTAAAGGCCGATTTATTAGATGCTCAAGGAGAAACTGTAGCTTCATCGGTGTTCAGAATAAAAAATAGTACAGCCAAAATTCATTTCAGGAATATTAAAAACCCGAAGTTGTGGGACACCGAACATCCTAATCTATATACTTTAAAAGTAGCCTTATTAGAAAAGGGTGACGTTATAGATCGCATGCAAAATAAGGTAGGTTTCAGATGGTTTGAATTTAAAGACCACGGAGCTTTTTACCTAAACGGAAAACGAGTTTTGCTTAGAGGAACTCACCGACATGAAGAACATGCCGGAGTAGGTGCAGCCATGACTAACGCGCAGCATAGAAAGGATATGGAACTTATTAAGGAGATGGGAGCAAACTTTGTGCGTTTGGCGCATTATCCGCAAGATCCAGAAGTGTACAAGGCCTGCGACGAATTAGGATTATTGGTTTGGGACGAATTGCCTTGGTGCCGAGGTGGCGTAGGAAATGAAGCTTGGAAAACAAATACCAAGCACATGCTTACAGAGATTATCAATCAGAATTATAACCACCCAAGTATCATTATTTGGTCTTTAGGCAATGAAATGTATTGGTTGCCAGATTTTGAAAACGGCGGTGATACCGACAAAATGAATTCTTTTTTATCGGAATTAAACGATTTATCGCACCAACTAGATCCGTCAAGGAAAACAGCGATTCGAAAATATTATGAAGGGTCCCATATTGTGGATGTGTTTTCGCCTTCTATCTGGTCTGGGTGGTATTCGGGAAGTTATAAAAGCTACCAAAAGGCCATCGATACTTATAAAAAAGAATATCCGCATTTTTTACATGCCGAGTATGGTGGTTCTAGTCATGTGGGGCGTCATACCGAAAATCCAATAACGGGAGAAGGTAAAATTCAATCGGATGGATGGGAAGAAGAAATTGTGCAAACCGATGTGGCTAATATAGCTCAAATAGGGGATTGGAGCGAAAACTATATCGTCGATTTGTTTGATTGGCACCTTCGTATTAGTGAAAATGATAAGGATTTCGTTGGAAATGTGCAGTGGGCTTTTAAAGATTTTGGTACCCCATTACGTCCCGAAAATGCGATTCCTTATATGAATCAAAAGGGTTTGGTAGATCGTGCAGGAAATCCAAAAGATGCCTTTTATGTATTTAAAAGCTATTGGAGTAACGAGCCGTTTACCTATATAGAATCGCATACTTGGACAGAGCGACAAGGACCAGAAGATTTAGCAAGAGATATTAGTGTTTATAGTAACTGTCCGGAAGTAGAACTGTTTTTAAATGGTAAAAGTTTAGGAGTTAAAAAGCGTGATCTTAAAGCGTTTCCTGCGGCTGGTTTAAATTGGAATTTGAATTTTAAGGAAGGAAAGAATACACTTGTGGCTGTAGGGAATACTAGTGAAAATAAAACCGTTAAAGATGAATTGACTATTAATTATAGGTTTAATAAAAATGGTAAAGCCGTAGGATTAAAATTAGACTCTGAAATTCTCGATAATGGAAACTATTTAGTGACAGCAACTGCCTACGATAGTAAAGGGTTACGTTGTTTGGATTATGAAGATCGCGTGTATTTTCAATGTCTTTCTGGAGGTGAAAATTATAAGAGTCTAGGAACACCAACAGGAAGCGAATCGATTGCAATGGCCAATGGAAAGGCGGCCATTGAGGTAAAAAGAAATGGTAATGGTATGCCTTTAGTAATGATGGTCTTGAATCAAAGTTTTAAGGGGACCTATCTAACCATAGATTAGAAGTAAAGTTAGTTTTTATTCATTAGTTTTTGATTGTAAATCGGGTTTATACAGGGGTATAGACTCGATTTTTTATTTAGAATACTTTGTATACTATGTGAAAATAAAAGACTGTCTTAAAGGTTATAACATGCGTCATTCTGTGCTCGACATAGAATCTCATAATATTGAAACTCCATGATTATGAGAATCTGAAATAAATTCAGATTGACGTGTAATTAACTTTTAGACAGCCTCAAGTTATGTACTAGGGTGCTATTAATCCTGAAGTTATTGAATACTAACTTCTAAAGGCGTATTAATTTTTTTATAAAAGGCATTAAGATAATTTTCCCAAGCAGCATTAGTAGGGAATTGCCCAGATTCTTTCCAAGCAAAACCTGCGTAATAAACGACTTTGTTATCGTTAACCTTTAGTTGAGCGTATAAATTGCTACGATCCTTTATTGAGGTAACATAATAATCGGAAGTGGTCATAACATCTTTAGGTGCGACGATTGCGGTGCCTAATTCAGAATTGAAGTATTCAGACTCCCAGTGTGAAATCCAGCCGTTATCTACTTGTTCTGTGATTTCTCCTTTCTTATCATGTAAGGTTAGTCCAACCGATAAAACATCGGTTCCTGTTACCTCTATTTCATATCTAGATAGGTTATTTCCATAATCTAAAGAAATATGTTTGGTTTCAGTTATGGTTTTTCCATTGGCATCCCAATCGGCATATTTTAAAACAAAACTGGTTCTTATAGGCCCTGTAGTGATGGTTTTATAATCGGTAAAGTTTTTAGAGATATAATAACTGGTATCCACTTTTACAGCAGTACCACCTACACCACGACTAGAACCTACATGAAAATTATCTAAGCCTTCACCATGATCTTTATGATAGTAGCCTTTTTCTTTATCATTGCCAGCATACCATTTATTGATAATTGGGTATTCTACTTTTTTTAACCAAGCATCAATTCCGCTCGATAGGGTACCGCCTTTTACAGAATCTTCTACCATCTTTTGGGCAACTGGCCCATAAGTTCTAAAGGCCACTTTGTTGTTTTCCCAGGTATAATCATCGGTGCGTTCGGGCACAAAACGCGAATAGCAATAAGCTACGGTGTCGGTATTCGTGAGGTTAGATGTAACCAGTTCATATTGCTTTTCTGATTTGGCAGCCACTTCAGGTTGAAATAACAACACATCAGCTGTACCGTCTTGATCTTCATCTACAAATTGGGAAGTTACAATCACCTGTGTTGCTTTATCACGGATTACCAAATTTTCAAAGCGTTCACCTTCATTTAAATGAATATCTGATTTTGAAATTTCTACCGTTTCGAATTGTCTTGAAAGCTCTAAACTATTCTTTACAGTAATAACAGTCGCTTCTTTTTTCTGTGAATCGCAGCCCATCATTAACGATACGGCTGCGATACAAGAATACAATGCTATGGATTTCATATTAAGCTTCGTTTGATGGTTTCCCGATGGTCGCTAATATACCACCATCCACATACACCACATGGCCGTTTACAAAATCACTAGCTTTAGAGCTTAAAAAGATTGCTGCTCCTGCTAAATCGTTAGGATCTCCCCATTTGGCAGCTGGTGTTCTGTTAATGATAAAATCGTTAAACGGATGGCCGTCTACACGAATAGGGGCGGTTTGCGATGTTGCAAAATATCCAGGACCAATACCATTCACTTGAATGTTATACTTAGCCCATTCGGTAGCCATATTTTGTGTTAACATTTTTAGTCCGCCTTTGGCTGCAGCATAGGCACCCACGCTATTTCTGCCTAACTCACTCATCATTGAGCAAATGTTTATCACTTTTCCTGCTTTTCGTGCTACCATGTTTTTAACCACATGTTTTGATACGATAAATGGACTAACCAAATCGATATCTACCACCTCTTTAAAATCGGCAACTTCCATGTCTAAAAGTGGCGTACGCTTGATGATTCCAGCGTTATTGATAAGGATATCTATGGCACCGACTTCTTTTTCAATTTTGGCAACTGCATCAATAACTTCTTCTTCCTTGGCAACGTTAAATTTGTAACCTACAGCTTTGATACCTTCTTTTTCATATTCCGCAATAGCGGTATCAATTTTATCTTGCGAGGAGTTTCCATTAACAACAATAGTTGCACCTGCTAAACCTAAGCCTCTAGCCATAGCCATACCTAGCCCGTGTGTACTGCCTGTTACTAGTGCTATTTTTCCTTTTACATTAAATAAATCTATACTCATGGTCTTATCTTAATTCGGTTATTTTTGCGACATCCATATCATTATAATCTAAATTCTCTCCAGCCATACCCCAAATAAAAGTATAGTTTGAAGTTCCAGATCCAGAGTGTATAGACCATGGTGGTGAGATAACTGCTTGATCGTTTTGCATCCAAATATGACGCGTTTCTTGTGGTTGCCCCATAAAGTGACATACGGCTTGATCTTGTGGGATATCTAAATAATAGTAAATCTCCATTCTACGATCGTGAACGTGAGCAGGCATGGTGTTCCAAACACTACCTGTTTTAAGTTCGGTCATTCCCATTTGTAGTTGGCAAGTGGTTACAATACCTCCAATGATCATTTGGTTTACGGTACGATGGTTTGCTGTTTCTAAAGAACCCAATTCTAATTTATTAGCTTCGGCTTTGCTTACTTTTTTTGTTGGATAATTGGTATGTGCTGGTGCGGAGTTTAAATAAAATTTAGCAGGATTGTTTGCGTCTTTACTAGCAAATACCACGTCTTTATTTCCCATACCAACATATAAGGCATCTTTTAAGCCTAATTCGTATACCGTACCATCAACCGTTACCGTTCCATTTCCGCCAACGTTAATAATTCCTAATTCACGACGCTCTAAAAAATATGGCGCTTTAAGAGGATCGATGGATTCTAGAGTTAGTGGAGCAGAAGCAGGTACAGCTGAACCAGCGATATAGCGATCGTAATGAGTATAGGTTAAATTAATTTTATCGGCTTGCATCAAGTTGTCAATTAAAAACTCGTTGCGTAATGCTTGTGTGTCGTATTTTTTGACCGTTTCTGGATTTGAAGCATAACGGCTTTCATAAATTGTGCTCATTTTTAGTATGTTTTATTGTTTGTTGATTTTCTGTTTAAGTTCATGAAATCATTTAAAATATAAACTTAGTAGAAATCCATGAGAACCATGACTGTTATTAGTGTTTTAGAGTAAATATGTACGATAGACACCCTATTTTGGTACGAAAAAGCACTATAAACTAGGTAAAAGAAGTAATTTTAAACTATTATTTTTTAGATATTAAATATTAATAAAATCCATTTGTTTTTTTACTCTTTTAGGACATTTAAAATTGATTTTATGGTGGGATTTATATCGGTTGATTTTAGTTGTATAGCATTATTGAAAAGGCTGTATTTAGTAGTGATACAATTAATTTTTCAAGTCTTAAATTATTAATTGGGGATTTATATTTTATACATGCGTAGTAACAATATTTTTAGTGTCATTGTTTTATGGTTTTGTGCTGCTGCTTTAACAGCTCAGAACAATAACTTCGTTTTTAAATCTTTTACACCTACAGATGGACTTTCTCAAAGTTCTGTAATTGATATAGAACAAGATGTTTTTGGCCAGTTATGGATTGGTACACGTGACGGACTAAATAAATTTGATGGACATAATTTTAAAGTTTATAGAAATAATCCGCAGGATTCCACTTCAATAAGTAATAGTGATATTTTAACTATCGAGGAAGATAGCTCGGGAATGTTATGGGTAGGTACTTATAATGGTTTAAATAAGTATAATCCGTCTACAAATACTTTTCAGCATTTTTTTCATACCAACGATCCCATGTCTTTACCATCCAATACCATTTGGGAAATAAAGGAAATAAAGGATGAAATTTGGATTGGTACCTTAAATGGTTTAGCGATATATAATAAAAAAACGGGAAAGTTTATTTCGGTTTTGTCAAATGAAAAAAACAACTACAGTCTTCCGGGTAGGTTTGTTACCAGTATTTACGAATCTAAAAACGGAGATATTTGGATAGGGACAGATAACGGCCTTTGTATGGTGAAATCGCGTAAAGCAGAAGAAATTACATTTCAACTTATAGATTATAAAGTCAAAGCTGTTTCTAAACCACATAAATTACATGTTAAAGATATAGCAGAGGATAGTGATAATAACTTGTGGATAGCTACTCAGGATAGTGGTTTGTATCAAATTAAAGCGCATACAACCACCTTAATCTCTTATAAAAATCATTCAGAATTTAAAGGTTTAGATCTAGATATCAGGGCGATTAATTTTGATAAACATAATAACCTATGGCTAGGGACATATAGTGGTATTTCTATTTTAAAATCTAACGGAAAGCTTCAGCATATTGGTAAAAAATCTTCAGATTATAGTGGCTTAAATAAAATCAAGACCATTTTTACAGATAAACATGGTTCAATTTGGTCGGGTAGTTATTATGGAGGTTTACATCTATGGGATGAATCTAATTTTAATTTTATTAATTATAACCAAGATACAAAGCCTAAGAGGTTAAGTTATAATGTCATTGGGTCTATTGCAGCAAGTAAAGATAGTGTCGTTTTTTTTGGAGCGGAAGGGGGTGGAATAACCCAATGGGATTTTAAAACAGATGAAGTTAGTTATATTAATGCGACAAATACTAAAGGGGTTTTAAGTGATAATATAAAGTCGTTAACCGTTTTTAATAATGAATTATGGGTAGGGTGCTTTAATACTTTGCCTTTTATATACGATTACAAAACTAAAACGGTTAGAAAAAATGATTTTCCAGAATCACTTAGCAAAATATTAGAAGAATCGAGTGTATATGTTTCTGCAAAAGAAAGCGATTCCATTATATGGCTTGGTACTTTTGGCTCTGGAGGGATTAGATATAATACCGAAACTAAAAAATTCCAACAAATAACTACCAATAATGAATCTCCTTATTCCCTTACAAACAATAGGGTACGTTCTTTACTTATTGATTCTAAACAGCGGGTCTGGATGGGAACTCAAAGTGGACTAAATGTGGTTACACTGTCTAGTATGAATAAGGAAAATATACCCATAAAACATTTTTTCTTTGATTCTGAACTTATATCAGGGGTGGATATATTAACAATTTTTGAAGATAGTTCTCAGAATATATGGATTGGAACAAAAGCCAGTGGCTTATATAAGTTTAATGGCGAAACTTTTAATAAAGTTGAAATACAGCAAAATGGAGTGACCATAAACTCTGTACATTCCCTATTAGAAGATGCCAATCAGAATCTATGGTTTAGTTCAAACCAAGGTTTAGTGAAATATAATTTAAATAGTGAGGAAATTACTATTTACGATCAAACAGATGGTTTAATAAGTAATGAATATAATGACAACTCGAGTTTAAATTTTGAAAATAATACATTCTATTTTGGAGGTCCTGCAGGTGTAGTTTCATTTCAGCCAGAAAATATTAGTGTTAATGATTATAATCCGCAAGTAATTTTAACAGATTTTAGAATTAAAAATGAATCGGTTCCTATTGGTGGAGATCGTGCCATTTTAAACAAGGATATTGCATTTACAAAAACAATAGACCTAGATTTTGATAATGCGAATTTCGCCATTCGTTTTGCAATACCCAATTTCATAAATGCGTCTAATAATCAATATGCCTACAGAATGATTGGGTTAGAAGACACTTGGAATGTAACTAGTAATACCGAGGTAAATTACATTATTCAACAAGGAGGGACTTATAAATTTGAAGTTAAAGGCGCTAATAATGATGGGGTTTGGAATGATAGTCCCACGGTATTAAAAATAAAAGTACAGCCTGCTCCATGGCGTAGTTGGTGGGCATTTATTTTTTATGGATTGTTTATAGGCGTGGCATTATTTGCTTTAATTACTTTTTTAAAATCGAAAGCAAAATTAAAACATGAACTAGCCTTAGAGACTATAGAGAAGAAAAGGAATGAAGATATTAATCAGGCAAAACTGCAATTTTTTACTAATATATCTCATGAATTTAGAACCCCATTAACTCTAATTTTAGGGCCTTTGCAACAAGTGTTGATCGATTATAAGGGCAGTAATAAAGTTTATAAAAAGTTATTGGTTATTGAGAATAGCGCTAACCACTTATTACAACTTATTAATAGGTTAATGGACTTTAGGAAGCTTGAAAATAATCAGTTTAACTTACAGGCAGCAGAAGGTAATATTGTGAAATTTTTAAAAGAAATTTATTTTTCATTTAGTGAGTATGCCAAAAATGGACACTATAAATACACCTTTGAATCTGATGAAGATGTTATTAATGTATACTACGATAGGTATAAATTAGAACGGGTTTTTTATAACCTCATTTCTAATGCTTTTCGTTATACGCCTGAAGGCGGAAGTATTGCTATAAAAATTAGTAAAGATTTTAATTTTATATACATAGATATTGATGACTCTGGAGTAGGCGTGTCTAAGGAGTTTGAAAATAAAATTTTTGATCGTTTTTTTGAAGTGCCTATTCATAACCAACCGCAAAAAAGTTATAACAGCGGTTCGGGAATTGGTTTGTCCATAGCAAAAAATATAGCCGAATTACATAAAGGTACCATTGCTTTAAAACCAAAAAATGAGCCTGGTACCATTTTTAGAGTAAGTTTACCTTTAGGACGGGAGCATTTGCAGGAAAGCGAAATTCTTAACGATTTTAAATTAAGTGATGATGTAAGTCAGTACGAAAATCAATTAAAAGAAGCTCCAACTCTCGATGAAGAAAATATAGAAGATTTAATTTCTGAAACAGATAAACCAACCATTTTAATTGTAGAAGACCACAAACCACTGCGTGTTTTTATTAAAAATCTATTAAAACACGATTATAATGTGCTAGAGGCTGAAAATGGTAAAGTAGCATTAAAATTAGCGCAACAAAATCTACCTAATCTTATTGTAAGTGATGTTATAATGCCCGAAATGGTGGGAACAGAGTTGTGCTCTAAAATTAAAGAAGATATTAAAACGAGTCATATTCCAGTAGTTTTATTAACCTCTAGAAGTTCCTTGATTTATAAGTTTGAAGGGCTAGAAAGTGGAGCCGATGAATACATTAGCAAGCCCTTTAATGTTAAGGAGTTTCAATTGCGTATTAAAAATATTTTGGAAAATAGGCTGCGATTAAAACATAAATTTTCTAAAATTAATGATATAACGCCTAGCGAAATCACGATTACTTCTATAGATGAGAAGCTTCTAAAAAAAGCCTTCAAAATTGTAGAGGAACATATTGCAAACGATCAATTCGATGTCATACTTTTTAGTCAGGAATTGGGTGTTAGTAGAACAACTTTATTTAGTAAAATAAAAGCCTGGACCAATTTTACGCCTAACGAATTTATACAAGAAATTAGGCTTAAACGTGCTGCACAACTTTTAGAAACTAATAAAATTAACATCTCTCAAATTAGCTACCAAGTTGGATTTAAAAATCCAAAATACTTCAGTAAGTGCTTTCAGAAAAAATTTAATGAAACACCTTCTCAATACCAAAATAGATTTGCCAATCAATTTTAGGTAAAAATGTGATTTTATTGAAATATAAGGGGTTATAAAGGTTTTTTTGAACTTTTGAACCCCTTTTTTTGAATTTCAACAACGATTTTCACGTCTATATTTGTTGCATGAAATTCAATAAATCTAAAATAGATGCTGTGGAAATAATCCTAATAACCGTGATTATTCTGATTAGTTTAATAGCTATTTATTTTAGTTAACTAACAAAACTAAATTTTTATGACTACAAAAAAAAACAAACTACTTAAGCGTTTTGCGCTTATGTTTCTAATGTTGTTAGGAACGTATCTGCAAGCACAAGAAAAAAATGTTTCTGGTACCGTTACCTCTAGTGAGGACGGTATAAGTATACCAGGGGTTAACATTTTACTAAAAGGAACTTCTACAGGAACATCTACAGATTTTGATGGTGTTTTTAATATTCAAGTTCCTGGAAAAGATGCCGTTCTTCAATTTAGCTATATGGGCTATGTTACTAAAGAAGTAGTGGTTGGAGAAAACTCAAACTTGTCGGTTGTACTTCAAGTTGACGAGAATGAGCTAGAAGAAATTGTTGTTATTGGTTATGGCACCGTTAAGAAAAGCGATGTGTCAGGCTCAGTTTCTTCAGTAAAAGCAGCAGAACTTACTGCGTATCCAACTTTAAGTGCCGAACAAGCATTACAAGGTAGAGCGGCAGGGGTTTCGGTTCAATCCAATAATGGAGGAGAGCCAGGAGCACCAATAAAAGTACGTATTCGTGGTGGTACGTCTATTAATGCGAGTAGCGATGCTCTAATTGTTGTAGACGGATTTGTTGGAGCAAGCATGCCAGCTCCAGAGGATATTGCATCTATGGAAGTACTAAAAGATGCATCGGCAACAGCCATTTATGGTTCCAGAGGATCGAATGGAGTTATTATGGTTACTACTAAAAAAGGGACGTCAACTAAACCAACTTTAGAGTTAAATACATCGTATTCCGTACAAAATGTTAATAATACTATCGATTTATTAGACGCTAACGAATTTGCAACCTATAGAAAGGCGTATTCAGCAAATTATAACCAAGGACCAGCAAATACAGATTGGCAAGACCTTATTTATGCTACGGGAAGTATTTCAAACACACAGTTAGCATTTTCAGGTGGTTCCGAAACTTCTAAATATTACATTTCTGGAAATTACTACACACAAGATGGTGTTGTAATGAACAGTAATTTAGAACGTTTTACGGTATTGAGTAATATTGATATAGATGTTACCGATAATTTTAAAGTAGGCTTAAACGTTTTTGGTGGTCGTTCTGCTAAAGATGGTGTTAGTACCCAAGCTCAAACCGGTGGTACGGGTGGTGGTGATGTTATTTCTTCAGCCTATCGCTTTGCTCCAGATTTAGGCATTTATAATGCTGACGGTACTTATACGATTAACTCTCTGGGTGATGATATCGACAACCCGTATGCTTTAGCAAAAGAAAGTATCGACGAGCGCTCTGTAGACACTTATAGAACTAACTTTTATGCAGCATACGAAATTATTGAAGGTTTAGAACTTAAAACAACTTTTGGTTTTAGCTCAGTAAACACTCAAATAGGAAAATTTAAACCAACGACACTTCTTGCTGGAGCTGGTGTTGGAGGTGAAGCTACTCTAGAAAACAGAAGGTCTACCAATGTGCTTTCGGAAAACTATTTAACCTATAAAAAAACTTTTGGGAATCATAATTTCACTTTGTTAGGAGGTTACTCTTATCAAAAGAATAAAAATGAAGGTTCTTTTGCAGGAGCAAGAAGTTTTGTGACTAACGAGGTATCTTTTAGAAACCTTGAAGGCGGTGCAGTAACTATGCAACCTAGTTCATTTTTAGACGAAACTGAATTAATTTCTGTTTTTGGACGTGTTAATTATGAATACGCAAGTAAATACATCTTCACGTTTACGGCAAGACGCGATGGGTCTTCAAATTTTAGTAAAAATAATAAATATGCTTTCTTCCCTTCTGGGGCTATTGCTTGGAACATGGGCAATGAGAATTTCTTAAAAGATAGTAACGTGATTAGCAATTGGAAGTGGCGTGCCAGTTATGGTGCAACAGGAAATCCATCAATTTCGCCATACGAGACTTTAGCTAAATTTTCTTCAGTATATGGTGTTGTAGGAGATCAGCAAGTTAATTCGGTGGTTTTAACCGATTTTGCTAATGATAACCTAAAATGGGAAACCTCTAAACAATTAGACCTTGGTGTAGACGTGGCTTTATTTAATAATAGATTAGAACTTACGTTTGATTATTACAATATTCAAACAGAAGATTTACTGTTTCCTCGTCCCCTTCCTGAATATTCAGGTGTATCCTCTCAAATTCAAAATATTGGAGAGTTGAAAAATGAAGGTTATGAGTTCTCTTTAAACTCTAGAAATATTGCAAACGAAGATTTTACATGGTCTACAGCGTTCAATTTTTCAACCAATAAGAACGAAATGGTAACCTTACCAGATGGAGACGATTTATTTATTGATTCTGCTCCTGGTCATTTCTTACAAAGACAAACACAGGTTTTACGTGAAGGGGAGTCGGTTGGTTCTTTTTATGGATATGAATATAAAGGTGTTTATCAAGGAGGAACGCTTCCCGATGGAACCGCAACATTATCTAGTGACTCAGCACCAGGGGGTGAACTTTTCGCCGATTTAAATAATGATGGTGAAATAACTACAGCCGATAGAAAAATTATTGGCGACCCTACACCAGATTTTACGATGGGTTTAAATAATGATTTTAGATACAAAAATTTCGATATGAATTTATTCTTTCAAGCATCTGTTGGTGGTGAAATATTAAACTACACCTTGTTAGAATTAGGTTCTGGAGTATCAAACGCTTCAGCAGATATGGTTAATGCATGGTCTACAACGAATACCGATACAAATATTCCTAGACCCGAAGTTCGTGAAAAAAGAATTACCTCTCGTTATGTGTATGACGGTAGTTATGTAAGATTGAAAAACTTGTCTTTCGGATATAATATTCCAGTAACTGTATTAAGTAAGTTAAGTCTTGAAAAAGCTCGTATTTATATAAGTGGACAGAACTTATTAACGTTTACCGATTATCCTGGGGCAGATCCAGAGGCAAACTACAGAAACGATAATAACCAGAGAAGTAATACCAATGTAGGTTTAGATTATGGTAGCTACCCTAATGTTAAAACGTTTACTATGGGATTAAACTTAAAATTTTAATATGAAGACTATGAAAAAATATAAAATAACATTTTTTTTAGCACTACTAGCTTTTGTAGGGTGCTCAGATTTAGAAGAAAATCCAGTAGGAATATTAGCTCCAGAGTCCTTTTTTAAGACGACAGCCGATTTGCAAGCCGCGGTAAACGGAAGTTTTGCAGGCATGTCTACAGAATCGTATTGGGGTAGAAAGTTAACTTTAACCTTATTGTTAAGAGGCGATTTGGCCGATATTGGCGATCAAGGTACATCAGGAAGAAGAAAAGAAGTAAATGATTTTACTATGGGTGATGACAACGGTATGGTAAGTGCTTTTTGGCCACAATCTTATGCCATTATAGGTACCGCAAACCAAGCTATTTCTAATGCAGGTTTAATAAACGATGATGAAGCTAAAGTAAATGCAGTAGTGGCACAGGCATATTTTGCAAGAGCTTTTACTTACTATCATTTAGTACGTTTATTTGGAGATATTCCGTATATTGATTTTGCTGTTTCTGATGCTGCTGATATTGCAGAAATCTCTAAAACACCAGAAAATGAAGTTTATGAAGGCATTATTTCTGATTTAGAATTTGCGAAACAATGGCTGCCAGATACACAAGGTTCACGTGCTTTACCATCTAAAGCTACGGCAGCAGCTTATTTAGCTTCGGTATATTTAACAATTGCTGATTATTCTAAGGCTGCAGCCGAGGCACAGTTTGTAATTAATAACGAATCGCGTTTTGATTTGGCCTTAGAATCAGATTTTCAAGATCTATTTAATGCCGACAAAACAGGAGGGTTAAGAGAACCATTATTTACAATTGATTATGTTGGCCAAACTAGAGTAGATAGTTATGGACAGGATTATGTAGCACCAGTTACAGGTATTAGAGGCGATGCTACTCATGAATACGGTGAAGGTTGGAGCGTTGCTGTACCAAGCTTAAAAGTGTATCAAAACTGGGATGGAAAAGACTATAGAAAGGCTGTTAGTTTGGATACTACTGCAACAACCAAAGAAGGGGTGATTTATCCGTATACACAGTTTGAAGACTATTCAGATGCCGCAGTAAATCGTCCGCATATTGCAAAGTATTACCGCTATGCAGGACTTGCAGGAAACAATGGAAGGGAATCAAGCCATAATTACATTACCATGCGATATGCCGAGGTTTTCTTAATTGCTGCCGAAGCTTTAAATGAAGTAAATGGTGGTTCATCGGAAGCAGTTGCTTATGTTAATAAACTTCGTGAAAGAGCAAGAATGGGCTCAGGATCTCTATACCCAATGGATGTTCAAGATGGTTTATCACAAGATGCCTTAAGGGAAACAATTATAAATGAAAGAGCGATTGAGTTGGCTTTTGAATTTAAACGCTGGTACGATATTAAAAGATTGAAATTAGGAAACGAAGCTTTTGGTCCAAATGGTTTAGAGCCTCAATCGAATTTTGATGCTAGTAGAGATTATTTATTGCCTTTACCTGGTCCAGAATTGGTGAGAAATCCTAATTTATTACCAAACAATACGGGTTATTAATTTATAGTTTATTTATGTTGAAAGTTAGTTTTTTTGTTTTAGTTCTGGGGCTTACATTCTTAAATACAGGGTGTAAGTCTGAGACTAAAACTGACAAAGAAAATATGCAGATAGAATTAAAGTCTGCTTTAGAGAGTCGATTCCAGAAATTATTGGATTACCCAGTAGGGGCTAACAATTTTCCAAGAAGTATGAGTTTAAACCCTGTAACCATACAAACGGTAAGTTCTAACGATTGGACAAGTGGTTTTTTTCCAGGTAATTTATGGCAATTATATAAATTAACAGGAAACACATTATATCAAGAAAAGGCTAAAACATGGACAAAATTAGTCGAAAATCAAAAGGAGAATGATAGAACCCACGATATGGGTTTTAAGGTCTATTGCAGTTTTGGTGAAGGTTTAAAGCAAAATCCTAATAATTCGTATTACAAAGATGTTATTTTAGAAAGTGCTAAAACTTTAACTACGCGATATAATGATACCGTACAATCTATAAGGTCTTGGGATTTTAATAAGGACGTATGGGATTTTCCAGTGATTATCGATAATATGATGAACTTAGAGTTATTGTTTGAAGCTACAAAGCTGTCTGGAGATAGTATTTATCATCAAATAGCAGTCAAGCATGCGAACACGACTTTAAAACATCAGTTTAGAGCAGATCAGAGTGTTTTCCATGTGGTTAATTATGATACTATTTCTGGAGCTGTAAAAACCAAAGATACCCACCAAGGATTTAATAGAAATTCGTCATGGGCACGCGGACAAGCTTGGGCTATTTATGGGTATACTATGTGCTATCGTTACACTAAAGATCCAGCATATTTAAATCAGGCTAAAGCTACAACTGCATTCTATATGCAGCATAAAAATCTACCCAAAGATGGTGTGCCGTATTGGGATTTTAATGATCCAAAAATCCCGAATGCACCTAGAGATGCCTCGGCAGCAGCCGTAGTGACTTCAGCATTATTTGAGTTGTTTACTTTTACAAACGAAACAGGATATCTAGAGTTTGCAAACAAAGTATTAAGTCATTTAAATTCTGAAGATTACATTTTGGGTAGCACTGTTGAAGGACCATTTATTTTGGATCATAGTACCGGAAATTGGCCTAAAAATGATGAAATAAATGAACCTATAGTATATGCCGATTATTATTTCTTAGAAGCCTTACTTAGGAAACAACAATTGGATTAAAAGATAATGGCTTTGGCCAATTGATTTGTAAAATATAAACCGCTTACATCAAATGTAAGCGGTTTATTTGTTTTAATAGGTGCTGGTATGTATTATTCATTTGTTAAAGTACCTTCGTACATGGCTTGATTCATGTCGTTATACATGACATTTTCTTTAATGAGAATATCTATTGGTAGGTAAATCTTTTCATTAGGCGTTTTACCTTTTATTAAAAAATCAGTCATAATCCGTATGGCTTCATAACCTTGTTCAAAGGGTTTTTGTGATATTAAAAATGAAACCGCATCCTGTTTTAGGTAGGTCATATTTTGCGGCGTATTATCGAATCCAATGATTTTAAAATTTTCATATCCACTTTCCTGAAAACAGTCTATTACCGCTGAGGTTCTACTCGAGGGAATAAATATACCTGCCAATGCAGGCATCGTATTTAAAATATGGTTTAACTGTGCTTTGGTTTGGTTACTATCATTTAAACTTTCAATTTTTAAAGGTGTAATTCCAGCATTGATATGATGCTGTTTAAAATAATCATGAAAGCCTTGTATCCGTTTAGCAATAGCATTATTGTCACCAATATAATCACGTGCTTGAATAATTAATATATCCGATTTAGGGGCTAAACCCATATGCATTAACTTACCAGCAATATAACCGGAAGTATAAGAATCCTGACCAATATAAGCTAGGTTATTGAATCCTTCAATATCAATGTTTAAAAAAATATATGGGATTTGTACGGTATCTAGTTGCTGCACAATTTTTTTGGTTTCTTCTAAAAACATTGGAGCAAAAATGACCGCTGTGGGTTGCGATTCTAATAAAACTTGAAAACTTTCAAAATAGGAGCTAGGCTGATACTGGTTAAACGTAAAGCATTGCACATGAATGCCTAAACTTTTAACATCCTCGATGGCTTTTAAAATCCCTAAATAAGGGGATTTCCAAAAGGCATCGGTATCATTGTGTTCAGGGATTAAAACCGCAATTGTATGTTTGTTTTTTAAGGCTAAGGCACTGGCTACAGGGTTTATACTGTAATTATGACGCTCTAGAATCTTTTTAACTTTGGCTTCTGTTTTTTTGGAAACACCACCTCGGTTGTGCAGTACACGATCTACCGTCCCTTCAGAAACTTGGGCTTCTTGTGCAATATCCTTTATTCTAATCATGCCTATATGGGTGTTGAATTTTATAAGAAGTTACAAATTAACACAAATATTATAAATAATCCACACTTTTCGTGGGCGCACACTATTTTTTAATATATTTGCGTGGGCGCACACGAAAAATCAATAATATCAAACAAAACATATCATGAGTAAAGTAGTTGTTTTAACAGGAGCTGGAGGTGTACTTTGTAGTACGCTAGCTAAAGCATTGGCAAAGCAAGGTCATAAAATAGCCGTATTAGATTTAAAAAAAGAAACGGCAGAGCAAGTTGCTAGCGACATTATAGCAGCGGGCGGAACAGCCATAGGCGTTGTAGCCAATGTATTAGAACGTGATTCTTTAGAGACTGCTAAAACCGAAATTAATACGGCTTTAGGAGCTTGCGATATTTTAGTAAATGGAGCAGGAGGTAACCATCCATTAGGAACGACTTCTAATCCGTTTTTAGAAGAAGACGATTTGCAAAATACCACAGAAGGTTTTAAAACCTTTTTCGATTTAGACACCAAAGGGATTGAGTTTGTGTTTAATTTAAATTTTATAGGAACCTTATTACCAACCCAAGTCTTTGCAAAAGATATGGTGGGTAGAACAGGTTGTAGTATTTTAAATATTTCATCCATGAACGCCTTTACACCATTAACTAAAATACCAGCTTATAGTGGTGCAAAAGCCGCTGTATCTAATTTTACGCAATGGTTGGCAGTACACTTTTCTAAGGTTGGCGTGCGTGTAAACGCTTTAGCACCTGGATTTTTCTTAACCGAACAAAACCGAACGCTTTTAACAAACACCGACGGTAGTTTAACTCAACGAGGACAACAAATTATAGACCAGACCCCAATGGGGCGTTATGGTGTGCCAGAAGATTTAATTAGTACAACTTTATATTTATGTGATGATGCTTCGTCTTTCGTTACAGGGGTTGTTATTCCTATTGATGGCGGATTTAGCGCATATAGCGGGGTGTAAACTTAATATTTTAATAAAAACATGGAACAAACTTGGAGATGGTACGGACCAAAAGATCCGGTAAGCCTTTCAGATATAAAACAAGCTGGTGCAACAGGTATTGTGTCGGCATTACATCATATTCCAAATGGTGCTGTTTGGAATACAACAGATATTATAGAACGTAAAGCGGTTATAGAACAGGCTGGTTTAACGTGGAGTGTAGTAGAAAGTATTCCAGTGCATGAAAGTATAAAAACACGATCTGGCGATTTTCAAACATATATAGATAACTACAAACAAAGCATAAAGAATTTAGCAGCTTGTGGGATTGGTATTGTGTGTTATAACTTTATGCCAGTACTCGATTGGACACGTACCGATTTAAATTACGAGGTTGCCGATGGGTCTAGAGCTTTGCGCTTTGATGCTACGGCTTTTGCGGCTTTCGAATTGTTTTTATTGCAACGTCCAGGCGCAGAAGCAACTTATACCGAAGCGCAACAAGCGGCTTCGAAAAAATATTTTGAAGGCATGACTGATGCCGACAAAACCCAGTTGGTAAACAACATTATTGCCGGATTACCAGGCGCAGAAGAAGGGTATACTTTGGAGCAATTTCAAACCGTTTTAGATACTTATGCAGATATTGATGCGACGGTATTAAAATCGAATTTAGTAGCTTTTTTAAAGGAAATTATTCCTGTGGCTTCACATAATGAAGTGCTTATGTGTATTCATCCAGACGATCCCCCTTTCCCAATTTTAGGCTTACCACGTGTGGTTAGTACCGAAGCAGATTACGCTTACTTGTTCGAACAAGTGCCCGATAGAGCTAACGGTATTACGTTTTGTACCGGATCTTTAGGGGTTATACCTTCTAACGATTTAGTGCAAATTTTTAAACGTTTTGCAGACCGTGCGCATTTTATTCACTTAAGAAGTACGCAGCGCGATGCCTCTGGGAATTTTTATGAAGCGAATCATCTAGAAGGCGATGTGCCCATGTACGATGTGGTAAAAGCCATTATTTTAGAAGAGCGCAATCGAAAAACTAAGGGTAAAACGGATTGTAATATACCAATGCGTCCAGATCACGGTCACCAAATGTTGGATGATTTAAAAAAGAAAACTAACCCAGGGTATTCTGGAATAGGACGCCTAAGAGGACTAGCGGAATTACGCGGATTAGAACAAGGAATCTCTAAAAGTATTTAAAATGGCAGCTATACAGTCTGAAGGATTTATTACAGATCATTTTTTATTGAATTCAAAAGCTGCCAAGATTTTGTATTATGACTTTGCTAAAAACTTGCCGATAATTGATTATCATAATCATTTATCGGCAAAGCAAATAGCAGAAAACAAACCTATTGGGAATATTACCGATGCCTGGTTACAAGGCGATCATTATAAATGGCGCGGGATGCGAGCCAATGGGATTGATGAGAAATTTATAACTGGCGAAGCTTCAAAAGCAGAAAAATTTAAAAAATGGGCAGAAACAGTGCCTTATACTTTAAGAAACCCGCTGTTTCATTGGACTCATCTAGAATTAAAGCGCTATTTCGATATCGATTTGGTGTTACAACCTGGTACGGCTGAATCTGTTTATGAGCAAACCAATAAAATTTTAGAAAATAAAACACCGGCGCAACTTTTAGAACAAATGAAGGTCGAGGTGGTTTGTACTACTGATGATCCTACAGACGATTTAGCCTATCATAAGCAAATTGCTAAAGCAGGTTACTTTACAAAAGTTTATCCCACTTTTCGGGCTGATGAATTATTTTTTATTGCTGAAGATAAATTCTCGGGATATTTGAAAAACCTAGAAACAGCTTCAAAAGTATCGATTACTAATTTTTCTGAATTTATTGCTGCGGTTGATGCTAGACTCCAGTATTTCCATGACAATGGGTGTCGATTATCAGATTTTGGGGTAGGTGAAGCTTTAGTTATTGAAGACTGTACTATCGATGAAGCGTCTGTCATTTTCAAAAAACGATTAGCTGGTGAGGCGCTTTCAACCTTAGAAATCAATAAATACAGATCATATCTTTTTATTTATTTAGGAAAACAATATCATAAATTAGATTGGGTACAGCAGTATCATTTAGGACCCATCAGAAATAATAATACGCGTTTAGTGGAGCAGGTGGGCTTGGATGTTGGCTGCGATTCTATTGGCGATTTCCCTATGGCCGAATTTATGTCGAAGTTGTTTAATATTTTAAACACTACCGATCAATTAGCTAAAACCATTACCTATAATTTAAATCCGTCGCAAAACGAAGTGTTTGCTACCATGATGGGAAATTTCCAAACTGGTGGTACGCCAGGTAAAATGCAATGGGGTTCCGGTTGGTGGTTTTTAGATCAAAAAGACGGAATGGAAAAACAATTAAACACCTTATCAAATATGGGACTTTTAAGCCGTTTTGTAGGGATGTTAACAGATAGTAGAAGTTTTCTATCGTTTCCAAGACATGAATATTTTAGACGTATTTTATGTAATGTTTTGGCCGAAGATCTTAATCAGGGGCTTGTGCCAAACGATATTAACTTCCTAGGCCGTATAGTACAAGATATCTGTTATTATAATGCCGTAAACTATTTTAATTTCAAAAGTTAATATGAAAATCAAAATCTTGATATGCATCCTAACAGTTATAGGCTTGCAATCCTGTAGGCAAAAAAGTGAAGTGAAAACCTTTTTTATTTCACATAATGCCCAACAATCGCACCCAGTACATAAAGGTATCGTGAAGTTACAGGAAGAATTAGAAAAAAAATCGAATGGGAAATTGGTTGTAAAAATATTTCCAGATGCCCAATTGGGATCAGAACGCGAAGTATTAGAGTTGCTTCAAATAGGAAGTGTAGCCATTGCAAAAGTAAGTGCGGCTACCTTATCAAACTTTGTTCCCGAATATAACGTATTGGCTATTCCTTATATTTTTAGAGACAAAGCACATAAGTTTAAAGTACTAGAAGGAACTGTTGGTAAAGAAATTCTTGAAAAAGGGAGTGATTCGTGGTTACGTGGTTTATGTTATTATGATGCAGGAAGTAGAAGTTTTTACACAAAATCCAAAGCGATTAGAACCCCTGACGATTTGAAAGGCTTAAAAATTCGTGTTATGAACGACCAAATGTCAATTAACATGGTTAATGCCTTAGGCGGTTCGGCCACACCAATGGCTTATGGGGAATTGTATACTGCCATACAGCAAGGTGTTGTAGATGGCGCCGAAAATAATGCACCGTCATTTGTGTCTTCAAACCATTACGAAGTAAGTAAGTACTACACTTTAGATGAGCATGCTTCTGTGCCAGATGTTTTAGTTGTTAGTACCAAATGGTGGGATACCTTAACAGAGGAAGAGCAGCAGTGGTTACAGGAAGCTGCTGATACTTCGGCAGAAGCACAAAAGGAATTTTGGAGATTATCGGTTTTGGAATCTATGGAAACCGCTAAGGCAGCTGGAGTGGAAGTCATCGTACCAGATAAATCTTTGTTTGCTGTTAAAACGGAATCTGTTCTGGAAAATTTTATAGCCAATTACCCCAATTTGGCTCCTCTTGTTAATCGTATAAAAGCTGTAGAATAATATGAAAATAGATACATTTTTTAAACGCATTGAAGTAACCATGGCTAAAATTCTTGTGGTTATTTTCGGATTACTAGTATTGGATGTCCTTTGGCAAGTATTTTCACGCTACGTTTTAAAAGCCTCGTTCTCGTTTACAGAAGAATTTGCACGCTTTTCTTTAATTTGGTTATCCATATTAGGAGCTGCCTATTTAAATGCTAAACGTGAACATTTATCCATGGATTTTTTATACCGTAAATGGTCTAAAGAAACGCAAAGAAAAGCGTCTATAGCTATTGAGGTTTTAGTTTTTCTTTTTGCTGCTGTAGTTATGGTTGTAGGAGGCTTTAACCTTGTTTATATCACGCTACACTTAAATCAGTTATCAGGAACCTTACGTATTCCGCTTGGATATATTTACATGATTTTACCTATTAGTGGATTAATTATCATGATGTTTTCTGTATATCATATTTCAGGATTGTTAAACCACAAAATTCGCGACTAATTATGAGTATAGAAGTTATTAGTATTCTCGTTTTATTTATAAGTTTTTTTACATTACTACTGTTAAAAGTACCTGTTGCATATAGCATCGGGATATCTACTACATTAAGTTTACTTTTAAATATAGATAGATTACCTGGCATTACTACCGTGGCGCAACGTATGATTACGGGTATCGATAGTTTTGCATTATTGGCCATTCCGTTTTTTGTCCTTGCCGGAGAAATCATGAAACGTGGCGGGATTGCCAATAGGTTAATAAATTTCGCAAAATCTATTGTAGCAAGTTTACCAGGAGGTTTGGCCTATGTAAATGTTTTAGCATCCATGCTATTTGGAGCTATTTCAGGCTCGGCGATCGCGGCTACTTCAGCTATTGGAAGTATTATGACCGATAGGATGGAGGAGGAAGGCTATCCTAGATCTTTTAGTGCTTCGGTAAATATTACCTCTTCAACTACAGGATTATTAATACCACCTAGTAATATCTTAATTGTATACGCGCTAGCCAGTGGTGGCTCAGCATCGGTAGCAGCCTTATTTATAGCAGGTTATATGCCAGGTATTCTATTAGGTTTGGCTATAATGGGGTATGTGGCTTATGTGGCAATAAAAAAAGATTTTTTACGAGGTGAGCGTGCTCCAGTTCGTGATATTTGGAACTATTTTAAAAAAGCATTTTTTAGCTTATTGCTTTTAGTCGTTGTAGTTGGCGGTATTGTTGCTGGTATATTTACAGCAACAGAAGCATCGGTTATAGCCGTGTTATATGCTGCTGTATTGGCTTTAGCTTATAAAGATATTAGTGTAAAAGACTTTCCGGAAGTTTTACTTACTAGTGCAAAAACAACTGCAGTAGTGATGTTTTTAATCTGTACGTCTATGGCCATGTCTTGGTTGTTTTCTTTTGAAAGTATTCCTGCATTAATGAGTGAATTTTTATTAAATCAGTTTAGTAATCCTTTCGTGATTTTCTTAATTATAAATATCATCTTATTAATAATTGGAACCTTTATGGATATCACGCCTGCAGTTCTCATTTTTACACCTATATTTTTACCTGTTGTTACAGAACTAGGCATGGATCCCGTACATTTCGGAATTGTTATGGTGCTTAATTTATGTATTGGTTTATGTACGCCACCCGTTGGTACGATTCTTTTTGTAGGTAGTGGTGTGGCTAATATATCGGTATCGGAAGTTATTAAACCTTTAATTCCATTTTTAATTATCATGATCGCTGTATTATTAATGGTATGTTATATTCCGGATATCTCTATGTTTTTACCACGATTATTTGATTTGTAAATAACTCAAATTAAGGGGTGTTAGTTTTATTTGTCATAACATGAATGCCTTACGATACAATTAAATATATATTAATATCCAAAATTCATTAAATACGATTATTAGCATAAAGAAGACTATTGGTAACAGTAGTCTTCTTTGTAATTTAAAAAGGTTGTCATGTCCATCATACCATAAAGAATGACAAATTGAAACATAATGTTTACATGATGTAGATAAGTTTCTTTTTTTAAATGGCATTAGTAAAGGAGGGGGGTGATATTTATTCGATAGCCTTTTTTCTGTAGAAATTAATTTGACATCTATATGTATTTCAGAACTAGAGAAGGACTATTCGTGAAAATATAATATCTAATAAAGTAGAATTTAACATAATCAAAAAAAACAACCACTACATAGTGTATTGGTTTTAAGGTGTTTAATGTATTTGTGTAGCTTTAGAAAAGTAAACAAAAATCATTAAATTTATAAGTGCTTTGTTTTTTCAGGTTGTTATAAATAACGCTTATTTATTTATAAATATTCCTCTCTTTTATTTAAAAAAAAGGCGTAAAAACAGTTAAAATAACCAAAAGAAAGCTGTTTTTTTAACGAATACAGTGTAATGCAGGATAGATGATACTTTGTTTCGATTTAGTTTTACAACACTATTAATTTTAAAATAAGAATATGGATAGTCTTGTTACCACTTATAACCACGTAGATTACCTTTGGGATAATGAAAAAGCAGCCGAATTAGGCGATGACCAAGTAGCACTGTTTTTATACCGCTCTAACATCTTAGGAGCCGATTTAAGAATCACCAATTATGGTGGAGGAAACACCAGTTGTAAAACTATAGAAAAAGATCCCTTAACAGGAGATAATGTAGAAGTAATGTGGGTGAAAGGTTCTGGAGGGGACATTGGAACTTTAACGCGTGCAGGAATTGCAGGTTTGTATACCGATCGTTTACGTGATTTAAAAAATGTTTATGGCGGTTTAGAGGATGAAGATCGTATGGTTGGACTTTTTAACCATTGTATTTACGATTTAGACAGTAAAGCACCATCTATTGATACGCCTTTACATGGTTTATTACCATTTGCACATATCGATCACTTACATCCCGATGCTTTAATAGCCGTTGCGGCAGCAGAGGATAGTGAAAAAGTAACCAAAGAAATTTGGGGTGATACTATGGGGTGGGTACCTTGGCAACGTCCAGGTTTCGATCTTGGTTTACAATTAGAAAAATGTTTAGCCGATAACCCTGGTATTCGTGGTATCGTTTTAGGGTCTCATGGATTATTTACTTGGGGAGATACCTCTTACGAATGTTACATCAATAGCTTGGAAGTTATTGAAATGGCTTCCGAGTACATCGAAAAAAAGATCGCTGAAAAAGGATCTGTTTTCGGCGGACAAAAAATAGAATCTTTACCACAAGAAGAGCGTTTAGAAAAAGCTGCACAATTAATGCCTTTATTAAGAGGTTTATGTTCTTCTGAAAACAGAATGATTGGTCATTTTTCTGATACCGATGTGGTTTTAGAATACATTAACAGTAATGATTTAGAACGTTTGGCTCCTATGGGAACTTCATGTCCAGATCATTTCTTAAGAACAAAAATTCAACCTTTAGTGTTGACCTTAGATAAAAATGAAGATTTATCAGACTCAGAAGCTGTTCTTAAAAAATTAGAACCTGCTTTTGAAGCTTACCGACAAGAATACGCCGATTACTACAACACATGTAAAAAAGACAACAGTCCAGCCATTCGTGATGCCAATCCGGTAATTATTATTTATCCAGGTGTAGGGATGTTCAGTTTTGCAAAAAACAAGCAAACCACCCGTGTTGCTAGCGAGTTTTATATCAATGCCATTAACGTAATGCGTGGGGCAGAAGCCATTTCATCATACACATCTTTACCAAGACAAGAAGCGTTTGATATCGAGTATTGGTTATTAGAAGAAGCTAAATTACAACGTATGCCAAAAGAGCAACCGTTATCTCGTAAAGTAGCCTTTGTTACTGGTGCAGGAGGTGGCATTGGAAAAGCCATAGCTGATAAATTAGCTGCTGAAGGCGCAAATGTCGTTCTTACCGATATTAATGAAGATAGTCTTTCAGAAGCATTGGCAACCTATAAACGCGATGTTGCTGCAACGGCAGTTTGCGATGTTACCAACACCGATTCTATTGCTTCAGCATACAAAAAAGCATGTATTGAATTTGGAGGTGTAGATATTGTGGTGCACAGTGCAGGATTAGCTATTTCTAAGCCTTTAGAAGAAACAACGGATAAAGATTGGGATATTTTACAAAACATATTAGTAAAAGGACAATTTAACCTAGCGAAGTTTTCAACCGAAATCATGAGAAAACAAAACTTAGGTGGCGATTATATTTCAATAGCTAGTAAAAACGGATTGGTTGCAGGACCAAACAATGTTGCTTACGGTACAGCAAAAGCAGCGCAACAACACATGGTACGTTTATTAGCAGCCGAATTAGCCAAAGATAAAATTAGAGTAAACACCGTAAACCCAGATGGCGTTATTGTAGGAAGTAAAATTTGGGAAGGTGCTTGGGCAGAAGGACGCGCAAAAGCCAACGGTATTACTGTTGAAGAATTGCCAGCATTTTACGCCAAAAGAAATTTATTAAACGAAATTATTACTCCAGACGATATTGCTAATGGCGTATTTGCTCTTGTTGGGGTTTTAGATAAGTCAACCGGAAACATTATTAATGTAGATGGCGGTATGGCTAACGCGTTTGTGCGTTAGACTCTTTATAGTATGTATTTAATTAATTATGGTTTTTTTTAAAGTTAATTAAATAGGAATTAGATTGTTATAAATGCCTTCCATTGGGAGCCCAATGGAAGGTGTTATTAAAAATATTAGGAATTATGAAATTACAAGAATCTCAAATATCAGATTTTAATAAAAAAGGAAGCGAAGAACATCAAAATCAATTTGATTTTTTAGCGAATACCTTAAATAAATCTGGTGTAAATACTAAAAATGTTATTAATGCACTGGCAAAGTTTCAAGTGGCTATTCCTAGTTGGGCTTTGGGTGCTGGTGGAACGCGTTTCGGACGCTTTTCATTTTACGGCGAACCTTCGAATTTAACTCAGAAGTTAGATGATGTTGGACTTTTGCACAGTTTAACACAAACTGCAGGAGCGGTGTCGTTACATATTCCTTGGGATATTCCTGAAGATTATAATGCGATTAAAGAACAAGCAAATAGCTTAAATTTAAAATTCGATGCTGTAAATTCTAACACTTTTCAAGATCAAAAAAATGCTAAGGAAAGTTATAAGTATGGCTCTTTAAGCAACACCAGTCAAGCAGTTCGCGAGCAAGCCATTGCCCATAACCAAGAGGTTATAAAAATAGGCGAAAAATTAGGTTCAAAAAGTTTAACCGTTTGGTTAGCCGATGGTTCTAATTTCCCTGGTCAAAATAATTTTCAAACGGCACTTTCAAATACTGAAAACAGTTTAAAAGCGATTTATAAAACACTTCCAGACGACTGGAAACTGTTTATTGAGTATAAACCTTACGAGCCTAACTTTTACAGCACCGTCATTCAAGATTGGGGTACTTCTTTTATGTTAGCCAATGCTTGTGGTGATAAAGCGTATACGCTGGTAGATTTAGGGCATCACTTACCAAATACAAACATCGAACAGATTGTATCAACCTTAATGCTAAAAGGCAAATTAGGCGGATTCCATTTTAACGATAGTAAATATGGCGATGATGATGTGACTGTTGGAAGTATAAAACCATATGCTTTATTCTTAATTTTTAACGAATTGGTTTATGGCATGCAAAACAATCCACAGAACCCAGATTTATCTTGGATGATTGATGCGAGTCATAACATTAAAGATCCTTTAGAGGATTTAATACAATCTTTAGAAGCTATTCAAGAAGCTTATGCAAAAGCCTTATTGGTAGATCAAACCTTATTAAAAGAAGCGCAATCGGCTAACGATGTTGTAGCATGTCAAGAAATTTTACAAAAGGCATACCGTACCGATGTACGTCCGTTATTAGCACAAGCAAGACTGCAATCGGGAGGCGCTTTAAATCCGTTAGCGCTTTATCGCGAACTTCAAATTAGAGAGACTTTAATTCAAGAACGCGGAAAACACAGCATGGCTTCCGGATTATAATTAACGCTTAGATTGATGAAAAAAAAAGTAACAGCAGTATTTGATATTGGTAAAACGAACAAGAAATTTTTCCTGTTCGACAAAGATTTTAAAGAGGTACACAAGGAATATATATCTTTTGATGAAATTACAGATGAAGATGGGCACACTACAGAAAACCTTCCAGCATTGCATGATTGGTTAAAAGGGGTATTTAATCGTATTCTTAAAGCAAAAGAATTCGAGGTAAAAGCCATTAATTTTTCTACCTATGGAGCGAGTTTGGTTCATATCGACGAAAATGGTAATCCTTTAACACCGCTTTATAATTATACAAAACCGCTTCCAGAACATATTGTTACTTCTTTTTTTGATACTTATGGGCCTAGAGAAGCCTTTCTTAAAACGACAGGTTGTTCAGACTTAAGTATGCTAAACTCAGGTTTACAGCTGTATTGGCTAAAAAAAGAACAGCCTGAGGTTTATAAAAAAATAAAATACACTCTGCATTTACCACAATATCTAAGCTATATTTTTACAGGGATTCCTTTAAGTGAATACACTAGTATTGGCTGCCACACAGCGCTTTGGGACTATGCGCAAAAGGATTATCACAGTTGGGTGTACAGCGAAGGGTTTAATAAAATATTACCACCAATCGTATCAACAGAAACTAGTGTTAATATGAATTACAACGGCAAGCGTATTAAGATTGGCGTTGGTATTCACGATAGTTCTGCAGCACTTCTACCTTATGTAAGAAGTATTAAAAAGAAATTTGTATTAGTATCTACAGGAACGTGGAGCATTGTTTTTAATCCGTTTACAGAGCAAGCTATTGCTTCGGAAGTAGAAGGTAATGAAGCTATTAATTACATGCGAATTAATGGAAAGCCTGTAAAAGCTACACGATTATTTTTAGGTAATGAATATAAATTACAAGTAAAAAAATTAGATGAAGCTTTTGGCGTTGCCGATGATTATCACCGCCATGTTAAGTTTGATTACGAGTTGTATTCAAAAATTACAGACAATTTTAAACATTGTTTTAAATGGGAAAGTATTGACGATGAAACCATGGTTGAAAAAACAAATATGGCATTTGAAAATTACGAGCATGCGTATCATCAATTAATGACCGAGCTGGTATTACTTCAAATAAAAAGTATTCAGAAAGCCATCGGTACCGATGCGATTTCAAGAATTTATGTGGATGGCGGATTTAGTGATAACGACGTGTATATAAAATTGCTAGCGCATGAATTTAGACATATGAAGTTGCGTACCACCGATTCCTCTTTAGGCTCTGCATTGGGGGCTGCTATTGCTATTTCTGATGCTAAATTAAATTCAAAATTTCTAAAAAAGAATTACGCTCTTAAAAAGCATGTGCCTTTTATCGTGAGTTAATTATTAGGATATATTTTAATATTCAACTTGAAAAAAATGACTAAAAATACTAGATTAATTCATCCAAGAGATCAAATTACTACTATTATAAGTAGAATTTACAAACGCGGAATGACCACAACTTCTGGTGGTAATATTTCTATAATTGATGACAATGGTGATATTTGGGTAACCCCTTCAGCGATTGATAAAGGTTCATTAAGAGCAACAGATATTATTTGTGTTAAAAAAGATGGTACCATTATAGGTAAACATAAACCATCTTCAGAATTTCCATTTCATAAAGCCATTTATGAAGCGCGTCCAGATATAAAATCTGTTATTCATGCCCATCCACCAGCCTTAGTGTCGTTTAGTATTGTGCGTCAAATACCAAATACGAATATCATTTCTCAAGCTAAACATATATGTGGTCCTATAGGTTATGCAGAATATCGATTGCCTGGGAGTGAAGATTTAGGAGATGTGATTGCCGAAGAATTTAAAAAAGGATTTAAGGCCATCATTATGGAAAATCATGGTACCGTTTTAGGAGGAAGTGATTTAACGGATGCCTTTGAACGTTTTGAAGCTTTAGAATTTTGTGCACGCACTATTTTGTATGGTTCTCAAATTGGAAAACCGCATTATTTAACTGATGGGCAAATTGATGAATTTGAAGCTCAAGCTACAGGCGTTTTACCAGAAATGGAGACCACCGAGTATCCTGCAGATGAAGTTGAGAAACGCTTAGAAATTTGTCAAATCGTACAACGTTCTTGTCAGCAGGGATTAATGATAAGTTCTTACGGAACGGTTTCCATGCGATGGAATGATAACGATTTTCTTATAACACCAACAGGAATAAATCGATGGGATTTAGGTCTAGATGATATTGTTCAAATAAAAGATGGCAAGCGTGAAGCTGGTAAAAAACCGAGTAGAGCCGCTTGGATTCATCAGGAGATTTACAACCGTAACCCCGATGTAAACTCTATTATAATGACACAATCTCCGTATTTAATGGCTTTTGGAGTAACAAAAAGCTTTTTAAATGTGCGTACCATACCTGAAAGTTGGATCTTTTTGCAAGATATAAGCATGGTGAAATATGGCGATCATTTTAGGGAAAATAACAATACTGAAATCGTTGAAAATTGCGCTACTGCAGTTATTATTGAAAACGATTCTGTAATTATTACGGGAGACAAATTGCTTCAAACTTTCGATTATTTAGAAGTAGCAGAATTTAGTGCAAAATCTATTGTTTTAGGAAATTCGCTTGGAGAAATGGTTCCTATAAACGATGAACAGGTTGAAGATTTACGAAAAAAGTTTTTATCATAAAAAAAGAAAATTATGGCCATGAAGTTCGATACCCGTTACCCTTCAATTGATGATTTAAGGGCTAGGGCACAAAAAAAAATACCAAAATTTGCTTTTGAATATTTAGATGGAGGATGTAATGAAGATGTTAATCTAATACGAAATACGTCTGAGTTAAGAGATGTACAACTTAAGCCAAATTATTTAAGGGCACATAAAGGGTCGTCTTTAAAAACAAATTTATTCGGGATAGAATATGATGCCCCGTTCGGAATTGCTCCAGTTGGTTTACAAGGACTAATATGGCCAAATTCTCCAGAGATTTTAGCCAAAGCCGCATTCGAGCATAATATTCCTTTTATATTGAGTACCGTAACAACTACAAGTATTGAGCGTGCAAGCGAATTAACCGAAGGGAAAGCTTGGTTTCAATTGTATCATCCAACCGAAGATAAGTTGAGAGACGATATAATTAAACGCGCTGAAGCAGCAGAATGCCCTGTGTTGGTAATTCTTTGCGATGTGCCAACATTCGGTTTTAGACCAAGAGATATAAGAAACGGTTTAGCTATGCCGCCAAAAATGAATCTAACAAATATTTTACAAGCATTTGGGCGACCAGATTGGAGCTTGCAAACCCTAAAACATGGCATTCCAAATTTTGAGGTTTTAAAACCTTATATGCCTAAAGGATTAGATTTAAACCAGTTGGGGAAGTTTATGGATGACACTTTTAGTGGCCGATTAAACGAAGAAAAAATTAAACCTATTCGCGATATGTGGAAAGGGAAGTTAGTGATTAAGGGTGTTGCGAGTCATGAAGATGCCGAAGAGGCCATTCGTTTAGGCTTAGATGGTATTATTGTATCGAATCATGGTGGGCGTCAATTAGATGCAGGAGAATCTACAATAAAACCATTATCTACAATTGCCGAAAAATATGGCGATCAAATTGAAGTGATGATGGATAGTGGTATTCGTTCAGGACCCGATGTTGCACGTGCCATGGCTAGTGGTGCTAAATTCACTTTTATGGGACGTTCATTTATGTATGGCGTTTCAGCCCTTGGAAATGCAGGTGGAAATCATACAATTTCTTTATTGAAAACAGAATTACAACAAGTTATGGATCAGCTTTGTTGTGAAACGACACGCGATTTTCCAAACCACTTAGTTAAATAATAGAATTCAATAAAGCTTATCAAATTTTTCAAATGAAACATTATAAACAATATATAAACGGACAGTTCGTAGATTCAAAAGCCACTGGTGTGATCGAAATTTTAAACCCCTGTACCGAAGAAATCATAAGTACTATTTCTACAGGAACTATTGAAGATGCTAATCATGCCTTAGAAGCCGCCCAAGCAGCACAACCAGCCTGGGAAGCTTTACCAGCGATTCAAAGAGCAGCTTTTTTACATAAAATGGCCGATGTTATTAGAGAAAATAGAGTGTTTTTGGCTGAAACTTTGTCGAAGGAACAAGCTAAGGTCATTGGCTTAGCACAAGTTGAAATTGATGTTACGGCCGATTATTTTGATTACAACGCAGGATGGGCCAGACGTATTGAGGGAGAAATTATTCAAAGCGATCGCGCTAAAGAACATATTTACCTTCATAAAGTGCCAATTGGAGTTGCTGTTGGTATTTGTCCTTGGAACTTTCCTTTTTTCGTAATGGCTAGAAAAGTGGCCGCTTCACTTGTAACAGGAAATACATGTGTTATAAAACCAAGTTCTGAAGCACCAAATACTATTATGGAATTTGCTGAGTTAATTCAGAAAATTGAATTGCCAGCAGGAGTTTTAAATTTTGTTTGTGGGGCAGGACGAACTGTAGGGAACGCGCTTTCAAAAAGTCCTATTACAGGTATTATTAGTTTAACAGGAAGTGTTTCTGCAGGTCAACAAATTATTGCAGCAGCAGCCGAAAATATCACCAAAGTTTCTTTAGAATTAGGCGGAAAGGCCCCTGCTATTGTTTGTGCCGATGCGAATTTAGAATTAGCAGTAAATGCTGTTGTGGCTTCAAAAGTGATTTTTAGCGGACAAGTTTGTAATTGTGCAGAACGTGTTTATGTAGAAGACAGTATCTACGATGAATTTGTGGAAAAACTAACGAAGAAAATGAGCGAGGTTACCGTTGAAGATGCATTAACTGGAGTGAATGCAGATATGAGTAGTTTAGTTTCTAAATCTCAAGTAGATAAAATTTCAGAGATGGTTGAATTTGCCAAAAAGGAAGGTGCCGAAGTTTTAGTAGGAGGTAAGCGTCCGGAAAAATTTAGTAAAGGGTATTTCTATGAGCCTACACTTTTAACAAATTGTACTCAGGACATGCAAGTTATTCAAGAAGAAGTTTTTGGACCTGTTTTACCAGTAATGAAATTCAACACATTAGATGAAGCCATAGCGCTGGCTAACGATTGTCAATATGGTTTAACATCATCAATATTTTCAGAAAATTATAACAACATCATGCATGCTACTAATAGCTTGCAATTTGGTGAAACTTATGTAAATAGAGAACATTTTGAAGCTATTCAAGGTTTCCATGCAGGATGGAAAAAATCTGGAATTGGCGGTGCAGATGGAAAACATGGTATGGAAGAATATTTGCATACACGAGTGGTTTATGCAAAGTATTACTAATTAAGGGATTATAATTAAACTCAGTTACTTATGTAGCTGAGTTTTTTGTTAAAATATATGATTACATCACAATACAGGACAGAAAACAAATAGTTCGCATTTATTTTCGTAACACTAATAGTCAAAGCTTTATAATTAAGGTGCTTAATTTGATAGGCTGTGTTTAACCCTCACATGCTAATTTTTGGCTAATAAATGAAAAAAAGAGAACTTTAATAAATACAAACTAGCAACTAAATATGTCAGAATATAGTCAAGAACAAGATGCCATTGAACAGCTCGCAGGAGGTGAATTTGAAAGAACCCCTGTACCGCAGTCTAAACTTAAAGGTTGGAAAAGTTTTATAGGAATGTATGCCGGCGAGCATGCTGCTGGAACAGAATTTATGATAGGCCCTTTATTTTTAACTGCTGGAGTAAGTGCCTTCGATTTAATAATTGGTTTACTTATAGGTAATATATTAGCGGTTTTAAGCTGGCGTTTTTTAACAGCAGAAATTGCTGTAAAAAACAGACTTACTTTATATTTTCAATTAGAGAAAATTTGTGGTAAAAAATTAGTCACGGGCTATAATTTAGCCAATGGTATATTGTTTTGTTTTCTGGCAGGTTCTATGATAACAGTTTCAGCAACAGCAGTTGGTATACCTTTCGATATGCCCATGCCAAAACTAACAGACACCATGCCTAATGGTTTAACTTGGATTGTTATTGTAATCCTTATCGGCGCTGTTATTTCAATAATTGCAGCTAGAGGTTATGACACAGTTACCAAAGCAGCCAATTGGATGTCTCCAGTTATTGTCATTGCGTTTGTAGCTTGTGGAATCGTTGCACTTAATCAATTAGGTGTTCGTAGTTTTTCAGATTTTTGGAATATCTGGGGAGAAGGTGGAGAGCCTTTTCCTGGACAAACAAAATTTACCTTTTGGCATGTTGTTATTTGGTCATGGTTTGCCAATGGAGCGATGCATATTGGTATGTCTGATTTGTCTGTGTTTAGATTCGCTAAGGAAGCAAAAGCTGGATGGGCAACAGCAGCAGGGATGTATGTTGGGCATTATATGGCTTGGATTGCAGCGGCCCTATTATATGCGGTTTATTTAAAATCGCCAGAAGCTCAGGCCTTTTTAAGTAACGGCGAAGCACCTCCTGTAGCACCAGGACCTTTAGCTAATAATGCTATTGGAATCCTAGGAATTATTGCCGTTGTTTTAGCGGGATGGACTACAGCTAACCCAACCATATACAGAGCGGGATTAGCATTTCAAGCTATTTTACCTAAACTATCTACAGCTAAAGTAACAATATTAGCAGGTACTGTAGCAACCGTAGCAGGATTATTCCCCGCCTTTGCGATGAAATTATTAGGCTTTGTAGCACTATATGGTTTTATTCTTGCACCTTTTGGAGCCGTTATTGTCTTTGAACATTTTTTCCATAAACAAGCGGGTATTGTTAAAAATTATGCAGAATTAGCGCAACTATCCTTTAATAAATCTGTGTTTTTGGCGTGGGCTATTAGTTTTGGTATTTTTTATTTTATTTCTATTCAGTTTGATGTGTTTTTATCCTTTGTAACACTACCTGCGTGGTTATTATGTGGGGTATTATTTTTAGTTTTTAGTAAAATGTATCAGAAGAAATTTTAAACTTTTTCTATAAAATATTTTTCATAATGTTTAGCCCTTTTTAGGGCTAAATTTATAATATGAAACTAACTGAATTAAAATTTATTTAAATGTAAATAGACTTTGTTATTACCGTAACAAAGCGAAAACTTAAATAAGGTTTATGAAATTAAAATTATTTACAATAGGAGTATTTTTCCTATTCTCATTCATTAAAATACAAGCTCAAGTAACAGGGATCATTTTAGATTCAGAAAGTCAAATACCTATAGATTATGCTACTGTAGCATTATATAAAGTGGCAGATAGTACTTTGGTTAATGGCGTTATAACAAACGAACAGGGTGTTTTTACTTTAGATAACTTAAAGAAAGGGAATTACTATATAGCGGCATCGTTTATAGGATATACCACTAAAACCACTAAAACGTTTTTGGTAGATAAATCTCAATCTTTCATAGACCTTGGAACTTTGTATCTAGAACCTAGTTTGGAACGTTTAAATGAAGTGGTGGTTCAAGGAAAAAGGAGTGCGGTGGTTAATAAAGTTGACCGACAAGTTTTTTCAACTAAGAATTTTCAAAATGCCTTGAGTGGCAGTGGTGTGGATCTTTTAAAGAATATACCCTCTGTAAACGTAAATGGTGATGGTCAAATTGCTTTAAGAGGGAGTACAAGTTTTGTATTGCTTTTAAATGGTAAACCTATACAAAGTAGTGCCATACAAATTTTAGCACAGCTTCCTGCGAATGCCATAGAGCGGGTTGAAGTTATTACAGCACCTTCGGCTAAATATGACCCTGAAGGTAAATCAGGGATTTTAAATATTATAACCAAAAAAGGGGCTATAAATGGCGCTTTTACCCAAGTAAACTTAAAATTAGGATTTCCTAGTATAGAAGATTATGATAATGCCGAACCGGCGGGACGTTATGGAGGAGATTTTACCTATAATGTACGAAGGGATGCTTGGAATTTTTCTTTAGGAGCGAGCTATCAGAGAAATGATATTGCAGGAAGAAGGGAAGGTGATGTTTATACCATAATAAATGACACTTTAACACGTTTTCCGTCTGATGGGGAACGTAGTTTTGATGAAATTAACTATTCTGGGCGATTAAATTTAGATTATACCCCAAGCGAATCCAACAGTTTTTCTTTAGGGGTTTATGCAGGAAAACGTTCTAAAGATAGACGTGCTACAATTTTGTATTACGATAATCATGCTATTACCCCTGCAGATGGGGATGATTCGGATAGGATATATACATTTCAATACTTAAACGATAATTTAAGAATTCGGAAAAGTGATTTTGTAGTTGCAAGTTTCGATTACGCTCATACCTTCGGAAATTCATCTAATCTCTCGGCGTCTTTTTTATATGAATACACCTTTTTGGGCGGCCCAACTACAAACGAGAATTTAGGGTATCCAGATACCAGTCAGATCTTGCAAGAAGAATATAATACCAATGACAATCCCTTAAATGGTATTCGCTTTCAATTGGGTTACGAATTTAAACCTCTAGAAATAGGACAGTTTTCAGTAGGCTATCAGTATAGAAATTTAGATCATAAGGGGGATTTTATTTATGAAAGAAAAGACCTTAATACGGGCGATTTTGTTTTAGTTCCAGAATTTTCAAGTGAAGTAAATTTAACTCGTGAGATTAATTCTGGTTATGTACAATTAGATAAGTCCTTAGAGAAGTTTGATTATAGTTTAGGACTTCGATTGGAAAGTATGGATAGAGACCTGTATTTAAAGGATAAGGTTGGGGTAGTGGATACAACGTATGCTTACGATTTTGTTAAGTTATACCCATCTGCATCCGTTCAATATAAAATCAATGATGATTTAAAAGTAAAAGCGGCTTATAGCAGACGCGTAGAAAGGACAACATCGTTTAAAATGAATCCATTTCCCGAACGTGAACATTCAGAAACCTTAGAACAAGGAGATCCTACGTTAAAACCAGAATTTATCGATTTGGTAGAATTAGGAGTCGTTAAAGATCTTGAAAAAGGTAATTCGTTGTATGGAACGTTTTATTATCGAGATGTCAAGAATCTAATTAATCGGGTAAATACAGTTTATAATGATACCATTTTAAATAGAATATATTCAAATGTGGGTACTGGAAAATCTATAGGCTTAGAGTTAGGATCAGAATTTAATATCACCGAATCGTGGGATAACTTTGTAGGTGCTAATTTGTATTCGTACACTATAGACGGTGCATATAATGGCTATGCTATTGATACGAGTAGTTTTGTATATTCCTTAAATATAAATTCTACTTATAATTTTTCAGATACGGCAGCGTTACAATTTACCTTTAATTATTTGTCGGATAGAGTAACCGCCCAGGGAGAGGATTCAGAATTTTATTCCCCTAATTTGTCGTTTAAAAAATCATTTTTAAACAATCAGTTGGTGGCCACTTTACAATGGCAGAATATAGATATGGGGCTTCTAAATACCAACGAACAACGGATAACGACTTGGCAAGACAACTCATTTTATACCACCACAAATTACGTGTACGAAGTAGATATGGTATTTTTAAACTTAACTTACACATTTAATAAAGTTAAAAATCAATCTAAATTTATTGAAAGTGAATTTGGTAAACGTGAGTTTTAAACGTTTTATTCTTGATAAGTTCTATTTATTATTAAATTGAAATAGACACAATTGTGTCATTTTAATTAAATTTGATAAGTGAATGTCAAATAATCATTTAAATATGTCCTATAGAGTGTCCTATTTGAAAATATTGTTTTTAAGTGATTGAAATACAGTGTGTTGAATTTTGTTTCAAAATCCTGCCACCCCGACAAATATCAATTTTAAATTGAATCAAAACCTTGTAAATCTTATGATTTATGAGGTTTTTTTGTTTTATATGATAAATCATAAAGCAAGAAATCAAGAGGTATATCTGGGATCAAGAGCAAAAGTTGTGGGATTTTAGAATTAAGCAAAAATAGTAGTTAATCTATAGAGGAAGAATTTTACGTTTCTCACGCCTCTGAACTGCGTTCTAAAAGCTTTAATTTTGGCATTAAAGGATTCTGCAGAAGCATTTGTACTTCTATTAATAAAATAGTTTAG
>NZ_JACLAF010000005.1 GCF_015355625.1 Tamlana sp. I1
AAAATACTTAATAAGTATTTCTGGAAGTAATAAATTGGCTATGGCTAATAATGAATCTGATGGCATTAAAAATTTTTATTCAAAGGTCTTGCTTTTTTAGATGCTCCACAACTTTTGAGATTGACCCAAAAGAACACAACTTGACTTAAAACCTAAGCTCATTCTCTGGTTTTTCTTTTTTTGCAGACTTAAAATATAAAAAAATTGTACTTTTCGGTTTCAGTTGTAATTCATGAAACAGGCTATTGTTTTTCTATTTATTTTAACGCTCTCATCATGCGAGTACTTCAATGTAAAAAAAACATCTTCAGAAGCTATTTTAGATGAAGAGTTGAAGACTTTTAATTGGAATGATGTGGATGAATATCCTAGTTTTTCTAATTGCGATACATCCAACTCAAAGGATGAACGCAAATTGTGTTTTCAAATTACATTAACCAATCATATCACCAATTTTCTAAAAAAAGAAGTCATTATTGTGTCTCAAGACATTAACGATACCCTTTTGTTAGATTTTCAAGTTTCTAGAGCAGGTCATTTATCTTTAATGAAGACCAGTATTGATTCTTTAACGGTACATGAAATTCCGAATATCGAAGCCTTGCTTAGTGAAAGTTTAAAGGATCTGCCTAAAATTTTTCCGGCTATTAAACGCGGCCAACAAGTTACTTCTCAATTTCAACTGCCTTTAATTATAAGCGTAAATTAGTTAGCGTTTAAACGTTCGTCCTTTCCAACTGTAGTTTGAAAAAATCGCTAATGAAGCCACATAAACACTAAAAAAAGGATAAATAACACATCCTAAAATATAACTTTTTAAAGCGTGAACTTGGTTGAAAAAGTGAGCCGTTTTAAAAATTATATAAAAGTCGATGCTACATTTTATTATTAAAAGATAAAGGGCTGTTTTAAAAGGAAACAAACTAAAAATACTCAGAATTAATGCAGTAACAATCCAAAAATTCATAAGGAAAACTAGGACGCCTGCAAGTTTTCCGAAGACGTTTTTATAAGCCGTCGTTTTAGCTGCCCAACGCACGCGTTGTGACATAAGTTGCTTCCAACTGGGCTCGGCGTTTGTTTTAACAATGGCTTGGTCGCTTTTTAAATAGTGAACTTTTTCGGGATGGTTTTTTATTACTTTTTCCAAGAAAAAAAGGTCGTCGCCACTAGCGATATTGGTGTTGCCTTCAAAACCAGACAATTCAAGAAAGAGGTCTTTTTTATAAGCAAAATTGGCACCGTTACATAAAAATGGTTTTTTAATGCCAAATCCGCCAATGGTAGCGCCTTGTAAACTTAGGATATCCAACCACTGAAAACGATTTAAAAAGTTAGTTTCTAAATGGTAGGTTACGGGTGCTGCAATACAAAACGTTTGGTTTTGTTGAATAAAGGCATCGAAAGTATTTAACCAATATTTAGGCAATATACAATCGGCATCAGTGGTGATAATCCAATCGTTTTTTGCTTCTTTTATGGCCGTTGTTAGGGCGTCTTTTTTAGGCGAATTCGAGCTTCTTTGGTTTTGAATGATGCGGATTTTGGTATTCGAATTTTGATGCCATGATGAAATGATTTCAACGGAATGATCATCAGATTCATCATTAACTAAAATAATTTCAAAAAGTGATTTCGGGTAATTTAAATTTTCAATAGATTTTAATAAGTTCGGAATGTTTTCTGCTTCATTCCGAAAGGGGATAATCACAGAAAAAACTGTTTTTACGGGGATGTCTCGTAATTTAAAAGTTTCAATTTTATCGAAGCCATATACAAAACTTCCAATTAAAAACAGATACGTAAGCGTTATGGTAATACCAATCAAAACCATGATTAAACGATGCTGTTTTTAGAATTAAAGCGGAGCACGTAATAACTACCTAAAATGCTTGGTAGTACAAAATTTAGCAACCACATGAGGGTAATTATCGATAAAATAATAAGCTCGTTTACACCAGTTAACGCAAATAAATACACCGCAATACTGCCTTTTACAAGCACATCTAAAATAAATATAGATGGTATTATGGATGCTAACAAATACATTGAGGTTATTAGCGGTATGGCTTCAAAATAAGTCATGTTAATTTTATAAAGCTTCAGAAGAACATAAAATTGAAATGAAAATATAATGTAGCGTAACCCTGAAAAACCAAAAGCAGTCCAGAGGTTTGCTTTAGGGAATGTGCTTAAAAAATGTTTAATTTTTTCAAACGAAAACCCTTTAAAACTAAATTTACTTTTAAAAACTGTTACTACTATAAGGATTATTAATAGAACAAGGGTAGCCAAGTAAATTGAAAGTTTGTAAATATTAAAATCATTATTGTAGCGTTGTAATACGTAGAAAAGTCCAAAAAGACCTAAAATAATAGTGACTAACAATTGTAAAAGGTTACTAATTAGGTTTATTAAAACGATTTTTTTACGAAAATCAGATCTATAAAACAGAGCTTTTGCACCATATTCGCCAATTCTATTTGGTGTAAATAAAGAAGCGGTTAAGGCGCCTAAAGTTTGTTCGGAGGCTTGTTTTAAGCTTATGTTTTTGAAGGGGTTTATTAAGGTTTTCCACTTCAAAATCTCAAAAAACCAGTTGGAAATCGATAAAACTAGTAGAAAACTAACTGTTTTGTATGAAAAAATGTTATTTTCAGACAAAATAATTAAGAAGTCAGGGAAATCTAACGTAATATTGTTAGCTAATTTCTGGTATATAAAGTAAAAAGCAGCGCCTACTATGCTTAATTTAAGAAGCAAAAATAAGAAGTGTTTAGTTTTATATGGTAGGGTCTGTGCTTTGATGGTGCAAATTAAATCAATAATACGGAATGATTAGTTATTTTAAAAGTTTTAAGCGTTTATGGGTGGCAATCGTCCTAATTTTTAGCAGTGCTTTGTCTCAATCTCAAGGTGATCCTAAAACGTTTAAATTACAGTTTGCTACGGGTATTAATAGTCCCAGTAATGGTGGTTTTGTTGAGGATTTTAAAGCGAAACCTATTAACTTTCCAACCATTAACTTGGGCTTACAATATATGTTTTCTCACCAATACGGGGCCAAATTAGATTTTGGATATAACCGTTTTTCAAATAAAAAAGATACTCCAGAATTTGCCACTAATTATACACGAATCAATGCGCAATTGGTTTATGATGCTTCTAGTTTTGCGAGTTTAGGAGATAGAATGGGGACTTTTTTTCATGCAGGCCCAGGTATCTCTATGATAACGCCTTTAGGGAATTACGGCGCGAATAAAACAAATTTCATGAATGCCATGGCTGGCGTAGAATTTCATTACGGTATTAACGATGCTTTAACCATTTATATGGACGGTTCTTATATCTTTGGCTTCGGAAAAAGCTTTAACCCAATAACAGAAGGTTATGGTGCTTTTAACGGCAATTTGCTAACCGTAACAATTGGAGCGTCCATTTCGCTTTCTGGCTGTTATTATTGTGACTAATTCATGCAGGAAAAAATAATTTTAGGAATTGATCCAGGAACTACCATTATGGGGTTCGGACTCATAAAAGTGGTGGGTAAAAACATGCACTTTTTACAAATGAATGAGTTGGATTTGAAAAAATATAGCGATCACTACCTGAAACTGAAACTTATTTTTGAACGAACCGTCGAACTTATTGATACTTACAATCCCGACGAAATTGCCATTGAAGCCCCTTTTTTTGGTAAAAACGTACAAAGTATGCTAAAACTTGGTCGTGCTCAAGGTGTGGCTATGGCTGCAGGTTTAAGTCGAGAAATACCCATTACTGAATATTTGCCAAAAAAAATAAAAATGGCCATTACAGGAAATGGAAGCGCCAGCAAAGAGCAGGTTGCAAAAATGCTTCAAAGTTTATTGGGCTTAAAAACCTTGCCTAAAAATCTCGATTCTACCGATGGTTTGGCGGCTGCGGTTTGTCATTTTTACAATTCAGGAAAAGTAAGTGTAGGGAAAAGTTATTCGGGCTGGGATGCTTTTGTAAAGCAGAATCCTAACAAAATAGGTTAATCTCTAAAAATAATGGCTGGTATTTATATCCACATTCCGTTTTGCAAACAGGCCTGTTTCTATTGCGACTTTCATTTTTCAACCTCTTTAAAAAAAAAGAATGAACTTATTCAGGCTTTAATTGAAGAGTTGATGCTTCGGAAGGATGAATTACAAACCGAAACCATTGACACTATTTATTTTGGAGGCGGAACACCAAGTTTGTTGTCAAGTAAAGAATTGAATGATTTAATTGAAGCCGTGTATGCAAACTATAAAGTTTCTGATAATCCTGAAATTTCTTTAGAGGCTAATCCCGACGATTTAACAAGTTCCAAAATAAAAGAATTAGCAAATTCGCCCATTAACCGACTCAGTATTGGCATTCAATCCTTTTTTGAAGACGATTTAAAAAGTATGAATCGCGCCCATAATGCTAATGAAGCTAAAGCTTGTTTAGAAGAAGCTACACGTTACTTCGATAATATTACCATCGATTTAATTTACGGTATTCCTAATATGAGTATAGAAAAATGGCAGGCGAATTTAGAGCAAGCTTTTAGTTTTGGCGTGCAGCATATTTCAAGCTATGCCTTAACTATTGAACCCAAAACAGCCTTAGATACCTTTGTAAAAAAGGGCGTTTATCCACCTATTGATGAAGATTTAGCTTTACAGCATTTTAATCACTTAATTAAAAGCACTGTCGAAGCTGGCTTTGTACACTACGAAATTTCAAATTTTGGAAAACCCAACTATTTTTCAAAACACAATATGAGTTATTGGCAAGGGAAATCGTATTTGGGTATAGGGCCTTCGGCGCATTCTTTTAAAGGGAAACAGCGTAGTTGGAATGTTTCAAATAATAGTAAATACATTCAGAGCATTCAAAATAAAATCTTGCCAAACACTTCCGAAGTACTTTCAAAAGAAGATCAATTTAACGAATACATAATGACGGGGTTACGAACCATTTGGGGTGTTTCTTTAGAACGTATTCAAGCAGAATTTGGAGGAGATGTTCTTCAGCATTTAAAAACAGCTTCAAAACCATTTATTGATCAAGAGTTATTGGTTGTTTTATCCGAAGTAAATGAAAATCATACTCAAATCAATAAACTAGTCGCCACTCAAAAAGGAAAGTTTTTAATTGACGGGATTGCTTCCGAACTATTTATGATTTGATTATATTTGGGTATGATCGCTACAATTCAATACAAATCAAGAAATCGTCAAATCGATTTAACCCAGCCAATCGATATTTCTATCCCGCTTCGTGCGTCTAAAAACAATGTGAATGCTTGGTATGTTGATCCGCCAACAATTGCTCCTGTAAAAGACGGCGAATTTATGATTGCGGTAAAACACGGGGCTTGCATAAATTTTAATACCGTAAACTTTAATCCGCATGCCCACGGCACGCATACCGAATGTGTGGGGCATATTACCGAAGATGTACATTCTATAAACACCCATTTAAAGCAGTTTTTCTTTTTGGCTGAAGTTATTACAGTGGCACCAGAACGATTAAATGGCGACTCGGTGATTTCTAAAAAACAAATTCAGTTTGCCTTAGGGAACAAAAAACGCGATGCTGTGGTTATTAGAACCATACCCAATACTACCGAAAAACTCTCGGCGCAATATTCTAATACAAATCCTACCTATATGTTAGAGGAGGCCGCACTATATTTAAAGGAAAAAGGTATAAAGCATCTATTGGTTGATTTACCAAGTTTAGATAAAGAAAAGGACGAATGTATGCTTTTGGCTCATAATGCGTTCTGGAATACTAGCGGAAAGTTGCGTTTTGATGCCACCATAACCGAGTTTATTTATGTGCCAAATCACGTTGAAGACGGTACTTATTTTTTAAACTTACAAATTGCGCCATTTGAAAACGATGCTTCGCCAAGCAAACCTATTTTATATAAAATATTAGAATAATTTAAAGTGTCTTTTTCATTTTAACTTTTGAAAATACAAAGTAAAAATCATGGATATAGAGCAAATTAGAAGCTATTGTTTGAATAAAAAGGGTGTAACTGAAGATTTTCCTTTTGATGAACACACGCTTGTTTTTAAAGTTCTTGGGAAAATGTATGCCTTAATTTCTTTAAGCAAATGGGAAGCAGGTGAAGCTGCTATAAACTTAAAAGCAGATCCCGATTATGCTTTAGAGCTTCGTGAAACTTATTCTAGCATCCGCCCGGGATATCATATGAGTAAAAAACATTGGAATACCCTTTATCTTCATGAAGGCGAATTGCAAGCAGAACTTGTAAAAGCTCTCATCGATCATTCTTACGAGATGGTAGTAAAAGGCATGACTAAAAAAATGCAAGCCGAATTGAAGCAATTATAGCAAAAGTTATTACTTTTTTTCCTATCTTTAACATGCACTATCCCAAGGAGTTATTAATAGCATAATCACCGCCCTAAAATCTTAAAGTCATATTTACCTAATATTTTAACTTTAAAATTTTAACAGATTATGAAAACAACTAACTCATTATTTACAGCATTTGCGGTTCTGCTAATGTTGTTCAGTTCCGTTTCCGTTTTAGCACAAATGAAGCCCATTCCGAAGTACATGACTTCAACAACTTTACATTGGAATTCAGATATTGATATGGAGGCTTGGAAAGCCGTAGAAAAGGAATATCTAGAAAAGGTTACCAAAAAGAATCAGTACATTTTAAGTTCCTCGTATTATTTTCATCAATTAGAACCAGATAATCACGTAGTTATCTTAGTAAATGTGTACGATTCTTGGGAAGCTATTGAAAAAGCTGCAGAACGCAATACCGAATTAGAAAAAGAAGGCTGGTCCAACGAAAAGCACCTTAAAGATTTTAAGAAAAAAAAGCGTTCGTTTTTTGAGCGCAATCATTCCGATGAAATTTATTCTGTTTTACCCTTTACAAAGCCCTTAGAATCTGCCTCTAAAAACATGGTTTGTTATGTACGAACCAATCATATGGTGTTTCCTGAAGACGGCGATCTTAAGGAAGTTAAAGAATTGCTTGATGAAAATGTAGACAAATTGGTTAATCAAACCAATCTTATTAAAGGGTATTATACCTACCGCCACGCTTGGGGAGCCGATGGCAGTGAAATGAAAGAGGCTTTCTTTTTAGATTCAATGGACGATTTAGAAAAAATGCAACAAGGCTATGACGATTTGTTTAACAAAGCATGGCCTCAAGGGCATTTACGTAAAAAGCATATGGCTTTAAAGGATAAGTATTTCTCTAAAACGCGCGAAGATGCGATTTATGAGTTTATTGCTGAACTCTCCAAATATTAACAATTTTCTATTTTTAAAAAGTGACCTAAACCGTGAGTTTTTACAGTTTAGGTCACTTTTTTTGTTTCATAATGAAAGTTGTAAAAGGTTTTAATTAACTGTATTTTTGCAACATAAAATTTCACACCCATGAGCGTTTTACAAACACTAAAAGAGCGAAGCAATAATACTTGCGAATTATGTTCGGCAACCAACGATTTATCGCAGTACACCATTCCGCCGTCTTTAAATGAAAATGTTGCAAACGATATTTTGGTTTGTAAAACCTGTTTAGATCAAATTGAAGAAAATACCGAAATGGATGTAAACCACTGGCGTTGTTTAAACGACAGTATGTGGAGCGAGCATGTCGCAGTTCAAATTATGGCTTGGCGTATGTTACAGCGTTTGCGTAACGAAGGCTGGCCAAAAGATTTGCTAGACATGATGTTTTTAGACGATGAAGCTCTGGCTTTAGCACGGGCCACTGGCGAACATGAAGATGCCGCTAATAAAATTATTCATCGCGATGTAAATGGTGTAATTCTAGATAATGGCGATGCTGTTGTACTTATAAAAGACTTAAAAGTGAAAGGTTCTAGTATGGTGGCCAAACAAGGTACAGCTGTTAGAAATATTCGCTTGGATAGAGAAAATGATAAATATATTGAAGGCAAAGTAGGGGCGCAACAAATAGTTATCATCACAGATTATGTGAAGAAACTATAATTTTTTAAGTTGAAGTATCTGCAATAATTTTCCATTCGCCGTTTATTTTTTTGAAAACTAACATGAAAATACCATCGGCGTTTCCTAAATCTCGCTTTATATGATATTCGCCTAAAACAAAATACGCACCATCGCTTATTTTAGAAACATCATTTATTTTGAAGCTTAATTTCCCTGTATGTTTTTCGGTAGGATAAGCTTTTAAGTAGCGGTCTAAAGTCGCTTCCCAACCTTTGGTAATTCCATTTGGCCCATAAAATTTAAGCGCATCATTTTTCCAGTAGCCTTCCATGTAGCCCTCAATATCATTATCAGACCATGCAAGGCGTTGTTTTTTTAAAACTTTATGAATTGCTTTAATATCGGCTTCTTCATCAGACTGTGCGAATCCGGAAACAGAAGTGAGTATGCAAAGTAGAAGAATTAATTTTTTCATAAGATGAATTAAATGGTGCTTAAAACAGAATTAGTAGAAGTAAATGTAATAAAAACTTGTAATTAATTGGTTGTTCGTCGATAAAATTGAACCCTTCTAGTCGTTTAACAGAAGTTCAAATCTGTTAGTCGAATAAATAATAGACAAGATGGTTTTGTTTTCTATTTTTACCTCCCAATCGGGTGATTGGCTTCCTTATATTGATTGATAGTTTAACCATTTAAAAACATTTACTATGGATTTGAAAATTACCAACTGTAACAATTTTTTTAAAGTTAAAGGCAACTTAAACAAAAGTAACGTTAACATTTTTATGAATGAGTTTAACAACATTTTTGAAACTGTAAGCGATCTTACAATCAGTATCATGGATATTGAAAGTATGGATAAGCACGGTGTAGAGGCCATATCAAAATTACACAACGAAGCTTTAGTTAAAAACAAACGATTTTCTATTGTTGGATACGGTTGTAAAGAGCTTTACGATCATTTTAAAACTGAAGTAGCTGCTTAAATTAGTTTACTTTTAGTTTTAAACTTCTTAGAAAAACCACATGAAGCATTGTTAATTACAAGTTTTATGTGGTTTTTTTGTGCAATATTTTAGCAACAAGTTTAATAAAACAAACGTGCTTCTTGTATTCGCTCGAAGCCCGTAAAATTAAACCTATTCTTGTTAAACAGAGGGACAAGAAATTCTACATCTAATGTAGAAAGAAAATAAAAGGAACTGCCATTGAAAACATGGCATCTTGACTGTTTTCTTTTGTTTGAAATATATCAATCTTTTTTAGATCGAATACTTTCAATAATAACGGTTGCTAAAATTAGCGAACCTCCAATGAAGGTGTTTAGTGCGGGTCTTTCATTTAGGAAAATGAATGCGATTATAATTCCGAAAACGGGTTGGCTACTGCCTATAATACTTGCTGTGCTTACCGAAAAATGTTTTAAACTAGAAATAAATAAGGAATGTCCAATGGCAGTGGTAACCAAACCTAGTATAATAAGGTAGGGGAGCTGCGAGGGCATATTACTGCTGTCTAGAAAAAATAGAGTTGGTAATAAAATAACACTCGCAATAAAGGTTTGCTGCATCATTAGTACGGAACCTTCATATTTATGAACATGTCTTTTTAAAATAAGATTTCTTAAAGCATAACAAAAAGCAGATAACACACCAAAAAGAATGCCTTTTAAGTGGGTGTTTTCAAAACTAAAATCAGGAGCTAAAATATAAATGCCTAGTAAAACAATAAAGGCTAAAATAATATGAACGGGGTTAAGTTTTGTTTTAGTGAAAAAAGGTTCTAATAAAGCCGTGATAACTGGAAATGTAAACATAGACAGCATGCCTAGAGCTACGTTAGAAAGCTTTAAAGCATAAAAATAAGTTAGCCAATGTGCTGTTAAAAGCACGCCTCCAAGAATTATAGTTGGAAGGTCTTCTTTTGATTTTAATTTTATGTTTAGCTTTTTATACTTACAAAAAAGAAATAGAAAGATCGCTCCTAACACACCACGACTCCAAATAATTAAAGGGGTTGGTAAATCTATAAATCTCCCTAAGGATCCCGATGTACTTATTAATATGGTAGCTAGGGTGAGTAGTAAAAGTTGCTTGTTGTGTAGGTTTTTCATGGGAGCAGCTAATCTGTGTTAGCGATAGTAGTGGTTAGCTTTTGGCGAGCGGCCGCTTCGAGCCAAAACTAGTAACGGATAGCGCGACCACCTTTTACTCCTTAAAAGTAAAAGGTGGTAACACCCTAATTACTGTGTTCAATTAATTTTATTATTTTGATAGTTCGGTGAAATGTTTATAAAATAAAGGAATGGTTTCGATGCCTTTTAGGTAATTCCAAACGCCAAAATGTTCGTTTGGGGAATGAATGGCATCGCTGTCTAAACCAAAGCCCATTAAAATGGTTTTGCTTTTTAACTCTTTTTCAAAAAGGGATACAATAGGGATGCTGCCGCCGCTACGTTGTGGTAACGGGGTTTTGCCAAAAGTATGTTGGTAGGCTTTGCTTGCTGCTTGGTAACCAATACTGTCTATTGGAGTAACGTAACCTTGTCCGCCGTGATGTGGTGTCACTTTTACTTTCACGCCTTTTGGTGCGATGTTTTCGAAATGTGTTTTAAACAGTTTGGTGATGTTTTCCCAGTCTTGATTTGGTACTAAACGCATCGATATTTTAGCATAAGCTTTGCTAGCGATAACGGTTTTAGCGCCTTCGCCGGTATAACCTCCCCAAATGCCGTTAACATCTAAAGTTGGTCTAATGGAATTTCTTTCGTTGGTGCTGTATCCCGATTCGCCATACACGGCATCGATATCCAAGGCTTTTTTATAGTTTTCTAAGCTGAATGGTGCTTTTGCCATTTCGGCGCGTTCTGCTTCGGAAAGTTCTTCAACTTGATCATAAAAACCAGGAATGGTAATATGATTATTTTCGTCGTGAAGCGAAGCAATCATTTTACTTAAAATATTGATGGGGTTTGCTACGGCACCGCCATATAAACCAGAGTGTAAATCGCGATTAGGTCCTGTAACTTCAACTTCAACATAGCTTAAACCACGTAAGCCTGTTGTTATTGATGGTACATCGTTGGCAATCATGCCTGTATCGGAAATTAAAATCACATCGTTTTTAAGTTTTTCGTGATTGTTTTTCACGAAAGTGCCCAGGTTTACACTGCCTACTTCCTCTTCGCCTTCAATCATAAATTTTACATTACAAGGCAATTGGTTTGTGCTGGACATAAATTCCATAGCTTTTACGTGCATGTACATTTGGCCTTTGTCATCGCAAGCACCACGGGCAAAAATGGCGCCTTCGGGATGCTTTTCGGTGTTTTTAATTACGGGTTCAAACGGTGGTGAATGCCATAAATTTATTGGGTCTGGCGGTTGCACATCGTAATGTCCGTAAACTAATATAGTTGGAAGCTTTTTGTTGATAATTTTTTCGCCATACACAATGGGGTAGCCATCGGTTTGACAGATTTCAACCTTGTCGCAACCTGCTTTTTCTAAACGGGTTTTAACGGCATCGGCTGTTTTTAAAACATCGGTTTTGTATGCTGAATCGGCACTAATAGAAGGGATTTTAAGCAGCTCGATAAGTTCGTCTAAAAATCGATCTTTATGCTGACTAATGTATTGTGTAAGCTTTTCCATAGAAGTCATTGTTGTGTGTTTACAAATTTACAACTAATGTGCTGCATAAAAAAGAGTGTCGTGCAGGGAAAGGCTTTAAAATGTTATAAGTTTTGTAGCATATTTATGAAACTTTTGTTATGCTGATGGTGTAGAAATTCCATATCTAAAAGGAGTAGGGTTTGCTTTTTAGAAATGGAAATTTTAATGCTTTTAATTTCTTTGAACATTTTTAAAAAAAAGTAAAAAATATTAAAACTAATTTTTATATTTGCAGTCCTTTAGCGGGCGTGGTGGAATTGGTAGACACGCTAGACTTAGGATCTAGTGCCGCGAGGTGTGGGAGTTCGAGTCTCCCCGCCCGCACTAATAAAGGAAAAGCCAACTTAATTTTTTAAGTTGGCTTTTTTATTTGGTGAAATATTTGTGGATTTATTTGATTTTCAATTTAGTCCTAAACATAGCTTGCCATGGATCAAGAGCAAAAGTTGTGGGATTTTAGAATTAAGCAAAAATAGTCGTTAATCTATAAAGGAAAAACTCTACGTTCCTCACACCTCTAAATTGCGATCTAAAAGCTTTAATTTTAGCATTGAAAGATTCTGCTGAAGCGTTGGTACTTCTATTATCAAAATAGTTTAGAATGTTTTGATAGTGAATAGACATGGTTCTGGATATAGTATTAAAGCTTTTAAAGGCTGCTTGTCTAACTTTTTCATCCCATTTAGCTAATCGTGTTAGTGCGGAAGTTTTATCCTGAGTATTGTTAAAAATCCAAGATAAGTTCTGGCATAGTTTATATGCTTTTTCTATATCAGGATAGTGTTTAAATAGTATTACTGATCTTTTAGCTTGGTTTTCAGTCCACTTGTTGCTTGGCTTATAGAGTAAATACCTTCCTCTTGCCAGTAGTTGTTTTAATGTATCTCCGTTTGGAAGTATTTCAGGTATGTATTTTAAAGATTTACTTCTAGCGTCTTCTATGGCATCATTTTCTGCGTCAATGGCTTCCCATCTGTGTTTGATTCTTATTTCTTGCAAAGCGTCCAATGCTAATTTCTGCACATGAAAACGGTCTATCACTAAGGAGGCATTGGGGAATGATTTTTTAACAATAAGCCCCATATTTCCTGCCATATCTAGAGTCACTTCTTTAACTTTATTTCTTTGTTTTAAAGGAATTTTATGAAGTATTTTTATCACTGTTTCAGCTTTAGTTCCTTTAACCATAGCTACTATAGCGCCTTTCTTTCCTTTGGCATCTTTATTGGTTAAGATGGTGTAGAGTTCGCCATTGCAAAAAGCGGTTTCGTCAAGCGACAGGTAGCTTCCTAGATTCTCAGGGTACAATAGCCAATCTTTTGCATGGGCTTTTTGATCCCACGATTTAAAATCACTTAGGTAATCTTTGTACTGGCGTTGCAATTTCTTGCCGTTAACACCGTAGAAAAACCCAATGGTGTGGCAATCGGTAGCTTTAGTGTTGACTAATTTCTTTTAAAAAATCAGCAAACTCGGCGGTCATCCGTGTTCCCTGTGCTACTAAATTCCAATCTCTATGAACCACTTCATTAGTTTGCTTATTCAGCCATCTGCGGCGTTTTATATGAAGGTAAACATTTTTACCTCGTATAGGGAAGTCTTGAACGGTAGCCTCAGGAAAGAAGCCTTTAGAATGAAGTTTAGTTTCATTAAATTCTTCGGGAATCGTGTTTAGTTCTGTAAAATAAAAATGTAGTGCTTCTCCTTTAATTTCGTACTTGTCCAAATCAAAATACTTAATAAGTATTTCTGGAAGTAATAAATTGGCTATGGCTAATAATGAATCTGATGACATTAAAAATTTTTATTCAAAGGTCTTGCTTTTTTAGATGCTCCACAACTTTTTGACTTGACCCCTTGCCATATCTAGGACTACGTTTTTGAAACTTAATATTTCACAAATTTAATACTTGTGACTTGTTTTTGGTTTTTCGATTTTATTTTTAATACATAAACACCATCAGTTAATTGCGAAACATTAATAGCATTAGATTTAGGTTGTTTTAATGTTAAAACCTCTTGACCTAAAGTGCTATAAATTTGGATGTATTCTGAAGATTCCACAGCTTCTTTTGGGTGTAATGTTAATGTTTTAGTCGATGCGTTGTATGAAGTGTGTGCATTAGCTTCATTTTTTATTTCGGTATCTAGTGTGCTATCCTTTTGAAAAACAATCGAGAATTGATTAGCATCTGTATTAGCATCTAAAGTTAGTGCTACCTCTTTTTCTTTTAAATTGTAATAGGTGTTTTGGATGTTGTCTTTTAAATAGATATCCAGTGTGCTAGGAATATTATGCATATCTCTTATTGAAAACGCATAAGACCCAGCATGAGTCACTTTAACTTCTAAAGGTAGTTCATCTTGGATGTTAATTTCTGGCAAGGCTTGAATAACTAATTTTTCATTATTTGAAACCCAATACCAGTCATTATCTAAATTGTCGTAAGATTTGGCATCATAACCTTTATCAAAATTATGAGTTGCTTGGCTGTCGTAGCCCAAACCAATAGTTTTATGACGACCATTGGGTTCTGTAAGCTTAAACCATAGTTTCGGGCGATTATCTGCGTTTTGAGTTTGTTGAGTTTTAGATTTTGAGTTTGTTTTGAAAAACACTGTACCATTGGCTGAAGCTGTAGCAAAAGCACGTTGCGCATTGTTAAATATTAATGTGCCGGAATTTATTACGGTAACAAAAAAGCCTTGTCCTATAGGAATAAATTGTGTTGGCGCACCTTTATCAGGACTTCCAGAGCCATTATGCGGTACAGCTGCATTAGATACTGCAGGTGTCCCCATCATTTTAGTATAGGTAGCATATCCGCCTTCGTAGTCGGCTAATAAATGACTGTTAACCTCGCCGAATTGTTCCCAAAAATAGAGGGTTCCGTCAATAACAGATAAGTTATCTTCAATAAATTGATTGGCATCTAGCGCAGAAGGGTATGGGTTTCCTATTAAAATATCATTACCAGCAGTTGCAGAAAGGCTGTAGTTTCCATCATTTGCTGTGCCTCTAAAAGTATAACTTTGCAAGCTGGAACTGGCTCCAGATCCTTTCATAGTATAACCATATCCGGGTGGTAAAGCACTTGTTGGGCTTATTTGGTTCCAGTGCGAATAATTGTCTGAAAGGCCATTAAAACTATGCAACCAGTAGCTGCTTAAAGTTAATGGAGAGCCATAAACGGCGTCGTGGCTAGTTGTAAAATTTACAACAATACCATACTCGTCTTCTAAATTTTCGAGATGCCAATTGCCAGCTGTGTTTACAGGAGCCGACCAAAGGTTATAATTGTGCAAGTTGGCTGTGCCTTGCTGGGATACCGTTAAATTACCGCTGCCTGAGCTTTTTGATGTTTGATTGTGTTTTTGAATAAGTTGAGCTTCACCCAACAAATTAAGAGTTCCATCAATGGTAATTCTAGTTTCTGCTGTTATAAAAATACCGCTGGCTATATTTAAAATGGCACCAGGTTTTACTTCAATTTTGTCTACATGCGCATTTTCGGTAAGTGTTACTTCACCAGATTCGATAATTAATTTTTTACAAGTATCATTTATGTTATCTGGGGCGTTGTTAGTTCCAGATCCACCTGTAAAGTTTGCACCATCCCAAATAATTTCGTCTTGTTTCGCGTAGCGAAGCGTAAAATACCTTTTAGAGGAGACTTTAATTCCTGTTGCAATTGCCGTATTTCCTGTAATAGTTAAATCGAATATCTCGCTGCCAAGGATTGTGGAGAAATCTTCGTCGTTATCGTAAACTAATTGTAAAGTAGCACAACTAGGCATTTCAGATAAATCGATGCCTTTACTACCGTTTACACTAATATCGAATGAAATATCGATGTCTCCTACGCTTTTTTCTTCATCAAATCGCCAAGTTGAATTTAATTGTTCGTAATTATTGTCTGTGGTTGTAACAAATTGATAATTTGAACTGTTAGTTTTTTCACCCCAAAACAAAAATTCATCGTCGCCAGGGTCTAAATCGGTAGGGTTATTTATTCTCACAATCCCAGAACCTTGAGAATCGGTATGCGAAGAACCATCGGCAGCTTGTCCAATTCCTGCGACGTTAAAATCGAACTCACCATTTCCAAAATCATCCATTTTATAATAATCCTCTGAAGCCAATGCAATATTGTATTTAGCCGATAAATAATTGTTTACTATAATACGTTCTGCAGCATTAAGCGCATAGTTGTAATGAATAATCTCAGACATATCTGCTCCAAGATAGGTGTTGTAATTTAGGTTTAAAGCGCCTAGAACCAGGTTGGAATTACTGTTAATAAGCATTGTAGAAGTCTCTTTGCCTTCAGAAGTCATTGTTTGCCCGCTAAATGTTTTTAATCTTTGTGAAGCTGTTAAACTCCCATCAAAATGCATTTGCATGATGTAATTTGTATCATTTGAAAAGTTTATAGGCAGACTTTTAAGTCGGTCATTTTGGGTGTTAATATCTACATTAATGCCTTGCTGGTTATGAAAAAACCAAGTATAGGCATAATCTGTTGAAGTTGTGTAACTTATTCGTTTACCTAAAATACCACGAGGTGCATTGTCTAAATTGTTTGGTCTTATTACTGCAAAATAAGTCATGCCTTCCGTTCCATCTAATATATCGGCATCTAGTATAGACATTTGGTCGTTGGTGCCATCAAAACGCACAGTTGGCATACCGTTTAAATCACTAGAAGATTGAAAATTGGGCTGTTGTCCAGAAGTTGCAGTAGCGTTGTTGTTATTTCCAGATGCATCTAACCATGTGGGGATTGCAGCACCATCACTAAGATTAACATTTTCAGCTTTTAACCATAATCCATTAGAAGAGGTATTACCTACACCTCCAGGACCGGTTTGTGAGTAGGAAAAGTTAAGGCATAGTGATACCACAAGAATTAATAGAGATTTGGGGAAATCCATAATTTTGAGAGTTTGGTTTTATTTGAACTATTTACAAATGTATAAATTTTAAAGAAGCTTTAACTTAAATTTAAGAAAGATGCTAGACGCTATTTGTCTATACGTTTTAATAAATAGTGTAGTCGTGTATTTAGTTATCTGTTACACAGTGATTTAAATGATTTTTGGAATATCTTTAAATATTTAAAAGTATTATGTTTTTTTAAGCAAAGCTGTTTTAAAACTGAGAAAAGTACTGGTATACAATAAATTACCAATCATTGAAGTACACAAGATTAAAACACAATGCATATTTTAGAGTAGGATTATTTTTATGAAATTAATCAGGTGTTTTATATCTTTAATAGCGAAGAACAACTGTTTATAAATTTAAAATAAAATGTCATGTATACGTTTCAAGAGCAATTAGATAGAATAAGAAAAGGTAAAGGGTTTATTGCTGCATTAGACCAGAGTGGCGGTAGTACACCAAAAGCACTTTTAGGCTATGGTATTGATGAAAATCAATATAAAAATGAATCTGAAATGTTTCAACTCATTCATGACATGAGAACGCGTGTGATAACAAATAAATATTTTACAGCCGATAAAATATTAGGTGTTATTCTTTTTGAAAGAACAATGAAAGGTTTTGTTGATAAAAAACCAGTGCCGTCTTATTTATTAGAAAAACATATTGTTCCTTTTTTGAAAGTTGATGTAGGATTGGAAGCACTTCGCAATGGAGTAAAATTAATGAAACCGATTCCGAATTTAAAGTCACGATTAAATGACGCCAAACAATTAGGGATTTTTGGCACAAAAATGCGTTCGGTAATTTATGAAAATAATGCTGAAGGCATTTCTGAAATTGTAAAGCAACAGTTTGCTTTTGGTTCAGCTATTTTAGCCTGCGGATTAATTCCTATTTTAGAACCTGAAGTCGATATCCATGCCGAAAGCAAAGCTGAAATTGAAGTCGTACTAAAGAAAAATATATTACAGGAGTTAGATAAACTTTCTGATGACCAGTCGATCATTTTAAAATTAACTTTACCAACAGTAACCAACTTTTATGAAGATTTGGTAAATCATCCTAAAGTTGTTCGTGTTTTTGCGCTTTCAGGAGGTTATGATATGGAAACAGCAAATGCTTTATTGGCTGAAAATAATGGGGTTATTGCAAGTTTTTCTAGAGCACTTTTAAGCGATTTAAAACTTCAACAAAGTGATGTTGAGTTTTCTTCGGTTTTAAATACCGCGATCGATAGTATTTATGAAGCTTCTATAACTTAATATTTCATGAATTTGATGGGTGCAAATAGGTGTGTCTTTTAAAGTTAAATTCTGCTTATTAATACAATGATAAGAAAACATCTAATAACGAAGCTATAAATTTAATTTAGCACTACTACTGCGTTTGGTGTTGGAACGGCATCCATCCAAATTATTAAATCAATATAATCTTGAGTGAAGACTAGCTAAGTTTATAAAATAAAAAACCCGCAAACTTAAAGAAGTCGCGGGTTTTTTTTGGTTATTTAATTTGATTACCATCTTTATCGAAAAAGTGGTATTCTAGGTATGTGTAAGCATCTCTAGGTAATATTTTCACCCATTTTTTATGTTCAAAAAACCATTTTGAACGTATTGATGGAAAACCTTGTGTTAAGAAGGCTGCTATGAAAGGATGTGTGTTTAGGGTCACCTTTTTATAGTCTTTTTTAAATAGTTTTTCAAGATCGTGATTTATTTTTTGCACTATGCCGATAGGTGCTTCCACTTCGGCGCCATTAATAATCGCGTCGGGATTTTCCTCGCGCGTTTTAATGTTCATTTCTGGGCGTACACGTTGTCTTGTAATTTGTATTAATCCAAATTTACTTGGAGGCAGTATTTTGTGTTTGGCTCTGTCGTCCTTCATTTCATCACGAAGATGGTTGAAAAGTTTCTGCCTGTTTTCAGCATTCGTCATATCTATAAAATCGACTACAATGATGCCGCCCATATCACGCAAGCGTAATTGGCGCGCCATTTCTGTTGCGGCGATAAGATTAACTTCAAGTGCTGTGTCTTCTTGACTGTTGGCTTTGTTAGAACGGTTTCCGCTGTTTACATCTATAACATGCAGGGCTTCGGTATGTTCGATAACCAAATAGGCGCCTTTTGCCATAGAAACGGTTTTGCCAAACGAGGTTTTAATCTGTCTTTCAATTCCAAATTTCTCGAATATGGGAATGTTTGAATTATACAATTTAACTATGGATTCTTTTTTTGGTGCAATTTCTTGCACGTAATCTTTTATTTGATAATAAAGCGTTTCATCGTCCACATGTATGCTAGTAAAGGTGTCGTTAAATATGTCTCTTAATATTGAAGAGGCTTTATTCATTTCACCTAAAACTTTACTGGGGTGATGCGCTTTGTGTAGCTTTTTACACATTGCCGTCCAACGACTAAGCAAATTTTGTAAATCTTTATCTAGTTCTGCTACTTTTTTGCCTTGTGCTACCGTACGAACAATTACCCCAAAACCTGGAGGCGTAATGCTTTTTACCAGGCGTTTTAATCGGTCTTTTTCTTCGCGATCTTCTATTTTTTGTGAAATAGAAATGCGACTAGAAAAAGGGACTAAAACAATATATCTTCCGGCAATAGAAAGCTCTGAGCTTATTCTAGGGCCTTTGGTTGATATGGGTTCTTTTACAATTTGTACTAATAGCGACTGATTCGATTTTAAGGCGTCGGCAATTTTGCCGTCTTTCTCAATATCTTTTTCAAATGGGAAATTTTTTAAAGAAAAATCTTTTAGTTTACCTGTGCTTACACGTTTTGTGAATTTTAAAAGTGATGGTAGTTTTGGCCCTAAATCGTGATAATGCAAAAATGCATCTTTCTCGTAGCCCACATTAACAAATGCAGCATTTAGTCCAGGAACAGCTTTTCTTATTTTGGCTATAAACACATCGCCAACAGAAAAGTCGTTACTATCTTCATCCTTTTGTAATTCAATAAGTTTTCCATCTTTTAATAAGGCAAAATCAACATTGTCGGAACTAGATCGAATGATCAATTCTTTATCCATGGTGTTAATTTTTATCCATACAGTCTGGTAAGAAGTTAAAAGTTAGAAGTTAAAAGTTAAAAGTCAATAGTTTGAGGTTAGAAGTATAAGGTTAAAAGTAAATTAATATTTCACTTTAAAACCATTTACTAAAAACCAATAACTATTAACCAGTAACTAATAACTAGAAACCAATAACCATCAACCAAATGGTATAGATGGATTATACATTATTTTTATCTGATGTTTGCACACCAGACCACAGGATTTTTAAATCCGTGGAGTTCTATTGATTTTAAAATATGATTAAAAAATCGATGAACTCATTTCAAAGAACTCGTTGTTTTTTAAAACCAAAAAAAGTAGCTAATCTAACTACTTTTTTGATTTATTTTTTCTTCTTGTGACGGTTAGCGCGTCTACGTTTCTTACGTTTGTGCGTCGCTACCTTATGTCTTTTACGTTTTTTACCACTTGGCATAAATAGTGTCTTTTAAGATTAATAATTCGTTTTAATGCTGAAACAAGTTCAGCTTATGTATTCTTATTTTACGTCTACATTCGTTTTAACGCCTTCAACAAATACTTTTGCAGGCTTAAATGCAGGAATATTGTGAGCAGGTATTTTGATAGTTGTATTCTTTGAAATATTTCTACCAGTTTTTTCAGCTCTTGTTTTAATAATAAAGCTTCCAAAACCTCTTAAGTAAACATTATCACCAGCTTCTAAAGAAGTTTTTACTTCTTCCATAAATGTTTCAACAGTTGCTTGAACATCACCTTTTTCAATTCCTAATTTCTCAGAAATCTTTGCTACTAAATCAGCCTTCGTCATTTTTAATATTTTATTTTGGGTTACTATAAATTCTAAAAGGGATGCAAATATAGGAATTAAATATTCAATATTTCAAACCTAATTCACTAAAATTTAATATTATAAACGTTTATTTTTACGCCCTCTATTTAATTAATGAATGATATTTTCTAAAAAGCTAATCCATTGGTACTCAATTAACAAACGAAGCTTGCCGTGGCGAGAAACTAAAAATCCGTACCATATTTGGTTGTCGGAAATTATTTTACAGCAAACACAAGTGAATCAAGGGTTACCATTTTATGATGCTTTTATTAATAAATTTCCTTCGGTTTTCGATTTGGCCGCCGCAAAAGAGAGCGCTGTTTTAAAATTATGGCAAGGTTTGGGGTATTATTCTAGAGCCCGAAATTTACATGCTTCGGCAAAATATGTCGCTAACGAGCTTCAAGGAGTTTTTCCAGATACATATAAGGACTTGCTAAAGTTAAAAGGTGTTGGCGATTATACGGCAAGCGCCATTGCTTCCATTTGTTTTAATGAACCCGCTGCTGTGGTTGATGGGAATGTATATCGTGTTTTGTCGCGTTATTTTGGTATAGATACACCTATCAATTCTTCAAAAGGAGCAAAGGAATTTAAAGCTTTAGCTCAAGAATTAATTGATAAAAAAAATCCTTCCGATTTTAATCAGGCCATTATGGAATTTGGCGCCATACAATGCAAACCTAAAAATCCAGACTGTTCGGTTTGCCCGTTTCAGGAGCCTTGTGTGGCTTTCAATAAAAATAAAATAGCCGATTTACCAGTTAAAATTAAATCCGCGAAAGCGAAAAAGAAATATTTTAACTTCTTGGTATTTATATCGGAAGACGGTAAAACTATCTTGGAGAAACGCGAAGGCAAAGGTATTTGGCAAAACTTGTATCAGTTTCCGTTAATTGAAACCAGTAAAAACTGCGATGCGTCTCAATTAAAAGCTTTGTTAAAAACCCATGATTTACTAAAATCACATTCCTATACATTGAGTCTATACAATAAGACGCCCTTGGTGCATAAATTATCGCACCAACATTTGTACACCACATTTTGGATTGTTAATATAAAGGACTTGCCTATTGAAGGTGTTTTGTTTGATGATGTTAGAAATTATGCCGTACCTATTTTAATAGGAAATTTTATTGAAAGCTTTGATTTTTAAAATGTTTTATTGAAAATCAGGTATAGAAATGGTGGTTGGCATAGAATTTCTTATTTTCGAAGCCTATGGTTAAAACAATCATATTTTTTTATTAATTTTAAAATCATGTGAAGCATTTAAACTAATTTTGCTTTCTAATTTTTTAAGGAATTATGTCGGGAACTTTAAATAAAGTAATGCTTATTGGGCATTTAGGTGATGAGATTAAAATGCACTATTTTGAAGGTGGTAATTGTATTGGTCGTTTTCCTTTGGCAACAAACGAAACGTATACCAACAAGCAAACCAACGAGCGTGTAACCAACACCGAATGGCATAATATTGTAGTTAGAAATAAAGCTGCCGAAATTTGCGAAAAGTATTTAAGCAAAGGCGATAAAGTTTATATTGAAGGGCGTTTAAAAACCAGAAAATGGATGGACGATAAAGGCTTAGAGCGTTATTCTACCGAAATTCATTGCAACGATTTCACTTTTTTAACCACTAAAAAAGATAGTAGTTCGAACACCAATACGCCAGCGTCGCAAAAAACTGAAACGCCAACAAAACCAGAAAACATTTCGAGCCAAGAAGCCGAAGATGATCTTCCTTTTTAATATGAAATTCACGATGTTTCAAGATTTAAGTTTAACCAAACCAATAGCCATTGGATCCTGACCCTGCCAGTTTAGTCTCGTTAATATTTGCTATAGACCTACCTGTGGTTTTTAGCTTTGTCTTATTATTTGTGCTGCTTTTATGTTCGGCGCTAATTTCTGGAGCCGAAGTGGCTTTATTTTCATTAAATAGAAGTGATGTTGAAGCAGGTTTAGAGAACAAATCCAGACGCATACAAATTATTTCTAGACTTCTAGAGCGCCCTAAAAAACTATTGGCTACCATATTGGTAACCAATAATTTTATAAATATTGCCGTAGTTATTTTGTTCGCTTTTTTAGGCGACTTTATGTTTGGAAACCTGTCAAACCCAAAGATTAAATTTGTAATTGAAGTTGTAGTTGTTACTTTTTTAATTTTATTATTTGGTGAAATATTACCAAAAATTTACGCCAGCAGAAACAATTTAAAATTTGCCATTTTTATGGCTTATCCTTTAAAGGTTTTAGATTTTTTACTGTCGCCCATAAGTTTGCCTATGCGTAGTGTTACTTTAGGAATTCATAACCGTTTGGGGAAACAGAAATCTAATTTTAATGTCGATCAATTATCCCAGGCTTTAGAGCTTACTAGCGAAGAAGACACCACCAAAGAAGAGCATAAAATATTAAAAGGCATTGTGTCTTTTGGAAACACTGATACCAAACAGGTTATGCGTCCGCGAATCGATATTTTTGCATTAAATATCGACCAAAAATACGCCGATATTATGCCTGTAATTATTGCTAATGGTTATTCTAGAATTCCGGTTTATCGCGATAGTATCGATACCATTGAAGGGATTTTATACGTAAAAGATTTGTTGCCTTATATTGATAGAAAGCAATTTGATTGGACCAGTTTATTACGCGAACCGTTTTTTGTTCCAGAGAATAAAAAGTTGGATGATTTAATGACCGAGTTTCAAGATAAAAAAGTGCATTTAGCGGTTGTAGTTGATGAGTATGGCGGTACTTCTGGATTGATTTCTTTAGAAGATATTATTGAAGAAATTGTAGGTGATATTAGCGATGAGTTTGATGATGAAGATTTAACCTACTCGAAATTAGACGAACATAATTATGTGTTTGAAGGCAAAACAGCTTTAAAAGATTTTTATAAAATTATAAAGCTTGAAGACGATACGGTTTTCGAATCTAAAAAAGGCGAAGCTGAAACCGTTGCAGGTTTTGTTTTAGAAATTTCTAAAAGCTTCCCTAAGTTGAACAGTAAAATAAATTTTGAAAATTACGTTTTTACTATTGAAGCTTTAGATAAAAAACGCATCAAGCTTGTAAAATTCACCATAACCTAATGACGAAATTTGTTTACGTTTTAGTAGTGCTTGCCTTATGTTTTTCTTGTAAAGAAGATGTGGTGCCGAAACCCAATGCTTTTTTAAGGTTAGAATATCCAGAACCCAATTATAAAGAAATTAATTTCGATTTACCTTTCACTTTCGAAATTAACAAGCTTGCCACAAAAGTTAGTGTTAACGAAGTTAAAGCACCAACAAAAAGTTATGGGGTTAATTTAGAGTATCCAAGTTTAAGAGGGACGCTGTTTTTAACTTATAAATCTATTGATAACAGCGAAAAAAATCTGAATGATTTTTTAAGAGACGCCCAAAATTTCACTCAAAAACATACTATTAAGGCTGATGAAATTCCTGTTACAGCTTACTTAAATAAACAGCGAAAAGTGTATGGCGCTTTCGCGGAAGTTAAAGGTAATGTTGCTTCTCCGGCGCAGTTTTATGTAACCGATAGTGTACAGCATTTTTTAACAGGCTCTTTGTATTTCTACGCCAAACCAAATTACGATTCTATTCTTCCTGCAGCACAGTATATTGAAAAGGATATCAAGCACATTATGGAAACTGTAACTTGGAAATAATATCAATTACTAAATAATTGATACGAAAAAGGCTGTCTGAAAAGCTAATTACTTTGATGTATCAGGTTGAGCTTGTCGAAACCGGTTTTGATTAGCAATCAGATAAAAATATTTCGAGAGGCTGTTAGGACATCTCGTATGCTTTTCAGGCAGCCTCTTAAATTAAAGAATCTTATTTTAAATTTTAAGCTTCTTTCTTAGCGCAACAAGCTTCTTTACAGCCTGGTTTGCAAGTCATTTTTTCACCACCTTTACAGCAGTCTTTTTTACATCCTGGTTCGCAAGTTGTTTTCGTCGAAGTTGGAAAATCTTCAACAGTTTTCATATCGTGAACAGAATAGGTGTTCGATACTTTTACAACGGTTTCTTCTAAAGAAGTTGGTGTAACTTTTGCTTCATCATATTCAACCATGGCTAATTTTTTATCAAAATCTACTTTGGCCGATTTTACACCGTCCATTCTAGATATTTTCTTCTGGATTTGAGCCGCACAACCCATAGCACAAGTCATGCCTTCAATAGTAAATTCAGCTTTAGCATAAGTGGCATTAGGGTCAAGTTGAGTTGCTGTTTCTGTAGCAGTTTCTACTTCAACAGTTTTAACTTCTGGTGTTTTATTTTTACAGCTAAACGCAAATGAAACGATTAATGTAAGGACTAAAATATGTTTTATAGTTTTCATAATAATAGGTATGAGTTTCGTGTAGCAAAACTACTAAATAAAGTGGTTTATTGTGTTAAAAAACATGATTTTGTCTTTTATATACAAGCCAATAAATGAGGTGAATTACATTTAGATTATTTTAAATGATTATCGAAATATTTTAAAGTGCATTCCTGTATTAAAACGTATTGTCTATGGGTTTTAAGAATAATTAAAGGTTGCCTTATTTATTGATAATTAAGCGTTTGTAATTTTGTTTTTTGACTTGAAATTATTTTTATTCATAAATTTTCACGAAATTTAAGTGAATTAATTCCAAGTAAACATGAAAAAGACATCCGTTTCCATTCGTTTTGGCCTCGTTATTAGTGCCGTTTTAGTGGCTTATTTTTTAGTGTTAGCTCTAGTTGAAAAGCATACCAATCCGGCATTTAGTTTTGCCAATGCTATTATTACAGGGCTGGGAATTTATGAAGCTGTTCGATTAAGTAAACTAGAAGATCCCGATGGGTTTTCCTATGGTCAAGGCTTTAAAATAGGATTGGTTACAGGGTTTATAGCTACTTTAATATTTACTGTTTTCTTTCTGTTTTATACCACCGAAATTGATCCCGCATTCTTGCACAATATGCTTCTAAATATGCATGGTGGTTTTAATGCCGATATAGGTATGGTTACTTTTGTGGTAGCCGTAATGGGTATAGCAACAACGGTAGTTTCTTCGCTTACCGTAATGCAATTGTTTAAAAAAACAGGAAATATTCCGCAATAATATATAAAACATTTGTAGTTTAATTATTTAGCAGTATATTTGCACTCATTTTTGAACAAAATTAATAAATAAAAACGTTACGCTATGTACGCAATTGTAGAGATAGCAGGGCATCAATTTAAAGTTGAAAAAGACCAAAGAGTTTTTGTTAACCGTTTACAAACTGAAGAAGGTAAGGAAGTTTCTTTCGATAATGTTCTTTTAGTTGGTGATGGTGACAATGTAACTGTAGGCGCCCCGGCTATAGACGGAGCTCAAGTAGGAGCAAAAGTCTTAAAACACCTTAAAGGTGATAAAGTTATAGTTTTCAAAAAGAAAAGACGTAAAGGATACCGTGTTAAAAACGGTCACCGTCAATCTTTAACTGAAATTGTAATTGAAAGTATTACTGCTTCTGGAGCTAAGAAAGCTGCCCCAGCAAAAGCAGAGAAAAAAGCAGAGCCTAAGGCTGAAGCACCAAAAGTTGATGAATCTCAAGATTTGAGTAAATTAACTGTTTCTGAGTTGAAAACTTTAGCAAAAGAAAAAGGTGTTGAAGGAATTTCTTCAATGAAGAAAGCTGAATTAATCGCTGCTTTAAGTTAATTTTAAAATCTAAAATCGAAATAAAATGGCACATAAAAAAGGAGTCGGAAGTTCGAAGAATGGTAGAGAATCAGAATCGAAACGTTTAGGCGTTAAGATTTTTGGTGGTCAAGCTGCATTAGCTGGGAACATTATCATAAGACAACGTGGTAACACACATCACCCAGGTGAAAATGTGTACCAAGGAAAAGATCATACTTTACATGCCTATGTTGATGGTGTTGTAAAGTTTACTAAGAAAAAAGATAACAAATCTTACGTTTCTATCGAACCTTTCGAGGTTTAAGAAACAGTTCTTAAAGTACTAATTAAAGCCCTTTCTGTTTTCAGAAAGGGCTTTTCTCGTTTACATACTTCACGTTTTTTTAATCTAAACATGTTATTAAAATGATGTTTTATTAATGTTTGGCGCTTTATTTTACAGCTTTTTGTAATTTAAAAAAGCATTGTGAAATTTAATAAATACCTACTTTTAATTGTCTGCCTTGCTGTTGTGAAATTTGTTTATCCCCAAAAACAGACTTCAACTTCTCATAAAAACACAATCAATAAGATTAAAGAAGAACTTGCTAAAGCAGCGCATAAAAACGATTCTGTTAAAATGGCTGATGGCTATTTGCATCTCGCCGATTTTTATAAAAACTTAGGGTTAGATAGTGAAGCCTTAAAAAACTATAAAACTGCCCAGGAGCTTCACGTTAAAAAAGACACTTTTTTTATTTATGCTAATAATAACATGGCAGCTATTCATCATAAATTAAAGGATTTTGATGAAGCCAAGGGGTACCTAAATGAAAGTGTTATGGCTTCAGAAAAAATAAATTTTAAAAAAGGTTTAGCTACAGCCAATACCTTATTAGGTGGTGTTTCCGAAAAACTTGGCGACTACGATAAAGCTTTGTCTTATCAATATTTAAGCTTAGATATTTTTAAAACGCTTAATGATAGTACTGGTCTTGCCATTACCAATGAAAATATTGGTAGTATTTATGAAGATTTAGAAGACTATGATAAAGCCTATACTTACTTCAAAAAGGCATATGATTATGAGTCTAAAGAATCTTCAGACTTAAAAATTAATATTTTAAATAATTTAGGTGATGTTAATCGTAAACAAGGGCTTTACAAAAAATCTTTGGACTACACACAAGACGCGTTAAAACGAGCAAGGCGTACCCAAAATATCGAGCAGGAGGAAAGTGCGCTTAAAGATATGGCCAGAACCTATGCCGAAATGAAGGACTACCAAGAGGCTTATGGGTATTTATTTAAACAAAATGTTTTAAATGATGAAGCTTTTAAACGAAGAAATGCCGATTTGGTTAGTGCCATGCAAGTTTTGTACCATGTTAAAGAAAGGGAAGCCGAACTGAGCTTGCTTAATAAGCAAAATCAAATAAATAAAACACGCCAGATTGCCATTTTAATAGCAAGCTTTGCTATGTTTTTAGTTTTTGTTGTTTGGTTAGTGTATCTAAAAAAACGAAAAAGACAAGAGCAAAAAATCTTAAAATACGAACAGCAAATTCTTCAAGCCGATTTAGAGATTAAAATTGCTGAAGAAGCTTCCTTAAAAAGAGAAATTGATACAAAAATTTCAGCACTTACAAATTACAGTTTAAATATTGCTCATAAAAACAAAATGCTCGCCAGTGTTTCTAAAACCCTTAGCCATTTAAAAAGTAGAAACGGAGAATTTGTAAAGGCCAAAATTGAAGATTTGGCTAAAGAAATAGATTTTGATCTTGCTAGAGGAGATGAATGGACCGAACTTATGGGCTTTTTTGGTAAAATTCATCCCGATTATTTCGAAAATTTAAAAGCGCAAGTTAACACCGAGTTGTCGGCATCAGAATTAAGACTTTGTATGTTATTACGCCTTAATTTGTCTTCAAAAGAAATTGCTTCCATACTTCATATTACACCCGATAGTGTTCGTATTGCTCGTTATAGACTTCGAAAAAAATTACCGCTTGATGCAAAGGCCGATTTGCAAGCCTATTTACTCAATTTATAGTGGTGTTTATTTATTGTCACGCCAATGTTATCGACGTGTTAATGTTGCTATTCAATAACGCCATTTTTAGGGGCTAAGTTACCTTTTGTTAATACACATTTTAAAAATAAACCACCCTTGAAAATTAGTTTTGTCTCAAACAATAAATAATAAAATGATGAAAAAACAGTACGCATTATTATTAACTATAATATGCTTTTCATTTTGGGGTTTTGCTCAAAATGGAAATATTCAAGGAAAAGTGATCGACGAAAATGGTTTGTCTGTTCCTTTTAGTAACATAATTATTGAAGATTTAAACAAAGGAAGTTTATCTGATGCCGACGGAAAATTTACCATTTTAGATGTGCCAGAAGGTAAACAAGCTGTAAAAGTAACTTACATTGGGTATACAACAGGAGAAACTATGGTTAATGTTGTAGCCGGAAAAACAGTTGAAACTATAATTGTAATTAGACCTACATCGGTTACTTTAGATGATGTTCTAATTACAGGCTACAACAGCGGGCAAGCCAAAGCTTTAAGCGCTCAAAAAAATAAAGCAAACATTACTAATATTGTGTCTACAGACCAAATTGGTAAATTCCCAGACTCTAATATTGGCGATGCCGTAAAGCGTATTCCTGGTATTACCATGCAGGTCGATCAAGGAGAAGCTAGAAACATTATTGTACGTGGTTTAGCACCACAATTAAACTCGGTAACTTTAAATGGAAGTCGTATTCCATCGGCAGAAGGTGATAACCGTAATGTACAAATGGATTTAATTCCTGCCGACATGATTCAACTTATCGAGGTGAGTAAAGCAGTTACTCCAGATATGGATGCCGATGCTTTAGGTGGTTCTGTAAACTTAGTTACAAGAACATCACCAGAAGGTTTCAGATTATCTGCAACTGCTGGTTCTGGTGTTAACTTTATTTCTGGGAAAAGAATTTTAAACGGGTCATTTTTATTAGGTGATCGTAGTAAAAATGATAAATTCGGATGGATGCTTTCTGCCTCTATCAACGATAACGATTTTGGTTCTGATGATGTGGAAGCAGAATGGTCGAATGAATTTGAATATTTCAACGGAACTGATGTTGAAGCAGTTGATGTAGATCCTTACACTAACGTTTTTGAGCAACGAGACTACATCGTACAACGTATTCGTAGAAGTTTCTCAGCAAACTTTGATTACGATTTTGATGCTAATAACAGCATGTATTTAAAAACCATTTATAACTGGAGAGACGACCGTGAAAACCGTTATGTTCTAGAACATGGTATTTTAGATGGTGAAGATATCGAAATAGGTGATTTTGATATTGTTAACAATGTGCCTACACGTTTTCCAGTTGAAGTAAAAAGAGAAACTAAGGGTGGTATTGATAATAACCGTAACAAAAACACACGTTTAGAGGACCAACGTATGCAAAACTACAGTTTAGGTGGTGATCACTTAGTTGGTAAGTTAAAAGTGGATTGGATGGCGTCGTATGCTAAGGCTTCAGAAGAGCGTTTAAACGAGCGTTATGCGGTATTTCAGTCGGAGTATATTATTAATAATGATGATTCTGATTCAAGATATCCGATTTTCACAGCAGCAAACCCTGCCGATGCCGATGATTTATCTAATTTCGAATATGATGAAATCACCGAAGAAAATCAATACACCGAAGAGCAAGACTTCAATACCTTTTTAAATTTTGAATTGCCCGTAGATTTATTCGGTCAAGGTGACGGAACCATTAAATTTGGAGGTCGTGGTCGTTTTAAAAATAAAAGCAGAGATAACAGCTTTTTTGAGAATGATTTAGAAGCACTGTACCCAACACTTGCCGATGTGCCTACACAAAATTTAACAGATCCAGATTATTTAGCGGGTAGTAAGTATAAAGCAGGTTATTTTGCTTCAAATGAATGGTTAGGGAGCTTAAATTTAAATGGAGGAGACCCTGTTCCAGATGAATATTTACGTGAGAATTTTGATGTAAGAGAAGATGTTTATGCTGCCTACATTATGGCACATCAAAAGTTAACTGAAAAATTAAGCGTTATTTTAGGGGTAAGAGTTGAAAACACCAACTTAACGGCAACAGGTAACGAAATTGAAGATGAAGATACGTTTATTAGCGAAGTAACTAGAAAAAATTCATACACCAATGTGCTTCCTGGTGTGCATTTTAAATATGATGCTTCAGAGTCTACTGTATTGCGTTTTGCCTGGACGAACACTTTAGCGAGACCTAATTATGTGGATATTGTTCCTACGGTAGATATTGTTCATGGCGATTCTGAAATTTTCATTGGAAATCCAGACTTAAATCCAACAACTTCTATGAACTTCGATATCATGGCCGAACACTATTTTAAAAGTGTGGGTATCATCTCTGCAGGGGTGTTCTATAAAGACATTCATGATTTCATATATACTTCACAATATGAAACTGAAGATGATAACTTCGGAAATGGAACTACAGGTTATGATGTGTACCAACCTTTAAACGGCGATAAAGCTTCTGTTTTTGGAGTGGAATTCTCTATCCAACGTCAGTTAGACTTCTTGCCTGGTTTTGCTAAAAACTTTAGTGTTTATGCAAATTATACTCATGTGTCATCAGATGCTGAAGGGATTAAAAATGAAGATGGGGATGAGCGTTCAGATTTGGATTTACCAAACACGTCACCAAATTTAGTTAATGGTTCTTTAGGGTATAGCGACAAAAAGTTTAGCGCCAGATTATCGGCAAACTTCTCTGATGCTTATATCGATGAAATTGGAGGAAATGCTTTTGAAGATAGATACTACGATCAGCAGTTTTTCTTAGACTTCAACGTTGGTTTTAACATCAATAAAAACTTAAGTGTTTATGCCGATTTAAATAACATAACTAACCAACCTTTGCGTTATTTCCAAGGGCAAAAAGATAGAACTATGCAAGCCGAGTTTTATGGAAGACGTTTCACTTTTGGTATTAAATACGATTTATTTAAAAGAAAAAAATAATATATAAATAAGCCTAACCTTATTTTAAGAGATAAGGTTAGCTATTTAAAAATAAAATAATGAAGAAATTACTTTTTATAGGATTACTAGCTACAGCATATGCATGCGATAAAAAATTACCAGAAATTGCTCCAGATGTTATTACAGAACATACGTTGCACGATTCTGACGATCCAGCCATTTGGGTAAACCCGAACGACGCAGCAAAAAGCATTGTTTTTGGAACCGATAAAGATACCGATGGGGCTATTTATGCCTTTGATTTAGATGGAAAAATTATAGAAGACAAAACAATTAGAGGATTGAAACGCCCTAATAATGTCGATTTAGAATATGGGTTTAAACTTAACGATTCTACCCAAACGGCTATAATTGCTTTTACAGAACGTGAACGTCAAAAATTACGTTTGTATTCAGTGCCAGATATGAAACCTTTAGATAATGGAGGGTATTCTGTTTTTACTGATGCTAAAGAGCCTGAGGCAAATTTGCCAATGGGTGTGGCACTTTATAAATCGGCTAAAACTCAAAAAATATATGCTATAGTTGGACGAAAAAATGGTCCTGCCGATGGGTATTTACATCAATATGAATTGTCTAGCGATAGTTTAGGTGTGCAAGCAAAATTGGTAAGAGCATTTGGTAAGTTTAGCGGAAAAAAGGAAATAGAAGCTATTGCTGTTGATAATAAAAATGGTTTCATTTATTATTCTGATGAAATGCATTGCATTCGAAAATATCATGCCGATCCAGAAAAAGGTAATGAAGAGGTTTCATGTTTTGGTGGCGTAACCTTTAAGAAAGATATTGAAGGTATTGCTATTGCCCAGTATGAAAATAAAGGATTCCTTATTGTGTCAAATCAGCAAGCCCATACGTTTAATATTTTCGATTTAGAAACCAACGCCTTTATTAAAGAACTTAATTTAGGAACCAAAGAAACCGATGGTTGCGATGTCACTACCGTAGCTTTAGGTGATAAATTTCCAAACGGATTATTTGTTTCTATGAATGATGAAAAGAATTTCTATTTTCATGATTTAGCCAAATTGAAATTATTAGAATAAAGAACTCAGAGTAAACACGTTTAGTTTTTGTACCACATGATTTCACACCAATGTGGTTGAGTTTAGCCGAATAGTAACGGAATAACCTTTCGTTTTATTCGGCTTTTTTTATGATAAAAGGCTGTTAAAAGGGATAACCAATGGCAAAGTTTAAAACCGATTCCTGTGTTTCAAAGGTATAACGTTCTCCTTTTGGTAAAGAAGGGTCGTGAAATGGCGTTGCCAAATCAAAGCGAATAACAAAACCTTGAACATCTACACGTACGCCAACACCAACTCCCATACCTAATTCTTGAATAAAGGATTTTGAGAAAGTTCCGCCTGGTAGTGAAGGATTATCTTCAGAATTCCAAATGTTTCCAGCATCTACAAAGGCAGCGCCTTTAAAGAAAGAATAAATAGGGAAGCGGTATTCTACGTTAGCTTCTAATCGAATATTTCCTGTTTGATCATGGTAGGAGCCGTCGTTGCTAGTTCCGTTATAAGTTCCAGGGCCTAGCGATCTAATTCTAAAAGCACGTACACTATACGGGCCGCCAGAAAAGTATTGTTTTATGTTGGGTAATAAAACCGAGTTGCCATAGGGGATGCCGTAACCACCAAAGAGTCGTGAGGCTATAACATGCTCTTCATTAAATTTGTGATGAAAATAGACGTCTAAATCTAATTTAGCAAACTGAGCATATTCTAAACCTAGCACTTTGTTGGGCGTACCATCTTCATTTTTTTTGTTAAACAAACTAAGCAAATTTCCTGCTACCTCGAATTTTGTGTTCACATAAATTTGATTTGTTTTACGAGTTTCTAATAAACCATTATAGGTATAGCCAAAGGTGAGGCCGCTTATAAATTCTTGTTCAAAACTGTCGGCCAGATAAGGGTTGTTATCTAGAATAAGCTGAAAATCATCAGAGATATTAGATGGTTTTGTATAGCTTAAAGATATGGGGTTAATGTCGTAGGTTATAAATTTATTTGCATTCCAAGTGTAGCCAAAAAGTGCTGTATAAGATAATAAATCGTAGTAGCCTTTTCGGTTTAAATAATCTAAACTTAAAGAGGTTCTTGTTTTCGGAATGTCGTATTTAAAAAAATGAGAGCCTACTTTTATAGGGAAAATAATGCGCGGAAAAGCAACTTCGCCACTAATAGAAAATTGTGTACTGCTTAATTTGGGCTCATCGCTGCCCCTTGTAAACTGCGATTCATAAGAAAATTTGGTGCTTAGTTTTAAAACTTCCCCACCTTTAAATAAATTTCGATTAAGAAAAGAAACAGCAACCGCTGGACCTGTAAAGTTATTCGATTTGGTTACCGCCTGGAATTCAGTTTGTATGGCTCTTTTATTAAGCGGCGATAAGTAAATGTTTGCTTCAAGTTCCCCGATACTGTCCGTAAGCGCAGAATCTATTTCTTTGTACTGTATGTTTACAAATTTATAGGTTCCTATTTGAGATAAGCGTCTGGCTGTATTTTTAGAGGTTTCAGCGTTGTAATATTGTCCTTTGGATAAGGTTATAAAGGGGTCAAGATATTTTAGCTTGAAAAACAATTCATCTTGGTAATAGTTTTTATCCTCGTATATTTCGGCTTGAGTTGTATCTGTTTTTATATTGTAATGCGGGTAAACATTTACTTTAGATATTTTATAAGGAACAATAGCTTGTTTAGGGGTTTCTTCCTTAAGTTTTAAATATAAATCGAATCGTTTGTTTTTATATTTATTGGTATCGGCTTCAAATAAAATATAACGTTCATTAAAGTTATAATACCCTTTTTTCTTTAAATACACATCAATGCGTTTACGCTCTATTTGCATTAGTGGCAAATCAAAACGAATGTCTTTTTTTAAAACAGTATTTTTAACGCTTTCTTCTATTTTTTTAGAAATAGGATTAGGTAAGCTATCTAAAGTGAAAGTTTCCATGCGGTAGGGGCTGTCAACTTTTACTTTATACGCTACGGAAACTTCATCATCTTTTTCAATGAATTCCGATGAGGCAGAACTGTAAAAATAACCTCTATTGTCAAGTCTATTTAGAAATAAATTTTCAACGTCGTATGGCTTTACATCACTTTGGTAAACAGGTTCTTCACCAAACTTTTTATTAAGCCATGTATAAATAAAACTCGGGTGTATTTTTTGACTTTGATAGTAATAATAAAGTCCGAAATATGCACCTAATATTTTGGTGTTAGGTTTGGGAGCAATTACAGATTCCAGATTCTCTTTAATTAGTTTTTTTTCTTTTATTAAAGAGTCAGTTTCAATTTCAAGGGTGGCACCAGTGTACAGCCTTTCACCCTCCGGAAAGTGTTTTGCAACATTACACGCAAGTAATATTGCCATTAAAAGTAATAAGACTAATATATTTTTAAACGACATATTTAAGTTGATTCAATTTTTTGTTAGTCTTCAGTTTTAATAGTATCATCTTTTGAATCTTTCTCCTTTGCTTCAGTATCTTCTGTTTTTTCTTGATGTTCTTCTTGTGTTTCTCTAAACATAGCATCCCATAACTCTCTAAATTTATTAAACTCTCGTGTAAACAAGAGTGAAATTCCTGTAGTAATGGTTTGGCCATCTATAACATTTTCATATTCGTTTTTTCTAAAACCTTTTAATGTATAGCGTCCATCTTTGGTTAATAGATATTCTAAACTTACATTTCCAATTAAAGGGGCTGCTTCGTGGCTGCTATCTGATTTTCCTTCTACAGAAACCTCGCTACCAACTTTTACAATTAAGCGGTCGCTAAATAGTTTTTGCTGTGCAGCAACATTTAATTCTGTTCGGTCCATTGGGCTGTCACCTTGGTAATCTGTGAAACTATTCAGTTTAAAATCAAGGTTGAATCCAGAGCTATTTAATAGTTTATCTGAAAAGACATTAAGTTGGTCTGACAGGGCGCTATTTAAGTTGTCTCTGGCAATAGTATTAAAGCCACCTGCACTACCATCGCTATTAGAATCTGGATAAAAGCGGTTTAAAACTAAAAGCGAGAACACTTGTTTATTTAAGGCATCTGGTTCTTGATTAATTTGTTGTACACGCCCATAAACTTGTCCGTTGGCAATTCCACGATCGCTTTCTGGCATATCTAAACTAAAGGATATTTTTGGGGCGGAGAGTTCGCCGTCTATATTCAAATACACGTAGAAAGGAACGACTTGTTGAAATTTACTTTTATCAGAAATATTAGCACCCGAAGATGAAGATGCCATTAATCCAGTAGCTGAGGTTTCCAAATTGTAAATTGCTTTAATGTCCATTTCGGCATCAAAAGGATTTCCAGACCACGTTACTCGGCTTTCTGGAGCCAATTCAAAACGTCTGTTAACCAAGTGGTATAGGCTCATTTCGTAGTGCCCTCCAGAAACGTTATAAACCCCAGCAAGGTTCATTTGTCCATTTGGTTTCATTGTGAAATTAAATTCACCTTTACCGAAAACATTAAAATTATCGTTGGTTTTATCATTTAAAACCACGGTTAAAGTGGCATTATCGCCAATCTGTAAGAAGGTATTAACGTCTAATCCTGTAAATGTAGAAGTTTGTTCCTCCTCTTGAGTTAAAATATCATCTGGATGTTCGCGATTCACAAAAATGACAATACCGTCTCGTTTTTCTATATCAACTGATGCTGAAGGTAAAACATAGGTGACATCGGTTTCCGAATCGACATTAAGTTTCATGTCAATTTTAGGAATTTCTAAATCACCTGAAACATGTGCTTCTGCATCAAAAACAAGTTTGCCATAAATCAATTCGTTGTCATCTTTAGTCGCGTTTAAAACTTGGAAATTTTCTGCTTTTAAATTTAAATCGAAAGTTGGGTTAATATAAGATTCGGTGCCTATTTTACCCGAGACATCAAAGGTGTTACTTTTTTCATCGCGTATGGTGAAATTTGTAAAATACACTCCTTTGTTATCTACTTTTATAGATTCGTTACTTAAGGTAAAGGCGTTGTTTAATTTTGAGACATTAAATTTGGCGTTATTAAAGTTAAGGTTGCCATTATAATTGGGTTTTGAAGTGGTTCCTTTAATTTTAAAAACACCACTAAAGTCACCTTCTGTGTCCTTAACTTCTCCACCAGTAAAGCCTTCTAGGGCATGCATGTTAAATTTTTCAATATTAATATCAATATCCAAAAGAGCTAAGTCATTTTCACTTTTGTATTTTCCTTTAAGATTTAGCGTTACATCGCCACCTCCTAAATCGCTTTGAACGGCGTAATTATTCGAACCAAGTGATTTGCCATGAAGATTTAAGGTCCCCATATCGATGCCTTTTACTTTAAATTGAGAAACATCTAAATCGGCAATAATTCCGGGCTTATTAAGAGGGTCTTGCACTATAAAATCACCGTTTAAAATTCCTTCAGCCAAGGGGGTTTCTGGATTGAAATAATCTAAAATTTCATTTATTTTGAAGTTTTTATATTCAACAGCGATATGGTCTGTATGGACTTTGGGTAATTTGGCTGTGAGTTCGACCGATTGTTCGTCTTTGGTAATTTTAAAGTTGTTAAATGAAATTTTATCCTTTGTAAAAAGGATGGCGTTGTCTTCAGGAATATTCCAATTTTCTTTATTTAGTTTTAAACCTTCAGGAAAAACATGAAATTTTATATTGTTTTCAACGCCTGTAACAACAGCCCTAACATCTGAAATTTCGGTGTCCTTATAGGTGGCATTAAAATCCAGTTGCAATTCATTATTTTTTTGTACGCCAGTGATAAAGGTTTTGGGAAGTAACAGTGGCCCTGCGTTAATTTCATTAAATCCTAAATTAAAAAGAAATTCATCTTTATAGGTGTTAATTAATAGCGATAAACTGTCAATAGTATTGTTGCTGTAGTTTATATGAGGCGCGTCGACAATGGCCACTAACTGTCTATCAAGTTCTTTAAATTCGACATCTATTTTTACGGTATCAATCTCTTTTAAGTTTACTAAAAACACGTTATTTATAACGGGCGATTTCGAGAGTTGAGCATGTAATTTTAGTTCTACAGGGTTTTGAAGCGTATCGAAAGTCGCGCTTCTGTCTTTTCTGTAAAAGTAACTTAATACGTGGTGTTTTAAGGCTTTGCTAAATACGAGAGGTGTGGCATTAGATTGTAAATCCAGATTTAGTATTTTGTTTTCAACTTGTACTGATGTAGTGTCTTCTCTAACATGTGCATTGGCTTTTAGATCGCCTAATAAATAGGTTTTACTTTCGTAAACTACTACACCATCGCTTAACGTGGCGCCGGCGTCGTAATTTTTAGAGTCCCCTTTAAAATTTCCGCTTAGCGTAAAACCTGTTTTAATACTTTGTTCTGTTAACCCAAGCGCTTGGAGATTGGCTCCAGCTAAATGAAGGTCCATATCTAATTCTGGAGCTATAGAATCTAGAATAACAAAAGCATCTAAGTCGATATCAATATTTTGGTCTTTATAAACGGATGTAATTTCACCTTGTCCTTTTTTAATGTCGCCATCTATTTCCAGATTTTCAATTGGGTACTCATTATAGCTAAAATTATTAACCACAGCTTTAATTTTAGCATCTAAATCGTTGATGGTTTTTCCGCCGCCTTCGGCATCAACTGTAGCGGTTAATTTTCCTAGCTTTTCAATATTTAAAAGCTTGTTTAATTCGTATTCTTCAACCTTAATTTGAGTTTTAAATTGGATGTCGTTAAGGTTTTTAAAATTCCCGTCAACGGTTGCAATCCCTTGATTAGTTGTTAATGTACTGTTTGTTGAAATAGCATTAAGGCTACCTTGAAGGCGTCCTGATAAATTAATGTTATTTGGAAGGGTAACTGTTGAATCTTGAAGCGTTACAAAACGTGCGATATCCGATTTTTGAGTGATGAAAGTGTATTCCGGAATATCATATTTTATCGAGTCTGGCTTGGTCGCATTTTTAATGGTGCCATGAGCTGAAATTTTGGTTGAATCGCCCCAATAGACACTCAAATTAGGGATGTTAATATTAGAAACATAACCCGTAGCTTTTCCGTTTCCTGTAAGCTTTCTTTTGCTTAAAGCAAGCAGGTATTCATTGGTTTTTAAATCGGGTTGAAACAAAAACAAATCGTTTAAATCTAAACTGAAATTAGATAACATTAAGTCCATTTTAGATTTCTCTGGAGCCGACATTAGGGCATCCAATTCGGGATATGTCATCTCTAAATGCCCAGCAATTTTATCATGATTTAATGCTGCATCTAAGTTTTCAAGGGTTAAATTTTTATCTGTAATTTTTAATTGAAGCATTAAATGTTTCAAATTAAGCCCCGAGCCTTCTTGAAATTGTGCTTCTTCAACATTTAAACCCACACCGCTTTTATTCATGTAAATGCTATTTCCACTGAGGCTTAAATTTTCAAAAGCTAAAGCGTTAGGATTGAAACTTCCTTTTTTAACGGTATTGCCGTTTACAAAATAGTTAATCGTATTATTCTCTAAATGAGCTTCATTAAAATTAAAGGTAAAATCTGGCCATTCAAATTTTTCTGAAGGGTTGCTTGGAGCGCTTATAACTTGATTTCGAGCTATAGCAATTAGCGAATTATTAAGTGTGAATTCTTCGAAGGTGTAGGTGTTTGTGGCTATGTTTATAATGGATTCTTCGGCATTAAAATCGGCAATATTGGTGTTTAAATCTAAATGTTGTGTATTCGATTTAAAATGAAATTCCACTTCTTTTAAAATGAATGATTTTACCGATAAGGCCGGAAGTGTACTGCTTGTAGTATCGGCGCTTTTTGAAGGATTTTGAATCACGTTTATTCTGGCCTTTGTGATGCTTGCATCTGTTGCATCGAAAGCCATATTTTCAAGGTCGATGTTTTTTAAATCTAACAGAAGTTCGTCAAATTTTGCTGCTGTATCAATGCCGGTTACGTCATCGACATAAGTGATTTCAAAATCTTTTAAATCGAGATTTCTTAAAATTAAATTGATGCTGCTCGAAGTGGTGTCAACCGATGTTTCAGCAGGTTCATCGGAAGCAAAAGCATCAGCTAAAAAACCAAAATTATATCCTTGAATGGAATCTTTTCGCCAAATATGTGCACGAACACCTTCCCAGTCTAAACCATCAACGCCAAAGCTTTTTCCTGTAATTAAAGGTAAAAGTGCCAGATTGGCTTCTAATGATTTTGAATAAATAAGGGTGTCTTGTTGTTTGTCTTCTAAATAAACGCCAGTTATTTTTATATCGCCATCAAAAGTTAGAAACAGCGATTCTATACTAATTTTAGTTTCTGTTTTGTTGGACACATAATTAACCAACTTATTTTTTACGAAGTTTTGTACCCAAGGCGTTCTTATTAGTAAAACGATGGTTACAAATAGAAGAATAAATCCAATAAAAACCCGGCCAAGGCGTCTTAATCCTCGGTATTTCCTTTTCTTAGATGGACTTGGGACGCTATTTGTTGTTTCTTCTTTTTCTTTCAGGGTGAGGGCATTTTGGTTTTAAAGATTAAAAGTAATATTTTTTAACATTATTTTAAGGCTTGTAGCTTAATAAAATAGCGTTTATAATTTTAAAATGATGTTTTGTGTGTAGTTCTAAAAAATGAATGGTTTGATTTCTGGTTAATTTTCCGAAAATATGATGCTTAAAAAAGGCATGTTTATCTGCTTTTTCAATAAGTTCTAGTCCTGTTTTTGCCTGATTTAATTGTTCAATCAAGTTTGCTTTTGAAATATCTGGGGATTGTGAAACTACACTTTTTGGCGCTTTTACTTTACCTTTTGGAAAGCGGCCTATTGCAAATATAACGAGTCTTGTGGTGTTGAAATTCCAATGATAATCTTCGGGATTCGATTTTATTAAAGCGCTGCAAACCGCATGAATGACTTTTAAGGAATGATCGATTTGCCAACCAATGGTTGCCTTGGATATTTTAGGATTTATCAAGTCTTTTTGATCAACAAGGTCTTCTAATTTTGAAAGTAGTTGATGAAGTGATTTTAACCGTTTATTAGTCATGTTTAGAATTTAGTTTAAAAGGTATTCATTTAATCCTTAACTTTAAGCTATTGCAGTTGCAATTGACAAATTTTGTTTCATTTAAAATTAAACATTATGCTTCCATTTAGATCTGAAATACGAAACTCGCCATCGCACCCTACTATTAAAATATTTTTAAGTGATGAAACTTTAGTGCCTAGAATTAAAAAGCACTTAGATCATTTTAGTGATATTGAATTGACTGAAATTAGAGAAAGTCATGGGCAAAATAGGGAAGTTGAAAACATTACCATTTATTTAAAAGACCATGTGGATATTGATAAAATGAAATCGTCTATAGATTCCAGTTTATGGTGGTATTTTGAAGAGGACTTGGTAGATGAATAACAAGTGTTAAGAGTTAGAATATCAAGGTGTTCGAGCGGAGTCGAGAACAAAAAAATCTTATTAAAATCTCACTTCTCGACTTCGCTCGAAGATCCTTCTGAATAGCTGATTTTTGCTATTATAAAGATTACTTTTTTGGAGATATTTTAATTGAATTAGGTAGATGAATAGAGTTCTACATTTGCGTTAGGGTTTGAACGGCCTGTTTGAGCTCCCCGACCTTAGGAGGGAGCGAGTAGTGAAAGCCCGACCCCTTTTCGGGGTAACGCCCAACTTATTGATATTGTTTTTCTTGATTCGGAATTGAAATGATAAAAAAAATCCCAAACATGGCTGCTTGGGATTTTGTTTTATAAACCTATTTCTATTCTTGAGATTTCCGTCTACGCGGAAATGCAATATTAGTATCTGTAGTGTTCTGGTTTGTAAGGACCATCAACAGTTACGCCAATATAGCTCGCTTGCTCTTCGCGTAATTCGGTTAATTCTACACCAATTTTAGCTAAGTGTAATTTCGCCACTTTTTCGTCTAAAGCTTTAGGTAACATGTAAACCTTGTTTTCGTAAGCATCGGCGTTTGTCCAAAGTTCGATTTGTGCTAACGTTTGGTTGGTGAATGAGTTACTCATTACAAAACTTGGGTGACCTGTAGCACAACCTAAGTTTACTAAACGCCCTTCGGCAAGAATGATAACATCTTTTCCGTCGATTGTGTATTTGTCAACTTGAGGTTTAATGGTGTTTTTGGTATGTCCGTGGTTTTGGTTTAACCAAGCCATGTCAATTTCATTATCGAAATGTCCAATGTTACAAACGATCGCTTTGTCTTTTAAAGCTTCGAAATGACGCGCTTGAACGATGTCTTTATTTCCTGTAGTAGTGATAACAATATCAGTATTTCCAATAACAGTTTCTAGTTTTTTAACTTCAAAACCATCCATTGCTGCTTGAAGCGCACAAATTGGGTCGATTTCAGTTACTGTTACAATACTTCCAGCACCTTTAAAAGAGGCAGCTGTACCTTTACCAACATCGCCATAACCACAAACGGTTACACGTTTTCCGGCAAGCATGATATCTGTAGCACGACGAATGGCATCTACAGCAGATTCTTTACAGCCGTATTTGTTATCGAATTTCGATTTTGTTACCGAATCGTTTACGTTTATAGCTGGCATTGGTAAAGTTCCGTTTTTTACACGCTCGTAAAGTCTGTGAACACCAGTTGTTGTTTCTTCAGAAAGACCGTTAATTCCAGCAGCTAACTCTGGGTATTTATCTAATACCATGTTAGTTAAATCGCCACCATCATCAAGAATCATGTTAAGTGGTTTTCTGTCTTCACCAAAAAACAAAGTTTGCTCGATACACCAATCAAATTCTTCTTCGGTCATATCTTTCCAAGCGTAAACCGCAGTTCCAGCAGCAGCAATAGCAGCAGCAGCTTGATCTTGTGTAGAAAATATGTTACAAGAACTCCAAGTTACTTCAGCTCCTAAAGCTTGTAAAGTTTCAATTAACACGGCCGTTTGAATGGTCATGTGCAAACAACCAGCAATTCTTGCACCTTTTAAAGGTTGCGAGTTGCCGTATTCTTCGCGTAAACTCATTAGTCCTGGCATTTCAGCTTCGGCTAATTCGATTTCTTTTCTACCCCAATCGGCAAGCGTGATATCTTTAACCTTATTTGCTACGTATGGAATTGTTTTTGTACTCATATCAATTTTTCTTTTTGTTTAAAACCCAAACATCATTGTGAATAGTGCTTAAAATACTTAAATTCGCCTAAGAAAAAGCACTAAAATATTTAGGAGCTGCAAAGGTAATCAATAAGTTTTAGATTTTAAATGCCTCTTTATAAAACCATAACACCAAATTCGCAAACTACTGTTAAAATCTGGAAGATTGAAGAGTCTTACGATGATTTAATGCAAAATATGAGCCTGAAGCCAGAAACTTTAAAGCGTGTTTTGGGAATGAAAAGCGAATTACACCAGCGCGGTTTTCTTAGTGTACGTAAGTTGTTAGCCGAATTTGGGTATGATGATTTCGATTTGTATTACGATGAAAATGGGAAACCGCATTTAAAAGACGGTAAACAGATTTCGATAACCCATTCCTTTATTTTTTCGGCTGTGATTATCTCCGATGGTATTGTTGGTATTGATATTGAAAAGCAACGCGATAAAATAACGGTTATTGCTCATAAATTTATAGATTATGAGTTTAACTACCTTGATAAAAGAGCCGACGATTACATTAAAAAACTTACCACCATTTGGTGCGTGAAAGAGTCTTTGTATAAATTATTTGCCACGCCAGGATTGAGTTTTAAAGACTACTTTTTAGTAATTCCTTTTGAACTTAAAGATGAAGAAACCAAGGCTTGGATTGATTATAAAGACAAGAAGCATCCTTATAATATTCACTTTTTAGAGTTTGAAGGTTTTACCTGTGCTTATGCTGTTAATAGTTAAATTGTTATAAAGTTATAAAGTTAAAAGGTTGAATAGTTAGGGAGTTAAAAGGTAGTTAAGACTTTAGAGAAACATTTGTGGTGAATAACATATACCAAGACATATTGAAATCGGTTTTAGAACAAAAAAAGCTATTAGCGGTTTTAATCGATCCTGATAAATTTTTAGTTGAAAACACGGCTGCATTTTTCGGAAAAGTAAATGCTTCGGTGGCAACCCATATTTTTGTTGGCGGCAGCACGGTTGATGATTTTGCAACCGAAATTCTGGTTACTGAAATTAAAAAATACAGTCATTTACCCGTAGTTTTATTTCCTGGCGATGTGACACAAATCACTAATAAAGCAGATGGAATATTGTTTTTGTCTTTAATTTCTGGACGCAATCCAGAGTATTTAATTGGAAAGCATGTGCAAGCGGTTTCAAAATTAAAAAACTCGAATTTGGAAGTCATTCCAACAGGTTACCTTTTAATTGAAGGTGGAAAAATAACCGCAGTCGAAAAAGTTACTGGCGAAAAACCACTAGCACGTGAAAACCTTCAAGAAGTTATAGATACTGCAAGTGCCGGACAGTTGCTTGGCATGAAATTGATTTATTTGGAAGCTGGCAGTGGGGCAAAAGCACCCTTAACTCAAGACATGATTTTAAAAGTGAAACAGGCTATAAACATTCCGCTAATTGTGGGAGGTGGAATTCGCAGCAAAAAGCAACTTGATGCTGTTTACGAAGCTGGTGCCGATATCGCCGTTATTGGAACTGCTTTTGAAGAAAACGAACTGTTTTTTGAGGAACTAAAAGCAACATTAGCTTTAGGGAATTTGGCTTAATAGGTAAAAAAAATCAAGCGTTAATAAAATAAATCACGAATCAAGATGATAGCCTAGAAACAAAGCGTTTCGCTTTTTTTAGTCTATTTTCTGTTATATAGAAATTATGAAAATATCTGTAGAATTAACATTATCACCATTACAGGATGAATTTGAACTAGCCATCATTCATTTTATAAAGAAGTTAAGAGCTTCAAAATTAACCGTCCTTGAAAATCCGTTAAGCACGCAAGTTTATGGTGATTATGACGACGTGATGCATGTACTTACCGTAGAAATTAAAGAAGCTTTTGAGTTAATTGAACGCGGATTACTTTTTATGAAAATTGTAAAATCCGATCGCCACGATTATGAGCCCCATTTTTAATTGGTTTTTTTCGCAATACTACGATGTGCCAACACACCTTGTTGTTTTAGAACTTATAGGCGTGTTTTTTGGCTTTTTAAGCGTGTGGTTTTCTAAACAGGAAAATATTTTAGTCTACCCAACAGGCATTATAAGTACCGCAATTTTCGTGTATATTTTGTTTGTTTATAGTCTTTTAGGAGACATGCTAATAAACGCTTATTATTTTATAATGAGTATTTATGGCTGGTATTATTGGACACGAAAAGATGCCAATAATCACGAAGTTCCTGTTTCGGTTACCACAAAAAAAGAGCAGGTTTGGAGTCTAATCATCTTTTTGTTAACTATTGTGTTTATCGTTATTTTTTACAAGTTGAACGATAAATTTAATGGATGGACTGCTTATGTCGATACCTTTACTACTGCCATATTTTTTGTGGGCATGTGGCTCATGGCAAAAAAGAAACTTGAAAATTGGGTGTATTGGATAATTGGCGATATTATTTCGGTGCCTTTGTATTTTTATAAAGGATTAATTTTCACCTCGTTTCAGTATTTAATTTTTACAATCATAGCTATTTATGGCTATAAAGCATGGAAGAAAAGTATAAACAAGAACCCTCAAATTGCGTAAAAGTGGTGTTGTTTGGTCCTGAATCTACAGGAAAAACAACTTTATCTAAGCAATTAGCTCGCCATTATAATTCGGTTTGGGTGCCTGAGTATGCGCGAGAGTATCTTCAAAATAAATGGAATAACGAGCGCAAAACTTGCGAGCCAAAGGATATTTTACCAATTGCCGAAGGGCAAATAAAATTAGAAAATGAATTGGCTAAAAAAACAGATACGGTTCTATTTTGCGATACCGATTTGTTGGAAACCAAAGTCTATTCGGAAGTGTATTACATAGGAAGTTGCGACCCCATGCTTAAAAAATATGCCTTAAAGAATACCTATAGTTTGTATTTTTTAACTTACATTGATACGCCTTGGGAGGCAGACGATTTAAGGGATAAGCCTAATGAACGCGAGACGATGTTTGAAGCCTTTCAGAATGAATTAATAAAACATAAAAAACCGTACGTTTTACTTAAAGGAACCAAGCAAGAACGCCTTGAAACCGCCGTAAAACACGTTGATAAACTATTAAATGAAAACAATGTTTGTAGATAAAGATATTCAGCAGATCTATAAAAAGGGTATTACAATCGAGCAAATTAAAGCTCAAATAACACGCTTAAAAGATGGGATGACACACTCTAAATTAGTAGGTGCGGCAACCATTGGCAAAGGTATTGAAGCTTACGATGATGAAGAAACCAAGGCTTTAATTCAGTATTACGAAACGCATAAAAAAGACTTGTCTATTTTAAAATTTGTGCCTGCTTCGGGAGCGGCTACACGCATGTTTAAGTTTTTGTTTCTGTTTTTAAAAAACTATAATCCTTCAAAGGAAAATATTAACGATTTTATTAATAGACAAAACAATACCTTAATTGAAACTTTTATTTTAAATTTTGAAAAGTTTCCATTTTATAAGGAAGTACTTTCCAAAGCTAAAACAAGCATTTCTGGTTTTGAAGATTTATCTGAAGGTGAAAAATACGTGCATTTTGTAAAAATCATGTTAGATGAAGAAGGCCTTAATTATAGCTTTTTACCAAAAGGTTTACTGCCATTTCATCAATATGAAGATGAGAATGTTACGGCTTTTCAAGAGCATTTGTTAGAGTCTACTTTATATGCGTCTTCAAACGGGAATTCCAACCTTCATTTTACAGTTTCAGAAAAACATCACAGCCTTTTTAATGATGAATTAAGTAAAGTAAAGCCATTTTTAGAAGCCGAAACAGGGACTAAGTTTAATGTTACATTTTCATATCAGAAGGAAGAAACCGAAACCATTGCACTCACTGCAAAGGATGAGGTTTTTAGAAATGAAGACGATTCCATTTTGTTCCGACCAGCAGGACATGGCGCTTTATTAGAGAATTTAAACGATTTAGATCACGATATCATTTTTATTAAAAACATCGATAATATTGTTGTTGCCGATAAGAATATTGAAGTGTCTAATTATAAAAAATTGTTAGCTGGCGTTTTATTAGAAGCTCAAGAAAAAGTATTTGATTATTTACGCAAACTGGACTCGGGAAATCTAACTGAAGCAGATTTCAATTTAATGATATTATTTCTACGTTATCGACTTAATGTACCCATGAATGTTGAGTTTGATACCTTTTCAACTCTCGAAAAAATAGCCTATTTAAAAGATAAATTTAACCGTCCAATTCGTGTTTGCGGCATGGTTAAAAACGAAGGCGAACCTGGCGGTGGCCCGTTTTGGGTAAAAGGGAAAGACGGCGATGTATCCTTACAAATTGTAGAGTTTGCTCAAATAGATTTTAGTAAAACAGGACAGCAAGGCATTGTGTATAAAGCCACGCATTTTAATCCTACCGATTTAGTTTGTGGTGTAAAAAATTATAAAGGCGAGAAGTTTAACCTAAAAGAATTTGTCGATCACGATGCTGCTTTTATCACTATAAAAACGCATAATGGCATTGACATAAAAGCCTTGGAGCTTCCAGGTTTATGGAACGGTAGCATGGCTTATTGGAATTCTATTTTTGTTGCCGTGCCTTTAGAGACGTTTAATCCTGTAAAAATGGTTAACGATTTATTAAAACCTGCGCACCAAGTTTCTTAATGTTTGATAAGGAGAATGTCATAAAAGAATTAAGTTTTAAGGCTATTAGAAGCTCGGGTAGCGGCGGACAACATGTGAATAAAGTAGCTTCTAAAATTGAATTGACTTTTAATTTAAAAGAGTCTTCAGTGTTTTCCGAAGCTAAAAAAGAAAGACTTCTAGAGAAGCTTGAAAACCGCCTGACTAATGATGGTGTTCTAATTCTAACATGCGATGAAAGTAGAAGTCAGCATAAAAATAAAACCCTGGTCATCGAGCGCTTGTTTTCGCTTATTGAAGGCGCTTTAAAAGTAAGAAAACGCCGAATCCCTACTAAAATCCCGAAATCGGTTATTAGAAAACGTCTAAAAAGTAAAAAGCAACAGGCTGATAAAAAGGCAAATAGACGAAAACCAGACGTCGATTAAAAAAGCTAAATTAATGATTGGCAATTAGGAATTGCTTAGTACTTTTGCAGCGTTCTCATAAAAGGGGTGCTTTTTCAGTAACTCATTATCAGTTAAGAATATATGTTGTTTGTTCAGCAACTTAACTTTTAATTTTTTACTGCCAAATGCTGAGATCATACCCATCGAACCTAGAACAGATAATGCTGTTTAGGGATTGTAAAAAGAGTTGTAATTTATAATATTTTAAGCAGCTCCAAAAACAAACAAACCAATAACCACAAAGAATAATTCCCCTTTTTTATTCGATTATAATGATTAATCGACATGAAATCGACTTCAACAAAAAGTATCCTATCTCTAGTAATATTACTGTTTTCAATTAGCTTTTATGCTCAAGAAAACGATAAAGTAGTAGATTCAACAGTCACAGAAAAACTAGAAGAAGTTTTGGTAAAAGCGGTGCGTGTAAATGCCGATTCGCCAATCACACATTCCAATGTTTCTAAAGAAGAATTGGCAAAACGTAATTTGGGTCAAGATATTCCAACTTTAATAAATTATTTACCTTCTGTAGTTACAACTAGCGATGCTGGTGCAGGGATTGGCTATTCTGGAATTCGTGTGCGTGGTACCGATGCAACCCGAGTAAACGTAACCATTAACGGAATTCCTTATAACGACCCAGAAAGTCAGGGGACATTTTGGGTGAATTTAGGTGATTTTGCATCGTCTACACAGAGTTTGCAATTGCAGCGTGGTGTGGGGACGTCAACCAATGGTTCTGGTGCTTTTGGTGCGAGTTTAAATTTATTAACCGATAATGCTTCCGATATCGCTTCCGCGGAAGTTGCCAATAGTTTTGGAAGTTATAATACAAGTAAACACACGGTTAAAATGAGTACAGGACTGTTGAATGATCATTTTGAAATCTCCGGAAGGTTTTCTAAAATTCATTCCGATGGTTATGTTGATCGAGCTTCAACCGATTTAAAATCCTATTTTTTACAAGCGGTTTATAAAGATGATAATACCTTAATTAAAGCCTTAACTTTTGGAAACCAGGAGCGCACTTATCAAGCGTGGTATGGGTTAACAAAAGAACAGTTGAATGAAGATCGACGTCAGAATCCCTATACCTACGATAATGAAATTGATGCCTATTGGCAAGACCACTACCAACTGCACTGGAATGAACGTTTAGATAACAATTGGTCTACAACCCTAGGTTTAAACTATACCAAAGGGAAGGGGTATTTTGAACAATATGAAGGCGATACCGACGAAATTGATTTGTACAACGGTATTGTAGTTGCAACGGGTGTAAATGACGATGGTGAACCTATAACCGATGTGATTCGTAGACGTTGGTTGGATAACGATTTTTATGTAGTCAATGCCAATATTACCTATAAGAAGAATGCTTTGGAAATTATTTCAGGCATTTCGTTTAACACTTATTCTGGCGATCACTACGGAGAAGTGATTTGGGCAAGAGAATTTGCTCCAGATGCAGCAATTCGAGATCGTTATTATGAAGGCGATGCAACTAAAAATGATTTCAGTGTGTTTTCTAAAGCCACTTTTAAATTGGCTGAAAAATTTACAGGATTTCTAGATATGCAAGGGCGTTTTGTGCATTATAAAACAAACGGTTTAGAATCCGATCGTGCGCCGTTTGTCACCGATGCCCAATTTAATTTTTTCAATCCGAAAGTAGGATTAACCTACAAACACAGTAATTCGTCAAGTATTTACGCGTCGTATGCAAGAGCCAATAGAGAGCCTAATAGAGATGATTTTCAAGCCGGAGTTACCGAAAATGAAACCCTTAACGATATCGAAATTGGTTGGCGATATAACCGAGAAAAATTACACCTAAGTACCAATTTGTATTATATGTTTTATGAAAACCAACTGGTGTTAACTGGCGAGTTGGACGATGTTGGAAGCCCTGTTAGAGCAACTAGTGGCGATAGTTATAGATTAGGTTTAGAGGTAGATGCTAATGTGATATTTACCAACAAATTTAATATGAATACTAATGTTACGGTAAGCCGAAATAAAAACCGTGATTTCACCTCGTCTATAAATGGTGAACTGGTGAATTTAGGTGAAACAAATATTTCGTTTTCTCCAGATTTGGTGGTTGGAAACAGCTTTAATTTCTCGCCAATCCATAATTTGCAACTGTCTTGGTTAAGTAAATTTGTCGGGGAACAGTATATGGGGAATACCGATAATGAAGAATCAATATTACCAGATTATTTCGTAAACGATTTAAGTATAACCTATGAGATACAGCCCAAAAAACTATTTAGAGCCATTGTTTTCTCAGCTTTAGCAAATAACTTCCTAAATAAAAAATATGTTTCTAATGGGTATTTTGGTTCTTATGATTATGATGACCCAACAAGTCCTACAGGAATTACAACGGGTTATTATGCGGGCTATTATCCGCAGGCAACAGCCAATTTTTTATTGGGACTTAATTTGATGTTTTAGTGTTTGTCAGGTCTTGTCGAAACCCGTGTTGAAAATCACAACGTTTAATAGTATAAAAACCGTTTGTCAGACCTTTCAGGTTTTAAAAACATAAGTGTTCGGAACACAAAATTTTAATTAAAATAGATTAATTAGATTTAGTTTGTTCTATAAAACATTAATAAAACTGGCTCCTCCCTTCGTTTTGAAGGGAGGAAAATTTCGATGAAATCGAAATGAGGAGGGTTAAAACTATAAAAAAAACATATGAGCTTTCAACTTCCGAACACTTATGTTTAAAAAAAACTGAAAGGTCTTTTTTTAGCTATTTGCAATAAATAACCTAATTCGAAATATAAATAATATTTCCACTTCTATTGGCAGGGTAGAATTTTAGCGAACAGGTTAACGCATCGTTATTATCGGCTGCACCTGTTATAAAATTATAGCGGTTACCGTCATCACATCCGCATGCTCCAAAAAGACCATCTGGAATTATGGCAGAACAATCGTTTGGTGTGTGGTTAGGGTCGCTAGCATCCCAAGCTAAAATACTCGAGCCAGCATTGGCGACAATCACTCCTTTGTTACCAATATTAGGGATGTAAATGGAGTTGCCAACATTATTTAAAATGGAGTACTGCGGCAAGCTTAAATCAATGCTGTAATTAACCGTAACATCAAGAAGGTAATTACAGTTATTATCGGCGTCAGAATTGTTGCTGCAAGCGTATAATAAAGCGAAAAGAATAATGGTGTATATCGATTTCATAGGGTCTTAAAATATAACGGCAATTTACAACAAAAAGTAAATTGACTTAAATATTTTGTATATTTGTGTGACAATCTCGTGCAAACGGGATTTTTTTGTTTGCTGAATCCTTTAACATCATTTTGTTAAAGTTTGTCAGCATCTTTTATTAAGTAAAATAATGAAGTTATGAGTAAAGCATCGTACTATACACCAGAGGGGTTAAAAAAATTAAGAGACGAGTTAAGACAACTTAAAGATGTAGAGCGTGTAAAAGCGTCGAAAGCCATTGCTGAAGCACGAGATAAAGGAGATTTAAGTGAAAATGCCGAATATGATGCTGCTAAAGAAGCACAAGGGATGTTAGAAATGCGTATTTCTAAATTAGAAGATGCTTTGGCAGGAGCGCGTGTTATTGATGAATCACAGATGGATACTTCTAAAATTTTAGTATTATCGAAAGTGAAAATAAAAAATCAAACCAATGGTATGGAAATGAACTATACTTTGGTTGCCGATGGTGAAGCTAATTTAGCGGCAGGAAAAATTTCTGTAAACTCACCTATTGGTAAAGGTTTGTTAGGGAAAACGGTTGGCGATGTTGCTGAAATACAAGTGCCTAACGGGGTTATGAAATTTGATATTATTGAAATTTCAAGATAGATTTTATTAAAATAAAAATTAAGATTTCAATTTTAAGAATCTTCTAAAAGTTGAACGATTACAAGCGATAATTAAGGTTCCTGTTTCTAGTAAGCAGGAATCTTTTTATATTTACAAAGGCTCTCACAATTTAAAAAAGATATTATGGCATCAATTTTCACGAAAATAGTAAATGGCGAAATTCCTTGTTACAAGGTCGCCGAAACCGATGATTTTTTAGCTTTTTTAGATGTTAATCCCAATGCTAAAGGACATACGCTTTGTATTCCGAAGCAAGAAGTAGATAAAATTTTCGATTTGGATGAAGCTACTTATACGGGTTTAATGGCCTTTTCTAGAACGGTTGCCTTAGCGCTAAAAAAAGCCGTGCCGTGTAAGCGTATTGGCGTGAGTGTGATTGGTTTAGAAGTACCCCATGCCCATGTGCATTTAATTCCGTTGCAAACCATGGACGATGCACGATTTATTCAAAAAGTAAGTATGTTGCCAGATGAGTTTCAAGCTTTAGCCAAAGCCATTCATGCCGAATTATAGATTGAGATAAACGGCCAAAAATAGTGAAGCACTAATTAATGTGGTTGCTCCAATAATAAGCATCCAAGCCAACTTTTTTAGTTTTCTAAAAGCTGGTTTAGGCACGAAAGCCTTATTTTGGTAGTCTACCACACGATCAATATCGGTTGTCCATTGCCCCGGATAAATGGTCGTATTACAAGTTTTACAATTTAATTCATGGTTAATTTCCGAAGTTAAACCTTTGTATAACGAGGTTTCAACCGCTTTTTGTTTAAATAATAAATGCAATCCGTTTGTGTTATAACATTCCGGACAGTTGTTATTTAAAGGCACTTCTTTAATGTCTAGATATTTAAAAGGCATAATTAATTGGCGCGTTTTAATGTGATTTGAAAGGTGGTTCCTTTGTCTATTTCAGATTGTAAAACTTTAATTTTTCCATCGTGAAAATCTTCAATAATACGTTTTGTTAACGATAAACCCAAGCCCCATCCGCGTTTTTTTGTCGTATAACCGGGTTCGAAAATTTTAGTAAAATTCTTCTTAAGCAAGCCTTTTCCCGTATCAGAAACACAAATTTTAACCATATTTTCTAATTGTGAAATTTCAACAGTTAGTTTACCACGGCCTTTCATGGCATCAATGGCGTTTTTAACTAGATTTTCTATGGTCCAACTGTAAAGCTGTTTGTTTAAATTCACAAAAATTTCCCCTTTTGGGACATTAATTTCAAAGTCGATTAGGTTTGAAGACCGTGCTTTAAGATAGTCGTAAGACTCTAAAGTTTCTTTAATAATGTCTGCTTTTTCCAAGGTTGGCAACGATCCTATTTTACTGAAACGTTCGGTAATGGTTTTTAAGCGGTCAACATCTTTTTCAATTTCAACAATATAATCAGGGTTGGTGTTTTCGGCTTTTAAAATTTCTGTCCATCCAATTAAAGAAGATAAGGGCGTGCCAATTTGGTGAGCGGTTTCTTTTGCCATTCCCGACCATAACTTGTTTTGTGTGGCGTTTTTATTGCTTCGGTAGAAAAAGAAAATAACAGCTCCAAACAGAAAAACAATCAGTAATAAGGCTAATGGATAATATTTTAATTTGTTTAATAAAGGCGAATTTCCGTAGTAAATAATACTGTTAAGCTTGTTGTCGAAAATAACTTCAATAGGTTTATTTTCACTTTTAAAAGTGGCTACTAAATTGGCTACATATTTTTTATCCGAAAAATGTTTGTCATCAATATTCAGGTAACTTCCAATGCTGCCATCTTTGTTGATTTCAATAACGGGAGTGCTTTTATTACTATTTAATATTTTAAGTGTAAGGTCGAGATTTGTATTATCATCAGAGTTTATTAAATCGGTTTGTGCAAAGGACCAAATTTCCATTTTAGCACGTTCTTCATCTTTAAAATGCTGAAAAAACTCGTAGGTTTTCCATAAAATAAGCGTAACAATCGCAAATGAAGCGATGATAATTCCCCAACGAAATGTGTTACTGTATTTTGTGAAAATCATGACCATTAAAATTTTGATTGGTAATATAATGCAAATCTGTTTAAATTATTGCCATGCTTTGGTAAAATGATTTTTTAGCATGCTGTAGCAGAAGTGATTTTTAATTCATGAATCGATTTATGTATTTTTTAAAAACGGGTGTTAATGTTAATAACTAGCATTCGGTTTTAATGTTTTTTTGGTTAGTTTTGTAAATCCTGAAAATAGGAAACGCTGGCATACCTTTAAAAAGTTGTATTGTTCAGTAAATTAAGTGGTTATTGGTGGTATTTTTGTAATTTCAGCCAGACTAAGTAGCCAAAAATCACACGTTTTAAATTCAGCTTAGCTGAAAATAAATGCTGTGGTGCATATATTATTAAGATAAAGTAAAACTAATTAAATACTAGTACATGGAAGTTCAAGGAAGAATTAAGATGGTTGGAGAAACACAATCATTTGGAAGCAATGGATTTAGAAAAAGAGAAGTTGTTGTAACTACAGACGAGCAGTACCCACAACATATTATGGTGGAGTTTGTTCAAGATAAAACCGATTTGTTAAACAACTATCAAGTAGGACAACAAGTAAAAGTTAGTATTAATTTACGCGGTAGAGAGTGGGTTAATCCTCAAGGTGAAACTAAATATTTTAACTCGATTCAAGGATGGCGTATTGAGGCTTTACAAGCTGATGCCGGAGGAGCAAACATGCCTCCAGTTCCACCAGCTGATGCTTTCGAGCCTGCTGGAAATTTAAAAGAAGAAGATCACGACGATTTACCTTTTTAATTAGCAATTTTGATTTTCCGCGAAAGCGAAAACCTTATAAAAATAACCTCAATGTTGTATCTAACGTTGAGGTTGTTTGTTTTTATTACTTTTCTTTATGTACTACCTAAATGAAGATTTGTGGTTTCCCGAAGTTGAAGCAGCTACCCAAGATGGCTTACTAGCTGTTGGCGGAGATTTGTCTGTGCCCCGCTTGTTGTTAGCCTATAAAAGCGGCATATTTCCTTGGTTTAGCGAAGGCGAACCTCTTTTGTGGTGGTCGCCAGATCCCAGATTTGTCTTGTTTCCAGAGCAATTAAAAGTTTCAAAAAGTATGAAACAAGTCATGCGAAATGGGGGTTTTACTGTAACGGTTAACACGCAATTTAATGCCGTCATGCAAGCCTGTTCTAAAATTAAAAGAAAAGGGCAAGACGATACATGGATTACCAATACTATGATTGATGCCTACGCCGAACTTAATAAATTAGGCTATGCGAAATCGGTTGAAGTTTGGCAAAATAATAATTTAGTGGCTGGCCTTTATGGTGTCGATTTAGGAAATGGTGTGTTTTGTGGCGAAAGTATGTTTTCTACAGTAAGTAATGCTAGTAAAGTAGGGTTTATTAGTTTTATTCAGAATACAAATTACAAGCTTATAGATTGCCAGGTTTACACCAGTCATTTGGAAAGTTTAGGCGCCGAAGAGATGTCTAGAAAGGACTTTTTAAGGTATTTGTGAGTATGAAATGTAACACTCATTCCGAATATAGAAATAACACTTAAAGTTTAATAAACGCTGAAGTTAGTAAAAACAGCACGTTGTAAGCTTTTCGGTTAAAAGCTTCTAAACGATATTCTAATCCTGTTTGTAATTTGAGTTTTTTAGTGATTTTCCAGGCTATTTTGGCATTGGTTCGCATACTTACAATGGATTTTATATGCGGACTTAAACTTAAAAGACCTTCTAAACTACTTGTAAAATAACTTTCGCCAACATCAAAAGTATTACCTTTTAGTGGGAGACCAACTTCAAACAAATAACGCTCCCTGTATATGGTTAGGGTTTTTAAAAACCGTTGTTCAAGTCTTAATTTGTGGCGGTACCGTAGGCGGGAACGCTGATTAACAAAATTGTATTTTTCGGTAATTCTAATTTCTCCCGAACCGGTATCAAAAAAATCCCTATTTCGGTAATAAATCCCAAGGCTAACAATGTGTTTGTCGTTTAAATGAAAATTAGAAAAATGATAAAAATCAATTTGTTGTTGGTTATAATCCCAAGTGTGGTATTGGTATAAAAAGTAGCGTGATCGAAAAGCAAAATCGGCGCTGTATTTTTCAGAAAATTTACTTGTAACCCCAAGTGTAGTCTCTCCTAAAACGGTGGTTCTTTTTTGGGAGAAAGCCAAACAAAAGCACATGGTGAAAATAATAAGCAGGAATTTTTTCATTGGCCTTGCTAATTTTTCAAGTAGAATGATTTTCTTGATTTTTATTAAACTAATCGATTTTAAATGGGGTTGTCAAAAATAATCAGATTATATGTTTTGGACAAAAAATAGTACGAATTTACTATCTTCAATCTTTTAAAAAATCTAAGTTTTATGAAAATAGCTTTATTCAGTAGCAAACCTTACGATCAAGAATATTTTGAAAAATATAACCGAGATTATAAGTTCGATTTCACGTTTTTTGAAACGCCTTTAAATCAGCATACTGCCAATTTAACAAAGGGGTTTGAAGCTATTTGCACTTTTGTAAACGATAAGCTAGATGCTAAAACCATTGAAATTTTGGCTAAAAACGACATAAAATTAATCGCGGTTCGCTGTGCGGGTTTTAATAATGTCGATTTAGAAGCGGCAAAAGCGAAGGGAATAAAAGTGGTGCGCGTTCCAGCCTATTCTCCCGAAGCTATTGCCGAACACGCTGTAGCATTAATTTTAACTTTAAACCGAAAAACACATAAGGCTTATAATAGAATTCGAGAAGGAAATTTTTCTTTAAATAAACTTATCGGTTTCAACCTTAATAAAAAAACAGTAGGGGTTTTAGGAACGGGAAAAATTGGCGCAGCCTTTTGTGAAATTATAAAAGGTTTTGGTTGCGAAGTTCTGGCTTACGACCTCTATAAATCGGATGAGTTAATTGCTGAAGGTGTTACATACGTGTCTTTAGAGGAATTGTTTAAGCGTTCCGACATCATATCATTGCACTGTCCGTTAAACGAGGCGACCAGACATATTATTAATGAAGATTCTATTGCGCAGATGAAAACTGGTGTCATGATTATTAATACCAGTAGAGGCGCATTAATTGATACGGCTCAGGTTATTGATGCCTTATCGCAGGATAAAATTGGTTATTTAGGGATTGATGTTTACGAGCAGGAAGAAAATTTATTTTATGAAGATTTATCGGAAAGTGTTATTCACGACGATTTTATCATGCGTTTAAATAGTTATCCGAATGTGTTAATTACAGCGCATCAGGCCTTTTTCACTAAAGAAGCCATGTTTGAAATTGCAACAACAACTTTAAATAATATAAAAGCTTTTAAAAACGGCGAAAAATTATTGAATCAAGTGGTTTAAATCTCGTTATATCTAAAGCAGTTTTTCTCATGGTCGTTAACCATGCCAGTGGCTTGCATGTGTGCATAAACTACGGTTGAACCCACAAATTTAAACCCGCGTTTTTTTAAATCTTTACTAATGGCATCACTTAAAGGTGTGTTTGCTGGAACGTCTTTAATACTGTTAACTTTGTTTTTTATGGGTTTGCCTCCAACAAAGCCCCAAATGTATTTGCTGAAACTTCCAAATTCGTTCTGAATTTCCATAAAAGCCTGTGCATTGGTTACAGCAGCTTTCACTTTTAATTTATTGCGAATAATTCCAGCATCTAAAAGTAAGGCGTCAATTTTATCTTGTTTGTAGTGGGCTATTTTTTTATAGTCGAAAGCATCAAAAGCCTTTCTGAAATTTTCACGCTTCCGCAGAATCGTAATCCAGCTTAAACCGGCTTGAAAGGTTTCTAAAATTAAAAATTCGAAAAGGGTTTCATCATCAAAAACAGGTACGCCCCATTCTTCATCATGATAGGTTTCATATAGTGTATCGCCTTGGCACCAAGCACATCTTGATTTAGTATCCATTTGATATTGTAAGTTTTAAAAGTAAATTATGACAAATGTCATCTTAATTATCTTGTTAAGATAGTAATTTTGCCCTTCCAAGATATGATATCATTTAAAAAAGCGTCCATGAAAACGATTATAGAACAAAGTTTAGACCGCAGTATGACTTACGAAGCATACCGTGCATTAGTTAAACAATTGGTTGCTGAAAAATCCAATACAGGAACCGATAAATCGGAAGATTTGGCTAATTATACCAAGCTAAACGATAAACGTATGAATCGTTGGGACAAAACCATAAAGGTCTCTGAGGGGGCAATCCGTAAAATTTCAGAATTTAATCATCAAATTACATGGTTGATTATTACGGAAAGTTGGTGTGGTGATGCGGCGCATGTGTTGCCTGCGCTTTATAAAGTAGCGCAGCTTAATGATAATATCGAATTTAAAGTGGTGCTTCGTGATGAAAATCCAGACCTTATGAATCAGTTTTTAACCAATGGTAGCGCTTCCATTCCTAAACTGATTGTGATTGATAATGAATCTCGCGATGTTCTAAAAACTTATGGGCCAAGGCCTTCCGAAGCGGCAAATTATGTAAAACGATTTGTTGCCAAAAACGGTAAACTTACTCCCGAGTTTAAAGAAGATTTACAACATTGGTATAATAATGATAAAGGGCAAACGGTTATTCAGGATGTTACTTTAATGCTTTGTAAATTAGCGCTTAACGTTTGCCGACAAACATAAAAGTAATGGTGCCAATCTGGCTTTTTTGTGTGGAATCTTCGCTAAATCGAGATTGTTTGGCGTACTCTAAGGCACGTTCTACTAAACATTCATTATCCGACGAGGAAGCCGCTGTGTTTACATCGGTTTCCGTAACATCGCCATTGGCATTAACTGTAATGTTTATAACTATTTTTCCGTTTACTTCACAAAGGTAAACAGGAATGGGAATGTATTCTTTTTCACGGTTAAGCAATGAAAATCGAATAGAACTTTTTGAATTATTGTTAGCCTGCTGCTTTTTTAAAATCTCGTTAACTTTACTAAACTTCGATAATTCCTCTTGGTTTAATGCAGCATCTTCAGCAGGTTTAAAATCGTTTTTTTGTTGTTGCTCCTCCGCTTCGCCATGATCGTTAGATTTTGGCACATAGTCTTTTGGAGGCGCTATGCTTTTAAAAGCCTGAGCAAAATGCTTGTGTTCTTGGGCTTCATTAAAGGCTTTGTTGGTTTCGGCTTTAGCGTTATTCATTTGGTCTAAAGCTTCAAGTGTTTTTAATTCTTCAGGAGTTAATTCTTGTTCGGGTTCAATCTCATAATAACTTTCCGAAGCCAATTCATTTTGCTTGTTAAGACTTAAATTAAAGACCAATAAAAGGACTGTTCCAGAAATTAGAAGGGTGATAAGTAGGGCTCTATGTTGATTTGTTAGGTTCAAATCGTTGTTTTTTTACGTATTTGTTTGGGGGTAATATACGCAAAAAATAGTTAATTGGTTTTTAGGCTTTCTATAAAGGATTCAATGTTTGTGGCGTTTTCAACATGAAAATCGCCAATTTTGGTGCGTCTTAATACTGAAAGATGTGCGCCAGATTGCAAGGCTTTTCCAAAGTCGTTTGCTAAAGAACGTATGTAAGTGCCTTTACTACAAACTACTCTAAAATTAATGTTTAAATCTTCAATCTTAGTGATTTCAAATTCTGAAATGTTTACCGTTCGGGGTTTAATTTCAACATCTTCACCAGCTCTAGCAAATTCATATAAACGTTTTCCATCTTTTTTTAATGCTGAAAAAACAGGAGGATATTGCTGAATATCGCCAATAAATTGATGGGTTGTTTCATGAATTAAAGCTTCGGTAATATGGTTGGTAGGGAAGGTTTCGTTAATTTCAGTTTCTAAATCAAAAGAAGGTGTTGTGCTTCCTAAAACAATCGTTCCCGTGTATTCTTTAATTTGACCTTGAAAAGTATCGATTTGCTTGGTCATTTTTCCTGTACAAAGCACTAGTAAACCTGTAGCAAGTGGATCTAAAGTTCCGGCATGCCCAACCTTTATTTTTTTTATGTTGAAGGCTTGCCTAATTTCCCAACGCAGTTTATTAACCACTTGAAAGGAAGTCCAATGCAAAGGTTTGTCAATTAATAAAACCTGTCCAGATTGATAATCTTCAAGGGTTTTCATTAGGCATTTAACATTGAAAATATTACGGCAATAAGGCCCACAATAGCACAGTAAATAGCGAAATAGATGAGTTTGCTTTTCTTAACTAAAGAAATCATCCAGGTACAAGCAAAAATTCCAGTAATAAAAGCGGCAATAAATCCTATGGAAAGGGCTTTAAAATTACCACTATCATAAGCCAATTCCCCACTTAAAATGTCTTTTGCAATTTTTCCGAAGATTAACGGCACTACCATTAAAAATGAAAATCGTGCTGCTTTGGTTTTATCGTTTCCTAATAAAACCGAAGTTGAAATGGTTGCTCCAGAACGCGAAATTCCAGGAAGCATGGCAATGGCTTGAGAAATTCCTATAATGAAAGCATCTTTAAAAGATACTTTTTTATCGGTGTTTTTAGCTTTGTCGGCAAAGTATAAAAGTATGGCCGTTATAATAAGCATAAAGCCAACAAGCATAACATTTCCACCAAATAACTGTTCTAATTGTTTTTCAAAAAACAAACCAACAAAAACTGCTGGAATCATGGAAATGGCAATTTTGGTAATGAATTGTAAATCGTCATTCCATTCAAATTTAAGAGCACCTTTGATGAGGTCGAATATGTCTTTTCTAAAAACGACAAGCGTACTTAATGCTGTTGCAAAATGTAAAACTACTGTGAATAGTAAACTTCCTTCGGCTTCTAAATCATCGCCTAAAATAGCTTTTCCTATTTCTAAATGACCACTTGATGAAACAGGTAAAAATTCAGTAAGTCCTTGAATAATACCTAATATAATTGCGTCTATAATTTCCATGGCGCAAAAATATTAAAATACTAATACATTCGACATGAGTTGCCAAATAATAAAAGGTTATTTTAGAATCTGTTATCGATAAAATTTTCTATCGAAAATTACTCGAACTTACCTTTTAGAGTTTCAAAATAAATTCAATTAAATAAACGAGGTAAGTTTTAAATGAACATGAATATAGATCATCCGATTAGTTAGCCTAAAGTTTATTTTTAATTGGAACATATAAACAATAAAATCATTAAATTATCTTTGTATTATAAAAATGAGGCAATTATGGATTTACAAGCAGATTTAAAGTGGATACAACAGGAGTTGAGCAATGTAAAAGACCCGATATTTATTGAGGCTATTAAAAATATGTTGAAATATAGAAAAAAAGTGTCATCAGAGCGCATTAGTATTGAAGAATACAATGCAGAAATTGATGCTTCGATTTCGCAAATAGAAAGCGGACAAACATATACGCATGAACAAATGGGAGAGCGCATTAAGCAATGGGGAAAGCAATAATTTGGACGCATAGTGCAGATGCAGATTTAAGCGAAGCATTTTTAGAATTATTGGAACAATCTAAATCGATTGAAACGACTACAAGAATTATCACCGAAATTTATGAATCAACTTCAATTCTAGCTGACAATCCAGAGATTTATAAATTAGATACACTCAAAGAAAATAATAAGGGGAACATTAGAGCTTACGAAAAACACACTTACAGAATATCGTACTTAGTTGAGAAAAATGCTATTTATATTATTCGCGTTCGATACGCTAGAAAAGAGCCTCTAGAGTATTAAAGAACTCCTATATTCAACAGATGTTCCTCAGTAATAATGGAATATTTTAGAATCTATTCAATATTTTGATTTTACACCTCCCTTAGTCCCTCCTTATTAGGAGGGAAACTCAATCGTAGCAGTTCTCTTCTAGTAAGAAGGGATTAAGGGGTGTGTTGTTAATATTGTTTATTTTTAAGTAATGAAAATAATACTAGCACCAGATAAGTTTAAAAATTCGGTTTCAGGATTTGAATTCTGTAAAGCCGTTGAATCTGGCTTGAAAGAAATGCATCCAGATATTAAAGTTGTAACGTTACCTCTTGCTGATGGAGGCGATGGCACCATTGATATAATCAATTTTTATTTAAAAGGGGAGTTTGTTTCTGTTCAAGTTCATAATCCGTTTTTTGAAAGGATTTATGCTTCTTATTTATTTGCTGATGAATCTAAAACAGCTTTTATTGAAATGGCTGAAGCTTCAGGAATAAAACTATTGAAACCTGAAGAATTAGATTGTAAAAATGCCACCACTTTAGGAACCGGAGAACTGATTGTTAATGCTTTAAATCGAGGCGCTAAACAGATTATTTTAGGTATAGGAGGAAGCGCGACAAACGATTGTGGTATTGGTATGGCAACGGCTTTGGGTTATCGGTTTTTAGATAAAAACGAAAAAGAGGTAAAACCTATTGGCGCCAACTTATCTAAAATTAAAAAGATTGATGCTTCTAACATTCATGAGCAATTAAAATCTGTAAAGTTTCAAATAGCTTGTGATGTTGAAAATCCTTTATATGGGGAAAACGGAGCCGTTCAGGTTTATGCCAAACAAAAAGGTGCAAACAAAAAAGATAGGGTATTGCTAGAACAGGGTTTGCAAGATTTTTCAAAAGTTCTCGAAAATCATTTTAATGTGGATGTGCAATCCGTAAAAGGAGGTGGTGCAGCAGGAGGTATGGGCATCGCATCCAAGGTGTTTTTTAATGGTATTTTGGAGCCTGGAATTACTTTGGTGAAGGATTTAGCAGATTTCAATAATCAAATACAAGGTGCCGATTGGCTAATTACTGGTGAAGGGAAGTTGGATGTTCAAACCTTGTCTGGAAAGACGATTCGTGGCGTGCTCGATTCCGCGAAAGCGAAAAAAATAAAAGTCGCCGCATTATGTGGAGCCATCGATTTGGATGAAAATAAATTAAAAGACTTCGGAATAGATTACGCAGATGCCGTTTTAAACTACTCGGAAAATTTAAACGATGCCATGGAAAATGGTAAAGCGTATCTTGAAGAAATGGCTAAAGTATTTGCTGAAAAACACCTGTAATTTACTCTTTATCCGGATTTAAAAGAATGGCATAAATTTGAATTCCAAACCCGATAAGCACTAAAGTTGGTGCTAAACGAATACGTCGCCAGCTAAAAATTTCTGGATTAAAAACGTTGGGATCGTCGCTGCCACCGCCAGCCATTAAAATAAACCCAAGAGCGATAACGGCTAAACCAATAAACATGAATTTATAGTTTTTCTTTCCAAATACAAAAACTGGTTTTGTTGCTTCTTTTCGTTTTTTCTCTCCCATAATTGTAATTCTGCCGAATATTTAGTGCAAAGTAAAAGATTTATTTAAAATTAACGTGTTAATCTCTTTCTAATATTTTGCTTATCAGATTTAATAATATAATTGATCGGTTTTTAAATTTAAGAAACGCTGGGTTGCAAAATGGGTGCTAATCCAAGTGATTATAATGCCTAATCCGAAAATAAAAGCAAATAGCATAGCTACAAAAATAGGCTGCCCTAAGAGGTTGAGTTCTATAAAGGTTTTGTTTAAATAGTAAAGTACTACGGCCATTCCTATAAGCGCTAAAATAGCACCAATAATACCTAGTTTTACACTTTGCCAAACAAATGGTCGTCTAATAAATTGTTTGGTTGCGCCAACCATTTGCATGGTTTTAATAGTAAAACGCTTGGAGTAAACCGCTAATCTAATGGAACTGTTAATTAATAATACAGCAATTAAGGTGAAAATACTACTAATAATGAGTACCCAAAAACTGATTTTTTTAACGTTATCGTTCATTAAATTAACCAAATCATTATCGTAAGTTACCTCTTCTACGAAGTCTTTATTTAAAGCTTCGGCTGAAATTTTTTCAAGATGTTCCGAGGTCACATAATCGGCTTTGAGGTAAACATCTATAGAGTTTTGTAATGGGTTATAGCCAACAAAATCCATAAAATCTTCGCCGTTTTCAGCCTTCATAAACTCGGCAGCTTCTTCTTTTGAAACGTATTTGGTGGTTTTAACATATTCGGCCATAGCCAAACTTTTCTCTAGTTGTTTGGTTTCAACATCTTTGGCAGTGTCTTTTAAATATATGGTAACTACCACTTGTTCTTTAAAGTGATCGGAAACCTTCTTCGCATTAAGGATCAACAAGCCTAGTAGACCTAATAAAAATAAAACCAGAGCAATACTTAAAACTACAGAAAAGTATGAGGAGATAAGTCTGCGTTTTTGGTGCCTTTCAAAAGATGAACTCATAGAAGAATTTGGATTAATGATGTAAAAATACTAAAGTATTATTAATCTGTATTTATATAAACCAAAACAAATTAATAATGTTGTAAAACCATTAAATAATTATGTGGTTGACTTCGTTTTTTTACTAATCAAATACACACCAATAATTACAAAAAGACAGGAAATTATCTTTACAATATTAATGTCTTCAGTATAAGTGTCGTTGTTAAAAAAGTGAGCTAACATCAAGACGATGGCAAAACTAACCGCAGGTTGTATATAGGTGTAACTTCCTGCCACCGATGGAGACACTTGGCGTAATGCATAGATGTTAAATAGAAAGGTTAAAAAGGTTGTAAACACGATAACATAGCCAATAACCAGAAAGGTGTTTGTGGTAAAAAGGCTGTAATCTGTATTAAATACAGCATCGTTTAAACCAACTGGAAGCATAAACAGAAGTCCGAATAGAAACACCCAACTAATAATGGTTATAAAATGGTATTTCTTCATCAATGGTTTTACAATTACTTGATAGAGCGAGAAGCATACTACATTTAGAAAAACAAAGAGGTTGCCTAAAAAACTACTAGTGCCTTCGGCTATTTGACCATACCAAACTAAACCAATAGCACCTATGGCACCAATACTTAAGCCTATGAGTTTGTTGGTTGTTGTTTTTTCTTTTAAGAAAATCATGCTCAAAATAAATACAACGGTAGGTGAGGAGGTCATGATTATCGACGTGTCGATAGGCGATGTAATACTCAGCCCTTCAAAGAAAAACAGTTGGTTACATGAGGCGCCAAAAAGTCCGCAAAGTACGAGTCGGAAAAAGTCTTTCTTTTCAACCTTTTCTTTAATAAATAATTTAATGCACCAAAACAAAATGCCTGCTCCTAAAACACGAAATAACACAAAGGGTCTAGGGTCTAGTTTTTCGGGCATGATGCCTTTTGCAATAAAATGATTGGCGGCATAAATAACATGGGCGCCAAATAAGGCAAGATGGGCTTTTATAATGTTTGCTTTTATCAAAGAAATATGTGGTTTTAGGGAGTAATTGAATAGCGTGCCAAAAGTAATTCTATTAATTTAAATGATTAAGGAAAGTCATTTTTTATTCATTAAGACCTCCTGTTTCTAATTAAAACGTAAATTTGCAACTTCTTAAAATAAGGATGATAATGACGTATAATTTCAACGAAATCGATGCCAAGTGGCAAAAATATTGGGCCGAAAACCAAACGTTTAAAGCCGAAAATAATAGTGACAAACCAAAGTATTATGTTTTGGACATGTTTCCTTACCCTAGTGGTGCTGGATTGCATGTTGGGCATCCATTAGGTTATATCGCTTCCGATATTTATGCGCGTTACAAACGTCATCAAGGATTTAACGTTTTACATCCGCAAGGTTACGATAGTTTTGGTTTGCCTGCCGAGCAATATGCTATTCAAACAGGGCAACACCCAGCTATTACTACTGCTGAAAACATAAAAACGTATAGAAGGCAATTAGATCAAATAGGATTTTCATTCGATTGGTCGCGTGAAGTGAGAACTTCCGATCCGAGTTACTATAAATGGACCCAGTGGATTTTTATCCAATTGTTTGAATCGTGGTATTGTAAGCGTGAAAATAAAGCTTTTGCTATTTCCGATTTGATAAAAGTGTTTGCTGGAGAAGGTAACAAAAATGTTGAAGCTGTTTGTGATGATAACGCAGGAGTTTTTACTGATGAAGAGTGGAATTCATATTCTAAGAAAGAGCAAGAAGAAATTTTATTACAATATAGATTAACCTATTTAGCTGAAACTGAAGTAAACTGGTGCCCTGCATTAGGTACTGTTTTAGCTAACGATGAGATTGTAAACGGTGTTTCCGAACGTGGTGGACATACGGTGATTCGTAAAAAAATGACCCAATGGAGTATGCGGATTTCTGCTTATGCCGAGCGTTTACTACAAGGTTTAGAAACAATTGATTGGACCGATTCTTTAAAGGAGAGTCAGCGTAACTGGATAGGGAAATCGGTTGGAGCGAGTGTTTCCTTTAACGTGTTACCAACAACCAATAACCAAAAACCAGCAACCATATCTGTATTCACAACGCGTCCTGATACCATTTTTGGAGTAAGTTTTATGACTTTAGCGCCAGAGCATGAATTGGTATCACAAATAACCACGCCCGAGCAAAAGGAAGAAGTAGAAGCCTATATTTTAGCGACTGCTAAACGTAGTGAGCGTGATAGAATGGCTGATGTAAAAACCATTTCTGGTGCTTTTACTGGCGCTTACGCGGAACACCCTTTTACAAAAGAGCCGATTCCAGTTTGGATTGGTGATTACGTTTTAGCTGGCTACGGTACAGGAGCTGTTATGTCGGTGCCATGTGGTGACCAACGTGATTACGATTTTGCGAAGCATTTTAATATTCCGATTCCGAATATTTTTGAAGGTGTCGATATTTCTGAAGAAGCTTTTTCAGATAAAGATAAAACAGTAATTGCTCATAGTGATTTCCTTAACGGGATGAACTATAAAAAAGCTACCAAACGCGCCATTTACGAATTGGAACAATTAGGCGTTGGCGAAGGAAAAACCAATTACCGTTTACGTGATGCGGTATTTTCACGTCAGCGTTATTGGGGTGAGCCGTTTCCTGTGTATTATGATGAGGATGGCATGCCAAAAATGATAGACACCAAGTTTCTGCCTATAGAATTACCTGAAGTTGAAAAGTACTTGCCTACAGAAACTGGCGAGCCACCATTGGGTAACGCTTTAAAATGGCATTGGTTACAATATGGTGATGAGGCTAAAATAGTTTCTAAAGAGGAGTTTGAGAATTCCTCCCCTTCGGGGAGGCTAGGAGGGGCCTTAGAACTGAACACCATGCCAGGTTGGGCAGGGAGTTCTTGGTACTTTAACCGCTACATGGATCCAACCAACACTGACGAATTTGCTAGTCAAGAAGCCTTGAATTATTGGAAAGATGTTGATTTGTACATTGGTGGAAGTGAGCATGCAACCGGACACTTATTGTATTCGCGTTTCTGGCAAAAATTCCTGTTCGATAAAGGCGTTGTGCCTGTTGATGAGTTTGCTAAAAAACTGATTAATCAAGGGATGATTTTAGGAACAAGTGCTTTTGTTTATAGAGAAGAAGGAACGAACACCTATTATTCAGCGGGATTAGCAAAAGACAAAAATGTGCAACCTATTCACGTGAAAGTAAAATATATAAATGCTTCCAATGAATTGGATATTGAAGGTTTAAAAAATGATAGTGAGTTTGGTGAAGATTATAAAGATGCCGAATTCATTCTAGAAAATGGTGTTTACAAAGTAGGTCGCGATGTGGAAAAAATGTCCAAATCGAAATACAACGTCGTAAATCCAGATGATATTGTTGCCGAATATGGTGCCGATAGTTTAAGACTTTACGAAATGTTCCTTGGACCATTAGAGCAATACAAACCATGGAATACAGCTGGTATTACAGGGGTGCATAACTTCCTTAAAAAACTATGGAAATTGTATGCCGATGATAACGGTTTAAAGGTAAACGACGCTCCTGCAACTAAAGATGCTTTAAAAACATTACATAAAACGATTAAGAAAGTTCAAGAAGATATTGAGAACTTTTCGTTTAATACGTCGGTATCAACTTTTATGATTGCGGTGAACGAATTAAGTACTCAAAAATGTACTAGTAAAGATGTTTTAGAACCTTTATTGGTTTTAATTTCGCCGTATGCACCACATATTGCTGAAGAATTATGGAGTCAGTTAGGTCATGAAACGTCAATTTCGACAGCTGCTTTCCCAGAATTTGATGCTAGTCATTTGGTTGAAAGTGCTAAAAATTACCCGATTTCATTTAATGGTAAAATGCGATTTACTTTAGAGTTACCTCTAGATATGAGTAAAGAGGATATCGAAAAAACAGTCATGGCTCACGAAAAAACACAGGAACAATTACAAGGTAGAACGCCTAAAAAAGTGATTGTGGTGCCTGGAAAGATTGTGAATATTGTAGGGTAGGTTGAAGTTAGATATTAGATATTAAAAGTTAAAAGTTAGAAGTTAAAAGTGAAAAGTTGACTTTTTCATTTGTATTGTTGAACTAACGAACCTGAAGTCGATGGCTTCTCGATACAATTTCGAAGAAAAATCGAAATCACTCGAAGAGACAAAAATATAGTTTTATGTCTGTTCGAGTGATGCGACGGTAGGAGCATTGTATCGAGAACTTGTTTTCTTAAATAGGCATAATTAGAATATAAAAGCATCATATCCATATTTATTTTGGTATGATGCTTGTAATCTTTGAAACTGAAATATATTTAAAAACACCAAACCCGAAGTCAGAGGACTACGGGTTTGGTGTTTTTATGATGTTGTTTAATTGAAGAAATAACCAATGGAGAGTTGGAGAGCTCCTATTCTATTTTTATCTGTTGCACCATCGATGTTATTAATGTTGGATAAGCCAAAATTGTATCGAGCTCCAAAATTAATGCCGTTGTTTAACTTGTAGCCTACACCAGTAGTTATACCAAAATCTACATTATTGTATGCGTCTTTAACATCAAGGTCTTCATTTTTTGCAGAAAGCAAAAAACCTATTTGTGGCCCTGCTTCAAGACTCAAACCTTTTATAATATAATATTTTGCTATTAGCGGAATGTTTAGATAGTTTAACGCTGTAGTATTGTCGTCGATGCTAAATCCAGTTCCAGAAAATATGATTTCAGGTTGAACCGATAATTTTTCAGAAACCGGAATTTCTACCATACCCCCAATATTAAAAGCTGTAACCATATCGATGTTTTCCGTGTGGTCTCCAGAAATTGTGGCGAAATTAAGTCCGCCCTTTACACCAAATTGAATGTCTTGCGCGTTCAGATTTGTAACACCTAGAAGGATAATTGCAGTAACTAATAATAGTTTTTTCATGATTTAAAAGTTTGATTTATTTTATTCAAAACAAAGTCTTTTAGCAATGTAATCAGCTCTAGTTGGGATAGTATTAACCTTTTTAACCAATTTTAACAAGAAGTTATAATTAATGGGTAATGAGATTTTTGTTTTGTGTAATAATGTAATTTTCAATAGCAGGTGTTCGCGTTAAGGATAGCAGTGGAAATCCTTTTTTATAACCAATAACTAAAAACCACCAACCAATAACCAAATAAAAAAGATTGTAACGGATAGCCTGACCCTTGTGGTAACCTGCCTGCCGGCAGGCAGGCGCTCAAAAAAACATTCAAGAAATTTAAATATGGAATGTGTAATAAATTCCTAGTAAATCAGTATGTTTTATGTAATTCTTAACAAAACGTTAAATTTGTTATTGAATTTTTAAGAAAAATTAGATTTTTCAAAATTTACTCAATCATTTACTTTAATTTTGCTTGGTACTAAATACTAACTTTTAAAATAATGCGCTTATGAAAATTGGTGTTCCTATTGAGATTAAAAACAACGAAAACAGAGTGGGGATGACGCCTTCTGGGGTGTTTGAATTAACAAAACGTAATCACGAGGTTTTTGTTCAAAAAAATGCTGGTTTTAACAGTGGTTTCTTAGATGAAGATTATATGGAGGCTGGGGCTAAAATTCTTGATACTATCGAGGAAGTTTATGCTGTTGCTGAAATGATTGTAAAGGTTAAAGAGCCTATCGAACCGGAATACAAATTAATTCAGCCTAACCAAGTGGTGTTTACTTATTTCCACTTTGCATCAAGCGAAGCGTTAACAAACGCGATGATTGAAAGTAAATCCATTTGTATTGCTTACGAAACAGTTGAGGATGCCGATGGTACGTTGCCATTGTTAATTCCGATGTCGGAAGTAGCAGGTAGAATGTCTATTCAACAAGGTGCTAAATATTTAGAGAAACCAATTAAAGGTCGTGGTATTTTATTAGGTGGTGTTCCAGGAGTGCCTCCTGCAAAAGTACTTATTTTAGGTGCTGGTATTGTAGGCTATCAAGCGGCTAAAATGGCGGCAGGATTAGGAGCTCACGTTGTAATCATGGATATAAACATGAAAGCTTTACGTTATGTGAGTGATTCGATGCCAAATAACGTTATTAGTGAGTTTTCTAGTGAATACAATATTAGAAAACATATTAAAGATGCCGATTTAATCGTTGGTGGTGTATTAATTAAAGGTGCCAAAGCGCCTAAGTTAATTACAAGAGATATGCTTAAAGAGATGCAACCAGGAACTGTTATGGTTGATGTTGCTGTAGATCAAGGTGGATGTTTTGAAACAACAAAGCCAACAACCCACCAAGACCCAACTTATATTATTGATGAGGTGGTACACTATACTGTAGCAAATATGCCAGGTGCTGTACCTTATACGTCTACAATGGCTTTAACCAATGTTACGTTACCTTACGTAGTTAAATTAGCGAACGAAGGATGGGGAAAAGCTTGCGAGAATAACCCACCATTAGCAAAAGGTTTAAATATTGTTAAAGGAGAAATCGTTTATAAAGAAATTGCTGAAGCTTTCGATATGGAAATGGCTTAAGTCATTTAAATTTCAATAAATCAAACGTCTAGTACTTCTTTAAAAAGTCTAGACGTTTTTTTTGTTTATAATCTTATGTTAAACTGAAAAAGTCTGACAAATTTTCACAATACCTTTATGGCGTTATTTTTGCTATATTTACTATAGAAATCAAAACTTAAAAAAGAAATCATGTTAGGATATTATATAATTATTGGTGCTATAGCTTTAGTGAGCTGGTTGGTGAGTAACAAGCTTAAAAGTAAGTTTGAAAAGTACTCTAAAGTACATTTACGTAATGGCATGAGTGGTGCCGAAATAGCACAAAAAATGCTTGCCGATAATGGTATTTACGATGTGGAAGTTATTTCTACGCCAGGACGATTAACAGACCATTATAATCCTAAAAATAAAACGGTTAATTTAAGTGAAGCCGTTTACAATCAACGAAATGCAGCAGCGGCTGCAGTTGCTGCTCACGAATGTGGGCATGCAGTGCAACATGCTCAGGCCTACAATTGGTTGCAAATGCGTTCGGCTTTAGTGCCAATTGTGAGTGTAACTTCAGGTATGTCGCAATGGCTTATTATTGGCGGACTCGTTTTAGGAGGTGCTGCTGGTATTGGTTTAGGTTGGTGGGTTGCCGTTTTAGGTGTGGTGTTTATGGGCTTTGCAACTTTGTTTAGCTTTATCACTTTACCTGTTGAATACGACGCGAGTAACCGTGCCTTAGCTTGGTTAAAAAACAGACATATGTTGGCTCCAGAAGAATATGCTGGTGCCGAAGATTCTCTAAAATGGGCGGCTAGAACCTATTTAGTGGCTGCTATTGGTGCTTTAGCGAACTTGCTTTATTGGGCGCTTCAGCTTTTTGGAGGAAGAGATTAATGTCTACTAAAAATTAAAATACAAACCTAAAGCTCTGAACTATTTCAGGGCTTTTTTGTTTCTTTATGCCTAATTAATTCATGATGACATCACCTTTAGATTATTATAAAAAACATTTAGAAATTTATCAAACCGAGGTGAAGCGCCTTTTTAAACAAATGGCAAGTATAAGTTTGCTGCGTTTATTAGTTTTTGTGCTTACTGGTTTTGGTATTTATCTGTTTATAGAACAATGGAAAATTGCTGTAGCTATTGCAGCTTTAGGAATTGCCATATTCGTTTATTTGCTATCTCGATACACCGATGCGAAACATAACCGCGCGTTTAATAAAGCCTTGGTTACTATTAATGAAGATGAAATTAAAATGGCTTCTGGCGATTTTCATGATCGTGATCAAGGGCTTCAGTTTCAAGATCCGAAGCATTTTTACAGTTTGGATATCGATTTGTTTGGACGTGGTTCCTTTTTTCAATTTATGAATAGAACCACAAGTCAAGAAGGTGCTAAAAAACTAGCCGATGCTTTAAAAGCGAATGACATTTATAATATTGAATCACGCCAAGAAGCTATTAAAGAACTTTCTGAAAAGCCAAAATTCCGACAGTTTTATTCGGCGACTTCAAATTTAGTTCACGTTGAAACGCCTGCGAAATCTATTTTAAATTGGCTAAAAAACCATCAATTGTTCTTAAATAAAACCATCTATTGGGTAGGGGTTATTTTTGGAGTTATCTCCCTTTTAATTCTTGTGCTTACTTTTTTAGAAGTGATTTCCAATAAAGCGTTAATTGGTTACTGGTTGTTTTTAGGATTAGGAATTTCAAGCATTTATCTAAAAAAAGTTAACATATTGGCTTCAAATACCGATAAAGTTCGAGATACGTTTAGGCAGTATGCGACCTTGTTGGATTTAATTGAAAAGGAAATCTTTACTTCGGATTTATTGCTAGAAAAGCAAAAAATGATTCAATTTGAAACTGAAAAAGCATCAGCGATTTTTAAGTCGTTTTCAAAGTCATTAGATGCTTTAGATAATCGAAACAATCTCATAGGGGCTTTATTTGGCAACGGTTTATTTCTAACCGATATTAAAAACTCCTATAAAGTAGAGCAGTGGATTGCTCAATATGGCGAAAAAGTAACCGATTGGTTTGAAGTGGTTGCCTTTTTTGATGCTTACAATTCGTTAGGGAGCTACAGCTACAATCATCCAGAATTTGTGTTGCCAGAAATTGTAAAAAATGGTCCTGTTATAAAAGCGGAAGGTTTAGGGCATCCGTTATTGAATAAAACCAAGCGCGTAGACAGCGATGTCATTATAGAAAATGAACAGTTTTTTATTGTAACAGGAGCAAACATGGCAGGGAAAAGTACTTTTTTACGAACCGTGTCTCTGCATATTGTCATGGCAAATACAGGTTTGCCAATTTGTGCAAAGAAGAGCCAGTATGCGCCTGTAAAACTGATTACAAGCATGCGTACAACAGATTCTTTAGCAGACGAAAGTTCGTATTTTTTCTCGGAATTAACCCGTTTGAAATATATTGTAGATGCCATTAAAAAGGAGCCGTTTTTCATCATTCTCGATGAAATTTTAAAAGGAACAAATAGCACCGATAAGGCCATTGGTTCTAAGAAATTTGTTGAAAAACTCGTGGCTTCAAACGCAACTGGGATTATTGCAACACACGATTTAAGTTTGTGTGAAATTGAGCAAGAATTAAATGAGGTGAAAAATTATTATTTTGATGCTGAAATTATTAACGACGAATTGTATTTTGATTATACTTTGAAGCATGGTGTTTGTAAAAATATGAATGCTTCATTTTTATTAAAAAAGATGGATATTGTTTAGTTTTCAATTGAAATAAAAAGCGAATAAAAAATTTTATAAACCCTGCAATCATGCAAAAAGAGCTAAAAGTAACTTGGATTCAAAGCGATTTGGTTTGGGAAAATCCGAAACAAAATAGAGCAGCGTTTAGCAATCATTTTGAAAGCCTTTCAGATGATACAGATCTTGTTATTTTACCTGAAATGTTTACTTCAGGTTTCACCATGAATGCTGCTTTGGTGGCCGAAACCATGCAGGGCGAAACTGTATCTTGGATGGTAGAAATGGCTAAATTTCATGACATAGCTATTACAGGAAGCTTAGTGGTTTCAGAAAATGATAAGTACTACAATCGCCTTTTATTTGTTAAGCCTTCAGGAGAAATAATACATTACGACAAACGCCATGCCTTCACTTTAGTTGGCGAAGAAAAAACATATACAGCAGGTACAGAAAAAATCATTGTAGATTATAAAGGCTGGAAAATTTGTCCGTTGATTTGTTACGATTTGCGTTTTCCTGTTTGGGCACGTAACACCGAAGATTATGACCTTTTAATTTATGTAGCCAATTGGCCAAAACCTAGAATTTCTGCTTGGGATACTTTGTTAAAAGCCAGAGCTATCGAAAATATGAGCTATTGTATAGGTGTGAACCGCGTTGGTGTTGATGGTGTAAATAGTGTGTATTCTGGGCATTCGGCCGCTTACGATGTGTTGGGGAATTTAATTTCTACCCTAACACCAAATGCCGAACAAGTTGAAACCGTAACCTTAGAAAAACGACATGTTGAAGCTTATAGAAATAAGTTTAAATTTTTAAATGATAGAGATTCTTTTACAATTATTTAAATGTAAGCGTTTCAGGAATACCCCAGTCGGCTCTAATTTCAACATCAGGAAAATGTATCACATTTTCAGGTTGTCGTTTTTGCAAAAAGTTTCCTGTGTCGTATTTTTTATTGCCGTTTGTATCTTGAATAGTTCTTATGCTGTACACAGCAGGGTCTAAGTCTAAAAAGTCTACGGGCTCGTCTTTAGTGACGTAGTTTTCATATTTTACTTCACCGTCTTTGCTGGTTAGTTGAATAATTAACGGGTAGGTTGCATTAATTAAAGTAAAACGTATGTATCCAAAATCGGAAGATTTCTTAGTCTTCATCGAAACATTTAAGGTGTCATTTTTATTATCAAAAAGATCGACAAAAGTTTCTGGTAGCAGCTGCATTCTATAGCTGTTGTCTTCCGTTTTATCAAAATTGAAAGCGTAAGTGTTTGTAATGGTATCAAATTGACTGGTGAATTTTACAGCGACCGAGTCTTTATCCATCAACGTTATTTTTGAAGGATCCAGTTTAACCAAAGGGGTGTTTCCTGTTATTTTCAGGGCTTCTTTCAAGCCAATAGCATTTCCAGAAACCACTTTTATGGTTAATGAGTCTCTTGTTTGGTCTTTAATTCTAACGGTGAATTCTTTTTCAAAATCAGGATGACTCACTTTAAAAATTAAAGAATCAACTTCCATTTTTGGGGTGTACCAATAAAACAAAGTGTCTTTTTGTGGGTCTTTGGTAATGCGGTGTTTAAATTCTTCCGGAGTATCCGATAAAATTTTTATCGACATATCTCTGTAGTCGCCTTCATAACCAAAAGCAATTTTTTCGCCAGCAAGTAATTTAGGTCGTGTGGCGTTAAAATTGAGTTCTTCATTAAACAATTTTAAAGTGTATGTGGTGTCTGTTGGAACTTGAATAAACGTATTATGAAAAGCAATTTGATCTGTTTTTTGCTGAAATTTATTATCGCCATTACCGTCTTTTAAAGCCATAAGCATATAGTTGCCAGCTTTTATGTTTTCAATAGAAAACGTGGTAACACTGTCTAAAGTATTTGTAATGTATTTTGGTGTTTCTTTAAAAACAATGGAATCGGTATAGGTTGAATCCACTTCGTAAAGGGCTACGTTTACAAAGGTTTCAGGTTGTTTTTTTAGTGCATCAACAATTTTACCGGTTACTTTTAAAGAATCAATATGGTCGCCTGTAGAAAAAACATAGCGGTAATATGGGTACGGGTTGCCTTCATTATTATCGGTAATACTGTTTCCAAAATTAAAAGCGTAAGTAGAATTTGGTTGTAGGGTGTCTATAATTTTAATATAAATGCGTTTGCTTGCCGAACCAAGAGGCGTAACCTGTGGCGGATTTTTCATTGGTGGCGAAATGATAAGCTGTTTATTTAAATCTTTAATTTTTATGAATTCATCAAAATAGATTTCAATTTCATTGCCTTCAAAATTTGTCGTATAATTTTCTGGAATAGACTTAATAATACGAGGAGGTGTTTCATCTTTAGGTCCTCCTCCAGGAGTGCCTTTGTTGGCGCAATTAATAAAAATAGTACCTATTAAAAGGGCTAAAACAAAATTAGAAACAGTCTTTTTCATCAAAAATTCAAAATTTTTACAAACCTACATAATTTTAAAGATATAACAGATAACTGTTTAAGCTATTGCCATTGTAGCGATGCTTATTTTAATATTTTTAGCTCGATTTAAAACTGTAGCACAAGATTCAAGGGTTGCGCCAGTGGTTATAATGTCGTCTACCAATAAAATATGTTTGTTTTCAAGCGCATTTATATGGGTAATTGTAAAATGTTCGCTGTTGTTTTGCCATCTAACTAAGCGTTTTTTAGTAACCTGCGATGTGGTGTTGGTCACTTTTAAAAGAACATCGTCTTTATATTCAGCGTTTAAGGCTTTTGCGATTTGTTGACTGAATTTAGCAACTTGATTAAAGCCTCTTTTTTTAAGTTTATTTTTATGAAGCGGTACAGGAATAACCAAGTCTATAGTGTTATAAGCTTCAATCGTTTTTAATTCGGCGCCAAGCCAATCACCCAAAACAACACCAATTTGTTCTTGGTTTTTATACTTTAAATGATGAATTAGTTGTTGTACAAGTCCGCGTTTTTCAAATCTAAAAAGCGCAGTGGCGTTTTCAATTTGGGTTCTTCCGTAAAGGACTTTTTCAACGGTTTTATCAGCATTAAAATGAAAGTTTGTTACAGGCAAATGGTGCCGGCAATCCAAACAGATGGTTTCTATGTTATCACTTAATAAATTTAGGCAGGCATAACAAATTTTTGGAAAAAATAAATCAACTAGAGGTTTAATCATATGTATGAAAAATCGTTCTTGTAAACTTAAATAAAAAATGCATGATTTTCATGCTTATTTTTTAATAAACACGCTATTAGTTTAATGCGGTTTTATATTTTTGCATCATGGCAAATCAAGATGATCAATTTAAAAAGGTAGTCTCTCACGCAAAGGAGTATGGCTACGTATTTCAGAGTAGTGAAATCTACGACGGACTAAGTGCAGTTTACGACTATGCTCAAAATGGTGTTGAGCTCAAAAAAAATATACGCGACTATTGGTGGAGAGCCATGGTGCAAATGAATGAGAATATTGTTGGCTTAGATGCGGCAATATTTATGCATCCAACAACTTGGAAAGCTTCTGGCCACGTTGATGCTTTTAACGATCCTTTAATTGATAACAAAGATTCGAAAAAGCGTTATAGAGCCGATGTTTTAATTGAAGATTATTGTGCTAAAATTGAAGCTAAAATAGATAAAGAAGTTGCTAAGGCGGAAAAACGTTTTGGAGATGCTTTTAATAAAGAAGAATTTGTTTCTACTAACGGACGTGTTGTTGGTTATCAGGAAAAAATAAATACCATTCTTTCTCGTATGGCAAAATCTCTAGAAAATGAAGATTTAGCCGATGTGAAAGCTTTAATTGAAGAGTTAGAAATTGCTTGCCCGTTAACCGGAAGTAAAAACTGGACCGATGTTAAGCAGTTTAATTTAATGTTTGGAACCAAGCTTGGCGCTTCCGCGGAAAGTGCTATGGATTTATATTTACGTCCGGAAACAGCTCAAGGTATTTTTGTTAATTTTTTAAACGTTCAGAAAACAGGACGTATGAAGATTCCTTTTGGTATTGCACAAACAGGAAAAGCTTTTAGAAATGAAATTGTAGCAAGGCAATTTATTTTTAGAATGCGTGAGTTTGAGCAAATGGAAATGCAATTTTTTATTAAACCAGGCACACAACAAGAATGGTTTAAACATTGGAAAGAAACACGTATGAAATGGCATTTGTCATTAGGTATGGGTGAAGATAATTATCGTTTCCACGATCATGAAAAGTTAGCGCATTATGCCGATGCAGCAACCGATATCGAGTTTAAATTCCCGTTTGGTTTTAAAGAATTGGAAGGGATTCACTCTAGAACCGATTTCGATTTATCGCAGCATGAAAAATTCTCTGGAAAGAAATTACAATATTTCGATCATGAAGAAAATAAAAGCTATGTGCCTTATGTGTTAGAAACTTCTATTGGTTTAGATCGTATGTTTTTAGCGGTATTCTCAAATGCTTTACAAGAAGAAGAATTAGAGAATGGTACCTCAAGAACTGTATTAAAATTACCAAGTGTATTAGCGCCAGTAAAAGCAGCTATTTTACCATTGGTTAAAAAAGATGGATTGCCAGAAGTCGCTAAAGAAATCATTGAAGATTTAAAATGGGATTTCAATGTGGTTTACGATGAAAAAGATGCCGTTGGAAGACGTTACAGAAGACAAGATGCTAACGGAACACCATTTTGTATTACTGTAGATCATGATACTTTAGAAGACCAGTCGGTTACTATTCGTCATAGAGATTCTATGGAACAAGAACGTGTTAAAATTTCAGATTTAAGAAAAATTATTAAGGATGCTGTAGATGTGCGTTCTTGGTTATTGAAAATGAAATAATAGTATAATTTGATTTTTATTTGAAATCAACTATAAAAAAAAGAGGCTTTTTTGAAAGCCTCTTTTTTTATACAAGAATTTGTCGGTCTATTTGTTGGTCTAACGAAATAAGCGATTCGGTTCTTAAAACACCTTCAATAGATTGAATGTTTTTATTAAGCAAATGCATTAAATGCTCATTGTCTATCGATAATAATTTGATGAATAAATTGTAATTTCCTGTGGTGAAATGACATTCTAAAACTTCAGGGAAACGCCTTAAAGCCTTAACAACATCGTCTGTGTTGGCTGCTTTATCTAAATAAACACCTACAAAGGCCATAGTAGAATAGCCTAATATTTTTGGGTTAATTACAAATTTTGATCCAGATAAAAGTTTAGATTTTTCTAACTTTTTTAAACGTTGATGTATGGCTGCTCCCGAAATTCCAACATTTCTGGCAATCTCAAGTATAGGCGTTCTAGCGTCTTCCGTTAAAACACGTAGAATTTTTTTATCTATACCATCTATGGCTAGAGTTTTTGGTTTTTTGTTCATTGGTGTTATAGTTTAGAGCATAAAAGTAAACATTTGATTTTAAATTGTAACTATATTTTGTTTCTAAGTATAATTGTGCAATGAATTTTAATTTGTAAGTACTTGATTTACAAGGCTTCTAGAAATTGAATTATTGGAATAAAACAAAGGTATTTTAAGTTTTGCGCGTGTAAATCGCTTTGTTTCAGGTGTTTAGATAAGTAAAATCTTACTTAAAAAATTTCTTTTTCTTGAAAAATGATGCCGTATTGTTGAAGTTCTTCTAGGATGGGTTGGTATATGTTTTTAGCAATAGGAATTTGTACACCCGGCGAGGTTATTTTTCCGTTTAAAATAGCGAGAGTTGCTATGGCTACTGGTAGGCCTACGGTTTTTGCCATGGCTGTAAAAGTTTGGGTTTCGCCAAGAATAACCATACTGGCATTTGTTTGATGACTTGTGTCATGGCGTTTATATCCAAATTTATGGTACATAACAACCATGTCTTTATCATATTGAGAAAGCGACCAAGGTTCACTTAGTATTTTTTGAAGTATTTGTGCAGGAGTTGCGTTTTTAAGTTTCACGCGTTTGTTGGCATTAAATAAATCGAGTTCCAGAAGTTTGTTCCAAAGGTTTTCATCGTTAATTTTTAATTGATGCCTTAGTTTTTCTTCAATAGTATTAGTGTTATGGTATGGTAAGTAAGCATTTGTAAAATCGCGGTAACTCATGTGTTCGCTATCTTCAATGGTATAGCTGTCATCGGTCATGCCAAGACTAACAAAAACATCCCAAGCTTTGCAAAATCCAGCACGACGTATAGTGCCTCTGTAAAGTGTTTTAATGTTTTTTAGTCCATAAATGGCTTTGTATTTTAAAGAATCGCGATTGGCATAAACTTCAAAATCACCAAAATTATCAATTTGTAAAGGTTTTGTTTGCTTAAATAATTGGTTATATGCCATGTATTTAATGCTCCCTTCATCTAAAAATTTTGCGGCAGCGCCTTGTCCTGCAAGTACAACATTTCGTGGGTTCCATGTAAATTTATAGTGCCAAAGGTTGTCGTCGCTCTCAGGAGCAATAAGTCCGCCTGTATACGATTCGAAGGTGTTAATTTCAGCGCCTTCACTTCGAAGTCGGTCTAAAATTTGCATGGCGCTCATATGGTCTAGTCCTGGGTCTACGCCAATTTCATTCAGGAAAATAAGCCCTTTGGCTTTGGCATCTTCATCTAAAAGCTGCATTTCGGCACTCACGTATGATGCTGTTACTAGGTGTTTTTCGAATCTAATACAATCTTTAGCAATTTCAATATGTAAGTGCGCAGGGAGCATCGACACCACAATATCTGCGTTTTTAATAAGATTGGTTCTTAAAGCGTCATTGCTTATGTCTAGCTGAATTGCTTCGGCGTTTGGATTATTTCCAATTAATTGTACCGCTTGTTCAATATGGATATCGGCAACAGTAATGAATAAAGATTCTAAGCTAGCCTTATCTAATAAATACTTTAATAGATAGGAGGTTGATTTTCCAGAACCAATGATTAAAATCCTTCTCATATTGATTATTGTTGAGTAATTTTGTTTCAGCCCGTATAAAATAGTGGCTGTTACTAAATTATAAATATTAAAAGTATTTGTTAGAATAATTTAAACTTTATGAATAAAACAATTTTAATAACCGGTGGCGTATTTGGTGTGTTAAGTATAATTTTAGGGGCTTTTGGGGCTCACGGATTAAAAGCGTTAATTTCTGCAGAATCCCTACAAACTTTCGAAACTGGTGTACGTTACCAAATGTACCATGCTTTTTTACTACTATTTATTGGGGCAGCTTCCTTTGTTAGCGAAAAAACTAAAAAAATCGCATACTATTTAACGGTAATTGGTGTGCTCTTTTTTTCTGGGTCTATCTATGGATTGGCTACAAATTCGTTGTCGACTTTCAATTTTAAAAGTATTGGTTTTATAACCCCAATAGGCGGATTGTTTTTAATAGTAGCATGGATTTTAATAATTATGGATATAATAAAAAACTATCCTAAAAACGATTAAAATTAATGAATAATGTAAAATAATTATTCTAATTTTGTTGAATAACTAATTTTGTTGTCAACAATGGAAAATCTAAAACAAGTTAAAAAAACGATTTCTCTAGATCAATACGGTATTAAAAATGCCAAGATTAATTATCAATTAGAACCCGAAGAGTTACAGGCCATTGCCATAGAAAAAGGTCAAGGTGTCGAAGCCGATTCGGGGGCATTGGCGATAAATACTGGTGAGTTTACGGGGCGTTCTCCTAAAGATCGCTTTATTGTTAAAGATGATGTTACTAAAGATCGGGTTTGGTGGGGAAACATAAATATTCCATTTGAACCAGAAAAATTTGATAAACTATACAATAAAGTAGTAAACTATCTTTCGAATAAAGAAGTTTTTGTGCGTGATAGTTATGCGTGCGCCGACGAAAATTACAAACTTAATATTCGCGTTATTAATGAATTTCCTTGGAGCAATCAGTTTGCATATAACATGTTTTTAAGGCCGACTGAAGATGAGTTAAAGCGTTTTAATCCAGAGTGGACCATTATAAATGCGCCAGGATTTATGGCAGATCCTGAAGAAGATGGCACTAGACAACATAATTTTGCGATTTTAGATTTTACAAAAAAGATTGCTTTAATTGGTGGAACAGGATACACTGGAGAAATTAAAAAAGGTATTTTTTCGGCATTAAATTTTATTCTGCCTGTATTTAAAAATACCATGCCCATGCATTGTAGTGCTAATGTTGGAGCAGATGGCGATACCGCAATTTTCTTCGGATTATCGGGTACAGGGAAAACAACACTTTCGACAGACCCTAATAGAAGTTTAATTGGCGATGATGAGCATGGTTGGACCAAAGAAAACACGATTTTTAATTTTGAAGGCGGATGTTATGCTAAGGTGATTAATCTTTCTAGAGATAACGAGCCCGAAATTTACGACGCGATTAAAAAAGGAGCTATTCTTGAAAATGTTATTTTAGATGCTGAAGGCAAAGTTGATTTTACAGATACTTCCATAACACAAAATACCCGAGTAAGTTATCCGATTCATCATATAGAAAATATTCAAGAGCCTTCAATAGGAAAGAATCCTAAAAATATATTCTTTTTAACGGCTGATGCTTTTGGGGTGATTCCGCCTATTTCAAAATTAACGCCAAGTCAAGCAGCTTATCATTTTATTTCGGGTTATACGGCTAAAGTAGCAGGAACCGAAGCGGGTGTGGTAGAACCTACGCCATCATTTTCAGCATGTTTTGGGGCGCCATTTATGCCTTTGCATCCTGCTAAATATGCCGAAATGTTAAGTGCAAAAATGACCGATGCTGGCGTAAATGTATGGTTGGTAAACACAGGTTGGACGGGTGGTCCTTATGGTGTTGGAACGCGTATGAAATTAAAATACACAAGAGCTATGATTAATGCCGTACTTAATGGCGATTTAGGATTGTATAATTACGACGATTATCACATTCACTCTGTTTTCGGAGTGGCGCAACCAAGAAGTTGTCCAGGCGTGCCAACCGAAGTTTTAAGTCCGCGAACCACATGGAATGATGATGAGGCCTATTACACAACAGCATTTAAATTAACCAATGCTTTTCGTGAAAACTTCAAAAAATTTGAAGCGCATTGTACCGAAGAAATTAGACGTGGCGGTCCGCAACGTTATGCATTTTAATGTCAATTCTAGTTTAAATTTTTGATAAAAGAAAAGCGGGATGATTTTTTAAAATCATCCCGCTTTTTTATGAATTAAAAGGTTTATATAATTATTTCCCTTTGTTTGCTTTTTCAATATATTTCTCTAAAGCCATAGTCATTGAAGGTGTTTCTGGCGTTGGTGCAGCAATATCCACACGTAAGCCTTTTTCTTCAACAGCCTTAATCGTTGTGTTTCCAAATACCGCAATACGGGTGTCGTTTTGTTTGAAATCTGGAAAGTTTTGAAATAATGATTCAATTCCTGAAGGACTAAAAAACACTAAAACATCGTAAGATACATTAGCCAAATCAGATAGATCACTCACTACTGTTTTGTAAAAAGTAGCCTGTTTCCAATCTACACCTAAAGTATTTAAAGTATCTGGTACTTCTGGTTTAACTTTGTCTGTGTTTGGCAATAAGAATTTTTCGTCTTTATACTTCTTAATCAAAGGCGATAATTCTGAAAATGTTCGTTTTCCAACATAAATTTTACGTTTTCTATACACTACATATTTCTGTAGATAATAGGCAACGGCTTCAGACTGACAAAAATATTTCATCGTGTCTGGAACTTTAAAGCGCATTTCGTCTGCAATTCTAAAAAAATGATCTACAGCGTTTCTACTTGTTAAAATAATAGCTGTGTAGTTTTTTAAATCAATTTTTTGTTGTCTAATTTCTTTAGCAGACACCCCTTCAACATGAATAAAAGGTCTAAAGTCGATTTTTACGCGTTGCTTTTGTTGTAAATCAAAATATGGAGAGTTCTCTATTTTAGGTTCCGGCTGAGATACTAAAATTGTTTTTACTTTCATAAGGGACTTTGGGTTTGTCTTTATTTTGAAACAAACACCTTGTACAATATTATGTAGGGTGCGATTTCAAGTGTGCAAAGATACAAAATAAAATAGAACAAGTTTGATTTTATTAAACTTTGATGTGTTTTAAATGAACTGATTAACCCAATAGCGTTTAGAATTAATAATAAAATAATGATACCGTAAATTACGGGTAACGTAGGTTGGAAGCTAAATAGTAGGAGTGTGTTTATGGGTAATAATAGCACACCTAAAAAGTTTTTAAACGTTATTTTTTGAAAAAGATAGTGGTCTGTAATTCTATCAATTTCAAAAATACTACCTATTAAACGCTCAATAAGTACTTTTATTAATGCAAAAACGGCCAAACAAATAATAAGCTTCAGCATGCCGTTTATGGGAATACTGTTTATATTATTTATTTGTCGGTATATAATTAGGCAAAATAAAGATAGCGAGACGGTTAGGTTGCCAAAAAGTAATGCGTCAAATTGATCGAAAAACTTTTGGTCTCTAGCATATATTTTAAGATAGCGGTCGTTCCCTAAAACGAGCATGAAGTCATGAAACCGTTTAGGAGCTATTATTTTAGCGGCAGCAACGATGGCTAATCCGATAAGAATTAGTATGGTAAATATTTCGTTTGAAACTATGTTACGAAGCATGGCATAAAATTATTATAAATTTTAGTTTTATACGGTATTATTAAGGAATATTTAAAAAAAATAATCGCTTAATAATGTACATTTGTCAAACCAAAAAAGGTTGCGATAAATTAGAAATATGCCTGATACTGTTGTTATTATTCCAACTTACAATGAGATTGAAAATATTGAAGCCATAATTAGGGCTGTATTTTCTCAATCAGATCATTTGCATATTCTTATTGTTGACGATAATTCGCCAGATTTAACAGGTTTAAAGGTTAAGGCATTGCAAGATGAATTTTCTGGGAAACTTTTTTTAGAAACGCGTCAAGAAAAATCGGGTTTAGGAACTGCCTATATTCACGGTTTTAAATGGTGTTTAAAAAGAAGTTATCAGTATATTTTTGAAATGGATGCCGATTTCTCGCATAATCCAAACGATATCATTAAACTGTATAATGCCTGTCATATAGATGGCGCCCATTTATCTATTGGCTCGCGCTATATTACAGGAGTAAATGTGGTGAATTGGCCAATGAGTCGTGTATTAATGTCTTATTTGGCATCAAAATACGTGCGTCTTATTACGGGCATGAACATCCAAGATACCACAGCGGGTTTTGTGTGTTATAAACGTGAGGTTTTAGAAACCATCGATTTAAATAAAATTAAATTTATAGGTTATGCGTTTCAGATTGAAATGAAATTTAAAGCCTATTTAAAGCAATTTAAAATCACAGAGGTGCCTGTTATTTTTACCGATAGAACACGCGGCGAATCTAAATTGAGTTCAAGCATTATTTCCGAAGCCATTTTTGGTGTTATATCCATGAAACTTAAAAGTCTATTTGAAAAGTAGAAGCATATGAAAGAGAAAACTACCCTTATTAAAAACGCTAAAATTATTAATGAAGGCAAAGTGTTTGCTGGCGACATATTAATTGAAGGCGAGTACATTAAACAAATTGACAGTTCTATTAGTCCGAAATCTTCCGAGGTTAATGTTATCGATGCCGAAGGAAAATATATTTTGCCAGGCGTTATAGACGATCAAGTACATTTTAGAGAACCGGGTTTAACCGAAAAAGCCGATATTGCTAGCGAATCTAAAGCAGCTATTGCGGGCGGTATCACTTCTTTTATAGAAATGCCGAATACTAATCCGCAAACCACAACCATTGAAAAATTAGAAGAAAAATTTGAAATTGCAGCACAAACATCTTCAGCAAATTATTCTTTTATGTTTGGTGGTACCAACGACAACTTAGATGAAGTTTTAAAGGTTGATAAAAAGAATGTTGCAGGATTAAAATTATTCTTAGGGTCTTCAACTGGAAATATGTTGGTTGACAATCCAGAGGTTTTAGAGAAAATTTTTAATAGTACCGATTTGCTTATTTCGGTGCACTGTGAAGATGAAGGGACCATTAAAGCAAATTTCAAAAAGTATCACGATGAGTACGGCGATGATATTCCTGTGAAATATCACCCTTTAATTAGAAGTGAAGAAGCTTGTTATATCTCCTCTTCAAAAGCCATTGAATTAGCTAAAAAAACGGGGGCAAGATTGCATATTTTTCATCTTTCAACAGGAAAAGAAACCAAATTGTTTTCTAATAAAATACCTTTAAAAGACAAGAAAATTACTGCCGAAGTTTGTATACATCACTTATGGTTTACAGACGAAGATTACGAAAATAAAGGCACGTTAATTAAATGGAATCCTGCGGTGAAAACTAAATCGGATCGCGAGGAATTATGGAAAGCTTTGTTGGATGGCAGAATAGATGTTATTGCAACAGACCATGCACCACATACTAAAGCCGAGAAAAACAACGTTTATACAAGCGCACCTTCAGGCGGGCCTTTGGTACAACACGCGTTACCTGCCATGTTGGAGATGCACCATAGAGGCAAAATTTCTTTGGAAAAAGTGGTTGAAAAAATGTGTCATAATCCAGCAATTTTGTTTCAAGTTGAAAAACGTGGTTATATTAAGGAAGGTTATTTTGCCGATTTAGTTTTGGTAGATTTAAATAATCCGTGGACCGTTAATAAAGACAATATATTATACAAATGTGGCTGGTCGCCATTTGAAGGGACAACCTTTAAATCGAGAATTACACATACTTTTTTAAATGGTAGTTTGGTGTATCAAAACTCGGAATTTAAAAATGTAAAAGCGGCAAAGCGATTAACTTTTAATAGATGATTTTAAAACGATATATACTGTGTTTAGTAATTTTAATGTCAGTCTTGGCTTGCAATAGATTTAATGGTCCAGACAAACCAGATAATTTAATTTCTAAAGACAAAATGGTTGATATTATGATTGATACGAAAATATTAATATCATCCAATTCTACCGATAAGCGTGTAATGCGGGATTCGAATCTCGATATGGATACCTATATTTTTAAGAAATATAATATTGATAGTTTGCAATTTGCATTAAGTAATGCTTATTATGCGTTTCATATTGAAGATTACGAAGAAATTTATACTAAAGCGATAGATAGCTTAGAAAAATTGAATATTGAGTTAAAAGCCATTCAGGCTGAAGAATGGAAAGCACAAACCAAAAAGGAGGAAGAGGCATTGCTTAAATCGAAATCTAGTGAAAAAGAGCTGGATTCGTTAACGCCAGCTGTTAGAAAAGATTCTATTAGAAATGCGAATGCTAAAAAGGATCTTGAGTCTAAAAAAAGTTTGCTTACCCCTAATTAGATTGTGTAAGGTATAAACGCCCAATTTCAGTGATAGATTTATCAATGGCTTTAAATTTGTAATTTAAGGCCATTTTTATTTTATCACTATTATAATTTGTTTCAGAATCTAAGCTTCGGGATACATACTTTGTTAGTTGGCGTTTTTTTCCAAAAAGTGTGTGTCTTAGCCAGTCCAATCGCCATGCAATATGGAGTAAGTTTTTATTGGCTAATTTTTTAGGAACTTTAGCATTTACAGCTTGTGCCAAGGCTTGAATAAAGGTTTTGTAGGTCAAATTTTCAGAAACCAAAACAAAGTTTTCATTCTTAATACTGCTATCGGTGAGTTGAATCATTATAGCTACCACATCTTCAACATCAACTAGAGCTACGGTTCCGGCGGTATAATATTTTAGTCCTTTGTGCGCTTTTTTAAATAAATTTCCTGTACCGTATGTCCAAATGCCTGCGCCTAATATCACGCCAGGGTTTACAATTACGGCATTTAAGCCTTCTTGTGTGCCTCGCCAAACTTCCATCTCGGCTCCATACTTTGTAATGGCATACAGATTATTATCTTCTTCTGGATTCCAAGCGGTTTCTTCATTAATAGGTGCATTGTTTAGTGTGCTTCCTAAAGTCGCAATCGAGCTTACATAGCAAAATTTTTCAACGGGATTAGTTATCGAAAAATTTACCATATTAGCGGTGCCTTCAATATTAGTTCTTCTTAAAAGTTGGTATTTATCTGGGTCAAAAGTTACTAATGCGGCGCAATGGTAAACTTGGGTAACGCCCTTAAACGCTTCAGTTAAAGAAGGAATATCTAAAATATCGGCTTTAACCCATTCAATAGCATTAAAGAGAGGTTTGTAATCTTCAGTATAACACGAAAACACACTTTTGGTGTGCTTCAGTTTGTTTTCATTGCGGTATAGCGCTCGAACTTCTTTTCCACTTGTGATAAGCTTGTAAAGTAAATGCGCACCCACTAAACCTGTTCCTCCTGTTACTAAAATCATGCAACTAAAGTAAAGAATTATTCATAATTGCTGCCTTATTATACATGTATTTTTATCTTTGCTAAGGTTTTTAAAATTGAGCTAAAATGATAAAGAATTTTGTTGAAGAATTAACGTGGAGAGGCATGATACAAGATAGTATGCCGGGAACCGAAGAACACTTATTAGAGGCGATGCGATTGGCGTACGTGGGGATTGACCCAACGGCCGATTCTTTGCATATTGGCCATTTGGTAGGGGTTATGGGATTGCGACATTTTCAGTTATCTGGGCACAAACCCGTAGCGCTGGTAGGTGGTGCTACAGGAATGATTGGCGATCCTTCGGGGAAATCTGCAGAGCGTAATTTGCTTAATGAAGAAACGCTTCAACACAATCAAAACGCCATAAAAGAACAATTATCACGATTTTTAGATTTTGATAGCGATGCTGAAAATGCTGCTGTTATGGTGAATAATTATGATTGGATGAAAGAGTTTTCATTTCTAGAGTTTATTCGTGATGTAGGCAAGCATATTACGGTTAACTATATGATGGCTAAAGATTCGGTTAAAAAACGTTTGTCTTCAGAGTCTGCTGTAGGGATGAGTTTTACCGAATTTACATACCAACTTGTTCAGGGTTACGATTTTTTACATTTATATCGCGATAAACAGTGTACCCTACAAATGGGCGGAAGCGACCAATGGGGAAACATCACTACAGGAACAGAACTAATTCGTCGCGTAGATTCAGGAAAAGGTTATGCCTTAACTTGGCCGTTAATTACAAAAGCCGATGGGACTAAATTTGGTAAAACCGAAGGCGGAAATATTTGGTTGGATTCCGAAAGAACCTCGCCGTATAAATTCTATCAATATTGGTTAAATACGAGTGATGTTGATGCTGAAAAATACATCAAAATTTTCACGTTTTTAACTAAAGAAACGATTGAATCTTTAATTGAAGAGCATAAAGAAGCACCACATTTACGTTTGTTACAAAAGCGTTTGGCTGAAGAAATTACCACGATGGTACACTCTAAAGATGAGTTAGATAATGCTATTAAAGCAAGTGAGATTTTATTTGGAAAATCTACGGGTGAAGATTTAAAAGCGCTTAACGAAAAAACGTTTTTAGATGTTTTTGATGGGGTGCCACTAACGCAAATTGCTCAATCGGAAGTTGAAAATGGATTGGATATTATTGCAGCTTTAGCCGAGCAAGGCGGTTTTTTAAAATCGAATGGTGAAGCGAGACGCGCTTTAAAAGAAAACTCGATTTCGGTAAATAAAGAAAAAGTAAAAGACGATTATAAAATTACTACAGCCGATTTAATTAATAATAAATTCGTGCTTTTACAACGCGGTAAGAAGAATTACTTTGTGTTGCAAGTGGTATAATTAAAAGGCCTCAGTATCTGAAACACGCTTTTTACAAGAATTACAGAACAAGAACGCCTGATTTTTTAAATCAGGCGTTCTCTTTTTAACCAATAAATATTAATTTTTCTTTTTCTAGCTGTTGTTTTAGTCGTAGATAATTTCTAAACCTTTCAAAGAGTTGGTTTTTTATAAAACCATAAGATTACAACCGCGAATATCCGAATTATCAAAACGGCCTATCACTTCAAAAGCACCGTTTATATTAACACGTCCCAAATCTTGAGTGGCAATAAACGAACAGGAATTAATGTTCACTAAATCGATAATATTTATGCCACCTGCTTTTCCTGGTTTCTGTATGCTAAGTGCGTCTTCGGTGTCTCGTGTTAGTATTTTCATCCATGGCGGACACTCAAAAATACCGTTTCCAGTGGAGTAGGCCTGACTTAGTAGTTCCGTCATGCCGTATTCGCTATGAATGTGTTCAACACCAAAACCTTGTTTTAAAATAGAATGTAACTCGCCTCGAATCAGTTCTTTGCGTTTGCCTTTCATACCACCAGTTTCCATGATGATGGTGTTTTTTAGTTGAAATTGAAACGATTCAACCAAATCTAGCAAGGCAAAAGAAACACCAATTAACAATATTTTTTTGCCTTCAGCATCTAGCTTTATTAAGTGGTCTTTTAATTCCGAAAGGTTGTTTAAGTAAAAACCGCTTTCAGGATGTTTTGATGTTTTTATCATGGCATCAACCATGTGAATTAGCGAGGAACCTTGTCGTTCTAGATAGGAAGGCAGTAAACCTAAAATAACATAGTCTTCAATTTTTCCGTAAAAGTGTTCGAACCCTTTGGTAAAACTTTGGTTGTAAATATTGATGTCAGTTACATGATGTTTGCTCGTTTCATTTCCTGTAGTTCCAGAACTTGTAAACGTGGTTTGAATTTTATCTTTAGAGCTTAAAATATCACGAGTTTTAAAAAACTGAATAGGCAGAAAAGGAATGGCTTCTACAGTTTTTATCTCGCTAGGATGTTTGTATAGTAAGTCGCAAAACGAGCGATACACCCTGTTGTTTTCAAATTGAAATTTAAAAACCTGTAAGGCTAAATCTTCAAATTCAGATTTGGTTTTTATGTCGAAAATGGAATTTGTGTCAATCATACCTTGATAAAGCACAAAAGTATGTAAAATAAAAAAGCGCTGCTAGTAGTAATTTTTTAATTGCAAAGAGAAACTTATTTAACAACCAGCTTTCTGGTTTCGCTACTCTTGTTTTCGGTAATTCTTAGTAAGTAAACCCCTTTAGAAAGCTGAGAAATGTTTAATTGTTTGCCTGTTATTTTTGTTGAAAATAATCGCTTACCTAAAACATTATAAAACTCGATGGTTTTAGTAGCATTTTCTTTAGAAATGATGTTTACAAATGTATTTTGACTGCTAACAGGATTGGGATAAATAGTTAAATTTTCTATTTTTTCTTCCATAAAGTTTGTTGTACCTTTATTTTGAGCGCCTATATATTGGCTTGTAAATAAGGTGATTGAAAGAAATAAATAGAAAATGTAATTTTTTTTCATTTGTTTTGTTTACTAAAAAATAAAGATAAAACAAAACCATCAAATTTAATGCCATAAAACTGTTAAACATTGCCGTTTTTGGTCGAAACATTAAATTCATGTAAGTGTATTGTTATGTTAATGTTATTAAATATTATTAATTTAATTAAGTTGTGTTATTAGTTTTATCTTTACTTCAATAAACGTTGTAAAAACAATGAAAAAGAAGGATATTAAAATTTTACTGGTTGATGATGAGCCAGATATTTTAGAAATAGTGGGCTACAATTTAACGGCCGAAGGTTACCAAGTAATCACTGCCGAAAATGGCCAAGAAGCAGTTAAAAAGGCTAAAAAAGAGTTACCTCACTTAATTATTTTGGATGTGATGATGCCTGAAATGGATGGTATTGAAGCATGTGAAATAATTCGTAAAAACCCAGATTTAAAAAACACCATCGTAACATTTTTAACCGCTAGAGGCGAGGATTATTCGCAAGTTGCAGGGTTCGATGCTGGTGCCGATGATTATATCACAAAGCCAATTAAACCAAAGGTTTTAGTTAGCAAGGTGAAAGCACTTTTAAGACGTTTTAAAGAGGAAGATGTTGCCGATACTATGAAAATTGGGAATTTAGTTATTAATCGTGATGAATATAAAATTGTTTCTAAAGGTGTAGAAATTGTATTGCCTAGAAAGGAGTTTGAGTTACTTTCATTATTAGCTTCAAAACCAGGAAAAGTGTTTAAAAGAGATGAGATTTTAGATGCGGTTTGGGGTAACGAAGTGGTTGTTGGAGGACGAACTATCGATGTTCATATTAGAAAATTACGTGAAAAATTAGGCGACGACAGTTTTAAAACAATAAAAGGAGTAGGCTATAAGTTTGTAGATTAATGCAGTCTAAATTTAAAAAATCATACCGTTTTGCGTTAAGAACGTCGCTTTTTATAACCCTATATACAACACTCGTAATGGGTGTTTTTTTATACTATCTATACGGCTTACAATGGCATTGGTTAGTTTTGTTTGCTGTTTTTGTGTTTTTGTTCTCTTTTGTTATTATTCAAATTAGTGTAGAGCGCTTCATTTATAAACGTGTTAAAAAAATATACGACGACTTAACACTTTTAGAATCTGCAAGTTTAACAAAAGGTCCTATTACGACTAACATGCAAACCCTTACCGAAGATATTGATAGGTTTGCTAGAGATAAAAAGATTGAAATCGAAACCCTAAAAGTGAGAGAAGAATACCGAAAAGAATTTATTGGTAATGTGTCTCACGAATTAAAAACGCCATTATTTACCGTTCAGGGTTACATTTTAACTTTATTAGATGGCGCTATTGAAGATAAAGTCATACGCGATAAATATTTAGAACGTGCTAGCAAAGGCATCGAGCGACTGGGTTATATTGTGAAGGATTTAGATATGATTACCAAATTAGAGGTTGGTGATTTAAGCTTGCAAATTGAAAAATTCGATATCGTCGAGTTGGTTAAGCAGGTGTTTGATATGTTGGAAATGAAAGCGCATAAAAAACGCATTACCCTCACTTTTGATCGTATTTATGCTCAGCCTGTTTATGTGAAAGCTGATAAAGAACGTGTTCAACAAGTTTTAGCCAACCTAATTGTCAACTCTATAAAATATGGAAGCCTAAAAGGGACCACCGAAATTAGTGTTGAAAACCTAATAAAAAATAAAATTATTATTCGAGTAACCGATAACGGTGAAGGCATTGCGCAAGCACATTTACCTAGGCTGTTCGAGCGTTTTTATCGAGTTGATAAAAGTGGTTCTAGAAGAGAAGGTGGTTCAGGTTTAGGTTTATCTATCGTGAAACATATTATTGAAGCACATCACGAAAAGATTTATGTTGAAAGTGAGTTTGGTGTGGGTAGCGAATTTTCATTCACATTAGAAAAGGCTGAATAACTCTGTGTAATCAGGTGTGAAATCAAATGCCTTTAAGCCTTCATAAGCAACAACGTCATTTAGTTTTTCTAAAGTAAAATCATCTTGTTTGCAGGTGGGCACCATGCTCATTTCCCAAAGTCTATGGGCTAAATATTCTTGTTCAAATTGCCCTGGCGTTGGAATAAAGTATGCTTTTTTATTCAACTTCGCTAAATCCATCACGGTAGTGTACCCAGATCTTGAAATAATTAAGGCACTCTCGTTAATGGTTTTTTCTAATTCTTTGGAAGTCATGAAATTATAAACACTAAGATTTTCAGAAACCTTTTTGCTTTGTTGTTCTTCCATTAAACCTCTAACAAGAACAACTTTTCCCTTATAGTTTTTAAAACTGTCTAAAAGTTTTTCTTCCAAAAGTGTGCGTTGGGGTTCTGGGCCAGATATTAAAGCCAAAATATTGTTTTTAATATCGAGTTCTTCCGTGTTAAATCGGCTTAAAGGACCAATGTATTTGGTGGGAATATCAAAAGTTTTTACATGCCCTAATTTTCCGCTTAAATTGGGTTCGCCTGGTACATCGGGAACCCAGCACATATTAAATTTTTGTATAAATTTTTGATGCATTTTGGTACTTAACCACGAAGTGCTTCCGCTTAAAACATACAATTGATGTGTTATAAAAACAGATGGTACTTTTTTATTTCGAACCCCCATTCGGTTGTCTGAGATAATTCCAGCAATATCATGTTCCTCTAAAATTTTTGCAATAGCTTTTTTTTCAGCTTTAATCGCTTTTAATAATTTAGGGGAATCTTTAAGAAGTTTCAGCTTAAAATGTTTCCCTTTTTTTGCATAAGTCACATTATATGCGGGTAATTCGATTGAAGATAAGGTTGGGAATTCCTTTTGTAATAAGGCTAAAGCAGCGCCATCACTAGCTATTATTGGAATAAAACCTTCGGTTATTAAAGCGTTTATAATAGGAATACATCGGGTAGCATGCCCAAGTCCCCAATTTAAAGGGGCTACTAAAATTTGCTTCTTCATATCGTGATTTACCAAGATTGTAGTTAATTTTTACACGTGCTTAAATATGTGTAAAGATTTTAATAAAATCAAAGATAAGTGTATTAATGCTCATGTATATTTCCTTAATTTTACCAAATCTATTTTAAACACTAATTAATTGTTAATTCGTTGTTTTAAAATAGCTTATCTCGGTCTTGTTTTTATGTTTGAAACAGTCGTGAAATTAAATAATTATAAATAGTAAACAGAGTTGGGAAGTAAAAATAAACTTAGACGATTTAGAGAAAACGAAACATTTTCAAACGTAATTCAACCAAGTAGAGACGAGCTTGTAGGTTCTAAATTCAAATTAAAAGGCCACTGGCGTACCGAAGTTTTTAAAAATGACAATCCGTTAGTTTTAGAATTAGGTTGCGGAAAAGGAGAGTATTCCGTTGCTCTGGCTCAAAAATATCCAAATAAAAATTTTATTGGTGTCGATATAAAAGGGGCTCGTTTTTGGCGTGGTGCTAAAACCGCTATTGAAGAAAATATTCCTAATGTAGCTTTTTTACGCACACAAATTGAATTGATTGATCACGCTTTCGCAGAAGGTGAAGTTGATGAAATTTGGATTACTTTTCCAGACCCACAAATTAAATATAAGCGCACTAAACACCGTATGACGAATGCACAGTTTTTAGAACGCTATAAAAAAATATTAAAACCTGATGGTGTTGTAAACCTAAAAACGGATAGCGAATTTATGCATGGTTATACTTTGGGTTTATTACATGGCGCAGGACATGAAGTGCTTTATGCAAACCATAACGTGTACAAGCAAGAGGGGAGCCCAGAAGAGGTAACCGCTATTCAAACGTTTTACGAGTCGCAGTATTTAGAACAAAACAAACCGATTACCTACATTAAGTTTAAAATTAAATAACTGTGGAGATAACCATTGTCTTTTTATTAGGGTTTGTTTTCGCATTTCTAGGCGTTATTCCTCCAGGTTTGTTAAATATGACGGCTGCAAAAATTAGCCTAAAAGAAGGTCATGTGCGTGGTCTCATGTTTTCAATTGGCGCCTGTGCCGTGGTTGTAGCACAAACCTACTTAGCGGCTATTTTTGCTAGTTATTTAAGTCAGCACCCAGAGGTAGTCGATGTCTTGCGTCGCGTTGCTGTAGTTATATTTATTTTAATTACCATTTACTTTTTATTTATTGCAAAGTCTAAGCAACCTAAACAAGTTGAGCCTAAAATTAGAAGCAAGCACAGCCGCTTTTTTCAAGGTATTTTATTGTCTGCATTAAATGTGTTCCCGATTCCTTATCAGGGATATATCACGATTATGTTAGCGTCTTATGGATGGATGACTTTTGAAAGACTAGACATTATTTCTTATGTAGCCGGATCTGTTATGGGGACTTTTGTGGTGTTATATTTGTATGTTTTCTTTTTTGAAAAAATACACAGCAAAACCCTAACCTCTCAAAAAAACATGAATCGTATTATTGGGGGGATTACGTTAATTATCGCTATTATCACCTTAATAAACATCATTTTTAAAGACTAAATGAAGCCGGAAACACTTAATTTTTTTGATAAAGTTTATGGTGTGGTAAAGCAAATTCCGTATGGTCGAGTAACCAGTTACGGCGCTATTGCGAAATATTTAGGCGCTGCAAGAAGTGCCAGGATGGTTGGCTATGCCATGAATAATGCGCATGGCAAAGACGTGCCTGCGCACCGTGTTGTAAACCGTAAAGGTTTACTAACGGGGAAGCATCATTTTGAGGGTACAAACTTAATGCAACAGCTTCTTGAAAATGAAGGTGTCTTGGTTTTAGAGAACCAAATTCAGAATTTTGAAACCGTATTTTGGGATCCTTCGATAGCATTACAAAAGTTTTAGCTCGATTTTAAATTCGGTGTGATAGTAAGCGGTTTTTTCTTCCTAGCCGAAAGATTCAAAATCTTATCTAGTAAATTAATTTCGTTCTTAAAGAGCGTTTTTTTCAGCTCCTGCATTTCGCTTTCCATTTGCTTTTTAATAATCTTTTTAAGATCGCTAGTAAACGCTAAATTGAAGGACTTTTTGTATAAATAAATGTGGTTTGCAAGTATTATTTCATCATCGGCAATACAAATTGAAACTTGGTTTTTTTCATCTAATAAATAATATTCATCAGAAATAGGAGAAATTAATTTTTTAATGGCTTTATCTTCCGAATAATTCTTTATAATATCAATTATGAATTTACAATCCTCGCGCGTAGCCTCACTGTCAAAGTTAAACATCTTAAACATAATTAGTCATATTAAAATTCGTGAAATTATGTAGGTGTCTTAGGTCTTAAAGCCTATTTTGGTAATAATTACGCCAAAATGCGATTGGGATCATTTGGCAATTTGTAGTCATTACACTAATTTGATCATTACCAATATACAAAATTCTAGAAACAAGTGTGTTATGGCTTCGTTAAAATCACGATAACTAAGATGAACGTACTTTATCATCCTTGAAATTATTAAATTGGGGTTTTTTATGCCTTCAAATTATTAATTTATTACAGGTTTGGTATGTTTTAAACACTTTATTTTCTTCTGAATAAATGAAGTATAACATAAAATAGACTAGCGCTACATCCTTAAATGAAAGTTAATTATAAACAAAACTTCTATAGAGTAACTTCCATGTTACAGCTTTATTAATTATCTTTGTCTTTAGATTTAATTTGAATAAATGAAGCTGAATAAGAAAGATATTTTAAACGCTCTTGAAAGCATTACAGTTCCTGGTGAAGGACAAAATATGGTAGAAAGCGGAGCGGTTAAAAACGTAGTTGTTTTTGGTGATGAAGTAGTGGTAGAAATCACTATTAAAAACCCAAGTTTACAAGCTAAAAAACGTACTGAAGTTGATATTTTAAAAACCATCCACGAGCAGGTTTACGAAAAAGCAAAAATTACAGTTAATGTAAAAGTTGATGCTCCCGAAAAATCAAAACCTAATGTAATAAAAGGTAAAGCGGTTCCTGGAATTAAAAATATAGTGGCTGTAGCCTCTGGAAAAGGCGGCGTAGGGAAATCTACGGTAACTGCAAATTTAGCCGTTTCCTTAGCAAAAATGGGCTTTAAAGTTGGTGTTTTAGATGCCGATATTTATGGGCCATCAATTCCAATCATGTTCGATGTGGTTGCCGAAAAACCTTTAGCGGTTACCATTGAAGGGAAATCTAAAATGAAACCAATCGAGAATTACGGCGTAAAAGTCTTATCTATTGGGTTTTTTACACAGCCAAATCAAGCGGTAGTTTGGAGAGGGCCTATGGCTGCCAAAGCCTTAAATCAAATGATTTTTGATGCACATTGGGGCGAATTGGATTTCTTATTACTAGATCTTCCTCCTGGAACTGGCGATATTCACTTAAGTATCATGCAATCGCTACCTATAACAGGGGCTGTTATTGTAAGTACGCCTCAAAATGTGGCTTTAGCCGATGCTAGAAAAGGTGTGGCTATGTTTCAGCAAGAAAGTATAAACGTGCCTGTTATTGGATTAATCGAAAATATGGCTTATTTTACGCCTGCTGAATTGCCTGATAACAAGTATTTTATATTTGGAAAAGAAGGCGCTAAAAACTTAGCTTTAGATTTACATGTGCCATTTTTAGGCGAAATACCTTTAGTGCAAAGTATTAGAGAAGCGGGTGATTTTGGTCGTCCGGCAGCTTTACAAACAGGAACTCCGTTAGAAAAAGCTTTTGAGAAATTAACTCAAAATGTGGTTCAAGAAGTGGTGAAAAGAAATGATGATTTACCGCCTACAGAAGCTATTAAAATTACAACAATGGCTGGTTGTGCAGCGGTTAAAAAATAAGATATGACATCAGAAGAATTAAAAATAAACGTTGAAAAAGCCCTTGAGGAAATTCGCCCTTTTTTACAAAGTGATGGCGGCGATATTTCATTGTTATCTATTGAAGATGATAATGTGGTAAAAGTACAGTTAAAAGGAGCTTGCGTAGGTTGTAGTGTGAATCAAATGACACTAAAATCTGGTGTTGAAATGACTATTAAAAAATATGCACCTCAAATTGAGCAAGTTATTAATGTTGAAGAATAATTTAGATGAACTATTAAAGTTTTAATTAAATTATTGTTTCAATGCAAAAGGTTTCAAAAAAATATAGAATTTTAAAAATCTGATATTTTTTTGAAACTTTTTTCAATTTATACCGTAAAACAGCATAAAATATAGACACTTCACTTAAATTTGTGTCTCGAATAAAGATCTGCTTTTTAAGCGAACAAAAATCAAGTAATGGAAGATATTAATATCAAAATCACAGATAGAGACGGTGTAACTCACGAAATTGTAGCACCAACAGATATGGGCATGAATCTTATGGAAGTGGTAAGATCGTACGAGCTTGCTCCAGAAGGAACTATCGGTGTTTGCGGCGGAATGGCTATGTGTGCCTCATGTCAATGTTATGTGATTAGTGACACGGTTTTGCCAGACATGGGCGATGATGAAGAAGCGATGCTATCTGAAGCTTTTGATGTTAAAGACAATAGCCGTTTAGGATGCCAAATACAAATGACTCCCGATATGGAAGGTCTTGAAGTAGAATTGGCTCCAGAGAGTTAATTGGTTTTGTAATCAATAAGTTTACGAGGGCCTTCTAAGAGTACGCGTACTATTTGTAATGTACCATCTTCTTTCGTGGCAATTAGCCATTTAATTAAGGAAATCGCACCATTTTCTATTTCTAAACCTGTAATACTTCGTGGGTGCACGCAGCATCCATCATTAAAATAAGCAATTTCGCCAGGATTAGGAAAGCGTGGTCTGTGAGTATGTCCTACAATAGTAAATAAATTATTGTTGTTAATAATCCATTTTTTTGTTCGACGTTCTATTTTAATAAGTTCCTTGTAGTTTTTTGCAGGACTTGTAGGGTCTGAGATCCCCATAATATTTAAAGGTTTCCATAGAATACGTACTAAAAACCGACTCCATTTCCAGAATAAAAAATTCCAAGAATCGGCTTGATGGCCGTGTGTTAAAAATAGTTCTTGCCCACTAGTTTTATGTTTTAATACAAGGCCTTCATGGTATTTGAGGTCTTTAAATAAAGGGACTTCTTCTCCTGTTTGATGATCGAAATAAGTAGACAAATGCTTTTTTACATATTCATCATCTCTGTACACCATGTCGTGGTTGCCCCAAATCATATGCAATTTGTTGTTTACATGAAACACCTTTAAAAGCAAATAGATGTTTTTATGAGCGTTAAAAATCGACTCAAAAGATAGGTTCTCCCAAAGTTCATCACCGTCACCAAGCTCACAATAAGCAAAACCTTCTTTTAGATAGTGTTTTAAAGCATGAAAGTAAATGTTACGGTTGTTCGCAAAATCGTCGGCAAAACTATTATCGCCACGATGGCAATCACTAAAGAGTATAAACTTACAGCTATCATCAAAATCAATGATTTTAGCATTTTTATAAGCTTGATCGAGTCGTTTTGTAGATGAAAACATAATAGCGTAAATGTAAACAAAAAAAGCCCCTTTTTAAAGGAGCTTTTTAATGCTTAAACAAAATATAAGTATATTCTTATTTTGTAGTAATAACGATGTTTGGATCAACTCTTTTAAGTGAATCAGAAAGTTTTTTTACAGCTGCTTCAACTTCTTTTTGGTGTCCCATAAAAGTTTTAGATCCAGATACTTCTTTCCCCATAACTTTGTATGTGTAAGATACAACAACAGTTTCGTCATCTTTAGGAATTACATCCGATCCTTCTTCTTTAGATGAAGCATGGCTGCTAGATGTAGATGCGCTTTCAGTAGCTACAACATCTTCTTCAGTAACTTCAATTACTTCAGTATCATCTGCAGTGTCATCAGCATCAACTTCTTCTACAATAACCTCTTCAACAATAACATCTTCTGTTGGAGTAGCATCAGATTCTTTTGCTTTGTCTTTACAAGATGTGAAAGAGATAAGTAAGGCAACCATAGCTAAAGTGCTTAAAATTGATTTTTTCATGAATGTTTGATTTTTAGTGTTAATTGATTATTAGTTAAGTACGAATTTAACAACTTTTTGATAGATTTTACTCTGTTGTTAAAATTTTTAATGATTTTGAGGTGAAATGACTATTTATATAGGAGTTTACGTGTTTTTTATTCCTTTTTTTATGAAAAAACACGATTTTCATATTTAAAATTAGTAGTCATACTGTTTTAAAGAATAAATTAAAATGGTATTTAATTTTCAATTTTATCAACTTCTTTTTTTACTTTTTTAGAAGCATCATCTATAGCCTCTTCAGTTGCATCGGCTGCATTTTCAATGGCTTCTCCGGTAGCATCTGCGGCGTTTTCTAGAGCTTCACCTGTAGCATCAACAGCGTCTTCAACGGCTTTTCCTGCTTTGTCAGCTGTGTTTTCAATGGCTTCTTCAACAGAGTCTGCTTTTTTACTATCTCTACATGATGTAAAGCCGAAACTTAAAATGACCATAGCCAAGGCACTTAATACTAAATTTTTCATTGTTTTTGGTTTTTGTTTGGTATTGAATGATGTATTAATTAAAATTACATAATTAACTCATTAATATACGTAGATAATTTAAGATTTGGACTACGGCACCTTTGTTTTTTTTAATGAAGGCTTCATTTTTACTGCCCGCAGTCATGCGTTTATCGCTATTCTCAATCAATTCATTTAGAATGGAATCGAATTCATTTTGATTTGAAATTGAAAACATGCCACCGTTTTCAATCAACGCCGAGGCTTCTGGGAATTTATCGTAACGATTTCCAATAATAATAGGAATACCAAAAACAGCAGGTTCTAAAGTGTTGTGAAGCCCTGTGCTCCCTAAAGCGCCACCTACATAAGCAATATCGGCATAGTTGTAAATTTTGCTTAGAATGCCAATGGTATCCACTATGAAAACTTTGGATTCGGCTAAGGGTTTGTTTTCCTTTTCGGAAAATAATACGGTTTTAGAACTAATTTGGTTTTGTATATTTTTTATTTGAGTGGCTTTTATATTATGCGGTGCAATAATAAATTTCACATCTTTTGAAGCGTTTTTATTAATGTAATTTATAAGAAGAGTTTCGCCTTCAGGCCATGTACTACCTGCAACAATGCAGAGTTTGTTGTTTTTAAATGCTTCAATAAAATCTAAAGTATTATCAATGTTTAACTGACTTGAAACACGGTCGTAACGCGTGTCGCCAGAAACTGTTACATTATTGTAATTGATAGATTTTAGTAAGGTTTTTGAAGCTTCATTTTGAGTGAAAATATGTTCGAAAGCAAATAAAGCACGTCTTAGGCTTGTGCCATAAAATTTAAAATACGATTGGTTTTTTCTAAAGGCTGCCGAAATTAAAATGGCACGACCTTTTCTTCGTTTTAATTCATTTAAAATATTGGGCCAAATATCATATTTAACAAAAATGCTAAGTTCAGGATTTACAAGGTTTAAAAAGCGTTTGGCATTTTTGTTGGTATCTAGCGGAAGGTAAACCACCACATCGGCAATAGGTGTGTTTTTTCTAATTTCGTAACCCGAAGGTGAAAAGAAACTAAGCACAATTTTATGGTTTTTATAATGTGAGCGTAAAGCTTGAAAAACAGGAAGGCCTTGTTCGTATTCGCCTAAAGAAGCACAGTGAAACCAAAGTGTTTTATCGGAAGGTTTTAAATTTTCTTCTAAAATTTTAAAGGTGTTTTTTCTACCTTCAACCCCTTTTTTAAGTTTATCATTAAACAACGCGCCTAGGCTTAAAGCCATCCTAGTTAGTTGTATGCCTATGTTATAAATAAAACTCACTCTTTTTCTTTATGCTAAAATACGCCGATTATATTTAAAATTTAAAGCATTTAGGTTAAGATTATTCGCATAGGTTTGATTGGTAAACGGCAATCATTTTTGTAAATTTGTTACTTCGCAAACCCGCTTTGGGTTTTCATTAAAATTAGTCTTCGCTAAGCTTAAATTTAGCAGACTTTAATCTTTTTTAGATGAAAAAAATTCAAATGGTAGACCTTAAAGGTCAGTACAATGAGATTAAAGACGTCGTTAATCCTTCCATTCAAGAGGTTATTGAAACCACAGCATTTATAAACGGTCCTAAAGTTCACGATTTTCAAAAGCATTTAGAACAATATTTAGAGGTAAAACATGTTATACCATGTGCAAATGGTACCGATGCTTTGCAAATTGCCATGATGGGCTTAGGTTTAAAACCAGGCGACGAAGTAATTACAGCCGATTTTACATTTGCTGCAACTGTTGAAGTTATCGCGTTATTGCAATTAACCCCGGTTTTGGTAGATGTAAATCCAGATGATTTCAATATAAATATAGATGCCATAAAAAAAGCAATTACGCCTAAAACAAAAGCGATTGTTCCTGTGCATTTATTTGGGCAATGTGCTAATATGGAAGCTATTATGGAGATTGCCAAAGCGCATAATTTATTTGTAATTGAAGATAACGCCCAGGCTATTGGTGCAAATTACACTTATAAAGATGGTACAAAAGTGAAAGCTGGAACTATTGGTCATGTAGGAGCAACATCATTTTTTCCTTCTAAAAACTTAGGATGTTATGGAGATGGTGGAGCAATTTTTACTAACGATGATGCTTTAGCGCATACCATTCGTGGTATTGTAAATCATGGAATGTACGAGCGTTACCATCATGATGTAGTTGGTGTGAATTCGCGATTAGATAGTATTCAAGCAGCGGTTTTAGATGCTAAATTACCGCTTTTAGATGCTTATAATAAAAGGCGTATTGAAGCTGCGAATAAGTATGATGCTGCTTTTAAAAATCATGATAAAATTGAAACGCCTTATAGATACGGCACTGAAGACAATCATGTGTTTCATCAATATACTTTGAAAATTAATGGTGTAGATCGCGATGCTCTAGTGAAGCATTTAAATGAAAACGACATTCCTTGTGGTGTGTATTACCCGATTCCGCTACATAGACAAAAGGCATACTTGGATGAGCGATATAATGAAGCAGATTTTGAAGTTACCAATCAGTTGGTGAAAGAAGTGATTTCATTGCCCATGCATACCGAATTAGACAACGAACAAATTGAATATATAACTACAACAATTACAAACTTTATTAATGGATAAAATACTAGTTACTGGTGGCTTAGGGTTTATAGGATCTCACACCGTAGTGGAATTACAAAATGAAGGGTATGAAGTCGTCATTATTGATGATTTATCAAATTCTTCAGAAAAGGTTTTAGACGGCATTACTGCCATTACAGGAAAAACACCAATTTTTGAAAAATTAGATTTAAAAGATAAATCAGGTGTTGAAGCATTTTTCGCAAAGCATAACGATATAAAAGGTGTTATCCATTTTGCAGCCAGCAAAGCTGTTGGCGAAAGTGTCAAAGAACCTTTATTGTATTACGAAAACAATATTGGAACTTTAGTCTATATTTTAAAAGAACTAAAAAAACTACCATCTGCAGCCTTTATTTTTAGCTCGTCTTGTACGGTTTACGGTCAAGCCGATGAATTGCCAATTACAGAAAATGCACCTGTAAAACAAGCTGAGTCACCTTACGGAAACACCAAACAAATAGGAGAGGAGATTATAAAAGATACATGTAAAGTCGTGCCAACATTAAAAGCCATCGCTTTACGTTATTTTAACCCTGTTGGTGCACATGAGTCTACCGAAATTGGCGAATTACCAATTGGAGTACCTCAAAATTTAGTGCCATTTATTACGCAAACCGCTATTGGTTTACGTGATGAATTATCTGTTTTTGGAGATGATTATCCAACACCAGATGGAACTTGTATTAGAGATTATATTCATGTAGTCGATTTAGCAAAAGCTCACGTTGTAGCACTTGGTCGCTTACTTAAAAACAAGAATAAATCAAATTACGAAACTTTTAACTTAGGAACAGGTAAAGGAAGTTCTGTTTTAGAAGTTGTGAATTCATTTGAAAAAGTTTCAGGAAAGAAACTTAATTATAAAATTGTAGGCCGAAGAGAAGGTGATATTATTTCAGCTTACGCCGATACCAACAAGGCCAATAATGAATTGGGTTGGAAAACAAAATTATCTTTAGATGACGCGATGCGTTCTGCTTGGAAATGGGAGCAGAAAGTAAGAGCTTCAGAATAAATAATAAGATTTAAGTATAAAAAAGGGTTGCTAAATTTGGCAACCCTTTTTTGTTTTTTGAATATTATATTTCCACGGTTTAATTCATTTTGTAGAATTTATATAAAAAGACCCTTCAGGTTTTAAAAAACTGAAGGGTCTTTATTTTATTGTAAAAATTTAATTATGAGTAATATAAAATTTTTAAGTAAAGCCAATAATTTGAAGTATGATTATGCCGTTTTTTTCTTTTTAAAACTTACAAAAAGCAAAATAATCATGCCTGCTGTTACCGACATGTCAGCCAAGTTGAAAATACCTGTTCTAAAAATACCGCCTAAATCAATATATAAAAAGTCGGTTACCGAACCGTAAACAATTCTATCGTAAACATTCGCAATACCGCCGCCAATAATACTTGCAAAGGCGAATAAAGACCAATTGTCTAGGGTTTTGTCCTTTAAAATATGACGTAATACAAAGCCTAAAACCAGAATAGGAAGTATTAATAAAAAGATAAGTCGCAACGTTGGATTTAAATCGCTGCCCATACCAAGAAACGCGCCTGTATTTTCAACATTCATTAAAATGAAATAGTCTCCAATTAAAGGAATGCGTTCGCCAGGATGCACATCGGTTCTTCCAATAATGTTCGCTCGAACAATAATTTTAGAAATCTGATCGGCAGCAATACTTAAAATAATGACTAAATAAATGTAGATGGAGCGTTTGGTAAGTTTCATTTAGCTGTTGGTTTCAAAAGTTGCAGAAACTGTTTCAGAAGCTCTGTTTATTTTTTTAACTAAACCTTGTAAAACTTTTCCAGGACCAACTTCAGTAAATAAAGTGGCACCATCTGCAACCATTTGTTGTACAGATTGTGTCCAACGTACAGGAGCTGTTAATTGCGAAATTAAGTTTGCTTTTATTTCCGATTCATTAATAACAGCATTTGCAGTAACATTTTGATAAATAGGGCAATTTGGTTTGCTAAAGGTTGTGTTTTCAATAGCGGCAGCTAATTCTTCACGCGCTGGTTCCATTAAAGGCGAGTGAAAAGCGCCACCAACAGGGAGTACTAAAGCGCGTTTTGCACCTGCATCTTTTAACGATTCGCATGCTTTGTTAATCGCTTCAATTTCACCAGAAATAACCAATTGTCCTGGGCAGTTGTAATTTGCAGCAACAACAACACCTTCGGTTTGTTTACATATTTTTTCAACAATAGCATCCTCTAAACCTAAAACTGCAGCCATGGTGCTTGGTTGTAATTCGCAAGCTTTTTGCATGGCTAAAGCGCGCTGAGAAACAAGTTTTAAGCCGTCTTCAAAATTTAAAGCGCCGTTTGCAACCAAGGCTGAAAATTCACCTAAAGAATGTCCAGCAACCATATCGGGTTTAAAACTATCACCTAAAGTTTTAGCTAAAATAACCGAATGTAAAAATATAGCTGGTTGAGTTACTTTGGTCTCTTTTAAAGCTTCAGCAGTACCTTCAAACATGGTGTCGGTAATATTGAAACCTAAAATTGAATTTGCTTGTTCGAATAATTGTTGTGCTAAAGTTGAGTTTTCGTAAAGGTCTAAGCCCATTCCTGAAAATTGTGCGCCTTGACCAGGGAAAATATATGCGTTCATTGTATTTGTTTTTTTAGTGCTGCAAAAATAAGAATTATAAATTTAGCTGTTATCTATGGTTTTAATAATTTTAGCAGGGTTTCCTGCAATCACCACATTGTCTGGGAAACTCTTGGTAACAACAGCGCCAGATCCAACGACTACATTATTTCCTAAACTAACACCTGGGCAAATGGTAGCGTTGCCACCAATCCAAACATTATCGCCAATGGTAATCGGTTTTGCATATTCTTTGCCGCTGTTTCTAGCTTTAAATTCTAAAGGATGCGTAGCGGTGTATATTTGTACATGAGGCCCAAACATGCAGTTGTCTCCAATGGTGACTTCAGCAACATCTAAGATGCAGCAACTAAAATTCATAAATAGGTTTTTGCCTGCTTTAATATTGCTACCATAATCGCAGTGAAAGGGTGGTTCAATAAATAAATTTTCACCAGCATCAGGAATAATTTTATATAAAACTTTTTGGCGTCTTTCTAAGTCTTTTTCACTCAAGCTATTAAATTCATGAAACAGTAACCTTACGGCATGACGCTCTTTTACTAAATCAGGATCGGTAGGAGCGTAAAGTTCTCCAGCCAACATTTTTTCTTTTTCAGTCATAATTCAAATACTTTAAAGTCCAGCAATGGCAGCTTCAGCGCAACGTTCACCATCCATAGCAGCCGAAACAATTCCTCCTGCATAGCCACCGCCTTCGCCACAAGGGTATAAGTTTGAAATTTGAGGATGTTCTAAAGTTTCAGTTCTTGGAATGGAAACAGGGGATGAGGTTCTCGATTCTACACCCACGATATTCGCTTCGGCAGTATAATAACCCTTCATTTTTTGTCCGAATGCTTCAAAACCTTTTCTTAATCGTCCGCCTATAAATTTTGGCAATAACGAATGAAGTGGTGCAGAATTTAATCCGGGTTGGTATGAACAATCATTCAGCGTGTTAGACAATTTACCTTCAACAAAATCGGTTAAGCGTTGTGCTGGAGCAACTTGAGTTCTTCCGCCTGCGGTAAAAGCCAAGCGTTCTAAATTTTTCTGATATTCTAAACCTTTTAAAACACCAAATTTTTCATATTTAGCCAAATCGGTTTCAGCATTTATTTCAACAACAATCCCGGAATTTGCAAATAAATTATTTCGTTTTGAAGGCGACATGCCATTTACAACCACTTCGCCATTGGCTGTGGCAGCAGGCACTATAAAGCCGCCTGGGCACATGCAAAAAGAATAGACACCGCGGTTATTTACTTGTTGTACCAAGCCGTAAGATGCTGCGGGTAGTAATTCACTTCTTTCTCCCGAGCAGTGGTATTGTATGGCGTCGATAATATGTTGCGGATGTTCTACGCGAACGCCCATAGCAAACGATTTGGCTTCAAGAGCGATTTCTTTGCCGTGTAGGAGATAAAAAATATCTCTTGCAGAATGTCCTGTAGCTAAAATAACTTTGTCTACAGCCATTTCATTTCCGTTTTGAAGCAGAATGGCTTTTATTTTATTATTGGTAATTTTAAAATCAGTTACTCGGGTTTCAAAATGAATTTCGCCACCGTATTTTAAAATGGTTTCACGAATGTTTTGAACCACCTTAGGCAGTTTGTTTGTGCCAATATGCGGGTGGGCATCAATTAAAATTTGGTCGGTAGCGCCATGAAAAACAAGATTTTCAAAAATACGTCTTACATCACCTCGTTTTAAGCTTCGCGTGTATAATTTACCATCGCTATAGGTTCCTGCGCCTCCTTCTCCAAAGCAATAGTTGGAATCTTCATTCACGAAATGGTCTTGGTTTATGGCTCTTAAATCTCTACGACGGTCTTGTACATTTTTTCCGCGTTCTAAAACTATAGGTTTAAAGCCAAGTTCTATACAACGTAAAGCTGCATACATGCCTGCTGGTCCAAAACCAATAATGTGTACAGGCTTAGCTTTTGAAACATCTTTATAATCAAACTGGTATTCGGAAGTTTTAGGTAAAGCTTCTCGAATATAAACAGCGACTTTGTAATTGAAAATAATCTTAGGTTTTCGAGCATCAATAGATTTTCGAAGCACTTTTACGCCTGTAATATCTGCTTTATCAATGTCTAGTTTTAAAGCCGATTTTAAGACTAAAATATCACTGCGCTCTTCTTCTTTTAGTGTAATCCGAAGTTGAATTTCTTTTACCATGCTGCGAAATTAATGAAAATAGTATTGTGATTTTAAAAATGATGAATTGCAGATTAATTTATAATGGTGTGTTTTAAAAATGGAGCATAAAAAAAGTCCAAGTGATTATCTCGGACTTTCATTTTATAATTGGATTATACTATTATACGAAGTTACCTTTTTAATGCTCCTGATGTATTTCCACCCATTAAACTGGTTATGTTTTCTAAAGAAACCATATTAACATCGCCAATAACGGTATGTTTTAAAGCGCAAGCAGCAGTGGCAAAATTTAATGCTTGTATTTCATCTTCGTAATGCAGTAGGCCGTAAATTAAGCCAGCAGCAAATGCATCGCCTGTACCAACACGGTCGATAACGTGAGAAATGTTTAGGGTTTCTGTTTTAATATATTCTTTTCCTGTCCAGAATCGTCCTTGAATGGCTTGTTCGGAAGCACTAATAGATTTTCTTTTTTTACCTACAACCTTTTTAATTCTAGGAAAAGCATCCATTAATAGGGAAGCAGAATCTTTAAATTTACCACCCGCTTCACCAAGTCCAAACATTTCATTAATGCCTCGCGGACTAGTAATAACAATATCACAGTGTTCAACTAGAGTCGGGATAACTTCCTGCATGGTTTTACCATATTTCCACATGTTTTTTCGCGAATTAATATCGCCAGACACGGTAATGCCCATTTTGTTTGCTTTTTTAATAGCTTCTAAACAACATAAGGCAGCACCTTCAGAAATGGCAGGGGTAATGCCTGTCCAATGAAACCAATCGGCATCTTTTAAAACATCTTCCCAGTCAATCATTTCGGGTTGTATTTTTGAAAACGCCGAATCTTCTCTTTCATAAACAACCACGCTTGGTCGGTGTACCGCACCTCGTTCTAGGAAGTACATCCCTAATTTATTGTCGCCATAAATAATTTGATCGGTACTTAGCCAGTTTTTACGTAAAAACTGAGTGGCTGCTTTTCCTAAAGCGGTGTCGGGAAAACGGGTCATGTGTGCTGCTTTCATGCCAAGATAAGCGCATGAAATAGCAACATTTGCTTCGCCGCCGCCGTAAACTAGATCGAAAGAGTTTGCTTGTGAAAATTTTAAATATCCAGGTGGTGATAAGCGCATCATGACTTCACCAAATGTTACTAATTTTTTAGCCATATTTTAATTGTATTATTTTAGTTCTCTTAAACCGTATGCTGGTTAAGGTTCTTTAATTTTTGAAATTATGTGAATGTGAACTGAAAAATACAATTTTATTAGTGAAAACCGTGTTGTGAAGCTGTTTTTTAAGTCTGCTTCTGAAACAACGCTTGTAATTTAATATGATTTTTTAGTAGCGATAAGCATAGAAACTAGTAATCTTTAAATTTGTTTTTGATATACTTTGATTACTTTCTTATATAAGTTATAAACGAAAACTCGTGGTCGTTTTTTTCGTCTTTCTTATGAAATGTATTGCTAGCTTCTTTCCAAATTGAGTGATCAATTTTAGGGAAATAAGTGTCTGCTTCAAAATGATCGTGAACTCGAGTGATTTCAATTTTATCAACTATTGGTAAAGCTTGTTTATAAATTTCACCACCACCAATAATGTAAGGCTGTGGATCGTTTTTGCAGGCATCAATAGCATCATCTAGATTGTTAACCACAATAACACCTTCAGGAGTTTTGTAATCCTGTTGTCTAGTAATCACAACATGAGTTCTATTTGGTAAAGGTTTAGGAAAACTTTCAAAAGTTTTACGGCCCATAATAATATGGTGCCCGTTAGTTAAGGCTTTAAAACGCTTTAAATCGTCACTTAAATGCCAAATTAATTTATTGTCTTTTCCAATGGCATCGTTTTCCGCGGCAGCGACAATAATAGTCAGTTCTTGTTTTGGCTTTTGGGTGTTTTCCATTAAAACTTCCTGAGTTTGAATAGGAGCGATTTTTTCTTCTTCTTTAGGTAAGCTAGCGTTTAACTTTTCGATGCGTTTTTTTTGTTTGTCAACAAGCTTTTCTAATTGCTTTTTCTCCCAATCTTTCCCCATGAATTTATGGGTAACATACACGTTAAAAATGTGGTAAACTAGAAAGAATAACCAGATTAAAATAGCAAGCACAAACCATTCTTGTCCTAAAATGGTGAATTCCTGTCCGAACCCTAAAACCGTATTCGCAAGAATTAAAAAAGCACCTCCTATTAAAAATAAGACAAAATGAAAGTATAGTCTCTTTTTTTGTTTAATGCGTTTTTGTGCATTTTTAATAAGCTCTAATTGCTCTTTATCAATCTCTGGAATGTTTTTCTTTTTTCCGAACATAGGTGTAAAATATCGATTGTAAAGTTAAAGATTTTTTATGGAGATTGAAATGTTTAATTAGATGCTAAAGTCATTTCTGTAAAAACAGGAGTTGTTTGGTAAAAGCTGTTGAAAATCAATATATAAGCATCTGTTTTTATTACTAATACCATAAAATTATGGTTTAAATATTTTGTAGGCATTATTTTTTTTCTTCTGAAATTAACAAAATGATAATTATTTCATTGTAGGTTAGTTGGATGGCCGATTGTTGGAAATTCTTTAATAAATTTGTTGCACAACAACACAGTAAATAAAATTGAATTATGGCTATTAAAAAACAATTCTTAAAGACAAAACCAGTATGTAAAGTCACTTTTGCTATAGAAGCAGAGGATGCTAAAAAAGTATCTGTTGTAGGAACTTTTAATGATTGGAACGGTAAAAAAGCAGTCTTGAAAAAGTTGAAGAACGGTACGTTTAAGGGGACAGTAGATTTAGAAACAGGAAATTCTTATGAATTTAAATATCTAGTTGATGGCGTTTATGTAAACGATGAAGCTGCCGATGCATACGCTTGGAGTGATTATGCAGGCGCAGAAAATAGTGTTTTAAATTTATAGGACACTATTTCGATATAAATTGAAATAAAGCAGGCTGTTTAAAATTTTTAAACAGCCTGCTTTTTTATATCGCTACAGCACCTTTAATATGTGGGTGCGGATTGTAATCTACTAATGTGAAATCTTCAAAAGTAAAATTGAAAATATCTTTTACTTCAGGATTTATAAGCATTTTTGGTAGTGGCCTAATATCCCTTGAAAGTTGAAGCTCTAACTGCTCAAAATGATTGCTATAAATATGTGCATCGCCAAAAGTGTGAATAAATTCACCTGCTTCATAACCACAAACTTGAGCCATCATCATAGTGAAAAGCGCATAAGATGCAATGTTAAAAGGTACGCCTAAAAAGATGTCGGCACTTCTTTGGTAAAGTTGGCAAGACAGTTTTCCGTTGGCCACATAAAATTGAAAAAAGGCATGACAGGGTGGTAATGCTGCTTTTCCGTTGGCTACATTTTCACTAAAGGATTTTGAAGTATCTGGTAAAACCGAAGGGTTCCATGCCGAAACAAGCATGCGTCGGCTATTTGGGTTGTTTTTTAAAGTGTCTACAATCTCTTTAATTTGATCAATTTCATCATCATTCCAATTGCGCCATTGGTGGCCATAAACAGGTCCTAAGTCGCCATTTTCATCGGCCCACTCGTTCCAAATTCTAACCCCGTTTTCCGTAAGGTATTTTGTGTTTGTATCACCATTTAAAAACCACAACAATTCATAAATAATAGATTTTAAGTGTAGTTTTTTAGTAGTTACCATAGGGAAACCTTCACTTAAATCGAAACGCATTTGATAACCAAAAACACTTTTTGTTCCTGTTCCTGTGCGATCTCCTTTTTCGTTTCCGTTTTCTAAAACGTGTTTTACTAAGTCGTGATATTGTTTCATAGGCCTATTCCTGCGTAGGCAGGAATCTCTTAAAAGGTGAAAAATTCCGTAAAAAAATTGAATAAATTCTGCAATGGCGAATTTAAGGAAATTGAAAGATTCTAAATAGATTTTAACAAACTTAGATGTTAAAAGTTATTAACGCCATGGCTATTTAGATGGAATTCTATAACCGTAATGGGCTAAATTAAACTGTTTTTAGACGAAGCAATTTGGATGATTTACTTAGATCTTTCAGGTTTATTTGATAGGAAAGGAAATTCAGTTTGAAAACTGTAATGCAAATTTATGGTGATTGTTTTTTTTGTAAAAAGTATGATATTCCTGATTTCAAAGGAATGAGTTACCCAATAATCATTCCCGCAATAGTTGCCGAAATTAAAGAAGCTATCGTGCCGCCAATAAGGGCTTTCATGCCAAATTGCGATAATGTTTTTCTTTGTCCGGGTGCTAAAGAGCCTATGCCTCCAATTTGTATACCAATAGATGCGAAATTTGCAAAACCGCAAAGCATGTAGGTTGCCATTATTACAGATTTCTCATAATTAAGATGCACGACATTTGCGGTATCTTTTAATGCGGCCAGTTGGATGTAACCAACAAATTCGCTGGCAGCTAATTTAATACCTAGTAGTTGCCCCATCATCATCACGTCTTCTTTGGCAACGCCTATAAGCCACATTAAAGGTGAAAAAACAGTGCCTAAAATGGCTTCTAAAGACAGGGCTTGATACGGTGAATTTTCGCTTACCCATTGGTTTAAATTTCCAATGGTTCCTAGTTTTAATAAACCGTAATTTATCATGGCAATAAAAGCCACAAAAACTAAAAGCATGGCTGCTACATTGGCAGCGAGCTTAAAACCTTCGGTGGTTCCTGTTGCAATGGCATCTAAAATGTTATCGCCAATTTTTTGTTTGGAAACGGTTACTTCGGTATCTACGGTTTCAGTTTGGGGATACAATATTTTTGAAATCACAATTGCTCCTGGTGCTGCCATAACCGATGCTGCCAATAAGTGTTTGGCAAAATATTCTCTTAAAACCATATCATCGCCACCTAAAAACTGGATGTATGCTGCTAAAACGCCTCCGGCTACGGTAGCCATACCGCCAATCATCACCAAAAGCATTTCAGATTTATTCATCTTTTCTAGATAGGCTTTAATCATAAGCGGCGCTTCTGTTTGGCCTAAAAAAATATTTCCAGCAACACTTAAACTCTCAGCACCAGAAATACCTAATAACTTGGAGAGTAACCAAGCCATGGCTTTCACTACTTTTTGAATAACGCCCAAATAAAATAATACAGAGGTTAGGGCAGAGAAGAATATTATGGTTGGTAGAATAGTAACCGCAAAATTAATAAGCGGACTTTCAATTTGGTTTGTAATGAATGAGCTGAAAAGAAATTCGGTGCCTGCTTCGGTAAAAGTTAAAATTTTATTGAAGGCTTTACCTAAATATTTAAAGGTGTTTTGAACAAAGGGCACTTCTAAAACCCCAATAGCAATAATAAGCTGAAAAGCCAACCCGATGCCTACAGTTTTCCAGTGTATGGCTTTGCGGTTGCTACTAAATAAAAAAGCAACAAAAATTAGCGAAATCATCCCTAAAATACCACGCCATAAACTGTTAAATGAAAAGCCTTCGCTTGGATTTATGGCAGTTGTTTTTTCGTTTGCAACGGAAGTTGCTAGAGGTGTTTCAATAATTTTTTCTTCAACAACTGTTTTGGTTGCGTCTGAAACTAAAGTGTTTTGAATGGTATCTACAACGACTAATGTTTCTGTTTCTTGGGCAATAGCATTTAATGATGATACTAAACATATTGCGGCAACAAACAAAAACAACTTTTTCATAGTCTAATAATAAGTTTTATTCACGTTTTGAAATCTCATCTCGAATATGCGCTGCTTTTTCATAATCTTCGCTAGCAACAGCTTCTTCTAATAATTTTTGAAGTTCTTCAAGGGTTTTTCCTTTAAAGGTTTCACGCTTATCGTCTGGTTCAATTTCGTTTGCAATTAATTCGTCTAACAACACGCTATCTTCAGTTTCCTCATCTTCCTTTTTAGGATTCACTTTTAAGTAAATGCCCGCTTTGTCTAGAATGTTTTTATAGGTAAAAATAGGCGCTTGAAAACGCAGAGCTAAGGCAATAGCATCGCTGGTTCTCGCATCGATAATTTCTTCAATTTTATCGCGTTCGCAAATTAAACTTGAATAAAAAACGCCATCAACAAGTTTGTGAATAATCACTTGTTTTACAACGATATCAAATCGATCTGCAAAGTTTTTAAATAAGTCGTGTGTTAATGGTCTTGGCGGGCTAATTTCTTTTTCTAAAGCAATAGCGATAGATTGCGCCTCGAAAGCACCAATCACAATAGGGAGTTTTCGGTCGCCATCAACTTCATTTAAAATCAGTGCATAAGCACCGTTTTGTGTTTGGCTATAGGAAATCCCTTTTATATTTAATCTTACTAAACTCATATGTAATAAAAACGCAAAGAACTGCTTAATTTAGAACTTAACCAACTGCCTAGACAGATTTAGGTTTAAAATGCTAAATTAAGCAGTTCTTTAGGACTACACAATTTATAAAAAATAAATTATTGTTGTGCTTTAAAAGCTTTTAATTTTTCGATTAGGGCAGGAACCACTTCAAAAGCATCGCCAACAACACCGTAATCTGCTGCTTTAAAAAATGGCGCTTCAGGGTCGGTGTTAATCACCACTTTTACTTTTGACGCACTAACGCCAGCTAAATGCTGAATGGCTCCAGAAATACCAATGGCAATGTACAAATTGGCAGCAACAGGTTTTCCTGTTTGCCCCACGTGCTCGCCGTGCGGACGCCAACCTAAATCGGAAACCGGTTTAGAACAAGCCGTAGCAGCACCTAAAACTTCAGCCAATTCTTCAATCATGCCCCAGTTTTCAGGACCTTTTAATCCACGACCTCCCGATACCACAATTTCAGCATCAGCAATGGTTACTTTGTCTGTGGCTTTATCAACCGATTCAACGGTAACTCCTAATTCTGGTAAGGTAGGCGAAAATTCTTCCGCGGAAGCGCTTCCACTATTTTCAACCAATCCGAAAGCATTATTTGAAACCCCAATAATTTTAACTTCAGTATTAATTTGCGTTAATTCGAAAGCTTTATTGGTGAATGCTGTACGTTTTACGGTAAACGGACTCGTGTTTGTTGGAATTTCAACAACGTTTGATGCATATCCAGCCGATAATCCAACGGCTAAAAGTGGTGCTAAATATTTGCTGTTTGCGCTAGAGCTTAGCACGACAACTTTAGTACCTTCCTGGTCTGCCGCTTGTTTTATTGCCGAAGCATAAGCGTTGGCATTGAAATTATCTAACTGCGAATTTGTTACATTTAATACTTTGTCTACGCCATAATTACCCAACTCCGCGGTGTCGTTTGCGTTTATTGTAATGGCTGTAACGGTTGTTCCTAATTGATTAGCAACGGCTTTGGCATAAGAAGCCACTTCGAAAGCGGCTTTTTTAAAACTGCCTTTATCTGATTCTGTATATACTAAAACGGACATAAATATACTTTTTTTCATTTCCACGAAGGTGGAAATCTCATTAATGAATTTTATTTTTAACCGTATCCCTTCTTAATTATTTCCCCTCTTCTGTAGGGGTTAGGGGAGGTCTATATTACTTTCGCTTCGTTGTGAAGTAAGTTTACGAGTTCGTCTAAATTATCTGGTGATACTAAAGTTACGGCACCTTTTGGCTTTGGTTTTTCGAAAGATACCGAAGTTGTTTCAGCATCTACAGCTATAGGTTCAACAACTGTTAGCGGTTTTTTACGCGCCATCATAATCCCTCTCATGTTTGGAATGCGTAAATCACTTTCTTCAACCAAACCTTTTTGACTTCCAATAACTAAAGGAAGTTTAGTAGAAACGGTTTCTTTACCACCATCAATTTCTCTTATCGCTTTCGCGGAAGTACCATCAACTTCTAATCCTATACAGTTGTTTACAAAATTAGCTTCAATTAAGCCAGCAATCATCCCAGGAACCATACCACCATTGTAATCGATAGATTCTCTTCCGGCAATTACTAAATCGTAAGCTCCTTCTTTAGCAACATTCGCCAATTGTTTGGCTACCGAAAAACCATCGGTTGCAGCGGTGTTTACACGAATAGCTTCGTCAGCACCAATAGCAAGCGCTTTACGTAAAGTCGGTTCGGTTTCTGCTGTTCCTACATTAACAACAGTAACTGTTGCGCCTTGTTTTTCTTTAAACCACATGGCACGCGCTAGGCCAAAATCATCATTAGGATTAGGGATAAACTGAACGCCATTACTGTCAAATTTCGAGTTGTCTTCAGTAAAATTAATTTTTGAAGTTGTGTCTGGAACATGACTTATACATACTAATATCTTCATTTGTATAATAATTTATGTTTGTTAGGTAAGATGAGAAACCGAAAATTTGAGTGGAATACACGTAAAAATTAAGGTTAAAATCTTAAGTTTTTCTGTAAAAAAATAGTCTGAAATCTTTCAGGACACGAAGTTAATTATTTTATTCTGAATATTTACTATGCGTGCATAATAAAAATGTAAAAATTTAAGATTGAAAATCATAAATTCATAATGTCGTTGAGGTCTTTTTGATTTTGATTAGGGCAGACCGTTTTATCTGCTGTAATAATTCATATATCTGTAGAAATCGTATGTTTTTTCTGTGAACTTTATAAAAATAATTTTTAAGTTTATTTTACTCTTTATTTTTATGCCTGTTTATTGGCAATAATTCTTATTTTTGCTACTCGAATAAAAACAAACTTTAATGAAGACAATTCAATTTAGAGAAGCTATTTGCGAAGCCATGAGTGAAGAAATGCGCAGAGATGAGAGCGTTTACTTAATGGGCGAAGAGGTAGCAGAATATAATGGTGCGTATAAAGCATCAAAAGGCATGTTAGCTGAATTTGGTGCAAAACGTGTTATAGACACGCCAATTGCCGAACTTGGTTTTGCCGGAATCGCTATTGGTTCTACAATGACAGGAAATAGACCTATTGTAGAATATATGACTTTTAACTTCTCGTTAGTTGGGATTGATCAAATTATAAATAATGCAGCAAAAATCAGACAAATGTCTGGTGGACAATTCAAATGTCCTATTGTATTTCGTGGTCCTACAGCTTCTGCTGGTCAATTAGGAGCAACGCACTCACAAGCTTTTGAAAACTGGTTTGCTAATACGCCAGGTTTAAAAGTAGTTGTGCCATCTAATCCTTACGATGCAAAAGGGTTATTAAAGGCATCTATTCGCGATGACGATCCGGTTATTTTTATGGAGAGTGAGCAAATGTATGGTGATAAAGGAGAAGTGCCAGAAGGAGAATACATTATCCCAATTGGTGTTGCCGATATTAAACGTGAAGGTACCGATGTAACTATTGTTTCTTTCGGAAAAATCATCAAAGAAGCTTACAAAGCTGCCGACGAATTAGAAAAAGAAGGTATTTCTTGTGAAATTATCGACTTACGTACGGTACGCCCAATGGATAGAAAAGCGATTGTAGAATCGGTTAAGAAAACCAATAGATTAGTAATTTTAGAAGAAGCATGGCCTTTTGGAAGTGTTGCAACCGAAATTACATACTTAGTACAGTCTGAAGCATTTGATTACTTAGATGCACCAATTATTAAAATTAATACCGCAGATACTCCTGCGCCATATTCGCCAGTTTTACTAGAAGAATGGTTACCTAACAAAGATGAGGTTATCAAAGCAGTAAAAAAGGTGATGTATAAATAAACCGTATTTTTTTACGTTATATAAACTTCATCAGCATTTCATGTTGATGAAGTTTTTTTTTAAATATGAACTTAAAGTTTTTAGTAGCCCTTTTTCTATTTATATATTCTGCAGCTTTTGCACAAACAAAAGTGAGTGGCTATGTTTTTGATGAAGCTAATCAGCCTATTTCCTTTGCAAATGTTATTTTTAAAGGCTCTACTCAAGGCACCATTACCAATGAAGATGGTAAATTTTATTTAGAGTCCGATGAAACTTGGTCGGGATTAACCGTATCTTTTTTAGGTTATGAAACTTTAAATATTTCATTAGAAAAAAAAATAAACTACAATTTAAAATTTACCCTTAAAGAAGAAACCGCGCAATTAAATGAGGTTTTCATTGTTTCGGGGAAGCAGCCTAAAAAAAATAATCCTGCCATAGATTTATTGCGGAAAATTTGGGAGCATAAACGCAGTAATGGGCTAAAACAATTTAAGCAATACCAATATGATAAATATGAAAAGCTTGAATTTGACATCAATACCATTGATAGTGCACTTATAAAAAGCAAACTGTTTAAAGGGATGGAATTTGTTTTTGATGCGGTTGACACCTCTAAAGTCACCGGGAAAACCTATTTGCCCATTTTTATAAATGAAGCAGCTTCTAAAGTTTATGGCGACAATGTTATTAAGAAATACAAAGAAATTGTAGAAGGCAATAAAAATTCGGGATTTAGTGATAATGAAATCGTTATCGATTTTGTGAAAGATTTGTATTCCGATGTTAATGTTTACGACAATTTCTTGAAGCTTTTCGATAAAAGTTTTGTGAGTCCACTGTCAAGAACGGGCATTAACACCTATAATTATGTATTGGCCGATAGTACTTTTATAGATAATAAATGGTGTTACAATATTATTTATTATCCAAGACGTAAAAACGAACTCACTTTTAAAGGTGATTTTTGGGTTGCCGATACCACTTATGCGATTAAAGAAATTAATTTACAAGCTTCAAAAAGTGCCAATATAAACTGGATTAAAGAAATTTATATCGAGCAGGAATTTGAAGTGCTAAATGATTCTTTATTCCTTGTGAAACGCGATTATATGATGTCGGATTTCGCACCAAACAAAAAGGAAAAATCGCGAGGACTTTACGGAAAACGAACAACTCTTTACAATAATTATCAGTTTGATATTGAAAAGGAAAAGAAGTTTTACGAGAAACATGTAAATTTTCACGACGAGGCTGTTTTTAACCGCGATGATGCTTTTTGGGAAGCCAACCGTTTAGAGAAATTAAGTAAAGACGAAAAAGGGGTTTACACTATGCTAGACACCTTAAAAACCGTAAAAAAGTTTAAAAATCTCTATACCGCGGGAAGTGTTTTAGCTTCTGGTTATTATGAATTTGATAAATTACCTTTAGATTATGGACCTATTTTTTCAACATGGGGTTATAATACGGTTGAAGGTATTCGTGCACGTGTTGGCGGGCGTACCTATTTTGGCAGAAATGATATGTGGCGTATTGAAGGGTTTCTGGCCTACGGATTGCGTGATGATAAATTTAAATATGGGATCTCTGGAAAGTGGTTAATCGATAAGAAAAACCGCTTGATTATCTCTGGCGGTAACCGTAGAGACATCGAGCAAATTGGAGCAAGTTTAACAAACTCTACCGATGTTTTAGGTCGGAATTTTGCATCTTCAGGTCTTTTTACAACAGCTCCAAACGACAAGCTTACTAATATAAATTTAACCACTCTTGCATTAGAATTTGAGCCTGTAAAGAATTTAACCTTCAGATTGGGCGGAAGTTATCGTACCCTAGAATCGGCTTCTCCTACTTTTAGTTTAGATTATTACGACCCTAATTCACCAACGGGAGTTTCTTCAGAAATAAAACAATATGAAACCGAGGTTTTAGTGTCCTTTTTTCCGAATAGAAAAATGACAGGTTATGGGGTGGAGCGTTTAACGACTAACGATGATTATGCCCAGCTTTTTGCGCTTTTTAGTAAAGGTTTAAAGGGTAAATTAGGTGATAATTTTGATTATACGAAGATCCAATTAAGGTATGTGCAACCTTGGCAATTAGGTGGTTTTGGGCGCTTGCAAACTATGATTGAAGCGGGAAAAACTTTTGGAGTTGTGCCTTTAGGTCTATTAAGTGTTATTCCTGGGAACCAAAGTTACTTCTCTATTTATAATACTTTTTCTCAAATTGATTTTTATGAGTTTGTTACCGATACTTACACTTCGGTGCATCTAGAACATAATTTTAATGGCCGTGTTTTCTCGAGAATTCCAGTGATTAAAAAGTTTAATTTAAGAGCTATTGTGGGATTAAGAGGGGTTATTGGCGATGTGTCTCAAGAAAATAAAGACATTAATGCTTCAGGCTTAGTTTATCGAGCACCATCAAAAAATCCTTACTACGAATATAGTTTTGGAATTGGAAACATTTTCAAGGTGTTTAGGATAGATTTTAATTTCAGAGGGAATTATTTAAATGAAGTTGAAAATCCTAATGCTCGAAAATTTGGGGTTACAGGGGCTTTTGGTTTTCATTTTTAACAGTGTTAAGTGTCTGATAACCTATGTGTTGTCTGTTTTTGTAATTTTTTTATTAAAAATAGTTTGTTTAGCTTTTTAAGTTGATATAATTTTATCGCCCAAATGAAAAAGCCCTTTTTTAAATATTTTATTTTTCTATTTGCTCTCTTAATCGTTGGGCAGGGGCAATCTTTCACTGTTTTAAATCAGGATGCGCATAGTGCTCCTGCTACAGTTTCTCATTTAGATTTTCATAATTATTCAATTCATACTCAAGTTTCTTCAAGTCCATCTCCAGCTTCAAAAATGTTGGATATTAAGGTTGATGAAACCGAAATTGAAGAGTTTAGAAATGGTTTTCGTAAAAAAATAGAGTTTCAAAATAATGTTTTAGCATTTTTAGAAACCCTAGAATTATTTTCTTCAATTAGTGATAAAACTTCAGTAATAACTGAGTTTGTTACGCCCTTCATACCCAATAAGCGGTATATTTTATTCGAGGTTTTTAGAATTTAGAATGTCTACATCATCATTATGTCTTGAATTATATAAGGCATAATTCGACTTATTTGTATTCTTAGCATTTTGCTTCAAGAATACGAGGAACGGCGTGCGCATTTCCGAAAATATTACCAAACAATTTTTATAAATACAGAACCATGATTAAAAAGAGTCTTCTTTTGGCAGGCTTGGCTATGCTATTAATGCATACAAGTTGTCAATCTAAAAAAGAAAAGAAAGAGAAGGAAGTTGAGTTTTTAGTAACAAATCCCGTTAAAATAGACACCACAATTACCAAAGATTATGTGTGTCAAATCCATTCCATTAGAAATATTGAAGTACGCGCTTTAGAAAAAGGCTACTTAAAACAAATTCATGTTGATGAAGGCCAGTCCATTAAAAAAGGCCAAAAAATGTTCGACATCATGCCCAATGTCTATCAAGCCGATTTACAAAAAGCAAAAGCCGAAGCCGATGTGGCAGAAATAGAATACCAAAACACAAAAATGTTAGCCGATGAGGATGTTATTTCTCAAAACGAGTTAAATATGGTAAAAGCAAAGCTTGAAAAAGCAAAAGCTGAAGTGTCTTTAGCCCAAACCCACTTAAGTTTTACAAATATTAAAGCACCATTTGATGGTATAATGGGGCATTTACATGTTAGAGGCGGCAGTCTTTTAGATGAAGGTGAATTGCTTACAACCTTATCCGATAACAGTAAAATGTGGGTGTATTACAATGTTTCGGAGGCTGAATATTTAGATTTCATGACCAATACCGACCGAAATAAAGATCAAGAAGTGAGTTTGTTAATGGCTAATAACAGGGTTTTTCCTCATAAAGGTGTTGTTGAAACCATTGAGGGCGAATTTGATAATCAAACCGGAAACATTGCATTTAGAGCTGTTTTTCCTAATGAAGAAGGCATTCTACGTCATGGTGAAACAGGAAGTATTCTTATGAAAGTGCCTTTTAAAGACGCCATCATTATTCCGCAAAAAGCAACATTTGAAGTTTTAGACAAAAAATTTGTTTTCGTAATTGATGAAAACGGAGCTGTAAATCAGCGAGAAATAACGCTTCGTGGCGAACTGCCTCAGCTTTTTGTTGTTGATAAAGGTTTGTCTGTAAACGATAAGGTTTTATTAGAAGGCATTCGTATGGTTAAAAATGGCGAAAAAATTCATTATAAAGTTGAAAATGGGCATGACGTTATAAAGAATTTAGAAATGTATGCTGAGTAATAACCCCTTATAATTTTCAATTATGTTTAGTAAATTTATAAAAAGACCCGTGTTGGCTATTGTCATATCGGTAATCATCGTATTTACGGGGTTGTTAGCCATAAAACAATTGCCTATTTCTCAGTTCCCTCAAATCGCCCCAACCACGGTTAATATCTTTATCGCTTATCCGGGTGCGAGTGCCGATGTACTAGTTAAATCCACATTAATTCCTTTAGAAACCGCTATAAACGGTGTGCAAGACATGCGTTACATTGCTTCGGATGCAACCAGTGCTGGAGAAGGAACTTTACGTATAATTTTTGAACCAGGAACAGATCCCAATCAGGCCGTAGTCAGGGTGAAAACAAGGGTCGATCAAGTGATGCCGCTGTTACCAGATTTGGTTCAGCGTGAAGGTGTTGTGATCACTCCTGTACAACCCAGTATGTTAATGTATGTGAACTTATACAGTAAGAAAAAGGATAATGATGAGAAATTCCTTTACAATTACGCCTACACCAAAATAGTTCCAGAAATTCAACGAATTAAAGGGATTGCAAGTGCCAAAATATTAGGAAGTCGAAAGTACGCTATGCGTGTTTGGTTAAAACCAGATCGCATGCGAGCTTACAAAGTCTCGGCCGAAGAAGTTCTAGAAGCCATGGCCGAGCAAAGTATTATTGCTAGACCAGGGCGTTTAGGGCGAAGCTCAGGAAAAAGGGCTCAGTCTTTAGAATATGTGTTAACCTACGAAGGTCGCTATAACGAGCCTGAGCAGTATAAAAATATTATTATTAAAGCTTCTGAAGAAGGCGAAATTTTAAAACTTGGCGATATTGCCGATGTCGAATTAGGAAGTGAGTTTTTCGATATTTATTCCAATCTCGACGGACAACCATCGGCCTCAATCGTTTTAAAACAAACGTTTGGAAGTAATGGTAGCGATGTTATTGAAGCTGTAAAAGAAAAATTAAAAGAACTAAAAGAAGATTTACCTCCAGATGTAGATTATAAAATAAGTTATGATGTTTCTAACTTCTTAGATGCCTCTATCGAGCAAGTTATCGATACCTTACGCGATGCATTTATATTGGTAGCCATTGTGGTATTCTTGTTTTTGGGTGATTTCAGATCGACCCTTATTCCAATTATTGCTGTGCCTGTTTCGCTTATCGGGACCTTTTTTATCATGCAGATTTTCGGATTGTCTATAAACCTGATAACCCTTTTCGCCTTAGTATTGGCTATTGGTATCGTGGTTGATGATGCGATTGTCGTCGTTGAAGCCGTCCATGTTAAAATGGAAGAAGAACACCTCACGCCATATAAAGCCGCTTACGCAGTATTAGGCGAAATTGGAGGCGCAATTCTTGCTATAACCATGGTAATGGTTTCGGTATTTATTCCTATAGCGTTCATGTCTGGACCCGTTGGAGTTTTTTATCGTCAATTCTCGATAACTATGGCGGGGGCTATCGTGCTTTCTGCAGTAGTGGCGCTTACTTTAACGCCTGTACTTTGTGCGATGATGTTGAAGAACAATCATGGTAAAGCAAGAAAAAAATCGCCTGTTAATCGATTTATCGATTGGTTTAATTCGAAATTCGATAAGCTTACAGGGGTTTACGTTAAAATATTAAAAGTTATTGTAAACCGTCGTGTGGTAACTTTCGGATTGCTTATAGCATTCTGTGTTGGTATCTTTTTCACTAATAAAGTGCTTCCTGCAGGATTTATTCCAAATGAAGATCAAGGGATGATTTATGCCATTATTCAAACCCCTCCAGGGGCAACTTTGGAACGTACGAATGAAGTGGCTCATAAACTTCAAAAAATTTGTGAAGAAACTGAAGGTGTGCAATCTGTATCTTCATTAGCAGGTTATGAAATTATGACTGAAGGTCGTGGTTCTAACGCCGGAACTTGTTTGATTAACTTGAAACCTTGGTCGGAGCGTCATCATTCTGTTCATGAAATCATGGAAGAATTAGAGGAAGAAACCAAAGATTTGGGAGCTGTTATCGAATATTTCGAGCCACCTGCTGTTCCTGGTTTTGGGTCTTCGGGCGGTTTTGCAATGCGATTGCTTGATAAAACAAACTCAACCGATTATCATGAGTTTGAAAGATTGAACAATCAATTTATGGATGCTTTAAGAGCGCGTAAAGAATTAGCAGGTTTATTTACTTTTTATGCTGCTAATTTTCCGCAATACGAATTGAAAATCAACAATAAAGCGGCCATGCAAAAAGGGGTTTCTATTGGAAAAGCCATGGAAAACCTAAATATTTTAATTGGTAGTACTTACGAACAAGGTTTTATTAAATACGGTAGGTTTTTTAAAGTGTACACACAAGCTGCTCCAGAATACAGGGGCATGCCATCGGATTTAGAAAAACTTTTTGTTAAAAATGAAGCGGGTGAAATGGTGCCGTATTCGTCATTCATGGCCATGGAAAAAACATTAGGTCCTAATGAAATTACACGGTATAACTTGTACAATTCGGCGGCCATTCGAGGACTTCCTGCAGCTGGTTATACCAGTGGAGACGCGATTAAAGCCATTCAAGAAGTGGCAGAACAAACCCTGCCAAGAGGTTATGATATTGCTTGGGAAGGGCTGTCTTACGACGAAGCTTCAAGAGGTAATGAATCGTTGTATATTTTCATTGTGGTTTTAGTTTTTGTATACCTTGTTTTAGCAGCACAATATGAAAGTTTCTTATTGCCATTGGTGGTTATTTTATCACTACCCGTCGGGATTTTTGGCTCTTTTTTACTGCTGAAGTTTATGGGGCTTGCTAACGATGTTTACGCGCAAATTGGTGTCATCATGCTGGTTGGTTTACTCGGTAAAAATGCCGTGTTAATTGTAGAGTTCGCCGTTCAAAAACGTATTGAAGGCGCTACAATTCTAGACGCAGCTATTGAAGGTGCTAAAGTAAGATTCCGACCTATTTTAATGACTTCCTTTGCATTCGTAGCAGGGTTAATTCCCTTGGTAATTGCTACAGGAGCAGGCGCTATTGGAAACAGAACCATTGGTGGTTCGGCCATGGGAGGGATGCTTATCGGAACCCTTTTAGGGGTGCTTGTTATCCCCGGATTGTACTACATTTTTGCAAGATTAGCAGATGGACGTACACTTATTAAAGATGAAAAAGCAGAAACTGTTTCGGAAGAATTTATGCGTGTGAGTGAAGACAATTCGAGGGTTAAAACAGAGCTTTCTAAAATTAAAAAGCTTTTGAAAAAATTATCTAAAAAAACAGAAGATGAATAAGATAAAAGCAACTGTAAAACAGTTTAAAAATATAGGTCTGCTTAGTATTATTCTGCTAACCACCCTGTATTCTTGCGTACCAACTTTAGAGGTAATGCAAGAAAATAAGGAAGTACCAGAGCAGTTTAAAAACCAAGCTACCGACACCGTAAATACCGCGAAGGTTAAGTGGAATGATTATTTTACCGATGTGTATTTAAGTGCGTTAATTGAAGAAGCTCTTAAAAATAATCAGGAGTTAAATATTACTTTGCAAGAAGTTGAAATAGCAAGAAACGAAGTGCGTGCCAAAAAAGGGGAATATTTACCTTTTGTTGATGTACGTGGTGGTGCCGAAGTTGAAAAAGTGGGGCGTTATACTAGCCAAGGTGCTAGCGACGCTAATAATGATATTAGGCCTGGGGAAGAATTCCCTGAACCATTAGGAAATTATGGTATCGGACTAGAAGCCAGATGGGAATTAGACATTTGGAAGAAGTTACGCAACGCTAAAAAAGCTGCTTACAAACGTTATATTTCTTCAGTTGAAGGTAAAAACTTTTTGGTTACAAATCTTATTGCTGAAATCGCGAATTCTTATTATGAATTGTTAACGCTAGACAATCAATTAAGTATTGTTCAGGAGAATATAAAAATTCAAAGTAATGCTTTGGAAATTGTAAGACTTCAAAAAGTAGCAGCACGCGTTACTCAATTGGCGGTTACACGCTTTGAAGCCGAAGTATTGCATACCAAAAGTCTTCAATTTGATATTCAACAAAAGATTACTGAAACAGAGAATAAAATCAACTTTTTGGTAGGGCGTTATCCGCAGCCTATCGAACGCAGTTCAGAATCCTTTTACGATTTAATACCAGATCAACTTTTGGTTGGTGTTCCAGCACAATTGTTAGATAATCGTCCTGATATTAGAGAAGCAGAACTGGAATTGGAAGCTGCTAAATTGGATATAAAAGTTGCTAAAGCTCGGTTTTATCCATCAGTAGGAATTTCAGCAGGCGTTGGTTTTGATGCATTCAAGCCTTCATTATTATTAAAAACGCCAGAATCGATATTTTACTCTTTAGTAGGAGATATTGCAGGGCCATTAATTAACAGAAACGAAATAAAAGCTTTGTATTTTAACGCGAGTGCAAAACAAATTCAAGCCGTTTATAATTATGAGCGTACTGTTTTAAACGCCTATTTGGAAGTTGCAAACCAACTTTCTAATATTAGTAATTTGGAGCAAAGTTTTAATTTGAAATCTAAAAAAGTAGATGCTTTAACGCAGTCTATAAATATTTCAAACATACTTTTTAAATCGGCAAGAGCAGATTATATGGAAGTGTTATTAACCCAACGTGATGCTTTAGAATCTAAATTCGAATTGGTTGAAACCAAAAAAGAGCAAATGAATGCCATGGTTAACATGTACCGTGCTTTAGGTGGTGGTTGGAATTAAAACTTGCAAAAATTAGAGTTAGTCAATTAATTTTTCTATGAAGAATCCTCTTAAGTGTAATGCTTAAGAGGATTTTTTTGGTTCAAAGGTTGGTTTGGTAAATAGGTGCTGTACTTAATCGTAATTGGTTATTTTAATAATTAATAGGCTTTTAATTCTAAATACGTATATGGGTTTTTAGTTACTAATTTTAGGGTGTACGATTTTTATGAAAAAACCAAGCGAAGTCGTGAACATTTGCATTAAAATGTCTGTTATTTTTCCACCCAAACAACTTGTTTACCTAGTCTATTCACGAAAGCATAAAATATAACTTCTCGACTGCGAAATCGAAGACCCTATTAACTGCCTAAATCATTCATGCTATTGGAATTTATAAAAGATATCAATACAAGATTTTATAAAAAATGGATTTAGTTTAGATTTTTCGAAAACATTAATAAAACTTGCTCCTCCTTTCATTTTGAAGGGAGGAAAATTTCGATTTAATCGAAATTAGGAGGGTTAAAAACATAAGAGCTTTCATCTTCCTAACAATAGTGTTTAAAAACCTGAAGGGTCTCGAAAAAAAAAGTCTTGCAACTCAAATTGCAAGACTTTTATATAGGTTAAGTGTATTTTGGTTTACAATCCAAAAACACTTTTTACTTGGTCAACATAATCCAATTTTTCCCATGTAAATAATTCTACATCAAGGGTAATGGTTTCACCATGTGGTTGTGTAAATGTTTTAGAAACTGTTTCGTTTTTACGTCCCATGTGTCCGTAAGCTGCAGTTTCACTATAAATAGGAGCACGTAGCTTCAAACGTTCTTCAATAGCAAAAGGACGCATATCAAAAATTTCGGTTACTTTTTCAGCAATTTCACCATCGGTCATATTAAACGGGCATGTTCCGTAAGTATCAATAAAAATTCCCATAGGTTCAACCACACCAATCGCGTAACTTACTTGTACTAAAACTTCATCGGCAACACCTGCAGCAACAAGGTTTTTAGCAATATGTCTCGTCGCATAAGCAGCGCTTCTATCAACTTTACTTGGGTCTTTACCAGAGAATGCACCGCCACCGTGGGCACCTTTTCCGCCGTAAGTATCAACAATAATTTTTCGTCCAGTTAAACCAGTATCACCATGAGGACCTCCAATTACGAATTTCCCTGTTGGGTTAATATGGTATTTAATATCGTTGTTAAATAACTTTTGAAGGGATTCTGGAAGTTTGGCAATAACACGCGGAATTAATATCTCAACAATATCTTTTCTAATTTTTGCTAACATGGTTTCATCATCAGCAAAATCGTCATGCTGCGTTGAAACAACGATGGCATCAATACGTTGCGGGATATTATCATCGCTATATTCAATAGTAACCTGACTTTTAGAATCTGGTCTTAAATAGGTGATCTCTTTATTTTCGCGTCTTAAATCAGCTAATTCTCTTAAAATTAAGTGCGATAAATCTAAAGCTAAAGGCATGAAATTCTCAGTTTCATTGGTGGCATAGCCAAACATCATGCCTTGGTCGCCAGCACCTTGTTGTTCTTTGCTACCGCGATCTACACCTTGATTAATGTCTTCCGATTGCTCATGAATAGCCGATAAAACACCACATGAGTTACCATCGAACATGTATTCGCCTTTGGTGTAGCCAATTTTATTTATGGTATCTCTTGCAATTTTTTGAACATCTAAATAGGTTGTCGATTTTACTTCTCCAGCAAGCACAACTTGGCCTGTTGTTACAAGAGTTTCACAAGCTACTTTCGATTCGGTATCGAATGCTAAAAAGTTATCAATTAAAGCGTCGCTAATTTGATCTGCTACTTTGTCTGGATGCCCTTCAGAAACACTTTCTGAAGTGAATAAATAAGCCATAGTAATTTTAAATTATAGTAAGATTTGACGATAACGTCGAAGGAAGTTTGCACTGCCTTTAGCATTTTTGATTATGTTGAAAATTGTTCAGCATAAAGAGGTTGCAATCAGTCAAATCTTTCCTCTGTTGTTTTGTGCTGCAAAAGTAAAAAAATAAAAGAAAATGAACATCTATTTTTTATTTTTTAAGATATAATTGGTAATTAAGATTTTTTTGCGAATATTTGTCTCGTCTAAAATGAAAAATCAAATTATTTATATCATTTCTGTTGGTGTCAATGTGATAATCTCACAAGGCTAGGGAATGCTATAATTTAATCAAAATAAATTTTTAAAAGCTTTCCCGGAATGGAAGGCTTTTTTTATGCATTATTTTTCATTTTTGAACATCATAAAAAAACGGGTTTAAACAGTTGTTGTTCAGTGTGTTGAATTATTTTTGTTGGTTGTGAATTTAACTAGAAAAAATAAAGATTAACCCGTATAATAGACTAATAAATTATTTTCGAAACTTATTTTGAAGTTTTTTGAATAATTGTCATCAAAAAGTTTAAAACACTTAGAAAAATAATAAAAATTAAGATAAAGCATAAAATTATTAGCAGTCATATGAAAGAACTTAATAAACATAGTAAAAGGCTAACTCAGGATGAATCTCAGCCAGCATCTCAAGCCATGTTATATGCAGTAGGATTAACCGATGAAGATATGAGCAAAGCTCAAATTGGAATTGCTAGTACTGGTTACGATGGAAATCCTTGTAATATGCATTTAAATAATTTAGCTGCTGAAGTTAAAATTGAGTGTAATATAGCTGGTTTAGTAGGTTTAGGTTTTAATACAATTGGTGTTAGTGATGGTATTTCTATGGGGACTTCTGGAATGAATTATTCCTTAGCGTCTCGTGATATCATTGCCGATTCTATTGAAACGGTTATGAATGCTCAAAGTTACGATGCCTTGGTGTCTATCGTAGGTTGCGATAAAAATATGCCAGGTGCCGTAATTGCGATGTTACGTTTAAACCGTCCGTCTATCATGATGTATGGTGGTACCATTGCTTCTGGAAAATACAAAGGAAGAAAATTAAATATTGTTTCGGCTTTCGAGGCTTTAGGACAAAAAGTAGCGGGCGAAATTGAAGAAGAAGAATACAGAGAAATTATAAAACGTGCCATTCCAGGAGCAGGAGCTTGTGGTGGGATGTATACAGCAAATACCATGGCTTCGGCTATAGAATGTATGGGCTTTGCGTTACCTTATAACTCATCTATTCCTGCTGAAAATCCGAATAAATTATCGGAAAGTGAAAGAACCGCGAGAGCGATTAAAAATCTTTTAGAATTAGATTTAAAACCATTAGATATTATTTCTAAAAAATCGATTGAAAATGCCATTGCTTTGGTAAATGCTTTAGGAGGTTCTACAAATGCCGTACTACACTTTTTAGCCATTGCACATGCTGCAGATATCGATTTTACATTAGAAGATTTTCAACGTGTTAGTGACAATACGCCGTTAATAGCCGATTTAAAACCTAGTGGAAAATACCTTATGGAAGATGTTCATGGTATTGGAGGAACGCCTGCGGTTATGAAATATTTATTAGATAATGGCTATTTACATGGCGATTGTATGACGGTTACTGGTAAAACTTTAGCTGAAAACTTAAAAGATGTTGAGCCACTCGTTTTTGAAAACGATCAAGATGTTATTTTTCCAAAAGATAAAGCATTAAAATCTTCAGGAAACTTACAAATCCTTTACGGAAACTTAGCTGAAGAAGGAGCTGTTGCAAAAATATCTGGAAACGAAGGTTTATTATTTGAAGGAAAAGCTGTGGTTTATGATGGCGAACAAGCTGCAAACACAGGAATTTCTAATGGCGAAGTAGAGCGAGGTGATGTCGTCGTCATCCGTTATGTTGGTCCTAAAGGTGGCCCAGGGATGCCAGAAATGTTAAAACCAACCTCTTTAATTATGGGTGCTGGTTTAGGAAAATCTGTAGCTTTAATTACAGATGGTCGTTTTTCTGGAGGAACACACGGGTTTGTAGTAGGTCACATAACGCCAGAAGCACAAGAAGGTGGAGCTATTGGTCTTTTAAAAACAGGCGATAAAATTAGAATTAGTGCCGAAGATAATTCAATCAACGTATTACTTTCTGATGAAGAATTAGCCGAAAGAAAAGCGCAATGGGTGCAACCACCATTAAAACACAAAAAAGGAATATTATATAAATATGCAAAATCTGTAGCATCTGCTTCTAAAGGATGTGTTACCGATGCATAAATAGTGAATCTTTTCATTTCCGTGAAAACGGGAATCTCAATAAATGGGAATTATGAAAACACAAACATTAAAAACAAAAAAAGTGGCAAATAAAATAGAGCGAATTACTGGTTGCGAAGCCGTTGTTAGGTCTTTAATAGCTGAGGGTGTTGATATTCTTTATGGATATCCAGGAGGTGCTATTATGCCTGTTTATGATGAATTATTTAAATTTCAAGATCAAATTCATCATGTATTAACGCGTCATGAGCAAGGGGCAGCACATGCTGCTCAAGGTTATGCACGTATATCTGGAAAAGTTGGTGTAGCCATAGCGACTTCGGGTCCTGGTGCTACTAACCTTATTACAGGAATTGCCGATGCTCAAATAGATTCTACACCTTTAGTATGCATTACAGGGCAAGTAGCGTCACATTTGTTAGGTAGCGATGCCTTTCAAGAAACCGATATCGTTGGTATTTCTACGCCTGTAACCAAATGGAATTGTCAAGTCACTAAATCTGAAGATATTCCTGCAGCCATTGCCAAAGCGTTTTATATCGCTAGAAGCGGTCGCCCAGGACCTGTGTTAGTCGATATTACTAAAGATGCACAGTTTGGCGAATTAGATTTTAACTACGAAAAATGTAAAGGAGTAAGAAGTTATAATCCTATCCCAAAAACAAGTCAGGAAGCGGTTAACGCTGCCGCGGAATTAATTAACGCCGCTAAAAAACCAATGATTGTTTGGGGACAAGGTGTTATTTTAGGTCAGGCTGAAGCCGAATTAAAAACGGTTATCGAAAAAGCTGGAATTCCTTCTGCTTGGACAATTTTAGGTGCTTCTGCATTACCATCAACACACCCATTAAATATCGGTATGGTTGGTATGCACGGTAATTATGCGCCAAATAAATTAACTAACGAATGTGATGTGTTAATCGCCATCGGGATGCGTTTTGACGACCGTGTTACTGGCGATTTATCAACTTATGCAAAGCAAGCTAAAGTGGTTCATTTTGATATTGATCCTGCAGAGATTGATAAAAATGTAAAAACGGATGTAGCTGTTTTAGGAAATTCAAAAGAAAGCTTAGCCATGTTAGCTGAAGCTTTAAACGAGAATTCTCATGAAGCTTGGTTAAAAGAATTTAAAGACCTTTATACTATAGAATACGATGCCGTAATTAATGGAGATCTTAATCCAACGAAAGAAGGATTAACCATGGGCGAGGTTATCAAGCAAATTAATATTCAATCTAAAGGTAATGCAGCTATTGTTTCAGATGTGGGACAACATCAAATGATTGCTTGTCGTTATGCCGATTTTAATGTGTCTAAAAGTAATATTACTTCTGGCGGATTAGGCACCATGGGCTTTGCACTTCCAGCAGCGATTGGCGCTAAAATGGCAGCACCAGAACGTGAAGTTGTAGCTATAATTGGCGATGGAGGTTTTCAAATGAATATTCAAGAATTAGGAACTATTTTTCAGCAAAAAGTGCCTGTAAAAATTGTCATTTTAAACAACGAATTTTTAGGTATGGTACGTCAATGGCAACAGTTGTTTTTCGATAAGCGCTATGCGTCTACCGAAATGACAAATCCAGATTTTGTTACCATTGCAAAAGGCTATCATATTGAAGGAAAACGCGTTTCAAATCGTAAGGATATGGAAGCAGCTGTTAAGGAAATGATTGAGTCGAAAGAGTCGTATTTCTTAGAAGTTTGTGTAGAAAAAGAAGATAATGTATTTCCAATGATTCCTTCGGGGGCATCGGTTTCAGATGTACGATTAAGCTAAATAAAGAAAAGACATGAATGAAGATATAAAAACATTTACGATTTCTATTTACACCGAAAATAACATCGGTTTATTAAATCGTATTTCAGCAATTTTTCAACGCAGACATATTAATATTGAAAGTTTAACCACATCGCAGTCTGAAATCGATGGGGTAAATCGTTTTGTTATTGTTGTGAATATGACAGAAACAAACGCGATAAAAATTGTGAAGCAAATTGAAAAACAAGTTGAAACAATTAGAGCCTATTATCATACAGAAGAAGAGACTATCTTTACCGAATCTTGTATGTTTAAAATCAAGTCTGATTTGTTGTTCAATGAGCCTCAAATTCAAAACATCATAAAAGAAAGTAATACACGAATTGTAACGGTAAATAAAGAGTTTTTTGTACTTGAAAAATCAGGAAGAAGAAACGAAATAGAGTCTTTACGTCGCGATTTAAATGTTTTTGGTATCATGCAATTTGTGCGTTCAGGACGTATTGCAGTAACCAAAGATGAAATGAAAATAACCGAATTGCTTACAGCATTCAATAATCAATAATAACAATTAATTAAAAATGGGAAATTATTTTAACACACTATCGTTAAGAGATAAATTAGATCAATTATCGAAGTGTAGATTCATGGACACTTCAGAGTTTGCTGATGGGGTGAATGCATTAAAAGGAAAGAAAATAGTTATCGTAGGATGCGGTGCTCAAGGTTTAAACCAAGGGTTAAACATGAGAGATTCTGGATTAGATATTTCTTATGCTTTACGTGGTGCTGCAATTTCTGAAAAACGTCAGTCTTTCTTAAATGCTTCCGAAAACGGATTTACTGTAGGAACTTACGAAGAATTAATTCCAACAGCAGATTTAGTTTTAAACTTAACGCCAGATAAACAACATACAAATGTGGTTAAAGCGGTGATGCCTTTAATGAAAAAAGGGGCAACTTTAGCATATTCTCATGGTTTTAATATTGTTGAAGAAGGTATGCAAATTCGTGAAGATCTTACTGTAATCATGGTAGCACCTAAGTCGCCAGGATCAGAAGTTCGTGAAGAATATAAAAGAGGTTTTGGTGTACCAACATTAATTGCAGTACACGAAGAAAACGATCCAGAAGGAAAAGGTTGGGCTCAAGCTAAGGCTTACGCTGTTGCAACTGGTGGTGATAAAGCAGGTGTGTTAGCATCATCTTTTATTGCTGAAGTAAAATCGGATTTAATGGGTGAGCAAACCATTCTTTGTGGGTTGTTGCAAACAGGTTCTATCCTATGTTTTGATAAAATGGTTGAAGAAGGTATCGATCCAGGTTACGCTTCAAAATTAATTCAATACGGATGGGAAACAGTAACTGAAGGTCTTAAATATGGTGGTGTAACTAACATGATGGACCGTCTTTCTAACCCTGCAAAAATTAAAGCTTTTGAATTATCAGAAGAATTAAAAGAGATTATGCGTCCGTTATTCCAAAAACATATGGACGATATTATTGAAGGTCGTTTTTCTGCTGGAATGATGGCAGATTGGGCTAACGATGATAAAGATTTATTAGGATGGAGAGCAGCAACAGCTGAAACTGCATTTGAAAAAACGCCTGCTGGAGATGTTCAAATTACAGAGCAAGAGTACTACGATAACGGTGTATTAATGGTTGCTATGGTTAGAGCTGGTGTAGAATTAGCTTTTGAAGCGATGGTAGATTCAGGAATTATTGATGCTTCTGCTTACTACGAATCGTTACACGAAACACCATTAATTGCAAATACGATTGCAAGAAAGAAATTATACGAAATGAACCGTGTAATCTCTGATACAGCTGAGTACGGATGTTACTTATTCGATCATGCATGTAAGCCTTTATTAAAAGACTTCATGAAAACGGTTGACACAAGTGTAATCGGGAAGCCATATTCATTAGACAACGGAAAAGGTGTTGATAATGCCAAATTAATCGCGGTTAATAAAGCGTTAAGAGCACATCCAGTTGAAAAAGTAGGTGAGTTTTTAAGAGCATCTATGACGGCTATGAAGCCAATCGTATAATTAAGATCCTATGAGTGCGGAAAACAAAATATATTTTCCCAAAATAAGTGATATAAAGCAAGCTGCCGATACTATTAAAAAAGTATCGGCAGTTACTGCTTTAAGTCCTAGCCTAAGATATTCAAAACAATTTGATGCGAATATTCTTTTAAAGCGCGAAGACTTACAGCAAGTGCGCTCTTATAAAATTAGAGGGGCTTATAATAAAATAAGCTCGCTAACAAAAGAGCAGGCTAAAAACGGTGTGGTTTGTGCAAGTGCTGGAAATCATGCCCAGGGCGTAGCTTTGTCTTGTAAATTATTACAGATAAAAGGCACTATTTACATGCCGGCTCCTACACCAAACCAAAAGGTGGAGCAGGTTAAAATGTTTGGTGAAGATTTTATCGACATTCAACTTGTTGGCGATACTTTTGATGATGCCAATCATGCAGCCATGTTGGAATGTGAGCAATTAGGCAAAACATTTATACATCCGTTTAACGACCCAAAAGTTATTGAAGGTCAGGCCACCATTGCCTTAGAAATTCTAGAACAAACAGAAACGCCTATCGATTATGTGTTTATCGCAATTGGTGGTGGCGGATTAGCAGCTGGTTTGTCTACCGTTTTTAAAGCATTATCTCCAAACACAAAAATTATAGGTGTCGAGCCGGAAGGCGCACCATCTATGACGGTTTCTATTCAAAATAATAGAAATACCGAATTAGAACATATTGAAAAATTTATTGATGGCGCCGCAGTAAAACGTGTGGGCGATTTAACTTTTGCCATCTGTAAAGAAAATCTTGATGCCACTGTAACCGTGCCAGAAGGCAAAGTTTGCGAAACCATTTTAGAGCTTTATAATAAAGATGCCATTGTGGTAGAACCTGCAGGCGCATTAAGTATTTCGGCATTAGATTTTTATGCTGAAGACATTAAAGGTAAAAACGTGGTGTGTGTGGTAAGCGGTAGTAATAATGATATTACCCGAACCCCAGAAATTAAAGAACGCGCCTTATTATACGCCAATTTAAAGCATTATTTTATTATTAATTTTCCGCAGCGCGCAGGAGCTTTAAAAGAATTTGTTGTCGATATTTTAGGTGAAAATGATGATATCACCTATTTTCAGTACGCTAAAAAAACCAATCGTGAAAACGGTTCGGCAGTGGTTGGCGTGCAATTAAAATCGGCATCAGATTTAGAACCACTTATTACAAAAATGAAGCAGCGTAATTTTTATGGCGATTATTTAAATGATAAGCCCGATTTATTTCAGTTCCTTGTTTAGAATGGTTTTATTCCGGAATTTATAGTGTTCAAAATGCTTTTTAAAAGTCAATTTGAATATATAATTAATGGAAACTCAGCATTGTTAGTTTTGGATTGCTTTTTATGGCCTATCGAAAATTTATCGTAAAATTTGAAGTGAAAACACCGTAAAATTTCAGGTTGTTTGAGCTAAACTAATTTTTAAATTTGCTTCTAATTATTATGGCGAGTTTCTGAAATTTAGGTGTCGAGCGAAAAATTTAGATAAAGGTTCGTAAGCCTAGATTTTTTTGGTTCGTTTTTTCATCAATGGAAAAAATGAACAACATTAGTTAGAACGAGAATTCTCCGAAATCGTTTTCGTTTCAATCCTTCAAATTATCAAAGGTTTATCTGTTAGTTTTAGGTTATATTTCTTTACTTTGAGGTAAATTGTAATTAGTTTTATTTCTTAAAAATGTTATAAGATTTGGATGCAATTTCAAGAAGCTACTAACAACAAACAAAACACTATGAAAACTGCTTTTCAAGAAATACCCGAAGCATATAAAATAAAACAGCTTTTACATCAATCTACTTACCTTGTAAATGGCGAATTAAAAAGCTGGGAAGGTGAGACGGCTGAGGTTTACTCAACCATATCTTCCACTGCAGAATATAAACAAACGCTTTTAGGAACCATTCCGCAGTTAGGCGAAAAAGAAGCTTTAGAAGTGCTTGATTCAGCTACTTCTGCTTACGATAATGGTAAAGGTTTATGGCCTACTATGAAAGTGGCCGACCGTATTGCATGCATGGAAACTTTTGTGGAACAAATGAAAACCAAGCGTGAAGAAGTTGTAAAACTTTTAATGTGGGAAATTGGGAAGAATTTGCCAGATTCTGAAAAGGAATTTGATAGAACAGTCGATTATATTTACGATACGATTGAAGCCTACAAACAAATCGATAGAGACTCTGCTAAATTTGAAAAAAACTCTGGCGTTTACGCACATATTCGTCGTGGCCCATTAGGAGTTGTTTTATGTTTAGGACCTTATAATTACCCTTTAAACGAAACCTTTGCGCTGTTAATTCCAGCATTAATTATGGGGAACCCTGTAATTTTTAAGCCTGCAAAGCACGGTGTTTTATTAATATCGCCGCTTTTAGAAGCGTTTCAAAGCAGTTTTCCAGAAGGCGTTGTAAATGTTATTTACGGTCGCGGTCGTGTTTTGGCTACACCAATCATGAAATCTGGAAAGATTGATGTGTTGTCTTTAATAGGAAACAGTAAGTCTGCAAACGCGCTTCAAGGTCAGCACCCAAAAGGGAACAGACTGCGTATGGTTTTAGGTTTAGAAGCTAAAAATCCAGCCATTGTTTTACCAGATGCCGATTTAGATTTAGCGGTTGAAGAATGTATCGCAGGAACCCTGTCTTTTAACGGACAACGTTGTACAGCGCTTAAAGTATTGTATGTTCACGAATCGGTGGTTGAAGAATTTAACAGACGATTTGCGTATAAAGTCGATCAGCTTAAATTTGGAAACCCTTGGGAAGAAGGCGTTAAATTAACACCGCTTCCAGAGGTTGAAAAACCTGCGTTTATTCAAGAATTAATTGATGATGCTACAGCAAAAGGCGCAAAAGTAATTAATAAAAAAGGAGGTGAAACCAGCGAAAATTATATTTTTCCAGCCGTTTTATATCCTGTAACAAAAGATATGCGTGTCTTTACTGAAGAGCAATTTGGTCCTGTAGTTCCTGTAATTTCTTTTTCAGATATTGAAGAGCCTTTGGATGATATGGCCGAATCTGATTACGGACAACAAGTAAGTTTGTTTGGGAAAAACATTCATACTTTATCACCGTTAATTGATACTTTAGTAAACTTAGTATGTCGTGTGAATTTGAACAGTTCTTGCCAACGTGGTCCAGATGTGTATCCGTTTACAGGGCGTAAAGATTCTGCTTTTGGTACTTTAAGTGTGCATGATGCGCTGCGTTCTTTCTCAATAAGAACCTTTGTGGCTTCAAAAGACAACGAATATAATAATGCCATTTTAACTGAATTGTTAGAGAAGAAAACCTCTAACTTTATAAGTACCGATTATATCTTGTAGAAATGATTAACGATTTTATTTATTATGATAAATAAAATGATAGTTCGGGGCGTTTTCAACAGGAAACGGCATCGATAAGAATTAATGTAATCAGTATTTTTTTACATAGAAAACCGCTGAATAAAAAAATATAAACTAATTTTATAAAACCTTAAAATTTTATAAAATGAACCAGTTTAAATTTTTATTCAGCGTTTTTTGTTTAACCCTATTATTAAGTTGCGGTAACAAAGAAAAAAAGAAGTCAAATAGTGCTTTTGATACTAAAAGTGAAACGGTAGCCACAGATACTTCAATAAATACCGTTGAAATCACCGCCAGCGATGCCATGCAATTCAATACTAAAAAGATTGTTGTTCAGGCAGATAAAAAAGTAAAACTTACTTTAACGCACACCGGTAAAATGGCAAAAAATGTGATGGGCCACAACTTTGTATTGCTTAAAAAAGGAGTCGATTTAGTCGCATTTGGTAATAAAGCATCAACAGCTGTAGATTCAGAATACATTCCAGACGATGGTGACGACGTTATTGCGCACACTAAATTAATAGGCGGTGGCGAAAGCACAACTATAGAATTTGACGCTCCAGAACCTGGAACATACGATTTTTTATGCAGTTTTCCAGGGCATTTTGCCATCATGAAAGGCAAGTTTATTGTTGAATAAGGCCTGATTTATGTCTTTTTTGTTGATAAGCAATTGTTAACCATAAGTAATCATTTAATAGAATTAAAAATTTGTTGAAATATTAAGATATTATTGCTTGTAAATCGGAGATATTAATAATTTTTATAAAAATTAAATGATGAAAGTCAATTATATCCTGCAAAAGTTATAGTTTTACGGTATGAAGATTTTAAAAAATAAAATACGTTGTTCTACACCCGGTTTGTCTGCACGCAGTCGTCGCAGATTCTAATACAATAAATTAGCATAAAACCCAAAAACGTAATTTTAATTTTTTTTCATAGTGTCCAAAAATAATTTCATAGCATTTCAAAATAACGTTAATTTAGTAGAAGTTAACACTCATACTGTGCGCCGTACTTTTTTTCGTCGCCCGTAAGGGTGTGTTTCATTTTTTGAACTAGGTGTGTCCAGTTCAGCTATTAAAAAAAAGAGTAATAAATGACAAACAATATATACTAGGAAATGAAGGTTGTAATAGCCGATAAGTCACATGTGAAATTCGCAGAAATCATCTGCGAAACCATTGCATCTTCCGCCGCCATAAGGGGTACGGGGATTGCTAGACGTTCCCCAGAATATATTGCTACTAAAATGGAAAATGGAAATGCAGTCATCGCCTTAGATCAAGGTAATTTCGCAGGATTTTGTTATATAGAAAAGTGGGGGCACGGTAAGTTTGTGGCCAATTCAGGCCTGATTGTGCATCCCGATTATAGAGGGATCGGATTAGCTAAGCTTATCAAGCATAAGGTTTTTGAACACTCTAGAGCAAAATTTCCAGACGCCAAAATTTTTAGTATTACCACAGGGTCTGCGGTTATGAAAATGAATAGCGACTTAGGTTATAAACCTGTGGTTTTTTCCGAGTTAACCGACGATCAAACCTTTTGGGATGGTTGTCAAACTTGTAAAAACTATGACGTTTTAACGCGAACAAACCGCAAGATGTGTTTGTGTACGGGTATGTTATACGACCCCCATGCGAAAGACAAAGACATCAAGCCTATAAAAAATAGTGTGTTTGCCAGATTAAAACGAATTAAACGCGCTCTGTTTTTAAAATCTGAAAAGAATAACGATTCAGGGCAAACTAACAATGACACAAATTAAAATGAATACATTACTAGATATCGATGCTGAAATCGATCAGCTTATAGAACAAGCTGAAGCCTTTTGCGAGAAAGAAGGTGTCGAAATCAAATTGGTTTACAAACTTTCCAATAAATCATTAGAAATCATCTCCGAAAGATCTAAAGCACTGCCTACATTGTATTATGTAAGTGTAGAAATGCTTAAAAAACGTGCCGAAAACGGATGTTTTATCTTAAAGAAAGATGATGAAATTATTGGACACATCTTTGTTCATGAGCACCAAGTGAAAGAACATTTTGTATATGAGCGCTCATCATTATGGGTGGATAGCACGTATAGAAATTGCAATTTAGGCTTGTTGTTAATGGCTAGAATGACCGAGTTTTTTAGTGAAACTTTTCTCATTTCAATCGCGCAAACTCCTAAAGTACATCAGTATAATGAGTTGCTTGGTATGACCCATGTGACTTTATCAAAAATGTCGGCTCAACTTGTACAAGAGCTTGAGAAATTAGGGAAATTACGTGATGAATTGAATTATAGATATTATGTAAATGCCTGTTTTGCTTCAGAAATAGGTCAGTTAAAATAGAATAGAAAATTAGTTATATAAATAGAGTAAAATGAAAAAATTAGTAATAGCATACAGTGGTGGATTGGATACGTCATACTGTGCAGTAAGTTTATCAAAAGAATATGATGTGCACGCCGTAAGTGTAAACACCGGTGGTTTTACTAAAGAAGAAATTAGTCACATAGAAAGTAACGCCTACAAAATGGGTGTAACGACCTATAAAAATATTGATGCAGTAGCGACTTTTTATCAAAAAGTAGTGAAGTATTTAATTTTTGGAAATGTATTAAAAAATAACTCATACCCATTATCTGTAAGTGCTGAGCGTATCATTCAAGCGATTGAAATTATTGAATACGCTAAAAGTATCGATGCCGAATATATTGCTCATGGTAGTACAGGTGCAGGAAACGATCAAGTACGTTTTGATATGATTTTCCAAACTTTGGCACCAAATATCAAAATTATTACGCCAATTAGAGATGAGAAATTAACCAGACAACAAGAAATCGACTATTTGAAAGAAAATGGTATCGATATGAACTGGGAAAAAGCAAAATATTCTATCAATAAAGGGCTTTGGGGAACTAGTGTTGGTGGTGCTGAAACCTTAACTTCAGAAAAACCATTACCAAGCGAAGCTTATCCGTCTCAGTTAAAGCATACCGACGAAGAGAAAGTAAAATTAACTTTTGATAAAGGGGAGTTAACAGCTGTAAATGGCGTTGAAAACGATCCTGAAATTAATATTGAAGTATTAAATACTTTAGCATCGGTTTACGCAATTGGAAGAGATATTCACGTAGGTGATACGATAGTAGGTATTAAAGGACGTGTTGGTTTTGAAGCGGCTGCGGCATTAATTACTATTAAAGCTCACCATTTATTAGAAAAGCACACGCTTACAAAATGGCAGTTGCAACATAAAGAATATTTATCGAGTTTCTACGGTATGCATTTGCACGAAGGACAGTATTTAGATCCTGTAATGCGCAATATTGAAGCGTTTTTACAAAGCAGTCAAGATAAAGTAACAGGCGATGTGTTTGTAACTTTAAAACCGTATCACTTCTCTGTAGATGGTATTAAATCGAATCATGATTTAATGAGTGCGAAGTTTGGAAGTTACGGTGAAGAAAACAAAGCTTGGACGGCTGACGATGCAAAAGGTTTCATTAAAATATTAGGGAATCAGAATAAAATTTATCAACAAGTAAATTCAAAATAATGATTCAAGTTGGAATTGTAGGAGGCGCAGGTTATACGGCAGGAGAGTTAATTAGATTACTAATTAATCACCCCAATGCCGAAATTAACTTTGTCTTTAGTACAAGTAATGCAGGAAACCCAATCAGTAAAATACATCAAGATTTAGTAGGGTCGTTAGATTTAAAATTTACCGATACCGTTAATGCAAATGTCGATGTGTTGTTTTTATGTTTAGGTCACGGAAATTCAGTGAAGTTTTTAGAAGCCAATACTTTTTCTGAAAACACCAAAATCATTGATTTAGGAAACGATTTTAGACTGGAAGCCGATAAAGTTTTTAAAGGAAAAACGTTTGTTTATGGTTTACCTGAATTGCAAAGAGAAGCGATAAAAACTGCAAATTATGTTGCAAATCCAGGCTGTTTTGCAACGGCGATTCAGTTGGCATTATTGCCATTGGCTGAAGCGAATTTGCTAAATAACGACGTGCATGTAAATGCCGTAACTGGTGCAACAGGTGCGGGAACCTCATTATCTCCAACCTCGCATTACGCGTGGCGCGATAATAATTTTTCGTATTACAAACCGTTTACGCATCAGCATTTAGGGGAAATTAACCAATCGGTGAAACAATTACAAAATGGTTTTTCTTCGGAAATCCTTTTTATGCCAAACCGAGGGAATTTTTCTAGAGGGATTTTTGCAACGGTTTATACCGATTTTGAAGGCACGCTTGAAGAAGCAAATGCATTATACAAAGCCTTTTATAAAGATGCTGAATTCACTTTTGTTTCGGACGATTTTTTACATCTAAAACAAGTAGTGAATACCAATAAATGTTTAATCCATTTGCATAAACACAACGGAAAACTTTTAGTTACAAGCATGATTGATAACCTTTTAAAAGGGGCGTCTGGACAAGCGGTTCAAAACATGAACTTAATGTTTGGTTTAGAAGAAACCACAGGATTAGGATTAAAAGCAACGTATTTTTAAATCCCCTTCTAACCTCCCCAAAGGGGAGGAACTCCGTATGAGTTCCCCTCCTTTGGAGGAGTTAGGGGAGGAGCATAACAGTGGTGCGTTAGGGATAGTAGTGGAAAGCTTTTGGCGAGTATGCGCAGCGAGCCAAAACTTGTAACGGATAGCCCGACCCTTGGGTAACGCCCAAAAAGTAATAGTATTAATGTCCCTCTTTCGGAGGGGTTAGGGGAGGAAAAATTATGAAAATAGCCATTATTGGAACTGGAAATTTAGGCAGTTCGATTGCCAAAGGTTTAATTGGAAACAAGTCGTTTGAAACCCTGTATTTAAGCGATAAAAACACCACAAATGTAGATGCCTTTAGCAGTATTTCTAATGTTAATATAACGAATGACAACCTTTTAGCGGTAAAAGCATCTGAAATGGTTATTTTTGCACTTCAGCCTAAACATATTACACAGGTTTTGGAAAGTGTGGCATCTGTAATTACAGAAAATCATACCGTTATTTCAGTAGCAGCAGGGGTTGAAATTTCTAGAATTGAAAGCATTTTAGGAAGCGATAAAAATATTATTCGTGTGATGCCAAATACGGCGATTTCGATTGGAAAATCGATGACTTGTATTGCAGCGAATGAAAAAGGACAGGCTAGAGTGGCCTTGGCTCAAGATGTTTTTAATCAATTGGGAACAACTTTGGTTATTCCTGAAGACCAAATTCAAGCGGCAACGGTTATTTGTGCTAGTGGTATTGCCTTTTGGATGCGCTTGGTAAGAGCAACAACACAGGGTGCGATTCAACTAGGTTTCGAGGCGCACGAGGCTCATAAATTAGCTTTACAAACTTGCTTTGGCGCTGCAAGTTTACTAATAGAATCGGGAAAACATCCTGAGGAAGAAATAGATCGCGTAACCACACCAAGCGGTTGTACCATTGAAGGTTTAAATGAAATGGAACACCAAGGTTTAAGTTCGTCGCTTATTAAGGGGATTGTAGCCTCTTTTGAAAAAATTAACCAATTAAAAAACAATTAATTATGCCATTATTTAACGTTTATCCGCTATACGACGTAACGCCTGTTTCAGGAAAAGGTGTTTATGTTTATGATGACAAAGGTGCTGAGTATTTAGATTTATACGGTGGGCATGCCGTGATTTCTATAGGACACGCGCATCCTAAATATGTTGAAGCTATTTCGAATCAGGTGGCAGAATTGGGGTTTTATTCAAACGCCATTCAAAACCCGTTACAAGTACAATTGGCCGATAAAATTGAAGCCCTTTCGGGGTGTAAAGATTACGAATTGTTTTTGTGTAACTCTGGTGCCGAAGCCAACGAAAATGCTTTAAAATTAGCATCGTTTAAAACAGGGAAATCTAGAGTTATTGCGTTTAAAAATGGTTTTCACGGACGTACTTCGGCGGCTGTTGCAGCAACCGATAATCCAAGCATCGTGGCACCAATTAACGCGCAACAAGCGGTTACTTTTTTAGATTTAAATGATATTGCTGGCGTGCAAGCCGAATTGGAAAAAGGTGATGTTTGTGCCGTAATTCTTGAATTTATTCAAGGTGTTGGTGGTTTAGACCAAGGGACGGCCGAGTTTTTTGAACAAGTGGATGCCCTTTGTAAAGCGAATAATACGCTTTTTATTGCCGATGAGGTGCAATCGGGTTACGGACGTTCAGGTAAGTTTTTTGCTTTTCAACATTATAATGTAACACCAGACATTATATCGATAGCAAAAGGTATGGGCAACGGTTTTCCTATTGGTGGGATTTTAATTCACCCCAATATAGAAGCTAAATTTGGTTTGTTAGGAACCACGTTTGGTGGTAATCACTTAGCATGTGCTGCAGGTTTATCTGTTTTAGAGGTTATTGAAGACCAAAAACTTATAGACAATGTGAATGTGATGTCTGAGTACTTTATAAAAATCGCTAAAACCATTCCGCAGATAAAAGCTATTAAAGGAAGAGGTTTAATGCTTGGATTAGAATTTGACTTTGAAGTTGGCGACTTAAGAAAACGCTTGATTTACGAAAATCATATTTTTACTGGTGGTGCTTCAAATAAAAAATTAATAAGAATATTACCTCCGCTAACTGTTAGAAGAGAACATATAAACATGTTTTTTGAAGCCCTAATAGAAGTGTTGGCAGAGATAGAACCTGCAGAGGAACTGCAGGTGCAAAAAATTTAAAAAATATACAATGAACACATTATTAACTATAGAAACTAGAAATGCGGTATTGCTGAAAATGGCTGTGCTATTAGAAGAGGAACGAGAAGCTATAATTAATATTAATAAAGAAGATTTAGAAGCCTATAAAGGTGATGATATTTCAATGTTCGACCGTTTAAAAGTAGACGATTCGAAAGTTGATGAAATGATTAAATCGGTAACCCATTTGGCGTCTCAAGAAGATCCTGTTGGGGTAGAGCGTTTTGCGTTTAAACACGATAATGGGATGCAAGTTTATAACAAAACAGCATCTTTTGGAACCGTGTTAATTATTTACGAATCGCGTCCAGATGTAACCGTTGAGGCTGCAGGAATTGCTTTTAAATCTGGAAATAAAATTTTATTAAAAGGAGGTAAAGAATCTTTACGTTCTAACTTAAAAATTGTTGAATTATGGCACGAAGCTCTAAAAGCGAATGGTGCTTCTACCGATTGGGTAGAATATTTACAATTTAACAGAGAGGAAACTCAAGCCTTTTTAGAGAACCCAACCCAAAAAGTAGATTTAATGGTTCCAAGAGGTGGCGAGCGTTTAATCGCTTTTGTGAAAAAACACGCCAATTGCCCCGTTATTATTAGTGGTAGAGGAAATAATTTTGTTTATGTGCACCCTAAAGCCGATTTAGATATTGCTATGGATGTAATTATCAACGGAAAAACAGCAAAAATTTCTGCTTGTAATGCGGTAGATAAAGTTTTAATCGATAAAAATCTTCCAAATAAAGAAGCATTTATAAAACGTTTAATTTCAAAATTAAAGGAATTTAATGTTGAAATTTTAGGCGATGCTGAAACTTCTAAATTCGATGAAATTTCTCAGTTTGAGTCTGACGACATTTGGTATGAAGAATTCTTAGATTACAAAATTGTAGTTGGTGAGATTGATTCTGTTGAAGCTACTATTGCGATGATTAATAAGTATTCTGGTGGGCATTCATCATCAATAATTACTACCGATGAAGCTGTTGCTAAGACCTTTATGGAAAATGTAGATACTGCTGCAGTTTATCACAATGCATCTACACGTTTTACCGATGGTAGCCAGTTAGGTTTAGGTGGCGAGTTGGCTATTAGTACAGATAAATTACACCAACGTGGACCAATAGGTTTACAGCATTTGGTAACCAATAAATGGTATGTTCATGGGAATGGACAAATTAGATAAGTATGCTTAAAAAAAAACGCATTTTATTAAAAGTAGGGTCTAATACACTTACCAAAGAAACCGATAATATTTCTAGAGGTAAAATTGAAGATATCGCAAGTCAGATTGCCCAACTTCAAGACACTTGCGAGTTTATTATTGTGAGTTCTGGCGCTATTGCTGTGGCAAAACAATTTGTAAAACTGGAAAGTCAGCGTGAAGAATTGTTTGTAAAACAAGCCTTGGCTTCTATTGGTCAGCCACATTTAATTCGTATTTATCAGGAAATTTTCAGAGAGTATGGTTTGCTAAGTTCGCAGTGTTTACTGTCTTATTCAGATTTTGAAAAACAAGAGAGTAAAACCAATATTGTAAACACCATTAATGTTTTGGTGAACAATAATTACATCCCTATTATTAATGAAAATGATACCGTAGCCACCGATGAAATTAAATTTGGTGACAACGATAAATTAGGCGCATTAACCGCATCGCTTCTAGGGGTCGATTTATTTATAATTGCCACCAACACCAACGGCATTTATACCAAAGCGTCTATGAAAAATAACGCCCCAGAAACGATTGAAGAAGTTGAAGATTTTGAGGCCTTAAAAACAGAAGTAGTAAACTCCAAGTCGTCGCATGGTAGTGGGGGTATGGCTTCAAAAATTGAAGCAGCTTCATTAGCAAAAAATGCACAAATAGAAACTTGGATTGTAAACGGACTTGAAGATCATTTCATTTTAAATGCGATGGAAAATAAAGTGCCGTTTACTAAAATAAAATAAGGAATTTAATGAAGAATTATACATCCATAAACGATATTGATAACATCCAATCATGGATTTCTGAAGCTAAAGAAATTAAAGCAAATCCGTTAAAAGATGTTGCCTTAGGAAAACATAAAACTCTAGGCTTGTTGTTTTTTAATTCAAGCTTACGTACCCGTTTAAGCACCCAAAAGGCAGCTTTAAATTTAGGCATGGATCCTATTGTAATGAATGTTTCTGGCGACGCTTGGGGCATTGAGTTTGGCGATGGAACGGTAATGAATGGCAGTACTGCCGAACATATTAAAGAAGCTGCGGCTGTGGTTTCGCAATACTGCGATATTATTGCAGTTCGTGCATTTCCTACATTAACCGATAAAGAAAAAGACGAAAGCGAGCATGTTTTAAAAGCCTTTGTAAAATACGCTTCTGTGCCTATTGTTAATATGGAAAGTGCTACTGGGCACCCATTACAAGGGCTTACCGATGCATTAACGATTTCAGAGCACGCTAAAACCTCTAAGCCTAAAGTGGTTTTAAGTTGGGCACCTCATGTTAAAGCTTTACCACATGCTGTTGGAAATAGCTTTGTGCAGGCCATGCAAAAAATGGACGTCGATTTTGTAATTACAAATCCAGAAGGCTATAATTTAAGTCCGGAAATCACTAAAGATACCCCCATTTCTCACAATCAAGACGAGGCTTTAAAAGACGCCGATTTTGTGTATGTGAAAAACTGGAGCTCGTATGAAGATTATGGGAAAGTTTTAAATACCGACCCGAATTGGATGATTACTAAAGAAAAAATTGGAGATGCTAAGTTTATGCATTGTTTGCCAGTTAGACGAAATGTTATTGTGGAAGATGCTGTTTTAGATAGCGATAATTCTCTAGTTATCCAACAGGCCAATAACCGTACGTATGCTGCGCAATTGGTGCTTAAAAAAATATTAAAAAATTTATAAATGGCTTTAGCCTTTAGTTATTCGCCTATAAGTGCTAATAGCTAAAAGCTAACGCCTAACAACGATACAATGGAAAAGTTATCCATAGTTAAAATTGGCGGAAACGTTATAGAAAACAAAGAAGCTTTAACGGCTTTTTTAGAGCATTTTTCTCAATTAGAAGGCAAGAAAATTTTAGTGCATGGCGGCGGGAAGCGTGCCACTCACATCGCTTCAAAATTAGGAATTGAATCTAATATGATAAATGGCCGACGTGTTACCGATGCCGAAACTTTAGAAGTGATTACCATGGTTTATGGTGGTCTTGTAAATAAAAATATTGTAGCACAATTACAAGCCTTGCAAATTGATGCGCTTGGTTTAACAGGGGCGGATATTAATAGTATTGCTTCCGAAAAACGCCCTGTAAAAGACATCGATTACGGTTTTGTGGGCGATGTTAAAAAAGTAAATGCTGAGGGTATCAATAAATTGATTCAAGCCGATTTTACGCCTGTATTTTGTGCAATTACGCATGATGAAAACGGACAATTATTTAATACCAATGCCGATACGATTGCTTCTGAATTAGCCATCGGATTATCAAAACTGTTTCAAGTTGAATTGTATTATTGTTTTGAAAAAAATGGTGTTTTAAGGTCTGTTGAAGATGATGATTCGGTAATTGAAGACATCAATTCTAAAACCTATGCGAGTTTAAAAGCAGAGGGCATTATCGCTGATGGCATGCTTCCTAAATTGGAAAATTGCTACCATGCCTTAACCCAAGGCGTTTCAAAAGTAATCATAGGCAACCCGTCTGTAATCAGTAATAAAGATCAAAAATTCACAACCTTATGTCTGTAATAGATCAGTTAACACAAGATGCCATAGCTTTACTTAAAAAGCTTATCGAAACGCAGTCGTTTTCTTCCGAAGAAGAACCTACGGCAAAGCTTATCGAAGACTGGTTTACAAAACATAATGTCGATTTTAAACGCACCAAAAACAACATTTGGGCGCTAAACAAACATTTTGATGCCAGCAAGCCAACGCTGTTATTAAATTCGCATCACGATACGGTAAAACCTAATTCGGCATACACCAAAGACCCGTTTAAAGCCATTGTTGAAGACGGCAAATTATACGGTTTGGGCAGTAACGATGCTGGTGGGTGTTTGGTGTCGCTTTTGGCAACATTTGTACATTATTACAATCACGAAAATTTAAAATATAATTTAGTTATTGTCGCTTCCGCGGAAGAAGAAAGCAGTGGTCCAAATGGGCTAAATAGTATGCTTTCCATAATCCCGAAAGTAGATGTGGCCATTGTAGGCGAACCCACTTTAATGAATTTAGCCGTTGCCGAAAAAGGCTTAGTCGTTTTCGATGCTGTTGTTGAAGGAACGCCAAGTCACGCAGCACATCCAAACGATAATAACGCCATTTATAATACGATTGAAGTGTTGCAATGGTTTAAAGATTTTAAATTCGAAAAAGGCTCCGATGCTTTAGGCGATGTAAAATTAACCGTGACTCAAATTAATGCAGGATCGCAGCATAATGTGGTTCCTGGTCACGTCGATTTAGTGATTGATGTACGGGTTAACGATGCCTATACCAATGCAGAAATTGCCAAGATTTTACAAGAAAATGCGCCCGTTACAAAAATTACACCACGTAGTTTGCGTTTAAATTCGTCGTCCATTCCAATGAGTCACGATTTGGTAAAAGCGGGAATCGCTATGGGAAGAAGTACGTATGGGTCTCCAACATTATCCGATCAAGCAGTGTTAACCTGCTCGTCATTAAAATTAGGACCTGGGGATAGTACGCGCTCGCATTCAGCTGACGAATTTATTTATGTACATGAAATTGAAGAAGGTATTAAAATATATGTTGAATTACTTGGGAAGGTGATTTGAGAGGTGTAGAGTTGCGAAGTTAGGGAGTTGTGTAGTTATAATGTTACAAAGTAGCAAAGTTAGGGGGTTACAAAGTTACAAAGTAGGACGGGAGACAGGAGACGGAAGATTAATTTGTAGTTTCAATGATGGTTCTTAATTCTCGATTAAACAAATCAACAAATAAACGTTTCAACATAAAAAGGATTAGGACGGAAGACAGGAGACGGAAGATTAATTTGTAGTTACAATGATGGTTCTTAATTCTCGGTTAAACAAATCAACGAATAAACGTTTCAACATAAAAAGGAGTAGGACGGGAGACAGTAGACAGGAGACGGGAGAATCAAGAGACAAGATTCAGGAGTTAAGTTGATAGATTCTTGATGTTTTAATAAAAGTTTTTAATTGACGATTAAACGATTCAACGAATAAACGTTTCAACATAAAAAGGATTAGGACAGGAGACGGAAGATTAATTTGTGGTTTCAATGATGGTTCTTAATTCTCGATTAATCAATTCAACAAATACACAATTCAACGAACAAAAAGATAAACGAATAAACAACAATAAAAATGAAACTCTGGGACAAAGGCATATCAATCGATAAAAAAATTGAGCAATTTACAGTTGGGAACGATAGAGAAATAGATATTCATATAGCGAAATACGATGTTATTGCATCGCGTGCGCATGCGATTATGCTTCAAAAAATCGGGATTCTTTCAGAAGTAGAATTGGAGAAATTGCTTTCTGGACTTCAGGTTTTAGCCGATCAAATTGAAGCAGGAACGTTTGTTATCGATGCACAATTTGAAGATGTACATTCCAAAATCGAATATGAGCTTACAAAGTCTTTAGGCGATGTTGGGAAAAAAATTCACACCGCACGTTCTAGAAACGACCAAGTTTTAGTCGCACTTCATTTGTATTATAAAGAAGAATTATCGGTAGTAAAAGATAAGACCAAAACGCTTTTTAATACATTATTAAATCAAGCCGAAACTTATAAAGACAAGGTGCTTCCTGGTTATACGCATTTACAAGTGGCTATGCCATCCTCATTCGGATTATGGTTTTCTGCCTACGCAGAACTTATGATTGATGATGTGTTTTTGCTTGATGCAGCTATTAAAACTGTCGATCAAAATCCTTTAGGTTCTGCAGCGGGTTATGGAAGTTCGTTTCCAATAGATCGCGAATTAACCACTAACGAAATGGATTTTGCAACCCTAAAATACAATGTGGTGGCAGCCCAAATGGGACGTGGTAAAAACGAGCGTACTATTGCTGCGGCTTTAGGTGGTTTAAGTAACACCATGGCGCGTTTTGCAATGGATGTGTGCTTGTATATGAGTCAGAATTTCGGGTTTATCTCTTTTCCAGATGAGTTAACTACCGGTAGTAGCATCATGCCACATAAAAAGAATCCAGATGTATTTGAGTTAATTCGTGGAAAGTGTAACAAAATCCAAGCTTTACAAAGTGAAATGATTTTAATAACCAATAATTTGCCATCTGGTTACCATCGCGATTTTCAACTGTTAAAAGAAAATATGATTGCTGCCTTTGAAGAAATTAAGGATATTTTAGATATTTTCAACTATTCCATTCAGCAAATTATCGTGAAGGATATAGACATCAACGACGATAAATACAAATACTTATTTACGGTAGATAATATTAATACTTTGGTTGTAGAAGGCCAAACCTTTAGAGAAGCTTACCAAAAAATTGGTGGACAAGTTCAAGACGGTACATATGTTCCAGATACCTCAAAAAAGCACACCCATGCAGGGAGTATTCACAATTTGTGTTTAGATAAAATTCGAGGAAAGTTTCCTAGTTAAATAAAATGTAAGTGAATTCAAGAATGTAGAAAGTGTTAATTCTATTTTTTATTTGTACACTTAATGAAATAATACTAAAGCCGCTTTGTTTAAGCGGCTTTTTTATGGTTTTTGTTTTAGGTTGAATGTTTTTGCTTTAAAGCTGAAAATATAAGATTGAAAATGAGTTCTGCGTTAGCGATTGCAATGGAAATCCTTTTAGGAGGTACGAATAAAAGATTGTAATGGAAAGCGCGACCCCTAGGGTAACGCCCAAATAGAGTACAATATGAACTATCTGTTGTACTTTAAAGAATTTTATCAGAGTACTTAAAGATGTGTTCTCGATACAACGCTCCTAAGGTCGCGTCACTCGAACTGACACGTCGTTTTTGTCACTTCGAGTGATTCCGTTTGTTTCGGAATCGTATCGAGAAGCATTTTCATGATGAGATGAATTTTTGTCTTTCTAACTAAATGATTTTAAACAGGAAAAGGTTCTCGATACAACGCTCCTAAGGTCGCGTTACTCGAACTGACATGTTGTTTTTTGTCACTTCGAGTGATTCCGTTTTTCAGGAATCGTATCGAGAAGCATTTTCATGATGAGATGAATTTTTGTTTTAATAGCTAAATGAGTTTAAACAGGAAAAGGTTCTCGATACAACGCTCCCAAGGTCGCATCACTCGAACTGACATGTCGTTTTTTGTCACTTCGAGTGATTCCGTTTTTCAGGAATCGTATCGAGAAGTATTTTCAAGATGAGATGAATTTTTGTTTTATTGGCTGAATGAGTTTAACATGAATAAGTTCTCGATACAACGCTCCCAAGGTCGCATCACTCGAACTGACACGTCGTTTTTGTCACTTCGAGTGATTCCGTTTTTTTCGGAATTGTATCGAGAAGTATTTACATGATGAGATGAATTTTTGTCTTGCTAGCTAAATGAGTTTAAACAGGAAAAGGTTCTCGATACAACGCTCCTAAGGTCGCGTTACTCGAACTGACAGTAAACAAAACCAAAAAGCATTAAATTAAAAAAACGCATGTAAACATGCGTTTTTAAGGACTTTCTATATTTAGTTTAATGGTTTGTTGACTAACTCAAATAATTAAATAATAGTAGACTGCCCTAAATGTATATTTGTAAAGTTTAGATTGGTTTCGTCTGGGTTATGAATAAAATCTTCAATAAAATCGCCAACTTTAGTCGTGCTAATATTGTCGTATTTATTGTTTAAATCTGGTGTTGTAATATGAAGCTTTAACGATTTGTCAACCCCTTCACGTACACGATTGGCTTCTTCATCTAATCCGAAGTGGTCTAACAACATCGCTGCCGATAAAATAGAAGCTATAGGGTTTGCAATGCCTTTATTTGCGGCTTTGGTATACGCACCGTGAATAGGCTCGAACATAACGTGTTCGTCGCCAATAGAAGCCGAAGCTAATAATCCAATAGAACCAACAATAACACTGGCTTCTTCCGAAAGGATATCACCAAACATATTTTCGGTTAAAATCACATCAAACTGCCTTGGGTTGATGATTAAATCCATTGCAGCATTATCAATATATGTGTAATGTACTTTTACATCGGGATATTGCTGAGCAATTTCTTTAACCACGCGGCGCCAAAGTCTAGAGCTTTCTAAAACATTCGCTTTATCAACTAAAGTCAGTTTACGTTTTCTAGATTGTGCAGCTTTAAAAGCAGCATGTGCGATGCGCTCTATTTCGAAACGGTGGTATTCACAAACATCGGATGCAGTGTTGCCATCCTCGCTAAGGTGTCTTTCTCCAAAATAAATACCGCCTGTTAATTCTCTATAAATAACCAGGTTGGTGTCTTTAATTTGTTTTGCTTTTAATGACGATTTATTCGACAAATCATCATAAGCAATTACGGGTCTGATGTTGGTGTGTAAACCAAGGGCTTTACGAATACCTAAAAGTCCTTGTTCTGGACGAATTTTTGCATCCGGATCCTCGTCGTATTTGGTATTGCCAATGGCGCCAAATAATACGGCGTCTGCCTTTTTACAAATTTCGATGGTTTCTTCGGGTAACGGAGAACCAGTTTTTTCTATGGCAATAGCACCTACTAAGGCTTTTTCGAAAGTAAATATGTGGTCGAATTCCATAGCAATAGCCTTCAAAACCTTAACGGCTTGAGCTGTAACTTCTGGTCCGATTCCATCGCCGGATAAAACGCCAATATTTAATTTCATCGATTTATATTTTTTTATTCCCGAGAAGTCGGAAATCTCTTTTAATTATGCCGAAATAATGTCTTTATAAATTCTGCTGCTTTCGATTATTTTATGGATGTCATCATCGTCAACTTCCTTCTTTTTATCAGCGAAATCTAAGAAATTGGTATAGATTTCGTCTAATTGAAGTTTGGTTAATTCGTAGCCCACTTTTTTAGCTCTGTAGGCTAAAGCAGCTCTTCCACTACGTGCCGTTAATACAATAGCCGATTCGGTAACTCCAACATCTTTAGGGTCCATGATTTCGTAAGTTTCACGATTTTTAATCATCCCATCTTGATGAATTCCAGAACTGTGAGCAAAGGCATTTGCCCCAACAATCGCTTTGTTTGGTTGGGTGTAAATCCCCATACTGTCTGAAACCAATTGGCTAATGCCGTAAAGCATTTCGGTTTTAATGCCGGTATCAAGGTTTAAGTAAGGGTGTTGTTTAAGAATCATAACCACTTCTTCTAAAGCGGTATTTCCTGCACGTTCACCAATACCATTTATAGTACATTCAATTTGTCGGGCGCCATTAATAACACCTTCAATAGAGTTTGCTGTTGCCAAACCTAAATCGTTATGGCAGTGGCATGATAAAATAGCTTTATCAATTCCGGTTACGTTTTCCTTTAAATATTTAATTTTCGCACCGTATTCACTTGGTAAACAGTATCCCGTTGTATCTGGAATGTTTAAAACGGTTGCACCTGCTTTAATTACGGCTTCGCAAACACGTGCTAAATATTCGTTATCGGTACGGCCTGCATCTTCAGCGTAAAATTCTACATCTTCAACAAAAGTTTTAGCATAAGAAACGGCTTTTACAGCACGTTCGATAATGGCGTCTTGTGTCGAGTTGAATTTGAATTTAATATGCGATTCAGAGGTTCCAATTCCTGTATGAATTCGTGCTTTTTTAGCACCCTTTAAAGCATCGCCTGCAACTTTTATATCGTTTTCTACAGAACGTGTTAAACCACAAACCGTAGCATTTTTTACAAGTTTAGAAATTTCTACAACCGATTTAAAATCTCCAGGACTAGATACCGGGAAACCAGCTTCAATAACGTCAACGCCTAAAAAATCAAGCTGTTCAGCTATAATTAATTTTTGTTCAGTATTAAGCTTACAGCCAGGGACTTGCTCGCCGTCTCTAAGGGTTGTATCAAAAATTTGGACTTTGTTATCAGACATTGTATTAATTTAGATTTTCGTATTGTTTTACGAATGTATATTTTGGTTTTGAAAAAAATGAGTTCTACATTTGTTTTTTACGATGTTAAACACAGGGATAATCTATTTAAAAAACTGATAAACAACAGTTTACGTATGTTTTTATAACTATGACAAGAGAGCAAAAAGATAATTTGTTTGTTTTAATTAAGTCACTTTCTAAATCTGAAAAAAGACAATTTAAACTTTATGTAGGAAGATTAGGGGTGAACGAAGATTCAAAATTTTTGATGCTTTTCAATATTTTGGACAAATTAACGGTTTATGATGAAGCCGTTATTTTGAAAAAAGGGATTGTTAAAAAGCAACAATTGTCTAATTTAAAAGCGCATTTGTACAAACAGATTTTAATTAGTTTACGATTAAACCCGTCGCATCAAGATATTCGTATTCAAATTCGAGAGCAGTTAGATTTTGCAACCATTTTATACCACAAAGGACTTTATAAACAAAGTTTAAAAATATTAGATAAAGCTAAAAATTTAGCCATTTCTAATGAAGAAAAAAATGCAGCCTACGAAATTGTCGAACTCGAAAAAGTTATAGAATCACAATACATAACACGCAGTCTTAATAATAGGGCCGATCAATTATCTATTGAAGCTAAAGAATTAAGCCGCCAGAATGTTTTGGCAAGCAAACTGTCTAACCTTTCGCTTCAGTTATATGGTCAGTTTTTAAAAACAGGCTATGTTAAAAACAAAGCTGAAACCACAAGGATTACCGAATACTTTAATGCCCGTTTGCCAAAATTCGACATTCACGAATTGGGTTTCAGAGAAAAATTATGGCTGTATAAAGCCAGATTATGGTACAGCTTTTTAACTCAAGATTTTTTAGCTTGTTATAAATATTCTAAGAAATGGGTAGAATTATTCTACCAAAATAAAGACATGATTCTTTTAAATCCCGTGTTTTTCCTTAGGGGAAATCATTATTTATTAGAGTCGCTTTATTATTTAAGACAGTATGATAAATTCAAATTTGCCTTATCTCGATTTGAAGCTATTATTCAAGAAAAATGGTTTCCTTTAGATGATAATATCGATGGATTGTCTTTCCTTTTTATTTATAATAATAAATTCAATTTACATTTTATTGAAGGTAGTTTCGATGAAGGTTTGCCTTTAGTTGATGAGGTTTTAGAACGTTTAAAAAAGTATAAGGACCGTATAGACGAGCATCATATCATGGTGTTTTACTATAAAATTGCCAGCATGTATTTTGGCGCCGGCGATAACCGAAAATGTATTTATTATTTAGAGAAAATTATAAGTAATAAATCGCTTCAAATGCGTGAAGATTTGCTGTGTTTTTCAAGAATTTTAAACTTGGTTGCGCATTACGAGGCTGGCTTAGATTATAATTTAGATGTTTTAATTAGAAGCACTTATAAGTTCCTAATTAAAATGGAAGATTTATATGAAGTCCAAAAGGAGTTTATTAAATTTTTACGTGGTTTAGGCGATATTTATCCGCATGAAGTACGCAACGAATTTATAAAGTTGCATAGAAAATTAAAGGAATATGAAAACGACCCGTACCAAAGTCGCGCCTTTTTATATTTAGATATTATTTCTTGGTTAGAGTCTAAAATCGAAAATAAACCTATCGGTATCATCATTCGAAATAAGTTTAACGAGATGAAAGAGAATTCATAATAAAAGCCTAAAAAGTAAAATAACGGCCCAAAAATTTGGATATTAACTTTTTCTACACGAATATTTGCATTCACAAAGTTCAAAAACTTACTGAAATGTTATCAAGAAAGGCAGAGGGATTAGACCCAATGAAGCCTTAGCAACCCTTTACCCGTAAAGAAGGTGCTAAATTCTACCCTTTATCGGATAGATAACGACATGAAATTACCGTCTGTAGTTTCTAAATTCTTTTTAACATTTTTCTATTAGGTTTGGGTACGCGGATATAACGCGCATTTAGCTTTTGGTTTACAAAGAAAATCAGAAAATTATATGTTCTGTGTCCTTTGAAATTTTCATTCTCGCGAATATGCGGGAATCAATATTAACTAAAAAATTAGAAAAATGAGTACACAAAAATTAGCAACAAACGCCTTACATGCAGGACACGATTATGCAGCCAACGGCGGAACCAGAGCGGTTCCAATTTATCAAACATCATCCTATGTTTTTAACGATTCGGATCATGCGGCAAACTTATTTGCATTAAAAGAACTTGGGTTTATTTACACCCGATTAAACAATCCAACAAATCAAATTTTACAAGACCGTTTGGCAGCTGTAGAAGGCGGTATTGGTGCTGTGGTTTTTGCATCTGGAACATCGGCAATTTCAACAGGATTACTAACCTTATTAAAGGCGGGCGACCATATTGTGGCATCTAGTAGCCTTTATGGTGGGACATACAATTTATTAAGCGTAACTTTGCCGCGTTTAGGCATTACTACCACGTTTGTAGATGGGTCTGAACCAGATAATTTTGCAGCAGCTGTTCAAGAGAATACAAGAGCATTTTTTGTTGAATCTTTAGGGAATCCGAAATTAGATGTTTTAGATATTGAAGCAATTGCGGTACATTCAAAAGCAGCAGGAGTGCCTTTTATTGTTGATAATACTGTGGCAACACCAGCCTTGTTAAATCCGATTAAACACGGCGCGAATATCGTAATTCATTCGCTAACCAAATATATTGGCGGTCAAGGAACCTCGTTAGGAGGTGCTATTATTGATGGTGGAAATTTTGATTGGGCAAACGGGAAATTCCCTGAGTTTACAGAGCCTTCAGCTGGATATCATGGACTTGTATATCACGAGGCTTTAGGAGCTGCAGCTTATACTTTCAAATTAATTTTGGAAGGTTTAAGAGATTTTGGTGGCGCTTTAAGTCCGTTTAACGCGTTTCAAATCTTACAAGGTTTAGAAACTTTGCCAGTTCGTATTAAGCAACACAGTGAAAATGCTTTGGAATTAGCAAAATGGCTGGAAGCACGTGAAGATATTGCTTGGGTAAATTATCCAGGTTTAGAAAGTAATAAATATAAGGCTTTAGCCGATAAATATTTGCCGAAAGGACAGAGTGGTATTATCACTTTCGGACATAAAGGTGGTTTTGAAGCAGCCAAAAAAATTGCCGATAACACGAAGTTATTTTCATTATTGGCGAATATTGGAGATACAAAATCTTTAATTATTCATCCCGCAAGTACAACACACCAACAGCTGGATGAAACCGAACAAGCATCGGCAGGAGTTTCGGCAGATTTAATTAGATTGTCTGTTGGTATTGAAGATATCGAAGATTTAAAAGTCGATTTAATTGAAGCTTTTAATAGCATTTAAAAAAAATACGTGGTTCTCACGAAAGTGCGAATCTCAACTAAAAAAAAATAAATCATTGGAGCAACCATTACAACATATCATTATTAAAGACTTCGTTACTGAAAGTCAGGTGGTAAATGCCGAAATAAATTTAAGCTATCAAGTTTTTGGTAAGCCTATTGGCGAGGCACCTATAGTTTTGGTAAACCATGCCCTAACAGGAAACAGCCATGTGGCTGGAAAAGGTGGCTGGTGGAGTGATTTAATTGGAGATGATAAAGTTATCGACACTAAATTATACACCGTTTTAGCCTTTAATATTCCAGGTAATGGTTTTGATGGTTTTGTGATTGATAATTACAAAGATTTTGTAGCTAGAGATATTGCAAAGTTATTTTTAACAGGATTGGAGCGCTTAAAAACAGGAAAGTTGTTTGCTGTTATTGGTGGGTCGCTAGGTGGCGGAATTTCTTGGGAAATGGCTGTTATTAAGCCCGATTTAACCGAGCATTTGGTTGTTGTGGCTACCGATTGGAAATCGACCGACTGGCTTATTGCCAACTGTCAAATACAGGAGCAGTTTCTGTTAAATTCGAAACATCCTGTACACGATGCTAGAATGCATGCCATGTTGTGTTACCGCACACCAGAATCGTTTAAAGAGCGTTTTCACCGTTCGAAAAATGACGATTTAGAGATTTTTAATGTAGAAAGTTGGTTGCTGCATCACGGCGAAAAACTGCAAGAACGTTTTCAGTTGTCGGCTTATAAATTAATGAATCAGTTGCTAAAAACCATTGATGTAACTAAAGGAAGAACCGATAATTTCAACGTGTTGGATAATATTCAAGCCAACATTCATATTATTGGTGTGGATTCCGATTTATTTTTTACTGCTGAAGAAAATAGAGAAACACAAAAACAATTGGCCTTAACACATCCTAATGTGACTTATAACGAGATAAATTCGGTACACGGTCACGATGCGTTTTTAATGGAATACGACCAATTGGAAAAAATTATAGAAGGCATTTTTGTGCCAAATTCTAAAAGAAAAAGAATGAAAATATTAAAATTTGGAGGGAAGTCTTTAGCTAACGGAAAAGGGTTAAATACCGTGCTTTCCATCATTGAAAATAAAGTTAAAAGTGGCGATCGTATTAGTGTTGTAGTATCAGCAAGAGGTAAAGCAACCGACGAATTGGAGGCTATTTTAAATAAAGCTGTAAAAGGCGAGTCTTATACGGCGGCTTTAGATGCTTTTAAGGCTTACCAAAGTGAACCTTCTAAAAGCGTGGATTTTTCTGAAGCGTTTTCAACCTTAGACAAGCTTTTTGAAGGTGTTAGTCTGTTGGGCGATTTCTCCAAAAAAACAAAAGATAATATTTTGGCCCAAGGCGAATTATTATCGGTTAAATTAATTAGCACAATTTTAAACGAACGCGGAATTAATGCGAACGCAACAGATTCTCGCGAATTAATTAAAACCGATGAAGCCTTTGGAAATGCGCAACCTTTAGCGAAGCTATCAAAGGAAAATACTCAAGCTTATTTTAAAAAGCATAAAGATGCGGTGAACATCATTACAGGTTTTATTGCCTCGAATTTAAAAAATGAAACCACAACTTTAGGTAGAAATGGGAGTAATTATACAGCCGCTTTAATCGCTAATTTTCTTGATGCCGAAGAGCTTCAAAACTATACCCATGTTAACGGGATTTATACGGCAGATCCAGATTTAGTAGCCGATGCTCAAAAAATTAGAGAATTGTCTTTTAGTGAAGCCAACGAATTAGCAAATTTTGGGACTTCGGTTTTACATGCTAAAACCATTATTCCTTTAGTTGAAAAAAACATCAGTCTTCGTATTTTAAATACATTCAACGCCGATGATGAAGGTACGCTAATTACAGCACGACCAAGTACTAAAGAAGTAACTTCCTTATCGGTTTTAGATAATGTGGCGCTTTTAAATTTTGAAGGTCGAGGTTTACTAGGGAAAATTGGTGTAGATGCAAGAATATTTAAGGCTTTAAGTAATTATGGTATTAGTGTAAGCATTGTATCTCAAGGCTCGTCGGAGCGCGGTATTGGCTTAATTATTAACGCCGACCAAGCCACGCAAGCTGTTATTGCTTTAGAGCGTGAGTTTGAAAGTGATTTCTATTCGCAAGACGTTAATAAAATTGATGTGGTTGATGATGTGTCTGTCATTTCAATTGTTGGTATTGAATTGAGTTCTTTCCATAAACCATTTAATGCGCTTATAAAAAACCAAATCACCCCGTTGTTATTTAACAATACGGTTACGGGGAAAAACGTGAGTTTGGTGGTTAAAAAAGACCAGTTACATAAAGCGGTTAATGTAATTCATGGAGAGGTTTTCGGTATTTCAAAAAAGATAAACATCGTTGTTTTTGGTCATGGTGGTGTAGGCGGAGCCTTAATCAATCAGATTTTAAAATCTAAAGACGATATTGAAAAACGCAAAGGCATCAACTTAAATATGTTTGCTATTGCCAATTCTAAAAAGTTACTTTTAAATAAAAATGGGGTTGATGCAAACTGGGAAGAAGCTATAAAAACAACCATGACTTCAAGTTCTATTGAAGATATTATTGCTTTTGCAAAAGCACATCATTTAGAAAATTTAATCGCTGTTGATAATACAGCAAGTCCTAAGTTTTACGAAAATTATGTGCCACTTATTGAAGCCGGTTTCGATTTGGTGTCTTCAAATAAAGTCGCCAATACCGTATCGCACGATTTTTATAAAGCATTACGCGTAAAGTTAAAAGAAAACAATAAGCAATATTTATATGAAACTACGGTTGGTGCAGGTTTACCGTTAATTGATACGATTAAATTACTGCATGAATCGGGCGAGAACATTACCAGAATTCGCGGTGTGTTTTCTGGAACATTAAGTTATTTATTCAATAATTTTTCTGTTGAAGACAAACCGTTTAGCGAAATTATTCAGGAAACAATTGATAAAGGCTTTACAGAACCAGATCCGCGTGAAGATTTTTCAGGAAATGATGTGGCTAGAAAATTACTGATTTTAGCCAGAGAATTAGATTTACAAAATGAATTTGAAGATGTATCAGTTCAGAATTTAATTCCAGAGGCTTATCAAAACATTACTGTGGATGAATTTTTAGCGCAGTTAGATGTTTTAGACGACCAATATCAGGAAATTAAAAATAATCAGAAACCAGATCATGTATTGCGTTATGTAGGTGATTTGTCTGGCGATTTATCGCAAGATAAAGGCAAGTTAGAAGTAAAATTAGTGTCTATTCCTGAGGATAGTACTTTGGGCCACGTTAAAGGATCGGATGCTATTTTTGAAATTTTCACTGAAAGTTATGGGGAACAGCCTATCGTTATTCAAGGCGCAGGTGCAGGCGCCGAAGTAACTGCAAGAGGTGTGTTTGGTGATATTTTAAGGTTATCTAAGCACATAAATTAAAAGATTTTTTCATTCTCGCGAAGGCGGGAATCTATAAAGGTCTTGTTAGAAACCTAGAAGTTCAACGAGTAAAAAAAACAGTAAGATTGGCTTAAAAACCAACTTGGCAGATAAGTGCATTAGGGATTGAAGCGGCATCCTTTTTTTGCTGCCGCCAATGGCAAAAAAAGATATAGAAGAAAGCCCGACCTATATCCTGAACTAAATTCAGGTTATAGGGAATGCCAAAATAAGAATGATTAAAAAGAATAAAAGTGAGCAATAAGAAATTTGAAACATTAGCAATTAGAACACAGGTAGAAACGTCTCAGTTTTCGGAACATTCGGTGCCGTTGTATTTAACATCGGGCTTCGTTTTTGATGATGCCGAGGAAATGAGAGCCTCGTTTGCCGAAGAAAAACAACGCGATTTATACAGCCGTTACAGCAACCCAAACGTTAATGAGTTTGTAGATAAAGTGTGTTTAATGGAGGGTGCAGAAGCTGGTTTTGCCTTTGCAAGTGGTATGGCTGCGGTGTTTTCAACATTTGCCACACTTCTAGATGCGGGCGATCATGTAATATCTTGTAGTTCGGTTTTTGGAGCGACACATGGTTTGTTTACTAAATATTTTCCGAAGTGGAATATTGAGTGTTCATATTTTAATGTGAATGAAGTCGATAAGATTGAGAGCTTAATTCAGCCAAACACCAAATTTATTTATGCTGAAACACCTACTAATCCGGGGGTTGATGTTTTAGATTTAGATTTACTAAGCGCGATATGTAAAAAACACAATTTACTTTTAGTGATTGATAACTGTTTTGCGACGCCTTATTTGCAAAATCCAATAAAACATGGCGCCGATTTAGTAATTCATTCAGCCACAAAATTAATGGACGGCCAGGGGCGTGTACTTGGTGGTGTTACGGTTGGGAAAAAGGAGTTGATTCGTGAAATTTATTTGTTTTCAAGACTTACAGGACCTGCTATGAGCGCATTTAACGCTTGGGTGTTATCAAAATCTTTAGAAACTTTAGCGGTTAGAACCGATAGACATTGTGAGAGCGCTTTTAAATTAGCGACTTATTTGGAGGCGCACCCTAAAGTGAAATGGGTTAAGTATCCTTTCTTGAAATCGCATCCGCAATACGAGGTGGCTAAAAAACAGATGAAATTGGGCGGAAATATTATCGCTTTTGAAGTTGAAGGCGGTATTGAAGGTGGAAGAGCCTTTTTTGATGCCATAAAAATGTGTTCGTTATCGGCTAATTTAGGGGATACAAGAACCATTGTAACACATCCTGCAAGTACCACACACGCCAAAGTAGAGCCAGAAGTTAAGGCTGCTGCTGGGATTACAGATGGAATGGTGCGAATTTCGGTAGGTTTAGAGCATGTAGATGATATTATTGCCGATTTAGAACAAGCCTTAGCTTAGTAATTTAACAAAAGACTTTAATTGGTTAACCAATTATTCCGTAATTTTGCGGCGCTTTTATTCTAACTATAAAAGCGCTTTATTATGAAGAAAAAATCTTTTATACTAGTAGTATTTGTTTTGTTTTTTGGATTGTTTAGTTGCAGTTCAAACGAAGATATTCATGAGGATAATCAGGATGAAAAACCTGTAGTTCCAGACGAGGAAGAAGATGAAGTTCCAGATGTTGATGATGAGCCAGACGATGCGATTTTTCCTGATTTTGATTTATCTACTTGGAATTTAAGTATCCCAGAAGATAAAGGTGATGGCACTGCACTTACCATTACGGTTGCAGAGTTAAACAATAATTATCAAAACAGTAAATATTTTTATCCGAGTACCGATGGCGGGATGGTTTTTAAATGTCCTATTGATGGCGCTAAAACATCATTAAACACTTCATATACACGTGTTGAATTTCGTGAAATGTTAAGAGGAACAAACACGAGTATAAAAACCCAAGGGGTTAATAAAAACAATTGGGTTTTTGGTACAGCACCCGAAGCAGATAAAAAAGCTGCCTTTGGTTACGATGGCGAAATGCGTGCTACCTTAGCTGTAAATCATGTAACTACTACAGGAGATAATGGTCAAGTAGGGCGTGTAATTGTAGGGCAGATTCATGCTAATGATGATGAGCCTGTTCGTATTTATTATAGAAAATTACCAAATAACACATTGGGTTCTATCTATTTTGCTCACGAACCTACCGATGGCAATGGTAGCGAACAGTGGCACGAAATGATTGGGTCTAGAAGTAATAGTGCATCAAACCCGTCTAATGGGATTGCGCTTAACGAAAAGTTTAGCTACATCATTCATGTTGAAGGCGATGCTTTAACGGTAACCATTTCTAGAGAAGGGAAAGCCGATGTGGTTAAAACGGTAAATATGCAAAGTAGCGGATTTAACGTTAGCGGCCAATACATGTATTTTAAAGCTGGCGTATACAATCAAAATAATTCTGGTAATGCAGATGATTATGTACAAGCTACTTTTTATGCTTTAGAAAAATCGCATACTACTTATTAGTTCAAAATTCTATTATAGGTTTGGTATTTTATTCATAAATAATGACCTGTTTATAATTTATTAAAACATCATGAGGATATTTTCCATGATGTTTTTTTATTTATAAGATGTTTAAAATATCTATCTTAGCACCATGCTATCTAAGAAAACCAAATACGGATTAAAGGCCCTTACGTTTATTGCGAGAAGCGAGGGTGATACGCCTTTACAGGTTGGCGAAATCGCTAAAAGTGAGCAAATTCCGCAGAAATTTTTAGAAAGTATTCTATTAACACTTAGAAAATCTGGCATTTTAGGCTCGAAAAAAGGCAAACACGGTGGTTATTATTTAAGACAAGATCCTTCGGAAATTAAAATGACCGAGGTAATGCGTGTTTTGGAAGGGCCAATTGCTATGGTACCTTGTGTGAGTTTAAACTACTACGAAAAGTGCGACGATTGTGTTGATGAAAACTTATGCAGTGTGAATAAATTGATGCTTCAGGTTCGTGATAGTACACTTAATGTCTTCAGAAATACCACTTTAGCAGATTTGTCGCATACCGATTTATAAGAATTTCTTAAAATAAATCCAGATTTAATCGTTTTTTTCAACTTTCATCTTCAAAATAATTCAATATCCTAAAAAATTAGAGATTATTCTTTTTTATGTTATAAAATGTATTACTTTTGTAATCCCTACTAAATTGATAGGATTAATATAATACAACGACAAATGATTGCGCAAATGTTAGTAAAAGATAAAGAAAAGTCTACATACAAAGAAGACAGTGCAAGTGAAAAACCAATTAGAAGCATAGTAAAATCGCTTAGTTGGAGAACTATTGGAACTTTAGACACGATTTTAATTTCGTGGTTAGTAACAGGAGAGTTAACTTTGGCTTTTTCGATAGGTTCTATCGAATTAGTTACAAAAATGGTGTTGTACTTTTTCCACGAGAGAGTTTGGAATTCTATTAAGTGGGGAAAATAAATAGAGATTAATATGTTTACAGAAAATCAAATACAAGAATTAAACGAAGCTTATAAAGATGCTGCGCCTAGCGACATCATTAAAAAAGCCTTCGAACTTAATAATGAAGCGGTAGTTACTACAAATTTCAGACCTTACGAAGCTGCTATTTTACACGCTGTAAATGCAGTGCAGTCTGAAATTCCTGTAGTTTGGTGCGATACTGGTTATAATACGCCACAAACCTATAAGCATGCCGAGCAAGTTATTAAAGATTTGGCTTTAAATGTATTTTTATACGTGCCAAAACAAACGGCGGCACATCGCGATGTGGTTATGGGTATTCCAAGTGTTGATGCTCCAGAACACGCTTTGTTTACAGAGCAAGTAAAACTTGAGCCTTTTACAAGAGCCATGGCAGAGCACAAGCCAAAAGTATGGTTTACAAACTTGCGTCAAGGACAAACCGCATTTAGAAATAGCATTGGCATTTTTAGTTTAAGCAAAGATGGCGTTTTAAAAGTGAGTCCGTTTTACTTTTGGTCTGATGAAAAATTAGACGGCTATTTAAAAGAAAACAACTTGCCAAACGAATTTAAGTATTTCGATCCAACAAAAGCATTAGAAAATAGAGAGTGTGGTTTACACGCTTAATTTAGTTTACAGTTGCGGTTAACAGTAAGCAGTCACAGTTAACAGTTACAGTGACGATATTAAAAACAATAACAAATAACAAACTCTTAACCCGCCCGAGTAAGAGTTCCCCCTTCGGGGGTTAGGGGGCTTTTTATTATGAAGAAAGATACATCAAATATCAATTCACTAGAAAACGAAGCGATATACATTATGAGAGAGGTAGCTGCACAGTTTGAAAAGCCTGTGTTGTTATTTTCTGGAGGAAAAGATTCAATTACTTTGGTAAGATTAGCTGTAAAAGCATTTTATCCTGCAAAAGTACCTTTTCCATTAATGCATATCGATACAGGGCATAACTTTCCAGAAACCATCGAATTTAGAGATCGTTTATGTGAAGAATTAGGCTTAGAATTGATAGTAAGAAATGTTCAAGATTCTATTGATGAAGGTAAAGTAAAAGAAGAATCTGGTCGTTATGCGAGTAGAAACATGTTGCAAACAACCACACTTCTTGATGCTATTGAAGAATTTAAATTTGATGCTTGTATAGGTGGTGCGCGTCGTGATGAAGAAAAAGCACGTGCTAAAGAACGTATTTTTTCTGTTCGTGATGATTTCGGACAATGGGATGAAAAGAACCAACGTCCTGAATTATTCGATATGTTAAATGGTGATATCGAGCATGGTCAAAATGTTCGTGTATTCCCAATTTCAAACTGGACAGAGTTAGATGTTTGGTCGTATATCGAAAAGGAAAACATTGAAATTCCTTCAATCTATTTCGCTCACAAACGTAAAGTATTCTTAAGAGACGGTATGATTTGGTCTGCTGAAGATGAAGTGGTTTACAGAGATGACCATGAAGAAGTGATTGAAGAAATGGTACGTTTTAGAACTGTGGGTGATATGAGTTGTACAGCCGCTGTTTTATCAGAAGCATCAACCATTACCAAAGTTGTTGAGGAAATTAGAGATTCAACAATTTCAGAACGTGGTGCTCGTATCGATGATAAAAGATCGGAAGCAGCCATGGAGAAACGTAAACAACAGGGGTATTTTTAGAAATTTGCCTTTGCAAATTTCGCTCTAAGCTTTTGGCAATTGGCCTTTAGCAAAATTAAAAAGAATTTATAATAGGTTATGGTAGCTAGCCAAAAGCTAAAAACCAATAACCAACAGCCAAAATAAAATGGAAGTATTAAAAATTGCAACAGCAGGAAGTGTAGATGATGGGAAAAGTACCTTAATCGGACGTATTCTTTACGATACAAAATCATTAACAACAGATAAGTTAGAAGCTATTGAAAAAACAAGTAAACAACGTGGATACGATTACTTAGATTTTTCATTAGCTACAGATGGTTTAGTTGCAGAAAGAGAGCAAGGTATTACCATTGATGTAGCTCATATTTATTTTTCAACTAAAAAGAAAAGTTATATCATCGCCGATACACCGGGTCACGTAGAATATACACGTAACATGGTAACTGGTGCTTCAACATCGCAAGCGTCTATCATCTTAATCGATGCTAGAAAAGGGGTGATCGAGCAAACAAACCGTCACTTTTTTATCAATAACTTATTACGTATTAAAGACGTGGTAGTAGCGATAAACAAGATGGATTTAGTTGATTATTCGGAAGAAACTTATAATAAAATTAAAGCAGATTTTTCAGAATTAATGAGCAAGCGTGATTATCAAGATCAAAAAATCACGTTCATTCCTGTAAGTGCTTTAAAAGGAGATAATGTTGTAAACAAAACCGATAAAATGCCTTGGTATAAAGGAGAGGCTTTATTGGAGCATTTAGAGCAATTAGATAAAAAAGATATTTACAACGTTGGTACGCCGCGTTTCCCAGTGCAGTATGTAATCCGTCCTAAAACTGAAGATTTTCACGATTTTAGAGGCTATGCTGGAAAAGTTTACGGAGGGAATTTAAGCGTTGGAGATGATATTGTGGTACTTCCATCACAAACGAAATCGAAGATTAAAGATATTTATTTCTACGATGAAAAGTACGAAACAGCTTCAAGACGTTCTTCGGTAACCATTACTTTAGAGAACGATATTAATGTAAGTCGTGGCGATATGATTGTAAAAGCAGACGATCTTCCAGTTATCGACAAGCAATTTACAGCTAACGTATGTTGGATGGATGCGACTAACTTAACAGCTGGAGGTAAGTATATTGTGCAACACGGTGTTAATAAAGTATTGGCTAAAGTAGATAAGATTAACCATAAAATTCACCCAGATTATTCAGGGATTGAAGAAGGTGCAACCTCTTTAGGCGTAAACGATATTGCATCGGTAAGCTTTAAATTAAACAAACCAATTTTTTACGATCAGTTTAAAAACCACCGTACTAATGGGTCTTTCATTTTAATCGACCCACAGACTAATAATACGGTAGGCGCTGGATTTATCCAGTAAAGAAAAGCTTCCTAGCTCCCGAAAGGGAATTAGCTAGGTAGGTAAAACCAAACAGACCAAACAACTTATAAAGTTTAAATATTTTATAAGTATTGAAAAATAAAACCATTAACAATATTCTTACTCTGCCCGAGTAAGAATCCCTCCCTAAGCCTGCATTGAGCGCAGTCGAAATGGGGAGGTTAGGAGGGGCTATTGTATGCAAACATTTAGATCAGAAATAGAGAACCCAATTGTAGAGAAGGATATCATTGAATTAGCTAGAAAAATCGAGCTTTTCAACAATGGTAAAATTGATGAGGAAAAATTTAGAAGTCTTCGTTTGGCTCGTGGTGTTTACGGTCAGCGTCAAGAAGGCGTACAAATGATTCGTATTAAGATTCCTTACGGAAAACTTAAAAGTAATCAGTTACGTAGAATTTCTGAGGTTTCTGATGAATATTCTCGTGGTCGTTTACACATCACAACCCGTCAAGATATTCAAATTCACTATGTGGATTTAAATAGAACTCCTGAGCTTTGGGCAGAATTAGAAAAAGATGAAGTTACGGTTCGTGAAGCTTGTGGTAACGTGGTAAGAAACGTAACAGCTTCAGAAACGGCTGGAATCGATGTTAACGAACCTTTCGATGTATCGCCTTACGCTGATGCTATTTTTAAATTCTTTTTACGTAACCCAATCTGTCAAGAAATGGGACGTAAATTTAAAGTGTCTTTCTCGTCTACAGACGAAGATACTGGGCTGTCTTACTTACACGATATCGGGTATATCGCTAAAGTGAAAGATGGTGTTCGCGGATTTAAAGTTATGGTAGCTGGTGGACTTGGGTCACAACCACGTCATGCCGATGTATTGTATGATTTTGTTGAAACCGATAAAATCATTCCAATCATGGAAGGAGTTTTAAGAGTTTTCGATCGTTTTGGTGAGCGTAAAAGTCGTGCTAAAGCCCGTATGAAATTCTTAGTGAAAGATATCGGTTTAGAGGCTTTCAGAGCATTGATTGATGAAGAACAAAAAGCGATTGAGTTTAAATCGGTAGCTATTGATGCTGATGCTTATGTACCTTCAAAACCAGTTTCGGTTGAAGCGCCTCAAGTTGACATAAAAGACCAAGCGGCATTCGATTTATGGAAATCTACAAACTTAATTCCGCAAAAACAGGAAGGGTATGTAGCGATTGGTATTAAAGTGTTATTAGGTGATTTTTATACCGATAAAGCACGTTTATTAGCTGATTTAATTGATAAGTACGCTGCTGGTGAAGTACGTTTAACATTACGTCAAAACATCGTTATTCCTTTTGTTAAGGAAGATTTAGTACCGTTTTTCTACACCGAATTAGAAAAATTAGGATTCGTAGAAGCGGGATATAATAAAGCGGTAGATATTACAGCTTGTCCTGGAACAGATACTTGTAATTTAGGAATTGCGAGTAGTACAGGAATTGCCGATGAATTAGAACGCGTTATCAAAGCAGAATACCCACAATATCTTAAAAACGATGATGTTGTTATCAAGATTAGTGGTTGTATGAATGCTTGTGGTCAACACAATATGGCCAATATTGGTTTCCAAGGGATGTCGGTTCGTACGCCAGATAAATTAGTTGCCCCTGCTTTACAAGTGTTACTTGGTGGTGGTAATTTAGGAGATGGTAATGCTACTTTTGCAGATAAAGTGGTGAAAGTACCAAGTAAAAGAGGTCCTGAAGCTTTAAGAAGAATCTTAAACGATTTTGAAGCCAATGCTAACGGTAAGAAGTTTGTTGAGTATTACAAGGAAACTGGAGATCGTTATTTCTACGATTTATTAAATGATTTACAAGATGTGTCTAATTTAACTCCAGAAGATTTTATCGATTGGGGAACACAAGAAGAATACGTTAAGGAAATTGGAGTTGGAGAATGTGCCGGTGTAGTTATCGATTTAATTGCGACTTTATTCTTAGAAAGTGAAGAAAAAATTGATAATGCTAAAGAATCATTCGATAATAAGGTGTATTCAGGTGCTATTTATTACGCTTATCAATCGCTAGTTAATTCCGCGAAAGCGTTATTATTAGCCGATAATGCGAAAACAAATACACATGCAGGAATCATTAAAGATTTTGATGAATTGTTTGTAGCTAGCGGAAAAATTAATTTAGGTGTTTCTTTCTCTGATTTGATATATCAAATCAATAAATTTGCACCCACTGAAGAATTTGCAACGAAATACATTGAGAATGCAAATGAGTTTTTACAAAAAGTAAGAGCGTTCAGAAATTCAGAAACGGTTGCTGTATAATTATATAGCAGGATAAAAAATAAGAATGAGTTTAAAAACCCCAAAATTAACAGTTGTAGGCGCAGGTCCAGGCGATGAAGATTTAATTACCCTTAAAGCTATTAAGGCGATTGAATCGGCAGACGTGATTTTATACGATGCGCTTATAAACGAGTCTTTACTTAAGTACGCGTCGGAAGGAATAGAGTGTATTTTTGTAGGGAAACGTAAGGGGTGTTATGCGTTTCAGCAAGAGCAAATTAACGATTTAATTGTTGCTAAAGCTAAAGAAAAAGGACATGTAGTACGCTTAAAAGGTGGTGATCCATTCATTTTTGGTCGCGGTGCCGAAGAGATTGATTATGTGAGACAATTTGGTCTAGAAACCTTTGTGGTTCCTGGAATATCATCATCAATTGCTGCGCCAGCCTATCAAGGAATTCCACTAACAAAACGTGGGGCTTCCGAAAGTTTTTGGGTGATTACAGGCACCACTAAAAAGCATCAAATTTCTAGCGATGTCGCACTTGCAGCGAAATCGTCGGCAACGGTAGTGATTTTAATGGGAATGAGTAAGTTGGATGATATTGTAAAAATATTTTCAGCAGAAAATAAACAAGATGTTGCCATCGCCATCATTCAAAACGGGACAAGACCCGATGAAAATGTGGGCATTGGAACCATTGGAACCATTCAAAAAATAGTAGCAGAAAAGCAATTAACCTCGCCTGCCATTATTGTTATTGGCGATGTGGTTAAAGAACGGGTTCAATTATCTTCTGTCGTAGCAGAAGTCAATCAAAATCTGTAATTATGCTAGCCGACAACGATAAAATAACGAGTTCTAACTCAGGTTTCCCTACGGGGGAAGAAGGGGAACGAAATAATTTATATCCTATTTTCTTAAAAGCAAAAAGCCTAAGTGTGCTTATTGTAGGAGGAGGGTATGTTGCAGAAGAGAAGCTAACGTTTCTTTTAAAATCGAGTCCCGATGCTAATGTGACTCTGGTTTCTAAAATGTTTAGAGAGGAAACCATTGCCTTAGCAAAAAAGGGAAACGTTACGTTAATTGAAGACAAATACAAAAAAAAGTATTTAAAAGGCAAACATATTGTGGTGGCAACAACCAATAAGCCTAAAGTTAATATTAAAGTACATAAGCATTGTAGAAAGGCAAGCATTTTAGTAAATGTAGCCGATAATCCACCGTATTGCGATTTTTACATGGGTGGTATTGTTACCAAAGGCAACGTAAAAGTGGCCATTTCTACAAACGGAAAATCGCCAACAACAGCAAAGCGTTTACGTCAGTTTTTCGAGGATGTTATTCCTGAAAATGTAGACGATTTGGTGAAGAATTTAAACGAATATAGAAAAACAATAAAAGGTGATTTCGAACAAAAAGTTGAAAAGCTTAACGAATTCACAAAAGGATTAATTGAGAAATAAAGTAAAAGTAGCATACAATGATTAAAACAGATATACTTATCATAGGAGCAGGACCAACTGGATTATTTACAGTTTTTGAAGCAGGTTTGTTAAAGCTTAAATGCCATTTAATTGATGCATTACCACAAGCTGGTGGACAATGTTCGGAGATTTATCCTAAAAAGCCTATTTATGATATTCCTGGTTTTCCAGAAATTTTAGCTGGCGATTTAACTAAAAACTTGTTAGAACAAGGTAAGCAATTCGAACCTGGGTTTACTTTAGGTGAGCGTGCTGAAACTATAGAAAAACAAGAAGATGGTTCTTTTATTGTAACTACAAATAAAGGTACAAAACACCACGCGCCTGTAGTCGCTATCGCAGGAGGTTTAGGGTCTTTCGAGCCTAGAAAACCAGCCATCGATGGTATTGCAGATTACGAAGATAATGGTGTAGAGTACATTATTAAAGATCCTGAATTTTACAGAGGTAAAAAAGTGGTGATTTCTGGAGGTGGTGATTCTGCCCTAGATTGGAGTATCTTTTTAACCGATGTGGCTTCAGAAGTAACTTTAATTCACAGAAGAAATGAATTTAGAGGCGCTTTAGATTCTGTTGAAAAAGTAGGGGAATTAACCAAACTAGGTAAAATCAACTTAATTACACCAGCAGAGGTTACAGGATTACATGGCGATGGTAAAATTGAAGCGGTAACTGTTGTAAAAGATGGTGAAGCAACACAGATTGAAACCGATCACTTTATTCCTTTATTCGGATTATCTCCAAAATTAGGTCCTATAGGAGACTGGGGATTAGAAATCGAGAAAAATGCGATAAAAGTTGACAATTCCTTAAACTACCAAACAAATATTCCAGGTATATTTGCCATTGGAGATGTAAATACATATCCAGAAAAATTAAAACTGATTCTTTGTGGTTTCCACGAGGCAACATTAATGTGTCAAGCAGCCTATAGAATTATCAATCCAGGGAAAAAGTATGTGTTAAAATACACAACAGTAAGTGGTATTGATGGTTTCGATGGTTCTCGTAAAGAAGCTCCAAAAGCAGTTGTTCAAGCTATTAATTAGATAAAACAATCTAACCTGTGACAAAAAGTTATAATGTTTGCTTAAAGGATACCGTAAAAACATTTACGAAGCGCTTATTTTATGCCTTGTTTGATGAAGAACAAGCTAAAGATCGCGAAGCTTATTTAAAAAAAACATTTCTAAAAATTCTTTCTAAATTGTCTGTTGAAGACGGCGAAGAAAAATGGAAAGCCTTTAAATCGGAACTTCCAGAAATTAGAAGAGTTTTAGATTTAGACGCTATAGCTTTTGAGTGTAACGACCCAGCGTCTCACAGTTTAGAGGAAATTTACATGGCCTACCCAGGGTTTCATGCCATTTCAATTTATAGGTTAAGTCATGCACTTTATAATTTAAATGTGCCTATTTTACCAAGAATGATGAGTGAGTACATTCATGGTATTACAGGAATTGATATTCATCCTGGAGCTACTATTGATGAGTCTTTTTACATCGATCACGGTACAGGAATTGTAATTGGTGAAACATCTATTATAAAAAAGAATGTCAAGATTTATCAAGGGGTAACGCTTGGAGGGCTTCAAGTTTCTAAAGACTTGGCGTCAACCAAAAGACACCCAACTATTGAAGAAAATGTAACTATTTATGCCAATGCAACCATTTTAGGTGGCGATATTGTTATTGGCGCTAATAGTATAATAGGAGCCAACGTTTGGATTACCCAATCTGTTCCAGAAAACTCGTTGGTTACTTATCAAACCGAAATAAAAATCAGACCACGAAAAAATGGCATACGAGCATAGTATCATTGGCCAAATAGGAAATACACCATTAGTAGAAGCAACGCACCTAATTTCTAAAAAAGGGGTGCGTTTGTTTTTAAAATTAGAAGGCAATAACCCTGGCGGAAGTGTAAAAGACCGTGCCGCTTTTAACATGATTAATGAAGCCTTAAAACGTGGTGACATTAAAAAAGGAGGCACTCTGGTTGAAGCTACTAGTGGAAATACCGGTATTGCTTTAGCTTTTATTGCTAGGCTGTTAGGCTTAAATATGGTACTTATCATGCCTGAGAACTCTACCGAAGAGCGTGTTAAAACCATGCGTGCTTATGGTGCTGAGGTTATTTTAACGCCTGCCGATATTGGTATTGAAGGTTCTCGTGATTTGGCTTTTAAACTTCGTGATGAAAAAGGCTATGTCCTTTTAAATCAGTTTGAAAATCTTGACAATTGGAAAGCGCATTATAAAACGACTGGTCCTGAAATTTGGGAGGCTACCAATCATAAAATCACACATTTTGTCTCTGCTATGGGAACAACCGGAACGATAACGGGGGTGTCTACATTCTTAAAAGAGCAAAATAAAAACATTACCATTGTTGGCGCTCAGCCTGCCGATGGTGCAAAAATTCCAGGGATTAGAAAATGGTCACCAGAATACGTGCCTAAATTTTTTGAACCTAAAAAAGTTGACATTGTTGTCGATGTCTCGGAAGAAGATGCCAAACAAACAACCATTAATTTAGCAAAAGAAGAAGGAATATTTGCTGGAATGAGTAGTGGAGGAGCTGTTTTTTGTGCCTTAAAAATTGCCGAAACTATCGAAGAAGGTATTATTGTGGCCATTATCTGCGATAGAGGCGATCGCTATTTATCATCTACTTTATTTGAATAGCACTTAAAGATTTTTAGTTTTTTTATCCATAGCGGTCTGAGCTGGAAATTAAGTAGGAAAACAAAAATATAGTTAGTACTTTTGTGCGCTAGTTCATTAACGTATTAATGTTATCAAGAAAGGTAGAGGGATTAGACCCAGAGAAACCTTGGCAACCCTTTATCTTGTAAAGAAGGTGCTACGTTCTACTGCTTGTGCTGAGTTTATTTCAGGAATCAATCAGACAGATAACGAATAGTATTTATTTACTTTTCTTGATGATATTATAGACTTTAAATAATATCAAACAAATGTCAGACATACAACAGGCTTTAAAAGAGCGCATTTTGGTTTTAGATGGTGCTATGGGTACCATGTTACAAGCCTATAAATTCACCGAAGAAGATTTTCGTGGTGAGCGTTTTAAAGATTACCCAACGCCTTTGCAGGGTAATAACGATTTGCTTTCTATCACGCAGCCTGAAGCTATAAAAACCATTCACGCCAAATATTTTGAAGCTGGAGCCGATATTGTTGAAACCAATACCTTTTCGGGAACCACGATTGCTATGGCCGATTATCAAATGGAAGATTTGGTTTACGAACTCAACTACGAGTCAGCTAAAATAGCCAAGGAAGTTGCCGATAAATTCACCGCTAAAGAACCACACAAACCACGTTTTGTAGCAGGTTCAATCGGGCCAACAAACCGTACAGCAAGTATGTCGCCAGATGTTAACGATCCTGGATATAGAGCGGTTACTTTTGATGAATTACGCATCGCGTACAAACAACAAGTGGAAGCTTTAATGGATGGTGGTGCCGATTTGCTATTAGTTGAAACCGTTTTTGATACTTTAAACGCCAAAGCAGCCTTGTTTGCAATTGAAGAAGTAAAGGACGAGCGCAATATCGATATTCCTATCATGTTAAGTGGTACGATTACCGATGCTTCTGGACGAACACTTTCAGGGCAAACGGCCGAAGCTTTTTTAATTTCAGTATCTCATATTCCTTTATTGTCTGTCGGATTTAATTGTGCTTTAGGTGCTAATTTATTACAACCACATTTAGAAGCGATTGCTAATAAAACCGATTTTGCTATTTCAGCACACCCTAACGCTGGTTTACCAAATGCTTTTGGGGAATACGATGAAACACCAGAGGAAATGGGCGAGCAAATTGAAGAATATCTAAAGAAAAATTTAATAAATATTATTGGTGGCTGTTGCGGAACATCACCAGAACATATTAGCGTTATTGCAAAATTAGCTGCTAAATATAAGCCACGCCGTCATGCTGAACTTGTTTCAGCATCTCATTAAGCAGAGAAGAAATGATATTAGAAGTAGCCATATTAAACATAAAGGAAGGACTTTCAGCTGAGTTTGAAATCAATTTCAAAAAAGCAGAAAAAATCATTTCATCAATGAAAGGCTATGTCTCACACCAATTAAAAAAATGTGTAGAGCAAGACGATAAATATATTTTATTAGTAAACTGGGAAACAATAGAAGATCATGAAATCGGATTTAGACAATCTGAGGAATATCTAGAATGGAAAGCATTATTACACCATTTTTACGAACCGTTTCCAACAGTAGAACATTATAAGTTGGTTGAAGAATTGTAGTTGCTGGTTATTGGTTATTGGTTTTTGGTTGATGGTTGAATAGTATGGGAGTGAAAAGTAATAAGAACTAATAATGTATTAATCAAAATGAATAATGAAGTGATTTATGTTTTTTGCGTTTTTACGTAAGGAATAATTTTTTTAACAAATGGAAAAGTTTAAATCAGTTCAAGAAATAAATAAGAAATGAATTCATATACTGAACTAGATGTTTGGAAGTATTCGAGAGAATTGGTTAAGTTAATTTATGTGTTAACAAAATCATTTCCAAACGAAGAATTATATGGTTTAACAAACCAAATAAGAAGATCTGTTGTATCTGTGCCTTCAAATATTGCAGAAGGCATAGGAAGACAATCAAATAAAGAGACCATTCACTTTTTATATATAGCTAAAGGCTCATTGCAAGAAGTAGAAACACAATTATATTTGTCTTTTGATTTGGAATATATTTCAGAAGCAGAATTAAAAAATATCTTGGGAACTGTAATTTCAAGTAAAAAGCTGTTAAACGGTTTTATTAATTATTACAAAAAACTATGATTGACGAAGCGAACCAAAAACCAAAAACCAAAAACCAAAAACGATATATGAAGCTTTCAGGACTGGAACCCCTCGTTCTGAACGAAAATAGCAATTTTATAAATGTAGGAGAACGTACTAATGTAGCGGGGTCCCGTAAATTTCTTCGATTAATTAAAGAAGAAAAGTACGATGAAGCTTTGGATATTGCACGTCATCAAGTAGATGGAGGTGCGCAAATTATTGATATTAATTTCGATGACGGATTAATTGACGGTAAGGAGGCCATGATTCGTTTCTTGAATTTAATTGCTGCCGAGCCCGATATTTGTCGTGTGCCTATCATGATTGATAGTTCGAAATGGGAAATTATCGAAGCTGGTCTTCAAGTGGTGCAAGGAAAATGCGTGGTTAACTCCATTTCATTAAAGGAAGGAAAAGAAAAATTCGTTCAAGAAGCCAAATTAATAAAACGTTATGGTGCCGCTGTAATTGTTATGGCTTTTGATGAGGTTGGTCAAGCCGATAATTACGAGCGTCGTATTGAAATTGCAAAACGTTCGTATGATATTTTAGTTAATGAAGTAGGTTTCCCTTCTGAAGATATTATTTTCGATTTAAACATATTTCCTGTAGCAACAGGAATGGAAGAACACCGCAGAAACGCTATCGATTTTATTGAAGCCACACGTTGGGTTCGTGAGAACTTACCAAATGTAAGTGTGAGTGGTGGGGTGAGTAACGTATCGTTTTCGTTTAGAGGAAATGATGGTGTTCGTGAGGCGATGCACTCGGTGTTTTTATACTACGCCATTCAGGCTGGTATGAATATGGGGATTGTAAACCCAGCACTTTTAGAGGTTTATGATGATATTCCTAAGGATTTATTAGAGCATGTTGAAGATGTGATTCTAGACCGTCGTGACGATGCTACCGAGCGTTTATTAGATTTTGCTGAAACCGTAAAAGGATCAAAAACAGAAAAAGGAGTCGATTTAACTTGGCGTGAAAACCCATTGCAAGATAGAATCACTCATGCTTTAGTAAAAGGTATCGATGCTTTTATTATTGAAGATATTGAACAAGCCAGACAAGAAGCTGAAAAACCCATCGATGTTATTGAAGGTCATTTAATGATCGGGATGAATGTTGTTGGTGATTTATTTGGAGCAGGAAAAATGTTCTTGCCTCAGGTAGTGAAATCGGCACGTGTGATGAAAAAAGCCGTGGCTTATTTAAATCCGTTTATTGAAGCTGAAAAAACAGACAAACAAGAACCTGTTGGTAAAATATTAATGGCCACAGTAAAAGGTGATGTACATGATATTGGTAAAAATATCGTGAGTGTTGTTTTGGCTTGTAATAACTACGAGATTGTAGATATGGGGGTTATGGTGCCACCAGAAAAAATTATTGAAACTGCTATAAGCGAACGTGTAGATGCTATCGGGTTATCAGGATTAATTACACCATCGCTTGATGAAATGGTGTACTTAGCTAAGGAAATGCAGCGTCAAAATTTCAAATTGCCTTTACTTATTGGTGGGGCAACGACATCAAAAGCACATACGGCTGTAAAAATTGATACGCAGTATAACAATGCTGTAGTACATGTAAATGATGCATCGAGAGCGGTAACCGTTGTTGGTGATTTACTGAACAAGAAAACATCGCACGAATACGTGGCGAAAATGAAGGCCGATTATGATGATTTTAGAACCAAGTTTTTAAAGCGAGGTAAAGAAAAATCATATATCTCTATAGAAGAAGCCCGCAAAAGAAAATATAAAATTGATTGGGAAACCTCTGAAATTGTAAAACCTAACGAATTAGGGATTCAGATGTTGAAACAAATTAGTTTAAAGGACTTAGAGCCTTTTATAGATTGGAGTCCGTTTTTTAGAAGCTGGGATTTACACGGAAAATTTCCAGATATTTTGACCGATGAATTGGTTGGTGAGCAAGCGACTATTATGTATGCTGAAGCTCAGGAAATGATTAAAGAAATCATAGCCAAACAATCCTTAAAAGCAAAAGCTGTTTTTGGCTTGTTTGAAGCCAATTCGATAAATGATGATGATATTTCTATTCAGAAAAAAGGTGAGGAAATCGCTGTTTTTAGAACGTTGCGTCAGCAATTAAAGAAACGCGAAGGGATTCCTAATCATGCTTTAGCCGATTTTATTGCACCTAAAGAATCTGGTAAAAAGGATTACATGGGTGCATTTTGTGTGGGTATTTTTGGAGCACAAGAATTAGCTGATAGCTATAGAGCTAAAGACGACGATTATAACGGTATTATGGCTCAAGCTATTGCTGATCGTTTTGCTGAAGCTTTCGCGGAATATTTACACAAGCAAATACGAACGAAACATTGGGGTTATGCTGCTAATGAAGATTTAAGTAACGACGATTTAATTAAAGAAACTTACAAAGGTATTCGTCCGGCGCCAGGTTACCCAGCATGTCCAGATCATTTAGAGAAGGAAACCATTTGGGAATTGTTAGATGTTGAAAAAATAATAGGTGTTACCCTTACCGAAAGTTTAGCCATGTGGCCAGCAGCAGCTGTTTCTGGTTACTATTTTGGAAATCCAGAAGCTAAATATTTTGGTTTAGGTAAAATTACCGACGACCAAGTCACCGATTATTGCGAACGTAAAGGGATTACTAAGGAGAAAGCTAGAAAGTGGTTGCACGCTAATATTGCAGAGTAGAAGCCCCATCTAACCTCCCCGAAGGGGAAGAACACTCGAGTGAAAAGAAAAAAGTATAAAATAATAACATATATCCCGTAACAGTTTCCCTCTTCTGGAGCGATTAGTTGAGGCTTATGATGTTGACCATTGTAATGGTTTTGTTATAAGATAAGTTTTTTAGACCTTTCAGGTTTTAAAAACCTGAAAGGTCTTATACAGGAGAGACGCGCGTTGGGGGTGACAATGGAAAACCAAGAAAAAGTATAATTGCTAATTAAAAGTCTCTTTTTGTTAAAGAAAAGGCTTTTAACTTAACAATTAATTTTTATTAAACTAACGAATTGGATAGAATGAAATAAGAATATTGCAGTAAAAATAGAATCATGAAAAAACTTAGAACAGAGATCATTTTCTTTATTCAGCTTTTGATGCTTACCCTTACTGCTTTAACGGTAGCTTATTTCACATAATAGATTAACATCATAGAACTTTGTTCTGTGATTTGGGTTAAAAGTGGTTGAGAAACGGCGTTAATTTAAAAAGAGACTGTCAGGTTGAGCTTGTCGAAACCTTTAATATTTATACGATATTAGATATTTCGAAAGGCTTAATATGACATAGACCTTTCAGGTTTTTAAAACCTGAAAGGTCTATTGCAGGAGTAGCTCGCGTTAGGGATTGCAGTGGAAAGCCCACAGCGAGGTACGAGCGCGGACTTGCAACGTAAAGCCCGACCTCCCGATAGCTATCGGGATTGGTAACGCCCAAATTTTAGAAAACACCTAACCTCCCATTTCGACTGCGCGCAATGCAGGCTTAGGGAGGAAAACTAGAAAGAAAAGAAAAAAGTATAAAATAATAACACATATCCCGTAACAGTTTCCCTCCTTTGGAGGGATTAAGGGAGGCCTCTTATGAAAGTAACAGATCACATTAAAAAAGCAAACGGTAAAACATTATTTTCTTTTGAAGTTATTCCGCCTCAAAAAGGAAAAAACATTCAAGATTTATACAATAATATCGATCCGTTAATGGAGTTTAATCCGCCATTTATAGACGTCACGACTTCTAGAGAAGAATATGTGTATGTCGATAGAGGTAATGGTTTATTGGACAAGCGCATCACGCGTATGCGTCCGGGAACCGTGGGTATTTGTGCGTCTATCATGCATAAATATAAGGTGGATGCCATTCCGCACTTGCTTTGTGGTGGATTTACTAAAGAAGAAACCGAATATGTGTTGGTGGATTGCCATTATTTAGGGATTGATAATGTGGTGGCTTTACGTGGTGATGCAAGAAAAGACGAATCGTATTTCGTGCCAACCGAGGGCGGAAACGCTTTTGCTAGCGAATTGGTTCAGCAAATTTCAAATTTGAATAAAGGACAGTATCTCCATGACGATATTAAAGTAGAACACAATTACGATTTTTGTGTGGGTGTTGCTGGATATCCTGAAAAACACATGGAATCTCCGTCCTTAAATACCGATTTAAAACGCTTAAAAGCTAAGGTGGATGCGGGAGCTGATTATGTGGTGACCCAAATGTTTTTTGATAATAAAAAGTACTTTGAGTTTGTAGATAAAGCACGTGAAATTGGTATTACGGTGCCTATTATTCCGGGAATCAAACCGATTGCTGTAAAACGTCATTTACAAATATTACCTCAAGTTTTTAAAATTGACTTGCCAGAAACGTTAATTGAAGCCGTAGAAGGGTGTAAGGATAATAAAGCCGTGCGCCAGGTGGGCATAGAATTTGCCATTCAGCAGTCTAAAGAATTAAGAGATGCAGGTGTGCCATTTTTACATTATTATTCTATGGGAAAAAGTGATAATGTACACGCTATAGCTAAGGCATTGTTTTAAAATTAACTTACATTTGCGGTTTACAAAACCCATTGATGAAGTTTTATTTTACCTGCTTTTTTTGCTTAGTTTTTATTGTTGGTTTTTCACAAGAAAAAACAAAAACATCAACACTTGATATTAGTTATTTTCGAGGGAATATTGCCGAACACAATTCAGACATCGCGCATTTAATTCAAGGGCATCCTGAAGGCTTTATTTTAAGTTGGAACAGGAAAACTTTTGGGTTTAACGACTGGGAACAACGCTACAATTATCCGGATTACGGGGTGACTTACGCTTACCAAAACATGAAGAATGATGTTTTAGGAAACGTGGCTTCGCTGTATGCTCATTACAATTTTTACTTTTTTAAGCGCAACTTAATGTTTCGTTTGGGGCAGGGTTTAGGCTATACCGAAAATCCATACGATAAAGAACAAAACTACCGCAATATCGCCTACGGTACACATTTAATGAGTAGTACTTTTGTAATGTTAAATTATAAAAAGGAACGCATTTTTGATAGGTTTGGTTTGCAGGCAGGGTTTTCCTTAATACACTACTCTAACGCGAATGTGAAAGCGCCCAATGCGAGTACTAATTCTATTACGCTTAATTTAGGTTTGGTTTATAATATTGATGAACAACCTTTGGAATACCAACATACGTTAGCCGAAAACGACGGCAAATTCACAGAACCCATAAAATTCAATTTGGTTTTTAGAACGGGTATTAATGAAAGTGATGTTGTAGGTAGCGGACAGTTTCCGTTTTATGTGTTTTCAGGTTATGCTGATAAACGTATTACCAGAAAAAGTGCTTTGCAATTAGGAACCGATGTGTTCTTTTCAAATTTCTTAAAAGAATTAATTTACTATAAATCTGTTTCATTCCCTGAAGAAAATGTTTCGGGAGATGAAGATTATAAACGGGTTGGAATTTTTGCTGGCCACGAGCTGTTTATAAACAAAACGTCTATTGTCACTCAGTTTGGGTATTATGTGTATTACCCTTACGATTTTGAAGGTCAGACTTATTTAAGATTGGGATTAAAGCGTTATTTTGGTAAAAAATGGTTTGCTGCAGTAACTTTAAAATCGCACGGAGCCAAGGCTGAAGCGGTAGAATTTGGAGGAGGAATTAGGTTATGAGAAAAATAGTTTACATCGTATTTTTAATGATAGCTTTTGCTTGCGATAGCGAATCTGCCAACGATTGTTTTCAAACGGCAGGCACCATTATTCAAAAAGAAATTCAAGTTGATGTTTTTGATAAAATTTTTGTAAATCGAGATATCGAGCTTGTAATAAAGGAAGGTCCCGAACAAAAAGTACTTATTGAAACAGGTAAAAATTTAATGCCAGATGTTACTGCTGAAGTTTTGGAAGGGAAATTAACTTTAACCGATAACAACACTTGTAATTATGTACGCGATTACGGCATTACTAAAGTTTATATTACGTCGCCTAACCTTACTGAAGTTAGAAGTTCTACGCAGTTTGACATCCGTTCCGATGGCGTTTTAACCTATCCAACGATTGCCTTTTTGTCTGAAGATTATGGTGTGCCAGGCTCTTATACAAACGCCAATTTTTATCTAACTATCGATAACGATAATTTGCGTTTTGTATTTAATAACCTGTCTAATGCTTATGTAACTGGACAAACAAATGCTTTGAATGTGTTATTAGCTTCGGGAACCTCGCGTTTTGAAGGTCGCGAACTCGTAGCCCAAAAAATAAACGTTAATAACCGAAGTGCTAACGACATTATAATAAACCCGCAACAGGAAATTAAAGGTAAAATCTCTGGTACGGGCAATGTTATTTCTGTTAATAAACCTGCAATTGTTGAGGTTGAAGAAGTTTATAAAGGGCGATTAATTTTTGAGTAGGTTTATAGTGAAGACAGACTGTAAATTTAGACATAAAAAAACTTTACTTCGTAGACCAATACCAATTATGATTTAAAAGGGGGCCTAAATAATTTGGAATATATTGGGTTCATATGAAATACAAAATCAAAGCATAGCTGCGCTACGGTTTTATTTTTTATTGAAATATGAGTTTAATAGAAACAAATTATAGGGTTCATTTTAGGTTATAATTGGTATAGTTCAAATAACAGAAGTAAAGGCTTTTATGGTTTATAATATTGGGGATTCCGTGAAGTTAGTTTCAAATCTTAATACAATATCATCTTTGGCTTTGATAGTTCCCATTAACCTTTTTGGAGGTGTTAGGTTAAAGCTAGATAGTTTTAATTTTGTGTTTCCTGCAAGGGTTACATTTCCTTTTTTTATGTCCACATTAAAATCTAACGGTATCGTTTTACTGGTTCCTGCAATGACCAAATTGCCTATGGCCTGGACAGCAAATTGACCATTTCCTTTAGGGGTTACATTGGTCACTTCGCTTAAGGTAAATAAAATGTATTTGTATTGATCTGATTTTAGCGTCTCCGTTGCTGTTTCAGTTATTCCTAGTTTTACTCCCTTTAAACTTTCGGCTGATACAGTAAGTGATAAGTGGGTAATGTCACTAGACTCTAAATCATTAAAACGAATAGAACCATTTTTAGTTTTAGCATCTACTTTCCAACCATGCAGATTAGAACTTCCAAATACTGTAAGATGCGATTCTTGATTTTCAAGCTGTAACATTTGTGCTTGAGAGAAATTCATAGTAAAACCTACTACAACGATTAAGCTTACTAGTCTATTTATAATATTTTGCGTATTCATGAGTTAATGGGTTTAGATTATGATGCAAATATCTAAACTTTGAAATTATCATATTATGATTTTTATCATGTTTTAGTTGTTATATTCGTAATTTAAGATAAATTTTTCTCTTATTTTTGAGAATTACATAATTTAAAGTCTTTTTTAATTTAAGCACTGTGTGTTAATGGTTTATAAGATAAGCTATTTGTATTGTTTTTGAAATGACAACAAGTGGAAATAAAATGAATGTAAAATCAGTTTGCCATGACAAGTATTGGAGCGTAAAATATAAACAAAATTGTTTATATTTGTACTGTGAATAAGTTTATAGAGAAATACAAAGGCATTCACCCTGGTTTTATACTTGAAAGGGAGTTGCAAAAACGTATGATTCGTCAGCGTCCATTTGCCTTATCCATAAATGAACACCCACAAACACTTAATGCTATAATAAAAGGAAAAAGAAGTCTAAATATTCCTCTAGCGTTAAAAATTGAAGAAAAGTTAGGTATAGAGGAAGGCACTTTCTCTATACTCCAAACTTTTTATGATATTGTTTCAACAAAGAAAAAAATCAGCTCTAATACCCCTAACTTATCCGTTTTAAGAAAGGCGCTATTTTGGGATACCGATATTTCAAAAATAGATTGGAACAGGCAATTTAAGGCTGTTATTCATAGAGTTTTTGAACGTGGTAACGACACTGAAAAAAATGAAATTCGCCGTTTTTATGGTGTGAAGAAAGTGGAAGCTGTACTATCTGCTAAAACAAGAGCACCCTATTCAGTTTCTCATTTAAAAACTTAATATTTGTAGATGCTTCATTATAATACCGTAAATGATTTACTAAAAAAGGTCTTGACTCTATTAATGTCTGCTAAGGAATTTGAATCGTTTAGATTAGTTGGAGGAACAGCTTTAAGTTTGCAAATAGGACATCGAGAATCTATTGATATAGATTTATTTAGTGACCTCCCATATGGGACAATTGATTTTGATGTTATACAAAGTTTTTTGGAATATAATTTTGCTTACGTAGACCACTTGAAAGTTGTTCCCGTGGCTTTGGGGAAATCCTATTTCATAGGAACAGATTCCGAAAACACCATAAAACTAGATGTATTTTATACTGACCCATTTATCCAATTGCCACTTATTGAAGATGGTGTTCGAATGGCTACTCTGGAAGAAATTTCAGCCATGAAACTAGATGTCATCCAAAGAGGTGGCAGAAAAAAAGATTTTTGGGATTTGCATGAGTTATTCAATTTTTATAGTTTAAATATCATGTTGGATTTGCACAAACAGCGTTATCCCCACACCCATGAACATAAATTAATTCTAAAGAATTTGATTGAATTCGAAAATGCTGATGATGACTTTGACCCCATTTGTTTTTTAGGAAAGCACTGGGAGTTTATAAAAGAGGATATTACGGATATACTAAATATTTATATTAAAAATAAAACCTAAGTAAGTCCGTTTAGTCTCTTTTTTGAATAAAAAAACATCTTCTAGATGTCTGATATTGTTAATATATGCTATAACCAAAAAAGAAACCCGCAACTAAAATGTTTAGCTGCGGGTTTATTATGTAGGATTGCTCTATGCTACAAAATGATGTAAAATCAGTTTGAGATGATTAATTTTCGAATAAATCAACCGATTGTTTTGCGATTTCTAGTTCTTCATTAGTTGGAATCACTAAAATTTTAGCTTTTGATGTAGGCAAGTTAATCTCACGAATCTCACCAGATCGTTTCGCGTTTTCTTCTTTGTTTAATTCTAATCCGAAGAAATCCATATCTTCACATACCATTTCTCGAACCAAATCAGAATTTTCACCAATTCCAGCCGTGAAAACGATAGCATCTAATCCGTTTAATACCGCAGCGTAGCTACCAATGTATTTTTTAATGCGGTAAGTGTTCATGGCTAATGCTAATTGACAATCTGTATTGCCCTTTTCAGCTTCAGCTTGAATATCTCTTAAATCGCTATATCCTGTTAAACCAAGCATACCACTTTTCTTTTGTAAAAGGGTGTTGATCTCATCTAAAGAATAATTCAGCTTTTTAGCTAAATAGAAGATGATGGATTGATCGATATCACCAGAACGCGTTCCCATAATTAACCCGTTAACAGGGGAGAAGCCTAATGAGTGATCGATACATTTTCCGTCTTTTACAGCCGACATGCTACAACCATTACCTAAGTGAATGGTAATGACATTTGAAGCTTTTTTGCCTAAATATTCGGTAGCTTTTTCTGAAACATATTTATGACTGGTGCCATGGAATCCGTATAAACGAATGCTATGTTCGTCTGAATAGGCTTTAGGAATCGCATATAAATACGCTTTCTCAGGAATAGATTGGTGGAAAGCCGTATCGAAAACCGCCACTTGCTTTGCGTTAGGGAAAATAGCTTCAGCGACTTCAATACCCTCTAAATTTGCAGGGTTGTGAAGCGGTGCTAATGAAATTAAAGCTTTTATTTTTTCTTTAACTTCTGTGGTAATTTCAGTGGTGTCACTAAAATATTTTCCGCCGTGTACCACACGATGTCCTACTACAGCAATATCGTCGGTCGATTTAATAATGCCCGTTTCGGCATCTAATAATTGTTTTGCTACTAACTCTAATCCTACTTTGTGATTAGGGATAGCAGTGACAAGATCTACAGAATCTTTGTCGGTTTTATATTTAAAAATGGCATCATCTAAACCAATACGTTCAATAATTCCTGAACATAAAATGGTTTCTTCTGGCATTGAAATTAATTGATACTTTAGGGATGAACTCCCAGAATTTAAAACTAATACTTGCATTGTTATATATCTTGAGCTTGAATAGCTGTTATTATTACTGTACTGTAAATATCGTCGGCAGTACAACCTCTACTTAAATCGTTAACCGGTTTGTTTAAACCTTGTAACATTGGGCCAATGGCTAAAGCGCCGGTTTCTCTTTGTACGGCTTTGTAGGTGTTATTTCCTGTGTTTAAATCAGGGAAAATTAACACACTTGCTTGTCCGGCAACTTCAGAATCTGGTAATTTACTTTTACCAATACGCATGTCTACAGCTGCATCATACTGGATTGGGCCTTCAATTTTTAAGTTTGGAGCCTTTTCTTTTGCGATTTCGGTAGCGGTTCTCACTTTATCAACTTCTTCTCCTTTACCTGAAGATCCAGAAGAATAAGATAATAAGGCTACTTTAGGTTCTACACCAAAGTTTTGAGCCGTTTCAGCCGAAGAAATTGCAATTTCTGCTAACTGTTCAGCATTTGGGTTTGGGTTGATGGCACAATCACCAAAAATAGATACACGATCTTCTAAACACATAAAGAATACAGAAGACACAATATTTACACCTGGTTTTGTTTTAATAAATTGTAACGCAGGTCTTAAAGTGTGTTGTGTGGTGTGAACTGCACCAGAAACCATACCGTCGGCATGACCTTTATAAATCATCATGGTTGCGAAATATGAAACATCGCACATGGTATCTTTAGCCATTTGAAGGTTTACATTTTTATGTTTTCTTAGTTCGTAAAACGTGTTGGCGTAATCTTCATAATGTTCCGATTGTTGCGGTGTAACCACATTAACATCCTTTAAATCTAAAGGAATATCGTTTCTAGTAATAATTTCTTGAATTTTATCTTTTTCACCAATTAAAGTTAAATCTACCACATGGGCATCAATTAATCGGGCTGCTGCTTTTAAAACACGCTCGTCGTAACCTTCTGGTAAAACAATGTGTTTTTTGTTTTTTAAAGCACGTTGCAATAAATTATATTGAAACATTCTTGGTGTGAAAATTTCAGATTTAAAGGTGATTAAATCATTTGCCAATTTATTGGTATCCACGTGTTTTTCAAAAGTAGCAATAGCCGTTTCTATTTTTTCAACATTATCGGCGTAAATTTTAGTTCTAATTTTACCAATTTTGTTGGTGATAGAGAAAGTACCTTCTTTAGCGCTAATAATTGGCACCACGCTTGAAAGTCCTTCTACTAACCGTAAAATAGTGTCTTCTGGAATTAAACCTCCAGTAAGTACAATGCCTGATACTTTAGGGTAGTTTTTGGAAATGTGCGCTTGCATACCCCCTAAAAGAATGTCGGCTCTATCGCCAGATGTAATAATTAAACAGTCGTCTTTTATATGGTTTAAGAAATTACGCAATTGCATGGTACCAAGAATGGCACTATCCACTTGATTGTTTAGCATATCTTTACCAAGAAGTACTTCGCCATCCACTTGTTTAATGATTTCCTTGATGGTCGGGTTGGCTAAACTTGGAATTTTAGGGATTACAGTAATATCGGTATTTCCTCCAATTCTGTCTTTTAAAAGTGCTTTTAAGTCCTTAACATTTTCTGGAGCGACTTTATTAGCCATGATTGACAGTACGTCTACTTCTTCTTTAAAAGTATCGTAGGCCAATTGCATATTGTCTGCAATTTCAGAAATAATTAAATTATCGCCACGCGACACAAGAATGACTGGCAAACTTAAGTTTTTGGCGATAAGCGTATTGATGTCTAGTTCTATGCTTGAATTTTCATGTGAAAAATCGGTGCCTTCAACTAAAATAAAATCAAAGCGTTCTTCTAGATATTTATATTTTCTAATAACTTCATCAATCACTTCTCCCGATTTTCCTTTGTTGTATAAATCAAGGACTTCACTTCGTTTAAAAGCGTATGTTTTTTTGTAGTTAATATCAATTTCAAAATAAGAAACCACTGTGTTGATGTGGTTGTCTGTTTCACCTTCTTCAGTGTCTTCAATTATAGGTCTGAAGTATCCTACTTTTGCTGTCTTTCCTAGTAACATGCGCATTAAACCTAATACGATAACAGATTTTCCGCTGTTAGGTTCAATAGTTGCTACATAAATACCTTTACTCATGTTGTTTGTTTTCTAATTTAACAATGGTTAATTAATTCTAATTTTATTTAAAATGAATGAATTATAGATTGCTAAAGGATTAATTCCTTTGGCAAAATTAGTAGGTAGTTGTTTAGCTAAAGATGATATTTGTCATAATCGAATTTTAAGATAGTTAATTTGTGGTTAAATTCCTAAAAAGCGATTCTAAGCTAGCGTTTTTCTGATTGAGTTGTAGTATTTTCAATTGATTATCGTGTGCGAAATCAAAAACATGAGAACGCATATCTTCTGTAGTTTTAAAAGTGATTTCATATACAAATCCATGCGTATTTTTTACACTTTCAACTTTAGGAAGTTTTAGTAAAAAGGCGTTTTCAATACGGTAATCGAATTCAACAATAACCACTTGTTCGGCATCATTTCTAAGGTCGTTTAAGTTTTTATCGGCCACAATTTCACCTTTGTTAATAATAATAACACGGTCGCACATGGCTTCAACCTCTTGCATGATATGCGTTGAAAGAAAAACAGTTTTGGTTTTTCCAACGGATTTAATCAGGTTTCTAATATCAATTAATTGGTTGGGATCTAGTCCGGTAGTAGGTTCGTCTAGAATTAAAACATCGGGATCGTGTAGTAGGGCATTAGCTAAACCAACACGCTGGCGATATCCTTTAGATAGTTGTCCGATTTTTTTGTGAGCTTCAGGCGTTAATCCTGTAAGTTCGATAACCTCATTGACGCGCTGTTTATCAATTTTATAAACCTGCGCGTTAAACATTAAATATTCCTTAATATATTGTTCTAAATATAGGGGATTATGTTCCGGAAGATAGCCCACACTTAGTTGCACGGCCTTTGGGTTTTTGTTTACATCAAACCCATTAACCAAGGCTTGGCCATCATTAAGTTTTAAATAGGTGGTTAAAATCTTCATTAATGTAGACTTTCCAGCACCGTTTGGGCCTAAAAAACCAACTATTTCGGGCTTTCCTACATGAAATGAAATGTTGTTAAGGGCTTTTTGGTTTCCGTAAAGTTTTGAAACACCGAGGACTTCAATGGACATAATTAAAATTATTTATTCAAAAATAAATGAATATCTAAAGTAATGGAAGTTTTACTGTAAAATCTTTAAAACTTTTAATAAAAGCGTAAAAAATAAAATATTGTGTTTTGATTTCTCGAAATAATAATTACTTTAGCGCCGTAATTATGACAACAACAGTATATTATACATATTTTAACAACTATTTCTTTTTTAGCAAAAGAAACGAGGCGTTGTATGTATAATTTATAAATATAAATTAATGATATGAGTCTCGATGAAAATCGAGACTTTTTTTTGTTTAAGCGTTACAAAAATAAATGCTACGGCATTAGAACTTAATAAAAGTTGAAAATTTGATTAAAACAGTAGCCATACAAGGAGTAAAAGGGTCTTTTCATCATATTGTTGCACAACAATTTTTTGAAAACCCTGTGGATTCTATCGAGTGTATGACATTCGACAGAGTGGTGGATTCTTTAATGACCAAAGAATGCGATGCAGGTATTATGGCTTTAGAAAACTCAATTGCGGGGTCTATAATTCCTAATTATGCCTTAATTGATAAATATGGTTTACATATTGTAGGCGAACATTATTTAGATATTCAGCATAATTTAATGGCTTTACCAAACCAAACGATTGAAGATATTAAGGAAGTGTATTCGCATCCAATGGCTTTATTACAGTGTAAAAAGTTTTTTAGACAATATCCTCATATTAAACTGGTTGAAGATAAAGATACGGCCGAGGTGGCACAGCGTATCAGCGAAAATCAACTAAAAGGGATTGGCGCCATTGCGAGTGTAACGGCTGCCGAAATTTTTAATTTAGACATTCTGGCGCACAGCATTCAAACCATAAAACATAACGAAACCCGTTTTGTTATTGTTAAGCGTAAAAATTCGGTGTTTCCAGAAAATGAAATCAATAAAGCTTCAGTAAAATTTGAAGCAAACCATAAACGCGGAAGTCTAGCTGCTATTTTAAATGTGATGAGCGATTGTAGGCTGAATTTAACAAAAATTCAATCTTTACCCATTGTGGAAACACCTTGGAAATATGCCTTTTTTGTTGATGTTACTTTTGAAAGTTACAACGATTTCAAAAAAGCAAAAACCATCATTGAAATTATGGGCGATGCTTTTAAAGTGTTAGGCGAATATAAAAATGCGAAGTTATGATTGAGGTAGCGAATCGATTACAGACGGTTGAAGAATACTACTTTTCAAAAAAATTAAGAGAAGTAGGAGGGCTTATTGCAAGCGGAAAACCTATTATAAGTTTAGGGATTGGAAGTCCAGATATGCAGCCGCCAACTGCGGTGCTAGAAGCAATATCGGAGAGTTTTACAAACCCAAACGCACACAAATACCAAAGCTACCAAGGTTTGCCTGAGCTTAGAGAAGCGGTTTCTGGGTTTTATAACGAACATTTTTCGGTAAATCTAGATCCAGCTTCAGAAATTCTGCCTTTAATGGGGAGCAAGGAAGGGATTATGCACATTTCGATGGCTTATTTAAATGAAGGCGACGAAGTTTTAATTCCAAATCCAGGTTATCCAACCTACCAATCGGTTACCAATTTGGTTGGTGCAAAAGGCGTGTTGTATAATTTGGATGCCGCTAATAATTGGCAACCAGATTTTGAAGCTTTAGAAAAATTAGATTTAAGTAAAGTAAAGCTTATGTGGGTTAATTATCCGCATATGCCAACGGGAGCACAGCCTTCAGAATCGTTGTTTAAAGATTTAGTCGATTTTGCAACCCGTCATAATATTTTAATTGTAAACGATAATCCGTACAGTTTTATATTAAACGATGCGCCAAAAAGTTTATTAAGTGTTCCTGGTGCTAAAGCGGTTTGTTTGGAGCTTAATTCGCTAAGCAAAACCTTTAATATGGCAGGCTGGCGCGTAGGTATGGTTGTTGGTTCGGCGGAACATATTAATAACATTTTAAAAGTGAAAAGCAATATGGATTCGGGTATGTTTTACGGCATACAAAAGGGTGCTATTGAAGCTTTAAAGTGTTCAAATTCATGGTATTCAGAATTAAACAAGGTGTACGAAGAGCGCCGAAAACTAGTGTGGAAACTAGCCGATGCCTTGAATTGTACTTACGATAAAAATGCCACCGGATTATTCATTTGGGCGAAGTTGCCAGAAGGTTTAACTTCGGAAGCTTTTATCGATGAGGTTTTGTATGAGAAACATATTTTTATCACTCCAGGAACCGTTTTCGGAACCCAAGGAGAAGGCTATATTAGGTTTTCGCTATGTGCAACAAATGAAGCCATAGAAGAATGTATAGCGCGAGTAAAATAAGTTTACAGTCGCAGTTACAGTTTGTAGTTGCTGTAAATTATAAAAAGATTAAAAACAGATAACTCTTAGTCCCGAGAAAGAGTTCCCTTCAGGGGTTATGGGGCAGTTAGGATGAAAAATATATATGCAATAGGTGTTGGTTTAATAGGCGGAAGTCTTGCTAAGGATATTAAAAAGTATAATCCAGATGCGGTTATTCACGGTATTAGTAGAAAAGATGAAACCTTAAACAAAGCACTAGAGCTTAATATAATTGATAAAAAAGCAACTTTAGACGATTTGGAATTTGCCGATTTGGTTATTGTGTCTATTCCAGTAGATGCTACGGTAAAGTTGTTGCCAACCATTTTAGATAAAATATCGGATAATGGTTTGGTAGTCGATGCGGGTTCAACAAAAGTTGATATTTGTAAGGCTGTTGAAAATCATCCGAAGCGAAGAAATTTTCTTGCCATGCACCCTATTGCAGGAACGGAACATTCGGGGCCAACAGCAGCGATTGAAGGCTTGTTTATAGGGAAAACAAATATTGTTTGCGAGGTAGAAAAAACCACGTTTAAGCTTCAAGAGAAAGCCTTGAAATTGTTTTCAGATATTGGGATGCGCATGCGTTACATGAATCCGGAAGCACATGATAAACACATCGCTTATGTGTCACATTTATCGCATATTAGCTCGTTTATGCTGGGTAAAACAGTGATTGAAAAAGAAAAAAACGAACGCGATATTTTCGATATGGCGGGTAGTGGATTTGCTTCTACCGTACGTTTGGCAAAAAGTTCACCAGAAATGTGGACACCCATTTTTAAGCAGAATAAAACCAATGTTATCGAAACATTAGAAGAGTATATTAACAATCTCACACATTTTAAAACGCTGATGCAAAATGATGATTTTGATGCGATTTTTAGTGAGATGGAAAGTACCAATTATATAAAAGATATTTTAAAAGGAATTAGTTAAGAGTGAAATTATGGAAAACAACAAAGAAATGAGAGCCTGGTTAGATGATTTAAATTTAGATCATCCATTGGTAATTGCAGGACCGTGTAGTGCAGAAACTGAAGAACAAGTTTTAAAAATAGCACATGAGCTAAAAGATACAGATGTAACTTATTTTAGAGCAGGAATCTGGAAACCAAGAACCCGTCCAGGGATGTTTGAAGGTGTAGGCGCTTTAGGTTTAAAATGGTTACAAAAAGTTAAAGCTGAAACAGGTATGAAAATCTGTACGGAAGTTGCCAACGCAGCTCACGTAAAATTAGCTTTAGAGCACGATGTCGATTTATTATGGATTGGTGCGCGTTCTACAGTAAGCCCATTTATCATGCAAGAAATTGCAGATGCGCTTGAAGGGACCGATAAACCGGTTTTAATTAAAAATCCTGTAAACCCAGATTTAGCTTTATGGTTAGGTGGTATTGAAAGAATTTATGCTGCTGGTGTAAAAAATATTGGAGCGATTCACAGAGGATTTTCAACTTACGAAAAAACCAAATACAGAAACAATCCAGAATGGCAATTGGCAATCGAATTTCAAAACAAATTCCCAGATATTCCATTAATTAACGATCCTTCTCACATTACAGGGAAAAGAGATATGATTTTTGATGTATCTCAAGCGGCATTAGATTTGAATTTTGATGGTTTAATGATTGAAACACATTACGATCCTGAAAATGCATGGAGTGATGCGGCACAGCAAGTAACCCCTTCAACTTTAGTTCAAATTATGAAAGATTTGAAAATTAAAAAGGAAACTAATGCTGAAGCAGATTACAATAATGCTTTAGATACTTTAAGAGCGCAAATAGACGTAGTTGATAATCAAATTATTGAATTATTAGGAAAACGTATGAAAGCTGCCGATGGTATTGGACAATTGAAAAAAGATAAAAACGTTGCTGTACTTCAATCGAAACGTTGGAACGAAATTTTAGGAAAAATGGTTCTTGAAGGTGAGCAATATGGTTTAAGTGAAGAATTTATTTTAAAGATGTTTAAAGCGATTCACCAAGAGTCTATTAATCATCAAGAAAAAATTATTAACGGATAATTTTTCGTTATTATATTTTAAAAAGCTCCCTATTCGGGAGCTTTTTTTGTTGTTTAAAATGGACAGTCCTTTAAAATAGGATGTTTATATTTGTAAGAATCACATACTAAAATTTCTATTTTGTTCAATTTAATCCATGAATAATGAATAAAGTTTTTGCCTCCCTTTTAGTTTTTTCTCTTTTCACACTATCTGTTTTTGCTCAAGAAGAAAACGAATTTACTTCCGAAAAGAAAAATCAAATCAATTTTGTTTTTGGTTACACTCATATTCCTAGTGCTTTTGAAGATGGCGACAGGGAAGACCCTGTATTTGTGCCCACTATTGGTTTGGATTACTTTAGAACTTTAAATGAAAAATGGGTGCTAGGTATGATATTAGATTTAGAGCTTGCTAACTATATCGTAGAATTTAATAGAGAAGATTTAGAGCGCGACAAGGCTTTGTTGGTTGGTGTTTTGGCAGGTTATAAAGTCATAGAAGAATTAACAATTATGGCAGGTCCTGGATTGGAGTTTGAAGATCATAAAAATTTATTCGTTATGCGTATTGGCGCCGAATATGAAATTGAATTGGGTAATTCGTGGTTGCTTTTACCATCAATCGATTTCGATTTTAAACAAGAATACACCAGTTACGGACTTAATGTTGGTATTGGAAAAAAGTTTTAATCTCATTTCTTTTCAGAAGAAAAAAACAACATATTTAATTTAAAATAGTTCATTATGACATTAGGTGCATTTTCCATCAGTTTAAATGTAAAAGACATTAAGGTTTCTCAGCAATTTTACGAAGCCCTAGGTTTTTCGGTGTTTGCAGGCGATTTAGATAAAAATTATCTCATCATGAAAAACGGTCAGTCTTTAATTGGGTTGTTTCAGGGCATGTTCGATACCAATATTTTAACCTTCAATCCAGGTTGGAATCAAGAAGCTGAAACTCTAGAAAATTTTGATGATATTAGAGCAATTCAAAAACAATTAAAAGCGCAAGGCGTGCAATTATCTACAGAAGTAGATGAAAACACTAAAGGCCCTGGAAATATCATTATTATAGATCCCGATGGTAACCCTATTTTATTAGATCAGCACGTGTAGTTTTTTGAGTTGAGATGCTATCAACTTTATAATGATTCATTTTTATGAAGATTCTTTTAACAGGCGCAACAGGATATATTGGCAAACGCTTGCTTCCTGTGTTAGTTGCTCAGGGACATCATGTTGTTTGCTGTGTTAGGGATAAGAAAAGATTTAATCCTCCAAAATCGTTAGCTTTAAAATTAAGCATCATTACCTTAGATCTTCTAAAGGAAGCAACCTTAAATAATATTCCAAAAGATATTGATGCGGCTTATTATTTAGTGCATTCTATGTCGGCAGCTAAAAATTACGAAGCTTTAGAAAAAGAATCGGCTATAAACTTCACAAAAACCTTAGATAAAACATCTGTAAATCATGTTGTTTATTTAAGCGGTATAATTAACGATGATGATTTATCAGAACATTTAAGTTCAAGAAAAGCAGTAGAATTTGAGCTTCAAAAAGGGAAATGGCATTTAACTACTTTTCGCGCAGGTATTATTATTGGATCTGGAAGTGCTTCCTTTGAAATTATTAGAGATTTAGTTGAAAAACTTCCAGTTATGATTACGCCTAAATGGCTTAATACCAAATGCCAGCCTATAGGGATTACCGATGTTATTTCGTTTTTAAGTAAAACCCTTACTGTGCCTGAAACCTACGATAAGAATTTTGATATTGGCGGACCAGATGTTTTATCATACAAGAACATGCTCTTACAATTTGCAGAAATTCGTGGTTTGAAAAGACGAATTTGGATTGTACCTGTTATGACGCCTCGATTATCTTCATATTGGTTGTATTTTGTAACCTCAACGTCTTACCGCCTTGCTGTGGCTTTGGTTAATAGTATGAAAGTGGAAGTGATTTGTAGAAATCAGAATATTAATTCCATTTTAAATATTCAGCCAATATCTTATAAACAAGCACTTAATAAAGCCTTTAAAAAGATAGAATCTAACGAGATTGTTTCCAGTTGGAAAGACGCTTTAAGTAGTGGGGTGATGACTATTAATGTGTCCGATTTTATTCAAGTCCCTACGCATGGTTGTTTTTTAGATCATCGTGAAAAAATAATGACTAACCGAGAAGTTACCATTAATAGAATTTGGCGTATTGGAGGTGAAACAGGTTGGTATTATGGCGATAATTTATGGAAACTACGTGGTTTTATAGATAAGCTTTATGGAGGGGTTGGACTTCGTCGTGGACGCACCCATACCGATGCCCTTTACTCAGGAGATCCTCTAGATTTTTGGCGTGTTTTGTATGCGAATAAAGCCGAAGGACGCTTGCTTTTATTTGCCGAAATGAAACTTCCAGGCGATGCGTGGTTGGAGTTTAAAGTGGAGGGTAACAAACTTGTGCAAACAGCAACCTTTAGGCCTGTTGGATTGTCTGGTCGTTTGTATTGGTATAGTGTTTTGCCTTTTCACGGTTTTATTTTTAAAAACATGCTTAACAAACTAACAGCTTAATTTCAGGCTCAATTTATATGAAATATAACATTTTTTGGTTTAGACGTGATTTACGATTAACAGATAATATAGGTTTATTAGAAGCATTGAAGCATCAAGAAAAGCTGCTGCCTATTTTTATTTTTGATGAAGCTATTTTAAATGAATCACCTACAAACGATGCTCGTGTTACCTTTATTTACGAGCGCTTAAAGAGCATTAATTCTGAATTAAAAAAGCATAATTCGTCTTTACTTTGTTTAAAAGGAAATGTATTAAATATTTGGAAACAACTTACTGAAACGTATGCTATTGAAGCAGTTTATACAAATACAGATTACGAGCCTTATGCCAGAGAACGCGATGCTGAAATTAAAGCGTTTTTGAAAACCAAAAGTATAGCCTTTCATAGCTATAAAGATCAAGTAGTTTTTGAAGCTAACGATATTTTAAAACATGATGGTACGCCTTACACAGTATACACGCCTTATAAAAACAAATGGCTTGAACAATTTTCGGGAAATGAAGTGTCTTCGGAGTTGTCTTTTGAAAGCTTTCATGAGCATCAATTTGAGTTTCCTACTTTAGAAAGTATAGGTTTTAAATCCTCTAAAATTCAAGTGAAGCCCTTTAGTTTGAAAGAGGTTGCTAACTACAGTAAGTTTCGTGATTATCCGTCGCAGGATGTGGGCAGCTATTTAGGGCCGCATTTACGCTTTGGAACGATTAGTATTCGCGAGATTATTTCAGAATTAAAACCTGGAGATGCTACTTTTTTAAGTGAATTAATTTGGCGTGAATTTTTTATGCAGATTTTGTATCATTTTCCTAAAGTGGTACATCGTAACTTTAGAAGTAAGTACGATGGTATTGCATGGCGGAATAATGAAACTGAGTTTAAATTGTGGTGCGAAGGTAAAACAGGGTATCCCTTAGTTGATGCAGGTATGAGGCAATTAAACGAAACGGGTTATATGCATAACCGCGTGCGTATGGTTACCGCGAGTTTCTTGTGCAAACACTTACTAGTAAATTGGCAATGGGGTGAAGCTTATTTTGCTGAAAAATTGTTAGATTATGAATTGGCATCCAACAACGGAAACTGGCAATGGGCAGCAGGAACAGGTTGCGATGCGGCGCCCTATTTCCGAATATTCAATCCGATTACACAGCTTGAGAAATTTGATAAAAACCTAGACTACGTAAAACAATGGCTTCCTGACTACGACACAAAAGATTACCCAGAACCGATGATAGACCATAAAACTGCTAGGTTACGGGCTTTGGAGGTTTATAAAAAGGGGATTGGTAGTTGATAATTAACAATTAACAATTAACAATGTACAATGTGCAATGTGCAATGAAAAGTTAAAAAGAGCATGAATTTGGTGCGTAATTTTGTAATAAATTGTTTTTGAAGGGGGCTGTGAAGTAATATGAACTGGCTTTATTTAGTCCGTTTCATTTTAGGTGGGTTTTGTCGGGTGTCAAAAACATCGGCAATTTTTATAAATCCTTTTTTTTCGTCAACAGAGTAAATCAATTTATAATTTTTGAAAACCAAATAACGATAATGAACTTTTCTTTCCTTAAGTAATTCCTCCTCCTGCCCAATGAATGATGCTTTAATCAATTTTTCCGATTCTTCAATAATACCAGTAACAATTTTGGTGGCAACTTTTAAGCTTGCCTTTTTTTCATAATATTCAAAGATTTCGTCAAGTTGAGTTTCAGAAAAGCTAGACCAAATAATTTTAAAATTCATTATTTATATTTAGCTAAAAGCTCAGAACTCGTTTTAAACCGATTGTTCTTGAAATCCGATTCCGATTGGTCAATTCGTTTATTTAATTCCTCAATTGTCATTGGATTAAAAACCTTTTCTTCAGAAGTGATTTTTTCCTTTTTCAAGATGCTCTCAAGCTTGGAAATTACTTCCTCGCTTTGAAGTTTTAAGAATTCTTGAACAAATTGTATTTTTCGAGCTTCTATATTCATTTCGGTTTTCATTTTATCAAAGATACTAAATTATCAAATTCATGCTATGACTTTCTTGGATTAACGAATTTTTCAGCCTGTTGTAAAAGTTTGAATTAACAATTAACAATGTACAATGTGCAATAAAAAGTTAAAAAGTTAAAAAGAATCCTAATATATACTGAAACCTAAAATAGAATTTTTATTTTCCAATAACCAATAACCAATAACCAATAACCAATAACCAATAACCAATAACCAATAACCAATAACCAACTACCATCAATTAACCTTCGATTGAAAATATTGAAAGCCTTCAATGTTTAAAAAGATGAGTAGCAGACCGTAAATGCTGTCTTCAATCGGGATTGTGAAAATGCGTATGCTTAAGTTTTCTGCATTATTGTACCATACAATAGCTGCGTCTAAAAAAGATCCTGTTAGTAAGCCATTACTTAAAAAGAAAAAAGGTAAAATTAGAAAATAGCTGAGGTAATGAAAACTTAAATCGATTTGCTTCCATGACAAATAAATTAAATAGAAAGTAGTAAAGCCACAGGCTGTAACCGTGTACCATTTGTTGTAATTAAATAGTGCGAGTAGGCTAAATGTTAGAATACATAGTAGGGTTATATAACGCTGTGATTTTTCTAAATAAGATTTTTTAATTAGGTATTTTAATGCAAAAAAGGTGAAGACACAGGCGAAGGGAATGCATATAAAAAACAATACTTCTTCAATAGGTAAGTTTCCAAGATAAATTCCTGAAAGGTAATCAGGATTAAAACCCCAAACCCCCATTTTGGTAAAGAAGTAATCCCAAATCAAAAAAAACAGGGCAACAATAATATTTGCTTTAAAAAACGATTTCCATTGTTTGTAAAACGCATGTTTCGGATAAAAACTGGCTAAAAACGGAATAGTTATGCAAGCCAAATCGATAAGCAAATAGGTGTATGGCTTCATTACTTTTTATACTGTTTGTGGTATTTTTTTGGGACAAGCAACATTCCAAAACACTCGCCATCTTCTTTGTCTAAATGTTTGTGGTGAACTTTATGCGCTTTTCTTAACGCTATTAAATATTTGTTTTTTACATTTTTAAACCACTTAAAGCGCTGATGAATTAATACATCATGAACGAGAAAGTAAGCAATGCCGTAAAACAAAATACCTAAGCCAATAAAGAATAAAATATTAAGTTCTGGGTTTACTCCGAAATAGAATAAGGCTATACTAGGAATTGCGAAAATAACAAAAAACGCATCATTTTTCTCGAACACATGTGGGTATTTAGGCTCGTGATGATCGGCGTGTAAGTACCATAAAAATCCATGCATTACATATTTATGTGTTAACCATGTAATGGCTTCCATGACTAAAAAAGTTGCTATGGTAACTGCTATGTAAATTACGATATGCATTACTTATTGGTGTGTTTATAGATGTTTTGTTTCATTTTATTTTTATAATCTTCAGGAAGATTTGAGGCTTCAATATGAGCTTCAATAAACTGCTTATCTTCCAAAATTTCATTATTGTAATTTAAAAAACTTGGCGCATTAGTTTGCGTTAGTAGCCTAATATAGCGCCCTTCAATAGAATTAGGGTGTTTTAAAATAAAATCTTCAAGTAACGCTTTGCCTTCTTTAAAATACTTTAATTTTTTATGTGGCCAACTCGTAAATTCAGCTTGTCTCATGATTGTAGAAGCTAAATAAGGTTCTTTTTCAATACAATTTATAATTTCAATTTCATGTAAAAGTTCGGTTAATTGCGCTTCTGTTTTTACATTATGATAAGCCATTCGAATAGCATTCATGCCGTCGCAATTAATAAAAGGTTTTCCTAATATGACCATTGTAACTAATACGATTTTATATAACATTTAATTTATATCGGATATAGGCTTTGGTTAAAATAACAAGTTTTAAAGGATTCGAAATTCGAATGCGCTCATATAATAAACGCTTAGAATCCAATCGCTCTAATTTATGCAATAATTTTAAATAATACTTATAAGCCAAATAAACACCTAGTCGGCTTTCTATTGGTAATTGTACAATGCCTTTGTAGGCTTCGTTAAAATCCTGTTGAATGTCTTTAATAATATCTTCCTTTGCTACGTTACTTATTCCGTTTGTGTTTACATTTGGGAAATACGAACGCCCTAAAATTTCGGTATCATCTTTAATATCTCTTAAAAAGTTTACTTTTTGAAATGCTGATCCTAAAAACTGTGCAGACGTTTTTAAGTGATTAAATTGTGCTTCATCATTATTAACAAACACACGTAAACACATAAGTCCTACCACATCGGCAGACCCATAAATATAGTTTTTATAGGCTTCTTCCGTGTTGTAATCGGTCACGTTCAAATCGTATTCCATGCGTTTTAGAAAGTCTTCAACAAATTGTTGTAAATCATATTTTAAAACCACTTCCTGAAAAGCATTCAAAATAGGATTTAAACTTATTTTTCGTTCTAATGCTTTATGATAATCGGCAACAAATTCATGAAATAACTCCTCTTGATTATAAGCGTCAAACGAATCGACAATTTCATCTGCATAGCGTACAAATCCATATATGGCATATATTGCTGGACGAATAGAAGGTGAAAAAAGTTTAATGCCCCAGGAAAACGATGTGCTGTATTCTTGAGTTACTATTTTGCTACATTTTAAACTAGATGTGTCGAATAATGCTTTCATGTTATGCGTATTTTAAAATTAAATCGCTTACAATTTTCCCTGAAATTAAGGAAGGTGGCACGCCTGGACCTGGCACGGTTAATTGTCCGCAGAAATATAAATTATCAACTTTTTTACTTTTTAATTTTGGTCGTAACACATGGGTTTGTGTTAAGGTGTTTGCTAAACCATAGGCATTACCTTTATATGAGTTATAGTCATCTTTAAAATTATTAACGCAATATGATTCTTTAAATAGAATATGTTGTTTAACGTTTACGTCCACTGTTTTTTCCAGTCGATTAATTAATTTTTCAAAATACCGTTCACGTATTTCTGGTGTATCTTCTAAATCGGGTGCGATGGGTACTAAAAAAATCCCAGCTTCTTTTCCTTCAGGTGCTGCAACAGCATCTGTTTTACTTGGGAAACTGGCGTAAAACAAAGGTTTTTCGGGCCAGGTTTTAGTGTCGTAAATGGTTTCGGCATGGGTTTCAAAATCGGTGTCGAAAAACAAGGTGTGATGCGATACTTTTTCAATTTTTTTATTGAAGCCAACAAAGAATAATAAGGCTGAAGGCGCAAATGTTTTTTTATTCCAGTAGGCGTCAGAATATTGTCTGAAGCTTTCTGGAAGCAAGGTTTCTGTATGATGGTAATCGGCGCCACTTAACAGGATGTCACAATCGAAATCTTTAGTTTCAGTAGAAACTTTTTTTACTTGTTTATTTTCTAAATGTATTTTGGTAACTGCCCGATTGGTTTCAATTTTCACACCTAAACTCAAGGCTAAATCCTCAATTGCTTTAACCACTTCATACATGCCGCCCTGCGGATGCCAAGTGCCGAGTTTAAAATCAGCATAATTCATAAAATTGTAAAAAGACGGCGTGTTGCTAGGTTTTGCGCCCAAAAACAAAACAGGAAATTCTAATACTTTCTGAAGGTTTTTGTTTTTAACATAACGTGCCACTTGTTTTTTAATCGTGGTTAAAAAGCCATTTATTTTGGTAATGGTTTTTAAGTTCACAATTTCCATTAGGTTTTCCCCTGGGTTATACACCAAGTCTTTAATGGCGATGTTGTAATGCGATTCGGCATTATCCATAAATCCTTGTAATGCTTTGCTACTATTGGGTTCTATGCTTTCAAAAGTTGCTTTAATTTTTTCAAATTCATTTTCAATGCTAATCGATTCATTGGTGTCAAAATATATTTTATAGGCTGGATTTAGTTTGTCCAACGTATAAAAGTCGGAAGTTTTTGTGTTGAAATCATTAAAAAACGATTCAAAAACATCGGGCATCCAGTAAAATGTTGGACCAATATCGAAAACAAAACCATCTTTTTTTAATTGTCTGGCTCGCCCACCAATGCTGTCGTTTTTTTCTAAAATGGTCACATCAAAACCGGCTTTAGCTAAATAGCAACTCGCTGATAAAGACGAAAACCCCGAACCTATAATAACAACTTTTTTGTTTTGCATAATTTTCTTTGAGCTTGACTTAATAAACCGGCAACAAGTTAATTTACAATTTGTTGCCGGCTACACTACTAACCAACTAAGCTAACATTTTTTTTATTAATTTGGTAATAGTACACGGTCTATAACGTGCGCTACACCATTAGAAGCCATGACATCGGCCGCTAAGATATTGGCTTGCTCTCCTGTGGTATCTTCAATAACATAAGTATTTCCAGAAGCAATAACCTTAATATTATTTCCTGTAAAAGCGGTTTCTACCGAGGTTTCAGATAAATCAGTAGAATATATTGCAGAAGGAATGGCGTGATACAAAACAATGTTTCTTAATAAATCGATTTCTGCTTCTGTGTCAAAATCATCTAGACTATTATATTCATTTCCTAAAGCTTCAAGTAAAGCAACGAAAGCATCGTTTGTAGGTGCAAATACCGTGAAAGGCCCTGAGCTATTTAAAGTGTCAACTAAACCTGTTTTGATTACTGCCGCTTCAAGAATTGATAAATTGTCGTTTTCAACTACTAGTTCAACTAGAGTTTTAGCATTTAACATATCTAAAATTTCTTGTGGAAGTAATACTTTATTAATCACATGAACAACTCCGTTAGTAGCTAATATATCTGCTGTAGAAACCATAGCAGAGGCGTCTGTAGCGTCTTCAATGTAAACACCATTAGGTGTTAAATCGACCATTAGCTTTCCGCCTTGAACGGTTGATATTTCTTGGTTGTCGTTAAGCTGATTGGAAAATACGGCAGCCCCAGAAACAACATGATATTTTAATATGATAGCTAACATTTTTCTGCCTTCAGTGGTATCGAAATCATCTAAACTGTCATATCCGTCTAATTGCGATAAAAGGCTATTAAAAGCATCGTTTGTAGGTGCAAAAACTGTGAAAGGTCCTGTGCTGCTTAGTGTGCCTATTAAATCGCTATCTGTTTCTTTATCTGCTACAGTTAAAGCAGCAACTAAACTGCTTAAGCTATCGGCACCCTGTGCTGTTTCAACGATATTTTTTGTTGGTAATGGGTTAATAGGGGTAGAATTATCATCGTCATTACTACAAGATACTATGAGAAGAAGTATGCTAAATATCGATACTAAAAATTTTACTTGTGTTTTCATGTCTATTTTTTTACTGTTAAACTTATACAAAACTATAAATATTATTTTATTTGTCCAACTTATTTTTAATATAATTAGACAAAATAATTTTAATCTGTTAATTTTATTCTTTAAATAAAGGATATTTTTGTTTAACTTTGCTGTATAAATACTTAGACATGAGTAACTATTCAATGGCTCACATTGTGGCTTTAACAGGCATAAAATCGCATACTTTAAGAAAATGGGAGAGTCGTTACGACTTTTTAAAACCCAAACGCACCGAAACAAACATTCGTTATTATACCGATGAGCAACTAAAAAAATTGTTGAACATTTGTATTCTTACACGCAACGGTATAAGAATTTCTCAGATAAATAAATTAACTGATGAGGATATTCGTGTCAAGGTAACTGAGATTTTATTAGAAGGCACTTCGGAAGATGAAATAAGCGCTTTAATATTAAGTACCCTCTCTCTTAATGAAGATGAATTTGATAAAGTAATTAATGCTCAAATTTTAAAAACAGGCTTAATTTCAACCATTACGGGGCTTATTTATCCTTTTTTAGCTCAAGTTGGTGTGCTTTGGGGGGTTAATAAAGTGATGCCAGCTCAGGAACATTTTATTTCGAATTTGATTAGACAAAAAATATTTTCTGCTATAGAGCTTTTGCCTAAACCATTGCCAAATGCACCCAAAGCCGTAATGTTTTTACCTGAAAACGAAGACCATGAAATTGGCTTGTTGTTAGCGTCGTTTATTGCACAAAAACTAGGTTGGCGAGTGTATTATCTTGGGCAAAATGTGCCTAACGAAAATATTAAAATGGTGACTGAAATTACAAATCCAGATTTGTTGGTTACCATGTTTATAACTCAAGATTCAAAAACAATTGAAAGCAGGTTAGCAAGTCTTATTCAAGATGTAAATTTACCCATAGCGCTTTCTGGTTATATTGAAAAGCCAGAAAATTTAAAATCTTTATCTGCTCAAGTTCATTATTTAAGTAAACCCGAGGAGTTTATTCCTTTGTTAAATGGGTTAAGCGCATAATTTACAGGTTTTTTTAATGGTTCTATTTCCGTTTTTCAATCATAGAACGCATACGCTGTTTGTCTAACAAACTCGAGCAGTTTTTTTCAAAATCGGATAGTGTTGCTTCTATTTCTTTTTGAATAACCATGCGGTTTTCCAGAGATATGTTTGGGTTTTTTTCTAAAAATTGTAAAACTTGAATTAATTCATAAATTACAGAAGAATCATTTTTAGAATAATAGCGTATGGGCTGAATTAGTAAACGCATCAATTCATCGGCACATACATTATTTCTATAGATGGTTAAATTTTTGTCTTTTATAACTTCCGAAGTGGCATCGGCATATTCTAAGGATGTATGTAATAGTCGTCCTAGTTTTATTAAAGCATCAATAGCTGTTCCAGGATCGTTAATTCCTGGCGACATGGCTTTAACCGCAATTTCCATTAATTTAATCATACCGCCAATGCCTTTTTCTCCTTCATGTCTGTCGGTAGAAATATATAATGAAAAGAGGAGGTTTTTTACGGTGTCGTCGCTTAATTTGTTTTTAGATTTAATAATGGGGTCGCCTTCCCAAACATGTTCATTCATATAGGGAATAACAGCAATCTCTAAAGTGGGTTGGTCTGCATCGTTATCAAATAGAGCTGTATCAAACGCTCTGAAATAGCCTGTTTTTTCATTGTTAATGGTGTGCCAATCTTCGTGCTTAATAGATTTTATAAGTTTTTTAGTTTCTTTTTGATGCTCTAATTCCTGGCGGATATATTGGTTACTTTTTTTGTGAATTTTATCAATAATATTATGAATTTGAACCGCTGTAGAGATGTTGTGAATAAAGTAAACAAACAATGCGGTGCAAAAAACACCAAATAATGCAGCGAGCATGGCAGATAATCCCAGGGAATTTGTGTCTACGCCATTTGCGCCTAAGGCAATTAAAATTAGAATGCAATAAAGCAGGGTTCCAATATAAATGCCTAGAATTATTTGGTGTTTTTTGTTAGAAATTAAACTGGGTAAAAGTCTTGGCGAAAAATTGCTAGACGCTTGGTTTAAAACGACCATGACCATCGTGAAACTAAAAACAGTAAGCGATAAAATTCCACCAATTAAGGTTGATAAAATAGATCGTGCTGTTTCATAATCGTTAATAAAAAGGAAGGGAATGCTTTTTTTTAGGGAGCTAATAAGCTCTAAATTTTCTAAACGGATTGAAGCATAGGTTAATATAATAAATAGAAAACTGATTAAAACAGGATAAAAAGCAATGCTCTGTAAAATTTTATTATAGCTGCTTTTAATGAGTTTTAAAATGGTTTTCATAAATATTTATAACATTTCCAATTGAAACTACAAGGTAGCAAACACTTTCTGTTTTACCTATACCAATTACTTATTCCTCTTAAAAAGGTAGCGTGTTATAAAAATTCCTTGTCCGTCATCTCTACCAGAATCACTTTCAACAGCGCTTGTAACAAAAGCCAATTCCCAGCCTTCAGCAACCATGTCGTTAATTTTAGATGCGATTACAGCATCATTAGCAGCGATGTTTTGAAAACGAATGCCCGCAATGTTATAAAAGTTTAAAAGTTTTGTTTCGTCGTAATCTTTAACGCGAATGTCGCTACGATTTGATTTATTACGCTTGTTGTTGTCTTCAGTTTGAGTACTGGTATATTCTTTAAAGTCCTTGTCTTCATTAGCACTAATTATTCTAGAACGCCCTAATCCGCTAGGAACAATAGATTCTACACTAGTAACTACTTTGTACTCTACTTGCGCGGTTGTTTCGGTAAAAGAGAATAAAGCAATCGTTAACGCAAATAATAATTTTTTCATGTTGTAATCGTATTTTTAAAGTTATGAGTCGAATATAATATTTTTCTTAAATTGAAAAGTTGTTAATTTGTATAATAATTATTTTTAATGACAGGACAAGTATATAAATCTACAGGAAGCTGGTACACGGTAAAAAATGAATTAGGACATGTTTACGAATGTCGTATAAAAGGTAAATTCCGTTTAAAAGGCATAAAAAGTACAAACCCTATTGCGGTTGGTGATTTGGTAGATTTTGAACTTGAAACCGATAATAATCAAGAGTCTGGAGTTATTTATAACATCCATGACCGACGTAATTATATTGTTAGAAAATCGGTAAACCTCTCCAAACAAACCCATATTATTGCGGCAAATTTGGATCAGGTTTTTTTAATGATTACTATAAATAACCCGCCAACTTTAACCAGTTTTATAGACCGCTTTTTAGTAACTGCCGAAGCCTATTCGGTAAAAACCGTTTTATTATTTAATAAAATTGATGTTTACGATGAAGATACGCTAAATGAAGTACGCTATTTAGCACATGTGTACCGAAAAATAGGGTATGAGTGCATTGGTGTTTCCGCGGTTACCGGAAAAAATATTGATAAGGTTAAAGCACTCATGAAGGATAAAGTGAGTATGTTTTCTGGACATTCTGGTGTTGGAAAATCAACGCTTGTAAACAGTATCGAGCCTGGATTAAACATAAAAACAAAAGCCATTTCTACCCAACACATGCAGGGGCAGCATACCACAACATTTGCAGAAATGTTCGATTTAAGTTTTGGAGCCAAAATTATAGATACTCCAGGCATTAAAGGTTTTGGCGTGGTTGATATGGATAAAGAAGAAATTGGCGACTATTTTCCTGAAATATTCAAACTAAAACAAGATTGTAAATTTAATAATTGTCTTCATGTTAAAGAACCCCATTGTGCGGTGAAAAAAGCTTTAGAAGATGAAGAGATAGAATACACCCGTTACCGCAGTTATTTGCAAATTATTGAAGGGGAAGATGAACATTACAGAACCGATATTTGGGATAATCAATAGTCAATCTTTCAACAATCAATTCAAAGTTGCAGTGTTCAGTTTAATTAATATAAAAACTTCAAAAAATAATTAGCTCCCGTTAAGAATTTAAAAAATGAAAATTGTTATACAACGCGTTTCAAAAGCCAGTGTCACTATTGAAGGTGAAAAAGTAGCAAACATCAATCAAGGATTTTTAATTCTATTAGGCATTGTTGCCGATGATACTTTAGATGACATTAAATGGCTAACAAACAAAATTGTAAATCTTCGTGTTTTTGAAGATGATGACGGCGTGATGAACACATCTATAAAAGATGCTAATGGCGATGTTATTGCGGTAAGTCAATTTACTTTACACGCTTCAACCAAAAAAGGAAACCGCCCGAGTTATATTAAAGCTGCAAAACCAGATATAGCCATTCCTATGTATGAAACTTTTGTAAAACAACTCACAATCGATTTAGGCAAAACCGTGCAAACAGGGCAGTTTGGTGCCGATATGAAAGTTGAATTGATAAACGATGGTCCTGTAACAATAATTATCGATTCTAAAAACAAAGAATAATGGCTTCTATTTTTGGTCACGGCGTTGTTGGGTATGGCATCACTAAATTAATAGACAACAACGATTTGAAATGGTTGCTTTTGGCTGCTGTTTTTTCAACCATACTTCCCGATTTAGATGTGCTGGCTTTTCATTTTGGTATTCCTTACGAGCATGCTTTAGGGCATCGTGGCTTTACACATTCCATACTATTTGCATTTATTTGGTCACTTTTTTTAATGTTGACTTTAGGGCGGAAAAATAAAACCATTTGGATTTTTGTTATTTTTTTATCCACACTATCTCACGGCCTTTTAGATGCGATGACCACAGGTGGTAAAGGCGTTGGTTTCTTTATTCCTTTTGATAATAGTCGTTATTTCTTCCCTTGTCGTCCTATTAAAGTTTCCCCTATTGGTGTAGAGCGTTTTTTCTCAGAATGGGGTTTAAAAGTGCTTTTCAGCGAATTTAAGTACATAGTTGTTCCTGTTTTTCTTATATTGGCAGCACGAAAATTATTAAGAAACCATCTCTCAAAAAAGTAGCATTAATTTTTTTCAATAATAAGCTGTAATAAACTAACCATTTATTACTTAAGCTAACACACTAACACCCAAATATGAACTTTAAATTTTGTGTGAATATTTATGTTCTATTCACAACAATGTTAGTTTTTGGACAAGAAAACTTGCATCAAGTTAATACAATTCCACCTGAGCTTCTCGAAAAGTCTAATGCTGTAATTCGTTTAAACGAGGTGACTTACAATATGGAGTCGGTTCAAAAAATGCACGTTCAAGGCAAGCGTATCATAACCATTTTAAATGCACATGGCGACAAGCATATTGATGCGTTTATGCATTATGATGGCAACATCAAAATCAAGGATTTAAAAGTTTTGGTATACGATGCTCATGGCAACCTAATCGACAAAATAAAAGAAAGCGATTTTAAGGATGTGAGCGCTGTAAGTGGAGGTACTTTGTATTCCGATTCTCGGGTTAAATATTTGTCGCATACTGCTATTAATTACCCGTACACTATTGAGTTTATTTATGATTTTACCGATGAAAATACCGCATTTATTAGGTCGTTTGTTCCTGTAAACGATTTTTTAGTAAGTGTTGAAAAAAGCAGTTATACGGTAAATTATCCTCGCGATATAACCATTAAAACTAAAGAGAAGAATTTTGATGATTTTAATTTAGAAAAGGAGGAAGTCGAAGGGATAATTCATTTTGAAGTTAAAAATATTAAGGCTTTTAAAGATGAAGCTTACAGTCCTGAATTTTTCGATATGGCTCCAATGGTTTTAGTTACTTCAACCGAATTTCAATTGGAAGGCGTACAAACAAAAGTTGAAACTTGGAACGACTTTGGGAACTGGATGTACCACGATTTAATTAAAGACACACACGATTTGTCTGAAGCTACAAAAGCTAAAATTAAGGCTTTGGTAAAAGATGAGCCTAACGATTACTCGAAAGCAAAAAAAATATACGAATACGTTCAAAATAAAACCCGTTACATAGGGGTGCAAGTTGGTATTGGTGGCTGGAAACCTTTTAATGCCTCAGAAGTTGATGCTTTGGGCTATGGCGATTGTAAAGGTTTAACCAATTATACTTTGGCGCTGTTACAAGCTGCGGGAATTAAATCTAATTATACAGTGGTTTATGCAAAAGCTTCGCAACGTAGTTTTGAAAACGATTTTGTTTCCATGCAGGGCAACCATGTTATACTTAATATTCCTATGGAAAATGAAGATGTTTGGTTAGAATGTACCAGTCAAAAACTTCCCTTCGGATTTATTGGCGATTTTACAGACGATAGAGATGTGTTGGTCATTTCCCCCGAAGGTGCCGAAATAAAACACACCAAGAAATATACGGTTGAAGACAATTTACAAACCATAAAAGCCAACTATGTGGTTTCAAATGAAGGTGCTATAGATGTAAATATTCATGTTGTTTCTGAAGGGATTCAATACGATGATAAATATATGTTAGAAACCGAAACCGAACGCGATTTAGACAAAGCTTATAAAGAACGTTGGGGGTATATTAATCGAATTTCAATTGATGAGATGCATATTGAAAACAATAAAACCGATGTGCAGTTTATTGAAAACATTCATTTTCAGGCAGGAAATTATGCTAAAAAAATAGGCGATAGAATGTTACTAACTCTAAATACAGTAAACAGAAATACGCATATTCCAGACAGATACAGAAATCGAATCTGGCCACTAAAAGTAAAAAGAGGTTTTAAAGATGTAGATGAAATAGAAATAAAATGGCCTGCAGAGTATAAAATTGAAGCCATGCCTAAAGCCATAACCATAGAAAACAAATTTGGAAGTTATAAAACAGCCATTGAGACCATAGATGAAAACACATTAATTTATAAACGTGAATTTATAATTAAAGATGGCGCCTTTCCAAAGGAAGATTATGATGCATTTAGAAATTTTCACAAGGAAGTTTCAAAACAAGATAATGCCAAAGTAGCACTAATTAAAACCAATCTATAATGAGAATTTCAGTAATTTTATTAACCCTATTAGTATCAATAACAACCTTTGCACAGGATTACGATTTTGGTAAAGTTTCAAAAGAAGAATTAGAAGAAACGGTAAATCCCATAGATTCTTCAGCATCTGCCGCTTATTTGTATAAATTTAGAAAAACGTATTTTCAGTATGTAAAAGAAAAAGGTTTCCAAGTTGTTACCGAAGTTCACGAGCGTATTAAAATTTACAACCAAGAAGGCTTTGAGTATGCTACAAAAACAGTTAATCTATATAAAAATGGAAACGATAAAGAAGATTTAAAAAATATTAAAGCCTATACTTACAATTTGGTTGATGGTGAAGTAGAAAAGGAAAAACTTGATAAAAAAGCTATTTTTAAACTCGAACAATCAAAATACAGAGATCAAGAAAAATTCACTCTACCTAATATTAAAAATGGCTGTATTGTAGAATATAAATATAGAGTTGATTCTCCTTATATTTCGAATATAGACGATTATATCTTTCAAGAAGAAATACCAATTAAAAAGCTGGAAGCCGAATTTGAAGCTCCAGAATATTTTGTATACAAGCAAAATGTTAGAGGTTACTTGCCTATAACACCTATAAAAGAAACTAGAAATGATAAAATTACTTTTACCAATATGGTTAGAAGTTCAGGAGGTATGTCGGCAACTACAAGCTCATTTCAATCTCAAGATGTTAATTTTGTAAAAAATAGGTCGTCATATAATCTTTCTAATATTCCAGCATTAAAAGAGGAGGCTTATGTGAATAATATTAATAATTACCGTTCTTCAGTAAAATATGAGCTTTCTTATACGAAGTATCCAGATTCCCCTATGGATTATTATTCGACAACTTGGGAGGCTGTGGTTAAAAATATTTATGAAAACCCAAGTTTTGGAAGTGAATTGGATAAAAAAGGCTATTATGAAGACGATATTGATGCTTTAATTGGTTCTATTTCAGATCCTGTACAACGTGCTTACTTGATTTTTAATTTTGTAAAAACTAGGATGAAATGGAATAGTTACCACAGTTATTACACCAACGAAGGAGTAAAAAGAGCCTATAAAGATCAGGTAGGTAACGTTGCCGAAATTAATTTAATGCTAACCTCTATGCTGCGTCATGCAGGATTAAGAGCCTATCCTGTATTGGTGAGTACTAGAAATAATGGTGTGCCTTTATTTCCAACCCGAGAAGGTTATAATTACGTGGTAAGTTGTGTGCGTTTTCCAGAGGGCGATATGTTGTTAGATGCTACAAATAAATATGCAATGCCTAATGTCTTGCCAGAGAAAGCATTAAATTGGCAAGGGCGAATTATTTCAGAGCATGGCGGCTCGGAGTTGATAGATTTATACCCTAAAAAGAAATCGTTGAACAGTGTTTTTATGATGGTTAATTTACATGAAGACGGAAATCTTGAAGGCGCATACAGAAGTATAAAAACCAACCATAATGCGTTAGCGTTTAGAGATAAGTATATTGATTATAATAAGGAAGAATATTTAGAAAAGTTAGAAAATAAATATGATGGCATGGAGGTTTCAGAGTATGAAGTTAAAGATCCATTAGATTTATCAAAACCCATCACCGAGTCTTATAAATTTGTAAAAGAAAGTCAAGCCGACATCATCGGAGACAAAATGTATTTTTCGCCGCTATTCTTCTTAAGAGCCAGCGAAAATCCATTTAAATTAGAAGAGCGAGCCTACCCAGTCGATTTTAGCTATCCACAAGTTACTAAATTCCGCATTCAAATCGATTTGCCAGAAGGTTATAAAGTTGAAAGTATTCCTGAGTCAGGGGCGTTTAAAATGCCTGATAATTTAGGGGTTTTTAAGTATAATTTATCAGTTCAGGATAATAAAGTGCAGCTCATGGTAAATTCAGATATAAACGAATCTATTATAACGCCTGCTTATTATGCCGCGTTAAAAGCGTATTTTAGCCAACTCGTAGAAAAACAAGGAGAACAAATCGTTTTAAGTAGAATTTAATGGATATAAAAAACGCACAACTAGCAGTAGACGAATGGATAAACGAACACGGTGTTCGTTATTTTAATGAGTTAACCAATATGGCTCAGCTTACCGAAGAGGTAGGGGAGGTAGCCAGAATTATTGCCAGACGCTACGGTGAGCAAAGTGAAAAAGAAAGTGATAAGGATAAAGATTTAGGTGAAGAATTAGCCGATGTCTTATTTGTTGTTTTATGTTTGGCTAATCAAACGGGAGTCGATTTACAAAAAGCATTCGATACCAGAATGTACAAGAAAGGAAAACGAGATCACGATAGGCATCATAATAACGAAAAATTAAAGTAAATTTGCCACTTCTTTAAAAAGAAATTTATGCACTTTACACTTCAAAAATCTAAAATAGCAAAACAATCATCCATTCAAATCACCGGTTCTAAAAGTGAATCGAACCGATTGTTATTGCTTCAAGCTTTATATCCAGAGTTTAAACTGGAAAATGTTTCAAATTCAGACGATAGTAACATAATGACCAGCGCTTTAAGTTCATCAGAAGAACTAGTTGATATCCATCACGCTGGAACAGCCATGCGTTTCTTAACGGCTTATTTTTCAATTCAAGAAGGTCGAGAAACCCTATTAACAGGTTCTAAAAGAATGACAGAGCGTCCTATTAAAATATTGGTAGAAGCTTTAAAAATTTTAGGCGCTGAAATTAGTTATGTACAAGATGAAGGTTTTCCGCCTATAAAAATCACAGGAAAAAAACTCCTAAAAAATAAAGTATCCTTAAACGCCAATGTGAGTAGTCAGTACATTTCTGCACTATTATTAATTGGGTCTAAGTTAGAAAACGGGGTGGAATTAACCTTAGAAGGCGAAATTACTTCAATCCCTTATATTAAAATGACTCTAGCCTTATTAGACGAAATAGGCGTAGAATCATCGTTTGAAGGGAATATTATTTCAGTAAAACCTAACACCAAAACTTTAACGCCAAAAACTTTAACGGTCGAGTCCGATTGGTCCTCTGCATCATACTATTTCAGTATTGTAGCATTAAGTGATATTGGAACAGAAGTAACCATTTCATCGTATAAGGAAAATTCATTACAAGGTGATTCGGCCTTAATCGAGATCTATAAAAATTTCGGTGTTTCGGCAACTTTTAATGGAAACGCTTTAACCATAAAAAAAGAACGAGAAGACGATGGTCGTTTGCATTTAGATTTGCGAAACGCACCAGATATCGCTCAAACCATTGCCGTATCTTGTTTTGCTTTAGGCATGCCATGTTATTTAACAGGTTTGCATACCTTAAAAATTAAAGAAACCGATCGCTTGGTGGCCTTAAAAACCGAAATCGAAAAGTTAGGAGGCGAAGTTAGAATTACCGACGATTCCTTGCATTTAAAGGGTTCATGCGAAATAAACAGTATGGTTTCTATAGCCACTTATAACGATCATAGAATGGCCATGGCCTTTGCGCCTTTGGCTTTAAATGTGCCTATTATTATTGAAGACGCCATGGTGGTTTCAAAGTCTTATCCAACATTTTGGGACGATTTAAAAACCCTAGGTTTCGAAATAACAAAATAATAATCACGTATTTACTTGACAACGCCTAGTCGCAGATTGTATATTTGCGGTTCTCATATAAAATAACAAAGAACGCTTATGAAATTATCAAACTTTGGTTTTGATTTACCTGATGAATTATTAGCAGAATATCCAGCAGAAAATAGAGATGAATCTCGTTTAATGGTTTTAAATAGAAAAGAGCAAACCATTGAACATAAAATGTTTAAAGATTTAATCGACTATTTTAATGAAGACGATGTTTTAATTTTAAATAACACTAAAGTTTTTCCAGCCAGATTATATGGTAACAAAGAAAAAACGGGTGCTAGAATTGAAGTTTTCTTATTAAGAGAGCTAAACGAAGAACAACGCCTTTGGGATGTTTTGGTAGATCCTGCACGTAAAATTAGAATTGGAAACAAACTTTATTTTGGCGACGACGATACTCTAGTTGCAGAGGTTATCGATAATACCACTTCAAGAGGTCGAACTTTACGTTTTTTATATGACGGGTCGTACAGAGAATTCCGTTTAAAATTAAACGAACTTGGCGAAACACCACTTCCTAAATACATTAAAAGAGAAGTACAACCAGAAGATGAAGAGCGTTACCAAACCATTTTTGCTAAAAATGAAGGTGCTGTAGCGGCTCCAACTGCGGGACTTCACTTTTCAAAACACCTATTAAAGCGTTTAGAAATTAAAGGTGTTAATTTCGCAGAAGTTACTTTACACGTTGGTTTAGGAACTTTTAATCCAGTTGAGGTTGAAGATTTATCGAAACACAAAATGGACAGCGAAGAGCTTAAAATCGATGAGAAAGCTGTTAGTATCGTAAATAAAGGTATCGATGAAAAACGTCGTGTTTGTGCCGTTGGTACTACCGCGATGCGAGCTATCGAAAGTGCTGTTTCTTCAAACGGTAGATTAAACGAGATTGATGGATGGACTAATAAATTTATTTTCCCTCCTTACGATTTTAGTATCGCCAACAGTATGATTACAAACTTTCATACGCCAAAATCGACATTGTTAATGATGGTGTCGGCTTTTGCAGGTCACGATTTTATGAAACGTGCTTACGATGAAGCTGTAAAAGAAGGATACAAATTCTATAGTTATGGTGATGCGATGTTAATCATCTAATAACAAAATATTTTAAACATTAAGCCTCTTTTTTAAGGGGCTTTTTTTGTGCCTATTAATTTCTGTTTTAATGATTTGGGCATTACCCAAGGGGCGGGCTTTATTCACTGTTTTCTATATTAAATTAAAGAGCTCCAGCAAGGCCTCAATCCCTGCCCGCCGGCAGGCAGGCCTAATGCGAAACACTGCTTCAATTTATATGCATTTGTAATCTTCGAGAAACACACCCCTTAGTCCCCTCTTTCTAGAGGGGAAACTCATGCATAACAGTTTCCCTCCTAAAAAGGAGGGATTAAGGGAGGTGTTTTTTGGTTTTCATCTAAAGAATAAGAGATGATGTTTTTTTGCAGTTTTAATTGATTAGGTTTTTGTGAATTCATGTTATGTTTTTAATAATGAGCAAACTTTTCGCAAACACACCCCTTAGTCCCCTCTTTCTAGAGGGGAAACTCAGGCACAACAGTTTTCCTCCTAATAAGGAGGGATTAAGGAAGGTGTTCAATACTTTCCATCCATATACAATCAAGTAGGTTTTAATTTTCACTATTTTTGCAGCACTATGGCAACAGGAAAAAAAGACATACGCGCATTAACTAAGGAGCAACTTCGAGAATTCTTTGTAAAAGAAGGCGATAAAGCCTTTCGTGGCAATCAAGTTTACGAGTGGCTTTGGCAAAAAGCAGCACATACTTTTGAGGATATGACCAATATTTCAAAAGAAACGCGAGACATGCTAAAAGCTAATTTTGTAATCAATCATATAAAAGTTGATAATCTACAACGTAGTAGTGATGGCACCGTAAAAAATGCGGTACGCTTGCATGATGGTTTAATCGTGGAGTCGGTTTTAATTCCAACAGCAACCCGAACAACGGCCTGTGTTTCTAGTCAAGTGGGTTGTAGTTTAGACTGTAAGTTCTGTGCCACCGCACGTTTAAAACGCATGCGAAATCTTAATCCCGATGAAATTTACGATCAGGTTGTAGCGATTGATAACGAAAGCCGTTTGTATCATAACCGCCCTTTAAGTAACATCGTTTTTATGGGTATGGGTGAGCCGCTCATGAATTACAATAACGTCATTAAAGCTATCGATAAAATAACTTCCGATGAAGGTTTAGGAATGTCGCCAAAACGTATCACGGTTTCTACTTCAGGCGTGCCAAAAATGATTAAAAAAATGGCCGATGATGGCGTTAAATTTAATTTAGCCGTATCCCTGCATTCGGCAATCGATGAGGTAAGAACCGCCATCATGCCTTTTAATGAAACCTTTCCATTACAAGATTTACGCGAAGCTTTAGAGTATTGGTATTTAAAAACAAAACGTAAAATAAGCTACGAATATGTGGTTTGGAACGGGATAAACGACACCCAAAAAGACATCGATGCCTTCGTGAAATTTTGTAAATACGTGCCTTGTAAAGTCAATATTATAGAATACAATCCTATTGACGATGGTGAGTTTCAGCAAGCCACGAATCAGGCATTAGAAAATTATATTCATACCCTTGAAAAAAATAGAATTGTCGTAAATGTACGTCGCAGTCGTGGTAAGGATATCGACGCTGCATGCGGCCAATTAGCAAATAAATCTTAAACTAATTTCAGTTTTGTTAAGCGAATCGAAGGTCTGTTCGAGTAATTTTCAGTAGAAAATGGCATCGAGAACGCGTTTTAAAGCATAAAAATTTTACTCAAAAAGCACAATAGTCATAAAATATTTATTTTCTATAACTTATATTTGAATCATCATAACTCCGACATTTGAAAATAGTAGAGCAAATTAAACAACCTATAGCCTTTGAAATGGATCTTTTCGAACAAAAGTTCCTATTGTCAATGTCTAGTAAAGTGGCTTTACTTAACCGAATTACCACTTATATTGTAAACCGAAAAGGGAAGCAAATGCGCCCCATGTTCGTGTTTTTAGTGGCTAAAATGGTTTCAAACGGCGAAGTTAGCGAGCGTACTTATCGAGGCGCATCGGTTATAGAGCTTATTCACACCGCAACTTTAGTACACGATGATGTAGTAGACGATAGTAATCGTCGTCGCGGATTCTTCTCTGTAAATGCCCTTTGGAAAAATAAAATAGCCGTTTTAATTGGCGATTTTTTACTTTCAAAAGGTTTGTTGTTATCCATCGATAATAATGATTTTGATTTATTAAAAATCATATCCATCGCCGTTAGAGAAATGAGCGAAGGCGAGTTACTTCAAATTGAAAAAGCCCGAAAACTAGATATCACCGAAGACGTTTATTACGAAATTATTCGCCAAAAAACAGCCACTTTAATAGCGGCTTGTTGTAGTTTGGGTGCCGCTTCAGTAAAACCAGAATCGGTTCACGTAGAAACCATGCGTAAATTTGGTGAGCTTATAGGTATGGCTTTTCAAATTAAAGATGATTTGTTCGATTATGGCGATGCGCAAATAGGCAAACCAACAGGCATTGATATTAAGGAGCAAAAAATGACTTTACCCTTAATTTATGTCTTAAATCACGCTTCGAAATCAGATAAAAAATGGTTGATAAATTCCATAAAAAACCATAACAAAGACAGTAAGCGCGTTAAAGAAGTCATCACTTTTGTAAAAGATCAAGGTGGTTTAGATTATGCCGTTACCAAAATGAAAGCATTCCAAGAAGAAGCACTTCAACTTTTAAGTACTTACCCAAATTCTAAATTCAAAGATTCCTTAGAACTTATGGTCAATTATGTAATTGACAGGAAGAAGTAGGGGTGTTTGTTGTTTAGATACAACCATACAACTTAAAACTAACCAAAATGACTGAATGTAAAAATTGTAAAACAGAAAGAATAGAATCTGAAGAATTTTGTGATTTGTGTAACTATCCTATTAAAGGAACTGAAAAAGAGCAAGCAGCCTTTATCGCAAAGCAAATTATGCAAAAAAGTGATGTGTTACAATCTATTGAACGCCTAAAAAAATCAAGAAACATTCTTTTTTTATTAGGAGCATTTAATATAATAGTGCCTTTCTTGCCAATATTTAAAATATCAACCACTTTTGAATATGTATTTAGTATTTCACTTGGACTCATATTAGTAGGTTTTGGTTTTTTAACGTTTAAGAAACCAAAAATTGCCCTTTTTATACCGCTTAGTCTATTTATTATCTATTATGTTATTTTGTTCTTAATTAATCCTATTTATCTTTTTTCAGGAATGATATGGAAGATGATAATTATTATGGGATTAGGCTACGGATATTTAAGCGTAAAGAAATCTGATAAAATTTTAAAGGAAAATACATATTTAGCTTCTGTTTTAGGATTTGTGAAAATAGAAAATCAATAAAATAACCTATAGAAGAACGGTACGCAATGTATGCTGATTTAAGCTTGGAATTACTCTAGCAATCAACTCATTCCCCTCCATTAACAAAAGCTAAAGCTTCAGCCATTTCGGTTTTATCAAAATAATGTTCCATTCGGCCTTCATCAGCATTTTTGAAAAATAAATTATCAACAGGCACTAAAGCTTTCAGTAAGTTAGAATCGGCTACAATGGCAAGATGGCCAATGTGTTTGTAGTTTTTTAAAGCAAAAACACTGTCTTCCATAAAAGCTTTAATACTTGTGTGGCTAAGTTTCATTTCGTCTAGTTTTACTAAAATATGAACTTGTTTAGAGCCGTCATCGACTTTTTCTTTGAAGAATTTCTGGCATAACTTTTCGTCGGTTTCAGTAAAACCATCAATCACTTCTATGGCAAGCACATTTTTTCCTGAAGTTATAATTTGTTCAATCATAATGTTTTTTCTTAAAGATAAGATTTTTCAAAAAAAAGACATCCATCAACTTTTAATTATTGTTGCTGCTGTTGTTGGTGATTTGATGTTCGTGGTCTTTCAAGACTTTGTCTGTAGCTATTTTGGTTTTTCGTATAGGTTGCATCGTTATTCGAAAAAGGGTCGGTGTTTTTAGTTGTATTTATTTCTACTTTTACTATTAAATCTTCTTCAACATTGCCTTTGTAAATGCCTTTTACAGGCGTGCAATCTTTGTAATTTCGCCCAACCGAGAGGCGTACATGAAATTCATTAGCAATAAGGTTATTAGTAGGGTCTAATCCAATCCAGCCATAGAACGGGATATAAACTTCTACCCATGCATGTGTAGCACCTTCTCCTCTTGAGGCAGATTCATTAGGGCAAATATAGCCACTTACGTAACGCGCAGGAATGCCTAACATTCTAACAAGTTGAAGTAATAAAATTGTAAAATCTTGACAAACACCTGCTTTTAATTCCCAAACATCATTAAGGTTAGAATCTACATTAGTGATGCCTTTAATGTATTTAAAATGGTTAAAAACATAATCGGAAAGGGCTACAGTGGCTTTAAATGGTGTTAAATTAAAGAGGGCTTTGTTTTTTATGAGTTCTAAAATTTCAGCAGATCCATTAAACGGTTTGTGTTTTAAATAATCTATAAACAACGGATTTGTATGAAGTTGTTTTAAAGCTTCCCATTGTTCTAGAGCTGGCATCGTATCTTCTGGATTTGATTTTTGAGATGTTCTGACTTCAATTTCAGAAATAATAGAGAGTTGCCTATGTGGTTCAATTATCATAATGGTAGCAACGGTATTCCCAAATGAATCTTTACGAGATTCAATCTTAGGATTATTCGTGATACTTAAAGTATGTGATGAAATACTTTGAAATTCATCTTGAACAGGATGTAGCATCATTTGGTTAGCAGCATCGAAAACCAAATCACTATAATTGTACTGAGTTGTATGTTTGATATAAAATTTTGGCATGTTCTTGATTAATTAATTTATGAAAAATATATTTTATTTAAGCTTAATGAAATGTCACTAATGTCTTTTTTTATTTCATTTATAAAGTGGTCAAGGCCTTGTTTGTTAATACTTTCAATAGAAGTGTATTTAATTATGCTCTCTAATTTCCCTAAAGAAAATTCAATATTTTGTTTGTCTAATTGCCCGCCTTCTATCAATTTTAAAACACTAATATTTAATTTGTTTACACAATAATATAGGGACCGTGGAAATAATTTTTCTTGAAAAACCATAGAAATAACATGGTCTTCTTTAAATGTTGATTTATATTTTTTTACGTAAAGTTGATAACCACCAATAGAAAATAATAGGTTTTTCCAATAAAAACTCTGTTCAAGTTGATCTGTTGTTTTTGCAATTTCAGTCAGTTTAATAGTTGTAAAATCTGAAACTAAAATCATCCGTTCAAGATACTTTCCGATATTAAGAAAATAGTAGGGTGCGCCACGTTCTTGGGTAACATCTATAGTCCCATAATACATTAAATGAAAGTTTTTTAAGCTATCAAGAAATTCAATAGGGTCTTCGCTTTGTAGTTTTTCACGTAGCCCTTTTTTGGTTAAAAAGAGGTAGTAATTATTAACGCAAATCCATAATTCTCTAGAAATATGTTCTTGTACACCTCGAGCATTTTCTCTGGCTCTGCTAACAATATTTAGAATAGAGTTTGAATTATCGGTGTTAAAAATCATAAAATCAAGACATTCTACGGTGTTTTCGGTAAAAAATGTATTGTTATAATCGGCATAATTTTTTATAATGGGTGTCCAAGGAAACAGTTCTGATGAGTCTTGATTGGCATAAAAGTTTACTTTAAGCAAGCTTAATATGCCATTGCCGCGTTCCATATAGCGTTCTAACCAAATTAAATTATTTGCAACTCTACTAAGCATATTTTATTTTTTAATTATTGAATTACCCATGTGTCTTTACTGCCACCTCCTTGAGAACTGTTTACCACTAGCGAACCTTTCTTTAAAGCAACTCTTGTAAGTCCTCCAGGAGTAATGTCTATACCACTTGGTCCCGAAAGGGCAAAAGGTCTTAAATCAATACAGCGTGGTGATAGTATGCCGTTTATACAACAAGGTGCTGTGGATAGTTTTAAAATAGGCTGAGCGATAAAACCTTCGGGTTTTTTCTGTACGTTTTCTAAATAATCAGCAATTTCTACTTCAGAAGCTTCATGCCCCATAAGCATACCATAGCCGCCACTACCATCCGTTTTTTTAATTACCATTTCCTTTATGTTTTCAACCACATATTTAAACTTTTCAGGTTTTGCAAGCTGATAGGTTTTTATGTTTTTTAGAATAGGTTCTTCATTAAGATAATAACGAATCATATCAGGAACATAAATATAAATGGCCTTATCGTCGGCAATGCCAGTTCCCGGAGCGTTTACAATATTAACGTTACCTTTTCTGTAGGCCGCCATAATACCTGCAACGCCCAATGTGCTGGCGGCATTAAATTCTAGAGGGTCTAGGAAATCATCATCAACACGTCTGTAAATCACATCAACGCATTTTAATCCGCTTGTGGTTTTCATATAAACCATATGATCTTGAACCACTAAATCGCTACCTTCCACAAGTTCTATCCCCATTAATCGTGCTAATGTGGTGTGTTCGTAGTACGCCGAGTTATAAATCCCGGGGGTTAAAAGCACAATATTAGGATCGCTTTTATTCGATAATTCTCTAAGCTTTTGGTACAATACATTGGGGTAATTAGATACGGGTCTAATATTGTTTTTAGGTAAAATTCCTGGGAAAATACGTTTCGATATTTCTCTGTTTTCTAACATATAACTTACGCCTGATGGGGTTCGTAAATTATCTTCAAGTACATAAAATTCACCATCGCTATTTCTTATTAAATCTACGCCAGCAATGTGTACATAAATATCATGCGGCACATGAACGCCTTGCATTTCGCGAAGATAATAAGGGCAAGAATAAATTAAATCGGCAGGAATTATACCATCTTTAATTATAAATTGGTCGTGATAAATGTCCTTAATAAAAAGATTAAGTGCTTTTAGGCGTTGTTTAATGCCATTATCGATGTGTTCCCACTCGGCAGCTGTAATAATTCTTGGTACAATATCAAACGGAAAAATTTTCTCTACGCCTTCTTTATCATTGTATACGGTAAAAGTGACGCCCTGACTCATAAACAATTGTTTAGAAAGTTCTTCTTTTTTATATAAAACATCAGAAGACGTGTTTCGTAAATAATCATTAATGATTTCATATTGTGATCGGATGGCCGATGCTCCACTATACATTTCATCCCAAGTATTTGGAAGTAGTTGGTATGAAGAAAATAACTGTTTATTATCCATTGGCTTCACTTTTTTTAAAGATAGTTAATTTATGATAAATTCAGTAAAATAAGTTTAATTCAGATGATAAATCATTAAATTTAAATAAACGTTATTAATTTTATTATAAAATATCAGTTTTTATTATTTTTTTTAAGAATATTATATCTTCGTGAGTTGTTGATGTTTAATTGTTGTCAGGATAGTTTCACATGAATCTTATATGAATGAAAAGTGATTATTCTTATTTTTACAAAAATGATTTCTTTAATATTGCAATTCTAATTCACAACACAATATTTTGATATCTCCTTCTTCCATAGATCAAATTTTTGAAACTGCTCGCGTCGAGGAAGTTATTGGCGATTTCGTGCAATTAAAAAAGGCAGGAAGTAATTTTAAAGGCTTAAGCCCCTTTAGCGACGAGCGTTCGCCAAGTTTTATGGTGTCGCCAGTAAAACAAATTTGGAAAGATTTCTCAACCGGAAAAGGCGGTACTGCGGTGTCCTTTTTAATGGAACACGAGCATTTTACCTATCCTGAAGCTTTACGCTATTTAGCGAAAAAGTATAATATTGAAATTGAAGAAACTGTTCAATCCGACGAGCAAAAGGAAAAGGCAAACGAAAAAGAAAGTTTGTATTTGGTAAGCGAGTTTGCGAGCACGTATTTCCAAAATGTAATGCACAAAACCGATCAAGGGAAAGCCATCGGGTTAGGCTACTTTAAAGAGCGTGGTTTTACTGAAGAAACCATTAAAAAATTCGATTTAGGCTATTCGCTTAACGAGTGGCAAGCGTTTACAGATGAAGCTTTAAAACAAGGTTATAATATAGATTATTTAGCAAAAACAGGGCTTACCATTGTAAAGGAAGATAAACGTTTCGACCGTTTTAAGGGGCGTGTTATGTTTCCTATTAAAAGTATGAGTGGGCGTGTTTTGGGTTTTGGCGGACGCATTCTTATTGCCGATAAAAAAGCGGCTAAATATGTAAATTCGCCAGAGAGTGAGATTTACTATAAAAGTAAAGTGCTGTACGGTATTCACTTGGCGAAACAAAGCATTGCCAAAGAGGATAATTGTTATTTGGTTGAAGGTTACACCGATGTGATTCAGTTTCATCAAACAGGAATCCATAATGTGGTGTCATCTTCTGGTACGGCTTTAACTTCAGAGCAAATCAGATTAATAAACCGATTAACAAAAAACATTACCGTGCTTTTTGATGGTGATGCGGCAGGGATGCGTGCTTCCCTTCGTGGTATCGATTTAATTCTAGAGCAGGGTATGAATGTTAGGGTATGCACCTTTCCAGAAGGCGAAGATCCCGATAGTTTTGCAAAACAGAATACGCTTGAAGAATTAGCAACGTATTTAAATGAAAACGCTAAAGATTTTATTCAGTTTAAAGCTTCGGTTTTATTTGAAGAATCTAAAAACGATCCCATAAAAAAGGCCGATACAGTTAGGGATATTGTACAAAGTATTTCTAAAATTCCAGACCGTATTAAAACCGAAATCTATATCCAGGAATGTGCAAGAATTATGGATATAAGTGAGGAAGTACTGTTTAGTACTTTAGCGCAAATGACCAAAAAAGAAGGTCAGGAAGAAAGTAAAAAAGCAAAAACCGAGCAGAAAGCTTTTGAAGTTATTAGGCATGAAGAACCGCCCGAAGAAATTGATGTTCAGTATCTTTTGGAACGAAAAATTATTGAACTCCTATTACTTTACGGTGATAAAACCGAAGATTTTGAAGATTTGGTGCTAAAAGAAAACGAAAAAGGGGAGTTGGGTTTAGAGCCTGTTATTCAACAAGCTAGAGTTTTTGAAAAAATATTTTTAGATCTGCAAGATGATGAAATGGAGTTTGGTAATTCCCATTTTAAAACCTTGTATTACACCATTATAGACAGGCTTAATCAAGATGCCGATTTTGACCTTAAAACTTTTGTGAATTCGGTCGATCAAAATATGGCAAGAGAAATCACTACCATATTAATGGAAGATGAACGTTATAGCCTGGATAACTGGAAAAGAATGAATATTTTTCCAAAGGAAAAAGACACCACAATAGCGCAATTAGTAAGCGAAACCATATTGAGTTTACGCTGTTTTTTAATTGACCAAAAGGTGAAAGGTTTTCAGCAGGAAACTTTACAAAACAAAATAGACACGAATAGAAATATACTTGAAGAAGTAAAAGACTATTCGGGTCTAAAAATGTTGTTGTCTAGAAAACTTAGCCGAGTTTTATAACTGCTCGGTAAGTTTTGCTTGATTAACTAAATCAACCAAGTTAGTTACTTTTAATTTACGCATTAAACGTGCTTTGTAAGTACTAACTGTTTTTTCGTTAATATCTAATTCCTTAGATATTTCTTTGTTTTTCTTACCAATAGTTAGAAGTTTTAATACTTCTGACTCTCTAGTAGAAAGTTTTTTGTAAAAAGTTCCACCTTTATTTACGCGTGAACCAAATGCTAATTGTTGCGTTAAGTCGTTGCTTAAATAAATCCCTCCATCAGCAACTTTTAAAATCGCTTCATTGATAGTAATCACATTAACCGATTTGTTTAAATAACCTGCAGCGCCAGCTTTAATGGCGTTTATGGCATAAACTTCTTCGGGTTGTGCACTAAAAATAATTGTTTTAATGTCTGGGTAGTCATTTTTTAAATAACGTAAAACCGTTAATCCGTTTAATTTCGGAAAATCTGTTTCTGTTAAAATAATGTCTACGGGATTCTTCTTTACGAAGTCTAAGATGGCTTCGCCATCGTCTACGCTACCTACAATTTTAATGTTAGGTGAAGCTGAGAAAAGAACTTCCAGTCCCTTTCTAGTAATTGGGTGATTGTCTGCTATTAATAAATTTATCATAATATGAAGCTTTTTTAAATAATCAATTAGGGGCTGATTACATTGAGAGATTAAGCCTACTGCAAAAGTAATGATTTTTTACATATTCTGCAATTCTTATGATAAATTTATAGGTATTTTACAAATTGGTATAGGAATCATTTTGTGTTTGTTGCTATTATTTAAACGTTTGTAAATGTTAAACACCTCTAATTCCCTGCCAGAAAACGTATTAGATGTCTTACCTGCTTCATCCATTTTCATGGCCCATTCCAGTTCTGGATACGAAGCACCTATTTGATCTTCATCACTTCTGGCATCTCCAAACAAGCCATCACTTGGTGTGGCGTTTAAAATAGACTCCGGAACGTCTAAATGTCTGGCTAATTCAAATACTTCAGATTTTAATAAATCGGCAATCGGACTCAAATCTACGCCGCCATCGCCATACTTTGTGTAAAAACCAACACCAAAATCTTCTACTTTATTTCCTGTGCCTGCAACCAGAAGTTTGTAAAGTCCGGCGTAATAATACAATGTTGTCATACGTAAACGGGCACGTGTATTGGCTAAAGCCATGTCTACCGTGGCTTGGTCGGCATCAAAAAGCACTTCGGTTTTAAATTCTTCAAACACTGGTGTTAAATTAGTTCGGGTATCTTTTACATTAGAAAACCGCTTTTTAAGTTGTGCAATATGTTCTTGAGCTCTAGAAACATGACTTTCGGCTTGGTGAATAGGCATTTCAATACACAAAACATCAAGGCCAGTTTTGGCACATAACGTTGAGGTTACCGCAGAATCTATGCCTCCAGAAATTCCAACAACAAAGCCATTAACACCTGCTTTAGTCGCATAATCTTTAAGCCAATTTACAATGTGATCAATTACTTTTTCTGTTTGCATTTTAAATGAATTTAAATCTAAGAATAGTACCTTTGCAAACAAAAATAACCCATACGCTTAATTTATAAAAATTTATGTCGTTTAAGTTTTTAATGAGATTGTTGATTTTACTTGTTTTTATGACGAATATGTCGTGCAAAACTGAAGATAAATTGGCAAACGATATTGCAAAGATTAATACCGATGTTAAAATTGAACGGTTTGATAGGTTATTTGCTGAAGTTCAACCTGATAGTTTGCCAAAATTGAAAAAGGCTTATCCTTTTTTGTTTTCTTCTAACTATCCAGACGATTTTTGGTTGCATAAAAAAACAGATTCTATACAGATTGAATTATTTAATGAAGTAGATAAAACATTTTCAACTTTTGATGCTATTGAGTTTGAAATTGAAAGTTTGTTCAATCATCTAAAATATTATTTTCCTCAATTTAAAGCGCCAAGAGTGATTACCGTAACAAACGATGTAGATTACAGAAACAAAGTTATTGTTACCGACACCATTGCAATTATTGCTTTAGATTCTTATTTAGGTAACACACACAAGTTTTATGGTAGCATTCCAGCATATATAAGAGAAGGCTTAAAAAAAGAACAAATTGTGGTTGATTTAGCTGAAGCTTATTCTGAGAAATATATTTTTCAGTCCAAGCGGAAAACCTTATTGGATGAAATGATTTATTTTGGAAAGCAACTTTATTTTAAAGATGCAGTTATTCCGTTTAAAACCGAAGCCGAACGTATTGGTTATAGTGAAGACCAATTAAATTGGGCACAGGCGAACGAAAGTTACATCTGGCGCTATTTTGTAGAGCGTGAATTACTATATAGTACAGATTCAAAAATTCCGGGAAGGTTTATAAACCCAGCACCGTTTTCTAAATTTTATTTGGAAGAAATAGACGCCGATTCTCCAGGGCGTTTAGGACAATATATAGGATGGCAAATAATTCGTTCTTATATGGAACATAATGATGTGTCTTTAGCAGAAATGCTGACAAAATCTTCGGAAGATATTTTTAATAATTCAAAGTTTAAACCACGTAAATAATGGCCAATACACATAAATCTAGAATTGAACTTAATGTAGAACTTGATGAAAATCGTGTTCCAGAAAAACTGCATTGGACGGCGGAAGATGGCGGAATAACTAACGAAGAAGCTAAAGCCATGATGCTTGCCGTTTGGGATGCTAAAACTAAAGAAACGCTACGTATCGATTTATGGACAAAAGATATGCCTGTAGATGAAATGAAAGTGTTTTTTCATCAAACCTTAGTGGCGATGAGCGATACGTTTCATAGAGCAACTCAAGATGATAAAATGAGTGCAACCATGAAGGATTTTTGCGATTATTTTGCTGAAAAATTAGAGTTGAAAAAAGACTAGCTAGTCTTTAATGTTTGGCGTCTTGCAGCTCTTTTTCTAAATGATCTAAATAAAGAATGCCATTTAAATGATCTATTTCATGCTGAAAAATAACTGCTGTAAATTTTTCAACGGTTTCTTCTTCATGTTTGTTTTCCATAGTATCATAGGCAATCTTAATTGAAAGTGATCTGCAATTTAAAGTGTCGCTTCTATTAGGAATAGACAAACAGCCTTCTCTTACATTTTGTTTTGTTTCAGAATAATACGTGATTTTTGGGTTCAAATAGACTTCAAAAGGAAAATTTTCCTTGTCAAATCGCTGTACCCAAATAATGTTTTTTAAAATCCCCACTTGTGGTGCTGCAATGCCAACTCCCATAGAAATACTATCTCGAACCGTTGCGTAAAGTCGGCTTACAAAATGTTTTAAAACAGGGTCGTTTGGGTTTGCTTTTACAGGGCTGCTTTTTGTGCGTAGCAATAATGAGTCTTGCGTGTTGGTTATTTTGTAAACACGCATCGGACTTAAACTATCTCCGCTCATAATCAATTTGGTTTCAGCTTCAGAAAATGTTTTTTTTGAAAGTGAACAACTTGTTGTTAAAAGGATAAGGAGCGTGAAATAGAATGCGTTCTTCATTAAAGTAAAATATTATTGAATGTCTTTGGGCTGTGCTTCTTGGGTATCCGATGGGTCTAACATCGTATAGTTTATTTTAAATCGCGATGCAGAACCTGTATTTTCAGGAGTGTTAACATCCGATTTTAATGCCGTGATATTTGTGAATTTTTTTATGGTTTTTAAATATTGATTCGTGTTTTTAATTAAAGCCGCATTATAAATGCCTGCTAAGGAATCTAAGGTTGTAGTGCCGTACCATTTAACGACTTCAGCTTTTATATCTAAAGAATCGTTTTCTAGATTATTTCCTGAAACTTTAGTTTTTACAAACGCATCAAAGGCTTTCTCGTCTTTTGTGTAATCCGAATTTGTTTCTGTATTAAACTGTTCGCCAAACTTAGAATAAGCAATAGCTTCGCGCTGCAAATCGGGATCTACAAAATGTTGAAGTTCAATTTTAATACCCTCTTTTTTGCTTTCAATGTCTAACAGCTTATCTAATTTTCGCAATTGCTTTTCCGAAGGAATGGTGTCGGTGTAGTTAAACTTTAATTCTTGAAGTTCTTTCGGGTCGCCTCCAACTAATCCGGCCAAGAAATTTACAGGGCTTGCGGCGGTTTTGATTATGGCATTTTTAAAGGTGGTCCAGATAATTTTACCAACATTAATTTTAGGGTCGTTTAAATCGCCACGTACAGGAATATCGAGGTTAACATCGCCATTTTTGTCTTTTAGTAAAAACAAGGCGAATTTTAAAGGCAAGCTAAATAAACCCCCTTTTGTGTTTTCAATTGAAACATTTTTAACCATGAGGTGGTTTTCACTTTCAATATTTCCATCAGTTATTTTCGATTTTGAGAGGTAATAGAAATCACCATCAACAATATTATGCCCGATGTAATAATTGGAGTATATATTGATATCAGATAACAAGAATTTTTCAATGGATAGATCTAAATTCATATTCGTATAATCCGAAGGGTTTATTTCAAGGCTCGCCTTTAGTGTCCCTCTGTTATTAAGCAGCATTTGCGATTGGATATCAATCCATTCTGAATTGCTGTTAATACTATCGGTATCAATGGTTATTTTGTTAAGATGATAATTAAAGCGTTCGCCTGTTAAATTGTCGCTGTAATCCATAATCCCATCATTAACTCTTAAATTATTTATGGCATAATAGAGTTTCGAGTTTGTGCTGTCTGCTTCTTGAGTTGTGTTCGTTTCTTTGGTAGTAGGGTCGCCGTTATTGTTCAGTTTAAATAAGGTAAACATGTTATTGGTGATGGAATCCATTTCGAAATACACATAAGGTTGCGTAAAGGTTAAGGCTTCAATTTGGTAAGAACTATTGGCGTAATTGATGTTTTTAAGTTGGCAATTTATGTTTTTTGATGCCAGAACTTTTTTGCTGTTTTGGTCTTTCATTTCAAAATCACTTACAATAACTTCTCCCGAAACAATAGAATTTACAGGTTCGTTGGTGTTTCCGGTAATTTTTATTTTGGAATTTAAAACCCCATTTAAACTTGTAATTTCAAGATGCTCTAAGGCATATTTGTAAAACGGATTTAAGAGTAAGTCGTTAATATTAATTGTTGCATCAAATTCGCCATCAACAGGGTGTATGTTTAATGACGACTCTAAAGAACCTCCATTTTTAAAGTTGAATTTTAAATCGGCATTACTTTTTTCCTCCTGATCCCAACCTATATTAGGAATGAAAAAGGAAAAGTTTTCAATGTCTGTAACATGATTAACATTTCTATTGTCGAAATAAAAATTAGCATCTTTTAGTTCAATATTAGAAATACTGTATTTGAAAGTGTCTGTTTCAGGCGCTGTAATACTGTCTTCGGTGGCATGGAAAGCAATTAAATCATCAAAATTAAAAGTAGAGTCCTGTAAAATTGTATTTACTTTCAGCCCTTTAATGTAAAATTGTTCGATAACCTTTTCATTAAAAAGAAAACGGTAGGGTTCTAGGTTTATAATTAAGGTGTCGAATGTGGTAAATTTGTCTGTTTCATTTTGTTCAAACATTTTAAAATCACAAACCTTAATGGTGCTAGAAAAATAATTATAATATAAATTATTGATGTCTATTTTACGTCCCAATAATGCCTTGCTATTCTTTACAGCATAATTTTTTATAAGTGTAGGTAAAAAGGAAAGCACTAAAAATAGTATGATGGTCGTGCTTAATAAAATGAGTTTCTTTTTATTCATTACTTTGGCGATAACCTAGTGTTAGTATTAATGATTTTGAATGTAAAAGAATGCGATACAGACTTTTATAAGTCAATACGATTGATTTTCTTTAAGAGATATAAGATACAAAAAAACGTTAATAGTTAATCTAACATTTTAGTTATTAAAATATTACCATTCGTTAATTCTATTGGAATCTAATTTCACGAAAATAAAAATTAAAAACGTGAACGATAAAAGGCCAGAGCCACCAAAGCTAAACATTGGAAGCGGAATTCCAATAGTTGGTATTAAGCCCATAACCATACCAATATTTATTAAAAAGTGAATAAATATGATGGCTGCTACGCTATAGCCGTAAATTCTACTAAATTGCGATTTTTGTAATTCGGCTAAATGAAGAATACGCAATAGGAGTAGAACAAAGGCAATTACTACCATAGAACTTCCTAAAAAGCCCCATTCTTCGCCAACAGTACTAAAAATATAATCGGTGTGCTGTTCTGGTACAAACTTTCCTGTAGTTCGTGTGCCTTGCATAAACCCTTTTCCTGTAAGCCCTCCAGAACCAATTGCTTTTTCAGATTCGTTAAGGTTGTAAGCAAAGGTTTTCTTCATTTTATGAAGTTTAATAGGGTCTTTTTCAAGACGTAACCACAGACTTATTCTATCCTTTTGGTGAGGTTGTAGTATGTTATTATAAAATAGTTTGATACTAAAGGAAACTGCAATTGCAGCAATTAAGACTAAAACGGTATAATGAATCCTAGTTTTTTTCTTACTTAAAAAATGAAAACCTAATGCCACTAATATGGCTATGATTGAAGTGATTATGGCTCCAAATTTTAGCGATAAAATAGCAATTAAAATGAGGGACACCCCAATGTTTAAATAGTGTTTTGGTAAACCTTCACGGTATAAAACAAAAAAGAAGGCGCCATAAACAATAGTACTTCCTGTATCGTTTTGCAGTAATACTAAAATGGCTGGCGTAATAATAATCGCAAAAACTTTAATTTGATCTTTAAAGGTGTTTAAGTTGGTATTTAAATCGCTAACAAATTTGGCGACTGCTAGTGCTGTTGCGAATTTAGCAAACTCACTGGGCTGAATAGTAAAACTACCAAAGGAATACCATGAGGTTGCACCGTTTACGTTTTTTCCGAAAATAAACAGCCCAACAAGCGAAAGCATGGAAATAAGGTAAATGACACTGGCAAACCGTTCATAAAATTTAGCATCAATGGCCAATAAAAGAATGATGAGAATAATGGAGATGCTAATGAAAATAATTTGTTTCCCGAAAGGTTGCGAAATATCGAAATAATTAAGGCTGCTTCCTGTGTGCGACGCCGATAAAATATTAAGCCAACCAAAGCCAACTAAAAAAAAGAAAAGTAAAATGGTAATCCAGTCAAATTTAAAATGTCTGTTCGTTTCCCTAGCCATTAATCTTCGAGTTTATTAGCGTTTTCTAATTTCTTTACTTTTTCTTTAAGACTTGCATATTCTTTATCGTCTACAACTTGATAAACTGCACCACGATTTATGGAAAAAGGTTTTCCAGAGTAGGGTTTCTCATATTCATCTTCTAAGCTGTGTTTAAGCACAAAATCTTCTAAATCGGTACGCGTAATATAGCCTTTAATGTATTTTTCAATCATTAAACTGGCAATTTTACCAGCATATCTACTTCCCCAATAGCCGTTTTCAACAAAAACAGAAATGGCTATTTTAGGATTGTCTTTTGGTGCAAATGCTAAAAATATTGAGTGATCGGTTAATTGCATTTTTACACTATCCACCACGGTGAAGTTTTCAACCGTACCTGTTTTTCCACAAATATCAATGTCTTTTACTTGTAACGATGCAGCTGTACCTCTACGATACACCTGTAACATACCTTCAATCACGGGTTCAAAATGTGCCTTGTCTATACTGGTATGTTTAGGTTTAGTAAACTGGTCGGGCAAAGTTTCGTTTTCAATATGTTTAATAATATGTGGGGTAAAATAATGACCTCTATTGGCAATGGCAGCCGCCATATTTGCAAGCTGAATTGGGGTGGTTGCAACCTCACCCTGACCAATAGCGTTTGATATGGTATAAGTTGAATAAAATGTTTTAGGGTATGCAAACTTATAATATTCACGATCTGGAATTCTACCCTTTTGGCCTACGTATAAATCGTTGTTTAAAAACTCACCCAAACCAAAACTTTTAGCGTGATGACTCCAAGCATCTATCCCTTCTGAAGCATTTCCGTTTCTATCTAAAATTTTTCGGTAAACTGTTGCGAAATAAGCATTGCATGAATGTTGAATCCCTGCTACAAGATTATTTCGAGTACCATAGGCACAGTGGCATTTCATGAATCGATTCCCGTAATGGTACCCGCGATAACAGGTTACAATATCTGATGGGGAAATAACACCTTCTTGAAGACCAATTAAAGCATTCATTAATTTAAAAGGTGAGCCAGGTTCGTAAACTCCTTGTAAACTTCTATTAAAAAGAGGTTTTGCGATAGAATCGTTATATAGTTTTGTGAAGTTTTTAGAACGGTCTCGACCAACCAAAAGGTTCGGGTCGTAAGTGGGAGCCGCAACCATGGCAAGAATCTCACCAGTCGCAGGTTCTATGGCAATTACACCGCCACGTTTGTTTTTCATTAAAATTTCACCATAAGCCTGAAGGGTTTCATCAATTGTTATGGTAATGTCTTTTCCTGGTTCTGGAATGGTGTCGTATTCGCCATTTTTGTAAGGGCCAATATTGCGGTTAAACCGGTCTTTTTGAATGAATTTGATGCCTTTTACACCGCGTAATGTGTTTTCATAAGACGCTTCAATACCTTGTTTTCCTATTAAATCACCCATTTTATAATAGGGGTGTTTTTCAATAGTACGATTGTTTACCTCACCCAAATCTCCTAAAACGTTAGCGCCAATATTAGTTTCGTAACTTCTTAAAGAACGTTTTTGAATATAAAAACCATGAAATTTTCGCATTTTTTCCTGTAAAACAGCATAGTCTTCTTTAGATAAATGCGACACAAAAACAGAAGGTAATCTTGGTGAATAATGTCTTGCTTTATTGTATTTGTCTATAAACTGGTCTTTGTTTATTTTTAATAAGGCACAAAACTCAAGCGTATCTAAGGGTTCTACTTCACGAGGAATGACCATGACATCGTATGAGGGCTGATTGGCAACAAGTAGCTTGCCGTTTCTATCGTAAACAAAGCCTCTTTCGGGGTAATCGTAGACTTTTCTAATGGCATTATCATCAAAAAGACTATGTGCCTCCGAGTTATAAACTTGAAGGTAAAAAAGTCTTGAAATAAATATTAGGCCAACTACAATTATAGAAATAAATAGTAAAAATTGTCTCATTTAACTTTTCGACTGAAAATAATAGTGATTAGCACGCTTAATAAAATAGTAAAAATACTTGAGTATAACGTTTTTTCAAGAATGAAAATTATTTTTGAAACGTTAAAAACTTCTAATAAAAACAAGATAAAGTGGTGTGTCACCGTTAATAGCGTAAAATAGGTGAGCTTTGAACCAAATTCTACAGTATTAAATTTAATAATTTGATGCTCATACATGGTTCCGAAGGAAAACTTCAAAAATAGCGGTCGAGCATACGCTATAAATACGCAGGCTCCAGCATGAATACCACCGGTGTCTTGAAACATATCTATAATTAAACCTAAAAAGAAGCTTAACAGAATGAGTGTAATTCGGTTATTCTTTATTGGGTATAATGCAATAAATATGATGTAAATGTATGGGTTGATAAACCCTAAAAAATTAATATGATTTAAGACTAAAACCTGTAATATTATTAAGGAAATAAAACGGGCAGTATGTACAGAGAAAATACTATTCATCGCCGGTTTCGTTTAATAAATTATCAATTTCATTAGCGGCTAAATTTTCAATAATATAAACATGCTCAAGGTTGGTCATGTCATTGAAAAGTTCGACTCTTAATTTATAGTAGTTTTCAGCACGATCCAATTCAAAATCTTTAATGGTGCCAATAGGGACACCTTTAGGAAAAATAAATGAACGTCCTGAAGTAATAATGGTATCACCTACAACCACGGGTGCTATTTTTGGGATGTCGATAAGCTTTATATATTGTGGCGAATTGCCTTCCCAAACTAAAGTTCCAAAATGATTGGTTTTTTTTAATTGAGCACTAATTCTACTGGTGCTGTTTAAAATAGAAAGGACACTGGAATAATTTCCACTAGTTCTATCGATAATACCAATTAGACCTTTTGATGATATAACACCAAAATCTTGTTTAATGCTATCGTTTTCCCCTTTATTAATAGTTAAAATGTTATTAGTTAAGGCGTAGCTGTTTTTAATAACGTTAGCGCTGTAAATGCGATAAGCCCTATCATACGAGACAGTGTCTATGTAAGTAGAATCGATGTCGGTTTCAGAATTGTATAACAAGGCTCTTAATTCCTTATTCTCTTCGGCTAAAATTGCATTTTGAGAATTTAAACTAAAATAACGACTAATATGATGGAAAGAACCATAAAATCCGCCTGTTAAATAATTTGCCGAGTTTATAAATTTACTAGTATGATAAGCATGTGTTAAAATAGTAAGCGCAAGTGAAATACAAAACAAAAAGATGAACAACAAGAAGTTTTTGTATCTTATTATAAAATTAATAATTTGCTGCATAGTGTTGTTTTGGTACGCTTATTTTATAAGTACACTTTTAAATTTAGCTAAGTTTTTAAGGGTTATACCTGTACCTCTAACCACAGCACGTAATGGGTCTTCTGCGATATAAACTGGTAAGTCTGTTTTTTGAGACAAACGTTTGTCTAAACCACGAAGCATAGAACCACCACCAGCTAAATAGATACCTGTGTTGTATATATCGGCAGCTAATTCGGGAGGTGTTTGTGATAAAGTCTCCATTACAGCATCTTCAATTCTTAGAATAGATTTATCTAATGCTTTTGCTATTTCACGATATGAAATCTGTACTTGTTTAGGTTTTCCTGTAAGCAAATCTCGTCCTTGAACACTCATATCTTCAGGAGGTAACTCTAAATCTTCAGTAGCAGCACCAATTTGTATTTTTATTTTTTCAGCAGTACGTTCACCCACATATAAATTGTGTTGTGTACGCATGTAATATACAATATCACTAGTAAAAACATCACCTGCAATTTTAACCGATTTATCGCAAACAATACCGCCTAAAGCGATTACCGCAATTTCTGTAGTACCACCACCTATATCGACAACCATATTTCCTTTAGGTTGCATAATATCGACCCCAATACCAATAGCGGCTGCCATAGGTTCGTGAATTAGATACACTTCTTTTCCGTTAACACGTTCGGCACTTTCTTTTACCGCACGCATTTCCACTTCGGTAATTCCTGAAGGGATACAAATAACTAGGCGTAGGGCAGGGGTGAAAAACTTCTTTTTTAATGCGGGAATGTTTTTAATAAACATGCTCATCATTTGTTCTGAAGCATCAAAATCGGCAATAACGCCATCTTTTAAAGGGCGAATGGTTTTAATGTTTTCATGGGTTTTACCTTGCATTAAGCTGGCCTCTTGACCAACAGCAATAATTTTTCCCGAAATCCTATCCCTTGCTACTATTGAAGGTGCATCAACAACAACCTTGTCGTTATGAATAATAAGTGTATTTGCTGTACCTAAATCTATCGCAATTTCCTCGGTTAGGAAGTCAAAAAAGCCCATGTGCTATTAAAAATTATAAAGTGATATAAAACGAATTCCGTAAATGTAATAAAAGTAAATAAATATATACGATTTACGGAGTTCATTTTATTATTAAAATAAAGGATCTGAATCTTATACGTTACTCATCGGTTTTTAGACTATTATTTAATAATTCGAAAGACAGATGACTTGGTTTTAAGCGCTCCTTTTTTTATGATTTCAATTGCTTTTAGTGTTTGAAATGACGTGTACCTGTCATAACCATAGACAAGTCGTTTTCATTACAATAATCGATACTTAGTTGATCTTTTATCGAGCCACCTGGTTGAATTACTGTTGCAATTCCTGCGTTTTTAGCAATTTCTACACAGTCTGGGAATGGGAAAAAAGCATCACTAGCCATAGCTGCACCATTTAAATTGAAGTTAAATGATTCTGCTTTGTGAATCGCTTGTTGTAAAGCATCTACACGACTTGTTTGTCCAGTTCCGCTAGCACATAATTGTTTGTTTTTTGCTAAAACAATAGTATTCGATTTGGTATGCTTGCAAATTTTTGAAGCAAATAATAAATCTTCAATTTGCTCTGGAGTTGGTGCTGTATTTGTAACGTTTGTTAAATCTTCAGCTTGGTCTGTAATGTTGTTTCTATCTTGAACCAATACTCCGTTTAAACAACTTCTTACGTTAGTTTGAGGCAATTCTATATCGTGAATCACTAATAAAATTCTATTCTTCTTACCTTGTAATAATTCTTGGGCTTCAGGAGCAAAAGCTGGTGCGATTACTACTTCACAGAATAATTTATGAATTTCTTCGGCAGTTGCTAAATCAATTTCTTTGTTACTAATTAAAACACCTCCAAAAGCCGAAACAGGATCGCCAGCTAAAGCATCTACATAAGCTTGGTGCAGGGTTTCGCGTTGTGCAACACCACAAGCGTTATTATGTTTTAAAATCGCAAATGTTGGGGCATCATTTTTAAATTCATTCATTAAATTAACAGCGGCGTCAACATCTAGTAAGTTGTTGTAGCTTAATTCTTTACCGTGTAATTTGGTGAATAATTCATCAAAGTTTCCAAAGAAAAATCCTTTTTGGTGTGGGTTTTCACCGTAACGTAAAACTTTTCCGTTTTGGTCGCTTATTTTTAAAACAGTTTCTTCGTTATTCTGATTGAAATAGTTGAAAATTGCTGTGTCGTAATGTGATGACACGTTAAATGCTTTTCCAGCAAAACGTTTTCTGTTTTCTTCTGAAATAGATCCGTTATTTTCAGAAATAAGTTCTAAAAATTCAGCATAATCATTTACTGAAGACACACAGATTACATCGGCATAATTTTTAGCTGCAGCACGAATTAATGAAATTCCTCCAATGTCAATTTTTTCAATAATATCTTGATTACTAGCACCAGAAGCTACGGTTTTTTCAAAAGGATATAAATCGACAATAACCACATCAATTTGCGGAATTTCGTATTCTGCTAATTCGGCAACATCACCTTCGTGGTTTTGTCTGTTTAAAATACCACCAAAAACTTTTGGGTGTAATGTTTTTACACGACCACCAAGAATTGACGGATACGAAGTAACATCTTCAACAGGAACAACTTTGATGCCTAAATCGTTAATAAATTTTTCTGTACCACCAGTACAGTAAATGGTAACCCCTTGTTTGTCAAGTTCTTTAACTATTGGCTCTAAACCATCTTTACTGAATACTGAAATTAAGGCAGATTTAATTGTTTTTTCGTTGCTCATTTCTATTAGATTATGTTTGAATTATCTGTTTTAAAAATAATTTGATATTGTTTATCAGTGTTTTACGCTGAATTTTAAAAATAAGTGCAAAAGTACTTATTTCTTTAAAAAAATAGGCTTGAAGATTTGAAAAATATTGTTTTTTTAAACAAAAGAGGCTGTCTAAAAAGTATACTTGATGTCATATTGAGCTTGTCGAAATATTTTTAATTGATTGCTAATCAATATCGGTTTCGACAAGCTCAACCTGACAAATCAAATTTAACTTACTTTTTAAACAGCCTCTTTAATAAATTAATACCCACTTTTGGAGGTACTAATAATTTCAATACTATAATTTTATGAAGGATGTTATTTTTTTACACACCCGCTATAAATATCTGCCATTTTAATATGGTCTTCCATGGTGTTTGAGAACTCACCTTTTTCAATTTTTGCTTCAAGATCTTTACATTTTCCGTAAAAATCGGCCATTTCGGATAAAAATTTAGATGATGATAAAGTTTTCGAAATTTTAATCCCTTTTTCTTCTTTGTTTAATTTTAAGACAAAGCCATCAAAATCTACGGTAAGATCTTCATAAATTTTTACTTTTCCGGCGTCATGTTTAACCAAGTAATATTTATGGTTACCTCCACCAAGTGTAGCCATTCCCATAAGTTTTTCTAAGGCATCTTTTTCGGTAGCAAATCCTTCATAGGTTTCTTGGGTATCATTTATGTAAAAAGAATACAATTCTTTAGCTTTGATTTTTTTAGCTTTAGTTTTGCCTTTTTTCTCGTATGCAATTAACACATCTTTTCCATAATCGGTACTTGGTACTTCAGTAGTTTGACCAGTGTCCATATTTAAAACTTTTTTAGTTTTATTTCCAATAAACTCAATATAAATAGTGCCTTCATATTCTTTGTCTCCTTTGTCATTTAAAACATAACCAGCTAGTTTATCAATTTTAACTTCTTTGAAGCCTTCTGGAGCAGCGTTATTAGTGTCTCCAGACTCTAGAGAGGAAGCTGGTGCGTCTGGAGCTAAGCCTATGTAGTTAGGTGCAATCGGTTTTTTAGAGCCATCATCATTAAACACACGATTGTAACCATCTTTTGCAGTGAGAATATCTGTAAATAATAATTTTGAAACTTGTTTTCTTATTTTAAAATCAATTGCCTTGTTTGCGTAATCTTTAGCCTCATCATATTTTTTTGAAGCTTTTAGTAAAAAAGCTTGATTAAAATAAGATGCCCAAACAACTTTTTCAGCTTTATCGTCGCTACCATATTTATCAATAATGCTTTGATTGAAAGCCATTTGGTTTTTAAAATCAGCTTGGTTAAGGTCATCAATACTTTCTATGTTTTCGTAGGTGTTTTGAAGCGATAGGTAAAGTTCGTCCGATTTTGGTTCTTCGTCTATTTTATTTAAAACATAATAGCGTTGCAAATATTTATTAACTCTTAAATCAAATTGTTTCTGCAAATCTTGACTAGCTTTAAGCATAAGGCGTGATAGCTGAACGGCCAAAATTTGTTTTTGGTATGATTCTGTTAGTCTGAAGCTTTTTTCATCATCAGACAATATAAAATATTCTCCAACTTCTTCTTGGCTAACGGTACGATCAATTTCATAATGTAATTCTTCAGGTTTTTGTTGTCTAAGATTTGAAGGCTGTCCTGTTGCAGGATCTAAGTATAAATTATCTAGTTTATACTGGTTTGTATAAAAAAGTTTTGTTGCAGTTGCGTCTAAAATGTTAACACTAATAGACATCATTGTTTTAACAGTAAACCGATATTCTTTCTCCTTGTTTTTGTTCACTCTTGGAGTTAATGTTTTTGTAATATATGGTTCAGACGTTCTATAAGCTAGAATAAAATCTGATGAGTCTTCTGAATAGTTAAAGCTTTGAAAATCAATAGTTGAAGCAACCTCTGTGTTGCTTAGTAGAGGTGCGCTATTTGTTTTGCTGGAAGCTAAAATTCTATAATTTTTAAAGTTTTCCGGAAATGGGTTTTTAGGATAGGAAACAACTTTAGTTTTTAACATTTTTGAGGTAAATGATTGTCCGATGACTTGTGTTGCCGTAAATATTAGGCACACAAGTGCTAGGTAAGTGGTTTTTTTCATAAAATGGTAGGTTTGTAGGTAAATTGGTTATTTAAAATAAGGGGCAATAATACAATTTTTTAAATAAAGTAAGATTTTATTGGTGATTTATCTCTTTTTATGAAGAATTACATCGCTATTCTGTAGCTCTAAACCTATAAAATTTTTGCCACCTTTTTACAAACAAACTCCAAGAAACGTTCGTCTTGCGTGGTAAAAGGATCAATTGTGTTGGAGTCGATATCTATTTGGCCAATATTTTCGTTGTTTACAAAAATAGGCACGACAATTTCTGCTTTAACCGTAATGCTGCACGCGATGTAGTTGCTTTGAGCGGTTACATCTGGCACCACAAAGTTTTGATTACTAACGGCTACTTGGCCGCAAATCCCTTTTCCAAAAGGAATCACCGTATGATCGGTTGGAGCGCCAACGTAAGGGCCTAAATGAAGTTCGTGTTTAGTACCATTTCTAAAATAAAACCCTACCCAGTTGTAGTATGCAATGTTTTTTTCTAACAATTCACAAATACTTAATAAGCGTGCATCAACCGTAGCTTCTGTGTTGGAAACAATTGCTTCAATTTGTGGTTTTAATTGTTCGAAAATCATGAGTTTTAAAAGTTTTGGTAAAAGTATTTAAAAAGACGTAATTTGATGCTTTATAAAGATAATATAAATAGATTTCTTTGTCGAGAGAAAACGAAATCATTTCAAATAACTTAAAAGAAATAAGATTATATCAATTCATTGAAAGCACTTTTCATAAAATATAAGTCGGTTATTAAATTCATGCTCACTTTTTTGGCGGTGTATGTTTTGCTTTCAAGTTTATATGGTTTGTTTTTAAAGTTTTCAGATGGCTCCAAATTTTATCCAGATTATATAACCCATTTGGTAGCTTTGCAGTGCGGTGATTTGTTAGAAGTTCTAGGTTACCAAGTTGAGTTGATAAAACACCCAGATGAACCTTCGTTAATGCTAGTTTTAAATGGTCGTTATTTAGCCCGAATTATAGAAGGCTGTAATGCCTTTAGCGTTATTATTTTGTTTATTTCGTTTGTTATAGCGTTTTCGGGGAAACTAAAAACTACTTTTTTTTATGTCTTGGCGGGAAGTGTCTTAATTTATTGCGCCAATGTGCTTCGTATTGCAGTGCTAAGTATGGGTTTATACCATTTCCCTAAATATGAATCGGTTTTACACAATGTTATTTTTCCAGGGATTATTTATGGGATTGTTTTTATTTTATGGGTTTTTTGGGTGAATCGGTTTTCAAAACTAAAGCAAAAGGATGTCTAAAGTCTATAAAATCATAGCGTTTTCTTTTTTAGTTTTAATACTAGTTTTAATTCGGTATTTCGAAGACAGTTTGTTTTACGACCCTTATTTGGATTTTTTTAAAAGCGATTATTTATATATCGATAGCCCTAGGCGCGAATTAGCAAAACTTCTTTTTTTTACGACGTTTCGGTATGCTTTAAATAGCGTGATTTCGTTGGGGATTTTGTTTGTTGTTTTTAATGATAAAAGTATCGTGAAGTTTTCGGCAATGGTTTATGGTGCTGCTTTTATCGTTTTAATGCTTATTTATCTATATTTCGTTATACATCCAAAACAAGAGGATTACTACATGTTTTTTAATGTGCGTCGTTTTTTAATTCAGCCCATTATTTTAATCCTATTATTGCCTGCTTTTTATTACCATAAACTTAAAAACTGATTTTCAATTTTATGTTAAACCCAAATTAAAACGCGTGTTTTATAGGTTCTATTTTGTAATATTGCAACGTGCTAAAACAACTATTATATAAAGTTTTTACAAGTTTGCTTGCGTTACTTGTATTGTTTTCAACGGTTTCTTTTACCATTGAAAAGCATTTTTGTGGCGATGTTTTGGTTGATGTTAGTGTTTTTACTGAAGCTGATAAGTGCGAATTAGAGTCTTTAGAAGTGCTTCTTAAGAAAACTTGTTGTAAAGATGAAATTAATGTTGTTAAAGGGCAGGATGAACTCAATGTTTCTTCGTTTGACGATTTAGATTTTCAGCAACAGCAATTTCTTTACGCCTTTACCTATGCTAATATTTTTGGTTTTGAAAGTTTAGAAAAACATCATATTCCACATAAAAATTATTCTCCACCAAGCTTGGTTGCCGATATTCAGGTGCTAGACCAAGTTTTCATCATTTGATTTTTTTTACTCCTGAATACTCAGGAATCTTATCCTTAATTAAGTTACGTCTGTTTTGTAATCCTGTTTTTTTGCAGGAATTTCAAACGGATGAATAAAAAAATCAAATAAAAACACCTATGAAACATATAATGTATCTGCTTTTTTTATGGCCAGCAATTTTACTGTCGCAAGAAAAAATTGAAGGGGTTATTTTAGAAGCAAATAACGAAAATAAAACACTGGTTTTGCCAGGAGCCAATGTGTATTGGTTGCATACTACGGTGGGCGCAGTGACCGATATTGATGGTAAATTTAGTCTACCTTATAAAACAGAATACAAAAAAATGGTTGTAAGTTATGTTGGCTTTAAAACCGACACCATCACCATAAATAAAGTTAAACCAATTAGGCATACGCTACAACCAACCGATAATTTAGATGCTGTTACTGTGAAGGTAAGAAAGCAAGCCACGGCAAAATCGTACATGAAAGCTGCCAATACATTTACAGTGACTCATGATGAATTATTGCGAGCTGCTTGCTGTAATCTTGCCGAAAGTTTTGAAACAAATCCCTCTATCGATGTTAATTTTTCCGATGCAGTAACAGGCACGCGTCAAATAAAAATGTTAGGACTTACAAGTCCGTATATTTTAATTGCTACCGAAAATATTCCTTCAATTCGTGGGGCTTCTCAGGCTTTCGGGTTGAGCTTTATTCCGGGTACTTGGGTAGAGAGTATTCAAATAACCAAAGGCGCAGGAAGTGTTACCAATGGTTTTGAAAGTATTGCGGGGCAAATAAATGCCGAACTGGTAAAGCCTGCAACCGATAATAAATACTTTGTAAATTTTTATGCTGGGTCTAACGAGCGTTTCGAAATTAATACCCACATCAATACAAAAGTGAGCGAAAAATGGGATACAGGTTTGTATTTACACGGCAACTCGCACCAAGCTGAACACGATGTAAATAACGACGGCTTTTTGGATATGCCAAAATACAATCAAATAAATGTCATGAACCGTTGGCAATACACCAATCCTGAAAAAGGCCTTGTAAGTTTTATAAATTTAAAGTTTTTAAATGACGAAAAACAAGCTGGGCAAGTAGCTTTTGTGCCTCAAACCGATAAACTAACTACGAATGCTTGGGGTAGTGAAATAGATACACAACGTTATGAGATTTCAGGGAAATTAGGTTATGTAAATCCTGAAATTCCTTACCAAAGTATTGGTGTTCAAACGGCTTTTAGCAACCATAAACAGGAGTCGTATTTTGGTTTAAATCAATATAATATCACTCAAAATAGCTTGTATACAAGTGCTATCTATAATTCTATAATTAGCGATTCTCGACATAAAATTAAAACCGGGTTAAGTTATACCTACGATCATTATGATGAGTTTCTCGATGCTAAAAATCTAGATTCAGATTATGAACGCACAGAACATGCTATTGGTGCTTTTTTTGAATACAATTTTGATAATTTAGATAAGCTGAATTTAACAGCAGGCATTCGCATAGATCATCACAATTTATTAGGCACGTTTATCACGCCAAGATTTCATGCGAAATATACGCCTTGGGAAAAATCGGCGATACGTATGTCTTTCGGTCGTGGCAAACGTAGTGCTAATATTTTTGCCGAAAACCAAAACATGTTTGCAACTTCTAGAACTTTTAATATTCAAAATTCAAACGGTGCTATTTATGGTTTAGATCCTGAAATTGCTTGGAATTATGGTGTTTCTTATTTGCAAGGATTTAATTTGTTTGGAAGAAAAGCGGATATTACTATTGATTTTTACAAAACCGATTTTACAAATCAAGTGGTGGTCGATTATGAAAATCCTTTAGAAGTCAATTTTTATAATCTAAAAGGAAAAAGTTTTGCCAATAGTTTTCAAACGGAACTAAATTATAATGTTTTTAATCATTTCGATTTAAGATTGGCTTATAAATATTACGAGGTTAAAACGCAGTATGAATCTGGTTTGTTAGATAAACCTTTAGTGCCCAAACACCGTTTGTTTGGTAATGTTTCTTATGAAACCAATTTGCAAGAGCAGGGGCAGCAGTGGAAGTTTAATGCAACCTATAATTGGTTAGGCGAACAGCGTTTTTCATCAACAGCAAGTAATCCTGTAGCCTATCAGCTTCCGGAATATACGCCTACTGTGGCAACTTTAAATGCTCAAATAACGCGTGTGTTTTCGCCAACTTTTGAACTATATTTAGGAGGTGAAAACATTACGAATGTAAGGCAACCTAACCCTGTTTTATCGGCAAACGATCCTTTTGGAGCAAATTTTGATACTACTTTTGTTTACGGTCCCATATTTGGAAGCCTATATTATGCAGGATTTAGAATAAAATTATAAATTCCAACGAAGCTGAGAATCTCAAGAAATAATCAACAAAAGGTGAACGAAATCTGAAAAATGATTCAGAAAAAAAATAAAAGAAGATAAAAAATTAAAGATTAAAATTATGAAAAAAGTATTATTAGGATTGTTATTATTTGTAGGGTTTGCAACCTACGCACAAAACAAAAATGCCAAAGCTAGTTTGGAAGTTGATGGGGTTTGTTTAATGTGTAAATCTAGAATTGAAAAAGCGTGTTTAAAAACCAAGGGTGTAAAATCGGCGGTTTGGAATGTTAAAACACACGAATTGAAATTAATTTATGATGCACGTAAAACAGATGTTGCGACTATCGAATCAAGTATTCTAGCTGTTGGCCATGATACTGAAGCCTTAAAAGCTACCGATGAAGCTTACGCAAGCGTGCATCCGTGTTGTAGGTATCGCGATGAAGCTGTGCAAGACGATCATAAAGTTGAAGAGGAAGAACATCAACATTAAAATTATTGAAAACCATTTATAAACAACTTTTAGTATTTATGATATTGAAAGTTGTTTTTTGTTTATATGAGTGGTTGTTTAATGTTTTACAGGTTAAACTAAAAACCTTATTTGGATTTAGCTTTTAAATAAAATCTTAAATTTTGCTACTTTTTAAACAGGTTTCTATTTTATTTACTGAGCAATTATTTTTTACTTCTAAGTCATTAGTGCTAGTAATGGGAGGGCTAATTTTATTAAATACCCCTTTAACTGGCCATTCACCGAAACATACTTTAAGGAAGTTTTTCATTTGTATTAATTTTTAAGCAGGATGATTTTTTTTCAATCGTTATAAATACAATGTATTTATGGGTTGATTTAATTACAGTTCAAAAATATTGCTGCTAGTTAATTAAAAAAAAGAAAATGGGAGACTTATGGGAGACAGTATGTTTTTGTGAGCTTTGTAAAACTTAAAACATGGTATTTCAAAGGGTGTGTTTCTATCGGAGTTTTTATTAAAAGCCTCAATAATATAGATGCAATCTACTGTTTGTTAGCAGTTTATGTTTGGGGTGTTTAGGTTGAATTGTTATCTGTATTCTTTGAAAAAATTAACTTTCAATCGTGAAAATATATTGTCTTAAAAATTCATCAGGTTTTAATTCAAGTCGTATTCGCAAGCGTTGTATGGCTTTTTTTACTCCAGCCATGGATACTCCTGTAAATAAACATATTTCCGAATTATTGAATCCCATTTTTATAAACGCAGCCAACCTTAGGTCGTTATTGGTTAATTTAGGATTTATGGCTAGTAATTTATTGAAGAATAAAGGGTGTACTTCTTCAAAATGTGCTTTAAATAATAAAAAGTTGTATTCTCTACTTAAATTTTCAGAAATGGTTTTGTCTATTGTTTTTAGCTTTTCCTTGGTTTCTGTATTTGCTATACGACTTACCTCTTTAATTTGCTTTTGAATGGATTCTAAACATTCATTCTTCGTGTCAAGAATTTGGTAGTTAGCCGATAAAATTCGATTTAATTGATTCGTCTTTATAAGGGCATTATTTAATTTTCGATAGCACTTTATTGAAGCAAAAATTAAATGAATTAGAGATGTTTTATCGTTTTTGTTGATGCAAATGTAATCTTCATGCCAAGAGGTGGTTGCATCTGTTTTAACATCGGTTAATACTATAATTGGAAGTTCAGTATTTGTGTTTTGTGTTTTAAAATTAGAAAGATCGTCTTGCCAATTAGGGTATGTTGTACTATCAATAATAATTGTTTCAGGAATGATTTCCCAAGCATTTGGTTCTTGAGGAATTTCAGTAACTACTTTAGTTTTTATATCATAATCTGAAAGCGCATCAATCAATGCTAAGTTTTTATCTGCAGTAATAAATACTAATGTTATCGTTTTAGAATCGCCTGCATCTAGTGCATCAAAATCAATCATCTAACAAATATTTTAAAGCAACCTCTTTATCTGTGAAAAATTTAATTTTACTTCCTGTATGGCTTATGTAAATTTTCATTAAAAGTGACACTATACCCATCGACCCAATTACAACCGATCTTTTTAGTTTGGGTTGTACTTGTTTTCCTAGTTTTTTTATAACTCTTATAGCTTTGGGACTAGCTGTCGAATTTTTTAAATATACCATGGCTCTTACTGATTTATCTGGCCTTTTCATGGCTTCCATTACAGAATCTTCAACAAGCTGAATAAACTTTTTTTCATCATTTAAACCTGTAAAATCTATAAAAATATACTCTATATTATTTACATGTTTCCAAATTGGTAATCGGGAATCCGTTAGTGTTTTGTCTTTCATTATTATTCAATCAAGAGAATCTATTTGCTGTTTTTCGTTTTAAACAACATGCATTTTATAAAATAAAATTTAATCAGCATTGAAAAAGCGGCATGTTTAGCGCATGTATAGAGTGTTTTTAAATATTCCGCTCGTTATTTCTGGGTTAAAATTACTAATTCTTTCAATTTTGGTGGTCATTTTGTTTGGCTTTTAATTGGATTATTATGATAAAGCACTAGTTCTATCCAAAAAATAAATATAAATAAAGCATGTAAAAACAGAGGCTCTTTTGTAAGTAACTACAGTGTTGTTTGTAAGGTAATTATTCTGAAACAGAGCTATTTAATTAAATTTCAAAACATCTATTTAGATTTATTATAAATAATTTGCGAGTATTGAAATGAGGGTTTACATTTGCGGTCGAAAAATTATTTATAATTAGTTTAAATAAAGATTTAGGTTTAAGGATGAAGCAACTTTTGGTAGTTATACTAATTTGGGGTACATGGTTTACACAGTCGGTTTGGTCTCAAGATAAAAAAAGTGGCAACTTTCAAGGAACGGTTACTACAGAAAATAAGGCCCCATTGATAGGCGTCGATGTTGTACTGTTGCAAACCGGAATTGGGAGTATTACAAATGCCGAAGGGGGGTACAAAATTCAAAATTTACCAGAAGGAACCTATACCGTACAATTTAGTTATATAGGCTTTGTGACCCAAAAAATTACGGTTACTATAAAAGCCAATGAAACTGTAACTGAAAACATAAGTTTAACTGAAGATGTTACACAAATTGACGAAGTGACAATAAGAGGCCGCTCTAAAGTCCAAACTGTAGAGCGACAACCATATACTGTAAAGGCGGTTTCAGCAAAACCGTTTTATAATTTGTCTACCGATGTTCAAAGCGTTTTAGGTCGTGTAGAGGGAGTGAAAATTAGGGAAGAAGGTGGTTTAGGATCGAATTCTGAATTTTCATTATTTGGTTTTTCAGGGAATCAGATTAAGTTTTTTATCGATGGGATTCCTATGGATAATTACGGATCGTCTTTAGGTTTAAACACCATTCCTGTTACAGCTATTGATCGTATCGAAGTCTACAACGGCGTTGTGCCAGTGTATTTAGGTACTGATGCTTTGGGGGGTGCGGTAAACATCATCACGAAACAAAATAATAACTTTTTGGATGTAGCTTATACTTTCGGATCGTTTAACACACATCGAGCTGCGGTAAATGGCGCATATACCAATTTGAAAACAGGGTTTACGCTTCGAGGAAATTTCAATTTTAATTATTCCGATAATAATTATGAGGTATTAGCCGATATTACTGATGCCAATGGAAATATTGAAGATACACAATGGGTAGAGCGTTTTCATGATCGTTATAAATCTGGTATGGCAAAAATGGAAGCCGGATTTGTAAATAAAACTTTTGCCGATCAGCTATTAATTGGGCTTACTGCGGCTAAAGATGAAAACGATGTGCAAACCGGAGCAACAATGGAAACGGTTTATGGCGCTATAGAACAAAACAGCGAATCGTTAATTTCAACTTTAAAATACAGTAAAGCAGATTTGTTTACTGAAGGTTTAGATGCGAGTTTCTATGCCGCGTATAATGTTACAAGAACCTTTAATTTAGATACTTTAACGGGTGTGCGCTATAATTGGTTAGGCGACCGTATTTACACGGGTAATACTGAAGGGGAGCAAGGGGATAGAAATGATGAAACTATGTCCGATAACGAAGCTACAACGCAATTCAACTTAGGGTATCAATTAAACGATACGCATACGGTTTCGTTTAATCATGCTTTTCAATATTTTAATCGAGATGTAAACGATATTTTAAATCCGGATAAAATTGAAAACCAATTTCCAAGGTCTTATTACAAAAATAATTTAGGCCTTTCGTATACCGTGTCACCTAACGATAAATGGAATGCTACTTTATTTGGGAAAGGTTATTTTTTAAAGGTTGAAACTAGTAAGCAGTATGATTTTGGAACAGGAGACTCACGAATTGATGCTTATGAAAATTCACAAAACTCATTCGGTTACGGAGTAGCGACCACCTATTTTATACTAAAAAATCTTCAAATAAAAGCCTCCTACGAGCATACCTACAGAATGCCTACGCCAGAAGAAGTATTTGGTGATAACCTGTTTGTAACCGCTAATCCGGAGTTAGGGCCTGAACAAAGCAATAATTTTAATGCAAATGCCAAATGGGAATTTGAGCCAGCAGAGAAGCATTATGTGCAATTGGACGGGAGTTTTATTTATAGAAATGCTTCCGATTTAATATATCAACGTGTCACAGTGGCAAGTCCGCAAACGAGTTATGCAAATTTAGCCGAGGTAAGAACAATTGGTTATGCTGGAACCCTTAATTACTCCTTTAAAGATTGGTTGCGTTTAGGTGCTAATGTTACTTATCAGGATATTACAGATCAGGCCGATTTTGTTTATAACGATTATTCTGGTCAACAACCTAATTTTCAGAAAGGATTTCGTATTCCAAATATTCCGTATTTATTCGGAAACTTAAATGCTGGTTTACAATTTAACGATGTGTTTACTGAAGATTCTAATTTAAGCGTAAACTATTTCTTCAATTATATTAAGGAATACTACTTAAGTTGGGCAGAGTATGGATCTAAAGATACCAAGAAAATTATTCCAGAGCAATCGTCTCACGATTTAGCAGTGAGTTATAGTCTTAAAAATGGCAAATACAATATTTCCTTAGAATGTAAAAATTTTACAGATCAGATGTTGTTCGACCAATACAAACTACAAAAACCAGGTCGTGCCTTTTATTTAAAATTACGATACGCATTATAATAACAATTAATAATTTAATATTTAAATACAATGAAAATAACAAGAAAAATAACAGCTTGGAGTTTAGGTCTTATGGCAGCCGTGTCTATCATGTCTTGTAGCTCGGATGATAATGACGATAATTCAGGAAATCCAGATATTACCCAAAAACCTTATGTTTTATCTTTAGCTATTCAAGGTAGTGAAGGCGGATTTACCTACTATACCATACCTTTTGAAAACGTGATGGAAGGCTCGCTAACAGCAGTTGGAGAAGGTATAGATCAACCAGGTTATTACGATTTTACTAAAGTAGATAACACGCTTTATAGTATTGGAGGGTTAGACAATACCGATGTATCGGCAATTAGTCAGAATGAAGATCAAACACTTTCTACAGAAGGAAATGTGTCTTTAAGTGAAAGTATTCGTGATTTGGTAAAAGCTGACGATGAAACTTTAATTTCAGCATCAATTGCCGAGGGCGCAGTAACCTTTCGTTTGTTTGATGCCAACACTGTAAGTATTACAGAAACTATTGCTAAACCTACTAGCGACTTACATGCAGCAACAGATGCTAATCCATCGTTTTCTGGGATGCGTGTCGTAGGCGATCACGTATTTTTAAGTTATTATATGAGTAACCCAGATACATGGGCAACTAATTATACAGACCAAGCTCAGGTAGCGGTATATTCTTATCCAGAATTAGAATTCGAAAAAGTGATTACAGACGACCGCGTTGGACCACTTGGAGGATTTAATATTAAATCTGGTTTAGAAGTTGATGAAGATGGAAACATTTATGCCATTTCGCACTCTAATCCAGCTAATGGATACAGTCAATCTACTAAACCTGCTGGAATTTTAAAAATTAATGCAGGAGAAACAGAGTTCGATCAATCATATTTCTTCGATGTTGAAGACGCTACAGGAGGAAATAACGTATCGCATTTAAAATATTTAGGTAACGGAAAAGCATTTGTAGAAGTAAATACAGCAGCAAGAGCAGAGCAGGGTACTTGGTCTGATAGTCCTTTGCGTTCTGCAGTCGTAAACCTAAATGACGAAACTGTTAACTATATAGCTGGGGTGCCAGTACATAATGGAAATGGTCGTCGTTTAGCTGCTTTACATGACGGTAACTATGTGTATTTATGTATTCCAGAGGAAGGCGGTATTTATGTATATAGAATGGATGTAGACAATTATACATCTACTAAAGGTGCTGAGGTACAAGCTAATTTTGTAGCAGGGTTTTTCAAATTCTAAAATAAACAATTAAGTAACACCTACTGGCTACGGTTAGAAACCTAGTTAGTAGGTGTTTTTTATCTTTCTATGATCCTTTTTTAAATGAATAAAAAGCAAAAAAATCCAAGTAAATTAAGACGGTTAAATGATTGGCTTCACCTTTGGTTGGGGTTAATATCTGGTATCGTAGTATTTATTGTAAGTATTACAGGATGCTTTTATGCTTTTAAGCAGGAAATTAAAGATGTTTTAGAGCCTTGGCGTTTTGTAGAGGTTCAAAACAAAACTTATGTACCACCGAGTCAGTTGCTAGATACAGCAGCCGTGTATATGCCTAACGCGAAACCAACAGGTTTAACATATGCCAATGTTGATGGTGCGGCCGCAGTTGGTTTTGGTGGAATGGAAAACGGGAAGCGTACTTTCTCTGTAGTTTTTATGAACCCTTACACAGGTGAGTTTTTAAAAAAACAACAAACCATGGGGGGAAGTGAATTTGACTTTTTTAGATTTATAATTAACGGCCATAGAGCACTTTGGTTGCCTTATAATATTGGTCGTCCTATAGTTGGCGTTTGTACTTTAGTATTTTTATTATTACTAATTACAGGACTGGTCATGTGGTGGCCAAAGAACTGGAAAAAAGGGAATCGCGATAAGAGTTTTAAAATTAAATGGAAGGCCAAATTTAAGCGCCTAAATTATGATTTACATAATGTGCTTGGTTTCTATTCCTTATTATTCGGTTTAATTTTAGGTATTACAGGATTGGTTTGGAGTTTTCAATGGTTCGATCAAGCTGTATATTTTGTGGCTTCTGGAGGAGAAATAAAAGAGATGGGACATCATCATCCGCATTCCGATTTAGCGAATAAAGATCTAGTCTGGAACGACAGTATTTCACCTATGGATAAGGCCTTGTACAAAACATTAGAGATTGATAAGCGTGTGGCAGGAATTTATTTAACGCCGATTTTAGAGGACGAGGACGATCCAATAGAAATTACCGTGTATCACGATGTAGGGACGTGGTACGACCATAACGAGTATTTTTATGATAGATACACGCTGGAGCCTTTAGAACAAAAAGGCAGTAAGTTTTCTGAAGCTTCTTTCGCCGATCGTTTGTCCATGATGAATTACGATATTCATATTGGTTCTATTTTTGGCTTTGCAGGAAAGATTTTTGCGTTTCTAATTAGTTTGGTTTGTGCTAGTTTACCTGTTACCGGATTCTTAGTTTGGTACGGACGAAAGTTTAAGAAACAAAAAAAGGTTGTCTCCTAAAGACCTTTTTATGTAGTGTTTGAAAAGTATATTAGAGCTGTATTTATTCTAGAATACATTTTTACATTTAACTTCACTGTTAATTTTGGTCAACTAAACAGTGTTGATTTACCATATAAAACATAGTAATATAAGTTGTCTTACTTTCACTATTTTTGATTTATGAAAACGAACATCATAAACTTAGTATTTTTAGCCTTTATTACAATTGGTTTTGCTTCTGAAGGATTACTTTTTAATCTGAAAAATTTCAACCCTACTGTACATGTTCAAATTACTCAAGATGCATCAACTACTGAAGCCTTAAAATCTCGTTTTGAAGCTATTCAAAATACTTTCAAAACGCAGCAGCATTTGTTTTCCACTAAGCAAATTTCAGAATCAAAATACTTAAGGCAATTAAAAAAGCTACGTAAAAAGGAATTAAAACTTTTTAAGGCTGTTAAAAAGCATGAATTTAAAGCAAATGAAATGACCGACTATAATTTCTGGCATCAGGGTGTTTTAAAATTTCCAACACAAATCGAGCAAGAGCTGTTGCAATATGCTTCAAGACCATAGTGTTTTTACATCACGGTTTTCTTCAAAAGGATAAGTGGACTATTTCTTTAAAGGTCGATATCTTATAAAATTTATTTGATGTTAAGTTCGCATTGCAGGAAGTAGAACTTATAGCATTTATATAGGCGCATTCAGAATTTAGCTTAATTACATAATAATCAAATATAAAAACCAAAAATTGATTAAATATCAGTCTTGGTTTTTTGTTTTTTTATTAAAATCTTGATGCATTAGAGTTTTTAGGTGCTAATTGAACATAGGTATCCCTGTGAAGTCTTTAAAACAACTAA
>NZ_JACLAF010000006.1 GCF_015355625.1 Tamlana sp. I1
CTAAACTATTTTATTAATAGAAGTACAAATGCTTCTGCAGAATCCTTTAATGCCAAAATTAAAGCTTTTAGAACGCAGTTCAGAGGCGTGAGAAACGTAAAATTCTTCCTCTATAGATTAACTACTATTTTTGCTTAATTCTAAAATCCCACAACTTTTGCTCTTGATCCTTGAAACCTTTGATGCTGTTGTTGTAGAAGATTAAAGGGAATCTAAATAATGGGTATACAACACAACCTAGTTATAATTGCAAAAAAAAGCCTCAAATTTCTTTGAGGCTTTTTGCAATTTTAGCGGTCTGGACGGGACTCGAACCCGCGACCTTCGCCGTGACAGGGCGACATTCTAACCAACTGAACTACCAGACCGTTGCTTTATTGCGAGTGCAAAGATACACGCCTTTTTAAATATCACAAACGTTTTTTGAGTTTTTTTTGTAAAATTTTTTATAAAAAATATTTTCAACTGATTTACAAGGTATTACAACTCGAAAAAAAGCATCAAAAATCAAGATTAATTAAGCAAATTTTTGACGTTCCACTAAATAGGTGGTTAAAACCGTATTGAAGTCCTTATTAATATCGGCTTCAACATACTTTATTTTATACTGTGCACACTTTAAACGCAAAGCTTCAAAATAGTTTTTCACGGTTTCCCTATAACTCTCTTTAACAGCATCGGCGTATAGATTAATGTACTCACCTGTTTCAACATCTATAAAACGTTTGGGCTTATTGTCAAAATCGAAGTCTTGTTCCCTTTTCTTATCCATCACATGAAAAAGCACCACTTCATGCTTATTGTATTTTAAATGCCTTAAAGCTTCAAACAACTTCGCTTCGTCTTCCGAAGCTTGAAACATATCAGTAAATAAAAAAATCATGGAACGCTTATGTATTTTCTCTGCAATTTCATGCAAATACTTATAAGTTTCGGTGGTTTTGTTTAATGGGTTTGATACAGCGACTTGATTTAACTGATCTAACAACATTTGATGATGCCGCTCACTCCCCTTCTCTGGCGCATAATAATCATATTGATTACTATACACGCTTAAACCAACCGCATCGCGCTGTTTTTTTAAAATCTGCATTAACGATGCTGCTGCTAAAACCGAAAACCCAATTTTATTCAAATCATCAAACGAAAAGCCATTCATTTTCGGATAATGCATCGAACTACTATTATCTATAATCATATGGCAACGCAAATTGGTCTCATCATCATAGCGTTTGGTATACAATTTTTCGGTTTTAGCGAATAATTTCCAATCGATATGGCGCGTGCTTTCTCCTTGATTATAAATTTTATGCTCAGCGAATTCGGCAGAAAACCCGTGAAACGGACTCTTATGCATGCCTGCAATAAACCCTTCAACCACTTGCTTGGCAAGAAGTTCAAGGTTTTTAAAACCAGCTGCTTTATTAAGTTCGTTTTGTAACATATAAGAAGAGCCCCTCCTAGCCTCCCCGAAGGGGAGGAACACTCGTGTGGAGCTACATGGTTTTTAATTTATTTTAAACGTTTATATTCTCAATATTTTATTAGGAATGAGTAAAAGTTCCCCCTTTTGGGGGTTAGGGGGCTTAGCTTGGTCTATCTCACCCCATCAACAATACCATAAGCCACAGATTCCTCGGCACCCATCCAATGGTCGCGATTAAAATCTTTCATTACCTTTTCAAAGGTTTGTCCGCAATTATCTGCTAAAATCTGAGCACTTAATTCTTTTGTAATCACAATTTCTTTAGCTGTAATTTCAATATCACTAGCTTGGCCGCGTGCGCCACCACTAGGCTGATGAATCATCACACGAGCATGAGGCTGAATAAAACGTTTGCCTTTAGCGCCTGCCGATAAAATAATCGAACCCATAGATGCTGCAAAGCCTGTGCAAATCGTAGACACCTCGCTGTTTAAAGATTTTATACAATCGTAAATAGCAAATCCAGCAGTTACATACCCACCTGGGCTATTAATATAAAGTTCAATATCGGCCGTACCTAAAGCATCTAAATACATCAACCTATCAATAACATGTTTAGCCGATTTATCGTCTACCTGGCCCCATAAAAACACTTTACGTTGTTCTATAAATTTGCTATCAATAGCATCTTGCACTTTTATCTTATCGCTCATTTTGAAATTAATTTTGTTCTAAAATAAAAAAAGGTTCGCCAAATAGACAAACCTTTTCAATAATCTTTATATAAATGGACTATAAAAGTGCATCTATAGCCTCTGTATAAGCATTTTTAGGCGCTACACCAACTTGTCTTCCAACCACTTCTCCGTTTTGAAAAACTAAAACTGTTGGAATATTACGTACACCATATTTAGCAGCAAATTCCTGATTAGCATCTACATCCAGCTTACCAACAACGGCTTTACCTTCGTATTCATCACTAATTTGCTCAATAATTGGTCCAACCATTCTACAAGGTCCACACCATGCAGCCCAAAAATCTACTAAAACTGGTTTATCACTTTTTAAAACCGTTTCCTCAAACGTTGCATCTGTTATTTCTAATGCCATAATTTTTATATTTAAATCTGTTTTACGTCTACTTAAAGTACAAAATTAGTCAAAAAAAACTCGAAAGCTTACAATCCTACAATTTGTTTTCCTTATAGCTCTATTGTTTCGCCCTATTTCTCATTATTTGGGCGCATAAACCAGGCTATCCACTATATCTTTTTTGTGCTTTTAAATAGTAACAACCTTTCAAAAAACAATTAACAAATCATCACTTTAGTTCCTTTTAACCGTTACAACTAGCACAAAAAAGGATGCCGTTTCTATCCTTTGCGCAATGCACAACTTCTATAAAATTAAGGATTATATTTTTACATATAACGCTTTTATTTCATGACCTCAAAAGTTTTTGTATATGAAACGTAGCGTGAAAATCCGCAAGGAATTTCCGCCGTAAACCGAAGATAGTAAATTTGCGAGGACTTTCCGCGAGGAAAGTCAGAAGCAATGAAATATAGCCGGTGTTACCTGCTGGTTTTTAATTCCGTTTGCTTTTTAAAAATCAGAAACATAGACCAAAGTAATAATATTCCAAAGCCTAGAAACATTGTTATTGCTTGGTATGAATTAAATAGACCAATCTTTATTTCTATAATTGGCGAAACAAAAAAGTAAATAACATTATATGTGATATGAGTAAAAATACTTAACCAAATATTTAGTGTTCTAAGATATACATAACCAATTATTAATCCACCAATAAAAGTTGTCAGGAAACCAGAATCACTAAATGTATGTGCAAGTCCAAAAATTAATGCTGAAATCCACAGAGCTTTCGAAAAACCTTTTGAATTGTAGATTTTTTGAGCAATTATCCTACGGCAATATAGTTCTTCTAATAAGGCCCAAACAATTATAAATACAACTAAAAGAATTGATTCAGATTTTGTTCGGTTAACTTCGCCAATCCATTCCCAATCCATTAATTTATAGCCTAGTAAAAGAACAAAATGGTTAAAGACGAAAAGACCAATAATCCCAACTGTAATAGGAAAGATATATTGAAGTTTGAAGTTTTGATTTTCTTTTTTTGGAAGTGAGCTTGGATTAAACTTAATTAAGAAAAGCGCAGCAATAATAATTGACAATATTTTAATAATCCTTATTGTCCAATAGTCAGTAAGTCCATATGAGAATTTAAATCCAAGAAGTAAAACAAGTAAACTTAAAAATAAATTTAGGTACAGGTTTTTAGTCATATTTCATTCAAAATTCGATTTATTTCGGGCTGATTTTTCAACTTGCAGGTAATAAGTTATATCAAACACATTAAACCCACAACATCAAGATAACTTAGTAATCTATAATTCAACTACTAAATTCCCTTTTTCACAGTATGAGATTCCTGCCTTCGCAGGAATTAGTTTAGCTTAAAACGTATGTGTTGCGATTCCAGTTCGCTAATTAGTTCCTGACTTACCCTTACTTTTTGTTTTCGACTCGGCATATTTAATTTCACTTTGTCTTTAGTGTCGTAAATCACAAAATTAAGCGCCTGATTTCCAGGGTGCATATTAAAAAGCTCTTTTAAAGCCATGATTTTAGGCGTGTCCAAATCGTTTATATCTACTTGAATAGACAGTTTTTTAGCATAATTTTCCATCACATCATGCAGCAACTGAAAGCTGTTAAACTGCAACCTCGGATCACTTTTCTTGCCGGTATCTTTATTCGTCCAGCCTTCGCGCACAAATGTTTTTACAAACACGAAATTATTATGCATTAAAAAGTGTCTGAATTTTAAATAATCTTCACCAAAAATTCTAAACTCATAACTATCATAATAATCTTCAATAGTAAATAATGCCCAACCTTTGCCTTGTTTACTCACACGATGTTGCACATCGGTAACCACACCACCAAAAACCAACTCACGATTTACATAAGGTTCTAGCGTATTAAACATGCCAACCGTAGCATTGCAAAAGGTTTTCATTTCGGTTTTAAAATCGTCTAGCGGATGCCCCGAAATATAAACCCCTACCACTTCACGCTCTTTGCTGAGCTTCTCCATAGTACCCCATGACTCGCATGGTGGCACTTCGGGTTCGGCAATTTGTACCTCACTAGCTTCGCCAAATAAACTAACTTGCGCCGAATTTTCATTTTCTTTATGCTTTTGGGCGTATTTTATAGCTTTTTCTAAAAAAGTAATACCATCGCCATCATCATGAAAAAACTGTGCACGATGTGTATCGGCCAAACCATCAAAACCACCAGCTAAAGCTAGGTTTTCAAAAGCCTTTTTATTGGCTGCTCTTAAATCAATTCGTTTGGCCAAATCGAATATGGATTTATAAGGGCCATCTTCTTTTCTGTTTTCAACAATAGTCATCACAGCTCCATGACCAACACCTTTTATGGCTCCCATTCCAAATCGAACGGCCCCATCTTTATTTACCGAAAACTTATAGTAACTCTCATTCACATCAGGCCCTAGTACATCAAGCTTCATACGCTTACATTCGTCCATGAAAAAGGTCACCTGCTTAATGTCATTCATATTATTTGAAAGCACCGCCGCCATATATTCGGCAGGATAATGCGCTTTACAATAAGCGGTTTGGTAAGCAATCCAAGCATAACAGGTGGAGTGCGATTTATTGAAGGCATAACTCGCAAAGGCTTCCCAGTCTTTCCAAACTTTCTCTAAAATTTTAGCATCATGTCCGTTCGCACTAGCTTGCTCGATAAACTTAGGTTTCATTTTATCAAGTACCGCAATTTGCTTTTTACCCATCGCCTTACGCAGTACATCGGCCTCACCCTTTGTAAACCCTGCAAGACTTTGAGACAGTAACATTACCTGCTCTTGATATACCGTAATACCATAAGTTTCCTTGAGGTACTCTTCCATGGCTGGTAAATCGTACTCAATCTCTTCATCGCCATGCTTTCTTCTAACAAAACTCGGGATATATTCCATTGGCCCCGGACGATACAAGGCATTCATGGCAATTAAGTCTTCAAAAACCGTAGGTTTTAAATCGCGAAGGTGTTTTTGCATACCGGGCGATTCGTACTGGAATACCCCAACTGTTTCACCACGTTGGAACAATTCGTATGTTTTCTCATCATCTAAAGGAAAACTATCGGGATCGAGCTCTATACCATGCTTGGCTTTTACAATTTTAACCGTATCCTTAATAAGCGTTAAGGTTTTCAGTCCCAAGAAATCCATTTTTAGCAGTCCCGCATCTTCCACCACCGAGTTATCAAACTGGGTGACATACAAATCGGAATCCTTAGCTAATGACACCGGAACGAACTTGGTAATATCGTCTGGCGTGATAATTACCCCACAGGCATGAATACCAGTATTTCTAACCGAACCTTCAAGAGTTCTTGCTAGATTTAAAGTTTCAGCTTGCAAATCGCTACCATCGGCAATATTTAAAAGCTCGTTTACTTTTTCTAATTCTTCAGCTCTAAATTTCTTTGCTAATTCCTTTTCATCCAAACCAAATATTTTATTCAGCTTAGACATATTCGGAATCAACTTGGCAATTCTATCGGCATCAAAAAGCGGTAAATCCAGTACACGTGCCGTATCTCGAATAGACGATTTTGCCGCCATGGTACCGTAAGTGATAATTTGTGCCACCTGATTGGAGCCGTATTTCTCAATCACATAATCCATAACACGGCTTCGACCTTCATCATCGAAATCAATATCGATATCGGGCATGCTCACACGATCGGGATTTAAGAAACGCTCAAAAAGCAGATCGTACTTCATGGGGTCAATATTGGTAATCCACAAGCAATAGGCCACCACCGACCCTGCTGCCGAACCACGGCCTGGCCCCACCGAAACATCCATATTTCGAGCCTCACGAATAAAGTCTTCAACAATTAAGAAATATCCCGGATACCCTGTGTTTTCAATAACACTTAACTCGAAATCGAGACGCTCAATAACTTCCTCCGAAAGAGGTTCGCCGTAACGTTTCTTAGCACCTTCATAAGTTAAATGTCTTAAAAAAGCATTTTCACCACGCTTACCACCATCAACTAAATCTTCATCATGCTTAAATTCCTCGGGAATATCAAAAGCTGGTAATAAAACATCACGTGCTAATTGATACGCTTCAACCTTATCTACAACCTCCTGCACATTAGAAATCGCTTCAGGAACATCCTTAAACAGCTGTTTCATTTCTTCGGAAGACTTAAAATAGTATTCCTGATTTGGCAATCCGAATCGGTACCCGCGTCCGCGACCAATTGGTGTCGCCTGCTTTTCACCATCTTTTACACAAAGTAAAATATCGTGCGCATTAGCATCTTTTTTATCTTGATAATACGTGTTGTTAGAAGCTACTAATTTAATGTCGTGTTTACGCGCCAGTTCTATAAGCGTAGGATTCACACGATTTTCATCTTCTTGATTGTGGCGCATGATCTCGACGTACAAATCGTCACCAAACTCTTCTTTCCACCACAAGAGCGCTTCTTCCGCTTGGTTTTCACCAACATTAAGCACTTTACTTGGCACCTCACCATATAAGTTTCCGGTGAGCACCATGACATCTTCTTTATATTGCTGAATTAATTTTTTATCAATTCTAGGCAAATAATAAAAACCATCTACAAAGGCATGCGAAGATAATTTGGCTAGATTATGATAGCCATTTTTATTTTTAGCGAGTAAGACAATTTGATACCCATTGTCTTTTCGCGTTTTATCTAAGTGATCTTCACAAACAAAAAACTCACAACCAATAATGGGTTTAATTTCTTTGGCCGTAACGGTTGCTCCCGTAGCTTCGGCTTCTTTAATTTTGGCTTGAACACCACTATTGTGTCGGTTTACCGCATTCACAAAGTGAAAAGCCCCCATCATATTAGCATGATCGGTTAAAGCCACAGCTGGCATGTTGTATTTTGCTGCTGCCGAAACAATATCGGCCACACCCATGGTTGATTGCAATACCGAAAACTGCGAGTGATTATGCAGATGCACAAAATCGACATCTGATAGCTCGGAAATATTTTGTTTGATTTCTTCGGAAGACACATCAACGGTTTGCGCCTTTTTGATGCGTTCCTGGATTTTAGCACTTTCCTTTTTAAGGTTGATATGCTTTAATCCGATTAGCTGGATTGGCTCTGGATTGGCCTTTTTATAATTCTCGAAATAATCGGGCTGAACGTCCAGTGCTTCTTTAGTGTATTCCTCTAAACGAATAAGCTCTAAAAAACAGCGGGTTGTCGCTTCCACATCGGCAGTCGCATTATGCGCTTCGGCAAATGGTTCGTTAAATAGAAACTCATGTAATTCGGTAAGCGTTGGGAGTTTAAATTTACCGTAGCGTCCACCGGGGATTTTACAAAGTTCGGCCGTATGCTCGGTACAAGTATCTAAAACAGGGAGCTCTTGCAAGTTATTTTCAACGGCCTCACGCACAAATTCGGCACCCATAATATTTAAATCGAACTTCACATTTTGTCCGACTACAAATTTTGTTTTCCCTAGGGCTTCATTAAATTTCTCTAAAACCTCAGCTAAAGACACGCCTTGCTCTTCGGCCAATTCGGTAGAAATACCATGAATTTTCTCGGCATCATAAGGAATATTAAAACCATCGGGTTTCACCAAATAATCTTGACTTTCAATACAGCGTCCCATCTCGTCATGCAGCTGCCATGCGATTTGAATACACCTTGGCCAATTATCGGTATCGGTTATGGGCGCATCCCAACGTTTTGGCAATCCGGTAGTTTCAGTATCGAAAATTAAGTACATATTCCCCTCTTAATCTCCCCAAAGGGAGTAATTAATATTTATTTTGTTGACGTGTTGTTTTTGGTTATTCGTGAATTTGTTTGGTTCGAATAACGAGCCTATAAAAATACGTAGAATTTACACTTTTAGAAAATGAACCGCTAAAAGTTGTAAACAAAAAAGCGATGCTTCCAGTATTACACTGAAAGCATCGCAATTAGCTCAATTTAGACTTGGTTATGAAGCCAATTCTGCATGAACTTTTTCTAAATTAATAGCCGCTTGAATGGCGTTTCTCTGATTGTTTAACATGATATCAATACTTGGCGGCATATTACGATCTTTTAAAATCTCATCATATTCATTAAGACTTTCCTTTTCTCCACGAATAACCTCTTCTAAAACAACTTCTACATCGTTAGACATTAATAAGGTTTTTAAAACCACCCAATTTCTATGCACTGCACCTTTAAAGGTTCCGCCGTCTTTTGGAATTTGTCCGTGCTTTAAAATCTCAAGTCGTAAAGCTTTGGCAAAATCACCACGTTCAATCGCTCTTTTTTTAAAGAACATTTTCAGTCTTGGGTTATCTACAGTTTCGGCTGCATTCAAATACCCTTTTTCGGCATCATAATTCTTGATTAATAATTCGTTTAATTTATTTGAAATTTTCTCTGTGTACTTCATAATAGCTCTGTCATTTTAAATTTCAATAACTTCTTTTAAGATGTGTATTGTTTCACATCGTATACCTCAATATACCTTGAAAACTGTGTATTTACAAAGGATTAACAAACTTTACCACAGTTTTAAGAGCCCTTAACAAAATAGTCATCACAATTAAGATAAATTATCATAATTTAGTAGATTAAAATTTAACACATGAATTACAAATACCTTATTTTATTAGTATTAGCCGTTTTTTCAACAAAAATGCAGGCTCAAAACATACCGCTTTACGTAGGCACATACACCAATGAAGATGCCGAAGGGGTATACCAACTTCAATTTAACACCGAAACAGGTACGTTAAGTCAACAAAAATTAGCCATTAAAATTGACAACCCATCATTTATCGAATATTCCCCAGATCGTAAATATTTATACTCCACCAACCCTACTGGAGAAGGTTTTGTATCATCATACACGGTGAATGAAGATGGTTCTTTAACACTATTAACGCGTGTACGCAGTTACGGAAAACTACCATGCCACATTGCTTTAAACGAAGCTGGTAATAAAGCTGTAGTTTCAAATTATCTTGGCGGAACCGTTTCTATTTACTCTATTAATAAAGATGGTAGTTTAGACGATGCCTCTCAAGTTTTCGACCAAAACTCTGAAAAAGCAAAATCGCATGCACATTCGGCACAATTTTATAAAGACGATTTATTTGTAGCCGATTTAGGAAGAAATTCTGTTTTTCAATATGAATTAAAAAAAGGGGAATACAAACTTGAAACCGATGCCATAGTAAAAACAAAAGACAATCCTGGTCCGAGACATTTTACAATGACCAAAGACGGTGAATTCATGTACATTATTAACGAACTAGGAAGCAGCGTAACTTCAGTAAAAAGAAACAACAGTAAGTTTAAAGAAATTGATTTCGATTCTACCCTAGCGGAAGACTATAAAGGTAAAAATGCATCGGCTGATATTCATTTATCAAAAGATGAAAAGTTTCTATATGCAACAAACCGTGGTGAAAATGCGGTGGCAGTTTTTAAAAGAAACCTTAAAAAAGGGACTATTGAAAAAATCCAGAATATCTCTGTTCACGGCGATTGGCCAAGAAATTTCACCATAGACCCTACAGGAAAATTTCTTATTGTAGCAAACCGCAGAAGCAACAATCTAGCCGTTTTTAAAATAAACCAATCTACAGGCGAGCTAACTTTTTTACAAGACCACAAAACACCAACGCCAGTTTGCTTACTTTTTTAATTTTCAACCACAATAAACCACTGAAAATTAAAAAAATATAGTATCTTTGCGCCCTCATTAATAATCGAGGTCGAGAACCTCAAATAATTAATTATTATGCCTGTAAAAATTAGATTACAAAGACACGGTAAAAAAGGAAAACCTTTTTACTGGATCGTAGCAGCTGATGCTCGCGCGAAAAGAGATGGTAAATACTTAGAGAAATTAGGTATCTACAATCCAAACACAAATCCTGCAACTGTTGAATTAAACGTTGACGGAGCTGTACAGTGGTTACAGAATGGTGCACAACCAACTGACACTGCAAAAAACCTTTTATCTGAAAAAGGTGCTTTACTAAAAAATCACCTTGCTGGTGGTGTTAGAAAAGGCGCTTTAACTGAAGAGCAAGCAGAAGCTAAATTTACTGCTTGGTTAGAAGAAAAAACAGGTAAAATTCAAGCTAAAGTTGATGGTTTATCTGAAGCGCAAGCTAAAGCTAAAGCTGAAGCCTTAGAAGCTGAAAAAGCAGTTAACGCTGCAAGAATCGCTGCCGCTGCTCCTGTAGTAGAGGAAGAGGTTGCTGAAGAAGCTCCTGCCGCTGAAGCAGAAGCATCTAACGAAGAAGAATAAAAAAACAAATTTTTTATACTTTTAAACTCCGATAATTCGTTATCGGAGTTTTTTGTTTAATAATAACTCTAAGAGTTATTATTAAACATTCCCGCGAAGGTGGGAATCTCTATAGTATATATTATAAAGTTTTCCTAGTGAGCGGAAATCTATTAGACTCTAGAATTATTTTTGAAAAGATTCCCACCTACGTGGGAATGATAAAACCTGTTTTCAATGACAAAAGAAGATTGTTTCTATTTAGGTAAAATTGTAAAAAAATACAGTTTTAAAGGTGAAGTTTTGGCAAAACTAGACACCGACCAACCCGAAATTTACGAAAACTTAGATGCTATTTTTTTAGATTTAAGAACAAACCTCATTCCATTTTTTGTTGAAAGTTCACAATTACACAAATCGGAATTACTGCGTATAAAGTTTGAAGACGTAGACTCTGAAGCCGATGCCGACGCCATAATGAAGAGCGATTTGTACTTACCTTTAGATTTACTACCAAAACTAGAAGGCAACAAATTCTATTTTCACGAAGTGATTGGTTTTACTATTGAAGACATTAATTTTGGAACAGTAGGCACTATTAAAGCCATTAACGACTCGACTGCACAAGCGCTTTTTGAAATTGATAGAGATGGTGTGGAAATATTAATTCCAATGAATGATGAGTTTATTGTGAAAGTAGACCGCAGCAATAAAACCATATTAGTTGAAACGCCAGAAGGCTTAATCGACTTATATTTAGAATAGAAATAGGCTGTCTGAAAATTTTAAACCCGCCATTCTGAATCAAATTCAAAATGACGAAAGCACTTTTCAGACAGCCTATTTTATTTTTTAGTACAATTCTATTTTCAAGCGTAAGCCACTAAGTCTTGCCGATCTATGGCATCCATAGCTTCTTGAATGCTATCGCGATGCTTCATTAACAGTTTACAGGTTGATAAAGGCAAACTTAAAGCCCTTAGTGAATCGTTATACTTATTTATAGTTAAAGCTTGCATCTCACGAACCTCGTGAACCAAGTTTCCTTCGTCTTCATTAAATAAAACAAAGTTTCTAATATTCATCCAAAACTTATAAAATTCGGTACTTAAGCGACCTTCATATTTGTATCCGCCACCAAGATTGATAATTTCAAGTTTTATATCACGGCAAAATTCATTTCGTTGAATACCTTTTTCACGAAAAAAGCTCTTTAAACCTTCATCTGAAACTTTACTAATTAACTCTAAATAAATTTTTTCAACCTCCGTATTCATAATAAGAAGGCCATTTAAATTATCTAAAAATTTCTTGTTGTTTTTCATAGCTATTAATATTTAAGTTCAAAACAACCATAGAGTTAGGGAGAGCGTACAGTTGTTCTAGAACAAAAATAAAGATGAAGAATTGCGTTTCTATTTATTTAACAGAGTTTAGCTAATTTTAAGACTTTTTAACGGGTTAATTAATACAAAATCTTGTTCTGTTAACATATTAAACGGTTTTTAAACCCCTCTTTTTCATTTTATTAACATTTAAATTATATGAAAAATATTGAGTTGAAATTTAATTTTACCGAAATAAAAAACAATATTCACTAGTTTTACAACTCAAAATAAAACCATGTCCAATAAGCCATTTACATTTAAGCAGTTTAAAGTTAACCAAGACCAATGTGCTATGAAAATTGGTACCGATGCCGTTTTACTTGGCGCTTGGGCACCAATAGACCACAAACCCTTTTCGGTATTAGATATAGGTGCTGGCACAGGCGTTTTAAGCTTAATGCTTGCCCAAAGATGCCAGGCCGAAATAGTAGATGCCTTAGAAATAGATGATGCAGCTTACGAACAATGTGTTGATAATTTTGAACAATCCCATTGGGGCGATCGGCTTTTTTGTTACCATGCTGCTTTAGAAGAATTTGTTGATGAAATTGAAGACACTTACAATTTAATAGTCTGCAATCCGCCGTTTTATGCCGAAGATTACAAAACACAAAGTACCCCAAGAGATTTGGCGCGGTTTCAAGATGCTTTACCTTTTAAACATTTGGTTGAAGGCGCTTCCAAACTTCTTTCAAAACAGGGTGTTTTTTCGGTTATTATACCTTATAAAGAAGAGGCCCTTTTTATCGCATTAGCTTCAGAAGTAAATCTTTATCCGAATAAAAAACTTCACATTAAAGGCAACCCTTCTTCGGAAATAAAACGAAGCTTAATCGCCTTTTCTTTCCGCGAAAGCGCTATAGATTCCAGTGTGATGATTATTGAAAATGACAGACACGACTACACGGAAGATTACATAAACTTAACAAAAGATTTCTATTTAAAGATGTAATAAAATCGGCTAAAAATGATTAAATTTGAGTGGAACAATGTCTGTTTTATTAATTATTAGGCATTTTCTATAAAACCCTCTTTTTTAATTTCGTCTTTATGCGTCCAGATTTATTTGAAGCTCCAGATTACTACAACCTAGACGAATTATTAACCGATGAGCATAAATTAGTTCGCGATACCGCCCGAAAATGGGTAAAACGTGAGGTTTCCCCAATTATTGAAGATTATGCACAAAAGGCCGAATTCCCTAAGCAAATTATTAAAGGCTTAGCCGAAATAGGCGCCTTTGGATCGTACATTCCTTTAGAATATGGTGGCGCTGGATTAGACCAAATCTCTTACGGTTTAATAATGCAGGAAATTGAACGTGGTGATTCTGGCATTAGAAGCACTGCTTCTGTACAATCTTCGCTAGTCATGTATCCCATTTGGAAATATGGCAACGAAGCGCAACGCAAAAAATATTTACCCAAACTTGCCAATGGTGAATGGATAGGATGCTTTGGGCTAACCGAGCCCGACCATGGAAGCAACCCAAGCGGCATGGTTACAAATTTTAAAGACCAAGGCGATCACTATTTACTAAATGGTGCCAAAATGTGGATTAGCAATGCGCCTTTTGCACAAATAGCCATTGTTTGGGCCAAAGATGAAAACGGACGCATTCACGGCTTAATTGTGGAGCGTGGCATGGAAGGGTTTTCAACACCAGAAACACATAATAAATGGTCGTTACGGGCCTCATCCACTGGCGAACTCATATTTGATAACGTTAAAGTCCCAAAAGAAAACCTATTACCCAATAAATCGGGATTAGGCGCACCACTTGGTTGTTTAGATTCTGCCAGATACGGCATTGCTTGGGGCGCCATTGGAGCAGCTATGGATTGCTACGATACGGCTTTAAGATACAGCAAAGAGCGTACACAGTTTGGAAAACCGATTGGGCAGTTTCAATTGCAACAAAAAAAACTTGCCGAGATGATTACCGAAATTACTAAAGCCCAACTTTTAACCTGGCGTTTAGGGGTTTTAAAAAATGAAGGCAAAGCCACATCGGCACAAATATCGATGGCCAAAAGAAACAACGTAGACATGGCCATTACCATCGCTAGAGAGGCACGACAAATATTAGGTGGCATGGGCATTACTGGTGAATATGCCATTATGAGGCATGCCATGAATTTAGAGAGTGTTATTACCTACGAAGGCACTCACGACATACATTTATTAATTACAGGATTAGATATTACAGGATTAAATGCTTTTAAATAAATACTACTCCTGCGAACTTCTTGCTTATAAATTACTACTTCTTAAATTAATTTTAAAACTCAAACGTTTTCGGTAAAATATTTAATGAAAATTATTTAGAAGACTGACTTTTGACAGCTTTTATAAGGTTTTTACAGCATAAATTTGTTAATAAATAAGAGAAGATTACACATAATTAACTTATTATTATCATGCAAGAAGAATCAAGAAAAGACATTATCCAGTTTACAAACTTACAACTAGCTTCATTATGGCTACCAACGTTTAAGGACAAACCGGATAGTCCAGTTAAATTTTGCAATCCAAAATTTGAAGAATTAACAAGAGGAATGGTAAAGCATGTACAAGCTAACTCCAGACTTTTAGCAACACATCATGCTCCTGTAGATTCCCGTATTCAAAATTTTTTAAATGACTATTTAAAAGATATTGACACAGGAAAATCATACGTTATTCCAAACAACACCCTTATTCTTTCTAGAAAAGGACAAGCAAGAGAAGTTAGTTTACCACCAGATGGCGATTCTTTTGAAAGCAACATGGTAACTTCAAAAAGAATTAAACAAGGCATTCTAAACAATCCTTTGCATGATAAAAGAACAACGAAAGGCACCTTTCATATTGTTGAAGGGCCACTTCCTGTACCTTTAGATAAAAAAGAAGTGCCTAAAGTGGTTTTTGCACACTTTTTAAATGCGGCATTTAATCCTTCGGATGAATTAAAAAATTTACCATTCACATCAAGTCAGCCGGAAAATGAGCAAGCCAAAACTTTAGTGTCTATGATGCTAAGACCGGTGGTTTGTCCGGAAGTTAAAGGTGTGATTTCAGAGAAATCTTTAGAAGTACGTTTCTTCGCTCCAGGAAGCCTTGTGAGTAATTTAGATTTTGTGGAATCTATCTTTGGTAATGCTGGCGATCCGCACTTAGCTTTAAATGATGCTGCTTTAGACACCGAACACTGGACAGGTCATACAGGTTGTATTATTTTGGCGCCTCAATTATTAAAACTTAAAAAGAAAGATTTAGGCTTGCCACATATTGATGATGCTACCGAGCGTCAGAAAAACGACGGTATGTGCTGGACCAATGAAGATGAACTGTACAATGATGGTGGTGCTTTTAAAATTACCTGTAGAGACGATCGTGGTGTAGTTGTTACCATTATTGCCGACAACTACTACGGCTATTCTAAAAAAGAAATAAAAACCCAAATAAGCTACTCGGCCAACCTTTATGGTTTGGTTGAAGAAGAGCATGCTGGTGGGGCTATTGCCTTTGCTAGACGTGTTATGGGAAGTACTTTAGATGGTAGAGATTACACCGAATTCCATCACAACAAACACAGTTTTGAAGATGTAAAAAGCATATTAGGTGATCGCATCGAGGTACAACCAGAAAACTATGCGATTGATAAAAAGTATCCTAATATTATATACATTCCTGAATCTGCTTACGTAAACACCAACACGAATAGTATCACTTGGGAGCACAACGGAAAGGAAGAAAAGTTAATTCTTTCGCCTCGTAAAACCTACGTGCACCCTACAGGAAATAAATTTAGACTTGAAAAACATCAATCTGTAGATTTATGGCGTATTGTAGACACGTTTGCAGAAGGTATTTTTTGCCACAAACCATGTACGGTTTCTGGAGGTGGAAAATCGGAGATTTCAAAATCGATGCAAAACGCGATTACCTATAGCACGTTTAACATTCAGGATATTGAAGAAGATTTCAAAAAAGCAGACGAAATCATTGAGTTTGATTACACCACACGTTGGAAAGTAAAAGACCCAAACAGACCAAAATCGAGATCGTTTTTAAGTGAAGAAAGATCTTTAAGTTCTGCAGTGAAACTGCTAACACCTTCTGATGAAAATTCGGATGAGTACAACAAAATGTTGGAAGAAATTCCAGTTCATATCAGATCGTTAGTATTGTTTGTAAAACGTTTATACAGACAAGCACGTGGGGTTTTAAACTGGAAAGATTACATGTCGGTTGAAATAATTAACGGCGAAAACGGTACCGGACTTTTACACAACAACACCCCTGTAGTTGGTAGTTATGTACGTATTGGATTTAATCAAAAAGGAAACTGGTTACTTAATAAATTAAGATCTGACTTTTCACCTTGTGAAAAAATTCAAACCGAAGATGATATTACAGCTTCAATTACTTTGCCAAGAGAAGACTTTAAAAATTTAAACCCAGAGTTTAAAAACAAAAGTTTAAAAGTGGTTACCAACTGTGAGGCACATCTATTCCAAAGACCTGATGAAGCTGTTGTGAGAGGTTATGATAAAAATGCTGAGTTAGATATTGTTAGTGATGGTCGTTTTTTAACAAACTATGAGTTACTAAAAAAACAAGACGCTATCGATATTTATAACGACACGATTCATTTCGATAAATACACGCAGCCTGTAAAAGATTTCATTACAGAAATTGTAAACAGTCCGAAGGAAGAAGAATATTTCGTATTACCATCGCATACTAGAATTGTAAACGGTGAACCTACGAAAAACCCACGTTATTTAGAGCCTAATGTAAACGTGAGCGAAACTGAAGCGACTTATTTAGCTGAAGTTGGTGTACGTTTAGTTAGAAAAATAAAATCTGAAGACCCTGTAATTAACGTTGTAAACGCTGTTTTACCTGGTAGACGTAACAACCCTGCTGATAAAAAGGCTGGAATACGTGCGTTGGCGGTGTACAACCCAATTCATTACCAAGAAACTCCAGAATTGTTCATGGACTTTATTTGTAGTTTAACAGGTAAATCACCATCAACTACTGGTACAGGTTCTGAAGGTGCTTTAACTAAAGGGCCATTTAACATGTTAACCCCAACAACCGATTTAAACAATGCGTTATTATCGCATATTTTAACCGAATCGGATGCCTTTAGTACGGCTGCTGGTTATGTTGGAGGTAATAATCAAGTAGACCATGACATTAGTTTACTTATCCCGGAAATTTGGGCGCGTTTAGAACCCTCTGACCGTGATCCTAAAAAATTAATTGAAACAGGTTGTTTAGAAAAAATAGATGATTTTGAATATAACGGAGAAACTATTTTAGCTAGCCGTTTAGGGTATAGAATTACTAAACAGTTTTCTCACTTATGTTTAAACCGTTTATTTGACGAGCCTACTGCTGTTTTTAACGAAGAAATGTTAAAACCAGAATTACAAGGCATGGAAGATTATGTTGATGGTATTAAAAACATCGTTGAAGCCCAAGAAAAAGTAGCTTTACGTTATTTTGAAGACGGAAGTATTGAAGCTGCCATTCCACCATTAAAAGTATTAATACACATGATGGCTTACGGAAATTACGAAGGGAAAACCATGGACGATCCTGAATTGAGAAAGTTATTTGATAGAGACTACGTATTAAATAGTGACTGGTACAAAGAAAGACTGAAATTAAAACAACAAAAGGACATTCAGTTTTACGCCAATCAAATTGCTTATTTAGAAACGTTTGTTACTAACCCTAACAACACGAATATTGCGTCTGAAATGCATATTCAAGAGCGATTAGATCACGTAAAAGATCAATATAACGAAGTTAGTTCTGAAGCTTACTTAAACAGTTTAGCAGGTACCATTGGAGCCGATCCGTTGTGTAGAAAGTAAATTTAAACACTTATTGAACACCTTAAAAAGCCACCAAAATTTTGGTGGCTTTTTTATTTATAAAACCCCAAATGTTTAGAACAAAATATTTCCATTGATACTTACCCACCTCTAAACCTGTACTATATTGTCAATTACATTTAAAATTCATTCATTTTAAAACATTTATTTTTAGTTTCATTGATAATAAAATAAATTGCTCTAAGTAAATTTTTCAACGCCAACTAAAAATAAAATTCATGAATCGTATAAAGACGCTCTTATTTGTAATAATCATGCTTAACATGACACAAATTTCAGCACAAAACACACTTGATCGAATTTCAGTAAAGGCTAATAGTTTTATTTCAAAAAATGGTAAAAAAGTTGTTTTTAGAGGATTAAACACCAGCGATCCTGCAAAATTAGTAAATCAAAATCACTGGAATAAAGCCTATTTCACCGAAATAAAACATTGGGGCGCAAATATTGTTCGCTTTCCCGTACATCCAACAGCATGGACGAAATTAGGCAAAGAGAAATATTTAAAGCTTCTAGACGATGGTATAAAATGGGCAACCGAACTTAACCTATATGTAATTATCGATTGGCATAGCATTGGAAATCTACAAACCGAAATGTACCAAAGTGACATGTACGACACAACTTTAAAACAAACCTACGATTTTTGGCGTACCATCGCTGTAAAATACGGCGCAAACACAACGGTAGCATTCTACGAACTTTTTAACGAACCAACCACTTACAATAACACTTTAGGCACCGCAAGTTGGGACAAATGGAAAGCCATTAACGAAGAATTAATTACTATAATTCGCGCCAATAAAGGCGAAGGCATCCCTTTAGTTGCTGGCTTCAATTGGGCATACGACTTAACGCCTGTACTTGAAAACCCTATTAACGCCGAAGGCATCGCCTATGTAAGTCATCCGTATCCAGAGAAAAGAGAAAAACCTTGGGAAGCACAGTGGACAAAAGACTGGGGATTTATTAAAGACAACTACCCTTTAATACTTACTGAAATTGGTTTTTGCGGCCCAGAAGATCCAGGCGCACACAGCCCTGTGATAAGCGACGAATCTTACGGTGATGCCATTACAAATTATGCCGATGAAAAAGAAATCTCTTATGTTGTTTGGGTTTTCGATCCGGAATGGGCACCGCGTTTATTTGAAGATTGGAATTACAAACCTTCACGACATGGTAAATACTTCAAAAAGAAACTTCAAAGTTATGCTTCCGATAAATAATTCAGTTTAAATCAAATACCATTTTAATGAATCTAAATTATATTTCCATACTTCTTATTGCTTTGCTTTTTAATTGTAGAGAAGCTTCAACAACTGCAGAAAGTACTGAAACAGACAAAACAACCCCAACAAAATATGAAGCAAACAACGAAAACTTTCAATATTTTGGAAGACATGAATTCTTAGAAAAAAAAGTGGCTCTAATTTCTCCAGCTGCTTACGTTAGTATAAATTTTGAAGGTGATGTTTGCCATGTTTATTTACAAGCGGAACAAGTGCCATACAACTATGTGTCTTTCGAATTGGATGGCAAATATTTAGGACGCATAAAAATTGACAGCCAGGCAATGAAACCTTATAAAATTGAGGTGCCTTCAAATTCAAAACAGCACCATTTAAGAATTTTTAAAGAATCTGAAGTCTTCAACGGACCAGTTCTTTTTGAAGGTATTCAAGTAGTATCTGTTCTACCAAAAAGTAAAGACGCCAAATACTACATCGAATTTATTGGCGACTCCATAACCTGTGGTGCCGCTTCCGATGGTAGCACAACCCCTTGTGATGAAGGTGAGTATTTCGATCATGAAAACGCATATTATTCTTATGGAAGCAACGTTTCAAAAGCCTTAAATGCCAATTTTGCGCTTAGCTCGGTTTCAGGAATAGGCATGTATAGAAATTGGAATGATGAAAACAGTGAAGAACCCATTATGCCTGAGGTATATGAGAATTTATATCTAAATAAAAATCAATCAAAAAAATACGATTTCAAAAAGCAACCTGATATTGTTAGCATAGGTTTAGGCACAAACGATTTTTCTAACGGCGATGGTATAAAACCACGTCTTCCTTTTAACGAAGCCAAATATATTTCCAACTACATCGCATTTATAAAGACGGTGTACAGCAAGTATCCCGATACACAAATTGTATTACTAAACAGCCCAATGATTGGCGGAAACGACAATAAACGTCTTGTTTCCTACCTTAAAGAAGTGCAATCGCATTTCACTTCAAAAGCAAAAAAACCAGTTATTTTTGAGTTTCAACAAACATACATGAACGGCTGTGCATACCACCCAAGTGTTAACGAACACAAAACCATGGCAAGCAATCTAACCCCTTTCTTAAAAAATCTACTTGATTAAATATGAAATACTGTGTATTTATATGCTGTTTATTTTTAGGTGAATTGGCTTTCGCCGATGTTATTCTGCCTTCCATGTTTTCAGATCATATGGTTTTGCAACAACAGGATCAAGTACGAATCTGGGGATGGGCAGCCCCAAATGAAGACATTGTAATTTCCCCATCATGGAGTAACAAAACATACAAAACCAAAGCATCAAACCAAGCCTTTTGGGAATTAAAAATAGAAACTCCTAAATACGGCGGACCCTTTCAAATTAAAATTAACGGCTATAACGAGCTTGTTTTAAAAGATGTTCTAATTGGTGAAGTTTGGCTTTGTTCTGGACAATCTAACATGGAAATGCCTGCCAGTTGGGGCATAAAAAATGGCGATCAAGAAATTGCAGCTGCCAACCATACAAACATTCGTTTTTTTACGGCTCCAAAAATTTCAGCAAAAAATCCGCAAAATAACATCTTAACACAATGGGAACTTTGCACACCAGAAACCATGAAAAAATCTAGTGCTTTAGCCTATTTTTTTGCCACAAAAATTCAAGAAAACTTAAAGGATGTCCCTGTCGGGCTTATAGTATCTGCCTGGGGAGGCACTCCAGCAGAAATATGGATGCCTGAAAACACAATTACTAATAATGACACACTAAAAAAAGCTGCTGAAAAACTTAACTCTTCAAAATACGGTCCAATTGAACCTGCCAGAGCCTTTAACAGCATGATTAACCCACTAATTGGCTACACAATTTCTGGCGTACTTTGGTACCAAGGCGAATCGAATGGTGGCTCAACAGTTTACGACAAAACACTAGAAGCCTTAATAACCTCTTGGCGTCGATTATGGCAAAAAGACTTTCCTTTTTATTTGGTGCAAATTGCTCCTTATAATTACGGTGACAATCATTTTGGTGGCGTACAAATTCGCGATGCCCAACGCAGGGTTTCAAACAACATCCCAAATACCGAAATGGTTGTGATTAGTGATGTTTCCCCTATTGATGACATTCATCCAAAAGACAAAAAATCGGTTGGTTTTCGTTTGGCGGATATTGCTTTAAAAAAACATTATAAAGTCATTGATGGCTTAGTTGAAAGCCCCAACCTTTCCGCTATAACATTCAAAAAAAATGAAGCCATTTTAGCATTTCAATACGCCGATGGTCTGCACCAAAAAAACTTGAAATCGCTATTTGAAATCGCAGGGGAAGACCATGTTTTTCACTCTGCAAAATGTAAAATAAAAGACCAATTAATTACTGTGAGTTCAAAACAGGTAAAAACACCAAAATATGTGAGATTTGCATGGAAAAACAACAGTCAATCTAACATTTTTAATAAGGCAAACCTGCCACTTTCTAGTTTTACAACAGAAAATTAATGCTATGAAACGATTAAAAAAATACGCACCATTGGCATTAATACTTACCTCATTTTTAAACAGTAATGCACAACAATCCTTTCCAATGAATAAAGAAACAGAACAAAAGATAAACCACTTATTAGAAAAAATGACCATTGAAGAAAAAGTTGGTCAAATGAATCAATACAATGGTTTTTGGGACGTAACAGGACCAGCTCCTGAAGGCGGAAGTGCCGAAAAAAAATATGAACATTTAAGAAAAGGCTGGGTCGGGTCGATGCTTACCGTTCGAGGCGTAGATCAAGTTCGAGCTGTTCAAAAAATTGCTGTAGAAGAAACCCGATTGGGCATTCCGTTAATTATTGGTTTCGATGTGATTCATGGCTACAAAACATTAAGTCCCATTCCGCTTGCCGAAGCTGCTAGTTGGGATTTGGAAGCCATTAAAAACTCGGCAAGTATCGCTGCTGCGGAAGCATCGGCCTCTGGAATAAATTGGACATTTGGTCCTATGGTAGATATTTCCAGAGATGCCCGTTGGGGTCGTGTGATGGAAGGTGCGGGCGAAGATCCTTTTTTAGGAAGTAAAATTGCCGAAGCTAGAGTTAAAGGTTTTCAAGGGGAAGATCTTACTGCCACAAACACAATTGCCGCCTGCGCCAAACATTTTGCAGCTTACGGATTTGCTGAAGCAGGAAAGGAATACAACACCGCAGATATTGGCACCTCAACCTTACACAACATCGTTTTACCACCTTTTAAAGCCGCTGTAAATGCAGGCGTAAAAACACTAATGAATTCCTTTAACGAACTTAACGGCGTGCCTGTAACAGGAAGTTCATACCTACAACGTGACCTCTTAAAAGGCGCCTGGGGATTTAATGGTTTTGTAATTTCAGATTGGGCATCTATTAACGAAATGATTAGTTGGGGCCATGCCAAAGATAAACGTGAAGCAGCAAGAATAGCAGCTATAGCAGGTTCCGATATGGATATGGAAGGCTATGTTTATGTTGAAGAATTAGCACAATTAGTAAAAGATGGTGTTGTAGATGAAAAAATAATTGATGATGCTGTTAGCCGAATTTTAAGAGTGAAATTTGAATTAGGTTTATTTGACGATCCATACAAATATTGTGATGAAGCTCGCGAAAAAGAAACCATAGGAAACCCGAAACACCATGAAGGTGTATTGGACATGGCTAAAAAATCGATTGTACTTTTAAAAAACGAAAACAACCTCCTTCCTCTTAAAAAAGAAGGTCAGAAAATTGCCTTAATTGGCGCCTTGGCGAACGACAAAAACAGTCCTTTAGGAAGTTGGCGTATTGCTGCCGACAACAATACGGCTATTTCTGTTCTTGAAGGCATGCAACAGTACACGGGCAATGATTTAATTTTCGAGAAAGGCCCAGACTGCTTCATTGGTAATTCAACTTTTTTAGATGAAGTTATTATAAACAACAGTGATAAAACAGGTTTAGATGAAGCTGTAAACGCTGCAAAAAAAGCAGATGTTGTGGTTTTAGTTTTGGGTGAGCATGGCTTTCAAACAGGAGAAGGACGAAGCCGAACCGATTTAGAACTTCCAGCCTTACAGCAAGAACTATTAGAAGCCGTTTACAAAGCCAATAAACAAGTTGTTTTAGTCCTTAATAACGGGCGACCTTTAGCAATTAACTGGGCCGACCAAAATATCCCTGCCATTGTTGAAGCTTGGCAACTGGGCACGCAAACAGGACACGCCGTAGCCCAAGTGCTTTATGGCGATTATAACCCTAGCGGAAAACTCCCCATGACCTTCCCTAGAAATGTTGGGCAAGTCCCCATTTATTACAATTACAAAAACACAGGACGCCCAACTAACAAAGACAATAACGTGTTTTGGTCGCACTATTCCGATGTTGAAAAAACACCGCTCTACCCTTTTGGTTTCGGATTAAGTTACACCACTTTTGAATATTCCGATTTGAAACTAAACGGTACTGCTTTTAAAATTGGGGATGACATTAAAGTTTCTGTCAGCCTTAAAAACACAGGAACACGCGACGGCAAAGAAGTGGTTCAACTTTATATTAGAGATTTATTTGCTAGCGTAACACGTCCTGTTAAAGAATTAAAAGCTTTTGAATTGGTAGAATTAAAAGCTGGCGAAACCAAAACCATACATTTCACATTAAATAAAGAAAATCTTGGCTTTTATAACAATAACGGCACCTTTATCGTTGAACCTGGAGACTTCAAATTATTCGTTGGTGGAAGTTCTGTAACGGCTCTGGAAACAGATTTTGAACTGAATTAGTTGAATGCATCAATGCTTTTCTAACTAAATTTAACACGTAATATAATTTTACAGTGTTATAAAAAATATCCTATCCTTCTTAAAAAAACCTCTGCAAGTTTGTGACGAAACTTACAGAGGTTTTTTTATTAGATATAGTCTTTTCAGAAATAACGTGGTCTTACAAACTATTCAAGCAGCTTTAAATTAGCTTCTTTTATAATTTTTAAGGTAGTACTATCTCTTGCAAAAACAGAGTTTAAGCCCTGTGGTTCCTGAGGTGGATCTGCGGTAAAATCGTCGCCACGCTTCCATTTACCGTTTACACGATTAGAATCTGTTTTAGCATATCCCGCAAAGCCCCAAAAATTTAACCCTGCAAGAATGCCGTTTTCATTACGACTCTCTACAATACTATTAAAAATAGCATTGTAAAATGTATTTCTATTTTCTACAGAAGCTTCCAAGGACAGACTTTCCTTTTCTCTTGGAAATCCAAATTCAGACATCACAATAGGCTTTTTTAAAGCTTTAGCTGCAACAATGTGTTCCTCCATATAAGCGTAAGCATTTGCTATTGAAACTTGGGTGCTTTCTTTTTCATTATTAATATCGTACCATCCCCAATTTTTTGGCCACATGTGCATGGCTAAATAATCTATATTTTTATTATCATGCAGGCGTTTAAACATATCCATGTCTTGCAAAAAACCGTGTTTTCCTTCAGTGCCTGTAGACACCAAATGATTTGGATCTAATGTTTTTATCAAGCTTACTGTTTCTTTTAACCAGCCTGAAAAAGCAGCTTCATGATCTGGCGACATTAACACACGGGGTTCATTGGCCACTTGCCAAGACATAACAGTATGGTCTTCGGTATATTTTAAACCTGAATACCTGTTTTTTCGCCCGATAATGAATTTTACATGCGCATAATAGGCTTCTTTACAAGGTTTGCAACTGTGAAATTGCTTGGTGTAATTCATATATTCATCCCATGAATATTGTTCTAAAAACGGATTAGGTACTTCGCCATAACCATTCCATTTTAAATATTCCGACATCCCGCCAGACCAAATCCAATTGTTGTTCAAATACAAAACGGCATACATGTTTCGTTTACGCATTTCGGCCATCATAAAATCTAAACCGTCTAACAAATCGTCGTTATACACCCCCTGTTCAGGCTGTAAAGCTGGGTACACTTTCGAGTCGCCCCCATCGCCTTCGGCGCCAACTAAAATGCGTAAATTATCAATTCCAACAGATTTCATTAAATCCAATTCTTTAATTAAACGTGCTCTATCGCCACCCTTTTTAGCCCCAATTAGTGGTCCGTACCAATAATTAGCGCCAACAAAATAGTATGGTTTTCCATCTTTAAAAAACCTAGAATCTTTAACCGTAATTTGTTTTATATTAACATTTCTTACTGTTTTTTTATACTTCGCACTTTTACATGCTGAAAAAAACAAAATGCACAGCATCAATACAATGGTGTTTTTAATTTTCATAGTTTAGTCTTTTAAATTGGAAGTTTATACATATCTGGCATGTTGTTTTGAAGTACTGCTTTGGGCTTTTGTGAAAAGGCCAAAAAATCGGCAGTATCTGGCATGCCCGGAACCGGGGTGCAATACGTGTCTTGCGAATTATACCAAAACATCATAAAACCAATTTGATTGTTATTTTTAGTGATGGCTTGGTATAAATTTTCGGAATAAAATTTAGAAATAGGAGAATTAACGCCTGGCGTTATAAAGTAACCTGTTTCTGTAAACGCAGCAATTTTTACACGCTCAATCGCTAAATCTGAAATTATTTTAAGTTTTTTATTGGAATTATCTACACCCGTTTGTCCTTGATTCTTTAAATCGCCATAATTATCCATGCCTAAAATATCAACATAAGCATCGCCCGGATAACGCTCTAAATACTGCGCCTGGGTGGTAAAACTATTATCTGGCGAAAAAGCAAAAAGCATATTATTTACTTTTAGAGTGTCTCGTAAATACTTTACAGTAAACTGCCAAAGCGTTATATATTCTTGAGGTGAACAATATTCACGACCCCACCAAAACCAATTGCCATCAAACTCATGAAATGGCCTAAAAACAAAAGGGACTAATTTGCCATCTGCTCCAATCATACTTTGCGCAACCTCAGCCACTTTTTCAAGTTTCTTTTTGTAGTAGTCATGATTTACACCATTAGGCAAAATACTAGAAAACGCATTTGCTTTTTGGTAGTCGGTCATTTCAGAGGCATAAAAATGTTTGCCTTCAAAAGGCTCTCTTAAATGCCAACTAAAAATATTAACCATCCCTTTATTATACGCTTCAACAGCATCTGCTTTTATTTCATTTTCCTGCTGAAAAAACCAATTTGAAGCGGTGCCATCGTTTAAATCATCTGTAATAAACAGAAAATCTGACCCTAATAAGCCAGGGTCGCTTCCTGTTGTTTTTTTAATATCGGAATCGCCAGCATTATCTTTATAAAAACTACTAAAAGCATCTTGCTGACCAATAATAAATTTGGTTCTAGACAAGGTTTTTAAATGATAAAAAAGTGCTACAGTTTCGGCAGTTGCATTGGGATTAACCATATAGGAAGATGTTTCGGCTGGTGTTAATATAAAACCATCATCTGGCGAAGGTTCTTCAACAATTGGCGGTTCTTCCTCAATAAAAATGTCGTCTTCTTTGGAGCAACTTTCAAAAACTAAAACCAGAAACACTAAGGTTAATAATTTATGATTACTAAATAATTTCACCATCTATTTTATCATTTTTAAGTATTCAAAAGTATGCAAGCTCGCGTGGTATGATAAGGCGCTTTCCACATACTTACTTTGTCTTCTTCTGTATATATTTTTCCGAATTTATCTGCTCTAAAAAACCACTCACCATGTTTATGGTCGATTAGATGATTTTTTGTGTAATTCCAAATTGCCAAAGAAGCATTTATATAATTTTCATCAGGATTTAAATGGTTTGCATATTTTAAACCAATTAAGGCTTCCACTTGTGGCCACCAATGTTTATCGGTATCGATATGATTAGTGCGTCTGTTTTTATCGTTCAACACACCACCATCAACATCCAGAGCTTCCTTCAAAAAAGTATCGGCTACATTTAGCATTTTTGCGTTTGCTTTTTGGATTAAATCGATGTCGTTTAATGCTTTTGCTGCTTCAATAATTAACCATCCCGCTTCAATATCATGGCCATAAGAAATGCTGTTACTTAGAAGCTGCCATTGGTTATCGAAAAACAATTCATAATGATTATCGCTGTTCAAAAATTTATCAAAAAACAGATTTACAAGGCCTTTTAAAGCCTTTTTTAAATCGGCATTATCGTAAATTTTAAGCAGAGTTGTGTAGGCCTCTAAAACATGAAGATGGGTATTCATGGTTTTCGATGCGTTCATGTCTTTTTCGCTTAAACGCATGTCTTCAATCGGAGTCCAATCTTCATTAAAAGCTTCAAAATAACCTAAATTAACAGGGTCTTTCGCATGTTTTTCCAATTGCTGAAAAAGTTCAATCGCCCAAGCTTTAGCGGTTTCATTTTTTGAAAACAGATAATATTCCGATAAGGCATAAATCGTAAACGACTGCGCATAAACTTGTTTGCGTCTGTTTATGGGACGGCCTTGATAATCGAGTTCCCAAAACACGCCTTTATAAGTGTTGTCTTTAAAAAAAGTGATTAAGTACTGAAAAGCACGGTCGCAAATGCTTTGGTATGCGTTTGTTTTTAAATGATTTGAAGCTGCTGAAAACGACCAAAGAATTCGCGTATTTAAAATGATGCCTTTTGAAGCATTTTCAACCACTTTATTATCATGATTTATCTTCCCTACAAATCCACCAAATTCTTCATCCAATGTATTTTTCATCCAATAACTTAGGATGTTTTTTAATTCTGAATGCAACTCAGCTTTTAGTAAACTATAGGTTTCCATGATTAATAAAGTCCCTTATTATTATCGATTAATTGAATAATCGTGTTTACAGAATCCTGAGAGGTAAATTTATCTTCTGGCGTATTCATGCAATAATCTACAAGGCGATCTACGGTTGAAGTTGCCACGTGCATATTCGTATCGGATGACGCGTAATAAATATATACGGTGCCATCATCGTCGGTTATCCAACCATTGGAAAACAAAACATTAGACACATCGCCAATTCTTTCATTTTTATAAGGCGCCATAAAATGACCACCTGGTCTGTGAATTACTTTTGAAATATCGTTTAAATCTGTCATAAACATATACAGGGTATACCGCAATCCAGCTGCTGTATTTCTGGCACCATGAGCGAGATGCAACCAGCCTTTTTCGGTTTTTATTGGCGCTGGCCCTAGTCCGTTTTTTAATTCATATATCGTATGATACACTTTATCGTAAATGATGGTTTCTTCTTTAACTTCGGGATTTGTCATATCATCAATAAAACCAAAACCAATACCGCCACCGCTGCCTACGCTTATAAAGCCATCTTGCGGTCTTGTGTAAATGGCGTATTTCCCATTAACAAATTCGGGATGCAAAACAACATTACGCTGCTGTGCCGAACCTGAAATTAAATCTGGCAGGCGCTCCCAATTTTTTAAATCTTTGGTTCTTAAAATTCCTGCATTTGCAACCGCCGAACTGGTATCGCCTTCTGGAGCATCAGGATCTTTACGCTCGGTACAGAAAATACCATAAATCCAGCCGTCTTCATGCTGAATTAAGCGCATATCGTACACATTAACATCGGGATGATCTTCAATTTGAGGAATCACACAAGGTTTATCCCAAAACTTAAAATTATCGATGCCGTTAGGACTTTCCGCAATAGCGAAAAAAGATTTTCTATCATCACCTTCAACACGTACAACCATCACGTAATTTCCGTTCCATTTCATGGCGCCAGAATTAAAAGCCGCATTAAAACCAATACGCTCAAGTTCTAAAGGGTTTGTTTCCGGATTTAAATCGTAACGCCAATGCAGCGGCACATGCTCCGAAGTTAATACAGGGTTTTTAAAGCGTCTATAAATGCCATTATATCTTGAAATAGGCTTGTTTTTTTTGCTGATTAACTTCTTATAAGTTTTTTGCAATTTTTTTATATGATTAGCCATTTTGAACAGTCTTTTTTTTAATTATTAATCTAATTTTTCTTCTAATGAATTCCACCAAAACTTCTTTAATAGCACTAAACAAACTACTAAAACAGCAAGGGCAATATATACAGGCATGTTTTGCCTAAACACTAAATACATAGGTAGAATAACCAATGTCGTTTGGGCTATGATTCCGATAGCAACATTAAACATGTCTCTTCCAAAATCGTTATTCTTTTTAAAGTCTAGATTTTCTAAAACCAATTGATCGTGTACGGGTTTCCAAAACCCCCAGGGTCTTACATTTTTGTAAAAAGTTTTAAGTACGGCATCTTCAGTTGGTGGCGCAGAGTAGGTTCCAAGAATGCTTCCTATTAAAGAAACAACAAGTAGGATGGGAAATAAATACAGTGCATTTACAGTTGGAAATAGTTGTGGTACAATTGCCGCAGCCAACAAACCAGCAACCATGCCCCAGAAAAAACCTTCGCCATTAAAACGCCACCAATGCCATTTTAAAATGTTAGCCCCCACATAACTACCATACAGTACAGATACTATAATGTTTAGAATGGCGTTTACGTTTTCGGCAAAAAAGCCTAAAACAATACTTACAACTACCACCACGATACCCGTTAGGTAATTCATGTTTTTTATTTGAAAAGGTGTTGCATCTGGTTTGGTGTATTTTAAATAAATATCGTTTACCAAATACGCTTGTGCAGCATTAAGTGTTCCAGCAAATGTGGACATAAACGCAGCTATTAAACCTGCTAACAGAAGTCCTAACAAGCCTACAGGAACAAATTCCTTAATAGCTGTAGGTAAAATTAATTCGAAATCTATTTGCCCCGTGGAGTTTAATAAGTTTAATTGATCGTAATACACTAATGCCAATGCGGCAAAACCCGCAATCATTAAATACCGAATAGGCATTAAAATAACAGATACAAAACCACTCATTTTTGAAGCTTCTGCAGGTGATTTTGTAGATAAAATTTTCTGCATATCGTAAGTTGGCGCTGGCCCAGCAATACTTACAAGCACCCCTTTAAAAAGCATCATAAATAAAAGGTAGGTAAAAAGGCCGTAACCATCACTTTTAATTTTATCGGTAACCTCTGGAATAATTGCACTCCAATCCATATCCAAACCACCAACAAAAGGACTCATCCAATGTTCTGGAACTTGAAGATTTCCTGTGCCAACTGCTTGCCAGCCTAAGTAACCAATAACCAATGCAGCAATCGTCATGATAGCAAATTGCACTACATCGGCCCAAACAATACCAGACATACCCCCTAATAACGAATAGAACACCGCAAATATGGTAAATAGTGTACCGTAAAAGTGTGGCACATATGCTAACGGAATATTAAATGGCACATAATTACTAACGAGTTCCCAAGGCACAAAAATTTCAACAAATTTTCCTAAGCCTATAAAACCATAAGCCAAATAACCCAAGCATACAATAAGCGCAAATACAACCACAATAATGTGCGATAATTTAGCGCCTTTACCAAAACCAAAACGTGTTCCTATCCACTCTGCGCCTGTGGTGGCATTAGAACGTCTTAACCATTTTGATAAATAAACCATTAAAAATATTTGATTAAAAACAGGCCATAACCACGGAATCCAAGCACTTTTTATACCATAAACAAACATAAGTGTAACCAACCAAATGGTTCCAGAAATATCGAACATTCCTGAAGCATTAGAAAGCCCTAACAAATACCATGGTATCGATTTGCCACCTAACAAATAATCGTCTTTACTTTTTTGAGCTTTTTTTCGAAGCACTAATCCAATTACAACTATAGTAACGAGGTATGCGGCAATAATTAACAAATCTACTGAGTGCAGTAATTCCATATAGAGGTTATAGTTTTAGTTGGTTTATATCTTTTAAGAACAAGGTTTTTGGGGCATTTTCAAAAGCTTTAAAATCAGCTTCACTGGCATGGCCTTTATAAGGCATATAATGATGCTTTTTGGTATGATTTCTCCAGAATAAAACCCAAGAAATTCCTGTGTTTTCAAGATTGGGGTAAACCACTTGCGAAAACCAATTAGCTGTGGTTATAGCCTCCAAGCCTGTTTCGGTAAAAGCATATAATTTATCCTTTGTTTTTGCTATGCTTTGTACCAAGTTTAAATCATGCACTGCAGCAGCAATATAATCTTCAGAGTTTTTAAAATCGTAAATATCAATTCCTAAAATATCCACATATTTATCCCCAGGGTAAAAGGCCAAATAGTCATCTTCAGGATTTAATTTATTAGGAGAATAAACATAAAACAAGTTATGTAATTTATGCTGATCTCTTAAAACACGTACCGTATTACGCCATAATTGAATGTACTCGATAGCGTTACAGTTAGGATTTCCCCACCAAAACCAAGCACCATTCATTTCATGAAAAGGCCTAAAAGCAACAGGAATTGTTTTTCCTTTATATTTTAATGATTTTAAAAAAACAGCCACGCGTTCTAACCATAAATTATACTTTTCTACATACTGCCCTTCACCAATAATGGTGTTTACCGCAGGAGTTGCATCCCAAGAATCGCCATTCGTTTTAGGATTATCGGCATGCCAGCTAATGGTTATAATCCCTCCCTTACTATAGGCATCTATAATAAGTTCGCGCATGGTATTAAAAGGAATGCCATCTATATTTTTATCGCTTGCCAATTCTATTTTACTAATATCAAAACCATAAACGGCAGGAAAATCGCCAATAACATCATGAACATCACTTTTTTCAACATTTGGGAAATCTGATTTTGTCCAACCAATGCCATAAGCGGTATCGTCTTGATGCCCTACAGCAAAGCCTTCTTTAGAAATATAGTATAGTTTTTTGTGTAGTTTTTTTAATTCTTTGGAAGCCTTAGCATCAACTAAATCGGGTTTTTTATAATCCGCATTATAAAGTGATTTACAAGACGTACACAAAAACACACCCCCTATTAAGAGGTGTGCTAAAAATTTAGATGAAATAAGAAATTTCTTATTTTTTTGCATTTGGTAATTATTTTTTGATAATTTTGTATCATTCAAGATGTAAAACATGAAAATTTACATCAATAATATTACGAAGTCAAAAATAGGGATTAAACAAAGCATAATAATGATATTATTTTATCATTATAATAAAATATAATTACGTTTAAAAGATGAATATATTAGATAAAGTACACAGAGAGATCACTCCATTATCCCCTGAAGATAGTTTTTTAGTATTTGACAGAGTGAAAGAAAACTTTGATTTCCCCATTCATTTTCATCCCGAATACGAATTAAATTTCATAAAAAACGGCAAAGGTGTAAATCGCGCTATTGGCGACAGCATTGAAGAAATTGACAACATTGAACTGGTTTTAATCGGCCCCAATCTTCACCACGGCTGGATAGACAACAACTGTAAAAGCAAAGAAATACGTGAGATTACAATTCAGTTCCACGAGAACTTATTTAATGACGAGCTTTTATCTAGAAAAATCATGCTCCCTATAAAAGACATGTTTGACAGATCGATACACGGTATTTTATTTTCAAAAAAAATTAGTGAAGAGATGTTTGAACGCATCTCACAAGTCTCAAAACTAGACAGTATGGATTATTTTCTAGAGCTCACCTCCATACTGTACGATTTAGCCAACTCGAGAAATCAACGCCTTCTATCGACATACACCGCAACTCGAGACAGCTTTGAAAACAGTGACAAAATCAAAAAAATATACGAATACGTACAGGAAAACTACGATAAGAAAATTACACTTCCTGAAGCAGCAGAACTGGTAAACATGAGTCAAGTTTCTTTTAACAGGTTCATGAAAAAAAGAACAGGAAAAACATTTGTAGACTACGTAAACGACGTTCGCATAGGTTATGCCGCCATTAAATTAATTGAAAAAGACGTGAGCATTTCTGAAATCGCATTTCATTGCGGCTTCAATAATATTGCAAATTTTAACCGCGTATTTAAAAAGGCAAAAAAATGCACACCTAGCCAATACAAAAATGACTTTTCAGGAATAAAAAGAATACTATAATACATTGTATTCAAAAAAACAACCTTCAGACAACCGAGGAAAGTCACTACATAATTGTATTAAAAAGCAACTTCTGTGTTTTAATACATGACATTTTATACCCTTCACTGAAAAACCCCTTCCTCAAACTTCATTTTAAACGCAAATATTTTACTTGAATATGACAAAATAATATTAACAGGCGTTTAACATTTCCTCTAAATTTGAATTCACTAAACAATTACCTAAGAAAATGAATTTTTCTTAAAATAAATGAATAATAATTCACAATAAACTAACTAATTCTTAAAGACATGCAAAAAACAGTATTTAGAAACAAGTACGGTGGCACGAATCAGTGCTTTCTACTATTACTATTCTTTCTAATTAGCCAGATTGCTTTAGCTCAAACCACAGTTACAGGATCTATTAAGGATTCCAGTGGATTGCCGCTTTTAGGCGTTGCCATTTTGGAACAAGGCACGAATAATGGTGCAATTTCAGATTTTGACGGCTCCTATTCTATTGAAGTTAACAACAAAGCCAGCTTAGTTTACAGTTACTTAGGCTATAAATCGCAGGTCATTACTGTTGGAAACCAAACAGTAATAAATGTGAGTCTGGAAGAGTCTGCCGAAAGCTTAAACGAAGTGGTTATTATTGGTTATGGCGCACAAAAAAGAAGCGACATCACTAGTGCGATTTCTTCGGTTCAAGCCAAAGATATTGAAGATTTAAAACAAATTAATGTCGACCAAATGCTTCAAGGTAAAGCATCTGGGGTTTCTGTAACAAATAACTCTGGTGCACCTGGAGGCGCAGCTTCTATTCGAATTAGAGGAACAACTTCCATTACAGGAACCAACGAACCTTTATACATTATTGATGGCGTGCCAATTTCTGGTGATGCCACAGGACGATCAACCAGCGGACAACCACTAGCAGGGAAAGATGGTTTTTCTTCATCTGGAGGCTCTGGAAATAATGCGGTAAGCCCACTATCTATGGTAAACCCGAACGATGTGGAAAGTATTGACATCTTAAAAGATGCTTCGGCAACCGCTATTTATGGATCTAGAGGTGCTAATGGTGTAATTATTATCACAACTAAATCTGGTAAAAAAAATGGCGGAAAAATCGCTTATGAAGGCTACACCTCTATTGTTACAAATTACAAAAACCTTGAGGTTATGGATTTGCAACAATACGCTAAAAACAAAACAGAGTTAGCCAACCTTTTTGGATTTCAAACGCGTCCAGAATTTTCACATCCAGAACTTTTAGGAAAAGGCACCGATTGGCAAAACGAGGTTTACCAAACCGCCATTTCTAAAAACCATCAAATATCATTTTCTGGAGCTAAAGGTGGCACCAACTTCTATTTGTCTGGAGGTTTTCTAGACCAAGAAGGCACCATTATTAATTCTGGATTAAAACGCTATACAACCCGATTAAACGTGAATTCCGATTTAAAAAGTTGGGTTACTGTTGGCGCCAATTTTTCGGCAGGAATTACCAACGAAAGAATTACAGTAAACCAAAGTTTTGGTGGTTTAATAAGCAACACACTACTTCAGTCGCCAGATATTCCGGTTAAAAATGCCGATGGTTCTTTTGCCGGCCCACCAAGTCCAGACCAAAGTGCTACGTATTTTAATCCGGTAGCAGAAGCGCTTACTAGAAAAAATTCCTTGATTAGAAAAAACTTCTTAGGTAACGTTTACGCCGATTTTCATATTGTAAAAGGGCTAACCTACCGCATTGAACTTTCTGCAAACACAGAATTCTCAGAAAATGAAGATTTTAGACCTTCATATAAATGGGGTGCTCAAGAAAATGTGACTGCCGATTTAGACACTAGAAATCAGAACTGGTATTCAACAAATTTTAAAAACTTGTTAACCTATCACAGGACTATAAACAAACATGATTTTACAGCCATGGTTGGTCAAGAAGCTAACGATAGCCATTGGAAAGGGGTAATAACCTCATCAAACGATTTTAAAACAAACGAAAACTACAGCATCAACCTAGCAAATCCAGATAACAATACGGTAACTGGATACCAAGGTAGTGCTTCAATTTCATCGTTTTTCGGACGTATTATTTATAATTATGATGACCGATATAGCATAACAGGATCGATTCGCTCAGACACCTCATCAAAATTCGACCCTACAACCGATAATCAAACGGGGGTTTTCAAAGCCATTTCTGGATCTTGGAAATTATCCAACGAGGCCTTTATGAAGAACACTAAAAAATACATTGACAACATCAAATTTAGAGTTGGATATGGTGAAACAGGAAATCAACAAATTGAAAACAACAGATATACCGCCTTATTAAACTCGCAAAACTCGGCTTTAGGAAGCGGATTTCTTGTATCCAATTCGCCTAACCCAGATTTAACTTGGGAATCTTTAAATCAGACAAATTTTGGTTTAGACTTTACTCTGTTTAACGCTTCGTTCTTAGCCAGTATCGATGTATTTAATAAAACCTCTGAAGACTTTTTATTTCAAGTACCATTACCCGATTACTTAACGGGCGGTGGTAACCAGTACGGCGGAATTTCTGCGCCATTTTCAAATCTAGGTACCATGGAAAACAAAGGCTACGAATTTAGCCTAAGCTATAACCTAGCCACCGAAAACTTTAGCTGGAACAGTAATTTTATCTACTCTTACTACGCCAATACATTAGTTGACATTCAAGACGGCATCGTTTTAACACAGCAAGTAAACACTAACGGTTACCAACCTGTAGTGGTTACAAACACCATTATTGGAGAGCCTATTGGTCAATTTTACGGCTATGTTGCCGAAGGGCTTTTTAATGATATGGACGATTTAAACAACGCTCCTATTCAATTCGGACAGGCAGTTGGTACCGCAAGTGGCGAAACTTATTTGGGCGATGTTAAGTATAAAGATGTAAATGGCGATGGTGTGGTAGACACATCTGACAAAACAATTATTGGGAGTCCGCATCCAGATTTCACCTTCGGATTTACAAACAACTTTAAATACCGTCAATTTGATTTATCTGTATTTTTACAAGGATCGTACGGTAACGATGTTATGAATTTAACCCGAAGAGCTGGAACAAAAAATGCTTCGTTATATGAAAATCAATTGGTTGAAGCTGCCAACTATTGGACACCAACAAACACGAATACCGATATTCCTAGACCAATTGCCGATTTATCGAACACAAACTTACTCATATCAAGCCGTTATCTAGAAGACGGTTCGTATATAAGAATTCAAAACGTAACTTTAGGTTATTCCTTGCCATTAGATATTTTAAGCAAATTTAAAATGTCTCGATTCCGAATTTATGGAACGGCTCAAAATCTAGTCACTTTTACAAATTATTCTGGTTACGACCCTGAGATAGGTGCCTTTAACCAAAGTCCGCTATTAGCAGGAATAGACAATGGAAGGTATCCATCTCCAAGAACATTTTCAATAGGTGTAAACGTAGAATTTTAAAAAAACAAAAATGAAAAATAACAATTTATATAAACTACTTTTCGTAGCAATACTAAGTTTAGGTTTTGGTTCATGTTCTGCTGAATTTACAGATAGACCACCTGAAGACGCCATAAGCTTAGACGGCTACTACAATAATAACGAACAAGTAATGTCTGCTACAAACGGCATGTATAGCAGAACATGGTTTCAATTTTGTAATAAATTTTTCTGGTCGCTAGAAATAGGCTCAGGAAACATGTATTCTGGATCTCCAGATGTTGCTGGATTACGAACCTTTTCACTAAACGGAAGTGATCCTGAATTAGCAAACGGTTGGGCCGCTTTATGGGCCAATGTTGCACAAGCTAATGCTATTATCAACTTTTTAGAAGCCCGAGTATCACCAAACGTAAGCCAGCAGGTTATAGACAATACCATTGGCGAAGCTTATTTTATTCGTGCTACCGCCTATTTTTACTTAGTACGTATGTGGGGGCCTGTTCCAATTATTGAAAACAACTTAGATTATTCTGACGACCCGTATATTAATACAAACCCAGAATCTGATGTTTATAAACTAATCGAGCTGGATTACTTAGCTGCTATAGACAAATTAGAAAGTAAAATTCGCAGTTCTAACTATGCTGAAAACGGTCGTGTTTCAAAAGGATCAGCAAAAGCCATGTTAGCCAAAGTATATTTATACCAAAAGGAATACTTAAAAGCGAGAACGCTTGCCGAAGAAGTAATTTCTAGTGGCGAGTTTAAATTACTTGGTGGTAGCCAGTTACCAAATATGTCTTTTGCCGATTTATTTTTATACAAAAACAATAACAACGAAGAGTCTATTTTTGCCATTCAATGGAAAACCGATGGTGCTTATGGTTCGGGAAACAACAGTAACACACAATTTGGAATAAGCAGCTCTACGGTGTCTACCTCAAACGCGACTTACGGTGGCGTAATGGCGCCATCACAAGATGTTATGGTTTTATATGAAGGCGCAGATGTAAGAGGCCATGAAACTGTTATGCTTCCTGGAGACACCTATCCAAACATGAACACTTCAATTGGCATTGGTTTTACTGTTCCAGATGAAGACAACGCACAAGCTTCTGGTGGTGGTATTAAAAAGTACTGTATTGGTAGAGAAACCGCCGAAACAGGCCCGGTTGATGCATGGGGCATGATGGACAATAGCCAATACATTATGAGGTACGCCGAATTACTTTTAATACATGCCGAAGCTATTCTTGCAGGAGGCGCAAGCACATCAGATCCAGCCGCATTAAATTCCTTCAATGCCGTTAGACAAAGAGCAGGACTTTCAACAAAAACATCTATTACATTTGATGATATTTTTAAAGAAAGACGTTTAGAATTGTGCTTTGAAGGCGATTATTGGTTCGACCTTGGAAGACTTGAAAAGCCAGATGCTATTGCACTTATATCAGCACAAAATAGAGGCAATATATACGCTGCAGAATATTACACACCCGTTTATTCTACCGATCGTACAGCGAATGATTTCTTAATGAAATATCCTGATAACGATGTTGCTAAAAATCCTAAATTATTAGAAGCACCTGTGCCTTATGAGTTTAACTAATATTAATTCCATGACAATGAAAACACTAAATATAAAACAGGCATTAAGCTACAGTCTTATCGCATTATTGTGCATTGGCGGTCTAGTTTCATGCTCATCAAATGACGACGTTAACGACTCTAGCAACACGCCACCTGTAATAAACACAGTTAGTTTAGCTGAAGAAGGCGATTTAACCCCTACCGATGTTGGTTACGCTAATAACATGTACATTATTCAAGGTTCTGGATTTCTTTTTTTAGAGAAAATCTATTTTAACGGCACCGATACTTATTTTAATCCGACATTGGTTACCGATACAGCCATTTTTGTTACGGTAGACCAAAACACGCCTTACGAAAATGCTTCAAATGAATTAAAATTAGTAACCAAAGGAGGCTCGGTTACTTATCCGTTTGTAATTGCACCACCAGCACCACAAATCCTTAAAGGCTTTAATCCTGTGAATGCAAATGATGGCGATGAAGTTACCATTTATGGAAACTTCTTTTTAGATCCCGTAGTTACTTTTGGAACCATTGAAGCCGAAGTTATTTCTAATACTTTAACCGAAATTGTTGTTAAAGCCCCTGTAGGATCAAACAAAAAATACATTACAGTTACAACCATTTCTGGAGAAGCCACCACAACTTACGCCGTTGGAACAGCACTTTATGATGATGTTTGGTATAACGGTTGGGATGTAGAATCGTGGAATAACCAAGTTTACGTAACCGATGATAAAGCTGCGCAAGGCACTACCTATTTCAAAAAAGATATGGGAGGCTGGGACAACCTTCAAGGAAATTGGAATTGGGATGACCAATTAGCAGACTACTCGGGGATTAGACTCTCTTTAAAAGGTGAAGCCGGCTCTAAACTAAAATTGGTTTTTAATGGCAATTGGGATGATGCCACGGCTCCAATTATCGAATTAACTAACGAGTGGAAGGATTATTATTTCACATGGGAAGAATTATTTAACCCTGCTGCTGTACAAAATATTTCATTTCAAGAATTTACGGGTGATGGCGGCGTCTATTACTTCGATAATTTCGGATATGTATTAAAATAGTTTCGTTGTTTGTTTTAGTTAACAAGAGAACCCTTTATAGCCATATTTAGGGTTCTCTTTAATTTAATATTGTATGAAAAAATTAGCCTTAATAATATGCCTTCTAACATTAAATAGTCAGGCTCAAAAATTTGAGAATCTCGCCAAAACACCGCCATTAGGTTGGAACAGCTGGAACACCTTTGGCACAGATATTAATGAAGAACTAGTAAAAGGTATTGCCGATAAATTTGTGGAACTTGGCCTAAAAGATGCTGGCTACGAATACATTGTTCTAGATGATGGTTGGATGACCAAACAAAGAGACAAAAACGGAAACTTAGTCCCTGACCCTGAAAAATTCCCTAGCGGCATGAAAGCCCTTGCCGATTATATTCACAGTAAAGGCTTAAAATTCGGACTTTACAATTGTGCGGGAGCAACAACCTGTGCAGGTTACCCCGGAAGCCGCGGCCATGAATATCAAGATGCCAGAGCCTATGCCTCCTGGGACGTTGATTATCTAAAATACGATTGGTGCGATTCAGGAAAAATTAATGCTGAAAGCGCCTATATTACCATGCGAGATGCTCTTAAATCCGCAGGAAGACCAGTAGTTTTTAGTATTTGCGAATGGGGTGATAATGAACCTTGGAAATGGGCCAAAGACATCGGACATTTATGGCGCGTAACAGGCGATATTATAAATTGTTGGGATTGCGAAGTGGGACACGGCTCATGGTCGTCTAGCGGTATTTGGAAAATTATTAACATGCGTAAAGACATTCGTAAAGCCGCAGGTCCAGGCGGTTGGAATGATTATGATATGATGGAAGTAGGAAACGGCATGACCGACGCCGAAGACCGCAGCCACTTTGCCATGTGGAGCATGTTAGCATCACCTTTAATTATGGGTAATGATTTAAGATCAGCTCCAAAAGAAACCATAAAAACACTTTCAAACAAAGAAGTTATTGCTGTAAATCAAGATGAATTAGGCATTCAAGGTTTTCGCTTTACAAATGAAAATAATATGGAAATCTGGCTAAAACCTTTAAGCAACGATGCTTGGGCAATGACTTTTATAAACATGAGCGACCAGCCAGTAGATTTTAATTTCGATTGGAACAAACACAATATTGGCGATGATGTAAACAATCTTTATGTTGACATGAAAAAGACCCGCTTCAAAATTCGAGACCTTTTTAATCATAAAGACTTAGGTACTACAGCTAAAAACTTAAAAACCACAATCCAAGCTCATGATGTTGTTATGGTGAGATTGGAAAAGATATAAACCTCCCTAAAGAACCCCGTTGAAACTATTACGCAAACCTTTTGGTTAGAAAACAGTTTAAAACAAATTCTTAACCTTAAAAAGCCACCAAAATTTTGGTGGCTTTTTGTTATGATAACTAAATATTTATTTCAAATCAATTAAAAATATACAGCACATAATGGCAGGGCTTCTTTAATACGATTTTGTTCTGTTTTACTAAAATTATTATTGGTTAAAATGAGTGTACGCAAATTTTGCAACGCAGATATTGTTTTAGGTAATTCCGTTAACTCGTTTCCAGATAAAATAGCCATTTCCAAATTTTTTAAATTTGAAAAACTCGCTGGCAATGTCTTCAAATTATTATCGTTTAGAATTAACGTTTTTAAATGACTTAAAGCACCAATACTATTAGGAATGTTCTGTAAGCGATTGTGCTCCATGTTTAATTCCTCAAGAGTTTGTATGCGCGTCCATTCGGTATCTAACTCATAAAACTGATTATAGCCTACTTGCAAGGTTTTTAATGATGTTAAAGCTGCCACAGAAGGTGGTAAATAACTCAATTGATTATTATCCAATTGCAGCACTTGAAGTTTTTTACATTGGTCGATAGTACTAGGCAAAGCCACCAAACTATTCCCTGAAAGGTATACAAATTGAAGATTTTTTAAATCACCAATATTTTCTGAAATTTTAGCAATTTTATTATCAGACAAATCCAATTTCACTAAGTTTTTAAGCTTTGAAATTTCATTTGGAACATAACTAAATTCGTTCCCCTTCAGATTTAAAATTTCTAAATCCTTTAAACTGAAAAGTTTTGCATCCCAACGTTCAAAATAATTTCCCATGGCATTTAAAAAAACCAAATCTTTTAAATATTGGATCTGTTCTGGAAGCTGAAAGAGTTGCTGGTCCCGTAAATTTAATTGGGTTGCATTTTTGCTTTCAGCAAGCGCCTTTTCAACACTATAAAACATGGTTTCGGTTAAAGGATTTGCGTTTTGAGCAGATCCTTGAAACATGGTCATTCCAAATATAAAAATCACAAAAAGGTACTTCATCATCTATAATCGTTATATAAAAAGACTGGTACAAACCTTATTGCACCAGTCTTTTTTTTAAAGAATAAAAAAATTAATTATGCTTCATAACCTTGTAAGTCGCTGAGTTTTTACCCACAGTAACTTTTACAAAAAGCATTTGATTGTTTTTTACATAAGCTGCTAAATCTAAAGCTATAACACTGCTATTGCTTAGCTTTGCACCTTCCTTTTTAGTTAATACATTTTGACCCAGCACGTTGAAAACCTCAACAGTAATATCGCCATTTTGGTTGGCAACATCTACATTCAAAATACCATTTGTTGGATTTGGATATACCGAAATATCATTTTTTAAAACCTCATCAATCTCTAAGGTTTCTTGTACCAAAATATATTTTTCTTTGGTTACTTCGGTTCCGTTCCCGCTAGCATTTCCTACGGTAAGACTTGCTTTAAAAGTTCCAGCGGTATTATAAGTAACGGTTGGGTTTGCTTCAGTAGAAGTTTCAGGAGCACCACCTTCAAACGTCCAAGACCAAGTATTTGGATTGTTTGAACTTAAATCTGAAAATGTCACGGTTTCACCTAACTCTATTTTTTCTTTAGAAGCCTTAAAAGCTCCTACTGGAATTTGAGCTCCAAGATTTTCTTTTAATGCAAATACCACTGTTGATGATGCATTTAATGTTACCTCTGAAAACGTAGCATCTTTCTGTGCTTCGTTAGAACCACTTGGGTGCTGTACAGAAAAGAATCCGTAAGCAAAGTCTGGAGTAAAGGTTAAACCTGTTGGCTCAGATCCGTTAGGCATAGAAGCAAACAATTCAACATTCGGATTTGCCTGTGTATGGTCTGGACGCACTACCCAAATGTAGTTGTTCCCACCATCTTGCAATACCCAAAGGTTTCCTTTATCATCAAATGTTAAGTTATCATTTCCACCGCCCCAAGCTTCGTTAAATACGCCTGTTTCAGTTCTTATATCATAAGAAGTTCCACCTACAAATGTTTTAAAATTAGTTACGGTAGAACCATTTTCTGTAAAACTGTACACACGGCTTTTTCCTTTTGAAGTAAAATAAATTTCTCCAGTTATAGGATGAATTTCACAATCTTCAACACCATTAAAATCTGTTCCACCTAAAGCAGCTGCTGCACTTGCAACATTATTTCTTTCTGTTGGAGTGGTGTTAGGTACTTGCACCCATTTTGCTGTAGTAGACGAAGGATCGTTAGCCACTAATGGATCGTCTAACACTAAAACATATAAGGCTCCTTCTGAAAGGTCTCCAGCAGTAGTTGCAACAAACTTATATACACAGTCTGTACCACCATCTTCACCATAATAGGCGGTTTTCATATCGTTAGCAACGACTACATTTTCATGCTTCATTCTTCCCATGGCCCATAATTTTTCTTGCCCCTTTCCATAATCCACAACTTTCGCAGTTGCAGGATCAATTTCTACAAGCCAACCTACATCTTGATAGCCATCGCTATTAGAATCGCCACTAGTAGTGCTTTCTTCAGCAGTTATAATGGTTCCCCATGGCGTTGTACCCCCAGAACAGTTACGAGTGGTTGTTACTAAAGCAGAATTAAAGAAATCTACAGGTTGGGTTTTAGTAACTTCCCATAATAATGTGTTTTGATTAAAATTCACATCTGCAACCGTAACGCCTCCAGGTGTTGTTTCATGATTAATTGAAACATATCCCAGCTTACTAGAACCGTTAATTGGTGTATATCCTGTAAAATCATTATTACCTCCTACAGCACCATTCCCCGAAGTATAAGCGTCTCCTTGTTTTACAATTAACTGAAAACGGTGATTGCTTGGAATGATCATTTTTGAAGTTTGCCCAGTAGGCTCAATAGACGTGAAGCAACCAATTGTTCCTGCTTCACAAGGAGCAATTACTGGTTCATTTTTTATAAACATATCGAATTGTAAATCTGAACTCTGTCCGTCTCGATTATGTAATTCTACAGCAATTCTATTTACGCCTTCAACAAAGAAAGACTTTGCAATACTATGTGTATAAAAGGTATTTTCATCATTACCGCTCACAATAGCTTCAGAATGTGTTAGGTAATCTGTTGCCCCAGCTGGCATATTATCTCGTATAACTTCAACGCCGTTTACATAAACAATAGCGCCATCATCGCGCTTTAAACCAAAAAGCACATTATCTGTTAAATCGTTTAAAACGATATTTACATCTTTTATAAAGTAAGTTGTAATGTATTTGTTATTTGAATCTGCTCCAAAAGAAACTTGGGTAGCCACAGGATCCCCATAACCAAGCGGTGCAAACCCAACTGCCCATGCGCTCATGTCGAATCCCGTTTCCTTCCAAGGTGTTGCATCTAAACTCACACCTGTATCTAAGTAAGACCATAAAAGTCCTTCAGCCATAGGGTAACTTGCAACACTTGCCGATTTAGGAACAATGCTTGTTGCCATATCGAAACCTAAATCTGAACTCGACCCACTACGTTGGTGTAATTCTACAGCAATTACATTATCACCATTTTGCAATAAATTGGCAACAGTAAAAGCCATAAAAGCATCCTCATCAGCGCCTCCTATGGTACTTGAAGCGAAGGTATTGTAATTAATCACACCTTCTGGCATATTATCTCTTATAATTTCGGTACCATTAAGATATACCACGGCACCATCATCTTTTAAAATATTAAAAACAAGATCGCCATAAGCTGTAGCATCTACAATACTAAATTCGTATCTAAAATAATAGGTAGGATATTTATTATCGGAATCTGAACCAAAGGATAAAGTTGTAACCTCATCGCCATCACCATAGCCAAATTGAGAAGCTCCGGTTTGCCAAGCGCTATCATCGTATCCTATTTCTTTCCACGCAACACCAAGATCCATTCCTGAATCATTATAACTCCAAGTACTTCCAGCACTAAAAGGAAAACCTCCTAATGGCAACGAATTGGCTGCGGTATTGTTTTTTAAATCTGCTGAATCTGCGAAGCCTAAAAAGCTCAACATTAACAGCACTACTAATGGTAAATTTGTTTTCATATTTACTAATTATTTTGAATGGTTAATCCTTTTTTATAGGACAATTCAAAACTAGTAAGATGCTATTTCGTTTATGGAAACTGTACTTTACCCTTAGGTCACAGAACTGTTATGAATACCATGCTTAATCTTAATTAAAGATTAAGACCCTTGCCTAAAACGCTTCACATATGAAGTAAACTTTACCTAAATATTATCTAAAAACCCCGTTACAAATGAAGATTTTAACAGCCCTAATTTCCAAACAAATTACTGCAAAAGATTCAATTTTCTTGTAGCAACCGATGTATCGGTAAGGCTATTCATAAAAGCTATCAAAGCATTTATTTCTTCAGCAGTTAAATCAAGTGGCGTATCGGGCAGTGTTTGGTTTGTTACCTCTAACCCCATGCCTGCACCACCACCTTGGTTATAAAAATCGAGAACTTGTGCTAGGGTTTCATAATTTCCATTATGAAAATATGGTGCTGTTTTTTCAATGTTTCTAATGGTAGGTGTCTTAAAGGATTTTTCGTAAATCCATGCAGACTCGCTAGCTACACCATTTTTCCAACGCCCTTCATCGGTATCTAATTCTTTTATTTTTGAAGTCGGACTTTTTAACACACCCAAAATTTCGGTTTCAGTTTCAATATACAAGGGAGGAACCAAGCCAGAAAATGTGGGGGCGAAATGACAGGTTGCACAGGCGCCTTTTCCCATAAAAATATTAAACCCTGCTTGAACATCCTCATTTATTGAGTCTAACTCTCCCCGAACATATTGATCAAACTCACTGTTGAAGGATTGTAAAGACAACACAAAAGAGGCTAATGCTTTTGCTAAATTTTCACGGTTTATTTTATCTTTCCCGAAGACGGATTCAAACTGATTTTGATAGGTATCGGAAGCATTCAATTTTTGTAAAATCTCAGAATAAGCCGTATTAAATTCCTTCGGATTAAAAATAACGTGCTCTACTTGCTGCTCGAGCGTGAAGGCACGAGAATCGTAGAAAAAGCGCTTAGCATAAACAGCATTGAGTAAGGTTGGCGAATTTCTCAAAACCGTAACACCTTCAATATTACTAGAGGATTTGGCTTGTGCATCTGTAAATGCAAGATTAGGATTATGGCAAGTTGCACAGCTCATTTTATTGTCGCCACTTATCAAAGGGTCGTAAAAAAGCGCTTCGCCCAACTGTTTTAATTCCTTAGAATCTTCCTTTTCCTTTAGTTGCGTATAGAAATAAGGATCTAAAAAATTAGACGCAAAAATACTAGTACTCTCTGGATTCCAAGCCGTGTGGTTCTTTAAATTTTCAGAATTGATTTTAATTGGCAAGGCTCCAAACGCTTTATATAAAGGATCTATATAATTTTTAAGAAACGCTAATCTATCGAAAGTTTCAAAAGTTGCAGTTCCTTCTAGTTGTGAGATAGCTCCTTTAAACAGTTGAAGAATCTCGTTGCTTTTTGGATATTTATAAGTTATTGGTTCGTTTTCCATTAAGGCCTTCATAGCTGCTAGTGAAACCATTGCTTCATTTAAACCATTTGCCGAACCAGGAGTATCGAACCCGGTGACTCCTAATGTAAAAATTCGCACCAATTGTAAACGGGTTGCTAAAACTAATTCTTCTGGAGTTGGCACTATTTGCCCTAAGGCATTGGCTAAAAAATTAAATTGAGTTTTTACTTTTTTGGATAATGCTGCGATTTGCACTTTCTCTTCGGAAGGATTTTCTGCAAATATCAGTTCATCCAATACTTGTAATCCTTCTGGGGGAATCACAGTTGGCTGGTTTCCAGATTTTGATATTTTTAGTAATGGCGCACCATTTAAGTGTTTCCCTGTAAATTCAGGGTTATAATAAGCAACGTAAAACTCTACTTTTTTGTATGCCAGACGTGCATTGGTTAATACCGTTTGAAGCGAATCTGAAGAAACTTTGCCATGTTTAAAGGCCGATGCGGTTTCGTCTAATTTTTCTAAGGCCTGACTTGTCGCCTTAAAATAATTATTGAGTTTATCTGTAGATGCGACATAAGTACTATTACCCGTTGTGCAACTGGTAAAATTTAGAATAAAAAATACGCTTAAGCTAAAAATAGTAGTAATGCTGAATTTTTGCACAGTAAATAAGATTAACCGCAAATTAACTACTTACAAAAACTTTAATTGTTACTAGTATATTACCAAAGATTTAAATAATACCTATTAGAAATAAAAAAAGGCAGTAACCATACAGCTACCACCTTTTTTAATTTAAAATAAAGGACCTTATTTTCTAACTTTTTTCACGATAGCTAAAGCATCTTTTACGTCTTGCTCTAACTTCGCGTAATCTTTATTTGCAATAATATCTTTTGAGATTAATTGAGACCCCATTCCAACACAAGTTGCTCCTGCATCGAACCAGCCTTTAAGGTTTTCTTCAGTTGGAGAAACCCCACCAGTTGGCATAATGCTTGTCCAAGGTTGAGGACCTTTAATACCTTTTATGAATTTTGGTCCGTATAAATCACCAGGGAATAATTTTACGATTTCACATCCTAATTCTTCCGCTCTAGCGATTTCAGTTAATGATCCACATCCTGGAGACCAAAGTACTTTTTTACGGTTACATGCGATTGCGATATCTTCTCTTAATACAGGCGTTACAATAAAGTTTGCACCTAAAGCCATGTATAATGAAGCCGCAGCACCATCGGTTACAGAACCAACACCCATAATCATTCCTGGTAATTCAGCAATAGCATATTTCGTTAATTCACCAAAAACTTCGTGAGCGAAATCACCACGAGCTGTAAACTCCATTAAACGCGCACCACCATCGTAGCAAGCTTTTAATACTTTCTTACTTAATTCTATATCACTGTGGAAAAATAAAGGAATCATTCCTGTATCTTTCATGGCTTGCGCCACTTCTAATCTTGAAAATTGTGCCATAATTGTTTATTTTTTTAATTCCAGTTTAAAATTTTCTTAACGTCGTAGTCTTCTGGATTAACTACATATTTTTTTGCTTCTTCATAATCACGCTCTCTAATATAAATGAGGTGATTGATGAATAACTGAGCCATATCAGAATTTATATCAACTAATCTTGGAGGAACTTTGCCGTTCTCATCTTCAAAATCACTTAAATATAAAGGGGTTATATCGCCTCTTGAATTAGCACTTACAATACACCCTGTAATGCCTTCATCAAATAATTTTTTAACACCAATACCCAACAAGGTACACAAAGTTAAATCAAAAGCTATAGGATTGCAACATCTTAATTCGTAACCAATTTCTACGGGTCTCGATTTAATTTCTAATCCTATTTCTTTCAGTTTGACTTGTAAAAGGTAATTGAAGATATGTGATTTACTAACGTTCCCTAGTTCTGGGTGTCCATGATCATCATAGGTGAAATTAATACCTGAATTTGTAATTTCATCTTCATCCATAAAATGAAAAACACCTTCACTGACTAAAGCCACACCGTATTCAATCCCTTTAATTTTACTTTTAATGATTGATGAAATAATCATATTGATAAGCTTATCGAAAGTAATGTTCGTTTTATTGAACATTTCTGGGATAATCATCATAGGAAAATGACAAGCTGAAGCAATACCAAAAGCCAAATGCCCTGCTGATCGCCCCATGGCCGAAACAACAAACCAGTTCTGACTTGTTCTAGCATCTTCATAAACGGTGTTTCCTATACGAACACCTTCATCTTTTGCGGTATGAAATCCAAAGGTTGGGTTTCTATCCGGCAAAGGCAAATCGTTGTCTATGGTTTTAGGCACGTGAATATGGGCAACATCCAGCTGTTTACTAACAAGAAATTTTGTTAATCGACTTGCTGTAGATGCGGTATCATCGCCACCTATAGTAACCAATAATTTGACATTGTTTTTTTGGAAGAAATCGGCTTTAAAATCGGAATCTTTAGGTTTAAAACGACTCATAATTAAAGTTGAACCGCCACGACTAAAAATACGATCTGCTTTATTAAAATCGAAAATTTCAACTTGAGGATCATCAGAAAACAAGCCTTTATAACCATGATGTATCCCTAATACATTATAACCGTCTTTAATGAAGGTTTTAGCAAGGGTACTAATTACAGTATTAATGCCTGGAGCGGGTCCGCCACCACATATAATTGCAATTGATTTTTCCATATATAAAAAAAAGGTAATGAGTTGCCTCATTACCTTTTTACTTATTTATTATCGAGCTACACGACCAGAAGCGTCGCCACCCATTAATTTTTTAACTTCATCAACTGTTACTAAGTTGGCATCACCTTTAATAGTGTGTTTTAAACAAGACGCAGCAACAGCAAAGTCAAGTGCGTTTTGGTCGTCATCTGGGTACGTTAATAATCCGTAGATTAAACCTCCCATGAATGAATCACCACCACCTACTCTATCAACGATATCTGTAATTTGGTATTGACGCGTTTCTAACATTTGTTTTCCATCATATAAAACTCCAGCCCATGTGTTATGAGATGCAGAGATAGAACCTCTTAATGTAGTAATAACCTTTTTAGCTCTTGGGAATTTTTCCATCATTTGCTTACAAACAGATAAGAAAGCTTCAGCTTTTACATCGTGTCCAGCAGTTTGAACTGTAATACCTTCTGGTTTGATACCAAAGTGCATTTCAGCATCTTCTTCGTTTCCTAAAACAACATCACAGTAAGATGTTAATTCAGTCATGATAGACTCTCTATGTGCATCGTCACAGTACTTCCATAATTTAGCACGGTAGTTTAAATCTGTAGAGATTGTAATACCTTTTGCGCTAGCCGCTTTAACAGCTTCTAAACATACTTCTGCAGAACTTTGAGAAATCGCTGGTGTAATACCAGTCCAGTGAAACCACTCAACACCTTCAAAAACAGCATCCCAATCAATCATTCCAGACTCAATAGTAGACATAGAAGAATACGCTCTATCGTAAACCACTTTAGATCCTCTTGAAACAGCACCAGTTTCTAGGAAATAGATTCCTAAACGCTCACCACCCCAAACAATTTTATCTACACCAACGCCTCTTTTGCGCATTTCCATCATGGCACACTCGCCAATATCATTCTTAGGTAAACGTGTTACAAAATCACAAGAAACACCATAGTTAGCTAATGATACTGCCACGTTAGATTCACCACCACCATAAACAACATCAAAATTGTTAGCTTGAGAAAATCTTAAAAATCCTTGAGGAGCTAATCTTAACATGATTTCTCCAAATGTTACTACTTTACTCATTTCTTTTTATTGTTAAATATTCAAAAATTATGTTTTGCTTAAACGTTTAAGCAATCGGTGTAAAAAAAAAATTCATCATCAAAACAGATAATTAATTGTGTTTTGATTATAAAAATTTAAGAATTACATTTGCTTAAACGTTTAAGCAAAGATATAAAAAAAATAAATATCAAAAGAAAATCAACCATAAAAGATATAGCCAACGTGCTAAACATCTCTCCTGCTGCGGTTTCTAAAGCGCTGCACGACGATTCGCGCATTAGCGAGAAGACAAAAAAAGCGGTAAAACAGGTGGCTAAAAACTTGAATTATCAGCCCAATCATCTTGCAAGTGCCTTACGAAAAGGTAAGAGCAACTTGGTTGGCGTTATTGTGCCTAGAACAAATAGTCATTTTTTCTCTTCAGTGATTCAAAACATGGAAGAGGTTTTAAACAAAAAAGGCTACAACATTATCATGACACATTCCAACGAATCGTATAAAAAGGAATGTGATAGCATTGACACTTTACTATTTACGCAGGTTGATGGTATTATCGCTTCGATGGCTAATGAAACGATTGATTTAGAACATTACAATAAAATTAAATCTAAGGGAATTCCGCTTATTCTATTTGACCGTGGTGAAAATGATTTGAACGTGGATTACATTGGAATAGACGATTATAAAAGCAGTCATATTATTGTAAAACATTTGGTTGAACAAGGCTGTAAACGTATTGCGCATATAAGTGGCTATAAACACACACGTATTTTTAACAACCGAATTAGAGGTTATATTGATGCGCTTAAGCAACATGATTTACCGCTTGAAGAAGAATTACTTATAGAAAGTAGTTTAACTATTGAAGACGGCCGTAAAAAAATGCTTCAGCTTCTAAGTTTAAAAAACAGGCCCGATGCCGTTTATGTTGCTGGCGATTATGCTGCATTAGGAGCCTTACAAGTACTAAAAGAACAAAACATTAAAATTCCTAACGACATTGCTTTGGTTGGTTTTGGTAACGAACCGTTTACTGCACTGGTTACCCCATCGATAACCAGCATTAATCAACATAGCGAACAAATTGGAAAACTTGCAGCCAAAACCTTTTTAGAGCATGCTAAAACCGATACGGTTAAGCAAACCTTAAATAAAAAAATATTAGATGCCGAACTTATTATTCGGGATTCTTCACGTTTAAAAAGTTAAACATAGACTTTTTATTAATTACTCTGAAACCCATTTAAAAAAAAAACAAAATCGCCTAAAAAGTAAATTTTAGGCGATTTTTATTAATAATTATGCTGTATTTAAATAAGCTTTAAATGCTTTTAGTGCGATACAACAATCATTTTAGATGCTTTTAAACCACTAGCATTTGAAAAACGAACAAGATATGTTCCGTTAGATAATGACGCTGTGTTTAAAACAATAGGTTCGTTTGAATTTTGAATTGCTTTACGCATTACTAAGCGACCATCTAAGTTATAAACCGCAATGTTATTTATAGCAAAATTGTTTGTTTTAATATTTAAAACACTGTTTGCTGGAACTGGATAAATTTTAATGCTATTCGAAAAATCAACATCTTCAGTGGAAAGCGCTGCGTTAAATTCGCCATAAAAATTAAGCTCTGTTATAGAGGTCCAATCACTTCCACTTCCGTTTGGTTGTCCGAAACCAAGGATTTTCACATATCTTACACCAGTTGCTACCGATGGTAATACAAAACTTTTAAAAGTATTATCGCTACTACTTATTAAATTACCTGTACCAAAAGGGTCGGTAAAATCGGCATCCTCTATTCCTGTTGAAGACAAACGCACTTGAAAATCGTAAGTTTTACCGCTAACAGAGGCAAAATCGATAATTTCTAAATCGTAGTAAGCTCCTAAATCAATAATAATAAAAGAGGCGCCTCCTGTGGTGCCATCGGAAGACCAATTGGTTGTTTGATCTTTATCTAAAACATTAACGGCGTAATTAAATTTCGTACTTCCATTGACTTCTTCCATGGAGAAAGCACGTACAACCACACCATCGGCGCCACTACCCTGATCGTTAATAAGCGTTGCCAAATCGGTTGGCTTTGGTGCGTTTTGAGTAATGCTTAAGGTTCTTACAATATCATCACCTCCTGGGTTTTGAGTAAACGTTACAGAACCATTTCGAGCTGTTGAACCGGTGTTCTTAGTTACCGACACTGAAACTACAGCGTCACCAGAACCAGAATTAGTATCAATAGTAATCCATGAATCGTTAGATACAGCAGTCCAACCTACATTAGCTGTAACATTCACATCTGCACTACCTGCTTCATAATCGAAAGCTGGCAAACTACTTACTAACAAAGATTCGCTTATCACAATAGAGCAATCGCCATTTATGATTTTTGCGCCTGCATTATCTAAAAAACAAGCACCAATACCATGACCAACCATGGTATCATCCGTTGGGCCGTAAGCTCCCATATCGGCACCTTTACCTGCTGCACCTGAAAATGTATATATTTCTCCATCTGAAGACGCTGTAATTCCAGACTCTAGAGAGAAACCATTACCTGTATCGGCATTATCCTGACCTAAAGCTGTACCAACATACACATTTCCAGAATACATTAAACTAGTTCCTATGTCTGAAAAAGCTGTAGCCGTTTCACCAACAATAACATCTGATGAATTAGTATGACCAGTATCAAAATAAATTAAGTTATTCGCAACTGTTCCTGTAACTACACCATCCCCTTTATCAATATTATAAAACAAAGGTGCGTTGGTGTTTACAATAGTGTTATTAGACAGGATTATATCTTTTGATTCTTGATAATCGCTTGAATAGCTTGTTGAGCTACAATCGTCTATACTAACCTTTTCACCTCCTATAAAAGTGATTCCGTTATTCCATTTTGCCTGATCTACAAGTGTAACACAATCTTGAATATAGTTGTTTGTAATGGTATGGTCGCTATCTACAATACGTATACCACCTGTACCATCAATGTTGTTACCTAAAAAGTAATTTCCATCTACTGTTGCTCCAGAACCATGACGAAGCACCAAAGAACCTCGACATTCTCTAAACGTATTATTTATAAAGGAATTCCCTTTACTTTTATTAGAAATAATTTCATTTTCTCCGTCCGATTTAACAAAATAATTATTACTAACCAAGCAGTTTGCTTGTACCATCTGCCCTTCACTAACGCCAATACGAATGGTTTCACTATCTCCGGCATTTTGTAGGGTCGGGTTAATTTTTTCATAATTGTAAAAATAGTTATTACTAATAGTGTGTTTTACCTCTGCACATTGATCACCTCCGTTTTTTGACAAATTGTAATAAAGTTCGACTAAAATTAAAGCACCGGCATTCTTTTTATTCATAAACGAACAGTTAAGAACGCTATTATTAGCTCCGTACATTTTAACCCAGTTATGCTTTTTACTTACTCCTACAACTTCATCGGTTGGATCGACAATCAATCCATCCATCGCACAATTTTGAAGCGTACTGTTGTAAGCTAAATCGCTACTGTCTCTAAACTCGATTACAGCACTATCACCATAACCTCCCTTCCAATAAAAACCATCTACAATCACATAATCGCCGGCAATACTTAAACGCGCACCGTTAGTAAAAGTTACCCCTCCTGGTGTTTCAGCTCTAAAAATAATTGGGTTGTTTTCAGCGCCATTAGCACCAAATCGCATGCGTCCTGAATTGTTATAAACGCCATCTGCAAGTTCTACAATATCGCCTGGAACCAAAGTTGGAGATAAATCCCTTATATCTTCTGGATCTGTAATTTTATAAACCGTTTGCGCCATGGCTAACGATGTTATAAAGAAAAATAGAGTGAATACATTGAGTTTTGTTCGTGTAGATTTCGCGCACGACCGCATGATAAGTGTAATTGTACTTGCCATTTTAATTTAGTTTTAGTTTGTTTTTAGTCTATTTATTTGAACAACAAAACTGGTTATCCAAACTGGTTATCCAAATATAATGATAATTTTTTAAAAGGAAAAACCTTTGGCTATTGACAATGGATGAAGAAGAACAATGAAGAATGAACAATGAACAATGAAGAATGAAGAATGAATAATTAATAGTTAAAATTGACAATTAGCTATTTAGAATGTGATTGCGTGTGTTCCAAAATAAAATGATGTATGCGATTTATTGTTGCTTTGAATAGCATTCCTTTTTCAGAAAAGGAAATAGAACAAAAAAAACAGGAGTACATCTTAAAAGATATACTCCTGCATATTTTACCAATTATAAATGAAATTTAGCTTAATTAAAAGCTACAACATTTAAGTTTTAATCAAATTAGATACCTAAAGCTTGACCACCACCAATTTGAACAGTTTCAGCAGTCATGAAAGACGCATCATCACTAGCTAAGAAAGAAACAACACCAGCTACTTCTTCTGGCTGACCTAATCTTCCTAGTAAAACACTGTTTGCCCAAGAAGCGAAAACTTCTGGCTTAGTAGCTTTAATTTGCGCATGAAAAGGCGTATCAATTGTACCTGGAGATACTGCGTTTACTCTAATTCCATATTCAGCTAAATCTTTAGCTAATGCTCTTGTTATAGATTGTACACCACCTTTTGATACAGAGTAGATTCCTGCACCAGGTCCTGCACCATTCCATGCAGCATTAGAGGTATAGTTAATAATAGAAGCATTCTCCCCTTTTTTAAGGAAAGGAATCGCTGCTCTTGAAGCATAAAATACCGAGTCTAAGTTTAAAGCCATAACAAATCTGTATTGTTCCGTTGTCATTTCTTCAAATCTAGCTCTAACACCAATACCACCAGCATTGTTTACAAGCACATCAATTCTACCGTATTTTTCACCAATTTTAGTGATGTTTTCTGTTACTTCTTCTTCTTTAGTTACGTCAAAACCATAGTACTCAGCAGTAATTCCTTCTGCAGTAAGTTCTTTAATTCTTTCAGCTCCTGCTGTATCTTCAATACCGTTAATTACAACCGTATAACCATCTTTTCCTAATCGTTTAGCTACTTCGAAGCCAATACCTCCGGTAGCACCTGTTATAACCGCAACTTTTTCTTTTGAATTACTCATTATTCTTAATTTAATTTATTATTATTTTAATACTATTTTTTTTCTATCGCTTTAACCTTAGGCACTAATATCCACACACTTAATAAAGTTAAAATGGCTAGTGCAGCACCTATAATAAAAGCTGGTGTATAATTCCCGCCACTTGTTAACCAAGGCACTAAATAAGTTAAAGCCGCAGCTGTTAATTTTGCTGCCATACCAGAAAATCCAGCTAAGGTACCAACTGTTTTTCCTGAAAATAAATCACTAGGTAAGGTTTGAACATTACCAATGGCTGTTTGGAAACCAAATAAAATAACCGCCATAATAATAACAGCTGTTGTAGGTCCACCTGGGTTTGCCATAGCTAATAAAGCAGGTAACATAATTAAACCTCCAAGGGTGATAACCATTTTACGTGTTTTATTAATATCCCATCCTTTTTTTAGTCTGTTTTGAGCTAAAAGCCCTCCAAACCAAGCACCAAGCATAGCGCCTACATAAGGCACCCATCCATAAAGTCCGATAGATTTAACATCCATTCCATAAACTTCATTTAAATAAATTGGAATCCAGAATACGAATAACCACCAAATTGGATCTATAAATGCAGAAGCTAAAATAACTCCCCAACTTTCTTTATGACCTAACAGCGCTTTTGTGTCTGGATTATACGCTTCAGTTTCATCGGCATTCGAATCAAAATCTTCATTTTTCTGACCAGTTAAAATATAATCACGTTCTTCATCTGTAATCCAAGGGTGTTTTCTTGGTGGTGCTTTTACTAAAATCCACCATGGAATTAACCAAAGTAAACCAGTTAAACCAATTAAAATGAAAATCGATTTCCAGCTAAAGTAAATGGTTAAAAATGCAATTAGCGGAATGGAAATAATCCCTCCAATAGCTGCACCCGAATTAAAAATTCCTTGTGCGAGTGCGCGTTCTTTAGTAGGAAACCATTCTGCATTACCTTTGGTGGCACCAGGCCAGTTACCTGCTTCGGAAACACCTAAAATGGCACGAAAAATTCCGAAACTTAAAATCCCTTGTGCAAAGGCATGTAAAGCTGTTGCAATAGACCATACACCAATTGATAGTACAAATCCTAATCGCGTACCAACCCAATCGAAAATTTTACCAAAAATAGCTTGACCAAAAGCATATGAAAAAACAAAAATTATTGAAATAAGAGCATAAATAGATTTTGTTTCGTCTGGGGTATGTCCTGGATATAACTCTTGTGCTATATCGGGCCAAAGTACACTTAATGACTGACGATCAATATAATTGATAATAGTAGCTATGGCAATTAATGCAACAACCCACCAACGTAAACCTTTTATTTTCATATTTTAAATTTTAGTAATTACTATCCAGCACGACTTTTTAAACCGTGAAATTCCTGTACACAAACACAAGTGCTTGTATATTATAATCTGTAAATTATGTTTGAAGAAAAACTACATGTAGAATTTCTTCCCTCCTATTAAAATATAAGATAGTAGATAAAAACGTGCATTTTCTTAACTACTAAATATTTTGCTGTTATGAATTATAACAGTATTGATAGAGCATATTAAAATGATTCTTCATTTTTTGTTTTGCTTCTACCGGGTTTTGGGATTTTATGGCTTCATAAATTTCTCGATGTTCTTGTATTCCTAATATGGATTGTCTTTTATCACAAACATGATACTTTTCAAAATCCATAATTATTTGCGGTATTATAGTAAGCATGAACATATTCATGGTTGCATTACCACTGGCTTTAGCTATAGCTAAATGAAAAAGCAAATCTTCTTGAACGGCATCTTCACCGGCATTTGTTTTCTCTATATAAGCTTCTAAAGCTTTCTTTATGTGTTTTAAGTCGTCTTCTGTTCTTCGTAATGAAGCTAAACTAACAGTTTTCAACTCTAATAATATTCTTGTTTCAACTAACGATTTAAAATCTGGTGCATCTAATCTTAAAATATCATCAATCATTCCATTTAAAGCAATAACACCTGTATTTGCTACAAAGGTTCCACTTTGTGGAATGGATTTCAGTAAACCATAAAACTCTAATTTTTGAATGGCTTCCCTGATGTTACTTCTTGTAACTCCAAACTTTTCTGAAAGCATTCTTTCTGATGGTAATTTATCACCAGGCTCCAGGTTTTTATAATTAATTAATTCTTTAATTTGACTAATTATCTTCTTCTGAATCTTATTTTGGCTTTCGTTTACTGTAATAACTTCTAATTTCATCTTCTCGTCGTAATTCGTAACTAGTAAAAATTTACTAGCCGATAAATTTAATAAAAACTGCTCTAAATTTGTAATTAGTTCTAATGTAATTGCCCTTAATCACTAAACTAATGTGTTTTAACTGACAAAACAATAGTATTAAACAATTTTATTAATATTACCGTTATTACTAATGGCTAACCTCTAGTTCGTAAAATCGAACCTTGGCATAAGCACCTTTATCTCTAGACTGGAAATAATTACCAGCTTTAAAATAATTCTCGAATACTCCCCAACGTTGCATATGAACACTTTCATACACTTTGTATTCGTTTCCGTTGAGAATAATCACCATTTTCCCTTCTGAAATTTGAACTTCTAAAGTAAATTTTCTAAAACCTACTTCTTGTTCGAAGTTAAATCCTTCATCATCATCCCAGGCATCTTCATGCAAAATTTCTTCATTTGAAGCTGCAATGTTTTTCAACACTTTTGTTTTTACTCTTACCTTCCCGTTTTGCCAATAAATTTTCAAAATTGGAGGTGCATTATTATCATCTTCACCAATTAAATCACGCTGTTCATTACTTAACCGCCCATGAATTTGCATGATTATGGTTTTATGATATTTGCCTTTGGAATCTTTTGAAATTTCATCCATGGCAATGACACCCTTCATATTACCGCCATCTTTAAAAGTCCAGTTCGCATTGTTATCTCCTGGAACCATTTGCTCTCTTAGCTCAGATCTGGTATACTTCGTGTTTTTTGTTGTCGATTCTGTAGGCATGGCGTGAAACACAATAGCCCCTTTTGTAGAATCGATATACATATAAGGTTTTGCAACCTCGTTACTTGCAAAATCTAAAATCTCTGGCGGTTCAATTTCATAAGGCTTTCCTTTTTCATTAAGCACTGGTAGGGTTACTTTCCAATGACTTAAATCGATATCTGGAAGCTTTACTTTTTTCCGTTTTTTCTTCTTTTTTTTAGATTTTTTTTCTGTTTTAGCTTTAGTATCTGTATCGCTACTTGTCTTTTCTTGACAAGTAGCGTTTACAGATATGAAAACTATAAGTAATAATCCTAAAATTTCAGTTCTAAAATTTTTCATATATACTATTATTTATAGTTTTTAATTGATTTTACACTAAAATCCAGGAGTGATGATGTCTATGTTATCATAAAACACTTCATTACTAGAGTCAACTGCATTTATAGCTCTTACATAAATTACAACAATGTCACTTGACGCTTTAAACGTAAATGTATTTGTAGTAAAAGTATCATTGCTTGCTGAAGATTTATCAGGATTGTAATCGTTAGTGATTACATAATAAGCATCAGATTCAGACATTGGATCTGCATCAATTCCAGCTTCTGTAGTAATCTCATTATTTAAAATAAAGATTTCAGAATTTATGCCAGGAGCTTCAGATCTAGAATCAATTGTAAAGGTATATTCCACTCCAGGCTCAACTTTAAGCAATTGATACAATCTACGACAAGGCTCATAAAGTTTAAGACCTCTAGTTTTTGCGCCATTAACATAGTTCCCATCACTAGTAGAACCAGGCTGTTCATTAGTACAAAAATTATCATCAATATAAGTATTTAATGCCCCGTTATTCCATAAAGCTTGATATGGACTTGGAATTTCACCTAAATTATCGTCTACTACTGTCGCACCAGGTGTCATATCCCAAGCATCAGCGTTATCTCCTGTATTCCCAATGTATTCATCACCTGTTCCATTAAGCACAATAGCTTTAAATGTAGGTTGAACACCTCCAACAGGCACAAAATATGAAACACTTTTAGCAACACCTTCAATATTAGTTGTCGTTAAAGTAACCTCATAAGTTCCTGCGGCAGCATAAGTATGAGAAGGATTTAATTCCGTTGATGAGTTACCATCACCAAAATCCCAAGCGTGAGTTTCTGCCAAAATTGAAGCATCTGTAAATTGTACTTGTAAACCAGTTACATTTTCAAATGTAAAATCTGGAACAGTAGATAGTACTAAACCTTCAACTTTTTGAGATACAGAATACGTATCACCAGCAAAATTTGTAGCAGTTAAAACAACATCATAAGGACCAACATCTTTATACGTATGAATTGGACTGAAACTAGGATCGTTTTCAGTATCTTCATTAGACCATTCGGTAGAACTACCATCACCAAAATCCCATACTAAAGACTCGGCTCCAGATGTAGCATTGGTAAAAGTTACTTGTGTATCTTCCACGGCAAAGGTAAAACCAACTGATATTGGACCTACTTGAGTAGAATCCTTAGCAATTAACCCATCTGAGCTAGTAGTGGTTAATTTTACATCATACAGACCTCCTTCAGTATAAGTATAATTAGGGTTAGCCTCATCCGAAGTATTACCATCTCCAAACTCCCACAAATAAGAAGCAGCATCGGTAGAATAGCTTCTAAATATAACAGTTAATTGGTCATCTGCATCTAAACTGGTAGTAAACTGAGTACTCGGCTGAATGTTATTCACATTCCCAGAAGGCGGAACAAAAGGTTCGTGTCCATCGTCATAACAAGACACTATCCCCAACGCCACAAAAATCAGTACAAGCGTACTTTTTGTGTGTTTTTTAATTAAATTATAAATCATAATAGTTTAGTTTTTATTGTTTTACTGAAATCTCAAAAGCGTCTAATCTGTATTCATCACCTGAATTAGTTGCAAAAATAATCACAGATTCATTTGTTCCTGCTTCAAAAGTGATGGCATGTTTCTTAAACACATCAGCTACTCTTCCTTCATTAGTTTCTGTTCTAGAAGCAACAATATTACTAGCTAATAAAGATTCTGCATAAGAAGATGTATTAGGTGTAAGAATTGATAAAGTCATTTCACCTGGGTTATCTAAGTTAAACGCTGTAAAATATGTAATTACATAAGTAGCTCCTGGTGTAACATCAATTTCTTGATAAGCAACTCTGTCACCTCCTGATGGAAATTTAGCTGATTGATAGCCTTCTGGTACAGATCCTAACTCTGAATTAGAGTTAATTTGGGGTACAGTAGTACCACCACCAAGAGGACTCCAAGCAGAATTACTAGGCACTCTCCATGAATCTCTACCATCACCTGTTCCATCGAATAAATCATTATCTTCGAATCCTGCTTCTGAAATTTCAGGAACTGCTACCGTTGGTATAGCTTGAGCAACAGTAATCGTTTTAAGAGTTTCATCCGATTTCCCTAGGTTATCTGTCACTTTTAAAGTTACATCGTAAACACCTGGTCCTGGAAATCCAAATATGACTTCACGATCTTGCAAAGTTGCTGGAGGCAAATTTGCAATTTGTTCGTTATAAAAAGCAATAAGAGCAATAGTTTCTTCACTACGAGAAGCTTCTGCTTCAGCTTTTTGCGCCTCTAATTTTATTACTTCCTGTTCCATTACTGCCTTTTTAGCAGGGTCTGATTCACAAGGAATTTTAAATTCTAATTTATCAATTTCAGACTGAATACCAACAACAGTAGCATCAGCAGCATCAATACTTTGTTCTAAAATTGGTAACTCTTTATTAATAAGTACCAAACCGGTATCTGGAGTCACCGTCCAATCATATTGTGTACCATTTACAGCTAAATTTGTTCCAGCTTGGAAAAAATAATCATAATTGGCAGATAACTCCACATCATTACAATCGAACTCCGAAGAAGACACATCGCTAAAACTATAAAAAGGTGTTGGACCTGTTTTATCTTCTAAATCTCCAACTTCTGGTAAATCATCATTAACACAAGATGCAAAAGATAACAATGCACCTGCTGCGATATACCTTAAATTAAACAAATATTTTTTCATAATTTTTAAGTTTTTAGTATCCATCATTTTGATCGTAAAAATTAGGTAAGTTATCTCTCTCTCTTTGTGGGAAAGGAAGGTATTTCTTTGGGCTTGTGTAGAATAAACTATTATCATCAGAGAACTTCTGTAAAACTTTATCAGCTTCACCAAAACGAATTAAATCGTATAAACGTTGATTTTCGTAAACAAATTCAACTCTTCTCTCGTCTAATAAGGCTTGCTTAGTAACTTCAACTTCTGGATCTAAACCAGCTCTCTCACGGACTTCATTAAAAGCAGCTACAGCTCTAGAATCCGTTGTGCTATTATTTCCAGCTAAAATAGCTTCAGTATATAACAATAACACATCGGCATATCTTAAAACAATCCAGTCGTTATCGCCAATTTCACCTGGCGTAGGGAACTTAGCGTTAAAAGTGTCGTTTGTTGGAATGGTAGGATTATAAGACAAAGGATCAATACTTCCATAAAATCTTACTGGTTGTAACTCTGGCGTCATCACAGATAAGAAATCTAAAGTAGCAATGTTTATACCATTAGATGGTCCTTGTAAAGTCATTGCAAAACTGAAAGATTCTGAATCGGTTTGTACTTGACTGTTTAAATCACTATCACTAGTTACGTAATTATCACTTAATGCTAAATCATAAGCAATTGCGAAAATTACCTCATCGTTAATCTCACGTGCAGGGCTGTTAACCCACGCTCCATCTGGCACACCGTCTGTAAAGCCATTGCTATCTAATGCGTTACCAAATACATGTCCATAATTATCAATTAATTTAGCATAATGATCAAATATTGGAATGTTCTCATTAGGTGTTGTAATTATACGGTAATCGTACGAATCACTATTATCAACAACAGAAGCTAGTAGTAACTCAGCTTCAGAATAATTAGGAGTTGGTTGACTTAAATAAGCTTTAGCTGTTAAACAAATAGCTGCACCTGCTGAAGGGCGGTATCTATTTTGTTCTACTCCACTTAAATAAGCAATTGAAGTTTTAAAATCTTCAATAATTTTAGCATAAACTTCTGCTTCAGGTAATTGAGGATAATCTAAAGCTTCATCTTTAGTAACATCTAAAACCTTATCGATATAAGGGATATTTTGATAAGCTCTCACTAAATTAAAGTGAGCTAAAGCACGCATAAAGTAAGCTTCTCCTACTGCATATTGATATTTTTCTGGTGCAAGAAAACGGTTATCTATAATTGTATTTGCGTGTTTTATTACTGCGTAGTTATTAGAGTAATATGTAGCAACATCACCATTATTTGGGTCGATATCGAAAGCGTTGAAATCGGGATAATTTCCGTTTTCTGAATTAGCTCTCACGTTATCCGACCTAAGTTCTGTTAATAAGTATTCATTAGCTGGAACTTTTTGATAAGCATCAAGCACTCCATTTGCTAAAAATTCGAACCCATTCTCGGTTTCTAACAGCTCTTCAATTGAAAGCGCCGTAGGATTTGTTAAGTCAAGTTCTTCAGCACAACCCGTTAATAAAGCAGCGACTGAAAAACAAGCTATAATGTTTTTATATATCTTTTTCATAATTAATTAAAAATTAAAGTTAATCCCTGCTGAAATTGTTTTTATTACTGGACCATCACCTCTTTGGTAACCTGCTGTTAATGGTGTATTCGCATTATCAGATGTTTGACCAGCAGCCTCTGGGTTAAACCCTTCGTAATCTGCAGCAGTAAAGAATAATAAATTCTCACCTGTTAGATATAATCTTAATTTGTCAATATTATACTTTGAAGTAAATGATTCTGGTATTGTATAACCAAATGTTATATTTCTTAAAGCAACAAAAGAAGCGTCTTGAATATGATCATCAGTATATCTTCTATGCACTAACAAATCTCTATCAACAAAATTTGAAACCGCATTTACAGCAGACTCACTAGCATAATACATTTGATCTAAATCTGCAACTCTAACTTCACCACCGTGAGACCCTTGGAATTGGAATCCAAAATCTAAGTTTTTATAAACTAATTCTGAATTTACACCCCACATAAAATCAGGATATGGATTACCTAATTCAGTTCTATCATCGCCATCAATAATACCATCGCCATTTAAATCTTTTACGTATACGTGAGCATAATCATTATTAAATCTATTAAATGGATTATCTACCCATTCTAAAGGCATCTCTTTTTCATAAACCCAACCATAAAACGATGTTATAGGCTGACCAACGCGAGCAATAAATTCTGTAGGTCTAGTGTCTTGATCAATTCTTGAAAGAATCTGATCGTTATTACCTAAACTAACAACTTCGTTTCTGTTTAAAGAAAAGTTACCCGAAGCTTTCCAACTTAAGTTTTCTGAAGTATAAATTCGTGAACCTACTTCAATTTCAACACCTTCATTTTTAACCTCTCCAATATTTTGAAGCCAGTTATCAGCGCCATATACTCCTGAAACAGGTGCGAATAAGATTAAGTCTTTACTACTTCTAGTATAATAATCTACACCTAACGTAAATAGGTTTCGTCCAAAAGTAACATCAAGACCAGGGTTAAACTCTACCAATTGCTCCCAACCTAAATCTTGATTTGCAAGAGTTATAGCTTTTACACCAGATAAACCTTGATAACTTACTGTACTGAATGACTCTTCAAATCGGTAAAGTGAATTAAAAATATTATTGTCAATTTCGTTAGAACCAGAAACACCATAACTCGCTCTAATTTTTAAGAAACTAATAACATCGCTATTAGACAAGAAATCCTCTTTTGAAAGAATCCAACCTGCAGAAGCTGCTGGAAAAAACCCAAATCTTGTGTTGGTACCAAATCTTGTACTACCATCAGTACGCGCTGAAACTTGTAATAAATATTTTTCGTCATAGTTGTAATCAACTCTTCCAAAATAAGACACTAACTTATCCATACCGTTATCAGTATAGGAAATACCTCCGTCTGCAATAGCAATATTATTATTAAAATCATTAGTGTAGCCTACAGCTTCTGTTTGCTGATAATAGAAATGTCTTTCTGTATATTCAAAACCAAGTACAGAGTTGAAATTATGTTTTCCAAAACTCCTATTGTATTTAAGAAGTGACTCAATGGCATATTGATTCATTTCATCTCTACTTTCAAGACGAAATGCCTCTTGATCTCTATTTTCTTGACCGTATAAATAATCGTTGTTATTATTTTTACCATTTCTGAAAACACCTGAAATCGACTGTCTGAAGTTAAGCCCTTTTGCTAATTTGAAATCCATATATGCAGAAGTATTTAAATTCAGCTTTCTTTTTATACGGTCTCTTTCCAAATAATGAACTAAAGGGTGTACGTTTTTAGTTGTAGATAAAGTTAAACCTCCAGAAGTTAAAGGACTAACAGTTGGAAGCCCTGTAACTGGATCTCTATTAATAGCTCTAGGGTTGTTTGGATCTTGTGTAAAAACGTGATCGAAAGCTCTAGAGAAACCATAGCTTCCCACACCGATATTTTCGAACTGTTTTCCAGCATCCCCTGGATCCCCTTGTGTTATATACTTCATATGCTCTTCATTTAAATAAAGAGGCAAATGACCATATTGTCTTAAAGGATCGGTAAATCTTGTAGGTACTCTTTTTTGGTCATTATAGTTTGCACTAATATTGGCTCCAAACTTAATTTTCTTATTTTTAGATTTACTATCAATCTTGATTCTTGCATTAAATTTCTGGAAATTGTCTCCTAAAACAACACCTTCATCTTCAAGATAACCAATAGACCCCGTATAACTTGTTAACTCTGTACCACCTCTAACAGCTAAAGAGTGACTCGTAATAACACCTCCGTTAAAAATCTCATCTTGCCAGTTTTGTTCGCCATCACCTAATGATGCAATAAAGTCCATAGCCTCAAGCTCTGCATAAGCTGTATCATAATACCTATTAATATCAGCATATCTTGGACTCGTAATTGGAATAGCAGCAACTTCTCCTGCTAAACTATTTAACCTCGAACGCTCTTGAGCAATTGTTGTGTTGAAATTGTCATTATTCTTAGTAAACTTATATCCCGTAAACGTGTTATACGAGAATTTAGTTTGACCAACAATTCCTTCTTTTAATGTTACTAAAATAACACCATTCGCACCACGAGAACCGTAGATAGCTACCGAAGAAGCATCTTTTAAAACACTTAAAGACTCAATATTGTTATTATCGATAGAGCCTAAAATATCTGGATCGGTACCTATTACCACACCATCAATAACAATAAGTGGTGCAGATGAACCAGTAATAGAACCCGGCCCTCTTAACGTAATTTTTGGGTCACCACCAGCCTCTGAAGATGTCGTTTGAATTCTCAAACCGGCAACTTTACCTTGTAGTGCGTTTTCAACACGAGCCACAGAACGATCTTGAATATCTTTAGCATCAACTTTGGTTAAAGCACTAGTAATATCTTTCTCCTTTTGATCACCATAACCAATTACAACAACTTCATCAAGTTGATCAATATCTTCAACTAGCGTAATATTTAAAGTCGCTTTACCGTCTACTAGTTTAGTTTGTGTTACAAAACCAAGGTAAGAGAACTGCAAAGCCTCTCCTTCGTTTACCGTTATTTCGTAACGCCCATCAAAATCTGTACTTGTTCCTCTTGTAGTATTAAGAATAATTACATTTACACCTGGAATTGGAATACCATCGGTAGCCGATACGACTTCACCTTTCAGGACCGTTCCATTTTGTGCAATTGCTGTTATACTAAAGAGTAGTATAACAACTAAAATTAGTTTGTTTTTTACTTTCATAATTAGTGTTTTTGTTCAAAAAGTATAGTTAACTATGCTCCAGATCGTTAGAGCTAGAGACAATTTTTTTTACCACTACTTAACATAAGCACTATTACAAAAGCAAATTATTACTAACTTTGTAAGTTCATGCTTGTTATTAAATGATGGCGTGAATTCTACGTTACTTCCCTCCTAAAAGAAGTAAGCAGTTAAGAAGGATGGGCGTGCACCCGTCCTTTTTTTTACATTAAAATCATAATATTAACATTAGTTTTTTGGAGAAGATTATACATTAAATTTAGTTTTTTTAGTTATTATTTTTTTTGGGAAACCAAATTGGTTGACCAAATTGGTTTCCCAAATATATGTTAAATTACTGTTACCGCAAAATATTTTTAAATTTTAACAGTTTTAGCGCTTAAAATCCTCACAGACATAGCTCATTATATCGATAAAAACACTTTTTATAAACCAACCTTGTACTTTTATTATAGGTTGATAAATGGATAAAACAATCACATTTTAGTGTTTTCTACACATAAGCAAAAGCTTATTAATTGATCATTTAAAATATTTCTATACAACTTCTTTTAATACCTTTATTTAAAATAATAGGCTCCAGTCCACTGAATATTTTCACCTTCTATATTTAGATTATGACTAGCTGTTTTTGAAGCATCTCCATTTGACACTATAAGTGTTTTAACAGCTCCATTTAAATCTTTTATACTTAAAGCCGTATAATCATTATCGTTATAAATCACTTTTAATTCTGAAATATTACTTTTTGAATTCACAGCAAATTCTGAAACCGGACTATACCCTCCATGCGATTCTATAACCGATGCAAAAACTGTGTTTTTAACCGGTTTCTTTCTAATCATAAAAGCGGCTTCTCTTCTTAAGTTGAACTCAGGATCGTTGGCTCCTATTCTTGTAAAAAATAAATCATCTTGTTTATCGGTTACAGTTGTTAAGGTGTAAAAACGCCCCAAATTAAGCCAAGTCAGTTGTGCATTATCATTATTTGCCTTGCCTTCACCTTCAACAAAAAGATGCTGATAACCATTTTTAGCGCCTAAAGGTTTTAATGTTGATGGCGTATTGTATTTAAAATTGGTTTCCATTACATGTCCCATAAAATAATAAGGAAAATCATATTGATTCGCTTTATCGGAAGTCACGCTCATGAGGTCTACCACATAAGGTTTTTCAAAACCCGCAGATGTAATCACTGCCATGGTACGATGCAAAACAGTTCCTGGATAAGCATTAGCTTCGGTAGCACTTACAATTTTAATGTTGTCGTTATCGAAATCGTAAAAGCTTAAGTCAGAATGGTGCTTCATACCAATTTCATATTTACCTTGAAAATGGCTAGTTTCATTTTGAATTACGGTATTATGTGCAATACTTTGTTTTGCCCAAGTGGTGTTTTCTTTTAAATAATTACCACCGCCTTTTTGCTCGATATTAACAAAACGCGCTAAACCATAATCTTGAATGACTTCATCGCCATCTTCATATAATGAAAAAGACAGTTTATCATAATGCCCGTGGCTTAAACCTTGTGCTGCATATTTAAAAACCACTTCAATATCGTTGTCTCTTAAAATTGCAACACCCCCTTGTTTACCATCGGGACCATCGGTTAAATTAATAGACTTTTTTTCAAAAGGTTTTGCTTTACCATTTTTAATCCCTAGCGCTACTGCTAAACCAGCATCGTCTAAGAGTACGCGTTCTTGCTTTTCGGCAATACTTAATAATCCAGGATTTTTATCGCCATGGTGGTATGCAATATCTACGGCTGTAACTAATTCTTTGGAATAGTATGACATGCCTTTTTGCCCATCATTTAGCGGGAAAAAATCGCCATCGGCATCGGAAAGATTTAATAAAGCAGAAACCGACTTTAGTAAAACACCATCTTTATACTCGAAAATTTTAAGTTCTGGCTTAACATTATTTAAGGCTTCAGCAAAAATTAAAAAAGGATACATGGCGTAACGCTGGTAATAAGGCCCTTCGGTGTAATAACCATCTGGCGAAAATGGCTCTTCTAAATTGGCTAAAAAACCAGCTTTACCATCTTCATTTTTTATAAAACCACCATCATTATCTTTGGCGTTCGCATCCAATCCATCATTTTCTAGACCATAAAGTGCACGATGTAATAACTCGGCATCATCCATAACCAAGGCGATCATTCCTACAGCGGCATTTCCCCAAGTACTATGGTTGTGTACACGGTTATAAAATTGCGGATTATCAATAGAAATATAATCGGCAAAGGGTCTAAACAAATTGGTTTCTAGTTTTTCACGTTCTTCAGCCGATAAATAATCGTAAACACAATCGTAAGCCTGACTAACATAAACCAACCAATTTGAGTCGTTTAAACATTGCCAAAACAATTTACCACGTGCATAAGAACGTGTTTGTGGATGCACAGGCAAATCTTTATAAATAGCCTCGTATCCAAAAAGCATGTCTTTTACATAAATGGCATATTTTTCATCTTGTAAAATCTGATATAACAACCCCGCTTTTTCTAATATTAAAAAGTTTCGTTTATGGCGTGCGTGCGTATAGCCACCTGAAAAGTCTTTTGGCACAGGAATTTGAATACCCAAAGCTATTTCGGCATCAACTTCTTCTTTAGTCGCAGCCAAAGAAGCATCGAAAATTGGAATATTTCCCAATTCTTTTCTGATTTGCTCTACGCCAGATTTGGTTAAAATTAGTTTAGGATGATCTCCTGAGTGACTAATTTCCTTTTCTTTTACAGGACTTTCTGATTGCTCTTTACATGACAACATAAAGCCTATAAAAAAAAGACTTAAAATAGAAACAGTTGATATTTTACTTTTTAATTTCATTCGTTATTTATTAGAAATTTTGCTGAAATCTACTTGGGCAGATTCTTTAAATCATTAAAGTGAACAGGAGTAGTTTTGATACATCCTGAACAAAAACCAAATTGGTTTACCAGATTGGTTGTCCAAATATACAAATATTTCTTACATCGACCAAAAAAGCATAAAACCTGATGCCTTTTTCGGTCTATGTAAATTAGTCATTAATTAAAAGCAAACAAATAAAACATAGTTAAATTTCTGATTTACACCTATTTAAATAATAATTACGATTATTAAAACATATAAAAAAAACAAGTTTAAAAATGCTTTATAGGAGTTACAAACTGAAAATTACCGACTCAATAAAGAAAGAATATTCGTTCGTGATTTTTACTGGTAAACCAGAAATGAATCCGATGAAATTCTTGATTATGTAGTTTTATTTAAAAAAATCAAAGTTTTTTCCTTCGTTATATTGCTTTTGAAATGCGTTTGCTTTTGAGTATTATTTCGAAGGATTCATCAGCATCAAAAACATTTTAGTTCCATCAATAAAACACAACAGTTTTATGGCTAGTTTTTAATCATTCTATTAAAAAATAGCATCATAAATGCCTAAAAATTCAATTTTTACTCCCTTTCTGAGACAAGTTAATCATCGAAAAAACGCATTAAGACAATTCTTACTCACAAAAAAAGGTTTTGCATAAATCCGAAGATAAACACAAAACCTAAAAATGTATTCGATTATACTTTTAAAGATTAATACATAAGTTTCATCTCTAAATTCTCTTGAACTTTAATTTCGCCAGAATTGATTAAAGTATTATTTGATTCCTCGTTATTTTTAGCGCCCCATAATACGGACACAAATTTAACTGGATTGTTTTTAAAAGTGTTTCCTGTAATATTTACATTCACAATACCTCTATGATTTAAAAGGGTTTTATTAGCTTCATACTGACCACAGTTGGTAAATGTACTGTTTGAAACTAATAGGTTTCCTCCAATAGTAGACTCATCATAACCCCCTCTATAATAATCAACCACATTTTGTTTAATTGCATTAAATGTACAATCTGTAATGGTTAAATATTCGGTGTTGTAATCGCCTTTATCATTTGTTTCTTCCGATAATTCGATACCATTTTCGCAATTAGCAAAACTTGTTTTTTCGAAAGTAACGGTTTCTGCATAAGACTCTTTATAGGCTTTTAAAATGTATGCAAAATCGCTGATATCGCTATTTGAAACCGTTAAACCAAAATGGTTCGACATGTTTTCTTTAAGCGTTGCGAAAGCATAATTTTCGTTATTTCCTTTTAAAACAATATTATTTAAAGTTAAAAGTCCTTTAGGATTTAACTCAAACGCTGGTGAAGCTCCTGCTCGAGAAAAAACAATTTCTGCTTTATTGTTAGCATCAGATTGGATGGTGATTGTTTTAGCAATTTTTAAAGTTGTGTTTAATTGATAAACACCTTTATTTAAAGTAATAATATCACCTGACTGGGCAGCATCAATTTTTTGCTGAAGTTCTTCAACCGTAGAAACCGTATGCGTTGTTGCCTCTTTAACTTCAACAACATTAGAATACCAATCGGTTCCGTATTTCGATTTATCCAAAATATTTGGGTTGGCAACATCTGGGTTTACAACCGCTCCAATGGTATTATTATTGGCTCTAGAATTGCCGAATAAATCGGTAGTAATGGTATTAAAATCGAAACCTTCATAAGGCACTACAGAACTTGGTACCCCTGTTGGAATTATAATATTATCCGATATTTTTTTCAACTCTAACGAAGCTGCTTCAATACCGCCATCAAAATTATTAAAGACCACGCCTTGATTATCGATAACGTTGCTTTTAAAAATTACGCCATCGGCTTTATCATGCTCGAAAACAGGATAATCATCGCCTACCTCATTATATATAATGTTATTGGCTAAAGTTGTTCTAATGGCTCTTGCAGATCTGATTTCAGAAGCAGGCAATACATCTTTCTGACTGATATTTGTACCCACTCCAAATTGCCAAGGTGAATCGCAATTAACATAAGTATTATACGCCACGACAACATCTGTAACTTGGTTGTATCTGTTTTGAGGTGATTTATGAATACCATTCATCACCGCTAAAGCACTTCTAAAACTAGCCCCTTTTATGTTGAAAAAATAGTTGTTTGTAACCCAGTGTCCTGAATTTATAATACGAATTCCGCCAACATTTGTGTTGCCACTATCGTTAATAAAATAATTACCATCGATAATACAATAGTTTCCGTGTCTGGTTACTAAAGATCCTTCGCTGTTATAAAACACATTATTTCTAAACTCGTTAAAATTGGTTTTACTTGAAATAATTTCAACTTCACCATTACACTCTTCAAACAGGTTGTTTTTTACCATGGTATAACTTGGTGCCATAGAGGTAAAACTATTTCCTATTTGGATGGTTTCGGCACTTGCCCCCCCTTTTCTAGGACGTGGACCAAAATGATTGTTTACAATTTGGTGGTAATTATTCATGCTTTCAATGCCCTCAAGATTCACACGTACTGTTGGACCACGATTGGTTTTCCCAGCGATGTAACAGTGCTCTAGCACGTTGTGTCTTCCCCAAAACTGTACCCATAAATCGGTTTCATCGCGGTGTAATTGGTTAAAATCTTCTATAACACAATTGATGACTTTACAGTTAAAAGCAATTTCTTCTTCGTTAATTCTAAAATCGATAACAGAGCTGCTTGGTGAATGACCATTTTTAAAATGTAAACCTTCAACAACCAAAAACTCGCCACCTAATTTTAAATACGATTCGCCTTCAATAGAAACTTTTCCAGCTGTTTCTGCTTTTAAAACAATAGGTTGTTCTTTAGTACCTTTAGCCCTGAACTTAATTTGAACATCTTTCCATACGCCGTTTGATAAAACGATAACATCGCCTGGTGCCGCTTTATCTAACGCTGTATTAAGTTCTTCCTTATTAGTTACTTTTGAAGCTAATACTCCCGAAGACTTTTCTTTACAGCCTACAGTTAAAAACAAAACTGCTAAAACCAATAAAGCTTGTTTTTTTAATTTAAGCGGTACGCTATTAATTTGTTTCTTTTTCATTCTTATTTAATTATAGTTTATTCTTTTGTAAAAACACAATCAACAAGTTATTAATTACCAGCTGTTTACACAACTGTTTCCATATAAATAATAAAAAGGGATTATAAATATTATCCTAGAACACAAATAAGGCGATCTATTTAAATATTATATCCCAACTTCATTTAATACAAAAAAAGCCTTTTATTTTACTAAAAGGCCTTTTTATAACTAAACAACTACTTATTGAACTACTAATTTTCTACTTAGCGTTCTACCACTAACCTCAATTTTAAGAAGATAAACTCCTTTATTTAAGCTAGACAAATCAATTACGCTACTACTACTAAATTGATTGTTTTGATAAACATTTTTACCTAACAGATTGTAAATACTTACTGCTGAGATTTCAATGTTTTTAGATTTTATATTTAAAATGTCTTTTACTGGATTTGGATAGATTGCGAATTCTGAAGCAAAATGATCATCAACAGAAGCTGTAGCATCTTCATAAAGCATGAAATTGTCATAAAACACTTCATAACTACTACTAATTGCTTGAGGAGCTCTACCATAAATAACGACTTTACTAGCTGTAGCAGTAAAAGTTAATGAATTATTAGTAAAAGTATTAGTTGTCTCATCACCTTTACTTGAATTAAAATCGTTAGTAATATGTAAATACCCATCAACCATAGTTCCATCATGCGAAAGTGCATCTTCACTAGTAATTTCTTGATTTAACATAAAAAACTCAGTATTAACATTTTCAGCTTCAGACCTAGAGTCTACCGAAAAAACATACTGTTTACCTGGAGTCACAGCTACTACTTGATACAAACGACGACTAGATTCACCCAATTTAATACCTCTAGTTTTAACACCATTTTGGTAAGTTCCATCACTGGTTGATCCCGGCTGCTCACTGTCATCACCATAAAAACTTTCTAACCAGGCATCCAAATCACCATTGTCCCAAAGTGCTTTATATGGACTAGCAGTCCCCCCATCTACCGAACTAGGCGGTGTCATATCAAATGTATCAGCATTATCATTGACATCAACTGTATGCGCATCTAAATCTCCATTTATAACAAGGTTCGTTTGAGCTCCCGCATTGTTAAAGCACATTGCGCAAGCAAAAAGCGCGCTAAATGCATAAGATTTTTTGTTTAAAAGTAATTTTGTTTTCATAAAATTTAGTTTTAGTGTTAATTTTTAGTTTTTCGTTTGGAAAACCAAATTGGTTTACCAAACTGGTGTTCCAAATATAGGTATAAATTCGAGTCCTCCAAATTTTTATATGTTAAAATTTGATTTTAGTAGAATAAAAACAAAAAAGTAGTATAAAATTGAGTCTGGAAATCAGTACTATATTATATAGGTTTCTAACGACTTAATGAAATGAGTTTGTTTTAATGAAATATTGTAATCCTAAAGTTTTTATACACCATATATATAATGAAGAAAATTTTAACTTTTAAATACGGTTTCAGTTCCTTTAGTTAATTCTAGGTGTTTCCCTTTTCCCCTTAACTCGTATAAGGTATTTTTATACCAAATGCCCGAGCCCGTACGTAGCCGTTGTAGTTTTAATGTTTTACCTTCAAATTTTAAAATAACATAACCTTTGGTGTTATTAAAAAACATTTCTAAAACATTGCCGTTTTTGTCAAGCACCTTGCTTGTAACAATTTCATCGGTGGCTTTTTCTAAGATTTGAGACTGTGTTGTTTCTGTTGCTTCTTTTTCATGAAATACACAAGTGTTTAAACTAAACCCTATAAATAGGTATAATAAGTATGCTTGACTTTTCATTTTTGAAAGCGTTCTAACTTCACTTCTTGTAAAGTTAAAAAATTAAAACTGATTAAAAAAGCATAAAATATTAATAATCAATTATTTACATATTATTTTTTTCATTTTAAGAAGCGAATCTAAACCCAATTGAAACAAAGTCATGGTTAGTAAATCCTGAAGATTATTAAGCTCTGAAACATCCATGGCGAAACTTATTTGCGGATTTGGACCTTCTAATAAAAATAATTCGGAAGTATTAGTCTTGGCGCCATCAGCAAAAGATTGGGTTTTAATTAAGGCGCGCTCAATGTTTTTAGAAAACTGAATAAGTTCCTGCTGATTTAAAAATAAACCTGTGTTTTTAAATACTAATTGTACTTTATTAAAGTCTTTTGCAGCGCTTCTTTTCCATTGAAAAGCAATTCCAAAATCGTTATAACAAATAGTATTTATATCGTCCATGCTTATTAGTTTAAAATAAACATGTAGTCAATATCAGTAATATCCAAATGGGCTGAAAACACATCGGTTTTAATCCCCGAAAAAAGCCTTTTTAACTCGTATATTTCTTGCCGTTTAAACATTAAAACCAGATTGTTTTGCATGGAAGGAATGGGTATTTTCCGCTTTACCTTGGCACAGGCATACTTATGTTCCCAATAGTCAATTTCAATAGTATTCAAGTAGTTTTTAAACTGCATGAATTCATTTTTATTGAGTTCCAGATAGATATTATTGAATTCCAAATGATAAACCTGACATTTAATACACAAGGATAATTCGCCACTTTTAACTTTCGATAATACTTTAATATGATTGTTACACATAGGCCATTCTTTTAATAACAGTCGGTTTTTATTTGATTTCTACCCTGGAAAACCTCTAATGGTTTGTCGAATTGCTGCAGCGTAATTTGGTTTAAAACTTGCTTCACGCCTTTTTCCATGGCCACAGAACCACAAATCATGATTATGCCACCATTTTTTAATACACGAGCTACCAAATCCTGCTTTTCTAAAATTAAATTCTGAACATAACGTTTCTGACTTTCTTCTTGTGAAAAGCCCACATAAAGTCCAGATAAATTTTTAGCATAAAAAGCTTTATCTACAAATGGCGCATACATTTTAAAGGAATCGCAGGTACGACCGCCCCAAAACAAATAGCTTTTCACATGGTTTTGCTTTTCGGCATTCATCATACCAACAAATGGTGCCAGACCCGTTCCGTTGGAAATCATAACCACCTCTTTAGCCTTTTTAGGAAAATGAAAATCTTTATGTTGGTCGATGTGCGCTAATAAACTATCGTTTACTTTAAGGTTATTTAAATAATTGGAGCAAACGCCAAATTCATGCTTTTTAATGCTCAAAATAATATTTCCACCTACTTTCCCAATGGAATATTGCCTTGGCAAGTCGTCGTTTTTAGGCGTAATAGACAGTAAATCGCCAGAAGTAAATTTTGTCTTTTCTACGGGTTCCAATTCTAATAAAAAAGAAGGATCGCTGTTTAGTTCCGTACGTTTTACAACTTTAAATTGTTTTGCTTTTTTTGAAGGCACTTTTCGCTCTGGCGCTTCAACTTGCAGACTTAAATTCTTGCTTGCTCCCCAAGATTGTACCCAGGAATTAAATTCGCTAAACGATTGATTATTTATTTTATGAAGTGGTAAATTGGGGATAAATTTTTGATTAACCTGTAACATGCTATCTATAAGAATGGCATATTTACAAAAGCCTTTATAAGCTAACGAACCAAAACCAACTATGGCATATTGAAGGTTATTATTTTGCGGTGTTTGAAGCACTAATTTCTCAAAATTTCTGGCATTTGTAGGCGGTTCTCCATCGCCGTAAGTAGCGGTTAATACCACCAAATGAGCGGCGTTCTTATAGGTTGAATATTGATTTAATTCTGATACAAAAACCGATTTCCCTTCAGCAATTAAAGCGTTGCATAAAGACTTCGCAAAAGCAAATGTACTGCCTGTTTCCGAGCCTATAAGTATGATGTATTCGGCAACATCTTTACTAAAGGTGTTTTTAATTTTAATGTTATTCTTTTTACGATTTAACGTCATGGCAAAGCCCGAATAGATAAAAAACAAAATACCAAAACAGCTTAAAAGTAAAACCACCGACCAAGGAATAGAGCCTTGCCCTGTATGTAAAATTAAACTCCAACTGGAGGCTTTAGAAATTAAACCATAATCTTGGTTACTCACTACTTTGCCGCTGTATTGATTCACATACAACTCGCGATCCTTTAACTTGACGAAATAGTAATCTTCAATAGCATCAGAAAACGGGAATTCAACACGTTTCACAGCATCTAATGTGATGTTATTGAAAACCATAAAATCTGAAACATCTAACTTTTCGGAAGCAAGAGACATGTCATCTTTAAATTGATGCGCTATTTTATCTTCTGGAAGTAATGAAAACTTTTCTAAGGATAAATAAACCCCTGTAATGGTGATAATAATAATTGGAATTAAAGCATAACGCCCAATTATGATATGATAATAGGAATTAAAATCTTCTTTAACAATTTTTGAAAAGAAACGTGTTATACCACCTTGTCGCTTAGCTATTAAAAGCAACCCAGTTACTGCCATTAAAAGCAGTAAAAGGGATACAAAACCAATAATGAAACGCCCTGTAGACTTTAAAAATAACGAACGGTGTAAATTTGTTGCAAACCTAAAAAGGGGTTCTTTTTCAATAACATCGCCTATTTTTTTCGCCGTAAAAGGGTTTATGTAAAACGTTTCGCTTTTACCTTCGTTTGTAAAAACAGAGGCTAAAACAAAATCGTTATGATCTATTTCTACACTTATTACTTCATCGTATTCTGCCTGTAAAAGCGCTATGGTTTTTAAAAGTGGCTGCGTTTCTGCATGTTCAATCGCATAGGGTTTTAACTGATTGGAAATCGGTTCGAACGCTAAAATAATGCCCGTTACAGAGGCTAATAATACGAATATTGAAGAAGCTATAGCCAAAACAAGATGGCTATACCTCCATATAGAAATAGTCATTTTTATTAAATTTTATTGAGGCATCATACGTACATAACGGATAAAACCGTTGCCTTCAAATTTACTTTTAACTGATGCTGAAGTAAGTTCGAATTCCACATCATCTTTGTAGTATTCTTGATTTTCAACAGCCGATTCAAAACGAATTTTATAGCCAGCATCAATTTTATCATTTTCAATAGCGATAACGCTAATACTGCGTCCGCCACCAGATACCGTAGCACCTGTAATGGCATCAATATCGGTTCTTACTTTACCGTGAAATTGCCACCATTCGGTAATATCAGAATACCACTCATCATCATCACCCTGTACGTAAAGCGTTTTTACATAGTCGCCCTTCGGATTTAATAATGAAATGGCGATGTAAGCCCCTTCGCCTGTATAATTCTTCATTTGAATCATACATTTATAAGTTGAAGTTTCCGTAATCGATTTAAACCCAAATAAGCTGAAAGCGACCAAAATGAAAACTGGAAATATTTTAAAAATTGTGTTTCTACGCATCGTTAATTATTGTAAAAAATTAATATCTATGTTATGGTTTTGAAGGTATTCGTTTTCTTGAGCTAAGTCGTAAACAGACTCATCAAAATCTGTTTTTTCTTCTTTATTAGCACCAATACTTAAAAGGTATTTAACAACCTTTACATCTTTAGCCTGCATTACGGCTTTATGTAACGGCGTTAAACCATTGTTGTTTTTAGCATTTATATCGGCACCAAAAGCGCTTACTACTTTTAATAACTCTAAAGCATTTCTATTATCTAAAGCTAAATGATACAGGGTATTTCCGTCTTTTTGAGCATTTTTAATTTGAAGCCCTTTAGCGGTTAAATCTTTTAATTTCTCATTAAAATCGGCTTCTTTTTTAGCGTTGAAACTCTTCAGTAAATAATACCCTAAATTGTTTCCTTTAGCATCTACAACCTGAACATCGGCACCTTTACGAAGTAAATATGATACCACTTTTGGAGTGTTATTAATCGCATTTATTAAAGCAGAACGCCCGTCTTTATTGGTGTGATTAATGTTTTTTGTTTTTGAAGCCAACAACTCAATAATCTCTAAAGAATTTCTTCCTGAAGCTCTTATTAAAGCATTATCGCCTGCTGCATCAACTTGATTTACATCAATACCTTTACTTAAAAAGTATTTTATGGTTTCCAAGTCTTTATTCCCAGACGCTAAATTAAAAAGTGGTGTTTGGCCTTCGCTGTTTGTTAAATTTGCTTCCAAACCTAAACCTTCTAAATATTTAAGGTATTCTAAAGAATTCTGACTTCTACGAGAGCCTCTTGTTGCTAAAAACAAAGCGTTTTCACCTTTTTTATTCAACGTTTTATACGGTACGTTTTTGTCTAGCAATAAAGCTACCATCTCTTTATTTCCAGATTTGGCGGCATAGTTAAAAACCCCGTTTCCGTCCTCATCAACATCATTTAAAGTAAGTCCTTTTGCGGTGAAATAATCAACCAATTCGAAGGTTTTTATATGTTGCATTAGTAATAACAGTGCATTTGCGCCATGTTCATTCGTATCTGTTTTAACATCGATACCGCTTTTAATACATAAATCGTAAATTTTTGTATCTGTAATTCCTGCAGTAGCTGCGAAAGTTAAAACCGAATAATGGTGAGCATCTCTTAATTCTAAATTCGCACCATGTTTTATTAAATAGTGAAGCAATTCGTAATTTCCGCTATTCGATGCCCAAAACGCATAAGTACGTTTATCGTGAGTTAGCTTGTTTACATCGTTTCCTTCTATGGCAAGCAAATGTTTTATAACTTTTAATGAAGCTTTTCCAAAAATGGCGTAGGTTACAGCATCAAATCCACCGCCATTGGCTTCGGTAGCGCTATTGCCTTCTTTAATTTTTTGCTCGATGAGTTCTAAAGATGGGTTTTCTTTCCAGAAATCGCGTTCTAAAAAGACATTTTTGGTTTGTGCTAGCACTACGTTTGCTAACAAAAGGGCGATGACTACTAATTTTTGTGTTTTCATATTTTTTTATGAATGGTTGAGGTTTTAATATCATTAAATCACAATAACATATACTATTTAGATTTAATTTAAATAATAAAATAATTTGCGCAAATTTATGTAGAATGAGTCTAAATAAAAATAATATTAGCGTATTTTTTTATATTTTTTTTGAAGTATTATTTTGAAAAAAACTAGCAATGAAGGCAACAAAACACGAAGAAGATACCTTATTAAATTTCACTAAAACCTATTCTGTTTTATTTAATACCGGAAAAGCGTTTATTTAAAAAAAGCTTTTTAACAGCTATAAGTTTGAAAGAGAATCTATTTTAAAGATCTTTAACGAAACAACAAATTTTAAAACATGTCATTTAATACTTTAAAAACAATATTGTTCGTGACCCTACATGTATGTAGCTCATTTGTCATGAATTCACAAAGTGAAAAATCAGAAAAAGGAATTACCGAATGGATTTTAGCCGAAGTTTTGAAAGCCCAACCCAAGGCTATTAAAATTAGTGGAAACCCTCAAGTAATAGAATCTCCATTGGGAGACGCGGTATTCTTTAATGGCAAGGACGATGCTTTCTTTTTTAATAATATGCCCTTAACTGGTTTAGATGAATTTACTATTGAAATGATTTTTAACCCTTCTGAAACTGGCGATTTTGAACAACGCATTGTTCATTTTGGAGAAGTTTCTGGAGATCGTATTCTTTTAGAAATTCGAGCCGTAGATTCTAATTGGTATTTTGATGCTTTTGCTAAATCTGGAGACGCTAAAAAAACCTTATTGGATGAAAGCCTAACCCACCGCTTAGGCCAATGGCATCATGTGGCTTTTGTAGTAACTAAAAACCAGTTACGCACCTATGTAAACGGCGAATTGGAATTAACACAAGCTTTTAATTTCAAGCCCATAAACACAGGAAAAAGCTCTGTTGGTGTACGTTTAAACGAACGCTCTTGGTTTAAAGGCAGTATTTACAAAGTAAAAGTAACCCCAAAAGCCATAGGGCCGAAAGCGTTTGTAGGTTTTTAATGAAAATTAGCGCTATACCAAACTCAATATTTGAACCACAACAATTAATAAAACCATCGCAATAGGATAAACCGTTGCGTAGGCCACAGAGGGCGCATCGGTATCTACTAAATTATCAACCGCAGCTAATCCTGGTGTACTGGTCATACTTCCCGTTAAGGTTCCTAACAAAGTCAGCATATTTAATTTAAAGAAGGTTCTGCCAATAATTGTGGTAATAATCATGGGTACCAAGGTGATTATAATACCATAAATAAACAATTCTAGACCAAACTGTTGAAAAGTAGAAACCATACTAGACCCAGCGCTTGTTCCTACAGCAGCTAAAAAGAAAAGTAATCCAAATTGACGCAGCAATTGGTTAGCAGCACCCGTCATGGTCCACATAATAGGACCCGTTTTACCAGTTCTTCCTAAAATAAGCGCCACTAATAAAATACCTCCTGTAAGCCCTAAGCTGAATGAAAACGAATCGACATTAATACTTATTTTTCCAACTAAAATTCCTAAAATGATTCCTGCAGCAATAGGTAAAAAATCAGCACTTGAAAGTTTGCTGGTATCGTCTCCAAAAATACGAGTTACATGCTTCATGTTGGCTTTATGACAAACAACCGTTAATTTATCACCAAATTGCAATTGAAAAGATGGCGAAGGCGAAATGGTAATTCCAGACCTAATAATGCGCGTAATAGTAGCATGGTAAGTTTCTAAAGTATTTAATTGTCCGATGGTTTTTTTAACCACTTCTTTATTGGTTACTAAAATAGAACGGATGTCGAAATTAGCTTCCAAAGGTATTTCTTGATCTGTTTCAGATCCAATTAACAGTTCAATACGCTTTAAAGCATCGCTAGTTCCAACAGCTTTTATAACATCGCCCTTATGAAAAACAATTTCTGGTTCTGGCACAATGGCGACATTGTTTTGCATAATTCGTGAAATAACCGCCTTGGTCATGAAACGCACATTTAATTGGCCTAATGTTTTTCCTATTACATTTTCATTTTCAACCACAAAATGCTTTCTATAAATTTCAGGGTAACCTGCAGAGACTTCATCTTTATATTTTTTCTCTTCGTCCTTTAAATTCACTTTTAAAATACGAGGTAAAAAACTAACAAAAAGAATCACCCCAATAACCCCAAACGGATAGCCAATACCGTAACCAATAGAAGCTAATGGCGAGTCGGTTGCATCGATGGCTGCAGCTAAACCAGGTGTACTAGTTAAAGCGCCGTTTAACAAACCAATAACTAAATTTTTATCGACACCAAAGAAGTAAAAAACAACAAAGGCTAAAACCCCCGAACTTCCTATTAGAATTGCTGCTAAAGCCGCCAATTCACGTCCGTTTTTTTTAAAAGATTCGAAAAAGCTAGGCCCCGCTTGAATACCTATGGTGAAAATAAAAAGCACCAAACCGATATACTGAAAGTCTTTTGGAACTTGAACCCCATAATGCCCGAAGATTAAGGCGACAAAGATTACGGCTGAAACATCAAGAGAAATCCCTTTTATTTTTATGCGGCCTATTATAAAACCAATTGCTATAATTAAAAACAACACAAAATAACTGTTAGAAAATAGCCCCATAAGATCAAGTTTTGGTGTCCTACAAATTTAACCACTTAATTAGTTTTAAGCGAATTTAAAGTCCAAAGAATTCGGGAAAATCGTTAACTTATTGAGATTCTAAATAAAGCGTTTTAGGTATTATTTTTGAAGAAAATTTATCAGCTTATCGAGACCAATTTTGATTAGCCATCATTTAAAAATATTTCACCAAACTAAATTATAACATCAAGTTTGCTTTTCAGACAGCATTAATAACTTTATTCTAAATTCTTTATTTCCTTTTGAATAGCTTTAATAATATGATCTGGTATTTCTAAGGCTGTTGCCAGTATGGTCCAACGAGGTATTAAAGCTTGAACCTCATCAATAATTCCTTTAGGATTTTTTATTGAAAACGTATCAGCAACGGCAAGAACATCTTTAATTGTTATTGAAGAACGCTTATTATTAATGGATAAAGCCCGAGAGGTTGCTTTGAATGTAAATAACGGATTAAGAGCAAAGGTTAAATCGTATGCAGGGCATAAATTCCACCTATTACTTTCTTTGCTATAGATAAAACTATGGTTTTTTAAATGGTCGTCTACATTTTTAAATACCAAATTAAAAATCATACGTTTAAACAATTGTTGTAAATCTTTGTGCGGCACTTCTAATTCTAAGGCCACTTTAAAAACATTTTCATAAGAAGAGTTTTCTGGTTGGCTTTTAAAGTCCCACCCTGTTAACCCAGTTACGGTTAACACATGCTGTTTTTCGCCATTTTGTCTATCATATCTAAGTGTAGCAAAGTGTTTATTTTCAATAAGCTTTGAGGGCATCATATCGATATTGATTTCATTCGCTAATAAATAATAAACATATTCTACTTGTTCTTTATTATACCCATCAGCATCATCAATATGTAGTTTTACTAAATAATGATTATAGTCTTCACTTACCACGCTATCACCTGCAATAATTTCTCCTGATATTTTATGTTCTGAAATAAGGATTTTTGGTCTTGCTCCACCTGCTGAAGTTCCCATCTTAAAAACGTTAAGTAAAGACAGCTCATCGAGAGCGTTACCTGTTGTATCTGCTTTTAATTTTAAAACCTTTTCTAAGATGCTAATAATCTCGTCGATGTTTACTGTTGATGTTTTAGGCAATTCTTTTATAGGTCTATACGTTAAAGCGCCCATACCGCGATCTGCGACATAAGCCAACTGCTCCAATGGTGTTACTTTTTGCACCCCACGCACTTTTAACCATTCTTGAAAAATGATATTTCCAAAAGTATCAGGTAGCGAATCGGCTATCATTGGAGGTAAACCCTGAAAAGTCTCCTTTTGGAATTCGGTAAAAACCTGCACTGGTTTTCTGCGTTTAAATATAAAAGGAAAGAGTTTTGAATATTTGCCAGATTCTAAAAACTCAGGGTTGTATTGAAAAAATGATTTACCCTGATCTATGTCATAACCCAACTTTCCAATCTCTTGGTTAAAAGCAAAAACAGCTATAATTTTATCTCTGGCCATCTATTAATACAATGAAATGTTATCTTGATTCGCTATTTCCCTATCTATTTCTTTAGTAATAGCTGGTAGTAACCCAAAATGATTAACAATTTTCAAGACCGTATCTAAGGTCGCATTTTTACCATTCTCAAATTTTTGGATGGTATACCTGGACAAGCCCAAAGCTTCCCCAAGGTCCTCTTGCGACATATTGTAGCTTTGCCTTTTCTTTTTACAAAGGTCACCTAGCTTCATTTTTACATCTTTAATTGTGATTGGATTAATCATATTTGTTTATTATAATACACAAATATACTAAAAATAAACAAAATGTGTATTATAATAAACATTTAAAAGAAATTCTACATAATGAATTAAAGCTTGATTTTATTTTGATTTAAAAACACGAGGCTGGCTAAAATATAAGTGAATATGATACGAGAAACTAATCTGATTTATTAAGGTTATAACTATAACTAACAAGATATTCATTTGCTTTCCTATATTTAGAAGGCGTCATTTTTTTAAGTTGTTTAAAGTGCTTAATAAAATTCGATATGTTATGATAGCCTGACATATATGCTATTTGTTCAATCGCATGATTTTCTTCAATCAGAAGTCTCGAAGCATAACTTATTCTAAGATCTTTCAAAAAAGACGAGAAGCTTTTACCTGTATGTTTTTTAAAAAATCTACAAAAAGTAGTCGGTGAAAGGTTTGCTAAGGAAGCAACTTCTGCAAGACGTATAGTTCTATGAAAGTTTTGCATTATATAATGATAAACCGTATTAAATCTTTGGTCTTTAAATTCAAAAAATTGTCTTGCAAATGCTTCACTAGCTAAATATTCACAATGCTCAGATTTATCTATAATATTTAGAATACTAAATAAACATAACACACGTTTAAAATCAGTTTGCTCATTCATCCTGAGCAACGTGTTAGAGATTTCTTTATGGGCATGACCTTGAATTTTAATACCTCGTAATGCTTTAGAGTAAATAGAATCTAGAAATTTCATTTCAGATAATGCTGAAAAATCAGATCCATGAAAATTCTCCTCAAAATGAACAACAATAGCTTTCGCCATTGACTTAGAGGGAATCGCATAGTGAGAACTTGAATTTTTCCATTGATGAGGAACATTCTTTCCTAATAAAACTAAATCTCCTGGTTCAAAAGTTTGAATACTATCCCCTATAAAACGAGTGCCATGCCCTTGTATTACTAAAATTAATTCTAATTCAGGGTGATAATGCCATGGAAATTCAAAATATGGCACCTCAATATTTTGATACAAAACAGCTTTTTTATTTGCTTTTTGATGCCTTATAAGTTCTGGCTTCATTTATCTAATATTATCTTTTTAAATACTTTGTATAAACAAAAAGACAAGATAGTATAAAAATTGACTAATTTATAGCAAGTAAATACAAATAATATTAAATAATATTGGTAAATGATTTTAATAGGTGATAAGTCTGAAAAATCGATACACTTTTGCTGTTGAAGTAATTATAAAATACTTGACGTTGAATACCTCTGGCTTTGCTTCTATTTTGTGCAACAAAACTTAAAGACACGTAAGTAACGGTATTCTATCATGTTAACTAAAAGCAATAATGAATCTTGACAAATTTGATTAAACTATTAAAAAACGATATTCCAAAAACGCTTATAAATATTAATTATTGATATGAAAATTATTAAGGCTGAAGTTATTGTTTGTGCTCCAGGGAGAAACTTTGTTACTATTAAAATAGAAACGGATCAAGGTATTTATGGCTTAGGTGACGCTACTTTAAATGGCAGAGAACTTGCTGTTGCGACATATTTAGAAAAACACCTCATACCTTGTTTGATAGGTAGAGACCCTTTTGATTCTGAGGATATATGGCATTACTTTTATCGTGGAGTGTATTGGAGAAGAGGCGCTGTAAACATGACGGCAATTGGAGCCATAGATATGGCTTTATGGGACATAAAAGGCAAAGCTTTAGATGTTCCTGTTTATAAATTACTAGGCGGTAAAAGCAGGCAAAAACTAATGGCCTACACCCATGCCCAAGGGAGGGATATGGAAGAAACCATTGATAAAGTAGCAGAAAAAGTGGCGCAAGGCTACCAAGCAGTTCGTGTACAGTCCGGGGTTCCAGGGATGAAAGATATTTATGGGATTTCTAATGACAAAAAATCTTACGAACCTGCAATCATTGGTCAGAAACCAATAGAAGAAAGTTGGAACACATCTAAGTACCTAAACTACATCCCTAAACTGTTCTCAAAAGTTAGGGAAACATTTTCAGATGATTTACACCTTCTACATGACGCACACCACAGATTAACCCCCATTGAGGCTGCACGACTTGGTAAAGAATTAGAACCTTTTAACTTGTTCTGGTTAGAAGATACGATTCCTGCAGAATTACAAGAAGGTTTTAAACTTTTACGCCAACACACCTCTACGCCTTTGGCCGTAGGAGAAATTTTCAATACTATTTATGACTGTCAAGACTTGATTACTAATCAACTGATCGATTATATACGTATGACTATTGCTCATGGAGGCGGCATAACGCCCATGTTAAAAATTGCATCATTAGCCGGCTTATACCATATAAAAACAGGGTGTCACGGGCCATCAGATCTATCGCCAATTAACTTAGCTGCATGCTTACACTTTGGTACTGCAATAAATAATTTTGGAATCCAAGAATATATGGGATATGCAGATCTAACCATGGAAGTCTTTAAGTTTTCACATGATTTTAAAAATGGATTCTTCACCATGAGTGAGGCTCCTGGTTTAGGTATAGACATGGATTTCGAAAAAGCAAAAAAACACCAATATAAACAAGCATATTTACCCGTAAATAGACTTGAAGACGGTACGCTTCATAGCTGGTAAATAGTAACTTTAAACGAATTACAATATGCAACGATTCACAGATAAAACAGTAGTAATAACAGGAGCCTCTAAACTAGGAGGTGTTGGCGCTTCAACAGCGCAATTATTTGTTAAAGAGGGTGCTAACGTTATCATGTTAGACATGGACGAGGATAATGGACATAAATTACAAGAACATTTAGGTGCTAAAACCCTTTTCTTAAAATGCAATGTAGCCGATGAAACTTCAGTTAAAAATTGTTTTGAAAAAGGAATACAGACCTTTGGAAGCGTTGATTATCTAGTAAATAATGCCGGTATACTTGCCTATACTCCTGTTCATGAGACGACACTAGAGGAATGGAATCGCATTATGGGTGTAAATATTACAGGACAGTTTCTATGTGCTAAATATGCCATTTCATCCATGTTAAAAAAACAAAAGGGCGCTATCGTTAATGTAGGAAGCGCTCAATCTTTCATGAGTCAGAAAAAGGTAGCCCCATATGTGACTTCTAAAACCGCTATACTAGGATTAACACGAAGTATTGCTGTTGATTATGCACCAAATATACGATGCAACGCCGTTTGCCCCAGTACCATTGATACACCAATGCTTGCATGGGCCCTAGAACAATCTCCAGACCCTAAAGCGGTAATGGATGAATGTTTGGATATGCATTTAATGAAGCGCGTTGCTAAACCAGAAGAAATAGCATCATTAATTGCCTTTTTATGTAGTGATGATTCGGCTAATATCACTGGTCAGTCTTTTAGAAGTGATGGTGGAATTGGCATTTTAATAGATGGCAGTATACAGGAATAATTCCTAATTATTTATTTTGTCTTTTTTTAAACTTAAATAAATTATGAAAAAAGAACACTTTGATGTCCAACCCATTTTCGAGTACACCTGCGAGCATGGTGAAGGTCCTATTTGGGATTGCGAAACTGAAACTTTCTACTGGGTTGACTTGTTAAAGGGGCGTATTCAAAAAGGAGCATGGTTAACAAAGAAGGTAGACATTCACACTATAGATCAAGCTGTTGGAGCTATTGCTTTACATGATAACAATCAAATAATTATAGCCGCAAGAGATGGTTTTGGCATCTATAATGAATTAAAACATACTTTTAATCTTATTGAGCCTTCCCCTATTATTAATAATAAAAATGTTCGGTTTAATGATGGTGCTATAGATCCTGTTGGACGTTTTTTTGCAGGAACGATGGAGTGGAACGGTAAGCGAGAAAAAGGAGCTCTCTATCGACTAGATACAGACCATTCAATACATCTTATAGAAGAAAGGCTTACCATACCAAATGGCATGGGGTGGAACAAGGCTAATACTACTTTCTATATGATAGATACAGAACAACATTGCATGTTCGCATATGATTATAGTATGAATACTGGCGCGCTCTCAAATAAACGCATTCATGTTCAATTTAACAATAACGAATTTCCAGATGGGATGACCATAGACGTCAATGATCATTTTTGGATTGCACTTTGGGGCGGCGGCAAAATAGTTCACCTTGATGAAAAGGGTAAAAAAATCAAAGATATCATATTACCTGTTCCCTACCCTACAAGCTGCTGTTTTGGCGGTCCCAATTTGGACCACCTACTTATAACGTCTTCTAGACTCGTTATGAGTGCTGAAGACATTTTGAAATACCCATTATCAGGAAGAAATTTATTGATTAAAACGGATTCTAAAGGAAAAAAGAGGAATTCGAGTCGTCTTCTTTGAAACTAACCTAACTTTTGTTTCTAACCCCTTTTAATGCTAACCTGCCTGCTGGCAGGCAGGAATTAAACCATTCAGAAGTCAATTTAGAGGAGTCAAAAATATAGAATTCTTCCTTTACAGATTAACCACAATTTTTGCATAAACACAACAATTAGGATTGATCCGAAATTTGATTTATCAGATTAAACTTGCAGAAACTATTATTGATTAGCAATCAGTTAAAAATATCTCTGGAACCTCAATATGATGATGTCTGGTATACTTTTTAGACCTCGCCGGAATCATTCCATACTAAAATCAAACAAACTAAGCACAAATAAATTTTGCACGTATCATTTTAATAAAAAACGATAAAAACAGAAAAAATGTATTTGAAGTATTTAAATAAAAAAAGCCTCATCTAATAAAAGATAAGGCTTTAGTACTGAAGACGGGACTTGAACCCGTACGTCCTAATGGACATTGGATTTTAAGTCCAACGTGTCTACCAATTCCACCACTTCAGCAACTTGGTATATTTTAAGAAAGTTTCAGAGCGAAAGACGGGATTTGAACCCGCGACCCCCACCTTGGCAAGGTGATGCTCTACCCCTGAGCTACTTTCGCAGTCTTTTAATGAACTAAGCAATATCGCTATTGCGGATGCAAATTTAAAACTTTTATGCAAATACCAAAGCCTTTTTCGAAAATAAATTAAATTATTTTTAAACTTGCTTTTTCTTGCCCAACATACGCTTAATTTCATTCAATTTCATAAGCGCTTCCACAGGTGTAAGTGTATCAATATCAGTATTTAATATTTCTTCTTTAATATTTTCAAGTAATGGGTCGTCTAAATTAAAAAAACTGAGTTGCATATCGTCATGAATCGTTTTTACCTTATCGGTAAGCTCTTCACTGGAATGCGACTTCTCCAATTTCTTCAAAATCATGTTGGCACGATGCAAAACTTGTTGCGGCATACCAGCCATTTTTGCCACGTGAATTCCAAAACTATGTTCGCTACCACCTTCAACCAGTTTTCTTAAAAAAAGCACGTTGTTTTTTAGCTCTTTAACCGAAACATTAAAGTTTTTTATTCGGCTAAAGGTTTCACACATTTCATTCAATTCATGATAATGCGTTGCAAAAAGCGTTTTTGGCTTTGCAGGATGCTCATGTAAGTATTCGCTAATCGCCCAAGCAATTGAAATCCCATCATAAGTACTAGTTCCACGACCAATTTCATCGAGAAGCACCAAGCTTCTGTTGGAAATATTATTCAAAATAGAGGCTGTTTCATTCATTTCAACCATAAAAGTCGATTCGCCCATCGAAATATTATCGCTGGCTCCTACTCTAGTAAAAATTTTATCAACCAAACCAATTCGCGCTGCTTCCGCAGGGACAAAACTGCCTATTTGCGCCAATAAAACGATTAATGCTGTTTGCCTTAAAATAGCCGATTTACCAGACATATTTGGCCCCGTAATCATGATAATTTGTTGCCCTTCACGATCTAAAAACACGTTGTTCGCAATATAAGCTTCACCAATTGGTAATTGCTTTTCAATTACAGGATGGCGCCCTTCTTTTATATCTAAATCGTGTGATTCATCAATAACAGGATACACATAATTATTGTCTTTTGCCAATTGCGAAAATCCGCATAAACAGTCCAACTGCCCAATCCAATATGCGTTTTGCTGCACTGGTTTTATGTACTGACTCATCCAAATAATCAACTCGGAAAACAACTGCTGCTCTATGGCCTGAATACGGTCTTCAGCACCTAAAATTTTGGCTTCGTACTCCTTAAGCTCCTCCGTAATATAGCGTTCGGCATTTACAAGTGTTTGCTTCCTAATCCATTCCGGCGGCACTTTATCTTTATGTGTATTTCTAACTTCAATATAATATCCAAACACATTATTTGAAGCAATTTTAAGCGAAGTAATACCTGTGCGCTCACTTTCGCGGGCCAGCATATTATCCAAATAATCTTTTCCAGATTTAGATAACCCGCGAAGCTCATCCAATTCTTCTGAAAACCCTACCGCAATACTGTTCCCTTTTAAAATATTTACAGGCGCATCTTCATTAAGCGTCGCCTTTATTTTTTCGCGAAGCACATCGCAACCCTGCAAGGTATCGCCAATAATTTTTAAGGAGTCGTTCTCGCAATTTGAAGCTAAAGATTTTATAGGCACAATAGCTTCTAACGAATTTTTAAGCTGAATAACCTCCCGCGGATTGACTTTACCCGTTGCAATTTTCGAGATTAAGCGTTCTAAATCGCCTATTTGCTTAATGTGATTCTGTATTTTCTGAAGCTGAGCGTCTTCAGTCGATAAATACCGAACCACTTCATGACGCTGTTTTATCTTCTTAACATTTTTTAGCGGCAGTGCCAACCACCGTTTTAGCAACCTTCCGCCCATTGGCGAAATGGTTTTATCAATCACATTTAAAAGCGTTACAGCGTTGTTATTTGTAGAATTGTAAAGTTCTAAATTCCGAATGGTGAATTTATCCATCCACACATAATCATCTTCAGCAATTCTAGAAATGGCCGTGATATGTTGCAACTTTTTGTGCTGAGTTTCACCCAAATAATGCAGAATGGAACCCGATGCAATAATGCCTTCTTTTAAATCTTCAATACCAAAACCTTTAAGCGTTTTCGTATCGAAATGTTTGGTTAAGGTTTCGTAAGCATAATCGGTTTGATACACCCAATCTTCCAAATAAAAAGTATGGAAATCTTCACCAAAAGTATCGTTAAAAAGACTGCGCTTTTGTTTGGAGACTAAAACTTCACTCGGACTAAAATTTTGAAGTAGTTTATCAATATATTCGGCATTACCTTGAGAGGTTAAAAACTCGCCCGTAGAAATGTCTAAAAACGAAATCCCTATGTTTTTTTTATCAAAATAAACAGAACATAAAAAGTTGTTCGATTTCGAAATTAAAACCTCATCATTAAGTGCCACACCTGGAGTTACTAATTCTGTAACGCCACGTTTTACAATGTTTTTGGTTTGTTTTGGATCTTCCAACTGGTCGCAAATCGCAACGCGCTCGCCTGCTTTTACTAATTTTGGTAAATAGGTATTTAACGAATGGTGCGGAAATCCTGCCAACTCAATTTCACTTTCGCTTCCTGCCCCGCGTTTAGTTAAAATAATACCCAAAATACCAGCCGTTTTTACAGCATCTGCCCCAAAGGTTTCATAAAAATCGCCCACCCTAAACAACAACAACGCATCGGGATACTTTGCTTTTATGGCATTGTACTGTTTCATTAACGGTGTTTCCTTTTTTGCTTTTTTCGTCATAGCTCTGTTTTCATTCCCCAGAAGAGTGGAATCTACCAATGGTATTGTTGTTTTTAAGTATTATTTTTGCCGCTGTTGCAAGATTGCTAATGTAGCATTATTTTGATTTTCACTAAAATCGTGCTCTTACAAGTTATTTACAATTAGCATGAGATTTCAACAATTTTTCGTGCAAATTATAGAATGTATTCTAAGCATCTATCCCATAAGATACAAGGCTATTCGTTCTAGAAGTAATATATAATAATAAGATTTTTCGCTTTCGCGGAAATAAAAAAACAACTTTCAATGCGTAAATTAAAGAACAGCGAATTAAACCGATTAAGTGTTGATGCGTTTAAGGAAGCAGAAAAAACACCAATCATTATTGTGCTTGATAACATACGAAGCTTAAACAATATTGGCTCGGTTTTTAGAACCAGTGATGCTTTTTTAATTGAAAAAATTTATCTCTGCGGCATTACTGCTACGCCGCCCCACAAAGACATCCAGAAAACTGCTTTAGGAAGCACCGAAACCGTAAATTGGGAATACGTTGAAAACACCATCGATTTGGTTGAAAAACTTAAATCTGAAGGCATAAAAGTCGCTTCCATCGAGCAGGCCGAAAACGCCACCATGTTAAATGATTTTACGGTTGAAAAAAATACTAAATACGCCCTAGTTTTTGGAAATGAAGTTAAAGGTGTTTCTCAAAACGTAGTTTCTGCTAGCGATGTTATTATCGAAATTCCGCAGTATGGAACCAAGCATTCATTAAATATTTCGGTGAGTTGTGGGATTGTAACCTGGGATTTATTCAGTAAATTAGGTTACTAAAACCTTGTTAATTATGAAACTAAAATCAATCTCGCCATACCTTACCGCCATTTTGTTTTCATCTACTGCTTTAAGCGCTCAAGAAATTCCAATTAAAAATCTTGACATGTCGTTAGCGGCGACTAAAAAAGAACAAAGTACCCCAGTTCTTATCAACGAAATTGAAGGCGTAAGCACCGAACACATCACTATTAATAGTGATGTCACTAAAAAGGTAAAGATTGATAAGAAGCACAAAACCATCTATTTATTTATAAAAGGTTACGGAGAATTAACTTCGGAAGGCAAAACATACGACATCGTCCCCGAAACCATCATGCTGCCTAATAATGTAAAACACATTACATTTAAAGCTAACAAAGATGAAGTGCTTCACTACCTAAAAATTTCTGTACATCAAACAGAATTAGACCGTGAATACATTAAAACTTTCCCAAAGGAAAACACAGAAAATATGTATTTCGCAAAATTTACCGATTGCGAATCCTACACCGAGCCTATTAAAAGTCCGCAAACCACAAGCAGAACCATATTACCAAACAAATACATTCCTAGAGTAGCTATGGGAACCGTTAAAACTATTGGGCCAGATGCCGTTGGTGCACATGTACACGCCATGCTAGAACAATTGTTTTTGGGCTTAGACAACAATCAAGCCATCGTACATGCAGACGAAGCGCAAGTAGATTTTCCACCCTATTCATTACTACATATCCCACTAGGTTCAAGCCACTCTGTTTCTGTTAATGCCAACCAAGAATTATACTATGTGTGGATGGATTTCTTTTTAGATAAAGACGGCGAAAAATGGTTGGAAACACACAACAAAGAAGAATAAAACCATTTCAACCCAACAAGAAGTTTAAAAAATTTGACTAAAGAAACCAAAAGAAAAAAACAACCCTGGCCCACTAAAGCGGTTATGGATCAAATTTACGACAAGCATCTTTGGGGCGGTAACGACCATGATTTTTATTCCGGCGCAGGCTCCCATGATCCTGAAATCATTACACCATATTTAGACGCCATCGCAACCTTTTTAAAAGCCCATAACAACGTGTTAACCGTTTGCGATTTGGGTTGCGGCGATTTTAATATTGGCAAGCAACTTGTTAAATACACCCAAAAATATAAAGCCATAGATATTGTTGAAAATCTTATCGCACGAAACAAAAACATTTACCAGGAAAACAACTTAGAATTTTATTGTTTAGACATCGCTAAAGACAAACTCCCTCCTGGCGATTGCATTATATTACGCCAAGTTTTACAGCATTTATCAAATAAAGAAATAGCAAACACCCTTCAAAAATTAACAGCTTACAAATACATTATTCTTACCGAGCACATCCCAACAGAAGCATTTAAACCAAATTTAGACATCATTTCTGGGCAAGGCATCCGCATAAAGAAAAACAGCGGTGTTAATATTCTGGAAGCTCCTTTTAATTTTAAAGTTAAAGAAGTTAAACAACTTGATGAGCATATTCTAGAAGATGGTAAAGGGCGCCTTGTAACGTTGCTTTTTACTTTGTTTTAAGGGAATTGAAAAACCAAATAAGTACTCAAAATATCTGATTTATTCATGAACGCATGAATAATAAAAAACAACTATCTGGTATCTCAACCAAAAACTGAGTACTAAACTAAATATATATCTTTATAGTTCGTTATATATTGATTAAGTCTTAAAAACTGATTTTTAGAACCTTTAAATTTTACAGTTTCTTTAAAATTAGAAAAGCCATACTTATCCAAAAAAACACCAATAGAAGTATTTAAAAAAGAAGAAGACATAGATAAATTTGAATCTACGTATAATAGCAACTGCTCACCATTTAAATATGCCCGCTGTAGCGCATTAAAAAGAATTTCCCCTTCCTCATTTGAGCTTGAATTTCTCACGATATTCTTTAAAATTAAAGTTTTCATTAGACAAATATTTTATTAACTACACGATAAAATTCCATACAAAAGTATAAATAAATATACGTTATTTTTCCTAAAAGTCAAATATTTCATCTGATTCATCTTTTTCAACAAAAGTATTTAAGTCTACTTCTATTTTAATTAATGTACCTGAAAAGTCAAATTCAACCCTACCTGAACGATACATTTCACCTGCAGTTTTCTCAACAAAACCATTATTAGATATAATTAATAATTTACCTTTTGAACTTTCAGTAAGCTCCAATATATTATTCAAACCAAAACCTCTATTTCTTGGAGTAGAATTAATAGAGAAACCTCTTTCTAAGGATTTAATAATAGCCTTCCAGTCTTCCATTGGCTTCTCTTCTTTACATTTTCTATCATTATTAATTGAAGAAGCAATACCAACACCAAAATCACAAACAGAAAACGATATTTTATTGTTCTTGGGGTAATATTGAGTAATAATATAACCTGTAACAGAAGAATTAGAATGATCAAAAACATTATTAAAAACCTCATCCATGTTTGCCGACAATGCTATTAAGTCTTTATTCCCTTCAAACCTTTCAAAATATTGTTTAGCATACATAGAGTATGAATATATCATATCTGAAGATATTTTCCACAAACAAAGAGTTGTTCGGTTATATGATAAAGTAAATTTAGCCCTATCAAAACCCTCATTCCAATATTCTTTAAATTTTATATTAAAAAGATGCGTATTAAACCCTTTCGTTCCTCCAATAAACCTAACATTACATTTCTTAATGTAAAAGCTTTCAATCAAACAAGCTAGTATAACAAAATCATCCGTTTCCATAAACGGACTTCATTAAAATCGACAATAAGCAAATCTACATCATCAACATGATTTAAACTTTCCTTTACAAACCGAAACCAATCAGCAGTTCGCTGAGTAGATGGAACTAATAAAATATATTCATTCATTAAATATCCTTTAACACAAAGGTAATTAAAAGCCAATAGCTCCCAATCAAAAGAGAAACAGCAATATTTTGACTAATTCAACTCCTGTGCTTAAAACCAAAATTAAGACTTATATTAAAGCATTATTACAACATCAGACAGGCTTCTTAGTGAACGAAGTAATCTCCCTCAAAATCCATAGATAATCGGCGCGATTTTCTACGAAATCGCGATTAGAAACATCTATAATTTTCACATTAAATTCGGTTTGAGTTTTTAAAAATTCTAAATAGCCTGTGTTTATTTTTTCCAAATAATCGTTGGCTATGTTTTGCTCGAAATCGCGGCCACGTTTTTTAATGTTTTGCTGCAATTGTTCTGTATTTTGATGCAAATAAACATATAAATCGGGCTTGCGCAATTCTTTATACATTAAGTAAAACAACTTCCTGTACAAATTAAACTCATCGCCTTGTAGGGTGATTTTAGAAAAAATAAGCGATTTAAACACATCGTAATCGCTCACAATAAAATCTTTAAACAAATCCAATTGCGATAAATCTTCAGAAATTTGCTGATAGCGGTCTGCCAAAAAAGACATTTCTAAAGTAAAAGCATAACGCGCGCCGTCTTCGTAAAATTTTGGTAAAAACGGATTATCAGCAAAGCGTTCTAAAATAAGTTTTGCATTATAATCATGTGCAATTTTTGTAGACAAACTTGTTTTTCCGGCGCCAATATTACCTTCAATAGCAATGTAACTGTATTTTGAAAAATTATAGGCTTTACTTGGGTTTTTCAACCATATTTTAAGTGGTTCTAAAACCGATGCATCATCGCAGGTTTCTAACAACTCTGCAATGGATTTTCCTAAAACCGGATGCATCACTTTAGGCGCAATATCGTTTAGTGGCAACAAAACAAATTTACGCTTACTCATTTCAGGATGCGGAATTTGCAAGGTTTCGGTGTTTATTATTTCAGCTTCAGCTAAAACAATATCCAAATCAATCACGCGGGCTTCGTAACCGCTTTTCTGGGTTCGAACGCGACCTAAATCGATCTCAATTTTAAGAAGTAAATCTAAAACATGCTGAGGTTTTAAATCACTTTGTAAAACCAAACAGCAATTAAAAAAATCGTCGCTCTCAAAACCAAAAGCAGGCGATTTATAAACTTTAGAAATAGACAAAACATTACCAATCTGCTCGTGAATGGCCTGAATGGCGTCCTGTAAATTCTTAAATTTATCGCCTTTATTGCTTCCTAAAGCAAGATAATATGTCGTGGTTTTTAGCATAAGAAAGGCAAAATAACTAAAACAATTTTTAATACTTTATATTTATAGTCGCGAATTTAATATTTACTTTGATTTGTTCTCGATACCATGTGCCTTAGGCCGCATCACTCGAACTGATACAGCGTCTATTTGTCACTTCGAGTGATTCCGATTTTTCTTCGGAATTGTATCGAGAAGCACATTTCTAAAACCACGAAATTTTATCATATTTTTGTTTAATCACTAAATTGCTAACTAAACGACCTTACTTACAACTTTCAAACTGAAAAAAAATCACAAATGACTTTAAGAGATAAACTTGCTGCCCAACGTATTTACATGCTTTTAGGGGGCTTATTCATAACGTCGTTGGTGGTTTCAAACCTTATTTTTCAGAAATTTTTTTATTGGCATCCGTTTGAAATAGAAATTTTTGGAAACAGCTTGTTTGAAATTTCGGTTGGCGTGCTCCCCTATCCCATTACTTTTTTAATCACCGATTTAATTAGCGAAATTTATGGTAAAAAACGCGCCAACGATATTGTGGTTGTAGGTATTTTTGCGTCGCTATTCTCGTTGTTAATAATAAAAGTAGCAAGTGCAGTGCCTGCCACAAACTGGAGTTACGTTAACGACGATATGTTTAACACGGTTTTTGGCAACACCTCAATCGCCGTTTTTGCAAGCATGATTACTTATTTATTTGCGCAATTTATAGACATTCAAATTTATCATTTCTGGAAACGCCTAACTCGCGGTAAACATCTATGGCTTCGCAATAATTTTTCAACCTGGTTTTCGCAATTTATAGATACCTTTACCATCGTTTTATTATTGTGCTCTTTTGATATTATCCCTTGGGAAAATTTTAAAGGTTTAGTGATTAGCGGATTTCTTTTTAAAGCCCTAATTGCACTTTGCGACACACCACTTTTATACATTGGCGTATTTTTGTTTAGAAAAAGATTCAATTTAAAAACAAACCAAGAAATAGATTTATTGTAAAGCAAAAACGTCGCTTTACCCTTAATCTTAACATAAAATAATTCGAAAATTCATCTGTAAATAGCAATTTTGCGTATTGTAGAACGCAAACCCCATTCAACCTTTAAGAATACCTCACATGAAAAAAGCTTTAAAAATTATTGGCATCACTTTACTTAGCATTCTAATTTTACTCATTGCTATTCCCTTTGTTTTTCAAGGTCAGATTAAAGAGTTGGTTAAAACAGCCATTAACCAAAACCTAAATGCAAAGGTAGAATTTAGCGATGTTAGCCTTAGTTTAATTCAAAGTTTTCCAAAAGCCCAAGTAGGCATTAGCGATTTGGTAATTACCAATTTAGAGCCTTTTCAAGACGAAACTTTTGCTACCATTAAAAGCATAGCGTTTACCATGTCGATTAAGGAACTTTTCAAAAAGGCCAATGAACCGCTTGTTATCAATTCCATTTATGTGAACGAAGCGCTTATCACATTAAAAACAGATAAATTCGGAAATAACAATTACGATATTACTAAAGAAGATAACGGTAACGCTTCCGCGGAAGCTAAACCAAGCAATTTCACGTTTAGTATTGAAGATTATAAAATTCAAAATAGTGCCTTTACTTATATTGACGAACTTTCAAAAACCACCGCACAACTTACCGAATTAAACCATGAAGGTCATGGCACATTTTCAGCCGAAATCTCCGAATTAGACACCAAAAGTGAAGCAAACATTAGCTTTACCCTAGACAGCATAAACTACCTAAACAGCAATCCTATAAAGTTAGATGCTTTAATTGGTTTAGATCTTGCCAATAGCAAATACACCTTTAAAGACAACAAAGCTTTTTTTAACGATTTGCCTATTCATTTTGAAGGTTACGTGCAACAACTTGAAAACGGACAACACATAGACATCACTTTTGAAAACCCCGAATCGTCTTTTAAAAGTTTCTTGGCGGCCATTCCTGAAATCTACTCAAAAAACATTGAAAACGTAGAAACTACAGGCGATTTCAAACTTAAAGGCATCGTAAAAGGAATGATGACCGAAGAAACCATTCCTACTTTAGATATCAACATCACCTCCAACAATGCCTCGTTTAAATACCCTGACTTACCAAAAAAGGTTGAAAACATCGTAATTAACACCACAATAAAAAACACCACAGGAAATGTTGATGATACTTATGTTGATGTAAAAGCTTTAAATTTCAAAATCGATCAAGACGTTTTTAAATCGTCTATTCTCCTTAAAAACATCACTGGAAATATGGCCGTAAATGCTGTAATTAATGGTGTTTTAAACCTTGGCAACCTCACTAAAGCGTATCCTTTAGAATTGGACACACCTTTAAGCGGACTATTAAAAGCTAACATGAATACGGCTTTTGACATGAACGCGATTGAAACAAATGCCTACGAACGTATTAAAGCTTCAGGAAATGCCACCATTACCAATTTTGTTTTTTCTTCGGATGCGATGAATCATCCTATGGATATTTCAAACATTGATATCACCTTTAATCCTTCAACCGTTAGCCTTAACGATTTCAAGGCTAAAACTGGCAAAAGTGATTTAAAAGCAACAGGAACCATTAATAACCTTTTAGGTTTTATGTTAAGTAACGGCACGCTTCAAGGTCATTTTGATTTGTATGCAAATAATTTAGCGGTTTCCGATTTTATGTCTGAAACTGAAGTTGAAACAGTAACAAATCAAAACACCAAAGAAACCGAAGCTTTAAAAATTCCAGCCTTTTTAGATTGTACCATTAAAGCGGTTGCCAAAAATGTGGCTTACGATAATTTAAACTTAAAAGACGTGATGGGTACGCTTTTAATAAAAGACCAACAAGCCACGATAAAAGATTTAACTTCGAGTTTATTTGACGGAAAGCTGGCTGTAAACGGAAGCGTTTCAACAAAAAAAGAAGTCCCTGCCTTTTCGTTTAATCTGGGCATAAATGGTTTTGATATTTCTAAAGCTTTTCAAGGTTTAGAACTTTTACAAAACTTAGCACCTATAGCCAAACTGCTTCAAGGTACATTAAACTCAACTATGGCTTTATCGGGCGATTTAACCAAGGATTTAACTCCAAATTTAAACACGCTAACAGGAAATGCGCTTACCGAATTATTAGGCGGAAAAGTAAATACCAATCAAGGGGAATTGTTTAACAAATTAGAAGGTGCTTTAAGCTTTGTTGATTTTAACAAATTGAACTTAAAAGATTTAAAAACAAAGATTGAATTTGCCAACGGACAAGTAAGCGTAAAACCTTTTGAAGTAAAATATGAAGATATTACCATAGATATTTCGGGCGCCCATGGTTTTGATAAATCGATTGATTATAACGCCGTGTTTAATGTGCCTGCGAAATATTTAGGAAGTGATATAAACCGCATTATTGGAAAAATTGACACACCAGAAGCAAACAACATTGCCATTCCGGTTACCGCTGCCATTGGAGGTACGTTTACAAGTCCAACAGTTAAAACCGATTTAACCAGTGGAATGTCTAATTTAACAAACCAACTTATTGAAATTGAAAAACAAAAACTCCTTAATAAAGGCACAAAACAAGCACAAAACATGCTAGGTGAATTAATAAGTGGTAATAAATCGAAAACAGATTCTCTTAAAACCAATCAAAATAATTCGGTTAACGATGTGCTTAACGGACTCCTTGGTGGAAGTAAAACAACGTCTAAAGACAGCACAAACACGAAATCGAATACCACAAAAAGCACAAACGATGCTGTAAAAAATGCCCTTAGCGGATTGCTAGGCGGCAAGAAAAAGAAAACTGACAGCGTTAAATAATACGCTTTCAATGATTTTTTACGCCTTCTGTCCATTCAAGTGATGCGACCTAAGAAGCATCGTATCGAGAATCCAATTCTAATTAAAATTTACTTCCGAAGAAAAACAACATCAAAAAAATTCTGTCCATTCGAGTAATGCGACCTAGGAGCATCGTATCGAGAATCTGGTTCTAATTAAAATTTACTTCCGAAGAAAAAACAACATCAAAAAACCTCTGTCAATTCGAGTGATGCGACCCTAGGAGCATCGTATCGAGAATCCAGTTCTAATTAAAATTTACTTCCGAAGAAATAACTACATCAAAAAAACTTCTGTCAATTCGAGTGATACGACCCTAGGAGCATCGTATCGAGAATCCAATTCTAATTAAAATTTACTTCAGAAGAAAAACAACATCAAAAAACTTCTGTCAATTCGAGTGATGCGACCTTAGGAGCATCGTATCGAGAATCCAATTCTAATTAAAATCTAATTCCGAAAAAAAACAACATCAAAAAAACTTCTGTCCATTCGAGTGATGCGACCTTAGGAGCATCGTATCGAGAATCTTGTTCTAATTAAAATTTACTTCAGAAGAAAAAACTACATCAAAAAAACTTCTGTCCATTCGAGTGATGCGACCTTAGGAGCATCGTATCGAGAATCTTGTTCTAATTAAAATTTACTTCCGAAGAAAAACAACATCAAAAAAACTTCTGTCCATTCGAGTGATGCGACCTAAGGAACATGGTATCGAGAATCTAGTTCTGATTTAAATTTACTTCAGAAGAAAAAACTACATCAAAAAACCTCTGTCAATTCGAGTGATGCGACCTAAGGAGCATCGTATCGAGAATCCAGTTCTAATTAAAATTTACTTCCGAAGAAATAACTACATCAAAAAACCTCTGTCCATTCGAGTGATGCGACCTAAGGAGCATCGTATCGAGAATCTTGTTCTAATTAAAATTTACTTCCGAAGAAAAAACTACATCAAAAAACTTCTGTCCATTCGAGTGATGCGACCTTAGGAGCATCGTATCGAGAATCTTGTTCTAATTAAAATTTACTTCCGAAGAAAAAACTACATCAAAAAACTTCTGTCCATTCGAGTGATGCGACCTTAGGAGCATCGTATCGAGAATCTAGTTCCTAATAAAATTAATTTTCAACAAAAAAGAAGATTAAAAAAACTCAAAATCGTTCAAAATTCATCAAAATCGAGCCGTTTTCAACGGTTTTGAACGATTTTTCATAATAAAACACGTAAATATTAGGTTTTTCAGATAAAAAGCTTATGTTATAGGTTAGACATAATCTTAAAAAATCTATATGAGGCAATTAAAAATCACAAAACAAGTTACCAACCGCGAATCCAAATCTTTAGACAAATACCTTCAAGACATTAGTAAAATACCGTTAATTACCGCCGAAGAGGAAGTAGAATTAGCGCAGCGTATTAAAAAAGGGGATCAAAAAGCTTTAGATACGCTTACAACGGCCAACTTACGTTTTGTTGTTTCGGTCTCAAAACAGTATCAAAATCAGGGTTTAACTTTGCCCGATTTAATCAACGAAGGCAACGCTGGCTTGGTAAAAGCGGCAAAACGATTTGATGAAACTAGAGGTTTTAAATTTATCTCTTATGCGGTTTGGTGGATTAGACAAGCAATTCTTCAAGCTTTAGCACAACAATCTCGAATAGTTAGGTTACCTTTGAACAAAATTGGTTCGATCAATAAAATAAATAAAGCGTATTCATTTTTAGAACAAACCCATGAAAGAGCACCTAGTGCTCAAGAGATTGCTACAACTTTAGACTTAACCGTTAGTGATGTTAAGCAATCGATGAAAGTCTCTGGAAGACATGTATCTATGGATGCACCGTTAAAGGAAGGCGAAACGTTCAGCTTATACGATGTTGTTAAATCGAATGAATCCAAATCACCGGATTCCGAATTAATACAAGAGTCCTTAAACGCCGATGTAAATCGTGCTTTAGAGACCCTATCGGATAAGGAAGCACAAGTTATTAGATACTTTTACGGTATTAGCGTAAAACAGTCCAAAAGTCTAGAAGAAATTGGCGTTGATTTTGGAATAACTAGAGAACGTGTAAGACAAATAAAAGAACGTGGTATACGCAGATTACGTCACGCTTCAAAAAGCAGAGTACTAAAAACGTATTTGGGGTAACCTAAATACTGAAAATTAATAAATATCGAGATATGTTAAAAATCATTGTAAAAGACGGCGAAAACATAGAGCGTGCCTTAAAACGCTACAAAAGAAAACACAGAAATATTAAAGTGATGCAAAACTTAAGAGACGGACAATTCTTTACAAAACCATCTGTAAAAAAACGTCGTCAAGTTCAAAAGGCATCTTACATTCAAGGTTTAAGAGATCAAGAAGAGATTTAATCTATTCTTTAATATAACACAGAAACCCATTTATAATTAATTTATAGATGGGTTTTTAGTTTACGGTAATGCTAACCACCAAACCTTCGTTGGCACGTACATTAAAAACAGTGTCGTCTTCAAAAATAAGATACTGCCCTTTAATACCAACCAATTTCCCGGTGTATTGCTGCTCTTTCAGAATATTTAAACTCTTAGGTTTTACAGGATATTTATGTACTGGGTAGTCAATATGTGTTTCTTTATTGCTTTCAATAAAATACGATTTCGCTTCATCTGGAATATAAGCTTCCAAGCGGTCGCGCCAAGTTTCTAAGCTTTCATCATCAATATCATTTTTAAGCATTTTTCGCCAATTGGTTTTATCGGCAATATGATCTTTTAGCGCCACCTCTGTAATGCCCGCCAAATAACGGTTAGGCACTTCTACAATTTCAATGGCTTCATGCGCACCTTGATCAATCCAACGCGTGGGCACCTGCGATTTTCTAGTCACACCTACTTTCACATTACTAGAATTTGCCAAATACACAATATGCGGTTTTAATTGCACCGCTTTTTCGTATTCTAAATTGCGATCTTCAATACCCAAATGTGCTTTACTTAATTCTGGATGCATAATCCAATCGGCAGCTTGCGGAATTTCAAAAAAACATTGCTTATCAAAACCTTGTCGGTAAATAGGCTTGTCCATACCACAATTCAAACATTGATATTTAACAAACTGAATACTAATGTTTTTGTCCAATAATTGGTTTACATTTAGGAAATCATTTTCAAATACTAAATAATATTGAATAGGACTTGAAAATTCTGTGTCCATTTTTGTTAAAACACCTTGGTAGGTCATAAAAAAAAGTGTTATTTTTAAAAAATTAAAGATAAAATAAATATGCCAATACCCATAGTTAATTCGATTGCATCTTGGTTTTTAAAAAAACGATTTCATCAAATAGAATTGTTTCTAAAATACCCTAATGAAGTGCAAAACGAATTGCTAATGAGTTTAATTCATTTTGCAAAAGACACCGAGTTTGGTAAAACCTACGATTTTGCATCCATTAAAAACTACAAAACTTTCGCAGAACGTGTACCCATTAAAAACTACGATGGATGGCAAGATGTAATAGATCGTTCCCGACAAGGAGAAACCAATCTTTTCTGGCCCACACCCATAAAATGGTTTGCTAAATCTAGCGGAACCACCAATGCAAAAAGTAAATTTATTCCCGTTAGTGAAGAATCTTTAGAAGACTGCCATTATGCAGCAAGTAAAGATTTACTCTGCATGTATTTAAACAATAATGAAGATTCGCAATTGTTTACAGGGAAGAGTTTACGCTTAGGCGGAAGCAAACAATTACACAAAGAAAACGGTACTGTTTTTGGCGATTTATCGGCGATTTTAATTGATAACATGCCTTTTTGGGCAGAATTTAGCAGTACACCAGGCAATAAGGTTTCTTTAATGAGCGACTGGGAATATAAAATGCAAGCTATTGTTGATGAAACCAGAAACGAAAATGTAACCAGCCTAGCAGGCGTACCGTCTTGGATGCTTGTTTTACTAAATAACGTTCTAGAAACCACAGGAAAAAACAGCATACTTGATGTTTGGCCAAACCTGGAAGTTTACTTTCATGGCGGCGTGAGTTTTACACCGTACGCCGATCAATACAAAAAAATTCTCCCAACATCAGGGTTTAAATATTACGAAATTTATAATGCTTCGGAAGGATTTTTTGCGATTCAAGATCAAAACCATTCCGATGAACTGCTTTTAATGCTGGATTACGGCATTTTTTACGAGTTTATTCCGATGGATATTTATGCGACTTCCGAAGAAAAAGCCATTCCGCTTAGCGAAGTTGAATTGCATAAAAATTACGCGGTTATCATTACCACAAATGCTGGATTGTGGCGCTATAAAATTGGTGACACCGTACGTTTTACATCGTTAAGCCCATACCGTGTTAAGGTTTCGGGACGTACCAAACATCATATAAATGTTTTTGGTGAAGAGCTTATTATTGAAAACGCAGAAAACGCTTTAAAAACGGTTTGTAAAGCGACACATTCTGAAATTGTAGATTTTACTGCTGCCCCTATTTTTATGGCTGGCAAAGAAAAAGGCGCACACGAATGGCTTATTGAATTTAAAACACCCCCAAAAGATCTCAACCAATTTAATGAATTGTTTGACAATGCCCTGAAAGCACTAAATTCCGATTACGAAGCGAAACGATTTAACAACATCACTTTAAACAAACCTAAAATAAATATCGCTAGAAACCGACTGTTTTACGATTGGCTAAAACAGAACAACAAACTAGGAGGCCAGCATAAAATTCCTCGCCTTTCTAACACAAGAGAATATATGGATGAGCTTAAAGCGCTTAACACACGTGAATTTGTAGGTTAATTCATAAACAAACAAGCTGTTATCGAATTAATTAGCTGTTAATCTATAGGTTATTGAAACGAAAGGGTTCTAGCTTATATTTACACCAACCATTTACTAACCTAACCTTTTCTAAATGAAAACGAAACTTTGTTTTCTAATTTTTCTTGTCTCTCACATGGTTTTTAGTCAAAGCACAAAAAACGCAAATACGGCAGAAAACACAAGTATAAAAACGTCTCAATCAACTAAAATTGGTCCAAACGGCTTCCTTTTTGAGATGCAGCCTACTACCATCAATTCTGATTTTTCTGAAATTGGCTCAGGCTTCTTCAGAAATAAATTCATTATGGTGTCCGCAAAAAAAATTGGAGCTTTAGCAAAAATAGACCACAATACAAATGAAGCTTACAAAGAATTGTATTGTGTAGATGTGGATGCTGAAAATGGCGCATTACACAGACCATTATCTTACTCCAGAATAATAAACACCCAGTTAAGTGAAGACCAGATTACGTTTTCAAAAGATGAAAAAACGGCATATTTTACACGTAGTACTCATGAAAACTCGTTAGAATTTAAACTGTACAAAACAACTTTAGAAAAAGACTCCAAAGGTAATTGGATAGACGAAACCTTACTAGATATTAACAAACCCAATGTTTCTATTGAAACCCCATTTATAAATCACACAGGCGACAAACTGTATTTTGCTGCAAATTATCCTGACAGTAAAGGCGGTTTCGATATTTATGTTGCTAATATAAATAGTGATGGTAGCCTAGGAGCGCCTAAAAATTTAGGAAGCACTATTAATACAGTGCAAGATGAAAAATACCCAGCGCTTTCCTTAGACGACCATTTCTTGTATTTTGCCTCGAAAGGCCATGAAAACATAGGAGGTTACGATATTTTTAGAAGTGAAATTTCTAAAGACCACTATAAATCACCGCGAAATTTAGGCTCTACAATTAATACTGAAAACGACGAAATAGCTTTCTTCCTAGCTACAGAAAACAGAGGCTATGTATCGTCTAACAAAGCTGGCGGCGTTGGCAGTTACGATATTTATATTGCCATAAACAAACACGTAAACCAAACTCTTAGAGGAATTGTTTCGGATTTAGACACCCATATTAAACTACCAAATACCCAATTAAGTTTACTAAATGATGAAGGTGAAGTGGTTGGCAAAACAGTTACCGCTGAAGACGGATCATACACCTTTAATGTTGCCCCTTTAGAGAACTATAGCATCATTGTTCATAAAGATGGTTTCGAGAATACTACCATCCCTTTCTATGCCGATAAAGGCATTGAGACAGAATACACCCAAAACATTGAATTGGAAACCATACCACCTATTGTTACGGAAACAAATATTGTTTTAGAAAATATTTATTTCGATTTTAATAAATGGAATGTAAAAGAAGAATCGTTTATCTCTTTAAATAAAATTGCGAAAGTACTAAACGATAATCCTAACATGAAACTAGCCATTAATGCCCACACTGACAATAAAGGTAGCGCGAGTTACAACTTAAGACTTTCTGAAAAACGAGCAGCCTCAGCCGTAAATTATTTAGTAAAAAATGGCATCTCAAAAAGCAGGCTGAAATCGAAAGGCTATGGCGAATCTGAACCACTAATTGATTGCAAAAACAATTGTTCGGCAGAAGATTTACAAGCCAACAGACGCATAGAATTTGTGATTATAAAATAGAAAAACAAGAAATCCGATTAAAAGCACGCTAATAACGTAATTAAACGAGTATTTTAACCTGTGGTCTAAAACACACAAAACCAGATTGTTCAAGTTTAATTATAAGAATACCTTTGGGCAGAATTTTGAAGACAAACAAGTAAACATTACTAAATCTAGTGATTTTACTCTTCTTATAAATATTATACCCTTTGTATTAATTAATATCCACAAAAAAACCCACACGACTCTCCGTGTGGGTTTTTAACATATTATATCTTGAACTTTAAATTATGAAACGGCTTTAAGTTTCTTTAAAGTTGTTTTAGATAATTTTTCTTCGGCGTAAGCCTTAGTTACATTTAAACTTTTCTCTTTGCTGCTAGGCAATTCAAACATAGCATCGGTTAAAATTTCTTCACAAAGCGAACGTAAACCTCTGGCTCCTAACTTATACTCAATAGCTTTATTTACAATATAATCTAAAGCACCATCTGTAATCGAAAAATCGATTTCATCCATGGTAAACAATTTCTTGTATTGCTTAATAATGGCATTTTTAGGCTCTGTAAGAATGGCTCTTAAAGTTGCTGCATCTAAAGGATCCATGTACGTTAACACAGGCAAACGTCCTATTATTTCAGGAATTAAACCGAAATCTTTTAAATCTTTTGGAATGATATATTGTAATAAATGATCTTGGTCGACAACATCATCAGACATAGAAGCGCTATAACCTACGGCTTGCATGTTTAAACGTTTTGAGATTACACGATCAATACCATCAAAAGCACCACCAGCGATAAATAAAATATTCTCGGTGTTCACTTCAATAAATTTTTGATCGGGATGTTTTCTACCGCCTTTTGGTGGCACGTTAACAACCGTACCTTCTAAAAGTTTTAGTAAAGCTTGTTGCACACCTTCACCCGAAACATCGCGTGTAATAGAAGGATTATCACTTTTTCTAGCAATTTTATCTATTTCATCTATAAAAACGATACCCTTTTCAGCTTTCTCTAGGTTGTAATCTGCTGCTTGTAATAAACGTGTTAAAATACTTTCTACATCTTCACCTACATAACCAGCTTCAGTTAAAACAGTGGCATCAACAATAGCCAATGGCACGTTTAACATTTTTGCAATGGTTTTAGCCATTAAGGTTTTTCCTGTACCTGTTTGACCAACCATAATAATGTTACTTTTTTGGATTTCAATATCATCCTTAGTAACAGGTTGTAATAATCTTTTATAATGATTGTAAACCGCAACCGACATCACCTTTTTAGTAATGTCTTGCCCAATAATATATTCGTCTAAAAACCCTTTAATTTGCTGGGGTTTTCTAAGTTTTAATTCTGCCGATAAATCACTACTATCGCTTTGTTTAGATTCTTCCAGAACAATGCCGTGCGCTTGCTCAATACATCTGTCGCAGATGTGCGCATCTAAGCCTGCTATCAACAAGTTTGTCTCTGGCTTCTTTCTACCACAAAACGAACATTCTAATTCTTCTTTTGCCATTAATCTACTTTTTATGGAACAAAATTATCATAAATCCCTCTATAACAATTCTTTAAAATTACAAATTTTTATTTAATTACGGACTAGAATTTCATCGATCATACCATATTCCTTGGCTTTATCGGCTTTCATCCAGTAATCACGATCACTATCTTGGTATACTTTGTCGTAATCCTGCCCCGAATGCTTACTGATAATCTTATAAAGTTCTTCCTTTAAAATTAGGATTTCTCTAGCTGTAATTTCAATATCACTCGCTTGTCCTTGCGCGCCACCTAAAGGTTGGTGAATCATAACACGAGAATGTGTTAACCCACTTCGTTTTCCTTTAGCGCCTGCACATAATAAAACAGCTCCCATTGAGGCTGCCATACCTGTACAAATAGTAGCCACATCAGGCTTTATAAACTGCATGGTATCGTAAATACCTAAACCAGCGTATACACTTCCACCTGGAGAATTGATATATATTTGAATGTCTTTATTAGCATCTGTGCTTTCTAAAAACAACAATTGGGCTTGTACAATATTAGCCACTTGATCGTTAATACCTGTTCCTAAAAAAATGATTCTATCCATCATTAAACGAGAGAATACATCAAAAACAGCAATATTCATTTGGCGTTCTTCAATAATATTTGGAGTCAAGCTTTGTGGATACATGCTACTCATTATTTTGTTATAATAAGTACTGCTAATCCCTTGATCTTTTATCGCGAATTTTTCAAATTCCTTTGCGTAATCCATAATTTTCCTTTTATATTTTTTAATTCAACATTGACTTTCAATAAAATACATTGAAAATCGATTTAAAAAAGTATGCTTTTAAATAAAAAAAGCGCTTAAACCTCTTGATTTAAGCGCTTAAAGATAAGCAATTAATTTTTTACTTATTTATCGCCGTAAACTTCTTTAACAAAGTTTTCGTAACTTAATTCTTTTACTTTAAGGTTTGCTTTTTCTTTGTAAACCGCTAATAATTTTTGGCTGATTAACTGCTCTGAAATACGACGTGCTTCATCTTGATTTCCTAATACACGTGCAGCAATATCCTCTAATTCTTTATCTGAAGGATTTAATTGACCAAATTGAGCCATTTGCCCTTTAATCATTTCTTTAGCGTGATTTTTAATATCGTCCATAGTAACTTGAACGTTATTATCTGTAATCAACTTCCCTTCAATTAATTGGTAACGTAAACCTTTTTCAGATTTCTCGTATTCTTCTCTGGCTTGAGCTAAATCAATTTCTTTTTCACCTGCAGTTTGCATCCATTTAGTTAAAAACTCGGCTGGTAAATCGAATTTTGTGTTTTCAACCAAATATTCAGTAACATCGTTTAATAACTTTTGATCGGCTTGTTGTACAAATTGTTTTTCGGCGTCTTCTTTAATTTTCGCTTTTAATTCTGAAACAGACTTTACTTCACCTTCACCAAAAAGTTTATCAAATAATTCTTGATCTAAATCGGCTAACTCACGTTCGTTAATTTCAGTAATAGTAAAATTCACTTCAATATCAAGACCATGAACATCGTCATGACTTAATTTTAAAGCATGCATTAAATCGTGCTCATCATCAAAAAGACCTTTAGTTTTTAATGTGATAACATCGCCAACTTTAGCACCTACAAATTGTTTTGCTGTTGCTTTCCCTTTAAATTTATCTAAAGTTAAAGTAACTGTGTTATCAATTTCTTTTTCTTCGTTGGTGTAAGTCCCAGTGATTTCGCTGTCTTTTTCAACTGTATCTTGAGAAACTAATTTCCCGTATTGTTTTTGAATTCGCTCAACTTGCTCATCAATCATTTTATCATCAGCAATAATATTATATTGTGTGATGGCTTTTTTTCCTTTTAATTCAACATCGAATTCTGGTGCTAAACCTAATTCAAATTCGAATGAAAAACCTTCAGCATCCCAATCGATATCATCTTGAGGTTTTGGTAATGGTTGCCCAAGAACGTCTAATTTTTCTTCAGTTAAATATTTGTTTAAAGCATCTTGCAAAAGCTTGTTTACCTCATCAACCAAAACTGCTTTTCCGTACTGCTTTTTAACCATGCCCATTGGTACATGACCTTTTCTAAAACCTGGAATATTTGCTGTTTTACGGTAATCGGTTAAGATTTTCTCTACTTTATCGCTATAATCTTCTTTAGCAATATCAACTTTAACAACAGCATTTAATGCATCAACGTTTTCTCTTGTAATATTCATTTTAAATGATATAAAGCCTTAAATCAGGCATTTAACAATAAGGTTTCTTTTAAAAACCTAAACTTTATGTAACCAAAATTGGGATGCAAAAATAATATATTTTTACATCCTAGCAAAGTTTTTAAGAACTTGATTTTTAGAGTGGTTTAATCCTCTTTTACAAACGAATGCAGTAGCGATTCTAGAATAGATAATAGAATACTAAAAAGGATGGCTGTCCAGATGCTGCTTACCGAAAACCCATCAATTAAATTACTTGCCAATAAAATAATTACAGCATTAATAATAAGTAAAAATAACCCTAAGGTTAGAATGGTAATGGGTAAGGTAAAAATGACTAAAATAGGTTTTATAAAAAAGTTTAAAACAGCTAAAATAACAGAGACAATTATTGCTGTAACATAACTATCCACGGTAACACCCGATAAAACATGAGCCAAAACAAATACAGCAACTGCGGTTAATAATAGGTTTAAAATGAGTTTCATTTTTTAGCGTTTTAAATTTTTAAACAATCACTAATATAAGATTTTTCTTGAAATTTAGATGAAAACTATGCTACAAACTGCATAACCGCTTCAAAAAAGTCCTTAGGATTTTCGGCATGCAACCAATGCCCTGCATTGGAAATGGTTTCAACTTCAGCAGCAGGAAAATGAGTTTTTATAATACGCTCATCACCAACACCAATGTATTCGGAGCGATCGCCACGTAAAAATAAAGTGTCGCCATTAAAGGTTGCATAACTTGGTAAAGGCTCGCCAACTTCGGCAACTTCATTATGAAGCACCTCAATATTTATGCGCAAGCCTAATTTGCCTTTTTCAACCCAATACAGGTTTTTAAGTAAAAATTGGCGTGTACCTAAATCTTGAACATACTCGCTTAAAACCTTATCAACTTCACCTCTGCCTTTAACTTCATCAAAATTTATAGCGCTTAAACCATTTAAAATCGCATCGTGATGTACGGGGTAGAATCTTGGTGAAATATCGGCAATTATTAATTTGGAAACCAATTCGGGAAATTGCGTTGCAAATAACATGGCTGTTTTTCCGCCCATGGAATGTCCTAATAATACAATATCAGATAATTGATGCGCATCGCAATAGGCTTTTAAGTCTTCCGAAAGGACTTCATAGCTAAAAGCATCATCGTGAAAACTGCGTCCGTGATTACGCTGATCGACCAAATGCACCTCGAAACCTTGCTCGCTAAACTGAACCCCTAAAGTTTTCCAGTTATCGCTCATCCCTAAAAAACCATGTAAAATAACAAATGGCTTGCCTGTTCCTATTATTGTTGAATGTAAAATCATTTTTTTCCTCCCTTAATCCCTCCGAAGGAGGGAAACTGTTATGCAATATTTTTTAACTGTGACTGAAAACTGCGACTAGTTACTTAAGTTTACGCAAATACATCTGTATCACATTTTCAACACCTAAATACAAACTTTCTGTAATAAGCGCATGCCCAATTGAAACTTCTAATAAATTAGGAATTTCATTTTTAAAAAATTCTGTATTATCTAAAGACAAATCGTGACCTGCATTAATTCCTAAACCTAAAGTGTTTGCCAGTTCGGCACTTTCTACATAAGGTTTTATAGCATTTTTGTTGCCCAAACTGTATTGATGCGCATACGCTTCGGTGTACAATTCTATACGGTCTGTTCCTGTAAGTTTAGCACCTTCAATTTGCTTTAAAACAGGATCGACAAAAATAGAAGTTCGAATGCCGTTATTTTTAAATTCCTGAATCACATCAACTAAAAAGTCTTTATGTTTTATGGTATCCCAACCTGCATTACTCGTAATAGCATCAACCGCATCTGGAACCAAAGTAACCTGCGTTGGTTTTACTTCTAGCACCAATTTCATAAACGATTCTACAGGATTTCCTTCAATATTATACTCCGTATAAACCTCTGGTTTTAAATCGCGAGCGTCTTGATAACGTATATGTCTTTCGTCTGGTCTTGGGTGAATGGTGATTCCCTCGGCTCCAAATCGTTGGGCATCTTTTGCAAATTGCACCACATTAGGCACATCGCCACCACGCGAGTTTCTTAACGTAGCAATCTTATTAATATTAACACTTAACTTTGTCATAAATCCATTTTAAAAAACAAAAATACAAAGTAGAACAGGCTTACATACTTTTTTTTTGATTAATTTGCAGTCCAATTCAGTAGGAATCATGAAACTTTTAGAATTCATCATAAACGACATAAAGCCACTAAATATTAGTAGCCGCGTGAGTGATTTGCAATTGTTATTTAATCAACTAACCTTTTCGCACATCCCTGTTAAAAGTGAAGACGGCCTTTTTTTAGGGTGTTTCTCGGAAGCCGATGCTTATTGTTTTGAAACCGAAAAAAGCCTAACCGAATACAAATATTCATTAGAAGATTTTTTTGTTAGAGACACCACACTTTGGTTGGATGTTTTGGAAACATTCGCCACAAGTTCCACCAATATCATGCCTGTACTTAATGCCAAAAACGAGTACTTAGGCTATTATGAACTTAGTGATATTATAAGTTTGTTTGCCGATTCGCCCTTTTTCTCTGAACCAGGCGGTGTTTTAGTGGTAGAAAAAGGCACTACCGATTATTCGCTTAGTGAAATTAGCCAAATTGTAGAATCTAACGGTGGTAAAATTCTAGGGGCATTTATTTCGAAAATGACCACCGATTTAACACAAATAACCCTAAAAATTGGCAATACCGGTCTTAACGACATCATTCAAACCTTTAGAAGATACAGCTATATTATTGTCTCTGGACACGAAGAAGATGGATATATTGAAGGTTTAAAAGAACGTTCGGACTATTTAAAAAAATACTTAAATATTTAATTTATGAAAGTTGCCGTTTTCGGACGTTTTTACAATTCAACCACATCAGTTTCAGTAGAAAGATTATTTAACTTTTTGTTGAAAAAAAACATTGATGCCTATATTGAAACCGAGTTTTTCAATATTATAAAAGAAAAATCCGCTAGAATTAATGACTTCAGTTCATTTAAAACCTTCGACACTTTAGATACAAGCTACGATTTTTTAGTAAGTATTGGTGGTGATGGCACTATATTAAGGAGCATCACTTTTGTAAAAGATATTGATATCCCTATAGTTGGTATTAACACAGGACGTCTTGGCTTTTTAGCTACCATACAAGTTGACGCTATTGAAGTGGCCATGCAAAATATTATTGATGGCAACTATAAAATTTCGGAACGTAGTCTTTTATCGGTTGAAACATCACCAGAAAACGACGATATTAAATCTTTAAATTTCGCTTTGAATGAAGTGGCTGTAAGTAGAAAAAACACCACATCGATGATTACGGTTGAAACCCATTTAGATGGTGAATATTTAACTTCGTATTGGAGCGATGGTTTAATCCTTTCAACACCAACAGGCTCAACAGGCTACTCTTTAAGTTGCGGCGGCCCTGTTATTACACCAAGCACCAATAGTTTTGTATTAACACCTATTGCACCTCACAATTTAAGCGCCCGTCCATTAATAATTCCAGATTCTACCGAGGTTCATTTAAGAGTTAGTGGTCGTGAAGACAACCATTTAGTATCCTTAGATTCTAGAATTGCGACCTTAGACAACGGCACACTTATAAAAATTAAAAAAGCAGATTTCAAAATAAAAATGATTGATCTTTTAGACGAAAGCTTTTTAATTACACTACGAAAAAAACTCCTTTGGGGTGAAGACAAACGAAACTAATCCTTATTAAGTATCCCTCAATAAAACAATAATTACAAAGAAATGCTGTTTTACACTAAGACTATTTAGTTCAATGTACTACAGACTAATCTTATTTATTATATTTGCAAACTTTTGAATATTTATGAGGCATTTAATCCTATTGATAATTAGCATTTTAAGCATCCAATTAAGCTACTCTCAAATTAACGAACTTGGCGTTTTTGTTGGAGCAAGTAATTTTATTGGCGACATTGGTGCTACCGACTATATCGCACCAAACCAATTGGCTATTGGTGGCATATATAAATGGAACAGAAGTAAAAGACACTCGTACCGTGCATCAATCATTTATACCGATTTAAAAGGCTACGACAGCGAATCGGATGACCCAAGACGCATACAAAGAGACTACGAGTTTTCAACTGAACTAATCGAACTTTCTGCTGGTATGGAATTTACTTTTACCGATTTCGATTTACATGCTGGAAACAAAATAGGCGCACCATATATCTATTCAGGAATAACTGCTGGTTATTATGACAATAGCTATTTTAACAGCGCAGGCATACAAACCCCAGAAGAAACATCTAGCTGGGCATTTGGTATTCCTATGGCATTAGGTTTTAAATCTAATTTCTTAGGAAACATTATTGTAGGTATTGAAGTTGGCGCTCGTTATACGTTTACCGACAAATTAGATGGTAGCATCCCAAACTCGAAAGCACTACAAGAACAACATAAAATTGGAAATATAAACAATAACGACTGGTATATGTTTACAGGTATTACACTTACCTATACCTTTGGAGAAAACCCCTGTTATTGTGTAGAATAAAAATGGATTTAAAAAACAACATACTGCCTCATGCGTTGCCTAAACATATTGCCATTATTATGGATGGTAACGGACGTTGGGCAAAACAACAAGGTATGATTCGTGCTTTTGGGCATGAAAACGGCACAAAATCGGTTAAAGAAACCGTAGAAGCTTGCGCCGAACTTGGTATTGAAAACCTCACACTGTATGCTTTTTCTACCGAAAACTGGAACCGCCCAAAACTTGAAGTGCAAACATTAATGAAGCTTTTAGTAAGCTCATTAACCAAAGAACTTAAAACGCTTAATGACAATAATATTAAGCTTGCTGCAATTGGTAATTTACAAGCGCTTCCTAAAAAAGTATACAAAGAACTTTCTGACGCCATAGAAAGTACTAAAAATAATACACGAATGACTTTAAGCCTGGCTTTAAGCTATGGTTCTAGAGACGAAATAGTAAACGCAGTAAAAGAAATTAGTATTAAAGTTAAAAATAATATAATTTCGCACGAAAATATTGATGAATCAATTATAAATGAGCATCTTTACACGCAAAATTTACCAGACGTAGATTTGCTTGTTAGAACCAGCGGTGAGCAACGGATAAGCAATTTTTTACTATGGCAAATTGCATATGCCGAATTACATTTTACAAGTGTGTTGTGGCCAGATTTTACCAGACAACATTTGTATGAAGCTATTATTGAATATCAAAAAAGAGAACGACGATTTGGGAAAACCAGTGACCAACTTAGTTAATATTCCTAATATATTAACATTTTTGAAATATTGTACTGCTATAATTCTTTTTATAGGAAGCCTTAATGTTAAGGCACAAATTGCAAATAAAAAGTACATCTTAGGAGAAATTACTGTTTCTGGTGATACGTCTTTTAGCGAACAAACCATTATTACTTATTCGGGTTTAAGCAAAGGCAAAGAAATCACCATTCCTGGTGAAGCTATTAGTAACGCGATTAAAAAACTATGGAATTCTAAATTATTCGATAATATCGAAGTTTATGTCACCAATATTGAAGGTGATGTAGCAAGTCTTGAAATTAGATTATCCGATTTACCTCAAATAAACGACCTGAAAATTAATGGCGTTAAAAAGAGTAAACAAGACGAGATTATTAAAGATAACAACCTGAATAAAGGCGTAAAAGTTACCGAAAACCTTATTACTACAACAAAAAACTTTCTAACTAAAAAGTACAAGAAAGACGGTTATTACAACACCAAAGTGCATATAAATACCATTCCTGTTAAAGACTCTATAGAAACCTCTAGAGTTAATATGGTATTAAATATTGATAAAGGCGAAAAAGTTAAAGTTAAAGATATTACGTTTAGAGGCAATGATGTTTTGGACAGTAAAAAACTCCGAAGCAGCATGAAAAACACAAAAAAAATTAATCGCCTGCGTATTTGGAAACGTTCAAAATTTATAGATTCTGCATATCAAGCCGATTTAGGCCATGTTATTGATACTTATAAGAAAAACGGGTATAGAGATGCTCGAGTTGTTGCAGACTCTTTAATTGTAAATAATGATAAAACCATTTCGCTTATAATAGATGTAACGGAAGGTGAACAATATAAATTTGGTGATATTACATTTATAGGAAACTCGGCCTATTCTGATGAATACTTATCAAGGTTACTACGTATTAACAAAGGAGACACCTACAATAGCATTTTATTACAAGAACGTATTGCAGACCAGTCTAAACCAGATGCTTTCGATATTACCAACCAATATCAAAATAACGGGTATTTATTTTCAACCATCAACTCGGTTGAAGTTAATGTAGAAGACCACGTTATTGATACTGAAATTAGAATTTCGGAAGGAAAACCAGCTTATTTCAACAGTGTATCTGTTGTTGGAAACGACAAAACTAACGACCACGTTATTTACAGAGAAATTCGTACACGTCCTGGTCAATTATACAGTAAAGCAAATATTGTACGTACCGTTAGAGAACTTGGTCAACTTGGCTTTTTTGATGCTCAAGAAATCGTACCAAACTTTAACAACCCAAATCCCGTTGCAGGAACAATAGACATGGAATATTCGGTAAAAGAAACCGGATCAAGTCAAATAGAACTACAAGGTGGCTACGGTGGTGGTGGCTTTATTGGAACACTAGGGTTATCGTTCAATAACTTTTCGATAAAAAATATTTTCAATAAAAAAGCTTATAAACCGATCCCTATGGGAGATGGTCAAAAACTAGCTTTACGTTTACAAGCCAGTCAGTTTTACCAAACCTACAGTTTTTCATTCTCTGAACCTTGGATGGGTGGTAAACGTCCTATTCAGTTTTCGGCATCTTTATCGCATACCAAGCAGTTTTTATACGATTACCGAACTGGCAAAGCAGACCGCGATCAAAGTTTTAATATTACAGGAATTACTTTTGGCTTAGCTAAACGCCTTAAAGAACCAGACGATTATTTTATACTATCGCAAGCCGCTAGTTACCAACGTTACGATTTAAATAACTACAATACTGGGTTATTTACTTTTGGCGATGGTTTTTCAAACAACTTATCTTATACTATTGGTTTAAGTAGAAACAACACAAGTGTAGACCCTATTTATCCAACAGGTGGGTCTAGCTTCTCTGTTAGCGCGAAATTCTCGCCACCATGGTCTTTATTTAATAATACAGACTATAAAGCCCTAAAAGAAGAGCGTGAAGAAAACGTAGCAAAACAATTAAACGTTAACAGCTCGCCAGAAGAAAGAGCAGAAGCAGGCGCGAGAGTTTCAGAAATAGATCAAGAACGTTATAACTGGTTGGAGTTTTACAAGCTGAAGTTTAAAGGGGAATGGTATTTCCAACTTTTTAAAGATTTAGTAGTAAGACCTAGCACAGAATTCGGGTTCTTAGGTGCTTATAATAATGATAGAGGAGTTATTCCATTTGAGCGTTTCTTTCTTGGAGGCGATGGCTTAGGAAGTTACAGTCTAGATGGTAGAGAAGCGATTCAGTTACGTGGTTACCCAAATCAATCTTTATCAAGTCAAGATGGAGGAACGATATACAATAAATTTTCATTAGAGGTACGTTACCCAATAACATTAAAAGCGTCGGCTAAAATATTTGCGCTAACTTTTGCAGAAGCAGGAGCTTCTTACGACAACTTTAGAGCTTATAACCCTTTCGATTTGAAAAGATCGGCAGGTTTAGGACTTAGAATTTTTATGCCAGCATTTGGTTTATTAGGTATAGATTTCGGTTATGGTTTCGACCCATTACCTGGACAGACTGTAAGAAATGGGTGGGAAACACACTTTATTATCGGACAGCAATTTTAAACCACAATTAATTTTGGCATGATATTTTCTAATAACACTTTAATGTTTTTAATGGGAAATAAAATTTTTAAGATTATATTTCGTTAATTTTGAAGATTAAGTTTTAAAAATACGGCTTATTTAGTAGCAGAAATTAGAACTTATAAAACCATAAATTATAAAACATTAAACCAATGAAACGAGTATTGTTAAAAAAGTTAAACCTTGAAAAAAACAATAAATGCACGTTACATGTTACCAAGAATAGAAATATGTTGAAATACATTAAAACCAACGTTCTTTTTTTACTGATATTAGTATTTATCTCTTGCTTTTCATCGCATGCACAACGTGGTGTTAGAATAGGTTATATAGACACCGAATACATTTTAGAAAATGTTCCAGAATATCAAGAAGCTTCCATACAATTAAATCAGAAAGCTGAAAAATGGAAAAATGAAATTCACGAAAAATTAGCGGCTATTAACCAAAAGCGAAAAGATTTAAGCACCGAAAAAGTGCTTTTAACTGAAGAGCTTATTCATGAACGCGAAGAAGATATAGATTTTGAAGAAAGTGAAATTTTAGACTATCAACAAAAACGATTTGGACCAAATGGCGATTTGTTTATTCAAAAAAAACAGTTGATGCAGCCTATTCAAGATCAAATTTTTGCAGCAGTACAAGATATTGCTGAAGGAAAAAAATATGATTTTATTTTTGACAAATCATCAGATGCAACCATGTTGTTCTCGGCAAAACGTTATGATTTAAGCGAGCAAATATTAAGAAGTATTACAAGATCGTCTAAAAGAAATCAAGCACAAACAAAAGCAGAACGACGCGCTGCCGAACAAGAGGAATTAATTCCTGAAGTTAATGAAGAGCTTGATGCTAGAGAACAAGCTTTAGAAGAAAAGAAAGCGGCACGTGAAACTGCCGTTGAAAAACGAAGACAAGAAGCTTTAGCGGCTAGAGAAGCTAAGAAAAGAGAAGCTGCTGAAAGACGTGAACAAACATTAGCAGAAAGAGAAAAAGCAAAACAAGCTAAAATTGATGCTAGAAACGGTGTAACACCACAAGAGGAATCGAATAAAACAGAAACCGTAAAGGAAGGTGAAGCTGCTGAAACAAAAACTAGAGAGCAACTTATCGAAGAAAATAAACAAAAGAAGTTGGCTGAGCGTGAAGCCAGAAAAAAAGAATTAGAAGAGAGAAAACAAAGAATATTAGAAGAACGCCAGAAGGCAAAAGAAAGTGAAAACCAAAACAAATAATCAATTTATAACACAATTAATACTATTTAAAATGAAACAATTAAAAACACTCTTATTAGCAACTGCATTATGTATTGTATCTGTAAGTTTTACACAAGCACAAAGCAAAGTTGCCCATATAAATACTCAGGAGTTAATCGCAGCAATGCCTGAAGCTATTGCAGCTCAAAAAGAAATTGAAACTTTAGGTAAAACCTACCAAACAGATATTCAAGCATCTATTACAGAATATCAAAACACTGTAAAACAATACGAAAGTGAAGCAGCTACTAAAACTGATGAAGAAAATCAAAAAAGAGGTTTAGAGCTACAAGAAAAACAACAACGTATTCAACAATTTAGATCAGATGCACAACAAGACATCGCTAAAAAAGAAGCAGAATTGTTTAAACCAATTCAAGAAAAAGCGATGAAAGCAATTCAAGAGGTTGCAAAAGCAAAAGGTTTTCAATATGTTTTAGACAGAGCATCTTTAATTGTTGCCGATGGAACAGACATCTTAGCAGACGTAAAGAAAAAGTTAGGTATCTAATACAAACGCCCAACGATATAAAAAAAGCTACCTCTAAGAGGTGGCTTTTTTTATTTTAGTACTAATGAATCAAATAAATTTTAACATTATTTTAACACGTATAAACTTCGTTTCTAAAAGCATAAACTTACATTTAAAGCTTATTTAAATCCAAAACATGAAGTTTATGAAAAATTTTATTACCCTTCTCCTGTTAACTGTTTTATTATCTTGTAGTACTGATTCTGATGTATCACCCGATACAAACTACGAAAATTCAACTTATATTATAGATGGCAAAGCATACCAAATGAAAGTTGACGTTACAAATAATGAGAAGCCTGTTGTTATAAAAACAGAAGAATCAGAATATATCCAAACGCTTTTAGAAAAAAATACAACTATATTGTTTGAAGATTCAGAAACTGGATATATCTATCTATTTGAGGACACAAAATCATACGAATTATTTATAAGTGACAATAATTTATATGCTAAAAAGAGAGCTGTAAAAAGAACTGATGATTAAATAAGATCAACCTAGTAAAACATAATAATTCCCAAAAAAAGCTGTCGATTTAAAGACAGCTTTTTTTATTTTTGATAATGATGAACAAGCAACCTATTGGTATTTTCGATTCTGGTATTGGAGGCACTTCCATTTGGAAAGAAATACACGCCATTTTACCATACGAAAACATGATTTATTTGGCTGATAGTAAAAATGCACCTTACGGTCCGAAGGGAAAGGAGGCTATTATAGAGTTAAGCATTAAAAACACCGACTATTTAATAAAACAAAACTGTAAACTTATTGTTGTAGCCTGTAACACCGCTACTACAAATGCTATAGATTATCTTAGAGCAAACTATAAAATACCTTTTATTGGCATAGAACCAGCTATAAAACCAGCCGTTTTACATAGTAAAACCCATACCGTTGGTATTCTGGCAACCAAAGGCACTTTAAGTAGTGAATTGTTCCATAAAACTTCAAACCTGTTTGCAAGTCAAGCTGAAATTATTGAACAAAACGGCAATGGCATTGTAGAGCTTATTGAAGGAGGAAAACTTTATTCGGAAGAAATGAATGCCCTTTTAAAGCTGTATTTAAACCCGATGGTAGATGCCAATATAGATTATCTGGTTTTAGGCTGCACCCACTACCCTTACCTTTTACCTCAGCTTTTAAAAATTCTTCCAAAACATGTAAAAATTATTGATTCTGGTGAAGCCGTAGCACGACAAACCAAAGCCATTTTAGAAAAGCATGATTTATTAAATTCACAAACGAAATTAGCTGAAACGAAATTTTACACCAATGGAAATCCTGAAATTATGGCGTCTCTTTTAGCAGAGAACAACAAAGTGTCGTATCTAGATTTTTAATAGAAGCCGTGTATTGCGTTAGCGATTGAAACGGCATCCTTTTTTAAGAATAAGCACAAAGCACTTATATGAAGCAGAATTAAAAAAAAGGTAAAAAATAATGGCTAAAAAAAAACTTAAAAAAGATATAGTGGAAAGCGCGACCCTTGTGGTAACGCCAAAATTTAACACCGTATTTAAATTATCGAGAGTAAAATCTACTCTTTAAACCAACTGGAGTATTTTATATAATTATCGGCAATACGATTAATTTCTCCCGAGATTAATTCTTCACTAATGTCTTTCACTTTTTTAGCAGGAACACCAGCATAAATACTACCAGTTTCAACCCGTGTGTTTTTAGTTACTACGGCTCCTGCAGCAATAATACTATTGCTTTCAACAACACAGCCATCCATAACAATACTACCCATACCAATTAAAACATTATCGTTTATTGTACAACCGTGTACCAAGGCATTATGCCCGATAGACACATTATTACCAATGTTTGTGGGCGCAGTTAAATAAGTAGCGTGAATTACGGCACCATCTTGAATATTAACTTTATTGCCCATTTTAATGTAATTTACATCGCCACGAATTACGGCACTAAACCAAACACTACATTGTTTCCCCATGATAACATCGCCAACAATAGTAGCGTTTTCGGCTATAAAACAATCTTCTGGAATTTGTGGAGATTTTCCGTTTACAGGTTTGATTACAGGCATGATGGGTGTTTGGTTATTAGTTATTGGTTGTTGGTTATTGGCGCTTGACTCTTAATTAATTAACTGCTGGACAATAACATTCATAACGTTCGCGTGTGCAGTTAAAATTATAGCCTAGTGTTAACTGATGAAAACCTGAGTTGGTATAAACAACAGAATTTGTTTGATACGTATAATTATAAGCAAACAAGAAGTTTTTATAATTAACCCCAACAATTGGTGTAATTTGGTTTAATTTCTGACTATCAATGGCACCTGAATTTGTTAAATATTCAGCACCATCTAAACTGTGTCTGTAAGATAGTCCGCCCCAAATGGTACCAAAGGCCATATCTTTATAAACTTTTGCATTCACATCGATAATGCTTTCTTTGGTCGCTTCTTTGTACTGAAATAAAACAGATGGCTCATAAGACAATGAGCTGCCAAACTTATTGAACACGTAACCGGCAGAAAACAAATAACGTCTTAAGTTACTAGTAATTTGAAGGTCGTTATTAACGCCCGAATTTTCTAGGAGATTTTTAACTGTACCGTGCATATAAAAATCTAGGTAATGGTACGAAAATCCAAAATCCATATTAAAATTTATTTCACTTTGCACGATTCCTCCAATAATAGGATCGCGAACAGGAGTATCATTTAAAAAATCACTTTCATCTAATTGGTATTGAACAAATCCAGCACTTAGTCCAAAAGACAGCATATTTAAATCTGTTACACTTCTAGAAAACATTAAATGATGTGCATAGGTAACATAGGCTCCTTTTTGAGAGTGATAACCGTTTTTATCGGCATAAACAATACCACCAATTGCAGATTGAGACTCCCCTAACCTACTATTTACACTCATGGTTAAAAGTTTTGGAGCATCATCTTGCCCAAACCATTGCTGTCTTGCTGTTAGTCTAATTTTAGCACAATTAGCAGCACCAGCCATGGAAGGGTGTATTAAATAATAATTATCGACCAGATAATCGGAATAAACAGGCATACCTTCTTGTGCCCTAATAAATTGAGTGCAGAGCAGAGCAACCAGTAGTGTTAGTAAGAATTTAAAATTCATGTTTAGAGTAGGTTTAGTTTTAGTAGCTGTTGTATAAAAATAAAGGTAATCATCTAGTTCTCATACTAAAAACACCTCCTAAAAAAATAAGAGATGTCACTTTTAAAATCAACAACATAACTCAAATATATGGATATCTGTAGTTTTCTTTTAGTATTTTTGTCAAAAATTAGTTGAAATGAATACTTTCAAGGTTTCTGTGCAAGAAACATCCAATAATGCTATCGTAAAATTTGAAACCAATCATTTTATTACGCAGCACCAAAGTTTTGAATTTAATAATATTGATGAAGCCAAAGCATCGCCTTTAGCCCAACAATTATTCTATTTACCATTTGTTAAAAAGGTTTATATCTCGGGGAATTTTATCGCTGTGGAACGCTACGCCATTGTAGAATGGAATGACGTACAAGATGAAGTTGCCGAACAAATTGAAGCCTATCTAAACGATGGCGGTATTGCTGTTGAAGATACAGCGGCACCTAAAAAAGTTCCTGTAACGGTTTATGCCGAAAGCACACCAAATCCTTCGGTTATGAAGTTTGTGGCTAACAAAAAAATTGTTCGCGCCTTATTTGAATTCACGTCTATAGATGAAGCCAAATTATCACCTTTAGCAACCGAATTATTTCATTTTCCATTTGTGAAAAGTGTTTTTTTAGATGAAAACTATGTTTCGATAACAAAATATGACATTGCTGAATGGCAAGACATTACCGTTGAACTTCGTGAATTTATAAGAACCTATATTGAAAACGGAAAAGAAATTGTAGCACCAGAGGCTGCTGAAACGTTACAAAAATCGGAGACGCAATTAGATTCTAAATATGATGCTTTAGACGACACGTCGAAAGAAATCATCAATATTCTTGAGGAATACGTAAAACCTGCAGTGGCTAGTGATGGTGGAAACATACAATTCATCGCTTACGATGCCGACACAAAGAACGTAAGTGTACTATTACAGGGCGCTTGTAGCGGTTGCCCTTCGTCTACATACACATTAAAAAGTGGCATAGAAAACATGTTAAAAGAAATGATGCCTGGAAAAGTTGCTATGGTTGAGGCAATTAACGGATAATTGAATAATTTTTACTAACTTTAAGTTCACACTTAAATTAATAAAAATTATGGCAGTATTAAAAGTTATTGAAGTCTTAGCTAATTCGAGTAAAAGTTGGGAAGATGCAACAAAACAAGCAGTAAAACACGCCTCTAAAACGGTAAAAAACATTCGTTCTGTTTACGTTCAAGATCATAGTGCCAACGTAAAAGATGGTGAAATTACAGATTATAGAGTGAATGTAAAAATTACTTTTGAAGTCGATTAGATCACTTCAAAAGAAAAAAATCTTAAGATTAAAAAAAGCGTTCAATTATTGAGCGCTTTTTTATGCCTTTTATCCCCGTTTATTTGAAGTTTATCGATGCGCTTTAACAAATAGAAATAAGTTTCTTTTTTAAACCGTATTAATTCGATAAATCTTAAAATAATTTTAATTTTACAGGACAAATTAACTTATACATTATGGATTTCGAAAAAATTGAATTACAAAAGTGGCTAGATTTAGGCTTAGAATATGGCCTTAAACTTATTGGAGCAATTATTATATGGATTATTGGTTCTTGGGTGATTTCAAAACTATTAAAAGGCACCAAAAAAGTTATGGCTAAAGGTAATTATGAAGAAAGTCTTCAAAAATTTAGCATTAACCTTACTAGCTGGGCATTAAAAATTGTTTTAATTATTGTTGTTCTGGGTACCTTAGGCGTAGAAACAACATCGTTTGCTGCTATCTTAGCTGCTGCTGGTTTAGCTGTTGGTTTAGCATTACAAGGCTCGCTTTCTAATTTTGCTGGTGGTGTTTTAATTATGATTTTTAAACCTTTTAAAATTGGTGATTTAATTGAAGCTCAAGGTGAAATAGGTGTTGTAAAAGAAATTGAAATTTTTACAACAAAACTTACGGGGCTTTCTAACAAGGAAATTATTATTCCTAACGGTACACTATCAAACGGGAACATTGTTAACTATACCGTTGCTGGAACGCGTCGTGTAGATTTAACTTTTGGTGTAGATTATGCTTCAGATATTAAGAAAACTAAAGAAGTTTTAATGGCCGTTTTAACATCTCACCCTAAAGTATTAAAAGATCCTGCGCCTTCTGTAAATGTATCAGAATTAGCCGATAGCTCGATTAACTTCGCAGTGAGACCTTGGAGTACGGCTGCCGATTATTGGGACGTATATTTCGGTATTACCGAAGATGTAAAAGAAGCACTTGATAAGGCTGGAATTGAAATTCCTTACCCACACCAAGTTGAAATACATAAAGAAGTTTAAGCGTTTTTTGGCTTTAAGGCTACAAAATCTTTTAAATAATAAGGTTCAAAATAAGCGACATCTTCGGTGTCGCTTTTTTTATACTTGTAATCTGCTATGGCCCCCATCTCGTTTGCTGAAGGCAATTTACCTTCAATAAAAATAGCATTAGGATGGTTTATAAGTATTTTCGTTTTTTCAACACCATTACCTATAAAGTAAACTTTACCTTGTTCTAAATATTCACTAAAAGAGGTTTCGTCTAAAATTTGTGCTTGAGTGGCTCTTAGTTCTGTGCCATCAGGATTATAAATAGCAGAATACACTTCCATACGTCGCGCGTCTAACATCGCTACAATAATGCCATCATTTTCATTAACTTGTTGTGCTAGGGCTGCTAAAGTGGCTACAGAAATTAAAGGCTTTCCCAAAGCATAACACAAACCTTTTGCTGCCGAAACACCAATACGCAACCCTGTATAAGACCCTGGGCCTTTGCTTACAGAAATAGCATCCAAATCTTTAGCCTCAATTTGGCCTTGTTTTAAAACCTCATCGATATATACATGCAAACGTTCGGCATGCGAATAACTTTTGTCGTTATCTTCTTTTAAAACAATAGTTTCTCCATTTTTAGACAAGGCTACCGAGCAATTTGTGGTTGCTGTTTCTATATTAAGTATGTATGTGTTCACGTTAATCTGTTAAAGGTTTTCCCATGTAAAAATCTAAAACTTTTGTCTTAAAAACAAAATTGTATTTGGCATTTATAATGCTAGATTTAGAATTTACCAATCGGTTTCGAACCTGTTCAAAATCAAAAGAGTTCATAACGCCTAATTTATAACTTTCCTCGGCATTTTTAAAAGACTCTGTTTGAGCATCCAACGAGGCTTTTGAGGCTTGATATTGATTAAAAGCAGCCTTAGCATCGGCATAAGCTTGTTCTATATTTGTTCTTAAATCTTGCTTCTCTTGTTCTAATGAGTATTCTAATTTTTTAATGTTGATTTCAGCTTTATTAACATTGACTTTGGTTTGAAATCTATTGAAAATAGGAATATTCAAACTTAACCCGAAGTTATAACCTAAATTATCTTCTAATTGTTGTCCGAAACCATTATCTACAAATACAATATTATTTGGGTCTGAAGGATCTATAATGGGTCTTAAATCTTCTTGACCTTGAAAATGCTGATAAGACGTTCCTAATCCAGCGCCAAAACTTAAAGTTGGATAAAATCTACTTTTAGCAATATTAGCACCAAGTTCTGCATCTTCTATATTTAGTTCTGCAATCTTAATTTCTGGTCTGCTAGACAGTGCAAAATCATAAATATCAGCAGCACTCTTATGCTCTAAAACAACATAAGGCAAATCTATTTCCATGGTACTTACCTCAAAACCTTCACTTGAGATTTGTAACAACTGAGCTAATGCCAAATTGGCTAAATCTAAACTGTTTTCAGCATTAATTAATCGCTCTTGGTCGCTTGCCAATTGTGCAGTTACTTCATATAAATCGGCTTTAGGACGAACACCAGAATTTACAAGTTCTTGTATTTGATTAACTTGTTTCGTGGTAATATCCACTTGCTCATGAGCCACTTTTAAATTCTCGCGATTAAGCATAATATTTAAATACTGATTTACAACATTAAGCGAAATGTTATCTTTCAAAATAGACAACTGTAACTGGCTGGATTGAATACCAAGTTTTGCCTGTTTATAAATATTTGTATTTTGAAAACCGTTAAATATAGTAGTCCCTGAACTTAAACCAAAGCTATTCCCACGAGAATCTCTTGATACACGATTTCCATCTTGACCAATAAAAGACCCGAAATTATAATTTTGCGATGCAGACCCGCTTAAGTTTGGCAGAAAATTACCCTTTGCACTCACTAAATCTTGATCGGCAACTTTAGTGTCCAATTCTGCTTGCTTGACAGAAATATTATTTTCAAGGGCATAATCTACACATTCCTGTAGTGTCCATTTTTTTTCTTGTGCAAAAGAAATCGTAGCAACAAAAAGAAAACCTATTATAATTTTATTTTTAAATCCTTTCATAATTATTACTTTCTTCCACCTTTTTTAGCTTCGTCTTCATTGTCTAGAGAGGCTTTATTCCACACTTTAATTTTATCACCTTCTTTAACACCGTCTAAAATCTCAACGTTAATGCCATCTGAAAGTCCTAACTCTACATCTTTCTTTTCATATTTGTTTTCGCCAGTTAAAACTTCAACAAAAGGCTTTTCGGTAATGCGGTTATACTGAAGTAATGCTTCGCGAATAACTAGCACATCTTCTTTGTTATCAAGATCTATTTGTGCGTTAGCGCTATATCCTGCTCTAACATTTGTAGTAGAATCGATAGTTACATCGGCTTTTATGGTGAATTGTACCGCGCCATTTTCTTCAATGCCTTTAGGTGCGACAAAGGTTAATTTGGCTGGGAATTCTTTGTCTTTTATAGCGCCTAAAACCACCCTTATTTCTTTGCCTTCAACAATTTTTCCAACTTCGGCTTCATCAACTTTACCTTCAAAAATCATTTTGCTCATATCGGCAATGGTAGCAATTGTAGTTCCTTCATTAAAGTTATTACTTTGAATAACTTGATCACCTTCTCTAACAGGAATTTCTAAAACCGTTCCTTGAATTTGTGCAATAATATTCGTGTTTGCTGAACTTCCGCCAGAAACCGAACCTTGTTTTATTATTTGATAATCGTTTTGTGCTTGCGCCAATGCCTCTTTAGCCTGACGGAAAGACAACTCACTGTTTTCAAAATCTTGTTGTGAAATCACGCCTTTATCAAACAAAGTTTTATTCCTATCGTATAGTATTTTAGAGTTGTCGTATGATAATTTTGATGTATTTATTCTACTTTTTGCGCTTACCAAATTTTGCTCGTTTGGTACCACGCGAATCGTTGCAATTAAATCGCCTTTCTTTACAACATCGCCTTCTTCAACCGAAATTTTATCTACAATTCCTGTTATTTGAGGTTTCAGTTCAATTTCTTCTTCTGGATTTAACTTTCCTGTGGCAACAGCCTTTAAATTTATTGCCGTATAAAAAGGTTCTTCAACTTTAAAGTCTTCAATCGCTTTAGAGTTCGCATCTTTAAAATACTTTAATACGAATGCTAATAGTACAATGACTACTAATACTAAAATAATTTTTACAGTTTTATTCATGTTGTTGCTTATTTATTCTTCTCTTAATGCTTCTATTGGTTTTATGCTTGTGGCCTTAAATGCAGGAATAAGACCTATTAATGTGCCTAATATCACGAGGATGATTAAGGATATAAAAACAACCGCTATAGATACGGATGCGTTTACTAATGCAGCATCGTCGCCCTGACCAAATGCCGAATCTAAACCTATTAAAATCCAGCCGCCTGTTATAATACCAAATACGCCAGCTACTAGGGTTAAAAAAACTGCTTCGACCACAATTTGACGCTTAATTTCGTATGGTGTGGCGCCTAAAGCACGTCTTACGCCTATTTCTTTTGTTCGTTCTTTTACAGTAATTAGCAATATATTGCCAATGGCAAATACGCCTGCAATTAGGGTTGCAATACCTACAAACCAGGTTAAAAATTGCATGCCTATTAAAAAACCTGTGAGTTTGGCAAACTCTTTTCCTAAATTAAAACTTCCAAAAGCCCGTTGGTCTTCGGGATGAATATCGTTTAGGTTTTTTAGCAAGAGTTTAGTGTCCTCTTCAATTTGTTTGATATTAAATTCTGGTTTCCCTGTAATCATCATCCAACCAATACGATCTCCTTTATTGTAAATCTGTTGAAATGTGGTAAATGGAATATGAAGCGCTGAAGATGGCCCCATGTTCACATTGCCATTTTCAAAAACGCCTACTACTTTAAAATTAATAGCATTAATTTCGATATAGGTTCCTATGGCTTCTTCGTCTTTTTCATAAAGTTGCTTATAGGTGTCTTCAGAAATTACAGCTATTTTTTTGCGGTCGTCAATATCGTTTTGATTAATAAAGCGTCCGTGAATCAACTTTTTCTTTTGCAATTGATCTAATAGCGGATAATCGCCAGCCATTTGAAAGCTTCCCGATAAAAACCCATGATTAATGGTAACTGATTGCTGACTTCGAGGTAGTACAAACTCGATGCCTTCTACATTTTCTTCAATCTTTTTAGCATCAGTTAAAGTAAGATTTACACCGCGACCTTCTTGAAATCCTTTAAAAGGTTTGCTGGTGCTTTGTCCCCAAATAAAAACACTATTGGTGGCAAAACTGCCAAACATTCTATTAAAAGAATTCTCTAAACCCCGTGCCGAACCTAATAAAGCAATAAGCAATAAAATACCCCACCAAACACCTACCATAGTAAGAATAGAACGTAATTTATTCTTATTAAAGGAATCGAAAACCTCCTGCCACGTATCTCTATCTAATAAAAATCTTAGCATAATTAGTCGTTTCTTAGGGCTATAATAGGTTTAATTTGAGATGCTTTTTTTGCAGGTAAATACCCAGCTATGGCTCCAGCAATAATTAGAGTAAGTGTCGCGCCAAACACCAAACTATTATCTACGCCTGGGTTTGTAATAAAATAATCCTCTAAACTTGGCCCTGCTATTTCTATAACAACAACGCCAATTAATAAACCTACATAACCTGCTATGGCTGTAATAATCATAGATTCTATTAAAATAATAGAGACAATCGATCTTGGTGAGGCACCTAAAGCTTTTCGAATACCAATTTCTTTGGTACGTTCTTTCACAATAAAAATCATGATATTACTAATACCAACTATACCTGCAATTAATGTTCCTAGACCAATCACCAATATAATAACCGTTAAACTAGAGGTCATCACATCTATTTGTTTAGTACCTTCAGCAGTATTCCAAACACGAATAGCCCTTTGGTCGCTAACCGAAACCCCAAAACGATTTTTTAATTTGGTTGTTATGGAATTTCCTAATGCAATAGCTTGGTCGAAATTTAAGTCTTGGTTATAGGTTAAATTTATTTCATCGATATAATCGTTATTACCATAAAGGTATTGTGCAGTTGTAATAGGTATGTAGAGTCTACGTTCTTCATCATCGCCTCCATCATCGGCAAAAACACCTATTACTTTATAAGGGATACCACTAAGATTTATATATTTACCAATGGCTGTTGTTTTTGAAAACAAATCGGCTTCAACCAAACGACCAATTACAACCACTTTAGAATGATTTTGTAAATCGTTAAAATTAATGTACCGCCCTTCCTGAATGATTGTTTTTTCTAAATATTGATGATCGGGATGTACCGCTCTTAAATCGTAAGTATTTTGCTCACCCTGATAACTTGCATTAACATTTCTATATAATCGTGCCGTAATGTATTCTATGTCATTTTCAAATTCGTCTTTAACATAATTGAAATCTTCATTCTTAAACTGAATACGCCTTCCTGCTTGAAGTCCTTTACTCGCCTTAGTAGTTCGGCCTGTTCTAATAAAAATAGCATTATCGGCATCGTCTACAAAAGCTTGTTTAAAGGTGTTTTTTAAACCGTTTGCTATACCAAAGAGGATGGTAAACAAAAGAATTGCAAATGCTACAGTAAAACCAGACAAGAGGCTTCTTGTTCGGTTTTTATTGATACTCTGAAAAATTTCGCGCCAAAGGTCTAAATCAAACATATTGCTCTGCTCTCTCCTGAATTACTTTTTTATCTTCCATAATAACACCATCGCGAAGACGTACAATACGTTTACACATATTGGCGATATCTTCCTCGTGAGTAACCATTAAAATGGTTTTACCTTCATCATTTAAATGCTGAATAAACGCCATAATTTCGTGAGACGTTTTGGTATCTAAGGCGCCTGTAGGTTCATCGGCAAGTAGTAATTTGGGGTTTGCTGCTAAAGCTCGTGCTATAGCTACACGCTGTTTTTGACCTCCTGAAAGTTCTTTTGGTAAATGGTGTGCCCAATCTGAAAGACCTACTTTTTCTAAGTGAAACAAGGCTAACTCTTGACGTTCTTTACGCTTCATGCCTTGATAATACAGTGGAAGTGCCACATTTTCCAAAGCATTTTTATAATTGATTAAGTTGAAGGATTGAAAAATAAATCCTAAAAACTTATTTCTATAAACAGCTGCTTTTTTTTCGGTAAGATTCTTAATGGGTAAACCATCTAAAATATATTCGCCGGAATCGGCTTCATCTAGCATCCCAATAATATTAAGCAGTGTTGATTTTCCAGAGCCCGACGACCCCATAATGGCAACCATTTCACCTTCTTCTACCGCAAGGTCGATACCTTTTAATACATGTAAACTGGAATCGCCTATTTTATAGGACTTATGAAGCTGACTTATTTTCAACATACTTAATAGTTTTTTTTCGCGATGCACTTTCTAGTAAGACTAACTGAACAAAGAAATGTTACAATATGCTGAAAAAAAACTATTTATTATTTTTTTAACATATTGTATTTGCGATAAATAAAATAGCCTAACCCTGCAACTAATATATAAGGCACAGCCATAAGATAAACAATACCATCGTTTATACCTTGGGCCGTAGTTTGACCGTCTTCATTTTCTAAAACCGCGCGACACATAGCACATTGGGCATGGGTTTGCATAAAACTGCAAAATGAAAAAATCAGTAAAATGATGCGTGTTTTCATATTTATAAATTTACACATAATAAGGGGAAATCATGATATAAACTAAGACACCCGTTACGGCCACATACAACCACAATGGAAATGTAATTTTGGCAATTTTTTTATGCTTTACAATATTATTTGTTATTCCTCGAACATAGGTTATAAGTACAAAAGGAATCACAACAATGGACAAAACGATATGGGTTAATAAAATGAAATAGTAAAAATATTTAACCATGCCATCGCCGCCATATTTTGTAGAATCGCTAGTCATATGATACGCTACATACATGACTAAAAACAAAGCAGAAAGGATGATAGCGGTAGTCATTAATCGTTTATGTAATTTTATATTTCGCTTACGAATGGCTAAAAACGCTAAAACCAAAACCAATGCCGTAGTGGCATTAATAGAAGCATAAATAGGAGGCAAAAACGATAAAGGTTCAACATTAGGAATTTTAACGCCAAATAATATGGCCACCACAATAGGAACCAAAACAGATAAAACTATAATTAATTTATTGTACTTTTTTTCGTTTAAAACCGTGTTTTGTTCACTCATAATTATAACACTTTACTATTTCTAAAAATTAGATTGCTGAAAAACTTATTCGTTTAGCAACTTTTTTATATCTGTTTTTAAGGCACTTATTTCTTCGGTAACGCCATCTTCATCTACTTTCTCTTCTTCTGAAACTATGCCTCTATAATAGATAATTGGATTCCCAAATTCGTCTTTTCTAGAACGGATAAAACCGTTTTTATCAATTAAGGCAAAATTCCCTGAATGTTCAAAACCACCAATAGCATCAGGATCTTCAGCACTGTATAAATTAAATCCTGTGTTAGACAGGTTATAAATCGCATCTTTATCGCCCGTCATTAAATGCCAATTAGGGTTTGAAACACCATACTTATCAGCGTAAGCTTTAAGCACTTCTTGGGTATCGTAATCTGGATTTATAGTGAAAGACGCCACGCCAAAATCGTTAAAACCTTCAAAAGTATTTTGGATTTGAATAAGGTTGGCATTCATACGCGGACAAATAGTAGGGCAAGTTGTAAAAAAGAACTCTACCACATATACTTTGCCTCCATAATCTTTGTTGGTAATGGTTTTTCCATTTTGATCGGTAAATGAAAAATCGGGCACTTTTTTAGCCTCGCCATTAATTTCAATAAAAGCTAAATCGGAAACCTTGGCCTTTTTTTCTTTAGTAAAATCGCTTCGGCTTTCATTTCTAATAATGTCTTTATTTGTAATTCTATCTACAATTTTTGGAATAAAAATAATTCCAAAAACAAGAATAATAAAAGCAATACCTATGTATGAATAATTATTTTTCTTCATCTTGATTATTTAAATCGTTAGCGCGTCTGGTATCCGAATTAAATTCCCCTTTTCGTTTTTGTCTATACTCGGTAAACACAATACGCAAATCGTCGCTCATTTTATTTTTAATTTCGGCTACTTCAATACAGTTGTATGAATTCAAGCCGTGAACTGGCATATTCTTTTCTAGTTCTCTGTCGGTTCTATCATCTAATCTTCCACGTTGATTTAAATCTTTATCGATTAAGAAAATATATTCTGAAGACAAATCAGCTTCTAGGTTTTCAGTATTTTTCAAACTAAAAAAAACGCGTTTAATGTCGCTAGTCGTTCCAAACACAAAATGCCAAAACCTTAAATCTTCATACGAACTAATTTCTGTTTTAAGTGCTTTAACGGCTTCTTCTGTTCCGTAAGGCATTAGAATAACAATTTGAAAGCGTTTAAACCCCTTAAACTTATCGTAAACCAACTCTTTTAAGTTTGAGGCTGCAATATTTTTAGACATCGGATTTGTGCCTAAAAAACCAAGTACCGTAATGTGGTCGGTTAATAAAATGTCTTCATTGGAATCTGAAGTGAAGTTTTGTAAATCTAAAACAGATTCATTTACAATATCTAAGGGCTGATAATTGTGTGTTGCTGGATATAAAAACAATAAAAATGTAACCGGAAGAAAGAATAAAATCCCTAAAACTACATACCTACCAACCTTCTTATAATCCATTGAATAATAGTGTTTTTTGTTGCTAAAACTAGCGCTGCAAAAATAAAAAAAGGTGGTTAAAAAACCACCTTTATATCTCTATTTAACTTATTATGTTGTTAAAAGTCTGTTTTTATATACCCTTGGTCGTACACTCTAAAAACGTATCCACCTTCTTGTAATAAAATAAATACTAAATAAAGGATTAAGAAAATACCCGTCCAAACTACAGCACGTCTTAAACCTTTAGTTTCGTCGCGCATGTGCATGAAATCCCATGTAATATAGTATGCTTTTACAATGGTTAAAATAATGAAGATCCAGTTTAGAGCTTTCATCCCTAAAACATATCCCATTAAAAATTCTGGCTTAATAATACCTAATACAACTTCTATAATTGTAACGATGGTTAAGAAAATTAAAACACCCCAAATTTTTTGAGTATTCGATTTGAATTTTAAAAGCCCTCTAAATATTTCTAATTTATGTTCGTGTGCCATTTTATGTGTTTTAGATTCCCTTTTTCCTAGGGAATGACAATACTAATTTTTTAAAGATTTCCTCTTTCAAGGAAATGAAAACTAACCGTTTTTAGATTAAACTAAGTAGAAGAATGTAAATACAAACACCCAAACTAAATCTACAAAGTGCCAATACAATCCTACTTTTTCAACCATTTCATAACTTCTACGTCTTTCGTAAGTTCCTACCACAACGTTGAAGAAAATAATGATATTTAAGATTACTCCTGAAAATACGTGGAATCCGTGGAATCCAGTAATAAAAAAGAAGAAATCGGCAAATAATGGCGAACCGTATTCGTTTTCTTGAAGATTTGCGCCTTCAACAACTTTAAGTCCGTTTAATTTTATTTGATTAATTGATGCTTCTCTAGATAATACCGTTTTAGCACCTTCTTCAGTTAATGTTTGCGTTCTAACTAAAACATTATCATGAGCTTCTAAACCGTGTAAAACTTCTTCAATTGTATAGCTTGGTAAAGTTCCTTCAGAAACAAACCATAAACCGTTTTTTCTTTCTTGTTGCACACGTTCTGAATCCGGATTGGCAACTACAAAATCTTTAAGTGCTACACGATGGCCTTCAGTATCTACAAACTGTAAAATGTTTCCACCTTTTGTTTTAACAGCACCGTATTCCCCTTTAATAAACGTGTTCCATTCCCAAGCTTGAGACCCCACAAAGATTAAACCACCAATAATGGTTAAAAACATGTAAATAGTCACTTTGCTTTTATTTAAATGATGACCAGCATCAACAGCCAACACCATGGTTACAGACGACATAATAAGTACGAATGTCATGAATGCCACGTAATACATAGGCGCATCTACACCGTGTAAAAATGGAAAGTGGGTAAAAACTTCATCGGCAATTGGCCATGAATCGATAAACTTAAATCTTGAAAATCCGTAGGCTGCTAAAAACCCAGAGAAGGTTAATGCATCTGAAACGATGAAAAACCACATCATCATTTTACCATAACTTGCTTTAAGAGGCTCGTTACCACCAGCCCAAGTTTGGTTGTCTTGTCCAGCATTTACAACTGTAGTACTCATATATAATGGTTGTTATTTAAAAGTTGCACAAAAATAATCAATTTATTCATCTGACGAAATATACACCTTGAAATTTTAAACTATGATAAATGTCAGTTATTCTGAATATTATAGATGAATTTTAATAAAAATCTATCAAACGACATTTTTTACCTTACAAAATATAAGAATAAAAAGAGGTATACCCACAGAATATCAATAAAATGCCAGAATGTTGCGGCAAGCTCAAAACCTAACATGTGGCTTGCACTATACTTTTGTTTAAATTGATTATAAATTACCACTAGCAAGCAAATTAACCCAACAATCACGTGTAAAATATGCACAATGGCTATAAGGTAAATGTAAGACATGGTTACATTACTTGTAGGTCCTGTAAAATTATAACCCAAATCGATAATTTGCTGAAAGCCTAAAAATTGGTTGTAAATAAATACAATACCTAAAACAAGGGTGGTTAACAACCAAAGTAAAGTTGCTTTATGGTTTCCTGCTTTTAGTGTTTTTTTAGCTAAAATAAATGTGATACTACTTAAAATAATTACCGCAGTACTTATTAAAAAAGCATTGGGTAACTGAAAATCTTTTAACCAATCTGGCCTACTGCTACTAACTACAAAAGCACTGGTCCATCCTGCAAAAGACATCACCAATGAAATGATTCCAAACCAAAGCATCATTTTTTTTGCTCTGCCTATTTTTTCTTCTTTAGTACCCTGAGTTAAATCCATGGTTATCGTATAAATTTATCTAAAACATAAACAATCTGTATCAAAGTGATATAAGACACACTAGCCAACATTAATTGTCTTGCTGCTTTTTCGGTCATTTCTCTAAATAATCTAACGGCATAATGCAGCATAAACAGCCCTAATAAAAACACAATTACAGCTGCAACAATTGAAAGTTTTAATTCGCCTGTAAATCCGAAAACTGGAATTATAGATACCAAAATTGTCCAAATGGTGTACATAATGGTTTGTACTGCGGTACCACGATCTTGTTTTCCTGTAGGCAACATAAAAAAGCCTCCTTTTTTATAATCTTCAAATAAAAACCAGCCAATTGCCCAAAAATGAGGGAATTGCCAAAAAAACTGCAAAGCAAATAAGGTTCCTGGTTCTATACCAAAATTATCGGTAGCGGCAACCCATCCTAACATAAAAGGAATGGCGCCAGGAATAGCTCCTACAAATACCGAAATAGGCGTTTTTGTTTTTAAAGGCGTGTACACACAAGTGTATAAAAAGATAGAAATAGCACCAAACATAGCCGTTTGCTTATTGATGGTGTATAAAATAAATATGCCTAATAAAGTAAATATAGTGGCGATTACAAAGGCCGTATTAACCGACATGCGCCCCGCAGGAATGGGTCTGTTTTTAGTACGATCCATTAAGGCGTCTAAATCTTTTTCAATAATTTGATTGAAAGCATTTGAGGCACCAACCATAAAATACCCCCCTAAAGCGAGTAAGGTTAATATTTTAAAATCGATAACGTCTACGCCTAATAAATAACCTGCCAATGAAGAAAACACTACGCTTAAAGACAAGCGCATTTTAGTGATTTCTTTAAAATCTGAAATTATAGTAGGTTCTTTTATTGCTGATTTTGAGCTGCTCAATGTTATAGTTCCTTGACGGTTTTGATAATGCGAGTGCAAAGATACTCTATAAAAGCATTTTAGCAAGCCTAATAAAGTTAAAAAAGTAGGACCGAAAGCCTAACCTGTTTTAAAAATCGAAATACCAATTAAACAAATCTGTTCGTACGCCAAAAGTAAACCAAACGGTATCGTTTTTAAAAGTTGTTGCTGTTGTGGCATCGGGATTAAAATTACGAACGGTGACATCGGCAAATAGTTTCAAATTTGAAGCCGGATTTACTAAATATCCTGCTTGCAGGTTACCATTAAAAATTTGGGTTTTTATACCTTGTCCTACTTCCACGCCTGTATCATAAGGACGGTCGTTGTAATTTCTATAAATATCGCCGCCATAAGAATAATTATCTGTAGCATCATCAAAATCTAATCCGCGCATACCAAAAATTAACTTGGCATTAGCAAACCATCTTTTGTAATGATAACGTCCTATAATAATGGCTTCGCTAAAATTAGCCCCCCATAAATGCGCCATAGACTGGTTGCTATGCCCGTAATTAAGCACAATTGTATTATGCGAATAGGTATAAGGTCGCACTCTATTATATTCAAACTGTAGCAATAGATTATCAACTTTAAAAGCATTAAAATACTTCACCCCTAGTTGATATCCGTATTTATTTTTCCAACTTTTTTCGCCTCCTGTTATATCTGCTAGAGAAAATTCATCTAAAATAAACTGCCCGTATACATTAATATTATCGGTAAACTTATACTTTCCTGTAAGCCCTAATAGCGCATTTCCGGCGCCTTGTCCTGTTTCAAACTCTACTGCTCTATAAAATATAATCGGATTTAAATAATTAACATCGAATCCTCTTCCATTAGAATTATCCCAAACTACCGACTCGAAAAAACCTAAATTTAAACGTTTTGATACATTCCAACTTAAAAAATGATTGGCAATATATTTTCTTAAAAAAGCTTTGTCTTCAACCACATCTGGACGCACATCTGTTAACCACATCCAAGTATTGGTATATTTAATTTTCCAAAAAGTGGTATTTATTTTGAAAAAGGGATGCGGGCTTGCTACATCACTTAAAACCAGCGAACGGTAACCATCGCCAATAAAATTTTTACCATTACCAAACTGAAAATTAAAGTATTTTGATGGCGTGTACGACATATAAGCTTCGGCTACTGGATAATCGTAAGCATCTGTTTTAAATCGTTTTGCGATACCTCGACCTGGAATAATGGCTGGGTCTGGACCAAAACCTTTAATGCTTTCGGCATAGCGATTAAAATAATCTGCAAAACGTCCCTGACTTTCATAAATTGAGGTGTAGAAATTAAATTTTTTACCAAAACCACCTTGAATAACAATCCCTCTAGTATTATTATAGGTCGATTTAAAATCGGCATAAGTATCTTTTCCTATTTGCAAATCGAAAATAGGATCGATAGTAAACCAATAATTATCGGTTTGTAATTGCACTAAATTTTCGTTCCAAAGTTTTCTTCCAACCCAAGTTTCCCTTGCTTCTAATAATTTTTCGTTTTCGGCTTCAAAATCATAATATCGAGCCACTTCCGAATAAATAAAAGGTTTAGCACTGGTATGACTATTAGCACCAATAACATTCATTTGCCTGCCAAACTTCGCATAATCACTTTGAACAAAAGGTATGTTTAATTGACTTGTGTAATTAGGCTTGTCGAAAACGCGGTTTCTTTTGGTAACGCTATCCAGTTCGTATTTTGCTTGTTGTTCTTTTTCAGATAAAGCATTGACTTTTGCCAAATCCTGAGATGAAACAGATTGTTTTACCAAAGGAATTTGAATTGGAAACGAATATTGTTTGAAGGTTTTTCTAGCATTATAAGTTGCCGGTTTTATGGTTGGGAATTCCGAAAACACCCTTAGCGTTTCTTGTTTCAGTTCGTTATCATAGGCGTCGGTATAGATAACACGAAAACGCCCTAATGTATCCACTTCAAAAAGTACAACAACCTTGCCTTTATAATTTTCATCATAAACACGTTGTGGCACCTTAAAATTATTATATATATGATTGAAAACTGCATTATCGAAACACTGTTGTAACGAATCAACAACTACACCTTCACATTCGGGAAAGACAGGAGGTTTTTCATTTAAAGTAGAATGCTGCGAATACCCATTAAATTGAATTATAAGCAAGAGCAGTAAAATGAATGGCCTCATATTAATATCGTCGAATTGTTTCAGGGGCGAAAGATACTATATTTTTTAATTTCGCCTTTTAGTGCACCCCATTGAAACTACAACATAACTAATAAAAGCCGTAACCATGAATTAGCTACGGCTTTGTTTTAAATAATATTATTGCACTTGAAACAATATGGGCAGATTATAAATAACCCCAACATTTTTATCATGCTGTCTTCCTGGAATCATTTCAGGAATAATTTTAATAACGCGTTCTGCTTCCTCTTCAAGTTCGGGAATTGCAGCACGTGTTTTAATATTGGTAACATGCCCCGTTTTGTCGATGGTGAACTGGACATTTATTTTTTGTCTACCTTTTAAACCGTAATCGGAGGCAATCTCACCACCATCAAATTTATTCTGAATGAGTTTCGTAATTTTCTCAGACATGCATTTTTTTCGGGCTTCATTTCCTTTTGCCCTCTCACATCCTGGATAAATGGGCACATTTTGAATAGAAATAAAATCTACGGGCTCTTCTTCTACAGGTTTTTCAACCAAAGCTGTTAAAGCATCAGGGTTTAATGGCGGGGTTTCAACATGTTTTTCAGTAACAACTTCAATAGGGTTTTCTGGAGTTTCATCAGGAACAACATCGAAAGTTAAAGGCTCAAGTTTTCGTTTTTGTTCCACAGAAGCTACAGGCTCTGGAACCACTGTTTTAATAAAGGGCACATCCACAAGTTCTGTTACATCTGTAGGGGGCAAACCACTGCTGTACTCAGGGATAACAGTTTCAAACTTCATTTCTAGCAAGCCTAATGTGACTAGCAAACATACAATGAGGCCTATTTGAAAATAAAGCGTTGTGTTTTTTTGTAAATTTGCATCATGCTTTTGAGGTTTTTTCACGACTTTCTCATTTTGCCGAATGAGTTCGTGAGTTTTCTTTTGATTACTCATAATATTGTTGTTTTTATGTTAATATTATGATAAAATCACAATAAGCATACCAAAAAAGAAATCCCGTAACATTTCTGTAACGGGATTTTATATTTAACACTTAGAAAAAATCTAAGACTCTTTATATGTAGTATTCTACTTAATCTTGAACTTGGAATACAATAGGTAAAGAATATGGTACATTTACTGGTTTTCCACGTTGCTTACCTGGTTTCATTTTAGGTAACAATCCAATAACACGAGTCGCTTCTTTTTCTAAACCTGGGTGTGGTGCTCTTGCACGAATTCCAGTAACGGCTCCTGTTTTATCAATTTTGAAGATTACATTAATACGTTGTCTTCCTGTTAACCCTAATTCACTTGCTAATTCAGTATTGAATTTTTTTCCAACAAACTGTTGAATTTTTTTAGACATACAATCTCTTTTCTCACTGTTGTTTCCTTTTTCACAACCAGGGAAAATTGGCACATTTTCAATTACTGAAAACGGTACATCAATATCTTCTTCTACTTCTTCTACTTCTACTTCTTCTACTTCAACGATTTCAGTTTCCTGATCAACCTCTGTAGATTCAATTACTGTTTCTTCTATTTCTACCTCATCCTCTACAATCTCGATCACTTCTGGCGCAGCTGGCGGTGGTGGTGGAGGTGGAGGTGTTAAATTTTGTTCTGTTAATGGAATTTCCTCTTCCAACTCCTCATCCATATTTACGATACCAACATCTATATCAGATTTATCGTAAGTTTTGTAGTTTATTGCAAAATTTGTTAGAAATAGCATTACTGCTAGACCAATAGCAAAATAAAAAGAACTGTTACGTCCAACATTTGCTTTAGGATTTTTTTTCGATTCCATAATTTAATTCATTTATCAAGATTGCTAAAATAACTATTTATTTTACAAAATAACAAGTGTTTCAAAAGTTTTTAACCTGTATTTTGTTTTTAAGCATTAGTACTAAAGATGCTAATATGGCTCCAATTGTATTTGCTACCATATCATAAACATCTAAAGATCTAGTGACGGTCAATGTACCTTGTAATACCTCAATAACTATACCGAAAATTACAGCTAAAATAAATGCAAATTTTAAAGCTTGGTTCCTTTTAAAATTAAAAGTTAACACAAATGTAGTATACCACAAGATGGTTAATAGGCCGTAGGCCAGAAAATGAAACACTTTATCTGCGAATGAAATTCCAACATCAGGCAGGTCGTTTAAAGTTATTAAACAAACTGTTGCCAATAAAATGGAATAGCCTATAGCTGCAACAAAGGCAAGTTTTTTAAGCACCTATAAGTGTTTTATAATCGTCGGCAGACATTAATCCATCTATTTGAGACAAATCTGAACACTTTACTTTAATCATCCATCCATCTCCATAAGGATCAGAATTTACTTTTTCAGGTTCGTCTTCTAAAGCTTCATTAAACTCAATAATTTCGCCAGATACAGGCAAAAATAAATCAGACACTGTTTTTACAGCTTCAACCGTTCCAAAAATTTCGTCGGCTTCTAAAGTTTCATCTAGAGTTTCAACCTCCACGTATACAATATCTCCTAATTCACTTTGTGCAAAATCTGTAATACCAATAGTTGCGATATCGTCAGCTATTTTAACCCATTCGTGATCTTTAGTGTACTTTAATTCTGAAGGAATGTTCATGTCTAATATTTTAAGTTTATATATTTAACAAATGTATTTATTCAAATGTTAAATTCAAATAGCATAACTGTTAATTCCCAAAATTATATCTAATTGTAAACCCAGATCGTACTGTTGTTTGCGGAAATGCCGTTGAAATCACATAATCGGAGAAGGTATAATCTAAATAAAAGATGCCTGTTAAATTTTTACTGAAGGCATAATCGGCCGTATATTTTAAACTCCAAATGGTTTGCCCCGATGTAATTTGGTTATTTTCCAAATCTAAATACCTTACAATCGTCTCATTATTTCTTACCGAAACATCAGCTTTCATATTTAAATCGCTAATAATTCGTTTCTGTGGCCCTGCCAGTTTAGACCTAATACGCAAATCTTTAATACGATATCCTAAACCTAAAATATATTCATTACCATGAACTTCGGTCATTAAATTGTTATCAAAACTCAAAGATAACAATCGGTCCTTCTTAATTTCGGCAAGAATTTTAACCGAATTTTTCATCTCCATATCAATACGAACTAACGGACTAAACATTTCAGTTAAATTAATATTACTGTATAACGTTTCGTTTTTGTAGTTCCCAGATTGATCTAAAGCCTCTTGTGGTTGGTTTGCATAAGGCACGCCTGGAATAGGCTGCTCGTTTGCTGCAGGATCTAAATTAAGATTTAAATTGGTTGAAAATTGATTAATGGTATAAGTTGAACGGTATCCATGTGTTAATGAAAAACGCTTGAAATTCTTTTTAAACCAAGAAAATTTCATAAAGCCCGTATACTTTAAATCCCAATTCGGAATTGGCACATCTCTAACCGCACTCGTGGTAATACTTTCAGCATCTTTACCTTGATAAGCCGCCAAGAAAGATGGTAATAAAACTTTTTGATTATTCTTACCAAAACCTAAAGGGTAGCCTTCGGCGTCTCTTGCATAGCTTGTGTTTCCGTAAAATTCTTGTGCTAAGCGCTCGGCAACCTTCAATCTGTTTGACCTAAAATCGGTAAATGCTGCTGAAGTCGTTTCGTCACTTTCTTCAAAAGCCGTTTTAATCATTAGAGATGATATGCTAAAGTTACCAAAGGTATTAGGGGTTAGCGAATAATACTGATTATTTTCAACTTTATAATTTTCAGCATAATTTTCATAATAAGCCCTATTCCCAACAATATCAATTTGTAAATCTCTAACCGGTTGAATGCTTGCAGAAATATCTAACTGCTGAGTTTTTGTGGTTGTATATTGCTGATTAAATTCAGGAAAAACAGTAAGCCATCCTTTTTTTGCAGCATCAAAACGCACATCTGCCTGCCCACCAAAAGTAAAGCCTAGACTTGGTTTTAATGTTCCTATAAAACCAGGGGTTTGTAAATACCCAGGTAAAAAGGTTCCGTTGTTTTCAGAATAATTAATTTGAATTCGCTTTACACTTGTTAAAATATCTATTCCCGCATTTAGTAATTTTGTTCCTGCTTGGCTCTTTGCCTTTTTAGGTGGTCCCTGATCTTGATTTGCATTAGGTGGCGCTCCAGGCGTGCTTCTACTTCTTACCCTTGATATTGGTTTTTTGGTCAAGCCGATATATTTGTACAAACGATTCATGTCCATGGAAGTATTCAGATTATGAACGTTTGAGTTTTGAACCGTATTTCCTAAATCGTATTGTTGCCCATTTAACTCAATATCACCGTATAAATCGGAGCCTTTTTGCCATTGAAAACTACCCGTATATTGGTAGGTCATGTCTAAGAAACTAAAGGTTGGTATTTTATTAAAAGGCAATTGGTAGGTAATTCCTAAATTTTGAGTTTGCCTATTCGGGTCGCCAAAATCCAACATACCATCCCAGATAGTAAGCGAATCATCTTGATCTCCTGCTATAAAATCGTCGTTTTTAAAATAATTTCTAACAATATTATTATTTGCAGCCGTAAAATTAAGTTGCAACGATCGTGTGATATTATAATTAATGGTATACTGAAAATCGAACAAATAGTTTCTTCTATATAATTCTTCAATCGCAATATTGTTACCTGTAAGATCGACTTCTCTAAATTTCTGTCTGTTATATTGACGATTTAAATCTGTATTTACAGCAAAACTAGTTGGCAGTAAATTAAGGTTGAAGTCTTTTAAAATTTTCCAATACTTCCCTGTGAAAATCGAATCATTTTCCTTGAAAGGTTCAACAGTTAGCGGATTAAAATTATGCGCATAGTTTGCTCCTAAACGCAGGGTTTTATTTTGAGAGCTTTCAATTTCAAAATCTCGATGGTCTATTTTATTATAGGAATAATTAAAAGTGAAATTTTCTACATCGTAAAAACGTGGTTTAGCATCGGTTGTTCTTGTTTTTCTAACGCCAATAAAATTGATGCTTTGTCGTCTGGTATAATCTTGAGATTGTTCTAATATTTGATCTTCTTCAGCTTTTGAATTTGCAGCTTCCAACCTAGATTCTAAAGTTAAATCCTTGTAAAACTGATCGTATTTCGGAGTAATAAGCTCTTCGCCTTGTCCATAATTAAAGGGTAATTGCACGCCCCAATTTTTAGGCAAAAGCTGCCCAAGATTAATATTGGTAACAAAATCATATTGCTGTACTTCTTCCAAATTACGTTGGCTAGGCCCTTGCTCTAAAGCTCCAAAACCAGAAGTGCTTTGTCTTCCTGTAGCGCTAATGCTTGCAAAATCGGCAATATTAGAATCCATGCTTACAATGGCCGCCCAACCACCTTGGTTATCTAAATCGGATAAACGCAATTCGTTAAACCAAGTCTCTGCACAAACATCGCCAGATTTTACATTTTTAACCCCAAGCATTAAGGTTCTTATATCGCCATAATTAGGATTTCCTTTAATAGCCACACGGTGTTGCCCTGTAACATATCCTGCATTGGGATTGCTTACCGGAACAATTTCGTTATTAATAACATCGTAAAACGTAGGATCATCATTAGTCAGCGTCATATCTGAAATCCCTTGTGCTTTAATTTGACCAAGAATTTCAATAGGTAAATCAATCTCGTTTACATCTGGCCACATCTCATCTAGACTATTGCCTGTAGAAACTCTTAGCGGGATTTCAATTTGATAATAATTATCAATCAAATCATTTCCAAGACGAATAAACCCTACTAAATCGTTATCATTAAGATTATTAACGCCTTTATCTAGGTTTTCGGTATGAATAAACATTCGTATTTTCTTATACTGACGCATATCCAAATCGATGTTTTTAAACACCCCTCTAGAATCTTCCGATTCTAATTCACATACTTTCACGACTAAAGATTGCTCATTCTGACGTACAACGGTGTTGTTGTTAAAGAGTTTCTCTGGCTCGATTCCTGGAGGACTTTGGTACCTCACCTCGTTTTCTAGAGTTCCTATAACCCCTACAGAAAAATCTGTTTGTGGATCGTCTGGATCTGGATCATTTTTATCTAGAGGCAATGTATAACGTCTCCAATCGCTTCTTACTAAATCTAGACTTCCAAAACGAAATACGGTTGGTTCGCTAAATTCTTTTAAAAATATCCTTGAAAAACGCACCGATCTTAAATCGGTAATCCCTCCTACTGCTGTAGCTTTAGGATCTGTAACTGGAATTCTAAATTGATACCATCTTACAAGGGTTGAATTTCCATTAGGTAATTCACGCGGACGTTCTTTATAATCTCTTAAATAACTTTTTAATGGATTTGAATCTGGAATGTTATCAAATTCCAATTGTGAAACTGGTAAATTTTGAGGCGTGATATCTAACTCGTATTCAAAATAACTATCAATCGTATTCATGGTATTATCACGATTGATATCTTCGACATCAGGCTGCGTATTTGATCCTCTATCTGTATTTGAAAAAGTTTCTGGCGTGTTCCCTTCAACCCCATTATATTTTTTATAACGGTCAAAAATATTACCATCTGTATTTAAAAAATAAGTATAATTATCGTTTGAAGGATCGTCTCCAAATTGTGCTCCAAAAACTCTAATTTCATCAGCATCACCATAACCATCATAACCAACATCTTGATTAGTACGTTCTGATCCTGTACTATCAAAAGCATAAACTAACGATTGATTTTGTGGAGTTACAGTTCCCCATGGTGTAGGTTGTAAAGTGGAAACATCACCATTTTTAGGCAAACCATTTTCATATAACTTTTTACCATCTTTAATAATGTCTTCTGAAATATTACCTAAGTTAAAAACCAATTTCCCTCCTGGATTATTCGGGTTTTCTTGATACGGATCTTGCACCCAAAAATCGATATACTCTACGTTTTGTTGCTCAAAATCGGTAGATGATATTTGGCGTGTTATACCCGCCCAACTTTCTAGAGGATTATTTAAAGTGCCACCTGATGCATTAGGGTCGAAATTATACGGCCCTCTTTCATCTGGATAATAGGCTAAATCTAAGGTGTACAAAACAGTATTTTGACCTTGAACTAAATCTTTTTCTGGAAAAAGCTCGCTTATAAAAACCCTACTGGTGTATAAATCTGAAAGATCATCATCAGTGATATCGCTAGGTCGTTGGCTGCTATAAAAAATAGGATCGATGGTGTACCAGTTTAACATGGCTCTTTGATAACCATTTTGAATGCCATTTCCATCTGGATTTGGATTGCTTGGAACGCTTAATCCTAATGGTCTGCTCGATAAAAACCACGATTGTTGTGATTTTAAATCGATACCATTTTGCGAACCTTCAAAATCGTCAATATACGAAGTTACTTCACCATTTAAATCGGTTCCTTTTGGAGCACCTGCTGCGAGATAAGCAAACTCGCCTCGAAGAGATAAATTAGATTCTACATCGGTATCAATGTTAGGTAACTTATTCGCTAAACGAGTTAAAAACGGCACTTTCGTGGCGTAATTTCCATTAAAACCAAAAATTGAGTTGTTGGTTGACTCGGTTCCGTAATTTGCTTTTTGTGTTACAGGACGTTCATTAAGATTTAAAAAAGTTCCAGCTAAAACAAAATTTTCATTGAAAACATGCTCGACATTTAAGCCTGTAAAACGTCTAGTTTGCTGACCAAATACAGCATTATTTTCGGTAGAAACTTCAATAGGGGTGTTTGATGCTTTTAAAGCTTCATCTAAAATTTGAACACGACCTAATTGATAGTTTACGGTATAATCAATCCCTTCAACCAGCATACGTCCGCCTGCTGTAACCCTTACAGAACCTCGAGGCACATTAAAAGAACCAATTGGAATACCATCGCCTCCCGAAGATTTATAACGCCCTTTTAATTTGAATTTATTTTTTTCAACAGCCTCTAAAGCTGCCGTTTTTGTACTTTTATAAAGCACATCGTAAACATATTTCTTTTGGTCATCATTATAAGAGTTACTATTACTATAATCACCACCACCTAATTTATTAAAGAGGTATTTACCAAAAGGTTCTGCACTTGTAAAAACAAGTTTTCCGTTTTGTGGAATCACCGTTATTCCTGAAACAAAATCAAAGAAACCATCTCCTTTTGATTGCGGATCATTATTAAAATTCAACTTATCTAAATTGAAAACCCGTAGCAACGGTACATTTTGAAGTAAATCCTCCTCGGGTGTATTTGTAGTAACCGAATTTCCATTAATATCTAAGGCAAAATTTGCGCCCACTGGTGTTATAAAGTTTAACGGCGAAGCTTCATTATAAAAGATGTTCATTTTGAAATCATCCTGACTTAAATTATACGCCCCAGTGTCGTAAATATTTTTCATCATTAAATCCCAAACAGGCAAGTTCACATTAGTTAAACTACTTTTCAACATTTTAAGAATTAATGCCGAATTAACAACATTGGTAACGTTTCCATTGTTATCGGTATCCACATCGGTAGCATCGACCCCATCATTAGCAAACTCACCCACTTGATACACTTTTCCTCCTAAGGTATATTGAAAGGCAACGGCTAAAACTTCATCATTATTCAAACGCTGATTTAAGGAAATGTACCCCAATTCAGTATTTAGAATATACTCTTGTCCGCTAGTTAATTTTCTAGCATTTTCCAATTTTGCATAATCGGATCCTTCACTCACATTTGGCACCAAAATCCCTGATTGCACGGTAGCTATATCTCTAACCGCTTCGGTAAGATCGGAACCAGGACCACCAATATTCGTTGGGTCAAAATTGTTGTTTTTATTATCAGGATAAGCACCAGGACCAACATTAACAAAATCGCTAGGTGGTGTTAGTAAACCTATTCTATCCGATTCACCTAAATCCTGCATGGCTACAATATTTCTAACATTTTCTGTGCGATTGCTTCTATTAGTAACCCAAACCTCTAAACGTTGAATTTGTAATCCCTTGTTATTTATAAACGGATAATTGCTTAAAGCAGCATCATAAGTATCTCTAAAATATTGTGCTAAAAAGTAGTGTCTGTTTTCATCATAATCTCTAATAAAAACATCAAATTCTTCAAGGGTTCCTCCGCCTTGAGCAACAACCGTATTAGACTGCGATTTTTGTTCTGAAAACACCCCAGTAACGGTAGTTTTACCAAACTGAAGTTGCGCTTTTACACCAAATAAACTTTGTGCGCCCGTAATTAGCGAGCTGTTTAAAGGCATACTAACATTACCGACTTCTATTTTTTGAATGATATCATCTTCGGTTGGTGTGTATTCTAATTTTATTAAATTCTGAAAATCGAAGGTAGATTGTGTATCGTAATTGGCATTAATTTGTAAACGCTCACCCACTTTACCAACCAAACTTAAACTGATACGTTGATCGAAATCAAAAGTAAAATTACTTCGGTTTCTTGGCGAAAAAGCGGGGTTATCTTGTCTTGAAAATAACACACCTAAATCCATTTCTACAGATCCCTGCGGAATAATTTCGATAGTATTTCCTCCAAAAATAGTTTCAAATAAGCCCGATCTTATATAAAATTCTGGCAATAAGTTTCTTCGACCATCTTCCGAGCCTTCTTTTTTGCCATCAAACGCGTCAATTTTCTCTTTATAATAAGCCCTTAAATTTTCTCTCGCCACTAAAGCATAATATTCCTTTGGAGTCAGGATTATGGGAAATTTAATATTGTAGTCGCCAATTTTTTCGGTGTAGATATACCGATTTGTAACGGGGTCATAGGTATATTTAGACTCAATACTATCAGGGTTTGGCGTGCTTAGTTTGCCAACACTATATCCTGTTTGTAGTGAATCTTGGGGCGTTTCTTGGGTCCACGCACTTAATGAAAAACAAAGTGCGAAAATTAAAAAAAAACACGGTTTAATAGATTTATAAAATTGAAGGTTAGTTATTTTCAAAATGAATTATAAATTTTTTAAAGCCTGCTTAATAATGGTTTCAACATTAGCATCTGGTTGGGCTATCATAATTTTATCGACTACACGTTCGGCTTGTTTTTTAACAAAACCAAGCACTTCTAAAGCAGATAACGCTTCATCTTTGTTGGTATTGCCTTGTGAAACAGAAACTTCATCAATATCATAAATCTTTAAGATTTTATCCTTCAACTCAATAATAACACGTTGGGCTGTTTTGGCTCCAATCCCTTTAATAGATTGAATTAATGCGACATCGCCTGTTCCAATGCCTTCTCTAACCTGTTTAGGTGTTAATGAAGACAACATGGTTCGTGCTATACTAGCTCCAATACCGCTTACCGAAATTAACATTCTAAAAATTTCCCGTTCTGCAAGACTTGAAAAGCCATATAATGTATGAGAATCTTCTTTAACCTGAAGATGTGTAAATAACTTTAGATGTTCGCCATCGGGAATTTGAGAATAGGTATGTAATGAAATATTTAGCATATAGCCAACGCCATTACAATCAATTACAACATGAGTTGGATTTTTTTCGGTAAGTTTTCCTTGAATATGGGTTATCATCTATGTCTGTTGGTTATCGACCAAATGTAATAAAATTATTTTCATTGAAAACACTATGATTCCGCCTTTTCTGCTTCCAAGCGTTCTTTATGTTGAGCATCAATAACAGCAATAGCCGTCATATTAACAATTTCATCGACGCTAGCACCTAATTGAAGGATATGCACTGGTTTACGCATGCCCATCATAATAGGCCCTATCGACTCGGCTTCATTCAATTCTTTAATTAGTTTATAGGTAATATTCGCTGAATCTAGATTAGGAAAAATTAAAGTATTTACCTTCTTTCCTACTAATTTAGAGAATGGAAATCTTTCTTTTAGCATCTCGTCGTTAAGCGCGAAATCGGTTTGTAATTCCCCATCAACAATCATATCCGGATATAAACGGTGTAAATTAGCTACAGCATCGCGTACCTTTGAAGCTTTCGGACTAGGCGAAGATCCAAAATTTGAATATGAAGTCATGGCAATAACAGGAGTCATACCAAACATTTTAACAACTTGAGACGTCATTTGAGCAATTTTAGTTAACTCCTTAGCATCTGGATCAATATTAATAGAGGTATCACCTAAAAATAACGGCCCACGTTTAGTCATCATCACATTTGTAGTAGCTACACGGTTTACCCCTTTTGCCATACCAATAACTTCTAACATAGGTTTAACAACGCTTGGATAATTACGCGAGTAACCTGAAATTAAAGCATCGGCATCACCTTCATTAACCATCATTGCTGCAAAATAATTACGCTCTCGCATTAAACGTTGCGCAGCGTATAAAGTAACGCCCTTACGTTTGCGTTGCTCCCAATACACTTTAGCATATTTATTTTTTCGGTCGTCTTCTTCGTCTGTTTTCGGATCTATGATTAGAACATCTTCTGCATCAAATTCAATTTCTGCCATTAAAGTTTTAATCGTGTCTGTTCTTCCTAATAAAATAGGAACAGCCACACCTTCTTCATGTACAATTTGCGCTGCCTTAACCACTGCTAATTGATCTGCTTCAGCAAAAACAACACGTTTCGGGTTTAGTTTCGCGCGGTTTAACAATAAACGAACCAATTTATTATCGGAACCAAGACGTTCTCTTAATTTATCTTTGTATCCTTCCCAATCTGTAATAGGTTCTTTTGCCACACCACTGTCCATAGCTGCTTGAGCTACTGCAGGCGGTACTTCAGCAATTAATCGTGGGTCGAATGGTTTTGGTATGATGTAATCTTTTCCAAAAGTTAAACGGGTTTCTCCATAAGCTACATTAACCTGTTCTGGAACTGGTTCCTTTGCCAATTGTGCTAAAGATTTTACAGCAGCCATTTTCATGGCCTCATTAATTTTTGTTGCACGAACGTCTAAAGCCCCTCTAAATATAAATGGAAAACCAAGTACATTATTCACTTGGTTAGGATGATCGCTTCTACCAGTTGCCATGATGATATCTTTACGTGTAGCGATGGCTAAATCGTATTGAATCTCAGGATCTGGGTTTGCCATAGCAAAAACGATTGGTTTTTTTGCCATTGAAAGTAACATTTCTGGCGATACAATATTGGCCATTGATAAACCAATAAACACATCGGCATCAACCATGGCTTCATCAAGGGTATCTATTTTTCTATGGGTAGCAAATTCGGCTTTTTCTGAAGATAAATCCGCTCTATCATCACGAATAACACCTTTGCTATCCAGCATCACCATATTTTCACGTTTCGCTCCAAATGCTTGATATAAACGAGAACATGAAATGGCTGCTGCGCCAGCACCACTAATTACTATTTTTACTTCTTCAATTTTTTTCTTAGCAATTTCTAAGGCATTAATTAAAGCTGCCGCTGAAATAATTGCCGTACCATGTTGATCGTCGTGCATCACGGGAATATCCAACTCTGCTTTTAAACGACGTTCTATTTCAAAAGCACCAGGTGCTTTAATATCTTCTAAATTAATACCTCCAAAAGTTGGAGCGATTTTTTTCACGGTTTGAATAAATTCTTCAACATCTTCAGTATCTACTTCAATATCAAAAACATCGATGTCGGCGAAAATCTTAAAAAGTAAACCCTTACCTTCCATCACTGGTTTTGAAGCTTCAGGACCAATGTTTCCAAGTCCTAAAACGGCTGTACCGTTTGAAATAACAGCAACTAAGTTTCCTTTAGCGGTGTATTTATAAGCGTTTTCTTTATCTTTTTCAATCTCTAAACAAGGAACAGCAACCCCAGGTGAATAGGCTAAAGATAAATCTCTTTGTGTTGCATATTTTTTGGTAGGAACAACGGCTATTTTTCCAGGAGTAGGTTTTGCGTGGTATACAAGGGCTTCTCTACGTTTACTTTCTTCGCTCATTTTGGATGCTAATTAATTTGAAAAACAAATATAGCAATCCTAAAAAAGAAACACTCATTCTTTCAAGAAATTGATGTTTCTTTTTAAGCCTGAAAATTTAGTGCGTTTTACCGCCGATTTTTTAAATACTTTTTGAAAAGTTTCTTCGGTGATTTCTTCCCAATCTTTTTTGGTCATGGAAAGTAATTCTGGGTGCGGGTTGAATAAAGGTTCGTTATGTGGTTTTGAAAAGCGATTCCACGGACACACATCTTGGCATACATCGCAGCCAAACATCCAATCGTCGAACTTGCCATGAAAGGCATTGGGGAGATTTTCTTTTAATTCAATAGTAAAATACGAAATACACTTACTGCCATCAACCACATAGGGTGCTGTTATGGCTTCGGTGGGACAAGCATCAATACAGGCTGTACAAGTCCCACAATGGTCGGTTACACGGGCATCATAATCTAATTCCAAATCGATAATCAATTCGGCTATAAAATAAAAAGAACCTACTTGTTGGGTAATTAAATTTGAATGTTTTCCAATCCAACCTAATCCCGATTTCGCAGCCCAAGCTTTATCGAGAACCGGGGCAGAATCTACAAAAGCACGGCCATCAACTTCGCCTATTTCATCCTGAATAAAATGTAAAAGCGATTTTAATTTATCTTTTATGATGAAATGATAATCGGTGCCATACGCATATTTTGAAAGCTTAAAACTATTATCGATTTGCTTCTCTTCGGGATAATAATTTAACAATAAAGACACCACACTTTTTGAACCTTCAACCAGCTTTGTAGGATCCAAACGCTTATCAAAATGATTTTCCATGTATCGCATCTCGCCATTCATGTTATTATTTAACCATTTTTCCAAACGTGGTGCTTCCTCTTCTAAGAACTCGGCTCTACTAATACCGCAAGACAAAAAACCGAGGCGCTTGGCTTCGGTTTTGATAAGTGCTGTGTATTTGGATTTATTTTCAATCATAAAAAAAAAAATGAGCCTAGTAATAAATGGTACTGCGTAAAGCTATGAAATAATAAAAATTATTGCGCATTGATAATGTTTCAATACCAGTCTCGTGTATGATTAGTGGCTTAATTTAGCACGGAAGTTAACAAATAAAAACCGAATAGAAAGTCTGGGAGGATTTCGTAGTTAGGCTTGAACTAGCTATTAATAATACATAGTTTTGTAAGTAGTTTTTTTAGCTTTAAATAATATTCAAAATCATTTAACTCTGATTTTATGGTATTGTTTTTTCAGAATTGATATTGGGACTAATAATTTATTTTTTAGTTAAAAGCAGTCTTTTACATAACTTATTAAATTTCATATTTTGTAATACAAATGCTACAGACAAACCTATTTGAGCTAAACCAAATAAAAGTGCTATAGTACCTGAAATGATTCCCAAAGTAATTAATATTAATCCTAAAATAAAAAAGACAAAAATCTTTACGTTAAATATTTTTTTATCAGCATTTTCTTGGTAAAAAATCATAACCATTGTTTCAGAAACTCTAAACTTTTTTATTATTTCCTCAGTAAATTTATCTTCTTTAATCCCTATAGCTTCAAGAGATTTAGTGTATTTAATTATTTCTTTCCTGTTGAATTCCATTTTTTAATAACTATTTTTAATTAATTCAATTTCACATGATTTTAATACAATTACTTACAATCTCTCGTGTATGATTTATGGCATGCTTCAGCACCAAATTTAATAAATAAAAACTGAACGTAAAATCTTCTAGGGTTTCGTAAGGAAATTAGAACTAGTCATAAATTACAGTCGTTTTTGCGTTGTAGTTTTTGTTATCCATTCTAATTTTCATTTTGAAATTTTTCTCTATCTGTTGTTTGAATCCCGAAAATTGTAATTCCACTTTCAAAGATTTGAACTTCAAAATCACGTTTTATTTTATATTGGTCGTCTAAATCGTTTGACAAGTATATAAATCCTAAAAATAAAATTCCAAATCCTATCCAAAATATTTTAGAAATCAGTTTAGGAATGTTGATATTTATAAATCGGCTTACAGTCAAAGTTATTATTAGGCAAAAGAGAAAATAATTTAAAAAATTAACCGTCATTTCGACCAGGAAATATTGTGTTGAAAGAGAACTATGAAATCCTCTACATTTATAGATTAGCGGAAATCCGTAAAAGAATTCATCTGGTCCATCAATTACAATTCCATAACTCCATTTCGTAATAATGATGAAACTAAAGTGAGAGGTAAAGTCACTCGATATATGAGTTTTTCATCTATCAGATTTGAGAGAGGAAATGCATGACAACATGTTTTATAAACCAAGTATTTTAGCATCCACGAAAAACTCCGATCTTACATTAATATGATGGTCGGCCGTAATAAGTTCATCGGTAACCGTTGCTAAACGTAACGTAAAATTATCTTTTTTAAGATAGTTTTTTAAATCGTCACTAGAGGTATCTAATTCTAAAACACGACTTCCGTTAGCTTCAATATTTTCTTTCCATGATATTTTAACTTCAGGCTCATCTTCAGCAGATATGTAAACATCGATAGTATTTAAGAAATCGAAATTACCATGATCTGGGCCATCAATCTCTAATGTCATTTTTTTAAGCTCTATATATTCAATTAAGTTTTTACCTGTATTATTATTTTCAAAAGTAGATTCAGAATTTGAACTTATTTCAGGCGTAAAGGCATTAAATGGCAAATCTACAACAGCGTTAGATTTAATAACTACTTGCTCGTTATAAACCATATTAAACTGTGTTAATTCGTCGATTTTATCACATCCAAAAACGATGGTTAACAAAATAAATACTGTGGTTAATTTTAAATGTTTCATAAATAATTTGGGGTATAATAAACTGAATATAATTTAATCTAAAACAAGCCTCCTTGGGTAGGTCCTTTTACCTTTCCTAAATGTTTATAGGCTTGTTCGGTAACTTCACGACCACGTGGGGTTCGCATAATAAAACCCTGTTGAATTAAAAACGGCTCGTAAACTTCTTCAATGGTTTCGGGGCTTTCACTAACAGCCGTAGCAATAGTGGTAATGCCAACGGGGCCTCCCTTAAATTTATCGATGATGGTGGTTAAAATTTTATTATCCATTTCATCCAAACCATGCGCATCTACATTTAAGGCTTCTAAGGCGTATTTGGCAATTTTAATATCGATAGTACCATTCCCTTTAATTTGAGCAAAATCACGCACGCGACGTAGTAATGCGTTCGCAATTCTAGGCGTTCCACGACTTCGGCCGGCAATCTCAATAGCAGCTTCCATGGAAATTGGGACGCCTAAAATACCAGCACTTCTTTCGATTATGGTGGTTAATAAATCAGTTTTATAATATTGTAAACGACTTTGAATACCAAAACGTGCACGCATTGGCGAAGTTAATAAACCCGACCGTGTAGTAGCGCCTACTAAGGTAAACGGATTTAAATTCAATTGAACGGTTCTTGCATTAGGGCCAGACTCTATCATGATATCGATTTTAAAGTCTTCCATGGCTGAATACAAATATTCTTCTACAATAGGACTTAACCGATGGATTTCATCAATAAACAACACGTCGCGCTCTTCTAAATTAGTAAGCAAGCCAGCTAAATCTCCTGGTTTATCTAGAACAGGGCCAGAAGTTACTTTAATACCAACATTCAATTCATTAGCTAAAATGTTAGCTAAAGTTGTTTTTCCTAAGCCAGGAGGGCCATGAAACAAAGTGTGATCTAAGGCTTCATTACGCATATTTGCAGCTTGAACAAATATTTGAAGATTTTCTAAAACCTGATCTTGCCCCGTAAAATCATCAAAAGCTAAGGGTCTTAACTTTTTTTCTACATCAAACTCTTCCGAAGAAAAATGTTCATTGGTGGGATCTAGGTTTTCGTTCATTTGTAAAATCTTGAAAATACTTCAAGGTAACCTTTAATTAATAATTTCTCCAGAACCTATTTGAACAGTTCTGGCATCAGGCAAATATAAAGAAAAAGAGTTTTGTATGGGATACTACAAAAAAAGCCTTTTACATACATCAAAGTTTTTCTGTTGTAAATAGCTATAAACAACAAAAGCACAACTAGTAGTTGCGCTTTTGTTTATATGGTTTCTAATTTAATTAGTGTTGAAGTTCTTCTTCACCGTCCTTTAAAGGTATATTCTGAGGAACGAAATCAACGTCATGTCCTGGTTTGCTATAGTCGTAAGCCCAACGGTATACGTGAGGAATAGCGCCTGGCCAGTTTCCGTGAATATGTTCAACTGGAGTTGTCCATTCTAAAGTCGTTGCTTTCCAAGGATTTTGTGTTGCTTTCTTTCCGTAGAAAATACTAATAAAGAAGTTGTATAAATATACTATTTGAGCCACACCACCAATTAAAGCAAATATGGTAATAATTACGTTTACATTTGCTAAATCATCAAATAATGGGAAGTTACTGTTTGTATAGTATCTACGTGGTAATCCAGCCATTCCAATAAAGTGCATTGGGAAGAAAACACCATAAGCACAAACTGCAGTAATCCAGAAGTGAATGTAACCTAAGTTTTTATTCAACATACGACCAAACATTTTTGGATACCAGTGGTAAATCCCAGCAAACATACCGTATAATGCTGAAATACCCATTACTAAGTGGAAGTGAGCTACAACGAAATATGTATCATGAACGTTAATATCTAAAGCACTATCTCCAAGAATAATTCCTGTTAAACCACCTGTGATGAAAGTTGAAACAAAACCGATTGAAAATAACATCGCAGGATTCATTTGTAAATTACCTTTCCATAAAGTTGTAATCCAGTTGAAGGCTTTTACTGCTGAAGGAATTGCAATCAATAAGGTAGTAAATGTAAATACAGATCCTAAAAATGGATTCATTCCAGAGATAAACATATGGTGACCCCATACAATTGTAGATAAGAATGCAATGGCTAAGATTGAAGCAATCATCGCACGGTAACCAAAAATTGGTTTACGTGAATTAGATGCCATAATTTCTGAAACCAGACCCATTGCTGGTAAGATTACAATATATACTTCAGGATGCCCTAAGAACCAAAATAAGTGCTCGAATAAAACAGGAGATCCACCTTGGTAATGTAAAACTTCACCTTGAATAAATATATCTGATAAGAAGAATGATGTTCCAAAACTTCTATCCATAATTAGTAACAATGCTGCCGATAATAAAACAGGGAATGAAATAACACCAATAATAGCTGTTACAAAAAACGCCCAAATTGTTAAAGGTAATCTTGTCATAGACATCCCTTTAGTACGTAAGTTTAAAACGGTAACTACATAATTAAGCGATCCTAATAAAGATGAGGCAATGAAAATAGCCATAGAAACTAACCATAAAGTCATTCCCATTCCTGAACCGCCTTGTGCCATGGGTAAGGCACTTAAAGGAGGGTAGATAGTCCATCCTGCTGCAGCTGGTCCAGCTTCAACAAATAATGAAATAACCATGATGATACTTGATAGAAAGAATAACCAATATGAAACCATGTTTAAGAAACCTGATGCCATATCTCGTGCACCAATTTGCAATGGAATTAATAAGTTACTAAACGTACCACTAAGCCCTGCAGTTAATACAAAGAATACCATAATGGTACCGTGTATGGTTACTAATGCTAAATAAATATCGGCATCCATAACACCATCTGGAGCCCATTTCCCTAATAATGCTTCAAATAACACATTAGGCTCTTCTGGCCATGCAATTTGCATACGAAACATCATAGACATTAAAACCCCAATAACCCCCATAATAGTACCTGTAATAAGGTACTGCTTAGCAATCATTTTATGGTCTTGACTAAATATATATTTAGTTATAAACGTTTCTTTATGATGATGTCCGTGGTCGTCTTCGTGAGCGTGAGTATCTGCGTGTGCTGACATAATCTTATATTCGGTTAGGTTTCTTGTTTAATTAGTTAATTAGAGAATTCTTAAATTCCTTTTGAGTTGCAATCCAAGCATCGTATTCTTCTTGAGTTTCAACTACAATTTTCATTTGCATGTTGTAGTGAGATTTACCACAAATTTTATTACATAATAAAAGGTAATCGAACTCATAACGTTCTAAGGCATCTTCACCTTTAGCAACTAATTCTTTACTGTTTTCAACTCTAATTTCATTAATTCTTGTAACTTTTTCTTGCATTGCTTGAGTTTGACGCATATCTGCAGTAGTTACTGTAGGCGTAAAACCAAATTGAGTAATCATACCAGGAACACAGTTCATTTGCGCTCTAAAGTGAGGCATATAAGCCGAGTGTAATACGTCTTGAGAACGCATTTTAAATAATACTGGTTTTCCTACTGGTAAGTGTAATTCTGTAGTGATGATATCATCTTGTGCATTAGGATCAGCTTCATCTAAACCTAAAATGTTAGCACGATCGATATCGATTAAACGTACGTTAGCTTTTCCTAAAGTATTATCTGCTCCAGCATATCTAGCTTTCCAGTTAAATTGTTGTGCGTATAATTCAACAACTAAAGGATCGTCACTTTCATCAACACCCATAATATTGATCCAAGTATTTAATCCGTAGATAATTAAACCTGCTAATACTATTACTGGAATGATTGTCCAAATGGCTTCTAACTTGTTGTTATCAGCAAAAAACAAAGCTTTCTTACCTTTTTCACCTTTGTATTTAAAAGCAAAATAGTGTAATAAGAATTGTGTTAGTGTTTGTACAAAAAAGATGATAACGAATGAGATAATCATCAAATTATCAATAGTAGCGCCATGTTCTGAAGCTGCGTTTGATAACAATGGTAAATCACCCCATTTAACAACACAAACAATAGTTATTGCATAAATGAAGACTAAAAAGCCCATCATTAAATAACCATTTAAGGCATTGTCTTTATCGGTAGCTACTTGAGAGTTTTCCATTTTAGCTTGTGCTAAATCGAAAATCTTCACCATTTGCCAGATGGCGATTAAAATAAATACTAAAACTATAATCGTTAATAAAGTAGTCATGGTGGTTCTTCTTTCTTCTTTATTTAAATCTTATTAATAATGGAAATCTTCACTCTCTTTCATAAGTGGATATCCTTTTGCTAGCAATGGTGCTTTTGTTAAAGCTGTAAATACTACAAATATGAATAATCCTGCAAATAATAAAATTGAGCTTATTTCTGGAATTCCTATAAACCATCTATCACCAACGGTTGCAGGCATAATCATATTGAATATATCAAGATAATGACCAGCAAGAATTACAATACCTGCCATAACTACAAACCAAGGAATACGTTTGTAATTTGCATTCATTAAAATTAATAATGGGAACACAAAGTTCATAACAACCATACCAAAGAAAGGTAAGTTATAATCGTTAATTCTAGTGATGAAGTAAGTTACCTCTTCTGGAATATTAGAATACCAAATTAACATGAACTGAGAGAACCATAAGTAAGTCCAGAAAATACTAATACCAAACATAAATTTAGCAACATCATGGATGTGATTTTCATTTACAAAAGGTAAATACCCTCTAGATTTTAAATAGATTGCCATTAATGCAATTACAGTAATACCACTTACAAACATACTTGCAAAAACATACCATCCAAATAAGGTAGAAAACCAGTGTGGATCTACACTCATTACCCAATCCCAAGACATAATAGATTCTGAATAAATAAAGAAAACTAAAAATGCTGCTGCGATACGGAATGATTTTTTGAAGTTGCTGATATCATCAGCAGAATCTTGAGCAATTGAAAATTTACGTGCAAAATGACGGTAAGCCGCCCAACCTGCGATAAAAACAAGTCCTCTTACAGCAAACCAACCTATGTTTAACCAACCTGCTTTACCTTGGATAAGTTTATCATGGGCAACAACATCTGGATCCATCCATACAAATAAATTGTAATGACCAATTGTTCCTGAAGCTACAGCAATTGCTAAAACGATTAGGGCACCAGGTAATAAATACGCTGAAATCCCTTCCATAACTCTAAAAAGTACTGGCGACCATCCTGCTTGAGAAGCAATTTGAATCGCGTAAAAAGCTAAAACACCAAGCGCAATCATCATAAAGAAAAATGCGGCAACATATAATGCTGACCATGGTCTGTTAGCAATTTGATGCTGTACATGAGTAACGTGTTTCGAATGTGCATCAACTTCGGTATGTGCTTCTTCAGCGTGATGACCTTCAGCTACGGCATGTGTATCATGACTTGGAGCGGCGTGATGTGCTGCGGCTTCACCATGACCACCACCGTGATGTGATTCTTCTGCAAGTAAGTGTTCAACCTCCTCAAAAGATTTATGAGATGTCATAAAACCATATCCTACACCTAATGCTCCTAAAATCATTAGAATAAAGGAAAATGTCTTTAATTTATTTGAAAATGTATACATATCTATAATAATCTTATCAATCTTACTTTTCTAAATCTGCCTTTAATTTTAACACATACGAAACTACTTGCCAACGCTCTTCTTCGTTAATCTGGTTAGCATAAGAACCCATTGCGTTTTTTCCGTAATAAATCGTGTGATAAATACTTCCTTCGGTAATCGCTCTTCCAGCATCATCATAACTAGGAATACCAAGAATTTTTTCACGTTTTACTAAGTTACCTTTTCCGTCTCCTTTACCGCCATGGCAAATTCCACAGTAGATATCATATAATTCCTTACCTCTATTTAAATCAACTTGAGTAGAATCTAATGGACTCATTAAAGTTGCTTTTGCTAATTCATAACCTTCAGTAGAATTCTCTATATCAAAAGGAATAAATCCTCGCGCTACAGAGCCTTGAGCTGGTAATTGTGCCTCCACTCCGTTAGGAAATGCAGCTTCACCGTAAGTTTCATATCCAGCAGATTCATACATATTTGGCATGAATTGGTAATTTGGGGCTGTTCTTTTATTACAAGATACAGCGACAAAAACAACTGCTATTACTAATATTTTAATTAAGCTTTTCATATTTTTTATTAATGGGCTTTATCAACTAAATTAATTTCTACTGCTCCAGTACCTTGAAGTAAATTTTCTAATTCACTAGCATTTCCATTTACAGCGATTTCCATTAAAAAATGATCATCGGTTGTTCTTGGATCTGGGTTTTCAGCCTTTTTAAATGGCCACATTTTACTACGTAAGTAAAACGTAATTACCATTAAGTGGGCTGAGAAAAATACCGTAAGTTCGAACATAATAGGTACGAAAGCAGGCATATTTTCTAAGTAACTGAAACTTGGTTTTCCACCAATGTTTTGTGGCCAATCTTCAATCATAATGAAATTCATCATTAAAGTGGCAACTGTTAATCCAATTAATCCATAAATAAATGCAGCAATGGCAATACGTGTTGGCGCAAGTTCCATGGCGCGATCTAGTCCGTGAACTGGAAATGGTGTATATATTTCTTCTATATGATATCTTTCAGCTTTTACTTTCTTAACAGCCGACATTAAAACATCATCATCCGTATAAATAGCGTGAATTACTTTTGAAGCTTCCATATGCTACTTTTAGTTTTTTGGTTCTTTATTAGTATCTCCTGAAGTTCTAGGATCTGCACCAGTTCCTACTAAACTTTCTCCTCTTTCTCTTATGTTTTTATAACGCTCTCCTGAAGATTTTAAAATGGTTTTAACCTCCGCTTGTGCGATTACAGGGAATGTTCTAGAATACAATAAGAATAATACAAAGAAGAATCCTATAGTTCCAATGAAAATTCCAATATCAACAAATGTTGGTGAGAACATGGTCCATGATGATGGTAAGTAATCACGGTGTAACGACGTTACAATAATTACAAAACGTTCAAACCACATCCCTACGTTTACTACAATTGAGATAAAGAATGAGAACATAATACTTGTTCTTAGTTTCTTAAACCACATAAACTGTGGAGAGAAAACGTTACAAGACATCATCATCCAGTACGCCCACCAGTAAGGTCCTGTTGCTCTGTTTAAGAATGCATATTGCTCATATTCTACTCCAGAATACCAAGCGATAAACAACTCAGTAATATAAGCCACACCTACGATAGAACCTGTAATCATGATTACAATGTTCATTAATTCGATATGTTGTACCGTAATATAATCTTCAAGGTTACATACTTTTCTCATAATGATAAGCAGGGTGTTTACCATAGCAAATCCAGAGAATACCGCTCCTGCAACAAAGTAAGGTGGGAAAATTGTGGTATGCCAACCTGGAATTACAGAAGTTGCGAAGTCAAACGATACAATAGTATGTACAGAAAGTACTAAAGGGGTTGCTAAACCAGCAAGTACTAAAGATACTTCTTCAAAACGTTGCCAATCTTTAGCACGACCAGACCAACCGAAGCTTAATAAAGCGTATATTTTCTTTTGGAAAGGTTTAATAGCACGGTCTCTTAACATGGCAAAATCAGGTAATAAACCAGTCCACCAGAAAACTAAAGACACTGATAAATACGTTGAAATTGCGAATACATCCCAAAGTAATGGGGAGTTAAAGTTGACCCATAAAGATCCAAATTGATTTGGAATAGGTAGTACCCAATATCCTAACCATGGACGACCCATGTGAATAACTGGAAATAAACCTGCTTGAACAACCGAGAAAATAGTCATTGCTTCCGCAGAACGGTTAATTGCCATTCTCCATTTTTGACGGAATAATAAAAGTACTGCAGAAATTAAGGTTCCTGCGTGACCAATACCTACCCACCAAACAAAGTTGGTAATATCCCAGGCCCAACCTACTGTCTTGTTCAGACCCCAGACACCAATTCCGGTAGATATGGTATAAATAATACATCCAATTCCCCAAAGGAAAGCGACTAGTGAGATACCAAAAACTATCCACCATTGTTTATTTGCTTTTCCTTCTACAGGTTTAGCCACATCCACAGTAACGTCGTGGTAGGACTTCTCTCCTGTAACTAGAGGTCTTCTAATAGGTGCTTCGTAATGAGACGCCATTTTTTATTGTTTATTTGTTTATTGGTTTAAAAGTTTACTTGTTTTATGTGTTGAAATACTAACGCATTTCAGTCCTAAAACAATGCCACTTTATACTTTCTCTATGCTTCAGTTGTATTTCTCACTTTTGTATGATATTGCACATTAGGTTTTGTTCCTACATGCTCTAACAAGTGATACATACGATTATCTTCCTTAAGTTTTGCAACTTTACTGTCTTTATCATTGATATCTCCAAATACCATCGCACCAGAGCTACAAGCTGCAGAACACGCTGTTTGGAATTCACCATCTTTGATTACTCGTCCGTCACGTTTAGCGTCAAGAACTGTTTTTTGTGTCATTTGAATACACATAGAACATTTTTCCATAACACCACGAGAACGCACAACCACATCTGGATTTAATACCATACGTCCTAAATCATCATTCATATGATAATCGAACTCATCATTTCCATTGTATAAGAACCAGTTGAAACGACGTACTTTATACGGACAGTTGTTTGCACAATATCTTGTACCTACACAACGGTTATATGCCATATGGTTCTGACCTTGACGACCGTGAGAAGTTGCTGCCACAGGACATACAGTTTCACAAGGTGCGTGGTTACAGTGTTGACACATTACTGGTTGGAAAGCCACTTCTGGGTTTTCTGAAGCATGCTCCATTTCACCAAATTCACTTAATGAACTTCCTAAACCAGAAATATTATCTTTCTTTTCATTATCACCTGCAAAAGATTCTTCAGATGAATAGTATCTATCAATACGTAACCAGTGCATATCACGGCTACGACGTACTTCAGATTTACCTACAACAGGCACGTTGTTTTCAGCATGACAAGCAATCACACAAGCTCCACAACCTGTACAAGCATTTAAATCGATAGATAAGTTGAAGTGGTGTCCGATAGAACGATCAAATTCATCCCATAAATCAACTTCTGGAGATGTTACTGGAGTTTCTTCATGATTTAAAGATACTACAGGAACAGCATTCCAATGTTTCTTGTCTTTGGTGTTGAAAATCTCTAAAGTTGTTTCTTTAATGATATCACCACGTCCCATTAATGTATTATGAAGCTGAACAGAAGCAAATTCATGCTCACCTGAAGCAGGCTCAATCGTTACATTTTGAACGTTATTGAAGTTGTGGTATAATGCATAAGCATTAACCCCTGTTTGCATTTCTTCTTTTAAACCAGCAGTTCTACCATAACCAAATGATAAACCTACAGAGCCGTTAGCCTGTCCTGGCTGAATAATTACTGGAGCAGTTATAGTAACACCGTTTACAGTAACATTTGCATAACTACCATTTAACGCACCGTTTGCAACGTGTCTGTTAATTAAACCAATCTCAGCAGCATCTGCTTTTGAAACCGTTAAATAGTTATCCCAAGATGTTCTTGTAATTGGATCTGGAAACTCTTGTAACCATGGGTTGTTGGCTTGTTGTCCATCACCCATTCCAGTTTTAGTATATAAACTTAACTCTAATCCTTGTGCTTTCGCAGAAGCTACTAAGGCTTGAGCAGCATTTGAAGCAGGAGCTTCAGTAGCTTCTTCAGCATCACTAGATTCTACTACTTCTTCAGCTATAACATTTACAAAGAAACCATCATGTAAGGCTTTGTTATATGAACCGCCTGCAAGAATGTTAGTATTCCATGTCGATTTAATATAGTCGCTATACGTTGTATCGTTATTAGTCCACTTTAATAAAGCATCTTGAAACTGTCTTGTATCAAATAACGGACGAATAGTTGGTTGCGTTAAACTGTAGTGACCCGTTTTAATTTCAACATCACCCCAAGACTCTAAATAGTGAGGCGCCGCTGCTAAATATTGGGTTTGTGAAGACGTTTCATCTTCTTTCATAGAAAACGCAATAGACAATTGAGTTTTCTTTAAGCCTTCAGCAAAATCTGCTGCATTTGGCAAAGTATATAAAGGGTTAACACCACTCATAATGATAGCTCCAACCTTACCTGCTTTCATATCAGCAACTAATTGTGCAACATCTTTATCGTTACCCTCTTTTGTTTTTATAACCACTTTACTGTTAAACGCTTTACTTGCTAAATATTCATTTAACTCTAAAGCAACAGTTTGTGCATTTACATCTTGAATTCCTGTTACAACAACACCGTTGCTACCAGCCTTTTTAAGTTGAACAGCAGCGCTTTTTACTGCAGCTTCAACATGCTCAGGTAAACCTTTAACAGAAACATTATTTCCTGTAACCAAACTGTATAATTTAGCTAAAGCTAATTTTTGTTGGTTTGGAGTTACAGGCACACGTTTATCGGCGTTAGCACCAGTAAGAGACATGTTTGACTCAAACTGAATGTGACGTGACATTTTTCCATGATCTGGAATTCTATTTTTAGAATACCCAGCATCGAAACCACCACCTTGCCAATCTCCTAAGAAATCTGCACCAACAGAAACGATAGTCATCGCTTTAGAAAAATCGTAATCAGCTAAACCTCTTGTGTTGTATTTATTTTGAAAAGCTTCAACAGCAGCAAATTCAGAAATGGCATCATAAACGACATGATTTACATTTCCGTATGCTTCTTTGAATTCTGCAATTAAGTTTTTTGTTGAAGGGCTGGCATAACTTTGTGTTAGCAACACAATAGATTTTCCAGAACCTTTTACGTTATTTAATGCTTTTGTTGTTTCAGCATCAAAATTACTCCAAGAAATCGCAGCGCCTTCTTTTTTAGGACCTTGAACTCTTAAGCTGTCATACAAACCTAAAACTGATGCATTTACTCTAGCATTAGCACTACCATTGGTAGCAGCTAAAGTATTGTTTTCAATTTTTATTGGACGACCTTCACGCGTTTTAACCAAAACACTAGCAAAATCAAAACCATCTGCAATTGTAGTTGCATAGTAGTTCGCTACACCAGGAATAATTTCTGTTGGTTGAACTACGTAAGGAATCGATTTTTTAACAGGACCTTCACAAGCAGCTAAAGAAGCTGCTGCAGTACTAAAACCAACATATTTTAAGAAATCACGACGTGTAGTAGAAGTTGCTTCTAACGTGTCTTTGTCTCCTAAAAATTCATCAGTAGGAATTTCTGTTACAAACTCGTTTTGTTTTAGCGTCTCAACAATAGAGCTATTTTCGTTTAGCTCTTCAACACTTTTCCAGTATTTCTTGTTTGATGACATATTATATAATTGAATTACTTCTTAATTAATTTTTATAGTTTTTCGCTTCCGCAGAAAAGAAAACTAGCTTTTTAATAGTGGCATTTACCACATTCTAAACCACCCATTTGAGCAGCTGTTAAATTTTCTACACCGTACTTCTTAGATAATTCAGCATGAATTTTCTCGTAGTATGCGTTGTCTTTAACATTAACATCGGTATCTCTGTGACAGTTAATACACCATCCCATGGTTAACGGCGCATATTGGTAAACCTCTTCCATTTCTTGAACTGGACCGTGACAAGTTTGACACTCTACACCAGCAACAGTTACGTGTTGAGAGTGGTTGAAATATGCGAAATCTGGCAGGTTATGAATACGCACCCATTTAACTGGTTGAGATTCGCCTGTATATTTTTGATCTTCATCGCTCCATCCTGCTGCTTTGTATAATTTCTTAATCTCACCATCGTAAAACTCTTTAGAATATTCTGGAGTTGTTTCACCATTGTATTCGTAAATAGATTTATGACAGTTCATACAAACATTTAATGAAGGAATTCCTGAAGTTTTACTAACTCTTGCTGAAGAGTGACAGTACTTACAATCAATACCATTATCGCCAGCGTGTATTTTGTGTGAGAAATGAATAGGTTGTACTGGCTGATACCCTTGATCAACGCCAACTTGCATCATAAATCCGAAAGCGAAATACGCACTAGTTAACAAAAAGAAAATCGCTACAACAATCATTAAAAATTGATTTTGAACGAATGCTTTCCATAGTGGTGTTCTACCGGTTTCAGTTTCTAACTCTAAATTTTGAGCTGCAGCAAAACGACGTAATGTTTTATTAACTAAGTACAAACCTAAAGCCAATAAAATAAACAGTATTGCTAATGCTCCTAAAATAAGCTCGTTTGAAATGCCATCAGAAGATGAAGCAGCCTGAACAGGAGCAGCACCCGCAGCCGGAGCTGGAGCAGCTTTCTTCTCTTCAGCCGTATAAGCTAGAATGTTATTTAAATCATCATCAGACAACTGAGGAAATGCCGTCATGGCAGCACCACCAAACTCGTTGTACACTTTATTTGCATAAGCGTCTCCAGACTTAATTAGTCCAGAACTATTACGCACCCATGCATAAATCCAATCACGATCCAATCCTTCCTCGTCAGATAAACGAGTTTCGATATGGCGTAATGCCGGACCTGTCATCTTTTTATCTAATTGATGACATGCAGCACAATTGGCATTAAATAAAGACTTCCCTTTTGCTGGATCGCCTTCCTGAGCTGAAAGCGAGCTTGTAAACGCTAGTAATACAATTAAGCCTAAACGAAGAAAGTTTTTGCTTAATTTACGGTGAATCACCTTTCTCATATTGTTGGTTAAATTAACTTCTTAACTTTTGGTATGACTTTTGTCATTTATTAAACGAAAAAAGTATAGCTATAAAATCTCTGGCAAAAGTAATATTTAAAGTCGATTACCAAAATACTAAAGAAAGGTTAACAGTTAATTTAGAGAGATTCTAAATAATATTTTTACTCAGTTTTAAGTTTAATACTTTTACATTTGCATAAACACAATTATAAATATGATTTTCGACAAAGTTAAAATTACAATCTGCGCTTTTGTATGTTTTACATTAACAACGACTTACGTTTCGGCTCAAGAAGGAACAGTAACAATTAATCAAGATGAAAACATTTCAAAGCTCATAGAGCTGAAGAAAAACATGAATAATGAGGACGCCGATCGTTATAAAATTCAAATTTATAATGGCAATCGACAAGATGCATATGCGGCTCAAAACGAATTTAAATCATCCTTTTCGGACTGGAACCCCTCCATACATTTTGAACAGCCTAATTTTAAGATTTGGGTGGGTAATTTTAGAACGCGTTTAGAAGCCGATCGTGCTTTAAAAAGAATAAAACAAAAGTTTTCTAGTGCTTTTATTTTTAAGCCTAAAAAGTAAATTTAAATACTGAATTAAAAACGGTGACTTTGAATTTCATTTGAAGTCACCGTTTTTTGTTTTAACCTATTTTATCAAGGATAATTGACTTCATAATGGATAGATAATTAAAACATTCGGACACAGGAGAACGACAATATAGGCACAGGTTTTATGTTAAAATGTAATCTTAAAACCAGAATTGATAGGCACAGATTTTAAACTAGCTATAAGTCTATTTCGATAAAATCGAAAATTCCCTCCCTTCAAAACGAAAGAGCAAGAGCAAGCTTTATTAATATTTTAAAAAGACCTCATAATTAGGCATAAAAAAAGCACCTATTGAAAAATAGATGCTTTTTTTAAATTATAGAAATTAAGTTTTATTTCAACTTCTTTTTAACCTCAACTTCATGGAACGCTTCAATAACATCGCCTTCCTTAATGTCGTTATAGTTTTTAATTTGCATACCACAATCGTAACCTTTTGTTACTTCTTTAGCGTCATCTTTAAAACGTTTTAATGAGCTTAGTTCACCTGTGTAAACTACAACACCATCACGAATTAAACGAATACCTGAACTTCTAAGAATTTTACCATTAGTTACCATACATCCAGCAATACTTCCAATTTTAGATACTTTGAAGATTTCTCTAATTTCAGCAGTACCTGTAATCTCTTCTTTAAGCTCTGGAGACAACATGCCTTCCATAGCATCTTTAAGATCGTTGATGGCATCGTAAATGATAGAATACGTTCTGATATCGATTTCTTCTTTATCAGCAATCATTCTTGCATTTCCAACAGGACGCACATTAAATCCTACGATAATAGCATCGGAAGCCGAAGCTAATAACACATCACTTTCGGTAATGGCACCTACACCTTTATGTAAAATATTGACTTGAATTTCTTCAGTAGATAATTTCTGGAATGAATCGGTTAAAGCTTCCACAGAACCATCCACATCACCTTTAAGGATGATATTTAATTCTTGGAAATCACCTAAAGCAATACGACGACCAATTTCATCTAAAGTAATATGACGTTGTGTTCTAACAGATTGCTCACGTTGTAATTGCGCACGTTTTGAAGCGATTTGTTTCGCTTCACGCTCATCTGCAAAGACATTAAATTTATCCCCTGCTTGTGGCGCACCATCTAATCCTAAAATTGATACTGGCGTTGAAGGTCCTGCAGAAGCAACATCATGACCTCTTTCGTCATGCATAGCTTTTACTTTTCCACTGTGTCTACCAGCTAATACGTAATCGCCAATTTTAAGAGTTCCTGCCTGTACTAATACAGTTGATACATAACCACGTCCTTTATCTAAGTACGCCTCTACCACTGTACCCACAGCTGGTTTATCCGGATTGGCTTTAAGCTCTAATAACTCAGCTTCAAGCAATACTTTTTCTAATAATTCTTTAACCCCTGTTCCTACTTTTGCTGAAATATCATGAGATTGTATTTTACCACCCCAATCTTCAACTAAAAGATTCATTTGAGCTAATCCATCTTTAATTTTCTCTGGATTGGCATCAGATTTATCAATTTTATTAATCGCAAAAACAATAGGCACTCCTGCAGCTTGCGCATGCGAAATAGCCTCTTTTGTTTGTGGCATAATATCATCATCGGCCGCTGCAACAACAATAGCAATATCGGTTACTTGAGCTCCACGAGCACGCATGGCTGTAAAGGCCTCGTGACCTGGTGTATCTAAAAACGCGATTTTTTGTCCGTTTTCTAATTCTACACCATAAGCACCAATATGCTGTGTAATACCACCTGACTCTCCTGCAATTACATTTTCCTTACGGATGTAATCTAGAAGCGAAGTTTTACCGTGATCAACGTGACCCATTACGGTTACGATTGGCGCACGTGGTTTTAAATCTTCTGGCTTATCTTCAAATTCGTCTATAGACTCTTCGATATCGGCAGTCACAAATTCTACTTGGAAACCAAATTCATCAGCAACAATAGATAAAGTTTCAGCATCTAAACGTTGGTTCATGGTAACCATCATACCAAGTGACATACACGCTGATATAATTTGAGTTACACTAACATCCATCATAGTTGCCATTTCACTAGCAGTAACAAACTCGGTTACTTTAATGATTTTGCTTTCTGCAGCTTCGATTTGTTGATCAATTTCAGATTGTTCTCTGTGCTGATCTCTTTTATCTCTTCTGTATTTAGCGCCTTTACCTTTGCTAGATTTCCCTTGAAGTTTTTCAAGCGTTTCTCTAACTTGTTTCTTTACATCTTCCTCTGAAGGCTCTTCTTTAACAATGTTACGTCGGCCTGCACCTGGACCACCTGGTTTTCCTTTAAAACGATCGTTTCCTCCAGGTCTTCCACCACCACCTGGTCTGTTAGGACCTCCTGTGTTTGGCGCACCAGCTTTACTAATACGGCGACGCTTTTTCTTTGCAGCATCTCCTGGTTTAGCATCTGGTTTTTTATCTTCCTTCTTCTTTTTAGGCTTATTAAACTGAGATAAATCAATTTTATCGCCAGCAATTTTTGGTCCTGTAAGTTTCTGATATTGTGTTTTAACTTTTTCCTCGCTAATTGGATTCCCTTCAGAATCTACAGCTCCAGTAGTCGTGGTTTCTTTAGCTTTAGGCGCTTCCTTTTCAGGAGTTGCTTCTTTAGCTGGAGTTTCCTTCACCGGAGTTTTAGCTGGAGCTTCTTTTTTAGGTTCAAGCTCTACCTTTTGATTGGCAACGGGCTTGACTTCAATTTTTGGAGCTTTAGCCTTTACAACCTCAGGTTCCTTAACAGGTTCTGGTGCTGAAACAGGCTCCTCTTTTTTCTCGACAACCGGTTTTTCTTCAACTTTCTTTTTTGGTTCTAAATCAATTTTTCCAACTTGTTTAGGTCCTGAAAGGGTGTTTGAAGCTTTAACAACCTCTTGCTGTCTGGCTTTCTCTATGGCTTCTTGAGCTTTCTGCTTAGCATCCAATTCTTGCTCACGTTTTATACGTAAGTCGTCCTTTTCCTTTTGCTTTGCTTCACTAACTTCTTGCGACTTCACTTTCTTATTAGCGTCTGTTTCAAACTCATCTGAAAGAATCTTATAGGTTTCTTCAGAAATTTTGGTAGTTGGACGCTTCTCTATATCTACGCCTTTAGAATCTAAAAATTCTACGGCACGATCTAGAGAGATGTTAAGCTCGCGTAATACTTTATTTAATCTAATTGTTTCAGCCATAAATCGCCTTTAAAATACTCAAATATATGCATTATACCTCTGAAGGCATAACAAACGTGCAAATCTGCACTTGGTTTTACTACTATTCTTCGAATTCTTCTCTTAGAATTCTAATGACATCTTTAATTGTCTCTTCTTCTAAATCTGTTCTTTTAACAAGATCGTTAATATCTTGTTCAAGGATACTTTTAGCGGTGTCTAATCCTGCTTTGCTGAATTCTTCAATAATCCATCCTTCGATTTCATCTGTAAATTCACTTAATTCAACATCTTCTTCAGCACCTTCTCTAAACACATCAATTTCGTAACCTGTTAATTGACCTGCTAAACGGATGTTATGACCGCCACGACCAATAGCTTTACTAACCTCTTCTGGTTTTAAAATAACCTCGGCACGTTTAGCTTCTTCGTCAAGTTTTATTGAAGTGACTCTTGCTGGGCTTAATGCTCTAGTAATGAATAATGGTAAATTACTTGTGTAATTAATAACATCGATATTCTCATTACCTAATTCGCGAACAATACCGTGAATTCTAGAACCTTTCATACCAACACAAGCTCCTACAGGATCAATTCTATCATCATAAGAATCTACAGCTACTTTTGCTTTTTCGCCTGGAATTCTTACTACATTTTTAATGGTAATTAAGCCATCAAAAACTTCTGGAATTTCTTGTTCAAATAATTTCTCTAAAAACACAGGAGAACTTCTTGACATAATGATAGTTGGTTTTGCACCTTTAAGCTCTACACTATCAATTACCCCTCTTACGTTATCTCCTTTTCTAAAGAAATCTGAAGGAATTTGTTTGTCTTTTGGTAGCACAATTTCATTGCCTTCATCATCTAAAAGAATGACTGCTCTATGACGAATATGGTGCACTTCTGCAGTATAAATTTCGCCTACTAAATCTTTAAAATGCTTATAAATTATAGTGTTATCGTGCTCGTGGATTTTAGAAATTAAATTTTGACGTAATGCTAAAATAGCACGTCTTCCTAAATCGATAAGCTTTACTTCTTCAGATACATCTTCACCAACCTCGAAATCTGGCTCAATTTTACGTGCTTCAGTAAGAGTTATTTCTTGATTTGGTTCTTCAACTTCACCATCAGCAACAACAACTCTGTTTCTCCAAATCTCTAAATCACCTTTATCTGGATTTACAATAATATCAAAATTATCATCATCACCAAACTTCTTTTTCAAGGCGCTTCTAAACACATCTTCTAAAATCGCCATTAACGTTACTCTGTCAATTAGCTTATCGTCTTTGAATTCTGAAAAAGATTCAATTAACGCGATATTTTCCATAACTCTTTTAAATTAAAATTTAATCATAACTTTTGCTTCTACAATATCTTCATAAGGAATATGTGCTTCCTTTTTAACAGTTACTTTGCCTTTCCCAACAGGTTTTGGCTCTCTAACTTTCCACTCTAGTGTAATATGTTCTGGGGTCGCCTCGGTAAGTACTGCTTCAATTTCTTCAGTATTTGTTCTTACTTTAAGCGTTCTGTTTACATTTTTCTTATACTGGCGGTTATGCGTTAAAGGTGCTGCTGCTCCTGCCGACATAACTTCCAGTGAGAAATCTTCCTCTTCGCGATCTAAATTATGCTCGATAGCACGACTTATAAACATGCAGTCTTCTACTAAAACGCCGCTGTCGCCATCAATAATCACTTTAATGTGATTTTCACTGTTTATAGAAAAATCTATTAGAAACAAGTCTGGTCGTTCAACCAGTGCTGTATCAAGTAATTCTGTAACCTTCTTTTTAAACATTTTTAGTATAAAAAGAGGGGACTTTCCGTCCCCTCATATCATTAATTTCGCCTTTCAACGGTGCAAATATACAATATATTATTGATTTTTAAAGGAATATTTAATAATTTAGACAAGACTTGCTTATAACATCTCATACTTCAAACCTAAAAAAACAGCGATGATCAAGATGTTATTTTCAATACACGTAACCTCATTTCAAAATATAAAACACCATGAAAAAAATATTAGTCCCTACCGATTTTTCCAATCAAGCAGAAAACGCTTTAAAAGTAGCTGCACAATTAGCTAAAGTTCATGATTGTGAAATTCATCTGCTTCATATTTTAGATTTGCCTTTACACCAAATTGACCCTGTTAACACAACCAGTTTTTCATCAGGACCAGAAGCCCTTTTTTTTATGAAATTAGCAAAGCAAAAATTTGATGATTTATTAAGCCATGACTACTTAGAAGGACTTACTGTATTTAACACCATAGATTTTTCTGAAATCTATAATGGTATTTCAAACCTGTGCGAAAAAAACAATATCGATCTTATAATTATGGGATCGAATGGCACAAGCGGTATTGAAGAAATTCTAATTGGAAGCAATACCGAAAAGTAGTTAGAAACTCTAAAACTCCAGTTTTAGTTATAAAAAAGGAACATCCAGATTTTAAAGTTTCTAATGTTGTTTTCGCCTCCGATTTCGCCGATGAAAGCAAACCCGCTTTTGAAAAAGCACTCAGTTTCGCAAAACTGTGGGATGCAAAAATCCATTTACTTTTAGTAAACACACCAAACCAATTTATTACAACGAAACAGGCTAATGAGCGTTTTAAAAAATTCACAAAAGATTTTAGCTCTGAAAAACTACCTGTTATTATCTATAACGATGTCACTATTGAAAAAGGCATTATCAATTACAGCTACAGCATAGATGCCGACTTAATAGCTATGAGTACACATGGTAGAAAAGGCATTTCGCATTTCTTTAACGGAAGCATTAGTGAAGACTTAGTAAACCATGCAAAACGCCCCGTTTTAACTTATAAAATATAACAAATAAAAAAAGTCTTCCGAATTGGAAGACTTTTTTGTTGGCCCACTAGGGCTTATCTCGTCTGCGCTCGATATAAACCTGGATCAATCCTAATTGTTGTGTTTATGCAAAAATTGTGGTTAATCTGTATAGAAAGAATTCTATGTTTTTGACCCCTCTAAATTGACTTCTAAATGCTTTAATTTTCGCATTAAAAGATTCTGCAGAAGCATTTGTACTTCTATTAATAAAATAATTGAGTATTGAACGGTAGTTTATCGTTATGGTATTTGCTATTGTTCTAAAAGCTCTAAAGCCAGATTGTTCCACCTCTTTATACCAATGTGCGAGTTTGGTGTATGCTATTTCTCTTGATTTAGCTGAATTAAAAATATTTCGAAGCCCTTGCACCAAGCCAAAGGCGGTTTTGATGTCAGGGTATTCATTAAAAAGTATTATACTTCTTTCATATTGATTTTTGGTCCAATTTGAAGGTGATTTATAGAGTAAATATCTGCTTCTGGCTAAGAGTTGTTTTCTAGTATCTTCTTTGCTAAAGAGCTGTGGTTTATATGTTTTGTTAGCGGATTTGGCTATTTTAATAGCGTCGTTTTCTAAATCTATAGCATGCCATCGGTGTTTGATTCTTATGTCTTGTAAAGCTTCTAAAGCTAGTTTTTGTACATGAAATCGATCTGTAACTTGTATGGCTTTAGGAAAACATTTCTTTGCTATGGTTTTCATTGAGTTTGCCATATCTAATGTGATTTCCTTCACCGCTGCTCTTTTTTTAGCTGATATGGTGAGAAGCTGTTTTACAATAGGTTCAACTTTTGTGCCAGCAAAAATTGCCACAATACAACCTTTTTTTCCTTTAGCTTTTTTATTGGTAATAATGGTATAGAGCTCTCCTTTAGAAAGAGCTGTTTCATCTATAGATAAGTAAGCTCCAATGTTTTCTGGAAAGATAAGCCATTGTTTGGCGTGTGGTTTTTGTTTCCAGGCTTTAAATTCACTAAGATGGTCTCGATATTGTCTGCTAAATTTTTTACCATCAATATTATAAAAACCACCTATAGTATGGCAATCGTAAGCTTTAGTATCTGCTAATTTCTTTTAAAAAATCAGCGAACTCGGTGGTCATCCGTGTTCCCTGGGCTACTAAATTCCAATCTCTTTGAACTAATTCACTTGTTTGTTTATCTAACCATCTACGGCGTTTGACATGAAGATATACGGTATTGCCTCTTAAGGGAAAATCTTGAATAGTGACTTCCTTATGAAAACCATGGGCTATGAGTGTTCTCGAAGTTTCTTCTTTTGGAACTGCTTTTCATTCTTCAAAATAGAGATGCATGACTTCTCCGTTTTTTGTGTTTTTAACTAAATCAAAATGATTGATTAAAAATTCAGGAAGAATCAATTTTAATAGGTCTAGGTAATTATCCAAAGTGCTTTTTTTTTACAAAAATCGCAATCTTATTTTAATTCACACACAACTTTTGAGATTGACCCATAAACCTCTCGCACATATATGCTTTAAAAAGAAAAATCCTAACTTCTTTCGAAATTAGGATTCTCTGTTGGCCCACTAGGGCTCGAACCTAGACTCTTTGGTACCAAAAACCAACGTGTTGCCAGTTACACCATGGGCCATTCGTGTAATGAGGGTGCAAATTTAAAATAAAGTTTTATTTCTACAAGCATTTTTTAAAAAATATTTTTTAAAACTTAACGTTTCTTTAAAAACATTTGCGATACCATTATTATTGTTAAATTCGCAATGCAAAAAAACACAGAGACATATGGCACATTTTGACTATAAAAAATGGAATACCATTTTAGGTTGGTTTTCTTTTTTAATAGCACTTATAACCTACAGTTTAACAGTTGAACCTACGGTAAGTTTTTGGGATGCTGGCGAGTATATTTTAACTTCTGCTAAACTGGAAGTAGGCCACCCCCCTGGAGCACCACTTTTTCAAATGCTTGGTGCATTTTTCTCGATGTTTGCCTTGGAACCTAATCAGGTTGGATTTATGATGAATATGATGAGTGCCGTTGCAAGTGCATTCACGATTTTGTTCATGTTTTGGACCATTACTTTACTGCTTAAAAAAATGGTTTCTAAAAACGACACCATGTCTCAAAGCAAAGCCATTGCTATTTTAGGAAGCGGTTTAGTGGGAAGTTTAGCCTTTACTTTTACAGATTCTTTTTGGTTTAATGCTGTTGAAACCGAAGTTTATGCCATGGCCACTTTAATCATGGCTGTATTATTCTGGTTAGGACTGCGCTGGGAACAAGACATGAATAAACCACGAGGCAACCGTTGGTTAATTTTAATTGCTTTTATTATAGGACTCTCATTTGGAGTTCACTTTATGGGCTTACTAACCATTCCTGCCATTGGCCTGATATACTATTTTAAAAATTATAAAACAGTAACTTTTAAAAGTTTTATAATTGCTAATGTAGCCGCTGTAAGTGTTCTATTATTTGTTTTTAAGTTGTTAGCACCTAACATTCTTAAGTTTTTTAGTGTCTTCGAAATTTTCTTTGTAAACTCCATTGGCCTGCCCTTTAACTCTGGGTCTATCATTGCAGGAATTACACTAATAGGCTTTATTTATTACGCACTGCGCTATACGCGTAATAAAAATTATGTGCATTTAAATACTGCTATTCTTTGTGTTACCTTCGTTATTATTGGTTTCGCAACATGGATTATGCTTCCCATTCGTGCCAACGCTAATGTTGTAGTTAACGAAAACAACCCAAATAGCGCAAGAGAATTATTAGCCTATTATAATTTAGAGCAATACCCAGAAACACACTTGTTTTACGGACCACAGTTTACCGACCAATATGCCTATTTAGATGAAAACAATCCTTATGTTGATGATAAACCAAACTATGAAAAGGATGAAAAATCTGGAAAATACATTATTGTAAACGATTATAAAAACGCCAAACAAAATTACAATTCGAAACACGCGTCTATTCTACCACGTATGTGGAGCACAGAACACGCCGAAAACTACATGATGTTTTCTGGTTTTTTAAAGTTCAAGCTAAAGCCAGATTTTCAAATGGAAAACGAACTGCGTACTGCTGTAGCGAATTTCAGAAAAGATGTTGCTCAAGGCAATGTAGACTATGAAGATTATAACAATTTTTTAAAGCAATTTAAAGATTATATCGATATTGAAAAACCATCGTTATTCAGTAATATCACCTATTTATTCGAATACCAATTGGGTTATATGTACTGGCGTTATTTCATGTGGAATTTCTCTGGAAGACAAGACGATATTCAAGGCCGCTACGACAACCACGGAAACTGGATAACAGGCATCAAATTTATTGATGAATGGCATTTAGGGTATTCGCAAGACAATTTACCTAGCGATGTGAAAAATAATAAAGCCCGAAACACCTATTATTTGTTACCGCTAATTTTAGGGCTTCTAGGGTTTTTCTTTTTATTCAATAAAGACAAAAAAACATTCTGGGTTATGTTTGTGTTTTTCCTATTTACAGGAATTGCCATTCAGGTTTATACCAATGTACGCCCTTTTGAACCTCGCGAACGCGATTATTCTTTAGTAGGCTCATTCTATGTATTCGCATTATGGATTGGTTTTGGTGTTTACGCTGCCTACGATTTCATTAAAAAATACGTCCCTAAAAAACTAGCTGCACCCATTGTGTCGGTGCTTTGCTTATTGTTAGTACCTGGAATTTTAGCAGCAAACAATTGGGATGACCACGACCGTTCTGGCAAATACACCGCCCGTTCTATGGCAAAAATGTATTTAGATTCTTGCGCCGAAAACGGTATTCTATTTACCATTGGAGACAACGATACCTTTGCACTTTGGTATGCTCAAGAAATCGAAGGTTACCGAACCGATGTACGTGTGGTGAATACCAGTTTATTTCAAACCGATTGGTACATCGACCAAATGAAGCGCAAGGCTTATGAAAGTGACCCCATACCATCGCAACTTACACACGATTTATACCGTTATGGCACGAATGACTACATCATCATTCAACCCGTTATTAAAGACACCTTATTAGTAAAACAATTTTTAGATTTTGTTGGCAGTAACAACCCAAAAACTAAATACAAATACGTATTGCAACAACAAGGTGTTGATCTTTCTAAAGTAAGAAGTCAAGATGCCAATGCTACGTATTTACCAACACCGCATTTACGCATTCCTGTAAATAAAGAAAACGCGCTTAAATCGGGGATTGTAAAACCTGAAGATGCCGATAAAATTGCGCCCTATATCGACATTAACATAAAAGGAGGCGCTTTATATAAAAACAGGCTTCTTATGCTGGATATTGTTGCTAATAACGATTGGAAACGCCCTATTTATTTTACTGGCGGAAGTTTTGGCGACGATGATTACCTTTGGATGAAGGATTACCTTCAACTAGATGGTTTATGCTACAAATTAGTTCCTATTAGAACACCTATTGATAAATCGAACCCGTTTGATATGGGCCGTATTGATAGCGATTTAATGTATGAAAAAGTTAAACAATGGGATTGGGGAAATAGCGGAAGTCCAGATATTTACCACGATGTAGAAACTAGAAAAAACTCCATCACTTACCGTGGAAACTTAGCCCGTTTAGCCGAAAAATTAATCAATGAAAAACAATTGGCTAAAGCTGAAGAAGTAGCAGATATCGCTATGACAAATATGCCGGTTGAATATTTTGGCTATTACACCCTTTTAGAGCCTTACATTAGTATTTACTATGAAGTAGGCAACAAAGAAAAAGCACAACAATTATATAAGGAAGTGGCTAAAAAATATCAAGAAAACCTAGCCTATTACAGTAGTTTGAGTGTTGATAAACAAGAACGTTTATTTGAAGAAATTTACACCGATATTCAACGCTATAAAGGCCTAGTAGATGTTTTAATTCGATATGATATTAAGTTTGCTGAAACTGAAGGCGATATTTTCAACGAGCATTTAAGAGCGTTCAGACACTTTTATGGCGATCAAGAACCTGAAGACATAGAAGCTACGATGCCAGAAGAAGACACCTTGCAAACCGATAGCATCAATTAATTTAGATTAAGGTTATGACCTTAATACCCACAAAAACACCGTTAGTAGCTAAAAAGATGTTCCCAAATTATATTTGGGACATCCCTACTAACGAAAAAATACTCTACCTAACTTTTGATGATGGCCCAACACCAAGCATCACCAATTGGACTCTAGATATTTTAAAAAAACACGAGGCCAAAGCAACCTTTTTCTGTATTGGAAACAATATTGAAAAGCATCCTGATATTTTTCAAAACATTCTAAATGATGGGCATACCATTGGCAACCACACCTACAATCACGTTAAAGGCTGGAAAACAAAAACTGAAGATTACCTCGAAGAGGTTTCAAAAACCCAAAAGATAATTGAAATAGCTACGCGCCATGTTCCTTTGGCGACTCACACTCTTTTTCGTCCGCCCTACGGCCAAATTTCTAGAAAACAAGGCCAAAACCTCATCGAATTGGGTTATAAAATCATCATGTGGGATATTCTATCTTTCGATTGGGAAGCTTCTATTTCAGAAGAAAACTGCTTACAAAATGTGATAAAAAAAGCAACCAACGGCAGTATTATTGTGTTTCATGATAGTGTAAAAGCTTCAAAAAACATGCAATATGCCCTTCCTAAAGTCTTGGAACATTTTAGCAAAGAAGGTTTTATCTTCAAATCATTAAAAGGTTAACTCTTTAAAACTATTTTGAAAGTCCGTTTAGCATTTTAAAATTTCGTTACTTGTATTCATAAAAGTTTAGATGTTTTAATATCACACTTCATGGAAACTAAAAAAAACTACGTTGGAAGAACCTCTCTATTAATTTCAATAATTGGACTTATAGTTGTTCAAGCCCTCATTCAGTTAGGCTATTTAGAATCTAAATATTGGCATATTTTATTAACGGGTTTTGAAGCCGCAACCATTGGTGGTTTTGCCGATTGGTTTGCAGTTCGTGCCCTATTTCATGAAATTCCCATTCCTATAATTAGAAAACACACCAACATTATTGTAAGAAACCGAAATAATCTCACCGAAGGCATTGTAGATTTAGTGACCAACAAATGGTTATCTCCAGAAATTATTAATGAAAAATTAACGGATGTTCAAATTGTAAAAAACATTGTTACATCTTTAAAAGAACCAGAAAACACACAAAAAGTTGTTGGTTTTTTAAAGCAAATAAGCACACGGTTAACCGAAAACATTGATAGTCCCGAAGTTGTAAATGTGCTACAAGCCCTATTGGAAAAACAAGTTAAAGGCATGGATTTGGCAACGCCATTAGGCGGTTGGTTAAAAACAGCTATTGAAAGAGGCGACCATAATACTTTATGGGACATGGTTCTAGGTTCTGCCCAAAAAACGATTCATGATGAAGCGACCCGCAAGCAACTTTTAAAATTGATTGAAAATCAAATGCAAGAGTATAAAGATGAAGGCTTTTGGAAAAAAATTATCGTAAAGTTTGCCTCTGAAGTTGGTGGGGTTGATAACGAATCGATAGTAGATAAAATTATTAATTCCATGACTAGCTTTATTCAAGAAGCTAAAAACGACCCCAATCATACAGTGCGTTTAAAGTTTGATAAAAGCATTCAAGATTTTGCTGAAGGTTTGATTCGTGGCGATGAAGCTTCCCGAAAAATTGTAACCGATTTACAAGCCAAATTAGTTGATAATGCCGACGCAAAAGTGCTAATTCAAGACATCCTTCATAATTTTAAAATCTCGATTACAAACGAGTTAAAAGAAAACGACACCCCTTTTACCAATTTTATTAAAAGTAATGTTGACAAACTTTTAAATGAGTTGGAAACAGACACGGCACTTCAAGAAAAAACAGACCGTTGGATAAAGGAAACCATTCAGCAATTAATTACGAAATACCACCATGAAATTGGCGATATGGTTAGAATGAGTTTATCCAAATTAAACGACGTGGAATTGGTTAGTCAAATTGAAGAAAAAGTAGGTAATGATTTGCAGTATATCCGATTGAATGGCGCTGTTGTTGGCGGCTTTGTTGGGATTTTAATTTCGGTGATTCGGATTTTGTTTTTGTAGTTGGTTGTGATATCAATTGTAACTTAAAACAAGCTTGACATATTGTTACGTTGATTGTTGAAAATTGCTTCTTTCTAGTAAAAACCAAGTTATTTTCTTTACACGATTAAACAAATAAGCATTAATTACTGAGCCCTTCTTTTTTTTAAAAAACTCAGTTATATCATGGTTTTCGAGCGGAGTCGAGAAGTTTATTCTTTTTAACGATAAAGGTTCTCGACTACGCTCGAACACCCTAAGATTAGTGCTTTGTTGAATTGAATATTATCTATTGATTATTGAAAACCACTTCTTTTCTAACAAAAACCCTGTTATAGAACGGTCTTCGAGCGGCGTCGAGAAGTTTATTCTTTTTAACGATAAAGGTTCTCAACTATGCTCGAACACCCTAAGATTAGTGCTTTGTTGAATTGAATATTATCTATTGATTATTGAAAACCACTTCTTTTCTAACAAAAACCCTGTTATAACACGGTCTTCGAGCGGCGTCGAGAAGTTTATTCCTTATAACGATAAAGGTTCTCGACTATGCTCGAACATCCTAAGATTAGTGTTTTGTTGATTTGAATATTATCTAATGATTATTGAAAACCACTTCTTTTCTAACAAAAACCCTGTTATAGAACGGTCTTCGGAGTCGAGAAGTTTATTCCTTATAACGATAAAGGTTCTCGACTACGCTCGAACATCCTAAGATTAGTGTTTTGTTGAATTGAATATTATCTAATGATTATTGAAAACCACTTCTCTTCTAACAAAAACCCTGTTATAGAACGGTCTTCGAGCGGAGCCGAGAAATGGCATATAATTCAGGCTTGCTTGTTATCGACTGCACTCCAAAATAAATCTACAATATTGAAATTTACTTTCCTTATTTAAAATACTGTTTTACAAATATGATGAAATACCGATAGAAGTTCAACGTAACGAAAACGTGCAATGAGAACTACAAATTTTCATTTAGAAAATCTGCTTTAATTGATGGGACTTCTGCTTTCGCAGAAGTTTTAGATGTAGTCTTGAATAATGCCAATAAGCGTGTTGGCATCTTGCTCGCCACTATGGCGCCATTTCATTTCGCCATCTTTATAAATAATAAGTGTAGGCAAAGCTTTTACACGTAAAGCTTCAGCGAGTTCTTTATTTTTTTCAATATCAATTTTAATCACTTTAGCCTTATCTCCCAAAGCTGCTGCCACATCTCTTAAAGTAAGATGCATAGTCTCCGATTGTGTATTCCATTCGGTATAAAAATCTAACAAAACTGGAATTTTAACATCTATAAGTTCACCAAATTTCGACATACTTTATGTTTTATGAGTCAACGGCACTAATTTAAAAGTCGTGTTACTTAATAAGATAATGCTATGCTATTTTAACACGTCGTTTTCAATGCATTAGTATAAAAATAAGCAAAATCTTTTCAAAAGCAACAATTATAGGGAATTATGCTTCAGCCTGACCCTTTTTTAGTTCAATAACCGTTATTTCTGGCCAAATGCCTACACGTCCTGGAAATGCCAGATATCCAAATCCGCGATTCACGTTAATAAATTGGTCTTTCTCTTTGTAGATACCTGCCCAATATTTGTAACGCCATTTTACAGGACTCCATTTAAACCAGCCCGGAATTTCAATACCAAACTGCATCCCATGGGTATGTCCGCTTAACGTTAAGTGGTAATGGTAATCGTCATCTATCACTTGTTTTTCCCAATGCGTAGGGTCATGACTCATTAATATTTTAAAATCGTTGGCATCAACAAATTGGGAAGCCTTTTTTAAATCGCCCGCCTGTTTAAAACCACCAATTCCCCAGTTTTCAACACCCACCAAGGCAATACGCTCGCCATTTTTCTCTAAAAACTTGGTTTCATTCAGCAGCATATTAAAGCCCATTTCCTTTTGAATAGCCTTTAAATCGTCTAAGTTCTTCTTTTGTGCTTCAGCAGAATCCCACTTCACATAATCGCCATAATCATGATTTCCTAAAACCGAATACAAGCCGTCTTTCGCTTTTAGTCGTCCGAAAACAGATTTATAAGGTATGAGTTCTTCGGCTTTATTATTCACCATATCGCCAGTGAAGAGAATCACATCGCTATCCTGTTCATTAATTAAATCGACTGCATATTCTACTTTTTCCATATCATCAAAACTTCCCGAATGAATATCACTTAGTTGGGTGAGTTTGTAACCATCGAAAGCCTCAGGAAGGTCTTCAAAATACATGGTATACTTTAAAACTTTGTAATTGTAACGTCCTTTATAAATCCCATAAATAATGGACGCAAAAGGAATGGCAGCAAGACCCAAAGCTATTTTACTTATAAATTGGCGACGCGAAGACATATATTGTCCATTGTCGCTTTGGCCTTCTGTAAAATATCTGTAAATGGCTTGAGGTACTCGAAATACATCTTCGAGAAGCATCACACCAACTACCAAAATAAGCGGTACAGCCACAGCAATTAAAAATCCAACCGCATAGCCATGAGTATGTGAAAACCCATCGCTACGGTTAAAACCATAAAACTGAAAAACGAAATTACCAAGTACAAAAAGGGTAATCACCCAATATAAAGCAAGAAGTATATTATTTTTTGTAACGGTTCTAAACGCCTGAAAAGCATAATAATCGGCCACTAAAAAAATAACAATAAAAATAATCCAACGTATCATTTTAAATTTTTGCTAAAGATAGTCGTATTATAAGGGAATAGTTAACGTAGTGTTTTTTATTTAACGAATCGTTAAGAATTAACATGCTTTATTTGAATGATAATAATGTTCATTTTTTTAGTTCACTCATTATTATTTTAAATTAATGAGTTCATGAATCTCCTTCGTCGATTTCATTGATGAAAAAACGAACCAATCCTTCGACTTCGCTCTGGACAAGCAAATCTAGGCTTACGAACCTTTATCTAAATTTTTCGTTCGACACCTAAATTTCAGGAACTCGCTATGAGAATTTAAGGTTCAAAGAAAACTCCGTTCAGCTCAAACAGCCTGAAATTTTACGGTGTTTTCACTTCAAATTTTACGATAAATCTTCGATAGGCCATGTACCACGTTTCAAAAAAAGGCTACTACAGACCTTCCAAATAAATCTTTTTGATGTTAACTATTTTAACCAACCTCAGCAAAGCAAGGTATTATATTTCTTAAATTAAGCCTAAGTTTTCGTAGTTTTGACTTTCTATCAAAACAAATACAATGTCCGATCAAAAACGTCTTTTTTTAGTCGATGCTTATGCATTAATTTTCCGTGGTTATTACGCTTTTATAAAAAATCCAAGAATCAATTCGAAGGGTGAAGATACCTCGGCTATTATGGGGTTTATGAACTCTTTATTAGATGTGATAAAGCGTGAACGCCCAGATCATTTAGCGGTTTGTTTTGATAAAGGCGGTAGCGCCGATCGTGTTGAAATGTTCGAGGCTTACAAAGCCAATCGAGATGAAACACCCGAAGGCATAAAAACAGCTGTACCCTACATTTACGAGATATTAAAAGCCATGCACATTCCTATTATGGTTAAGGACGGTTATGAAGCTGATGATGTGATTGGCACCCTTTCCCGTCAAGCGGAAAAAGAAGGTTATAAAACCTACATGGTAACTCCCGATAAAGATTTTGCCCAGTTAGTAACCGAAAATATTTTTATGTACCGCCCTGTTTTTGGAGGCGGTTACGAAACATGGGGCATTCCTGAAGTGAAAGCCAAGTTTGAAGTGGAGGATCCTATGCAGGTGATCGATTTTCTGGGTATGATGGGTGATGCCAGTGATAATATTCCTGGACTTCCAGGCGTTGGCGAAAAAACAGCAAAAAAATTTATTGCGCAATTTGGAAGCATGGAAGGTTTGCTTGCCAATACCGATCAGCTTAAAGGGAAGATGAAAGAGAAAGTGGAGGCTAACGGTGAATTGGGCTTACTTTCTAAAAAACTCGCCACGATTATGCTGGACGTTCCTGTGGAATTTAATGCGGAAGACTTTGAAATGTCGGAACCTGATATTCCAAAAGTGACCGAGATTTTCCAAGAATTAGAATTTAGAAGATTAATTGATAATTTCACCAAGACTTTTGCTGTTCAAGGGGTTTCGGGAACATCAACCGAAACTACTAAAGCTTCAGAAGTAGCAGAAACCAAAGAATCGCCTAAAGAAGTAAAGGCTGCTGGAGCAGGGCAATTCTCTTTGTTTGGAGCAGACCCTTCTTCCGCGGAAGCGCCAACAACAAACACTTTTGAGCGCAAAAACATAGCAAACACCCCACATTTTTACCAAAGTGTCGCTTCGGGGATGGCCACCAAATTATTTATTAAAAATTTATTGAACCAAACCAGTGTGTGTTTTGATACGGAAACCACAGGGTTAAATCCGTTATCGGCAGAATTGGTAGGCATTGCATTTTCATGGGAAGTAGGCAAAGGCTTTTACTTACCATTTCCAGAAAACAGAGACGAAGCTCAAGAATTGATAGAACAATTGCGTCCGTTTTTTGAAAATGAAGCCATTGAAAAAGTGGGTCAGAATTTAAAATACGACATTAAAATTTTAGCCAAATACAACATTTCGGTAAAAGGCAAATTGTTCGATACCATGCTCGCGCATTATTTAATTAACGCCGATATGCGTCATAATATGGACGTTTTAGCCGAAACGTATTTGAATTACACGCCAGTTTCTATTGAAACTTTAATTGGGAAGAAAGGTAAAAATCAGTTGTCGATGCGCGACGTCGATTTGGAAAAACAAACCGAATACGCCGTTGAAGATGCCGATATTACCTTACAGCTTAAAGAACATTTTAAAAATGAATTGGGCGAGGCTAATACCCAAACTTTATTTGATGATATTGAAATTCCGCTACTTCGTGTTTTAGCAGCTATGGAATTGGAAGGCATTAATTTAGATAAAGCCTTTTTAAACAGCCTTTCGGAGCAACTTAATAGTGACATCGCTACCCTAGAAACCCGTATTTATGAAACGGCTGGCGAGACTTTTAATATTGCATCGCCAAAACAATTGGGCGTGGTGCTTTTCGAGAAACTGAAATTGGTAGACAAACCTAAAAAAACCAAAACGGGACAGTATAAAACGGGTGAAGACATCCTGAGTTATTTAGCTAAGGAGCACCCGATTGTTCAGGATATTTTAGACTTTAGAGGGTTATCGAAATTAAAAAGCACTTATGTAGATGCTTTACCAAATCAAATTGATGAAGTTACGGCACGCGTGCATACCGATTATATGCAAACGGTAGCTGCGACAGGGCGTTTGAGTAGTAACAACCCGAATTTACAAAACATACCGATTCGTACCGAACGCGGCCGACAAGTTAGAAAGGCTTTTGTACCGCGAAACGAAGATTATATTTTACTGGCTGCCGATTACTCGCAAATAGAACTACGTATTATCGCCGCTTTAAGTAAGGAAGAAACCATGATTTCGGCCTTTAAAAATGGTGAGGATATTCATGCTTCAACCGCTTCTAAAGTCTTTAATGTGCCTTTAGAAGAAGTGACACGCGAACAACGTAGCCATGCTAAAACGGTTAATTTTGGTATTATTTATGGCGTTTCGGCATTCGGACTTAGCAATCAAACCGATTTATCTCGAGGGGAAGCCAAAGAGCTTATCGACACCTATTACGAAACCTACCCGAAGCTTCGCGCTTACATTAGCGAACAGGTAGATTTTGCTCGCGATAATGGTTATGTACAAACCCTTTTAGGGCGTCGTCGTTATTTAAAAGACATCAACTCTAGAAATGCCGTAGTTCGAGGCGCAGCAGAACGTAATGCCGTGAACGCTCCCATACAAGGTAGTGCCGCCGATATTATAAAAATTGCCATGATTAACATCTATAATAAGCTGGAAGCTGGAAATTATAAAACTAAAATGCTCCTACAAGTGCATGATGAATTGGTGTTTGATGTGTATAAACCAGAACTAGAAACCATAAGTACTTTAGTAAAAACGGAGATGGAGAACGCTTATACTTTAGAAGTTCCGCTTGATGTGGAATTGGGTACTGGTCGTGATTGGTTGGAGGCGCATTAATTGGAAAAAACAAACCAATGAAAAATTATCAAGATTGGATAATAGATGAACTTGAAAGTTGGAAACAAACTTTTAATAATCAATATCCTGACCATAAGGAACAAGTGATTTCAGAAGAGAAAAACAGCTATGATGAAATTCAAACATTAATAGAAAAAATTACTAAAAACGAATGTTCTAAAATCGATTACGAAAACATTCTATTTCATCTTTGGCAAATTAAGCATGAATCCTAATGTAATTTTTATTTTATTACAGAATAAAAACTAAATCACTTTTTAGTTCATGTAAATTTAGCTCTCTTGTCAAAAGGATTCCTATGAAAACAATTCCCGTTACTTGTGCTATAGTTCATTTCGAAGATAAGATCTTAGCCGTTCAAAGAAGCAAAGCAATGAAACTTCCTTTGAAATGGGAATTCGCAGGCGGTAAAATTGAAACTGGAGAAACGGAAATAGACTGTATTCATAGGGAGATTTTTGAAGAATTAAATATTCATATTGAAGTCCAACAAAGATTGACTCCTGTAATTCATGAATACCCAGATTTCAAAATTAAACTCATCCCATTCATTGCTAAGTTTATTTCAGGAGAATTACAACTTAAAGAACATGCTGATTTTATTTTAGCAAATAAAGAGGAGCTACCTAACTTAGATTGGGCAGAAGCAGATTTACCAATTTTAAAAGAATATTTATCATTATGAATCAAGGTATTTACGAAGAATTAATCACTCAGCTTATTAATACAAAATTGAGTGAGCTTGATAAAGATGAGTTCTTTTTAAAGAAAAGCTTAATTGATAAGGAGGAAGCTTCAACAATTCTTTCTAAACATTTAGGAAAAACAATAAAACAAGCTTTTGATTTTATTGGGAAAACGAAGGTAGAGGAACAGATTAAAATTGCGAATAAAATTATAAATCTACTTAAAGAAGAGCTAAACAAACAAGAATTTAAAGATGATTTAGTAGATATTGAAGGTGAGATTTTAAAAGCCGTGTTTTCTAAAACTGATGCTCATTTTACAAATTTAGATTTACGTCTCAAGGAAATAACACCATACACAACATTAACCCAAAGTGAACTATTTACCGGAGGGAATGGTGGACTATCATTAGAAAGCGAACTCAAAAAAGAAATTCTATCATCTAACCAAATAAACTTATTAGTCTCTTTTATAAAATTTAAAGGCATCATTATTCTTGAAAAAGAATTAAGAGAATTTACTGAACGTGGCGGAAAATTAAAAGTAATTACTACAACTTATATTGGAGCAACAGACTATAAAGCGATTCAATTACTAGCAAAGCTACCAAATACAGAAGTAAAAATATCGTATAATACGTCTAACGAAAGATTACACGCCAAAGCTTATTTATTTTATAGAGATACAGGATTTCATACCGCTTATATAGGTTCTTCGAATTTTTCAAGGTCCGCGCTCACCGATGGGTTAGAATGGAACTTAAAAATTACAACTAAAGAAGTAAGCCATATTATAGACAAGTTTCAAAAAACTTTTGATGCATATTGGCAAAGTGATGACTTCGAATTATTTGATGACTCTATTCATAAGGAAAAGCTTCAAAATGCACTAAAACAAAGTAAATTTAGTAAGCCTTATGAAAACTCAACTACTTTTTTTGACATTAAACCATTTCCATATCAATATGAAGTTTTAGAAAAATTAGAAGTAGAAAGAAGCATTCACAATCGATATCGAAATTTGGTAGTTGCAGCTACCGGAACAGGTAAAACAGTTATTTCTGCTTTCGATTATAAACGATTTAAACAAGAAAATAAATCAGCAAAACTACTTTTTCTTGCTCATAGAAAAGAGATACTTCAAAAATCACTTTCAACCTTTCAAGGTGTTTTAAGAAATAATAATATTGGAGAATTATGGGTCGACGGTCTCGTCCCTGATAATTTTGAATACGTATTTGCTTCAGTTCAAACGGTAAACAATCAGTACAAAAATTATAATCTGACACCAGAATATTATGACTACATCATTATTGATGAATGTCATCACCAAATAGCAAATAGTTATCGAGAAATCATTAATTATTTTAACCCAAAAATTCTACTAGGTCTTACAGCAACCCCTGAACGAATGGATGGTGGAGATATTTTAGAGGATTTTGAAAATAAAATTGCCGCAGAAATTAGGTTACCCGAAGCAATGAACCGAAAACTACTGTGTCCTTTTCAATACTTTGGAATTACAGATAGTATCGATTTAACGAATGTTAAATGGGTTAGAGGAAAATACGTTGCTAGCGAGTTAACCGATTTATACACAGGAAGCGACAGAAGAGTTCGAGAGATAATTGATGCCCTAGAAAAGTATACAAAAGACATAAGTGACGTTAGAGCTTTGGGGTATTGTGTTTCTATGGAACATGCGAAATACATGGCCGAAAAATTTACTCTAGCAGGATTTAAAGTCGATTATTTAACAAGTAAAAACAGTAATGACAGAGTTTCTATTCGTCAAAAATTAGAAAAAAAAGAAATCAATTACTTATTTGTGGTAGACATGTTTAACGAAGGTATTGACATCCCTGAAATTGACACCGTCCTATTTCTAAGACCTACAGAAAGTTTAACTGTGTTTTTACAGCAATTAGGCAGAGGCTTAAGGCTTCATGAAGATAAAGACTGTCTAACTGTTCTAGACTTTGTTGGTAATTCTAAACCTGAATACAATTTTGAAAGCAAATTTAGAGCCTTAATAGGTAAAACAAACACGACTGTTTTAAAAGAAGTTGAAGATGATTTCCCTCACCTTCCTTTAGGCTGCTCCATTGTTTTAGAAAAAAAGACTAAAGAAACAATTCTTAAAAATATCTCTGCAGCAACTTCATTAAATAAAAACAAATTAATTCAAAAAATTCAACAATTTCAACATGACACCAATTTACCATTAACTATTGGCAATTTTAGTACCTTTTACAATATTCCATTCCAATCAATTTACAAAAGAGGAAGTTGGAAACGCTTATGCCAATTGGCAGGAAAAATAGATGATTTTGATTCTGTTAACGAAAAAGCTATTGTATCTGCTATTTCAAAAAAATGGCTTTCAACAAATTCATTAAGCTACTTTACATTCCTACTTCAACTAGCAAAACAAAAATTCAAAATAAATAAATCTAGATTAACCGAGAATGAAAAAACCATGCTTCTCATGCTCCATTACGATGTTTGGCAAAAAGAAGGCGGTTTTGCCTCTTTAGAACAAAGCATCGAACAAATTGGAAAAAACACCATTTTAGTTGAAGAAATTATTGAGGTTTTAGTACTATTAATTGAAAAGATTAATTTTAAAGAACTTTCTATATCACTTCCATATCAGCAACCTTTAAAAGTTCACAGCCGTTATACTCGAGACCAGATTTTAGTAGCTTTCAACAAAAGTAGTTTTGAAAAAAAGTATTTAAGTATGGAAGGCACTGTTGAAAACAAAAATTTAAACACAGAACTTTTATTCATTAACCTCATCAAATCTGAAGAAAACTTTTCTCCAACAACTATGTACGATGATTATGCCGTTAACGAATTATTGTTTCATTGGCAAACACAAAACTCAGCTAGGCCAGATACTGGCAAAGGACTATCATACATAAACCATAAAAAAACAAAAAAACGAGTTTTACTTTTCGTTAGAGAAAAAGCAAAAGACGCTTATGATAACACTGCTGGCTACGTTTTTATTGGTGAAGGTCATATAAAAGATTATTACGGCTCAAAACCTATGAGCATCAACTGGGAACTCCAAGAGCCGATGCCACATTATTTATGGAAAGATGCCGCAAAGCTTTCTGTTGGTTAAACCCTACCTACGCTTCTTATTCTTCTTCCCTTGAAACTTCACCTTATTCTTGCGTTTATTAAAAGGCACGGCATCATCAAAAGTATGTTTAGCATCGCCTTTAGGTTTGTTTTTACGCCATTTTTCGTTCTTTTCTGGAAGTAGCACTTTTAGTAAATCCTGACGCCCTAGTTTGTTTAAAGTCTTTTTAATCCAGGCTTTATTTTCGTCTTTATACCAAAAGAAAAAACGGTGTTGTTCCTCTTTTTCTTTAGCCGTAATAGGCGTTTTTACTTTTTTAAGCGTGTATGGGTGGTAACCACTATAATAAATTACGGTAGCCACCGTCATAGGTGTTGGCGTAAAACCTTGCACTTGCTCCAATTGGAAGCCCATATCTTTGGTTTCGGCAGCCAGGTTAGCCATATCTTCAGCCTCACACGCTGGGTGATTCGAAATAAAATACGGAATCAACTGCAGCTTCAGCTTATGCTTTACATTTATTTTATCGAAGCGCTCCTTAAACTTATGGAAGTAACTAAACGAAGGCTTACGCATCAATTTTAAAACAGGATCACTGGTATGTTCTGGCGCTACCTTTAAACGTCCAGAAATATGCTTGGTCATCACCTCTTCGGTGTAATCGTCTAATTCTTTCGGGTCGGCATTTTTATTAAATTCCGGCACCAACATATCATGACGAATACCACTACCAATAAAGGATTTTTTAATTTTCGGGTGACTATCAACCGCTTGGTATAACTTGGTTAACGGCTTGTGCGAGGTATCTAAATTACTGCAAATTACAGGCGAAATACAGGAAGGCGCCACACACTTATCGCAAATGGACTGTACTTTCCCTTGCATTTTATACATGTTAGCACTTGGGCCACCAATATCAGACAAATAGCCTTTAAAATCGGGCATATTCGCTACTTTATCCACCTCACGAAGCACCGACTCCTGACTCCTAGATGCAATAAACTTCCCCTGGTGTGCCGAAATGGTACAGAAACTACAGCCTCCAAAACACCCACGGTGAATATTTATCGAGAACTTGATCATTTCAAAGGCAGGAATTGGTCCGCGTTTGTTGTATTTCGGGTGCGGTAAACGCGTGTACGGCAACTCGAACGAGGCATCAATCTCGTCTTCGGTCATGGTTGGGTACGGCGGATTAATCATCAAGGTTTTATCACCTATCTTCTGAAAAATACGTCGCGCCGCCAATTTATTACTCTCCTGCTCTATCGTTTTAAAGTTAGAAGCATAGGCTTTTTTATCCTTTAAACAGGTTTCATGCGACTGGATTTCAACATCTTCCCAGTTACTGTTTTTCGGAATCTTATCATCACCATCAACCAATAAGGCTGTTTGTTTCACCGTGTTTATACTACTAAAAGGCACCCCTTTTTGCATTAAACGCACCACTTCTCGTAAAGGTTGCTCGCCCATACCGTAAACCAACATATCGGCTTTCGAGGTTTCTAAAATAGAAGGTAATAGCTTATCGCTCCAATAATCGTAGTGGGTAACACGTCGTAAAGACGCTTCAATCCCACCAATTAAAATAGGAACATCGGGAAATTTATCTTTTAATATTTTCGAATACACCGAAGTGGCGTAATCTGGTCTAAAACCAATATCGCCATTCGGCGTATAAGCATCTTTATCACGACGTTTTTTATTCGCGTTATAATTGCTAATCATTGGGTCCATACAGCCCCCGGTAATCGCAAAAAACAATTTTGGTGTTCCCAGCTTTTCAAAATCCTGAAGGTTATCATTCACATTAGGCTGCGGAACAATCGCTACACGCAATCCGTAACTTTCCAGAATACGTCCAATAACAGCAGGCCCGAACGATGGATGATCCACGTAGGCATCGCCACTAAATAATATCACGTCTAGGGCATCCCAGCCGCGTATTTTCACCTCTTTGTTTGTGGTAGGTAACCAATCTGAAAGTTGTAACTCTTGCATAGCGCTGCAAATTTAGTCAAAAAAAGACTCTTAAATGTTAAATGTAAATAATTTGGGCGTTACCCAAGGGTCAGGCTTTCAACTATATCTTTTTTGTTCATAAACATTTAGGTCATTAATCATGTATTTTCTAAACTTCATATTTACGTTCTAAACCAACTTTAGGACACACAAAAAAGGATGCCGTTTCAATCCCTAACGCGGAAGTTTCGTCTTTGATTAATGGTTCTGTTTTAATTTTGATAAAACAAAGAAAACACCACAAACCCCTGAGATTCCACAGACCCTTCAGGTTTCAAAACCTGAAAGGTCTTTTCATTCTAAAACAAAAAAAATCAATTGAGGATATTCCTATTCAGCATCTTTAATAAGACTATTTTTCACCAAAGACTTAATCATGAGACCCTGAAACGCCATGCCTGCCGGCAGGAGTTCAATGTGACGGCAACTCAACAATTAACCGATTAAACAAATAAACGCCCATTACAAATCTATCGCTTTCAAGCTCTCAATACGGTTTCTAACTAAGAAATCGTCAATCGTTTCGAAATGCTCGATAACACGTTGGTCTTTAAATTCGAATACTTTTTTAGATAAGCCTTGAAGAAAATCTCTATCGTGAGAAACCAAAACCAAAGTACCATCAAAATCTAATAAAGCCTCTTTTAAAACATCTTTCGATTTTAAATCTAAGTGGTTAGTAGGCTCATCGAGAATCAGCAAGTTTACGGGTTCTAGTAATAATTTCACCATGGCTAATCTGGTTTTTTCACCACCAGAAAGTACCCCTACTTTTTTATCGATAGCATCGCCTTTAAACATAAAGCGTCCTAAAATGTTCTTTATTTGCTTTCGCACATCGCCTTGAGCGACTTCATCAACGGTTTGGAATACGGTAAGTTCTTCATCTAACAAGGCCGCTTGGTTTTGTGCAAAGTAGCCCACCTGTACATTATGACCTAAAGCACAAGTACCTTCAACATCAATTTCACCTAAAATAGCTTTAATCATGGTCGATTTTCCTTCACCATTACGACCTACGAAACACACTTTTTCACCTCTTGCAATAGACATGCTGGCATTTTTAAACACCACATGATCGCCGTAAGATTTCGACACCTCTTTTACAGTAATAGGATAATCGCCTGAACGCTGAGTTTTAGGGAAACGTAATTTTAAGGCCGAAGTATCGATATCGTCCACTTCAATAATCTCTAACTTTTCAAGCATACGCTCGCGCGAATTCACCTGATTGGTTTTAGAATAGGTTCCTTTAAAGCGTTCGATAAAGGCCATATTATCGGCAATAAATTTTTGCTGCTCTTCGTAAGCTTTTATTTGATGCGCTCTACGCTCTTCACGCAATTGTAAATAATGGGAGTAATTGGCTTTGTAATCGTAAATACGCCCCATAGTCACTTCAATCGTTCTATTGGTAATATTATCAATAAAGGCTTTATCGTGTGAAATCACCACGACGGCATTGGCTTTATTCAGTAAAAAATCTTCCAACCAAATAACCGACTCTATATCTATATGATTCGTTGGCTCATCTAAAAGGATTAAATCAGGCTTTTGTAGTAATATTTTAGCCAGCTCGATACGCATACGCCATCCGCCACTAAATTCGTTAGTTAATCGTGTAAAATCTTCTTGTTTGAAACCTAGTCCTTTTAATGCCTTTTCAACTTCAGCATCGTAATTCACATCTTCTAAAGCATAATACTTCTCACCCAGATCGGAAACGCGTTCAATAATTTTCATATAATCATCCGATTCGTAATCTGTACGTGTTTCTAGTTGCTTATTTAAAGCTTCCATTTCGTTACGCATTTCGAATACATGACTAAAAGCTTTAGACGCTTCATCGAAAACAGTGGTATTATCCTCCGTTAATAAATGTTGAGGCAAATAAGCAATTACAGCATCCTTAGGAAAACGCACGTTGCCTCTACTAGGGCTTAGTTCTCCTGCAATAATTTTCATCATGGTAGATTTTCCTGCACCATTCTTACCCATTAATGCAATTTTATCGTTGGCATTTATGGTAAATGACACGTCACTGAACAAGGTATGTCCGCTAAACTCTACGGCTAAATTATCAACTGAAATCATATTCAAAAATTTAAAGCTGCAAAACTAATAAAAGCATGGTCTTGAAAAACAAATATTTAACTAAAAATGATTTTCAATTTAAAGGGCTTATAATGAATTCAAAATCAGTTAATAAGTACAATTAAAAATAAGTGAGCTCACTATTTGGTAATCAAATATATAATCGTAAATTTGCAAACTCTTTTTAAGAGAGGAATGTTTAATAATTAAAAATAATTAGTGTGGACACATTAAGCTACAAAACGATTTCAGCCAACAAAGCTACTGTAGATAAGCAGTGGGTAGTTGTTGATGCTGAAGGTCAAGCGCTTGGTCGTTTAGGCTCTAAAGTTGCAAAACTTTTAAGAGGTAAACACAAGCCAAACTTCACACCTCATGTTGATTGTGGTGATAACGTAATTGTTATCAATGCCGAAAAAATCACATTATCTGGTAACAAATGGAACGACAAAACGTACATTCGTCACACAGGATACCCAGGTGGTCAAAGAAGTTTAACTGCTACAGAATTGTATGGTAAAGATCCTGCAAGAGTAGTAGAAAAATCAGTTAAAGGAATGTTACCTAAAAACAAATTAGGTGCAGATTTATTCCGTAATCTAACAGTTGTTGTTGGTGACAAGCATGCACATGCAGCTCAAAAACCTAAAACAATTAACTTAAACGAATTCAAGTAATGGAAGTAATTCACAAAATTGGCCGTAGAAAGACGGCTGTTGCTCGTGCTTATGTTTCTCCAGGAAAAGGAAACATTACGATTAATAAAAAAGACTTAACTAATTACTTTACTACAGCTACCTTACAGTACAAAGTAAAGCAACCTTTAGTTTTGACTAACAATGACAGCAACTTTGATATTACAGTAAATGTATATGGAGGTGGTATTACTGGACAAGCAGAAGCTGTTCGTTTAGCAATTTCTCGCGCTATGTGTGAGGTTGATGCTGAGAACAGATTAACACTTAAGCCAGAAGGTTTATTAACTAGAGATCCAAGAATGGTAGAGCGTAAGAAATTCGGTCAGAAGAAAGCGCGTAAAAAATTCCAATTCTCGAAACGTTAATATCCTGGACTTGGTTCAGGATCTGTATATCAGATTCCTTTATCATTTTCAAACAGAATTAAAATTTTAAAACAAGTTATTGTTGCCTTGATTGTAAAATCAAGATTTAGTTTAGCATCTAAATGAAGCCAAAAGCAAAGCTAAAAAAGCTTAAAGCCCAATGGAACATTGCTAATTCAACAGAACGTAAACTATCACAAAAATGGCAGTAGAAGTAAAAGAATTACTTGAAGCAGGTGTACACTTTGGACACCTTACACGTAAGTGGGATCCAAACATGGCGCCTTACGTATACATGGAGCGTAATGGCATCCACATTATAAACTTATACAAAACAGCAGCTAAAATTGACGAAGCTGGAGCAGCACTTGCTAAAATTGCAGCTTCTGGTCGTAAAATTTTATTTGTTGCTACAAAAAAACAAGCAAAAGACATCGTTGCTGAAAAAGCTGGCGACATTAACATGCCTTACATCACTGAAAGATGGCCTGGTGGAATGTTAACAAACTTTGTTACTATTAGAAAAGCTGTTAAAAAAATGGCTTCTATTGATAGAATGAAGAAAGACGGAACTTTCTTAACGCTTTCTAAAAAGGAACGTTTACAAGTTGATCGTTTAAGAGCTAAGTTAGAGAAAAACTTAGGTTCTATTGTAGACATGACACGTTTACCGGGTGCTTTATTTGTAGTAGATATTAAACGTGAGCATATCGCGATTAAAGAAGCTCAAAAATTAAACATTCCAATTTTTGCAATGGTTGACACTAACTCTGACCCACGTCAAGTTGATTATGTAATCCCTGCAAATGATGACGCTTCTAAATCGATAGATAAAATTTTATCTCACGTAACAACTGCTATCGCAGGTGGTTTAGCAGAACGCAAAGCAGAAAAAGATGCAGCTCCTGCAAAGGAAGATGATGCACCTAAAGCTAAAAAAGCTGCTGCTAAAAAAGCAACTGCTGAAGAAGAAGAATAAATAACATTAATACAACACAAATAAGTCGTTTAGTTCTTTTCTTTACAGAAAATGTATTGAACGACTTTTTTAAATTATAATCACTATGAGTACTACAGTAAAAGTAACAGCAGCTGAAGTTAACAAATTAAGACAAGCAACTGGTGCAGGAATGATGGACTGCAAAAAAGCTTTAGTAGAAGCTGAAGGTAACTTTGATAAAGCTATCGAAGTTTTACGTAAAAAAGGACAAAAAGTAGCAGAAAAAAGAGCCGATAGAGATTCTTCTGAAGGTGCTGCTGTAGCTAAAATTAATGCAGACCAAACTGCTGGTGTTGCTATTGTATTAGGTTGTGAAACTGACTTTGTTGGTAAAAACGAAAACTTCTTGGCTTTAGCTAATCAATTAGCTGATATCGCTTTAAATACAACTTCTAAAGAAGAGTTTTTAGCTGCCGATTTTGGAGGTATGACTGTTGCAGACAAATTAGTTGAACAAACTGGTGTTGTTGGTGAAAAATTAGACATCACTTCTTTCGAAAAATTAGAAGCTCCTTATGTTGGTGCTTACGTACACATTAACAAAATTGCTGCTTTAGTAGGATTAACTGCAAAAGTTGATAACGCTGAAACTTTAGTTAAAGATGTAGCGATGCAAGTTGCTTCAATGGGCGCAACTTCTTTATCTTACAAAGATTTCGATCCTGCTTTCGTTGCTTCTGAAACTGAAGCTAGAATCGCAGTTATCGAAAAAGATAATATCGAATTAGGGCGTTTAGGAAAAACCCTTAAAAACGTACCTCAGTACATCTCTATGCAACAATTAACTCCTGAAGTTCTTGCTGCTGCTGAAGAAACTGCAAAAGCTGAGTTAGCTGCTGAAGGTAAACCTGAGAAAATTTGGGGTAACATCTTACCAGGTAAAATGCAACGTTTTATCTCTGATAACACCACTTTAGATCAAGAGCAATGTTTATTAGACCAAAGATTCATCAAAGATGATAAAAAATCTGTAGCTGAGTATGTTTCTACATTCGGCGATGTTGAAATCTCTGGATTTAAACGTGCTTCTGTAGGATAATATAATTCCTGTGAAAACAGGAACCTTACAATATAAACCACCATTCTTGTTTAAGAGTGGTGGTTTTTTTTATTCTTAAATTCTGAATTCAGATAAATTCAAAAAAATAAAAATTTTATGTAGTTTTGCTAAACTTTATTCTCACGGGGGTGAGAAGCTTAAAACGATTAATCCAGTCCATGAAATACAAAAGAATACTTCTAAAACTCTCAGGAGAGGCCTTAATGGGTAAACGCCAATATGGTATCGATCCAGAACGTCTAGCAGAATACGCACAAGACATTAAAACCATTACCGATAAAGGCGTACAAGTTGCCATAGTTATTGGTGGCGGAAACATTTTTAGAGGTGTTTCTGGAGCTAGTAAAGGCATGGATCGTGTACAGGGCGACCACATGGGTATGCTGGCAACCGTGATTAACGGATTAGCATTACAAAGTGCTTTGGAAGATGCCGATATCCCAACGCGTTTGCAATCTGCGATAAAAATTAACGAAGTTGCCGAACCTTTTATTAGAAGAAAAGCCATTCGTCATCTCGAAAAAGGCCGCGTGGTTATTTTTGGAGGTGGTACAGGAAATCCTTACTTTACAACAGATTCTGCAGCTGTTTTACGCGCTATCGAAATTGAAGCCGATGTGATTTTAAAAGGCACTCGTGTAGATGGTATTTACAATGCAGATCCTGAAAAAGATAATACAGCCGTTAAATTTAAAAGCATCACGTTTGATGATGTTTTACGTAAGGGCCTAAAAGTGATGGACACCACAGCCTTTACATTAAGTCAAGAAAATAAATTACCAATTATTGTTTTTGATATGAACACGATTGGAAACTTGTTAAAAGTGGTTTCGGGCGAAAATATTGGAACCGTAGTTAACGTATAAGAATTGACATATTTTTGATTTAATCACAAAAAGTTAAAACAATGAACGAAGACGTACAATTTATATTAGACAGCGCAAAAGAGGCTATGGAAAATGCCATTATCCATCTTGAAAAGCAATTCACAAATATTAGAGCTGGAAAAGCAAGTCCTGCCATGCTTGGTAGTGTTATGGTAGATTATTACGGGTCGCAAACCCCTTTAAGTCAAGTAGCCAATGTTAATACTCCAGATGGAAGAACCATAACAGTTCAACCTTGGGAAAAAAACATGTTACAAGAAATTGAACGCGGAATTGCTTACGCCAATCTTGGTTTTAATCCAATGAACAACGGGGAAGTTATTATTATAAATGTACCGCCTTTAACTGAAGAGCGTCGTAGAGACCTAGCAAAGCAAGCTAAAGCTGAAGCTGAAGATGCTAAAGTTAGTATTAGATCGGCTCGTAAAGAAGCGAATCATGAGTTAAAAAAGAACGACGATATTTCTGAAGATTTAAAGAAAAACGGCGAAATTGACGTACAACAGCTAACAGACAAATATGTTAAAAGGGTTGATGACGTTTATGAAAATAAGGAAAAAGAAATCATGACCGTATAAAAAACTAAAAAGCGACAATATTGTCGCTTTTTTTGTATCTCTTTTTAGTCTTCGTACTGCACGTACTAATACAAAACATCATACTATTATTCTGCCACTTCTTATTTTTACAAATTTTGATACTTCACATCATTGGCAGAACAGCCTGTAGATATAAAAAAACCAGTTACTTTCGTCAATCATGTATCATCTCAATGATTAACTAACACTAATAATCTGAACAAACCACAAATATTACAAGGCTTCTCTATTGCTGGACTAAACAGTTTTAAGCCCATATCTTTTAACGAGCTTTTTTCTGATAGGCTTTTCACCCTTCAACAAAAATATTTCATAAAACATTTAATATTTTCACCAAAATACACGACACAGTTAGTGTTAATTACACGATATGCGCTTGGTAATGTGGCAAACCCAAAACGACATATTTCTACACTTTAAACTATAGTTATACAGAATCTGATTTCGAAAATAATAAATTATAATATGGGTTTGGCTTAAGTTTCAGCTACCAACTTTTCCCGATAATATTGCATTTAAAATCACTTTTAACGTCTCATTATAAGGTATTCTACTCGTTTTCCCTACCTTTGCGAACTTTAAAATAAAGCATGCTTAAACTTTTTACCGAAAATTTTTGGGACGCCGTTGCAAGACTCATTTTACGTAATAAAATTATCATTCTTGTTGGTATCGTTATAGCCACCTTTCTGTTAAGTCAGAAATGGGATAATATGCGCTTCACAAATACCGAGGCTAATTTACTGCCAGACGACCATGACGTAAACATAACCTATAATAATTTCTTAAAAACTTTTGGTGAGGAAGGTAATTTAATAATTCTTGGAGTTAAAGACAGCACCCTTTTTACTGTAGAAAAATTAAATGCATGGAATAAACTGGCAAACAGTTTTAAAGGCAATCCTTCTGTTGAAACCGTTGTTTCTATAAAAGACCTTCAAAAGCTTGTAAAAGATACTAAGGATAAAAAATTCATACTTGAACCCTTCATTAAAGATTCTGTAAGCTCGCTAGCACAAATAGAAACCTTAGAAAATGATTTGTTTAAAAAATACCCGTTTTACGATAACTTTCTATTCAATAAAGAAACGAAAACCATTCGAACGGCTATTTATCTAAAAAAAGATATTGTAAACACTTCAATACGAAAAGACTTTGTTCTTGATGAATTAATTCCGCAAATAAAAACCTTTGAAGACACCTATAATTTAGAAGTTAGAGCTTCTGGAATGCCGTATATTAGAACTCTAAATGCGCAAAACATTATAGATGAAATTGGGATGTTTGTTTTAGCAGCCCTTTTAGTAACTTCATTAATTTTCTTTTTCTTTTTTAGGTCGTTTAGAGCCACGTTTATATCTGTTATCGTAGTTTGTATCGGGGTGATGTGGAGCTTAGGCATCATAGGTTTTCTAAACTATGAAATCACCGTTTTAACAGCTTTAATTCCGCCTTTAATTATTGTTATAGGCATCCCTAATTGTATTTTCTTAATTAATAAATACCAGCACGAAGTTAAACTTCATGGTAATAAAATTAAATCTTTACAACGTGTTATTACAAAAGTGGGCAATGCCACACTAATGACGAATGTTACCACAGCCTCTGGTTTTGCAACATTCATTCTTACCGAAAGTAAACTTTTAAAAGAATTTGGTATTGTAGCTTCCTTAAGCATTTTGGCTATTTTCATGCTTTGTTTGCTTATTATTCCTATTATTTACGCCTTTTTACCCTCACCAAAAGACCGTCATTTAGAGCATTTAAACAGGCGTTGGATTGGCGGATTTGTAAACTGGATGGAGCGTATGGTAAGACATAAGCGTATTACCATTTACATTACGGCATTTATTTTAGTTGTAGTTAGTATTATAGGAATTTATCAAATAAAAATTTCGGGAAGCCTTATTGAAGACATGCCGCAACGATCGCAATTCGTTAAAGATATTCGGTTTTTTGAAGATGAATTTAATGGCATTATGCCTTTAGAAATCATGATAGACACCAAGCGTAAAAAAGGCGTTATGAAACGCTCTACACTAAAACGCATGGACGAATTAGAGGATTTAATTATTGAAATTCCAGAATTATCGAAGCCTATTTCGGTGGTTGGTTTGGTTAAATATTCAAAACAAGCTTATTATAACGGCAATACCAAATACTACCAATTGCCAACGGCACAAGAAAATAGTTTTATTTTATCCTACGCTAAAAACTCTTCATCAAATGTCGATTTGCTGAAAAACTTTGTAGATAGTACAGGCCAATATGCCCGTATAACGACCTTCATGAAGGATATTGGCACCGATAAAATGGAGCGCATTGAAGAAAATCTTCAAACAAAAATCGACAAAGTTTTTCCTAAGGAAAAATACAATGTTACCATGACAGGAAAAGCCTTGGTTTTTCAAAAGGGAACAAAATATTTAGTTAAAAACTTAGCCATTTCCCTGTCCTTAGCCATTATTTTAATCGCCCTTTTTATGGCCTATATGTTTAGGTCTGGGAGAATGATTATTGTTTCGCTCATACCAAACTTACTGCCATTGGTTATTACCGCTGGATTAATGGGCTATTTAGGTGTGCCTATAAAACCTTCAACCATTTTGGTATTTAGTATAGCTTTTGGTATTTCGGTAGATGATACCATTCACTTTTTAGCAAAATACAGACAAGAATTGCAAGCCAATAAATGGAAAATTAAAGTCTCTGTTTATGGCGCTTTACGCGAAACTGGAGTAAGCATGTTTTACACATCTATTGTGCTTTTCTTTGGTTTTTCAGTATTCACCATTTCTAGTTTTGGCGGTACGGTAGCTTTAGGTGCTTTAGTATCTATGACGCTATTATTTGCCATGCTTGCCAATTTATTACTGTTACCTTCATTATTACTGTCGTTGGAGCGTAGCATTGCTAATAAAAAGGTACTTAAAAAGCCTACGATTAATATTATTCCGAAGGAAGATGATAAGGGCGAAAAAGATTCTGAATTTTAAAAAAATCACAAAACAAGTCAAACAAAACATGTAACTATTTCAATTAAATCGAAATAGATGTTGTTTATTGTTTTATTTAAACCATCTTAAATTACAGATTCGCACATTATTTAGGTGAAAAAAACAAATTTCATATCATTTTATCGATTTATAATTTTAATTTTAGGGTTTTATTATTTTATATTTACAGTTTAATATCAATTGAAGATGCAGCAGAAAACTATTTCGGAACTATTAACACAAGACATTGTTATACCAGAGGTTGAAATTAAAGGATGGGTAAGAACTTTTAGAGCAAACCGTTTTATTGCTTTAAATGATGGCTCTACCATTAACAATATTCAATGTGTTGTCGATTTTGAAAAGTTTGATGAAGCTTTATTAAAAAGAATTACAACAGGCGCTGCCATTCACATAAAAGGGGAATTGGTGGAAAGCCAAGGAAAAGGACAAAAGGTTGAAATTCAAGTTTCTAACATTTGTATTTTAGGCGATTCAGACCCTGAAACCTACCCCATTCAACCTAAAAAACATTCTTTCGAATTTTTAAGAGAAAACGCCCATTTACGCACTAGAACCAATACGTTTAGCGCCGTAATGCGTTTGCGATCTTCATTATCTTTTGCCATTCATAAATACTTTAACGAGCACGGTTTTTACTATATGCATGCCCCTATTATTACAGGTAGCGATGCTGAAGGTGCCGGCGAAATGTTTAAAGTCACCAATCTTGATGCTAAAAATCCGCCACTAGATGACGCTGGACATGTAGATTATACTAAAGATTTCTTCGGAAAGGAAACCAATTTAACTGTTTCCGGACAATTAGAAGCCGAAACTTATGCCATGTCTTTAGGAAAAGTGTATACATTCGGACCTACGTTTAGAGCTGAAAACTCGAACACTTCGCGCCATTTAGCCGAATTTTGGATGATAGAACCCGAAGTGGCATTTATGGATTTGGCTGGAAACATGGATTTAGCTGAAGATTTCATGAAATCGGTTATTAAGTACATTCTAGAAAATAACAAAGAAGATTTAGAGTTTCTAGATAAACGTTTACAAGACGAGGACAAAGGCAAACCACAGGCAGAGCGTAGCGATATGACTTTAATTGAAAAATTAAACTTTGTAACCGACAACCATTTTAAAAGGGTAAGTTACACAGAGGCTATCGATATTTTACGCAATTGCAAGCCCAATAAGAAAAAGAAATTCAAATATATAATTGACGAATGGGGTACCGATTTACAAAGTGAACACGAACGTTACCTTGTAGAGAAACACTTTAAATGCCCTGTTATTTTATTTGATTACCCTGCCAATATTAAAGCCTTTTACATGCGTTTAAACGACGATGGTAAAACGGTTCGCGCTATGGACATTCTTTTCCCTGGAATTGGAGAAATAGTAGGCGGTGCACAACGTGAAGAGCGCCTTGATGTTTTAAAAGAAAAAATGGCTGCCATTAATATTCCTGAAGAAGAGCTTTGGTGGTATTTAGATTTACGTAAGTTTGGTACTGCGGTTCATTCTGGCTTTGGTTTAGGTTTCGAGCGATTGGTTATGTTTGCTACTGGAATGAGTAATATTCGAGATGTGATTCCTTTCCCAAGAACACCACAAAATGCTGAATTTTAAAGGCTAACAAAGAAATTGACGTTTTTTAGATGAATGCAATTTGTTATCATTCATTAATTATGTTACTTTACCGAAGATATTTACCAACCTCTTTTGAATAGCATTGATTTTATAACACCCAAAATAAAGGAATTACCAGAACAACCACATCCTTTAATCTCCTACTTTCGGGTAGGGCGTCTCCTTTATTATTCACTAATATTATTCGTTTTAGAATCTTGGTTTTATTGGATAAAACTAAAAGCTGCTTATATTGAAAGTCCAACCTGGGTGATTATTTTCTGGTGCTGGTGTTTTATGTTTTCGTTCGTTCATATTTTCCTTGTTATGATGGATGGCTGGTCGCGTTACCAAAATTACAAACGAGCTAAAGATCAATTTTACGTTTACGGCTATACCAAAAGAATTGCACAACTTTATATGGGGTCTAAATGCCAACGTATGGCAGCTATTGTAGCAGCTAGCGAGTTAGGTATTGAAGAAAAAGTAACATCCTTTTACGAATCAAAAGGAATTAAGTGGTACCATTACATACCTTATTTTATGGTAAAAGACCCTCTGTTTGCTTTTAAAAAATACTTCTGGAAACGTACTTTTCTAGAAAGAGGTTATCAATCTAAATTTGATTTTAGAACGCTTCAATTACAACTTAGTTTATGATTATATCTGGAAGCAACTTATCCAAATCATATAAATCCTTAAAAGCTTTAAATGATGTTTCAATTTCCTGTTCTGCAGGAAAAATTTCAGGAATTGTTGGTGCTAACGGTTCTGGAAAAACAACACTTTTTAAAATTTTATTAAAAATACTAAAACCCGATAGTGGCAGCGTTATTATAAACTCTAAACGCGTAAAACCTATTGGTGGCATAATAGAAAAACCCGCCTTATACGAATACTTAAACGCATACGATAATCTTAAACTTTTTGCGAGCATTCAAGGCGCAAAAAGCGATAAGGAATCCATTATAAATGGTTTGCTAAAAGTTGGGCTTCCGCTAGACCGAAAAGATCCTGTGAAAAACTTTTCAATGGGCATGAAACAGCGTCTTGGCATTGCCATTGCCTTACTAAACAACCCAGAATGTTTGGTACTAGACGAGCCTTTTTCAGGCTTAGACCCTATGGGAATTTCATCACTAAAAAAATTAATCATCACGCTTGCCGAAGAAGAAAAATTAGCCATTTTAATTTCGTCACACATTATCGACGAGCTGGCTAAAATCTGCCATACCCTAACTGTATTAAAAAAAGGGGAAATTGTTCATTCGGGCACAACCAAAGCTTTAATAAATAAAAGTACGCAAGCCTATACCATTTCGGCAAACAACATTGCAAATTCAAGCATATTACAAGCCTATAATACTGTTTTTAAAGAGAACAGTGTAACGGTACAAATTGACCCCGAACACATTGCTGTACTGCTTCAAAAGTTATATGAAGAGCACATTCAAATTGAATCCTGTGTTCCAGAAATTAACATGAATAAATTGTTTGAAACTTAAAATAGGATGAAAAGATTAATTTTTGCTGAAGTTTTCAAACTCTTCAAACAAGGAAAAACCTACTATGCTTTAATTGCCACATTTTTAATTGAGGTCATTATTTTATTTAGTGCTTATTCCCAAGGTCAGAATGTATTAGATATTTTATTGGATAACTTAAGTCAGTCCTTTCATTTTGAAGGTAATTTACTAAATGGCAACCTTTTAATTTATCTTATTTTAAACACCTTATGGTTTCATTTGCCCTTAATTTTAATCATTATAATTTCAGGCAGTTTAACATCCGAATACAGCGACAGAACCTTGCTAACCGTAATGCTTCAACCGGTTTCTAAGTGGAAATTCATCCTGAGTAAATACATTGTAGCCATACTATTTACCTTAGTAATTGTTGCCTTTTTAGCAATAACATCGTTCGTGCTTTCTTATTCGCTTTTTGGCAGAGGCGATTTACTTGTGTTTATAGATACGCTTAATTTCTTTGAATCGGCCGATGCCTTTTACCGCATTAAATACGCCTTTATTTATGGCGCAATTTCTATGGTTTTTCTATCGGTTGTTAGTCTAACTTTAGCCATTATTTTTGAAGAATCTACCAAAACATGGATTACGGCAGCCTTCTTCTTAATTCTTTCAAACCTGCTGTTAAAGGTCGATTTTCATAATGATTTTCTAAACAATTGGCTATTTGCAAAATTAAGCGACACTTGGCAATACCTTTTTTATTTTGAAATTCCATGGGATAAAATCTATTGGAATTCAAGCATCATGATATTATATACAATAATTACGATGCTTATTGGCATTGTAATTTTCAACAAAAAAGACATCGGTTAATGGCACGTTTTTCAATTTATATTTTTCTTTTTTACACTTGTTTTTTAAACGCGCAAGTAATAGACCCCAACATTATAAAAGTACAGGAACGCCTTGATTCTATTGAAAAATTTTCAGCAGATTTAGAGCTAGAAGTCGCTATTAGCTTCATCAATATTCCGAATAAATTTGCAAAAATAGTCTATACTAAAAATGAAGATACCAAGGTTGTTTCAGACGATTTTGTGCTTATTCCTAAAAAAGGATTAGACGTTTCATTAAACCAATTGTTTAAATATCCATTTATCACTGTAGATCGTGGTTTTGAAGAAAGAAATGATAAAGAATATAAACTTGTAAATATCATTCCAACCGATAAAAAAGCCGATTTCTCTATTGCTTCCGTGTTAATCGATATTGAAAACGATAGAATTATAGAGTCTGAAATAAACACTAAAAAAGACGGTAGTTACTTGGTTAAAATGCATTTTGACAAGCCATCAAGTGTGCTTCCTAAACAAATTGAAGTACAATTTGAAATTGAACGCATTAGAATCCCGCTAAAATACATGGGAAAAGAAGCGACTATCGACAAAAAGAAGTACAAATCTGGCGAAGTTAAAACAGGAACTATATTCTTAAACTTCACCTACACCGATATTATTTACAAGGCCTAAGGCAATTATCTACATAAAAAACGAGTTTAATCAAGAAAGCACTTGCTGTAATCAAGTAATTCATCTAATTTAATTATTTTTGGTAGAGGTAAACTAAAATCATGCTTAAACAACATTTACAATTTAAATTATCGCAAAAACTGTCGCCGCAGCAAATTCAATTAATGAAATTGATACAGTTGCCAACACAGGCTTTCGAGCAACGTTTAAAGCAAGAATTGGAAGAAAATCCAGCTTTAGAAGGCGGTAAAGAAGAAAGCATAAATGATGATTTAGATGCTGACTTCGATAATTCATCTGATGAAATTAACGATAACGAATCGATAAATACAGACGACATTAATGTTGATGAATATTTAAGTGATGATGAAATTCCGGAATACCGAACGCAGGCTAATAATTACAGCAGTGACGATGAAGAAAAAACCATGCCTTATGCTGCAGGTACCTCATTTACACAACATTTAATTACCCAATTAAATACCTACAGATTATCTGATGAGGAGCATGATATTGCTGAATTTTTAGTTGGAAGCGTTGATGAAAGCGGTTACATAAGAAGAGAGCTTAGTGATATCATGGACGATTTAGCGTTCACTCAAAACATCTATACCACTGAAGAAACCATTCAAAAGGTATTACGCATAGTTCATCAATTAGATCCCGCAGGTGTGGGCGCAAGAAATTTACAAGAGTGTTTAAGCATTCAATTGCATCGAAAAGATAAAACTGCCGATACCGAATTGGCTATAAATATTATCGATAACGCCTTTGATCAGTTTACAAAAAAGCATTATAAAAAGTTGCTTCAAAAATTTAATATCACCGAAGAACAACTTAAAGGTGCCATCTCTGAAATAGAACATTTAAATCCGAAACCAGGAGGTTCCTACGCAGGAAACAACCGCATCGTGGAACATGTTGTTCCCGATTTTGCTATAAGAATTGTAGATGGCGAATTGGAACTCACTCTAAACGGAAGAAATGCTCCAGAATTACACGTATCTAGAGAGTATAATAACATGCTGAAAGGCTACAAAGACACGAAAGAAAAATCGAAGTCTCAAAAAGATGCCGTAATCTTCATTAAGCAAAAATTAGATGCAGCCAAATGGTTTATAGAAGCCATAAAACAACGTCAGCAAACTTTATTTGTAACCATGAGTGCGATTATGCATTACCAAGAAGCCTATTTTTTAACGGGCGATGAACGTAACTTAAAACCCATGATCCTTAAAGATATTGCCGATGAGATTTCTATGGATGTATCAACAGTATCGCGGGTTGCAAATAGTAAATATGTCGATACGCCTTATGGTACTAAATTGATTAAAGAATTCTTTTCAGAATCAATGAAAAATGATCAAGGTGAAGATGTTTCAACTCGTGAAATTAAAAAGATTCTTGAAACAGTTATTGAAGAAGAAGACAAGAAAAAACCTTTAACTGACGAAACTTTAGCTGGCATTCTTAAAGATAAAGGCTACCCAATAGCCAGACGTACTGTTGCTAAATACAGGGAGCAACTTGATATTCCTGTTGCTAGATTACGTAAAAAAATATGATGGATAAACTCTTAAAAAGTATTTCGTTTATTTTCCATCCATTATTAATGCCCCTCGCAGGGGTTGTATTTTACTTTGCAAAGGCGCCAAGATTTATTCCATTAGACCTAATTAAAGCAAAACTAATTTCGCTTTTTATCCTTACTGTTTTACTACCCATTCTAATGTTTTTTCTTTTAAAAACTTTAGGGAAAGTCACAACAATTTATCTTGAAACCACCAAGCAAAGAATTATTCCTTTATTTCTAAATTGCATTATAATACTGCTTATAATTCAAAAAATTGTACCTCCAAGTCAAGCTGTAGAACTCTACTTTTTCTTTGTAGGGATCTTAATCTCTAATATGGCCTGTTTAATCTTAGTTTTATTTAAATTCAAGGCAAGTATTCATATGATAGGCGTAAATGGGCTATTAATGTTTATAATCGCACTAAGCATCCATTTTAGCATCAACATCAATGGAACGCTATGTATTATGGCAATAATAATTGGTGCCGTAGCGACATCAAGACTGCATGTAAATGCACATAACACTAAAGAACTGCTTATAGGCGCTTTTATAGGCTTAATCCCTCAATTAATATTAGTACCCTACTGGTTGTAAATTGAAGCTTTAAAACTATCTGTACAACTTACAAAACATAAAATATAAGTCCTATTTTAATAATACTGATATCAATATTCTCGCCACTTAAATGCGCTTTTTTAGATAAGATAGAATTGAGTAGATAATTAACATGAATGTTCCAGGTATTATAACCCGCACTTAAGGTTAACCCACATTGAAAGTTATTAAAATCACGATTATTACGGTATTTAAACGCTCCTAACTCCCCTTTATAAGCATAGGTGTTAGATATGGCATAAGCGAATTTAAAACCCGTGTAAATACGCCAGAAAGCATAATCTGTAGGCGTAGAGGTTCGCCATCTGTATTCAATTGGCATTTCAATTAAATGGAATCGTATTTTGTTTTTGGAGTAAGAGCTTCCATCAGATAAAATACTGTAAACAAAATCGCCATCACTATTTTTACTTATAAAAAGATTTTGGTTATAAGAATCGGTTGCATAACCCAATCCTACTCCAATGGCCTTGTTTCGCGCCTTATTAATAGGCATATCTTTAATAAATCCAACACTAAAACCGAAGGAAAATCCATTTTGAGAAAGCCCTTCTGGACGCTTATTAATAAAGTTATAAGTAGCACCTGCATAAAACTGATCTTCTTTATAAAGCGAATCTACTTGGGTTGTAGATGTTTCTTGCGCAAAACACAAAGCTATATTTAACAGAAAAATAGAAAGAAAAACAAAACATCTCATCAGGCAAAAGTAAATAGTCTAATTAGTACAGATAATAAAGATATAAAAATTAAAAGGCGTTTTGATTGTATCAAAACGCCTTTATTTATAAAATTAAGAAAGTAAATTAATCTCTTCCAAACACACTACCCTTTTTAGTGGTATAGTTTATTTTAAGTGCATTAACTTTACGTAATTCTTGTTTAATATCGCCAATTAATCCCATGTTAGCTTCTTTATCAACTTTTAAAGCAGTTGTTAAAAATGGAACTAATTCTTCTCTTTTAGAAGCACGTTCAGCAGCAATAAAACTAGCAATTTCTTTTACATCAGCAAAGTTATCATTTAACTGAATTTTTGCTTGATTACCAAATTGCTTGTAGTTTTCACTTGGTTTTCCTGCATAAATATACATAACCAAATCCTTCTTATCCAGTTTTTCAACCTGATCTGCAAAAGGTAAATTATTCTCGATCTTTAAAGTGTTTTGCCTCATCACTGTGGCCACCATAAAGAAGAATAATAACATAAATACAATATCGGGTAAAGCCGCTGTGTTTACTGCTGGAATTCCTCCGTCTTTTTTCTTTTTAAATTTAGACATATAATATAAATGTTAAATTTTAGTTTTGAACTTCTGAAAGTTTCTGAGGATAATCAAGCTTAATTTGATCAATTTGTCCCTTTAACTTTTCTTTATTCCCTGGCCAGTTTACATCTTTATAATTGTCTTCCATTTCTTTGAATGACTTACCGTATAAAGATTGTGCTCTAGCATCTCTTAATTCGTTATATGCTGCTACTAATTCATTCTGTACAGCGATATACGTTTTATAAGTGGTCTCACGTTCGTTTTTTAGCGAAATGATAGCCTTATCTGGATTATCTGATGAAGCTGGATCTTTCTTTCCTTTACAAAAAGTACATGATCCATCGCCACCATTATCTAAAAACTCCTTTGCAGCAAGTCTAAGATCTTTAAGTTCCATTAGCTCATCTTCTACTAACAACTGATCTTTACCGTTTAATAAAACAGTGAAGATGTTTTTTTGCTTAATAACGACGTCTTCTTCAGATTCTTCCATTGGAGGAAGTTTACGGTTAATACCCGAATCTGTCTCAATAGTTGTCGTTACTAAGAAAAATATAAGTAGTAAGAACGCGATGTCGGCCATAGAGCCTGCATTTACTTCTGGTGATGCTCTTTTCGCCATAACTTTATTTATTAAATATTTTTTTTACTCCACCAAATAGCATTGAGCCAATGGCTATAACTGCAAGAATATAAAATGCATATAAACCAGCACCTACATCTTTAGACGTTGATTCAGTAATATCTAAACCTTTATCTGTAAAAGGTTTTAAATCTAAATCGGTACCTGATGATAGTGCATAAGAAATAACAAGAACCAGTACAAAAGCACCAACTGTCATTATTGTCTTTTTTATGTTACCGGCAAACAAACCTTTTATTACAAATATAAATACTAGGAATAAAACGATAGCTAATGTAACATAAGCTATGTACAGCATGTTTCCGCTCATACTTAAAGCAGTCGAATCGTCTCCTGTCATTATCATTAGTGCAAAAATGGCACCAATAATAGCCAGAGCGAAAGCTACTATTTTTAAAACTTTATGTAAACCCATAATTTTTTTTAAATCTTTAAATTATTACTTTTTGTGTCTGATTAATAGATCCATTAACGTAATAGAAGCATCTTCCATGTTGTTAACAATACTATCAATCTTAGCAATAATGTAGTTGTAAAAAATTTGAAGTATAATAGCTACTACAAGACCAAATACAGTTGTTAAAAGTGCTACTTTAATACCACCAGCTACAAGAGAAGGTTGCATATCTCCAGCTGCCTCAATTTTATCGAAGGCTTGAATCATACCAATTACCGTACCCATGAAACCAAGCATTGGTGCAAGAGCGATAAATAATGAAATCCAAGATACATTCTTTTCTAATTGTCCCATTTGAACACCACCGTAAGCTACAACAGCTTTTTCAGCAGCCTCAAGACCTTCATCAGTTCTATCTAAACCTTGATAGTAGATAGATGCTACAGGACCTTTTGTGTTTCTACAAACTTCTTTAGCAGCTTCAACACCACCTGAAGCCAATGCGTCTTCAACTTCTTGAGTTAATTTCTTTGTATTTGTAGTAGAAAGGTTTAAAAAGATAATTCTCTCAATAGCAATCGCTAAACCTAGAATTAAACATAATAATACAATCCCCATAAATCCAGGACCTCCTTCAATAAATCTCTTTTTTAATTCTTGGTGAAACCCTAAAGTTTCAGCAGGCGCAGCAGCTGTATCATCTTGAGTAATAGTTGCTACTGTCGTCGTAGTAGTTGTACTTGCAATTGTAGTTGCATTAGCAGTTCCAAATACCATCATTCCTGTTATGGCAAGGATAGAAAATAATCTTTTCATGTTCTAGATCTTAATTTTATTAGTTAAAGGGTTAAAGATAAAAAAAAAAAGTAATTAATTCGCAAAAAATCACAGCAGAGAGGAAGGGATTCGAACCCTCGATACCCTTTTGAGGTATACACACTTTCCAGGCGTGCGCCTTCGACCACTCGGCCACCTCTCTAATTGATGTCTCTTTAATTACGGGGATGAAATAACAAAAAAAACTTTGAACGCTGAAATTTTGAAGGTTAATTTTAAGACAATTCTCCTCGTAACGGCGTTTCATACATGGTTTTGAACATGTTAGCAGAAATATTTTGACCTAACATAAACATCAATTTTCCTATGGCCGCTTCTGTAGTAATGTCTTTTCCTGAGATAACGCCTATCTTTTTTAGCGCGCTACTGGTTTCATAATGCCCCATCATAACACTTCCTCCTACACATTGCGTAATATTTATTATATGTATGCCTTTTGAAATATTTTTTGTTAAAATTTCTAAAAACCATGGTTCTGTGGTACAATTTCCTGCTCCGTAGGTTTCAATAATTACTGCTTTTAAGTTATTTGTACTAAATATACTCTGGATAAATGCTTCAGTAATCCCAGGAAATACTTTAAATAAGGCAATGTTATGATCTAATTTTTTATGTACGACAAACCTTTTTCTTAGGTTTGGCTTATATAAATATTCGGTATTAATTTTTAAATGCACACCCGATTCGGCTAAATCGTGGTAGTTAAATGATGAAAAAGCTTGAAAATCTTCAGCATTTAGCTTCGTGGTTCTATTAGCGCGGTACAGTTTATATTCAAAATACAAACAAACTTCCTTAATAACTGGTTTCCCTTTACTTTGTAATGAAGCCACTTGAATGGAAGTAATTAAATTTTCCTTCGCATCGGTCCTTAGATCTCCTATGGGCAATTGCGACCCCGTAAATACAACTGGTTTTCCTAAGTTTTCTAGCATAAAACTTAATGCCGAAGCTGTATAACTCATCGTATCACTACCATGAAGCACCACAAAACCATCAAATTTTAAATAATTAGCTTCAATATGTTCGGCAATTTGCACCCAAGATTCGGGATTCATATTACTAGAATCAATAGGTTCTTTAAAGGAAACCGTATCGATATTACAATCCAAAAGCTTTATTTCTGGAATATTATCAAGTAAAGTCTTAAAATCGAAAGCTTTTAAAGCACCGGTTTCAAAATCTTTAACCATACCAATGGTACCGCCTGTATAAATTAATAAAATGTTCACTTTGGATGTATTCATAGCCTAAATCTTAAATACGTCTTTAGAGTTTCTGGTAGTAATTTCGGCAATTTCATTTATAGACTTACCATAAATCTCAGATAATTTTTCCAACACCTTTAATATATAGCTACTTTCGTTTCGCTTTCCGCGGAATGGTGCAGGCGCTAAATAGGGTGAGTCGGTTTCTAAAACAATATGCTTTAAATCGATTTGATTTAGAAACTGATTAATTTTACCATTTTTGAAAGTAACCACACCTCCTATCCCAAGTTTCATATTATAGGATATGGCTTGATGGGCTTGTTCTAAATTCCCTGTGAAGCAGTGAAAAATACCGAATAAATCATCTGATTTTTCAGATTCTAAAACTTCAAAAATGTCATCAAAAGCCTCTCTACAATGGATGACAATAGGTAATTTGTATTGTTTAGCTAATCGAATTTGATGAATAAAAGCTTCTTTTTGAATTTCCAAAGTGGTTTTATCCCAATATAAATCGATGCCAATTTCACCAATAGCATAAAAAGAACGCTTAGCGAGCATTTCTTCAACATGCTGAAGTTCGGCTTTAAAATTTTCTTTAACATGTGTGGGATGTAACCCCATCATTAAAAACACATGATTAGGGAAATCTTTTTCCAATTGAAGCATAGATTCTGTATACTCTGAATCTATTGCTGGAATAAAAAATCGAGAAACGCCTTGCTCTATAGCACGATTAATCATATCATGACGATCTTCATCAAAAGCTTCACTATATAAATGGGTGTGTGTATCTGTAATTATCAAATGCAAGAATTTAAATGGGCCCTTATTAAACTTCAGCAAAAATAATTGTTTTTACATGATTATATTTGGTTAAAAATATAATGTTATGGAAACGCTTCAACAATTCTTAACCAATAAAGGCTATGCTAAGGTTAAACTACACTTAACCAAAACTAATCATTTTGAAATTAAAGCATCCATAAACGGCAAAAAAGGTGTCTTTATATTAGACACAGGCGCTTCAAGTTCTTGCGTTGGTTTTGAAGGCATTGAAACCTTTAAATTAAAAGCTGAAGATTCCCTAATAAAGGCGGCTGGCGCAGGCGCCATAGATATGGACACAAAAATGTCTAAAAAAAACAAGTTAAAAATAGGCAAATGGACTACCAACAAGGTTGTTTTAGTATTATTTAACCTAACCCACGTGAATACGGCACTTAAAAATCATAATTCGGAACCTGTTGATGGCATAATTGGTGCCGACATATTAAAAAAAGGAAAAGCCGTTATAGACTATGAGAAGAAATACTTATATTTAAGATTGTAATTGTAAGTGGTAACTCACTTATGAATTAATAGCAAAAAATTCTCAAAATAAATGAATACCTCAATTGTCATCGCTGACGATCACGCCCTTATTTTACGTGGTTTAACAGACTTTTTAACGGAACAGGGCTACAATATTATTGGTAGTACAGACGACGGTCATAGTGCCTACAATATGATTGTAAAGTTAAAACCAGAAATTGCCATTTTAGACATCAATATGCCTTGTATGACTGGACTTGATGTGGCTGAAGCCTGTAACAAAAACAAATTACCCACCAAAATCATTCTTTTAACTTTAGAAAAAGACGAAAAGTATTTTGACAAAGCTATAGAATATAACGTTTATGGTTATATTCTGAAGGAGTTTGCTATTGATCAAATTGAAACCTGTATTGAACATGTTGTAAAAGGGAGTCCGTATTTTAGTGAAGATATTTCGCCATACCTTGTTAAGACCCATTTAGGAAACCGGCCAGACACCATCGAACTCCTTACAAAATCTGAGTTAAAAATTGTAAAACTCATATCTAAAAACAAAACTAGCCAAGAAATTGCTGAAGAGCTATCCATCTCGGTTCGCACGGTTGATAAGCACCGAAGTAATGTGGTACAAAAGCTAGAACTAGGAAACAGACCTACATCGCTTTCCATTTGGGCAAATCTAAATAAAAGCTATTTTTAAAAAATACGTATAAGTGCGTATTTTATTTTTTAGAACTATAGTGTATCTTTACAATGCTATTAATTAGTTCTTAGGGAGAATTATAGGAAGCTCTAAATTGTAATGATTTAGAGCTTTCGCTATTTATATACCTAAGGCCATTTTAAAAATTACGTATAAGTGCGTATTTTTTTTATGCCTAATCTAAATTACCTTTACACTGCTATTAATTCTTTTGAGAGAGAATTTTTTATAATGCTCTGCACCGAAAGGTGCAGAGTAATTATTGACATTATACGATAATATGTTAAAAAACTTATTCATGCAAAACAAGAACAGCACCTTTGACACATGTTGTATTATTGGGCTAACTTTACTGGTAGTGACGACTATTTGTATAAATATCCTAATGCTCTTTATTTAGACCTTCTAAAAAAATAATACCAAAAAAAAGGCTGTTGTATCGATACAACAGCCTTTTTTATACAAATGCTTTTAAAACTATAGTTCTAAAGCTTTTTTAATATCGTTATTCATTAGGATTTCAGTTGGATTTTCTAGCGCTTCTTTTACAGCAACTAAGAATCCTACACTTTCTTTTCCATCAATAATTCTATGATCGTAAGATAGAGCTACATACATAATCGGTCTAATTTCCACTTTACCATCGATAGCAACTGGACGTTCAACAATATTATGCATTCCTAAAATACCACTTTGAGGTGGGTTGATGATAGGTGTAGATAACATACTTCCAAATACACCACCATTAGTGATTGTAAAAGTTCCACCTGTCATTTCATCAACTGTAATTTGTCCGTCTCTTGCGCGTAAAGCTAAACGTTTTACTTCGGCTTCAACTCCTCTAAAACTTAAGTTTTCGGCATTTCTAATAACTGGCACCATTAATCCTTTAGGTCCCGAAACAGCAATACTAATATCGCAAAAATCAAAAGAAAGCATTTCTTTACCGCTTATCATTGAGTTAACTGCTGGATACATTTTTAAGGCACGAACCACAGCTAAAGTAAAGAAACTCATAAACCCTAAACCAACGCCATGCTTTGCTTTAAACGTATCCTTATATTCTGAACGCAATGCAAAAATAGGCGACATATCAACTTCGTTAAACGTTGTTAACATAGCCGTTGTATTTTTAGCTTCAACTAAACGCTCGGCTACTTTTCGTCTTAACATCGACATTTTGCTCGTGGTGCTTGTTCTTGAACCACCAGTTGGTGTTCCCATAGAAGGCACTGCATTAATAGCATCGTCTTTAGTTACTCTACCATCTTTTCCTGTTCCAGAAACCGAACCAGCATCCATACCTTTTTCAGCTAATATTTTTTTAGCAGCAGGGCTTGCGCTTCCTGAGGCATAGGTTTTTGTTTCTACTGCAGCAGCTTTAGGAGCTTCGGCAGCAGGTGCTTCCTCTTTCTTTTCTACTTTTTCAGTAGCGCCACCTTCTGGTTTTTCAGCACTAGTATCGATTAAACATACTACAGCACCTACTTCTACAGCATCGCCTTCTTCCGCTTTAAGCGTAATAATTCCGCTAACTTCTGCAGGCAATTCAAGTGTTGCTTTATCGCTGTCTACCTCAGCAATAGCTTGATCTTTTTCAACATAATCTCCATCTTCAACAAGCCATGTTGCAATTTCAACTTCTGTAATAGACTCCCCTGGCGAAGGGACTTTCATTTCTAAAATCATTTTTTATAATTTTAATGGTATTTTCTTTTTAACTTAATTTTATAAACCGAACACGCTATTTACAACCTGTTTCTGTCTTCTTTTATCTCTGGTACTAGATCCTGGAGCAGGCACCGAGCTATATGGTCTTGAGCAAACTTCTAATTTAACAAGCTCCATACGTTGCGCCATGTGTGTCCAAGCCCCCATGTTTTTAGGTTCTTCTTGTGCCCAAACATACTTTTCTACATTTGGATAACGGTTTATAACCTCTTGTATTTTATCTAAATGTAATGGGAATAATTGCTCGATTCTTACTAAAGCAACATCATCTCTTTCTAGATTTTCTCTTTCTTCTAATAAATCGTAATAGAATTTACCAGTACAGAATGTAAGTTGCTTTACATTTTCTGGGTTGATGGTATCATCTATAACTTCTTGAAATTCTCCTGACGCTAAATCGCTTATTGAAGATACCGCTTTAGGGTGACGTAATAAACTTTTAGGTGTGAATACAATTAGAGGTTTTCTGAAATCGCGTTTCATTTGACGACGCAATAAGTGGAAAAAGTTTGCAGGTGTTGTACAATCGGCAACAAACATATTATCGTTTCCACATAATTGAAGGTAACGTTCTATTCTTGCAGATGAATGCTCTGATCCTTGACCTTCATAACCATGAGGTAATAATACAACAATACCGTTTTGCGACTTCCATTTGTCTTCTGCAGCCGATAAATACTGATCGAAAATAATTTGCGCACCGTTGCTAAAATCTCCAAACTGTGCTTCCCAAATGGTTAGTGTATTTGGGTTTGCCATGGCATAACCATAATCGAAACCTAAAACACCATATTCTGATAAAAAGGAGTTGTAAATGTACATTTCCCCTTTATTGTCTGGATTTGTATTTAAAAGATTGATACGTTCTTCTGAAATCTCATCACGTAAAATAGCGTGTCTATGACTAAAAGTTCCGCGTTCTACATCTTGTCCTGAGATACGTACATTGAAACCTTCTTCAAGTAAACTACCGTAAGCTAATGTTTCAGCCATACCCCAATCTAACGTATCGGTTTCAAAAACCATTTTAGCACGACCATCTAAAATACGTTCTGCTTTACGTAAAAACTTAACGCCTTCTGGTACTGTTGAAACCACTTTTGAAATGTTTTCTAACTTGGCTTTTTGATAGGTTGTATCGGCCGTTTCAAGCATTGCATCAACACCTCGACGTACAAAACCTTGCCAACGCTCCATCATAAACTCACGAACCTTAGAAGAATCATCTTCTTTAGATTTTGCATAAGCTTTTTCAAGGGTGTCTTTAAACTCGGCTACAATTTGTGTAGCATAAGCTTTATCTATGGTTTTTTCAGCAATTAATTTATCGGAATAAATTTTAAACGGACTAGAATGCTTCGCAATATTTTTATATAAATTAGGCTGTGTGAATCTAGGCTCATCACCTTCATTATGACCATATTTTCTATAACCTAATAAATCGATGTACACATCTTTTTTATAACGCATTCTGTATTCTAAAGCCAATTCTACAGCGTGCACAACTGCTTCAGCATCATCAGAATTAACGTGTAAAACTGGTGATAAGGTTACTTTAGCAACATCGGTACAATAGGTACTTGAACGGGCATCTAAATAATTGGTTGTAAATCCAATTTGATTGTTTACAACAATATGAATGGTTCCTCCGGTTTTGTAACCGTTAAGCTGACTCATTTGCGCTACCTCATACACTACACCTTGACCTGCAATAGCAGCATCACCGTGCACTACAATTGGTATAATTTTAGAATCGTCGCCATCATAATCGTTATCGATTTTTGCACGAGTAATCCCTTCGGCAACTGGTGCTACAGTTTCTAAATGCGATGGATTTGGCACTAAGTTCATTTTGATAGTCTTACCGTTTTGGTAAGTTTTATCCAGTGTTAAACCCAAGTGGTATTTAACATCGCCATCGATAAATTCATCTTCGAAATCTTTACCATCAAACTCGCTAAAAAGTTCGTTTACTGGTTTTCTAAAAATGTTTACTAAAGTACTTAAACGACCACGGTGTGCCATTCCTAATACACATTCCTTTACACCGTATTTTTCAACCGCATAAAAAAGCACGTTACTAATCGCTGGAATTAAAGATTCTCCCCCTTCTAACGAAAAACGTTTTTGCCCAACATATTTAGTTTGCAAAAAGTTTTCGAAGGTTACAGCTTGATTTAGCTTAGAAAGAATATATTTTTTGGTATCAGCCGAAAAAGCAGGCTGATTATCATTTTTATTTAATTGATCTTGCCACCACTTAATAACCTCAGGGTTTCTTAAGTACATGTATTCTACACCAATAGAATTGCAATAAATTAAATTAAGATGTTTAATGATTTCACGTAAAGTAACTGCGCCTACGCCTAAAACTTCGCCTGCATTAAAAACCGTATCCAAATCACTATCGGAAAGATTAAAATTGCTTAAATCTAAAGTTGGTGTATAGCTTCGTCTGTCGCGAACAGGGTTTGTTTTGGTAAACAAATGGCCACGCATTCTATAGCCATCAATTAACCTTAACACATTAAATTCCTTTTGTACGTGTTCTGGAATTTGGGTTGAATCACCTTCAACAATTTCACCGTTTAAGCCATAATCTTCACTCCCAAAATCGTAACCTTGAAAAAAGGCTCTCCAACTAGGCTCTATACTATCTGGATTTTCTAAATATTGGCTATATAGATCGGAAAAATATGCTGTGTGTGCGGCGTTTAAAAAAGAAAACTTGTCCATTATTACTATTAATCTCCTGTAGGTTTTTCAAAATATATTCCCCAAAAATACAACTTTTAGTAAAATTAGATGATTCTTTGACTATATTTATGGCTGTCATTATTCATTTAACGAATATGTTCAAAAACTTGTTAAATTTTTAATAATATGATATTTTGACCAACACTTTATTCCTTATTAATAAAAAAGCATGCTTAGTTTTTGCTCTTTTCTTCTTCTGTATTTTAAAAATAGAGGCGCAACAGCCCACTAACGACTTCTGGAATCACGTTCGATTTGGAGGAAGTTTAGGATTAAGCTTTGGTGATAATTTTTTTAGTGGCACTATTGCGCCAAGTGGAATTTATCAATTTAACAACAAATTTGCTTTAGGTTTAGGCTTAAACGCGACATTTAACAACCAAAAAGATGTTTACAAATCTACCATTCTTGGCGGTAGCGTTATAGGCTTATATAATATTATTGAAGCCATACAAGTTTCGGCAGAATTTGAACAACTTCATGTAGACCGAAATTACAGAAACAGTGCCTACTACGACGACAAATATTGGTTGTCATCTTTATATTTAGGCGCTGGTTACAGAACAGGAAACATTACTTTTGGGATAAGATATGATGTTTTATACAACAACGGCAAGAGTATTTACACCAATCCATGGTCGCCATTTTTTAGAGTTTATTTTTAATAGCTGACGTTTTTTACACAGCCTGTGTTTCTATAAATTATGAAGAAATCATCTAGATACAACCCATGATTTTTATCATAGATATTCATAGTGAAACCCTGTAATTTTGAATTTTAAATTTCCGAAGATGAAAAAAAGTTTAAAAGTACTATTAGCCGTATTAGTTACTACACTTATCGCTTGCGGTGAAAAAGAAGAAAAAAAGAAAGCTGGTTTTTCTTATGAAAACACTTCAACAGAAACCACATCTGTTGAAGCAACCAAAAACCTACCACCATCTAAAACCATCGATTTAACCAGCAAGGGTATTGGCGCCGTTACTTCGTTAACTTTAGATGCCAATATAAATACTGAATTAGCCAAAACTGGTTCTAAAATATTTAACAGAACCTGCACCTCTTGCCACAGAACCGACAAAAAATTTATTGGCCCTGCTCCTAAAGACATTTTAAAACGAAGAACACCAGAATGGGTTATGAATATTATGCTAAACCCTGAAAAAATGGTAAAGCAAGATTCTTTAGCAAAAGCACTTTTAGCCGAATTTAACGGCTCGCCAATGCCATATCAAGGTCTTACTGAAGATGATGCCAGAGCGCTATTAGAATACTTTAGAACGCTTTAATACCAATTATAATTCGATGCTAAAAAGCAACTAGATATTGACTTTTATCCATAAAAAAATGCGAAGCAGTTGCTTCGCATTTTTAATATTATATAACTTATGAAATAAAATTTAATCGGCTAAAATAATGGCTTTATTATCTTTCATTTCTATCGTTCCAGATTTAATCTCAAATGTTAACACTTTATTGTCCATCATATGAGGTTTTAGTTCTGGATGAAGTTTATCAAAATCCAAATGTCTTTGAGTATGCACTCGTATCTTCACAGTTCCTGCAGTTAATAAAGATACTATAGGCGCGTGATTTTTAAGTATTTCAAACTCACCCTCAACGCCTGGCACTATGATAGCATCAACTTCTGAACTTAAATAAATAGCTTCTGGCGATACAATTTCTAAATACATATATTGTAGTTGTTTGTTATTTGTTGATGATTGTTGGCAGAAAAACTATAAACCAACAACTAAAAACCATTAACCAATTAAACTTCTGCAAGCATTTTTTCTCCAGCTTGAATCGCTTCTTCAATAGTTCCTTTAAGGTTAAACGCTGCTTCTGGTAAGTGATCTAATTCACCATCCATAATCATGTTAAATCCTTTAATAGTTTCTTTAATATCTACTAATACCCCTGGAATTCCGGTAAACTGCTCTGCTACGTGGAAAGGTTGTGATAAGAAACGTTGTACACGTCTTGCTCTACCTACAGCTAATTTATCTTCTTCAGATAATTCTTCCATACCAAGGATAGCGATAATATCTTGTAATTCTTTGTAACGTTGTAATAACTCTTTTACACGTTGCGCACAAGCATAGTGATCTTTACCTAAAATATCAGCCGTTAAAATTCTAGAAGTAGAATCTAAAGGATCTACCGCAGGATAAATACCAAGCTCGGCAATTTTACGAGATAATACCGTTGTAGCATCTAAGTGGGCAAACGTTGTTGCCGGTGCAGGATCCGTTAAATCATCCGCAGGTACGTAAACCGCTTGTACCGATGTAATAGAACCTCTTTTAGTTGACGTAATACGCTCTTGCATAGCACCCATCTCTGTTGCTAAAGTTGGTTGGTAACCTACCGCAGAAGGCATACGACCAAGTAATGCAGATACCTCTGAACCAGCTTGTGTAAAACGGAAGATATTATCTACGAAGAATAATACATCTTTCCCTTGTCCTTCACCAGCACCATCACGGAAATACTCTGCAATAGTTAAACCTGATAAAGCCACACGAGCACGTGCTCCAGGAGGCTCATTCATTTGTCCGAATACGAAAGTTGCTTTCGATTCTTTCATTTTAGACTTATCTACTTTAGATAAATCCCATCCACCATCTTCCATAGAATGCATAAAATCATCACCGTAACGGATAATTCCAGACTCTAACATCTCTCTTAAAAGGTCATTTCCTTCACGTGTTCTTTCACCTACTCCAGCGAATACTGAAAGTCCACCGTGACCTTTTGCAATATTATTAATTAACTCCTGAATTAATACTGTTTTACCTACACCAGCACCACCAAATAATCCAATCTTACCACCTTTTGCATAAGGCTCGATAAGGTCGATTACTTTAATACCTGTAAATAAAACTTCAGTAGAAGTTGATAATTCTTCAAATTTAGGTGCATGACGGTGAATTGGCAACCCAGCTTCTCCAGCTTTAGGTAAATCTCCAAGACCATCAATAGCATCACCAATTACATTAAATAAACGCCCATAAACATCATCACCAATCGGCATTTGAATAGGAGCACCTGTAGCAGTAACTTCAGTTCCTCTACTTAATCCATCAGAAGAATCCATTGCGATTGTACGCACGGTATCTTCTCCAATATGAGACTGTACTTCTAAGACTAATAAAGACCCATCGGCTCTTTTAATTTCTAATGAATCATAAATTTTTGGAAGCTCTGAATCCGAATCGAATTGAACATCGATAACTGGCCCTACTATTTGTGCAACTTTACCTGTAACTTTAGACATTACTTATGTATTTAATATTATGCGACTTAATTGAGTGAAAACACTTTTTGTTTTCGCGCTGCAAAGATATATTTTTTAATTTAAAATGAAAGTTGTTTTTAATGCTTTTTTAGACTGAAAAAAGCAGCTTCAATTTATGCCTATTTTTTCTTTGTAAAATCGTTCGTTTTCTGAAAAATGTTATACTTGAAACCACCTTAATTTGATGGTGTTTAGCAACGTTACAAAATAAAATCGACTGAATTCGAAGTTTAAAAACTAAGAATCCAGTCGATATATTATAATTGATTTTTTTTAACCTCTTACTTTGTAACTACAAAAGTTTGGTCAGCCCAATCGAAAGCAGTTAAATCTGCTCCTACTCCAGCTTTAGCTACTACCGTATTATTTGATGGCACTGTAATACCATCTGTAATCACAGCAACATCACCGTTAATAGCACCACCAACTTTATCTGCTCCTACAGTACCTTGAGCAAATGCACTTGTTAATGTTAAAGTACCATCTCCTTTATCGTCTTTAGTATCTATTCTACCTTCAAAACTAGCAGAACCATAAGCTGCAAAAAGAACATTATTAATAGTAGCCACTGTACCTCTTCTAATTTCTGCTCCTGCCTTAAGAGCAACATCAGGATTAAGATTTAGAATGGTTACATTGTTTAATGTTGGCATTGAAATAGGTAATGCTGAAGCATCAGATTCATTACTATCACCTTCAATACCTCTTGGATCGCTACTAGCAGCATCAAATCCATCATTACGAACTCCAAAAGCATTGGTAATGGTTCCTGTGTATCCTCCAGTCCAATCGAACATATCGTCACCAATATTAGCACAATACACATTAGTAACATTTACGCTACCTCCAAAAAACTCAATACCATCATCGTTACCGTCGCTTACAACAATATTATTTACTATTGTTTTGTTACCAACACCGAAAAACGAAATACCATTAAACTCTTGCTCTCCATTAATTTTAGCACCAGTATATTCAGCAATAACATAACTTAACTCACCAGAATTATCATCATTAACTGTACCACCATATAGTAATCCAGCAACTTCAGATTGTACATCTGTACCTTTATTAGAAGGTGCTTTACCCGCTAATACAAGTCCACCCCAATCTCCTGCTTTAGGAGAGCTCGCATCCGATGTAAAAACAATAGGTTTAGCAGCTGTTCCTTTTGCAATTATTTTAGCTCCTCTTTCAACAGCTAAAAAAACATCTGTTCTTCCGCTTTTTGCTTTAATAACAGTTCCAGGCTCAATAGTTAATGTAGCCCCTTCTTTTACAGTAACCGATCCTGTTAAAGTATATGCTACACTAGCCAATAATTTACTGTCTTCAGTAATGTTTCCTATTAATTCACTTCCTGTAATATCACCTCCATTTTCTGGAGCTTCTATGTTTCTATTATCATCATCAGATGAACAAGAGAAGATTGAAATAACACATGCAATTACTAATAAATTTTTTAAAGTTTTCATTTGATTTTTTAATTATTATTTTGATGCAAAGCAAAGGCTTAATATTAAATACAATCTTACCGATGTATTAGTAAAACGTTAAGGATTATTGCCAATGTTAAGCCTATGTTTATTGAAGAGAAATAGATTTCACAGAAGTTGATTATACTTAAATATTTCTATGAATTAGCATACATTTAGGAATCTTTTTTTTAGTTACAAAAATGCCTCCAAAAGCGAAACACGATTTGGAGGCATTATAATATGATTGATATTTTTTGTTTTTTTTGTTTTCTAGCACTAAAAATTAAGAACCAAGCCAGCGGTTACCGTTACCCCATTTTTATATGAGTTCATAATCGGTTTTCCTGGTACATCTCTATATCTGTCAAAACTTGGGTTTAATAAGTTTTTAGCATTAAACTTAAAACCTATTTGTTCGTTAAATTGGTGTTTAAAAACAAAATCTAAAATAGGAACTGCTTTTTCAATAATATTTTCTTGAAAGTTTGTCCCGATACTGTACACCTTATCGCTTTGATAATTAAAAACCAAGGTTGAAATAGTTTCTTTGTCGTTTTTAGTAAATCTATAAGACACATCGGCATTTACTGTAAAAGGTGAAGCACCTTCTAATTGCGAGCTATCGCCTGTGTAATTAAACAGTGTATTACTTTTATTAAAAATTAAGTCGGTTTTCATAATGGTTGCATTCGTTCCAACCGATAATGTCTGCGACTTATTATTATCATCAACCTCTTTACTAAAAACATCTACTTTAGCTTCAATTTCTGCTCCATATATGGTAGCATCACCAGAGTTATCAAAAGTAAAATCTCTTTCTACCGCCGAAGTACGCTCTAAACGGTTAATAGAATTTTCAATTAATTTACCAAATACACCAACGGCGATTAATTCACTTTTCTCCGGAAATAATTCAAATTTAATTTCAGCATTATAATTATCTGAAGGAATTAAAGCAGGGTTTCCTGTTTCTTGATAGTTAATACCTTCATAAGTAAAAGGTGCAATTTCTTTAAACTGCGGATAGGTATAGGTCATGCTTCCAGAAGCTCTTAAATTAATCTTCTCGTTAAGCTCATATTTTAAGTTTAAAGCTGGTAGTACATAGTTTTTATCTAACGCAATATCCCCTATACTCGGATAACCTGCTACGCTAATGTTAACATCCCAATCAACATTCATTTTAATGCTTTCTGCGCGAATACCAATATTTGTTGTGAACTTGTCGCTAAACTTGTAAACTAAATCAGCGAAAGCGGCATGAGTTGTTTTATCGGCATCATATAATTGCGGACGAAAAGTTTCATCGTCATCATTATTTCTACCTCTAGAAGTTTCTACACCAAAAATACCGTTATCTAAATTGTCTTGGTTAAAAGTGGCATCTAAATTATTAACATCTACAAATGTACCTGTAGGGTTTGCAAAATTATGATCGTAATATATCCCATCAAATTTTCTATTTGTTAACCTTCCGTTGTAACCTAAAGTCACTTTTCCTTTGTTTTCCGAACGGTCTCCAAAATATTTAATAGCCTCTAAATTTCCGGCAATATCATCTTCAAATAAGTTACCGTAAAATCGGCTATTATCTCTCACAGCATTTTGAGAAATTAAAGTCCTATTTGTATCGTTATCTATAATGAAGGTGTTTTTTCTTCTGTCTGGCTCGTCATTATAAATAGCATTGTAACTTAACCCAGCATTGACATCAACAGATTCACCAAATCTATTGGTAGACAATAATTGATTTACAAAAAGCCTGTTTTGAATTTCGGTTTGTAAATTTAAGTTTATTAATCGGTTATCGTCATCGTCTCTTCCTATATCTGGAGTAGTTCCAACAAAATCTTCAATTTCTTGAGAATTGGAATGGATGAACAAATTATTGTAGCTTATTTTATGATTGTTATTAATTTTATAAACTAAATTCCCCATTAACATGGTAGAAGCACCATAACTATAGGTTTTAGTGTCAAACTCGGAACCAACATTACCAAAATTAACAATGTTTGCCGAGCGCCCTTCTTGATACTCGTAAGCATTACTAAAAGACCCTACTAAAAAGATTCCTAAACTGCTTTCATCAGAAATCTTAATTTTATTTCCGTAGTTTAATGACAAGCCAAAATTAGGATTCGCTTTGGTTTGATTTGGTGAAAAACTATTTTCAAAATTATAAACAGTAAGATCGTTTATACTTGTTTTAGTATTTTTAACAACACCAAACCAATTAGCTCCATCCATTTGTTTAAAATCCTTAAATGTAGTTTGAGAGTTTACTGCGGAAGACACTTCAAAGTTAAAAAAAGATTTTCCAGACATTTCTTTGCTTACAATATCTACACTTGCTCCAGCAACATCTGAAGATGCTGTTGAAGAAAACGACTTAGCAATCCCTACATTTTCAATAACACCTGTACCAAATAATGATAAATCGATGTTTTTATTTCTAGGATCGTTTGAAGGCAGTGGTAAACCGTTTAAAGTCGTATTGTTATAACGATCGCCTAAACCTCGAACATATATTTTACTAGAACCTTCCTTTTTGTTAACACCAGTAACTTTTAAAGTTGCCGCACCAGCATCTGAAACTGCTTTTTTAGATAATTCTTGAGCTCCAATTGCTTGTTTTATGGTAACTGCTTTTTTCTGCTCCAACAACAAAGCGGTTTCGCTTTCTCTCTTTGTGGTTGTTGTAATAACTACCTCATCTAGAGTTGCTGCACTGGCACTCATTACCACATTAACTTCTTTTGTTTTCCCCCCTTCAATAACAACCTCTATTTCTTGAGATTGGTACCCCACAAAACTAAACTGTAAAGTATAGGTGCCTGGTTCTAAATTGTCGAAAAAGTACAAACCATCAAAATCTGAAGTCGTTCCTTTTGTTGTTCCTTTAATTAAAACGTTAGCAAAAGCTAATGGCTCGTTGTTATATTCTTTATCGGTTAACAAACCTTTAACCGAGCCTGTATTTTGCGCATATGTAAACGCCGATGTAATAATTGTAAAAAGTAAAATAAATTTTTTCATTGTTTTTGTCATGATTTCACGGCGCAAAGAAACCACAGTATTGTCATCAGAATGTTACCTCATGATTAAAGAACGGTAATAAAAGTGTTAGCTTAAGGTTATGGCATTGCGAAGGATTGGTAAGGTTATTTACATTAAATTAACATTGTATTTGTAACTGTTTTGAATAGATGTATTCTAAAAACAAAAAAAGCTACTTCCATTTTACCGAAAGTAGCTTTTTTGAATTTCAATCTGAATTAACCAGATTACAATGCTGTAATTCTATTTGTTTGTTGTTGCTATTGAAGGCTCTTCTACATCTGCACTAGCAAACAAAGCTGCCAAATCGTTTAATGAAACTGTACTAGCTCCTAAGTATAATTTTAAATCTTCATTATTTGAAGCTGCTACATTTACTTTTGTTTCTTTAGTTTCATAACCTACAAAACTGTAAACCAAAGTATAGGTTCCTTCCTTAAGATTTTCAAAAGTAAATAAACCCGTTTCATTTGATAATGCTTCCGCTCCCGTTTCTTTAATAGAAACTTTAGCATATAATAATGGTGCGTTAGCTTCTTCTAAATCTAATATATGTCCGTTGATTACTCCTGAATTCTGAGCAAAACCAAAAGCTGATACTAAAAATACAAGGGTATATAAAAACTGTTTCATTTGTTTATAATTATTTAACTGTCACACGCAGCATCCTTTTCAATTATTTTCTTGGGTACCACGTTTTAGTTATGGATGTTTCAAATTAGCAACATAAAATGTTTTGCAAAGTAACTACAGAACTCTAAAAAGTATGTTACCAAAAGATTAAACCTAAATGATTAAAATGTTACCGTAATGTTAAGCGCACCTATTTTTAAATCATTAAAAAAATCGCGACTCTTAATTCTATAAGCGAAATGCTCTTTTGGCTTTTATCGAATACCCATGTTTTTTAATCTAAGAAGCATGTATTAGCCCTATAATTTTAATGAAATTAGTATCTTGGCAGCACTTAAAAAACGACTATGAACTGGGAGCAACTATTATCCTTAAAACGCTTTGGCGATACCAATAAACGATTAAGAAAAGAGCAAGATGAAAACCGAATTGGTTTTGAAGTTGATTATGATCGTATTATATTTTCTTCGGAATTTAGAAGCCTTCAGGATAAAACCCAGGTGATCCCATTATCGAACACCGATTTTGTGCACACCCGCTTAACACACAGTTTGGAGGTTAGTGTTGTTGGGCGCTCTTTAGGACGAAGCGTAGGCCACAAATTATTAGAAAAACATCCGCATTTAAAAAACATACACGGTTATCAGGCCAACGATTTTGGAGCTATTGTTGCGGCGGCTGCTTTGGCGCACGATATAGGAAATCCCCCTTTTGGACATTCAGGAGAAAAAGCTATTGGTGAGTTTTTTATAAATGGTAAAGGGAAAAATTTTAAAGCGCAATTAACCGACAAAGGATATCAAGATTTATGTGATTTTGAAGGCAATGCCAACGGATTTAAAATTTTAACCGAAAGCAGAGCAGGTCGTCCAGGCGGTATTCGTTTAAGTTATGCTACCCTTGGCGCTTTTACCAAATACCCTAAAGAATCGCTACCTAAAAAACCTACCAAACATATTGCCGATAAAAAATACGGCTTTTTTCAATCTGAGAAAGACAACTTTGAAGATGTAGCCAACGAACTTGGTTTAATAAAACGCAGCGAAAAAAACATAAGTTATTCTAGGCATCCTTTAACTTTTTTAGTTGAAGCTGCCGATGATATTTGCTATACCATTATCGATTTTGAAGACGGCATCAATCTGGGGTTAATTCAAGAAGAATTCGCCTTGGAATATCTTTCTAAAATCATAAGAAAAAATATTATTCCAGAACATTACTATGCCCTTTCAACTAAAAAAGATCGCATTGGTTATTTACGCGCTTTAGCCATTGGCACCCTAATTAATGAAGCTGTAGATATTTTTATGGCCAACGAAGAAGCTATTTTAAATGGTGAATTTGACTGTGCGCTTTTAGACAAAAGTGCCTACGATGCGCAAATTAAAGATGTTATTAAAATTAGCATCGACAACGTGTATCAATCTACCGAAGTTATCGATAAAGAAATTGTTGGTTACGGCGTTATCAATACACTTTTAGATACCTATACTTCGGCAGTAAATAATACGTTTAACAACACAGCTTCCAATTACGATAAGCTTATTTTAAAAGGTTTGCCAGACACACTAAAAACCGATCATGAGGATTTATACACGCGTTTACTAAGCGTTTGCCATTATGTTTCGTTATTGTCTGACAGCAAAGCCATTTTAGATTATAAAAAGATAAAAGGCTTAGGATTTTAAACCCTTTAACAGTGGTAAAACAAAATTCTACGGCAAATTAAATAAGCTTTTCTTAACTTTGTTTTAATAAATATTTTTAGCCTTGTCCTTAAATTTACAAGATATTCCGCGTGTAGAAAACATTACAAAAGCGGACTTTTTAAAACATTATTTCAAACCACAAAAACCTGTGGTGATAGAACGTTTTATAGAAGATTGGCCTGCATTTACAAAATGGAATTTAGACTATATGAAATCTGTTGGAGGCGATATAACCGTACCTCTTTACGACGACAGGCCCGTAGATTATAAAGATGGTTTTAACGAACCACACGCTAAAATGAAACTTAGTGATTATATTGATTTACTAAAGCAAAAGCCTACCAAATACCGTATTTTTTTATGGAATGCCCTTAAAGAAATTCCTTCTTTACAAAAAGACTTTACTTTTCCCGATTTTGGATTACGCCTTATGAAAGGGATTCCTATGTTGTTTTTTGGAGGCCGAGACTCCTACACTTTTATGCATTACGATATTGATTTGGCTAATATTTTTCATTTTCATTTTGAAGGTAAAAAGGAAATTATATTATTCGACCAAAAGCAAAATGACTTTTTGTATAAAATTCCACATTCGTTAATCACTAGAGAAGACATTGATTTTAACAATCCAGATTTTGAAAAATGGCCCAAACTAAAAGAAGCTAAAGGCTATAAAACAGAACTTAATCATGGTGAAGTTTTATACATGCCGGAAGGCTATTGGCATTATATGCGCTATGTAACCCCTGGTTTTTCATTAAGCCTACGCGCCATTGCAAGAAATCCTAAAAACTTAGGCAAAGCGTTTTATAATGTTTTAGTGATGCGTAATTACGATAATTTAATGCGCAGACTTAAAGGACAAAAATGGATTGATTGGAAAAACGAGCAAGCCATAGTTAGAACACATAAAAAAGTTTAAAACTTTTCCGATATACGCTTCTTAATTTCTACACCTGCGGAAGTGGGTTATTTAATCATTTCATAAGCTTTTTCATATATGAGATGCGATTCCCAGCCACGATATGAAAAATAATCAATAAATTTCTTACGTTTTTTGTAAATATTTACTTCCTTTATGCTGTTGATTTTTTTTTCAGCTAAATCATTAAAAACAGCAATATACTCTTCGTTTTCAATTTCAGATAACGCTTGAGTGATATTAAATTTAGAAATGTCTTTCTGCTTTAATTCTGAAGTTAAACGACGGCGCCCCCAGCGTTTTATTCTAAATTTTCCGCTTACAAATGCTTTAGCAAAACGTTCTTCATTAAGAAAATTATGATTTAAAAGATGTACTATAATCATATCGATAGCCTCGGGGATCATGTACATAGACTCTAATTTTTTTCGCACCTCTTGATGACAACGTTCTTGATACGCACAAAAATGCTCCAATTTTTTGGTGGCTTCTTGTACCGTATATGTTTTTTTTGTTTGCATAACGCTTCAAAAATAACAATGAAAAATTAACAATGGATTAAAATTTAATAAAAAAGAACATTAAGATTGAACACATATTAAATACCGCATAAAGTCTCTCTCAAAGACAAAAAAAATAAACCATTGAAAAAAACAACTTTACTAAGCCTATTCCTCATTACATTTCATTTAAGTTTCGGACAAACCATTTTAACCGAAGGCGATCTAGCAATTACAGGTATTATATCCGATAGTGCCGATGAATTTTCATTTGTATTACTAACCGATATTTTAAGTGGTACCGAAATAAACTTTACCGATAAAGGCTGTGGCCTCAATGGTGGTTTTGTTTTAACCGGCAGCGGAAACAATACTGCCGAAGGCATTATTACATGGACAACCGCTACTGATTTGCCTTGCGGAACCGAAATAGTTATTAAATTTGTTGCTACAAATACATTTTCGGCCAACATTGGAACAGCCATAGAATCTGAAAACGGATTTGCAATTACTGCAGGCTCACCCATTCCTGGCGATCAACTCATCGCTTTTCAAGGGAGTATAGTTAATCCAACTTTTTTATACGCCGTACATTTTGGCAACGCTAACGGATGGACAAACGCTACCGATTATTATAATAGTGCCGTACCTGCAGGACTAACCGAAGGCATAAATGCCATTAATTTAGGCAACTTTAAAAACAACAAATACAATTGCACAACAACCTCTAACAAACAACAAATTTTAGAAACTTTAGCAGATGTCAATGCAACAAATTGGTCGCAAACCCAAACAAGCAGACCGGTTTTAGGAAGTTGTACCTACACGTGTTCGCCTGTTGAAAATTGCATAAGCATAACTAGATGGGATGGCACAAATTGGGACAATGGTACTCCAAATTTAACTACAGCAGCAATCATTTCTGGAAACTACAGCACAAACCTTGGAAGCATAAAATGCTGCAGCTTAACTATAGATTCTGGAGCCACCCTCACTATTGAAAACTATACATTTATAGAAATTCAAAACAACGTTACCGTAAACGGTTCATTAATTGTCGAAACTCAAGGAAATTTTGTTCAAAATAACAAGAATGGAATTTTCACTTTAAATCCCTCAGGAACCTCCCAACTTAACAAAGAAACACCTATTAAAAGTGAATGGTACCATTATACATTTTGGAGCACGCCTGTAAATGGTGAAATTATAGATCACGCATTCCCAAATGTAGATGATGATAGAAGCTATAGATACAATACCGCCAATTTAATTGATACAAATAATGATGATATCGACGACAATGGAGACGACTGGGAATCTGTTGATGGAAATCACATTATGGAACCAGGGGTAGGCTACGCCTGTATGTCTAGCCGAGCATTAACGTATCCAAATACACATAAAGTTACTTTTGAAGGCCCATTTAATACAGGAAATATCTCAACAAACATTATAAAAAATGCTAGCAATCCAGGAATATCTTGGAATTTTATAGGAAATCCCTACCCTTCAGCAATCGATTTTATAGCTTTTCAACAGGCAAACGGTACTTTAATTGACGGCGCCGCTTATATTTGGTCTCACGCATCGCCACCAGATCCTGCAAACCCAGGACACCAACAATCTAATTTTAATCAAAATGATTATTCCACATTTACCGTTGGATCTGGAGGAGCCGCAGGAGCAAGTGGTGTCATTCCAAATAAATATATTGCTTCAGGGCAAAGCTTTTTTGTTCCTGCTTTAAAAAATGGCAACGCAACATTTACTAATGCGATGCGCATGGCTGATGAAACAAGTAATTCACAATTTTTAAAAAACACGACCAAAAAAAAGAGTTCAAGTGCATTAGAAAATAAACTTTGGATTAACCTCAGCACTAACAATGGTGTTTTTAGTCAGATTTTAGTCGCCTATGTTGAAGGCGCTACTAATGAAGACGATGGGTTATCCTATGACGCCACAAGAATAATTAATGAAGATTACAATGCTTTTTTATACACTTCAATGGCATCAAACACAAATAAATATGTCATTCAAGGCAAAGGAATCAATAACATCCATAAAAATGAAATAATCAAACTTGGGTTTAATACTCAAATAGATGCTCCTCTAATTTACACACTAGAAATCGATCATTTTGAAGGTGATTTCATTTCAAAAAACAATGTATACCTAAAGGATAACTTATTGAATGTGATACACAATTTATCAAATTCTAATTATACTTTCACATCTGAAATTGGTGAATTTAAAGCGCGTTTCGAAATTGTATTTCAAAATAATAGGCTAACGCAAAACACGAATACATTAGATTCTAATGTGCTTAAAATCGTGCATTTAAAAGATAATGATGTGCAGTTTAATGTTTCAAAAAACTTAAAAATTGAAACCATCAAAATTTATGATTTATTTGGTCGGCAACTCTATAATTTAAAAGGACATAGTAATTCTGAAACTTACAATTTACCAAGGTTAAGCAATATTTATATAGCCAAAATAAAACTTTCAAACGGAGATTTAATTATCAAAAAAGGAATAAGAAAACGAACTACACATTAACTAAAAACCTGATTTAAAACCTGTAAAGATTTAGGCGATTTAAAACTCCCCAAATGCAGTTCGAAATAAAGCAACATCATACTTAAAAAAGACTGCCTTTGTTTGGCATTCATTTTTAATTGCGGTAAAGTATCAAAGGAAGTATTTAAAAGCTGCTTTAATAAGTTTAAGTTTTCTCCCGAAATATTGTGTTTGTAAACTGGTTTTAGTTCAAATCTGCCTTCATTAAGATTAAAATTAGGAAAATCTATATCACTAGTATCAGGATAAAAGCCTAAATATTTAGTGAGTTTCAGAAGAAATAACAAATGAAAATTAGCGTATTCAGATTGATTATCTAACCACAACAAAGTGTTTTCTAAATAACTGTAAAGTGCTTCATCTTGCTCTTCTTCATGCAATGTACTGGTTAATACTTCAGACAAAAACAATACAATAGAACTTTTTACAACCTGCGAATGTAAACTGGTATAAATAACACTTAATTTGGTTTCTTTTATACTTTGTAAAGAACGGTTTGGCTTATAATCGACAACGATTTCAATTTGAGATAACGGCTGAAAATAAGCTGCTTTATTCTGTGCTTTTTTACTTTTTAAAACCCCTCTTAAAATAAAACTTACAACACCCTTTTGCTGCGTAAAGCACTTTACAATAAGGTCGTTATCTTTAAATTTAAGTTTAGATAAAACGATTGCATTTGTTGTAATTAGCATTAGCGAACCACCATTAATTTTATCACTTTAGTTTCAAAGGAATCTAAATCGGATAACATGACTAAATAAACACCAGATGCTACAATATTATTCGCGAGGTTTTTACCATTCCAATAAGCTGTACCTCCATCAATTTCTAAATTATAACCACGATATCTCGGGTTTGTTTTAGATTGCGCTTCGGCTACTAAATTTCCTTCTACATCAGTAATTTTAATATTTACATTCTCTGAAATGTCTTTAATCTTAATTTTTTTATCTAAAATATTATACCCAGGACGCACAGGGTTTGGATATGCAAAGGCCTTTTCCAAGGTCTCAATCGGACTAGAACTTCCTGAGGAAAAAGACACCAAACCTTTATCTGTAGCGATGTATACAATACCATTATTCCCATCGATAGATACATCGCGAACACTATTGGAAGGTAGAGGTGAATTGGCTTTTGTAAAATGAAAAATTGTAGTTTGCCCGTCTGGAGAAAAATAAAACAATCCTGCCCCTGATGTTGCTACCCACTTGTTATTAGCCCCATCAACTTCAATGTCGGTAATATCTTGTTGAAACAGTAATTCTTTAGCGACACCATCCTCTTCAATAATAATTTCATCAACCGAAGCATTTGCATCTGTAAAAAAATCGGAAGTATTATACAGAACTCGCAATCCACGAATGGTTCCTATCCACAATTGATTTCTTTGATCAAGTGCTAAGGCTGTAGCATAACTAGAGGGCATATTATGTTCTTCATCATAAACACTCTTCAGCAATTGTCGTCCTCCGTTTTCTTTAAATCCTATAAGTCCAAATTTATAACTTGCTATCCATTTAGTACCATCTGAATCAATTTCCAAATCGCCATAACCTAAATTCCCTCCACTAAATCCATCACCAATAACATCTGTAAAATCGTAGGACTGCCATTGGTTATTACTTGGATTATATGATTTAAGTGGTTTATCTATTAATGTTGACATACTCCATAGCAGACCATTTTCATCAAACTGAGAAACCCCTACGCGAATATCAACATAATCGGGATTAGTAGGCAACTTCAAAGATTCCAAACCACTATTGGTTTCATTGTATAAAATCGCAGGCACCTCATCAACTACTTCTAATAATCCAATAAAAAAAGAACTTATATAAACTTGATTATTATTAAAAGGGTTTATAGCAACTGCATTTAAACATTTAGCACCTAACACATCACTATATGGCGTGTTAAGCCATGTATCATTTTTTAAATGACTAAACCCACGATTGTTTAAAGGGTAAGGGTTATAAAACAGATTATATTCACCATAAACCACCCATGCACCATTCGGCGTAGCTTCAACCGAAAAAGGAATATTCATTAATGGGCCGTCTGGATGCACTTCTTCAAAAGCAACAAGATTTGTGAAAGCCGTTTTTAAAATTCCAAAGTTTTCAGAGCCAATATAGATATTTTCATCATCAATGGTTGCAGATGTGTATCGCGTACTAAAAACTGAATCTTGGCCAACTTGAGCAATATTGTTAAAATTTAAATCGTACACAAAAACTTGATGTTGTGTGGTTAGTATTAGATGCTCTTGAACTGTTCTTAAATCTAACGGCACATCTGCGTAGGTGGCAACTTCATTAATTGAATTATTTACAACCTGATACATTTTTTTATTCGCATTTGTAGCGTATAATTTATCACCTAAGGCTTCAACCCCAAACCAATTTCCAGTGGAAATAGATTGCCAATTTTGAAAATCGATTAAATTAGGGCTTGAAACATCGGCTTTTTTAAGTCCGTTATTTGCCAAACATGACGCATAAATAAAACCTTCAAAAACAGCAGTTTGACTCACTGGAATTTGAGTACCTCCAGTCCCTATAAAATAAGTATCTCCAAATTCCAAGCGTTCCATATCAAATACAGAAATACCAAAATCTGTAGAAATGTACAGTACATTTTGGTATTCATTAAAATGATTTATGCTTTTTTCGGTAGGTGGAATGGTTAGTTTATCGAAAATATCAACAACCGTTAAAATTTTAGAATCATTATCGAATACAATATCTAACAAGCCGTTATCGTAGCCTATAATTAACAATTCATATGCTTCACTATAATGAATAGCAGAAATAGTTTCCCCAGACAAACCATTTACTGTTGTAATTTCCTGAAGCTGATTTGACTCTGTATCTGTATAAAAAACAGCATTTCCTGAAGCTGCAAAAATTTTGTTACTGCCTTGCGTTACATCAATAATATGATTGTATGAAAAATGACCTTTCCAAAGCGCTGAATAATCTTGAGAAAATTGCAATAACGGAAACAAACAAATAATAAGTAAAGCTACTTTTTTCAACATCGTTATTTTTTGAAGTTCAAATATATTTATAAGTAACGAGTTTTACTTTAAAATAATATACTTAAATAAAAAAGCTTCCCGATTTAGGAAGCTTTTAAAACTAATTCTAATAATATTAAACAATACCCTGTGCTAACATCGCATCGGCTACTTTTACAAAACCAGCAATATTGGCACCTCTAACATAATCGATATAACCATCGTCGTCCTTTCCAAACTCTATACAGGATTTATGAATATCGGACATGATTTCTTTTAATTTATTGTCCACCTCTTCTCTAGACCATTTAAATCTAAGTGAATTTTGAGTCATTTCTAGGCCAGAAGTAGCTACACCACCAGCATTTGAAGCTTTTCCTGGAGCAAATAATATTTTTGCTTTATGGAAGCTTTCAATAGCCTCTTTAGTAGAAGGCATATTGGCGCCTTCAGCTACGCAAATACAACCATTTTTAAGTAAGGTTTCTGCATCATTTTCATGAAGTTCATTCTGAGTCGCACATGGTAAAGCGATATCACATTTTACTTCCCAAGGCGTTTTAGATTTTACAAATTCAGCATGTGGATATGCCTCTAAATAAGCATTAATCCTAGCTCTCTTTACATTTTTAAGCTCCATGATATGCGCTAACTTTTCAGCAGTTATGCCTTCAGCATCATAAATATAACCTGAAGAATCGGAAAGTGTTAACACTTTACCTCCAAGTTGAATTACCTTTTCTGCTGCGAACTGAGCCACATTTCCAGATCCGGAAATTACAACCGATTTTCCTGCGATATCTTCTCCTTTTGTTTCTAACATTTTTTGAGCAAAATACACGGTGCCATACCCAGTAGCTTCAGGACGAATTAACGAACCGCCCCAAGACATGCCTTTTCCTGTTAATACCCCAGTAAAACCATTGCTTATTTTTTTATACATTCCAAAAAGGAAACCTATTTCCCTTGCACCCACACCTATATCGCCAGCAGGCACATCGGTATTATGACCAATATGTCTGAATAATTCACCCATAAAAGCATGGCAAAATCTCATAATTTCATTATCACTTTTCCCTTTCGGATCAAAATCACTTCCACCTTTACCACCACCCATAGGCAACGTGGTTAAACTGTTTTTAAAGACTTGCTCGAATGCCAAAAACTTTAAAATACTTAAATTCACTGTAGGATGAAAACGCAAACCACCTTTGTAGGGCCCGATTGCAGAATTCATTTGAATACGATATCCTCTGTTTACTTGAATTTCACCATCATCATCAACCCAACACACTCTAAACATAATAACCCGTTCTGGCTCTACCATTCTTAGCAAAATGTTTTTACCATAATAGATATCATTTTTAACTATATACGGGATGACTGTTTCTGCAACTTCCTCTACCGCTTGTAAAAACTCTGGCTCATGGCCATTTCGCTCTTTTACTAAATCTAAAAATGCTTCAACGTTACTTTTCATAACACAATAAATGTTTTAAATTATTATATAAGTAATATATCAACAAAAATATGCATTATCTTCATTAAAAAGTGTGATTTTTTTAAAATTATTCAACAACAATATTTGTTCATTTTTCAAATTTTATTAATATTTGTAACTAATCTCTCTTTTTATATATTTGTCCCCGAGTAACTTTACCTAAATCAAGCCCTTTTATGCTTAATCTGAAATTTGCAACCATTGCTTTTTGCTTGTTTGCATTAGTACAAACTACAAATGCACAATTAAGTTTTTCAAACGAAATTGGTATTGTTGCTGGTTATGTTGAAATGCGTTCCGATTTTGGAGAGCGACAGGATTTATCGAATAATTTTAAAAACTCTGGGATTGGCATTGGTATTGTTCACTATTTAAACTTCTCATCTAAAGCAGACTGTAACTGCTATACCGTAGATAATTATTTTAACGACCATTTTAAACTACGTAATGAGATTTCTTGGAATAAAACAAACTTAGAACACCATGGAAAATGGGTTGAGCCTTCTAGAACAAGCCCCGATGCCGACAAACTTAGAGCGCATACAGGAGTTGCTCAAAATTTTGATATTGGAACAGAACTTGAATTCTACCCACTAAGCCTTCGCGATTTTCAAGGTTACGCCTATAGGTTTGCGCCTTTTGTTAGCCTAGGTGCTCACTACACCTACCACACGCCCGAGGCAAAAACCACTTATAACAACCCTAACCCTAATGCCATTGGAGATATAACCGACCCTAGTAACTTTTACTCTGGTTGGCCTCCTGAAGCTGTAGATGCCACTCCGAGTAGTTCATTTTCGATTGTTACCAGTGCCGGAGTTAGATATAAACTTTCTAGACTTTCAGATTTAATGCTAAATTTAAGAGTTCAGTTTTTTATGGACGACACCGCTGATGGTTTGTACCACACCTCGTCTGCAAATAAACACAATGACGGTTTAGTATGGTTAAACTTAGGCTATATTTATTATTTAAATTAGTCGTTTGTTTTTCAGGTAACAACTGTTAAAAAAGCCCCTTTTCTACACCCAAATAACAATCTCATTTTGTTATGATTACAAAATATTTTAACACACTCTGTGTACAAATATTTTATTTCATGCGTTGTATTCATTTTCTATAATTACATTTATATTAAATTAATCTTACTTATTATGCGCCATTTAAAACTGCTTTTAGTTTTCTCATTAGTACTATATTTTTCTTGTGAAAAAGAATTTAATGTCGTGTTTTCTGAAATTCAAATATCATCTCAAAACGACGACATTGTTCAAATAAACATCCCAATTGCAGAAGGCAATAATACCATTTCAAACAAAATTAATTCTGGTATAGAACATAACATAATCGCCTCGATACAAATAGGCGAATCTGATAATATTGAATCTAAAACAATTACAGAAAGTATTAATGCCTTTGTTAAAGAATATGAAACATTACAACAAGAGTTTCCTGAAAGCCCGCAAGTTTGGGAAGCTCAAATTGACGGCGAAATATTGTATCAATCTAACGACATTATAAGCGTATCCATTACTTCATACACAAACACAGGCGGCGCTCATGGTATTTTAAAAATATCATTTTTAAACTTTAATGCTAAAAACGGTAATTTAATACCAAATAAAGCTCTTTTTAAAGACCTTAATGCCTTTAAGAAGCTTGCAGAACCCTATTATATAGCAGCGATTGAAGACAAAGAAATCCTTATAAATAAGGATCAATTTAATTTACCAGCAAACATAGCCTATACCGAAGAAGGCATTGTCTTTTTATATAACACCTACGAAATCGCCGCTTATTCGCAAGGTGTGATAGAATTTAAGGTTCCCTTTAACGAAGCACAGCCTTACTTAGTTTTTAATAACTTTTAATAAGGCTAAAACATAACCATAGTGAATACATTCATGAGCGAGCACAAATTGCAAAGCATCATTAATATCACTTAACGTATTTCCTGTAGTAGAAACCGTATATTCATGATACGTTTTAAAAACTCCTTGAGCGTAATCATCTTTAGTCTTTTCTAAAGTTGGTATGAGTAAGCCCTTTATCTCCACGACTTCTTGCTGAGAAACAGGCAGTTCTGGCTTGGTGTCTTTTCTGTATTTATCAATCATTTCGCTAGAAACCCCCATGTCTAAACCCGACAATTTATATACTAACAACTGCTGTGTCACGACAATATGACCAATATTCCAAATGATATTATTATTAAATCCATTAGGGATTTTATTTAAATCTTCTAAGGAATTGTTTTCAATGATTCCTTGAAAAATGCGTCGTGTATTTTGTAAAACTTCAAATGTAAAATCCATTTTATTTAATTTTTCGATAAATATACTTTTAATTTGTTTTTTCCAAACCACTAGAAAGATGAAAAAAGTATATTATTTAAAAACCTGTAGCACCTGCACACGAATATTAAAAGAACTAAATCTGTCTTCCGACTTTATTTTACAAGACATAAAAACCGAAGAAATCACTTCAAGTCAATTAGAAGAAATGAAAACTCTAACTGGCAACTACGAAGTTTTGTTTAGTAAACGAGCAAAACTTTATAAGGAAATGGATTTAAAAAATCAGGATTTATCCGAGCGTGATTATAAGCACTATATTTTAGAACATTACACATTTTTAAACAGACCTGTATTTATTATTAACGAATCCATTTTTATTGGAAATTCTAAAAAAAACATTGAAGCTGTAAAACAAAAAATTACACAAAGCAAAACCGTTTAACTACCAACTGCTAAAACACAACTAAAAAACAAGGTAATCCACTATATTTAAAGGGTTTCCGTTTATCGGATTTTTTAACAACAACATGTATTTCACGGAATAAATAGCTTGTTTTATCGAAAATACTAAAAAATAAAACGAAGAAATTAAAAACCTAACTACCTTTAATATGCTATTATTAATCCATTAAACATTATTAAGATGAAAAAGAATAAAAAATCCGTTTTCAGTCTCATAAAAATGTTAGTAGTTGTGTTTGTTTTTACAATTTCAACAAATATAAATGCCACCACAAAAATGAGCATTGCAAAGTCATCAGACTTCAATTTAACTACCCTAAGCTTATTCTCCCCAGTTAGCTTATTTACTGGACCTCTCTTAGGAGGCAACAAGTATCACAAACCTAAAAAACGTAAAAGCTGCACTAGACATAGTAACTGTAATGGAGGTTGTAATAACACTCCAGACTCTACTCCTCCAGCAGACAGTGTACCACTAGATGGCGGTTTAAGTATTTTAGTTTTAGGAGCTGCTGCATTTGGAATTAGAAAACTACGTGGAAACAAAAATGTTAAAAATTAATTCGTTAAAGAACGAAATACCATTACCAATAAGGCTTTTCTTAGGAAGAGCCTTGTTGTTTTATATTGTTTGGGAAATTATTTACGGTCTTTTTATTTATGACTCAACATTTATCGATAGAGCATTAACCTCACATGTTGGCGAAAGCTCTGTATCGATATTGAATAACATGAGTCCAATGTCTGGTTTTACCGCAAACAACAAACTCTATACCGCTAAAACACTTGACGGAGAGGATGTCGCAGTATTTCATACCGCAATTAGTCACAATAACAGAAAAATATTAAACATTGCAAATGTTTGTAATGGTCTTACTCTAATGGCTTTATACATTGGATTTATTGTATGTATTCCCGAAAAGTTTTGGCGTAAAATAAAATATATTATTTTAGGAATTATTATCATTGATTTTATTAACATTCTAAGATGCGTGGGTTTAATCTATTTACGAGAATATTTTCATGCTTATTTCGATTTTGCACACCACTACCTATTTAAAGCCATCGTTTATGCATCCACATTTATAATATGGACCATTTTTGCCCGAAAAATCAACCTTAAACATGACACTTTACAAAACGGATAAAATTCGATTCTTCGCAGGTCTTTTTATAATCATCACAATTTACTCCCTATATTACCTTTATTTTGTTGAGAATGATGATGCTAAAAAATTACCTAGAGTTACCAGGCAAGCAATTAAATTTACATCTACCATAGCTGTATATGTTATAGGAACTTTTCATTTAGGGAAATTAAGAGACACTTGGATGTCTTCACTTTGGCATTTTGTGCATATCTCTGGACTATGCATTTTGATAATTTTAGGTTTATTCGACCTACTAATAACCGACATTACTCTGATATTAAAATTATTCTGCATTACTGTTCAAGAAACATTAATCTCACCCGTTTTATATGTCGCTATAGGACTGCTTAACAACGCCTTAAACAAATCAAATAATACCGAACTTACAGAATCTGATTCTAAAAACGTAGATTACCCCTAATATAAAAAAGAATTTTATATAATACTGTTTTAAAAATCTGTACAAGGTATTTGTTAATCAAGAATTAATACTATTCAAAACACTTAACTCTTAACTGAAATAACCTCATTAATGTTTGTTGAATATCTAGGAGAAAGACGTTCTTGTTTCATTTTCCATTGTCTGCCCAAGGACTGAGAACCAAACTTAACCTTGTTGTTTCCATACGATTGATTAAGCCTATCTACAATACGCATTATAGGCGCATGCTTTGGGTTTTCATCATTAAAAAAAGATAATTGTTTTATGTTTTCCGGGGTTATCCCCATAACAATGACACCAGCCTTTTTATACTGAAACCCTTCCTTAAATATGGCTTTTAAGCCCACCTGAACACACCTGTTAATTTCAATTGAAGAATTGGTTGGAAAATCTGTTTTAATAACAATATTTTTTCTGTATTGCGGCAAGTCTTTTCTAAATGCATTGGTATGAACAAAAACCATAACCATATTACAATGCGAACCTTGTTTTCTTAACTTTTCAGCACAAGAAATAGCAAAGGTTCCAACCCGCTCTTTTACATCTTCATATTTACTATACATCGTTTCAAAAGATCGTGTTGTAGCAATCATTTTCTTATTTTGTACGGTTTCAAAATCTAAAGACGGCTTCCCTTCTAAATCATGTTTAAGCCTTAGCCCTACAACAGACATATTTGCTCTAACCCATTGATCGGACAATAAAGTAAACTGATAAGCCGTATGCACATTTAAAGCTTTTAACCGCTTAGCATGCTGCCTACCAATACCCCACACATCGTCTATTTTAAGCCACTTAAGCGCTTTAATACGCTGCTCCTCATTATTAATAACATAAACTCCATTTGTTTTGTCGGTGTATTTTTTAGCTATTTTATTGGCTACTTTTGAAAGCGCTTTAGTTGGCGCCATTCCAATACTTATAGGGATTCCCGTACCTTTAGTCACCTTGCTACGCATGTTTTCTCCTATTTTTTGAAGGTTAAACAATTCAAAACCAACAAATTTAAGAAATGCTTCATCGATACTATATACTTCCAATTCGGGCGTGAATTCTGCTAGTAAATTCATCACCCTAGCACTCATATCTCCATATAGCGCATAATTAGATGAAAAAACATGAATATTCTGTTGCTTAAATAACGTTTTATACTCAAAAGCGGGCGCCCCCATAGGCACACCCAGAGCCTTTGCTTCATTACTTCTAGCAATAACACAGCCGTCGTTGTTAGACAACACAACAATAGGCTTATGGTTTAGCGACGGATTAAATACACGTTCGCATGAAGCATAAAAGTTATTACAATCAACCAGCGCAAACATTATACGTATTTTATAACATTAATAACAATTCCCCAGATAATAAAATCGTTGTCTTTGGTAACTTTTATAGGTGGATAATCTTTGTTTTCGGCAATTAACCAAATAATTTCCTTTTCAATTTTTATTCGTTTTACCGTAAACTCGCCATCAACAAAACAGATGGCTATTTTATTATCTCTAGGCTCTAAGCTTTTATCGATAATTAATAAATCGCCATCATGAATCCCGGCATCTATCATAGAATTACCTTTTACTTTCCCATAAAAAGTGGTGCTAGGATTTTTAATTAAGTGTTTATTAAGATCGATATTGATGTCTAAAAAATCGTCTGCAGGAGAAGGAAACCCTGCGCTAATACCACTATCTACAAAAGGTAATTCTAGCTCAGTAGAATAATCGGGAGCATAAAACTCGATGGTTTTTGTGTGATATAGATTTCTTAATTTCATGATACCACAAAGTTATTTAATCCGCAGATAACTATGACGGTCTACTTAATTTGTTTTTAACAAAGTGAGGTATTCTTAAGCACACGATTTTTATAAACCTCTTGAATTTAGAACTAAATTTAATCCACAAAAAAAGCCTCTACATTTCTGTAAAGACTTTCTACTACAAAGCCCCTTCTCTTAGATTTGATGCACGTGTACACCCTAATCGAGTAAAAAAATATTTTAACGTAAGCACATCACCTCCCGTTAAGAAAATACGAGGTTTATACTGTTATTTATACTTGCCGTACCTTCAACAGGCCCAGTAAATTTTAGTACACTGAACTCAGCAACGCACCTTAAAACGATTGCAAGAAAGACAGTAATAGAATCGTTTTTACGATTTTAAAAAATTAGCACATTCAAAGACTATTTTGGACGAGCTATTTTTATTCTACGGATCCTAAATTAAGACTGAGCATAAGAACGATGATCACTTATCTGAAGGAGGTTAATTATACAAACCATTAGTTGCTATGCTTGCTTTTAAAACACCTATCAAAGACAGCTAGGAGGCCCCTTTAATTGTGAGGGCTGCAATATAACTATCGTGTTTCTGAGATATTTGTATTAGAACAAACAATCTTAAAATTTTCAGATATAAAAAAACACAAACAACATATTGATTTTTAATATTTTACAAAAATATTAGTTTTTTTATGTAAATTTAAAGATGATAACACGCAGATATATTACAAGAACATTCCGTACATACATTTTCTATATGTGCTTTATTACGACAACTTTAGGTCTGTCTCAAGCAACAACTTCAGCAATCCCATCTTATTCCTATGATATTGGAGAAGATTTTGAATTGGCTTACACTCCTGAAATTGTTCGATACCACAACCAAAAAATGTTTTTAGTAGACACTAACAAAGTATTACATGTGTACCAGAACGGAACTGAAATCTTAACCATGGACGTTAATCTTAATCCGGACAATGTTAATAATAATATTATAACGGATATAAGTTACAATGGAACCTATTTTGGGATTCTATTTAAACATGTAGCTTATTTTTACGATTTAACTGGTGAAAAAAAATTCGAAGTAGGACAAGCTAATATTTATGGTGTAGACCATCCTACAAGATTTAATAGGGCTAGAGCTCTGTTAATTACAAATAGTTACATTTATATACGAACACGCAATAGAGTTTCTGCCTGGAAATTAGAAGATGCTATCAATTCTACATCGCAAAATCTTCCTGTAAAGTATGCTTACTCAGATTTAATCTCTGAGAATAACGGAGATAACTACGAACGCAACAGTTTTGCTAAAAAAGGAGACCTTATTTATTTAACCGATAAAAAAAACAATAAAATATACTCCTTTAAAGAATCAGAAATCACACAAGACAACATAACCTTAACAAATCTTGGCTTAAACGTAAAAAGTCCTGAATACGGTGCTTTTATAAATGGTCTTTACGGCGTATTCAGTCAAAGCAATGTAGGTACTTTTTTTGACCTAGAAAACAACACACAAGCAAACCCGCTCTCCAACACAAATGGAGTAGGAAACTATTTTACAACCGAAAATTATTTTTATTATCAAAGTGAACAGGGTTCTAAAATTTTTAAAGCCGTAACCCCTCTTAAAAGAAATATTTACATTCAGGAAGAAGATCCAAATCTAAACACAAAAAAGTATGCGCAAAAAGATTTGACATACTACAAACTAATTAACGATAAAGAATTTAGACCAACTACAGAAAAGCACATTATAAAAAGTAATAGACTTATCGAGTTAACAAGTAATGCTAATTACATTAAAATAAACAATTGGATAGCTAAAGACTATTATAATGTACATCTTGTTGGTAGAATAGAAAATTACCAATTCAATCTTGGGGTAATAGACACATTAAAAGCACTAACCGCTTATTTTATTCCCAAACCTTGGGGTACACAGGGATACAAATCAAATGGAGTAAATTTAGATGACGATTCTAATGTTTCTTTAGATTTTTCAGAGATATCAGACCAAAACATTGACACCTTTGGGTTAGATTTTGTGCCATTAGACAACGAACATTTGAAAAAAGTAAAACAAGTTACAGTTAATTGGAGTTTGATTTTTTTCGATTATTTATTAAGTGGCGACAAAGGAATTTGTTCAGGCGGACTTAATTTTAAATCTAACAGACCTTTAGATCTAAGATACTATTTAACACTAATGGAAAACAGCGCTTATATGGTTTCTAAATCTACTTTTCAAGAAGATTGGCTGAAGGTACCTTTCCATAAAACCGATAATACCGACATTTCTGATAATGACAGGGTGTTACAACAAGAGTATGACTCATATAGTGACGAAGAAAAAGGTATTTGGGAAAGTTATGGATGGACAGTTGATAACAATTACGTATATAATAAGGCGCACAGACTTTCAATTTTAGAAAAATACAAAAATAAAACCTTTAGATTAGGAATTACAGGAGGAGGTGGCTGGGCAGGAGGATCAACTTTATGTATTGATATTCATACTTTTACGGATAGATTGTTTGGTAATGAACCTAAATTTGCAGATCTCTATAGACAAGGTAAAACATATTACCTTCCGGAAGATAGTAATGTGCCCTCTACAGGGGATCGTAAATCCCCATGGCATCTTTTAGGACATGAAATTGGGCACACTTTAGGTTTTGGGCATAATTCTACTTACTGTGTTTTAGACAATTTATCTAACATATTTTTATCTGCGACACATTATTCCTATTTAATAGAGGAAAATGATTTATTAATTTTAGAAGAAGAAATGGCAGGTAGAGATTTAGCACTAGAAACAAATAATTCAGGTGATCCTAATATTAATGCTAGGGCTATATGCAATACACCGGCAGAGTTTGGAGGTTCCTGGGGACTTCATGATATTGTATTGCCAACAGATAAAGGAAGTCCAGAATTTTTAGAATATCTAAAACAAAATGCTATTGGTAAAGGGTTGGATTATTTAAAAACTTTAGATTTCAACCAAGGGTGGAGTTACGCTGCAGGACACGAACCATATGAAATTACTGCTTTTGAAATTAAAGACGAAACCCTAAATGTAGATTTAGATTATTTGTTTGACGGTATTTCTGTAAACAACAATTCGTTATCGATTGAAGACTCAAAGTCTGATACAACAAATATTATTGTTAGTCCAAATCCAACAAATGGTCATGTTAATATAACGGGAATTGAAAAAATTAAAGATCTTAAAATTTTTGACTTGACAGGTAGACGACATTCGTTTGGACGAATTTCAGATAACGAAATAAATATAGACAATTTAGGCTCTGGCATCTATATTTTGAGAATTAACAATCAATTTTCTAAAAAAATCCACAAATATTAATTTTCAAAGCACCATATAATCAACAAAAAAATATTTGTTTAACCTATGTTTAACCTGAGTCCATAAAAAAAGAGGGTCAATCTCAAAAGTTGTGGAGCATCTAAAAAAGCAAGACCTTTGAATAAAAATTTTTAATGCCATCAGATTCATTATTAGCCATAGCCAATTTATTACTTCCAGAAATACTTATTAAGTATTTT
>NZ_JACLAF010000007.1 GCF_015355625.1 Tamlana sp. I1
TAACCGATATGACGCTTTCTCCAGAAGCAACAACAATCAATTTAAATGCTACAGAACAATTATCACTAACATTTACGCCTTCTAACGCGACCAATCAAAATGTCACTTGGTCTTCAGATAATGATGCCATAGTAAGTGTAAATCAGTCTGGGCTTATAACAGGAGTTAGTCTAGGAAGTACAACCATCACAGTTATATCTGAAGAAGGAAGTATTTTAAGAACCTGCGATGTTATTGTTCAAAATATAAGCTCATCAGTGTCTGGTGTTACCTTGAACACCAATTATCACTTGATGAAAACAGCTGAAAGTTTTGTCTTGATGGCTAATGTTGAGCCTGCTGATGCTACCGAACAAGGTGTGATTTGGTCTAGCGATGATGAGACCATAGCAATTGTATCGGCAACGGGTGAAATAACAACATTGAAACAAGGTGTTGTTAATATAAAAGCCACAACAATCGACGGTGGTTTTGAGGCCTCTTGCCGTGTAACTGTGTTAAATATTAATATAAATAAATTGCAATTTATTAGTTCTAAAGCAAGTGGCGGGTTGAGATTGAGTGCCTCTGATGGGACAACAAACCCTATTCTAAATGCTGCACCATATCCTACAAGTAGCAACGCCAAATGGAAAATTACTCCAACTAATGATGGTGCTTTTTATATAGATAATCAGGCAACAACAGCCAACCGTCTATCAGCCATAGCATCGACAGATAGTAATGCTGAAATGGTTTCAGATGCAGAAACCGCCGATAGAGCGAAATGGTATATCAAATATGAGCAGTCGCAAAATGGAGTTGACTATTATTTCATTGAATGTAAAGCAAATTTTGATAAAATGCAGCTCTATAAAAAAAGCAATACCGAGGCCGGTATGAGGACATTTGGAGCTAACGATGGGGGACGATGGTTCTTTGAAGAAGATATGGATGTGCTTAGCACCGATGATTTAGATCTTACCTCAAACCAAATCATATTGAAAAACAGAAACATTACTGTAACAATTGCTAAAAGTTACAGTTCAGCAAATGTTGCTATTTACAACTTGAATGGAAAAATAATAGTTTCTAAAAAAATGACATCTAATGAAATGAATATTAGACTTGACAATTCAAATACAGGTTTGTACATCATTTTACTGTCTGTTGATGGCCAACAGCAAATAAAGAAAATCATGTTGAAATAGTAAACCTAATATTTAAATTTAGCTCTGGCTAGGAATTACTTCCTGCCAGAGCTTTTTTATGCATTATAGTATAAATAGTGTACCCAATTTCACATGCAGTTCTTTTTTAATTGCCTGGAAGGTTGTAACCATTTCGAGAAAAAATCAGCAAAAATTTCTATTAGTTATGAAGTCATTTTTCAATCTAAGTTTGATTTGCTTGGTGTTTAAGTTTAAAACGAAAGGAGGTTCAGTTTATTAACTTCAAAAACATAAACTTTAAGAGGTTTTATCATCATAAGTTGTATATAACCTCCTAGCACCCCATTTTCGACTCTTCTAATTGCGGTTTTCTAGATAATGATATCTTCATTATTAAATCGAATATTTCGGTTGTTACAAGGCTAAAAAGAAGGTGTGTTCTTCGTTATTATTTAATTTGAAGGCTGTTCGAATCTAAAGGTCTCTGTAAATATTTAGGGCACATCTATGATATAGACTTGCAGTGCTTCTTTTTATTGTTGTCTTAAATAAATTTAGTCTAGAAGTATTATATTTCTCTAATACATTGACTTTAATCCGAGAAATGATAAACTTATTTCTATATCATGCATTTTCTATTTGTGGCAGAGCCACTATATATTCAGGGTTTTCTAATACAGCATTTATTCGTTCTTAAAATAGGCTAATTTTTACGTCTATTTTTTATTAAGAAGATAAAAAAATAGCCTAACAATATATAACGGTTGCTTCATCCATATTGTAATTATCAAAATTTGTTTAGAGGTATTTCCTAAATTTTCAATCGATATGTAATTATTTAGCTCATTATCAAGCAAAAAAAAACGATTGGTGCTTAACACATCAATCGTTTTTTTACTTTAAATAGCCCTTTTAAGGCATAATAATTTTGAAGTCTAGGGCGCTTTACTAAAATTTAAGCGAAATAGGTTGTTGCTAATTAGGTGCAAATGTTTTCAAGTTTAACCTAAGGCGTATTCCTAAAATACAAACACCTTCTTCATATAATAATTGTAACCAGTATGAACATGGATAATATAGATTCCAGCATTTAGTTCTGGTAGTTCAAGTTTCACATGAGACTTAGATGGCTTTAAATCTTTATAAACTATTTCTCCTAAAACACTATAAACTTCTATATTTTTAATACGCTCATCGCCATTACTAAATTCAAATTTATAGCTAGCAGTCCTTCCATTTTGTTGAACGATTTCAACGGTTCCAAAATTAGATGGTACAAAATCTTCAGTACTTAATGTTTCTGAATAATTAAAAACAAAAGTAGTTACACTTGCAGGGGGGAAGTCCCATGAAATTGATTGATTTATAACCGTTGGTATGGTTTCATCCGTAATTTTGATGTTGTTACTCACACCGGCAGTGTTTATTGCTGTTAATGAAGTGGCAGAAAGTTTCTTAATTGATTTTAAATCATCTAACTGAAACCCATTACCTTCACCAGAAATACTTGATGTTATATTTTCATCGTCTGTAGTATTAATAACCATAAGGTATGCCTCTTTTTTAGAAATATCAATACTGGCATGGCTATACAGTTTTGGGATATTGTGTGTTTCAGAAGTTGTTCCAAAGGTGAACGGATCATAAGTATAGCTTTGTTCAGGAATATTTGTAGAAGTTGTTGAAACCAGTTGATTTCCAAAATATTTAGAATACATTTCAGTAGTAATTCCGTTCGCATTTACATGCGATTGTCCTTCTCGCATCGCAGACTCCTTATTATTACCATGATTAAACAAATAATTAATATTCGCAACTTGAACTAAATTACCGCGTTTAGCAATTTCATAATTTAAAAGCGCATAATAAATTGCAGAAGCGATGGTACGGGCGTGTTCAACACCATTAACTAGAGTTCTGTCCATGATGCCGTATTCTGTTAAAAATAAATTTGGTTCTTTTCCATTATTTGCTGTATAATTACTAATATTTTTATCAAGCTGAGTTGGGAAACTTCCCGTAGCAATACCAACTGCGTTTTTAAATACATCTGTACCATAATACTGGTCAAATTTTTTCATTGTCTCAGCTGCCATATGTTGCTGTGTTCCTTCAGATTTTACATTGCTAGGATCATTTAATTCATATTCACTGATAAAGAAAAATCCGTCTGAAATTAAAATATTTGGATCAACAGCTTTCATGGCATTATAAATTTGAACATGACCATCCAAATTTTGTGTAGTATAATTGGCATAAACATTTTGGCCAGCTGGCGGGATTGCTCCATTTGTACCATCACCAAACAAAACCTCTCCAGTTTCTTCATTTAAAGTATAATGCAAATCTGACGAAGCAGAATTTCCAAAATCATCAACTCTAGTATACGAAACCGCTGAAGCAGCGTCAACGCCAACCTTCAACTCAAAACTTTCCTTGACTAGCGGATACCATCTTACTTGAAAATCTTCATTAGGAGTTCCTTTCGTTCTAATGTAGCTAACATTCCACGCATTGTCTCTTACTAATGTTTGATTAGTATAAGTTCTTGAACCTCCATAAGCTACTAAGTCTCTAAACACGGGATCATTGAAAGCTAGTTGATCACTCTCGTTATCACCATCATAAGGCCATCTAGGCCAAATTCTTGAGTTTCCACCTTCATTAGCGATTTCCCAAGTTTTAACATTATAAGGCTCTGGGTGTCCATTGTCTGCTCTCACTTGTGCCCAATCTATTCCTCCATTTGGATTAGCCCCTACTTCTGCATTCATGTATTCTACCCAATCGGCTGCATAGGCTGCACCTTGGTTAAAATTCACTAATATGGTGAGTTCGCCATTAGTTTGCTCCATAAGTTGTCCTGCTTCATCAGGTCCAAACCAGTTATCATCTGGAATATATTTCCAGCCATGCATGCCGCCTCTATTTGCTTTGGGGCCAATAGCGCGTTTCCATTCATATAAATTCCCATAAGTACCACCAGGAAAACGTAAAACTGGAAGTTCCATATTTACTAACGCGTTTAGTATATTAGGATCAAAATTACCATCATTGGCTATAATCCCAAATCCGTGGTTGGCAGGAATCATATTATAGCCAAAAGCTGGGATTTTATTTAATACATTATCTGTATTAATATGAATTGTTTGTGCTTGCAAACTAGCTGAGAATATAAGTACAAACAAGGCAAATATACATTTAGACATATTACGATAGTTCTGAATATTGGTAATTAAATAATTATTTTTCATTAAATAAATTTTACTGTTAAATTTTAACAATGCTTACATCTTTAATTATTAGGCATTAAATCAAAAATTATTTAGCCACATATTGTTCCGATTACATAAAAAAGAACCATAACTAGAATACAAACAAGCAAAATGAGATTTGAAATAAAAAAAAGCCTTAGGTTTCCACCAGAAGCTTAGTAACTTTTTTTTTAATACAATACATATTTTCATATTCAAAAATTAATTAGAAAACATGTATTGTATTAATTTTTTTACTTGATGGTTATTTTACCATAAACTTACTAGTTTTAATGGTGTTACCATTTTTAACTTTTAAAATGTACAATCCAGAAGCAAAAGGAATGTTTTCAACAATACTTAGTGTGGTGTTGTTTTGTTTTACATTTCTAGAACGTAGTAATTTACCACTTATGGAGTAGATTGAAATTTCAGTAGTTTTATTATAATTATTTAACTCTAAATTGATATTTAAATCACTTCCTTTTGTTAGTAAGGATGGTTGTAACTGTAATTTTGAATCTTTAAGTGAAGGATTAAAATCATTGTTAGATAATACCATATCACTCCATGAAATTTCAACAATTATAATAGGTTTTACGTTTGCTCTTATTTCTAACGTATTAGGTCCCATATCGTACCCTGATATATTATTAATAATATACTTATAAGGGTCAACCATATTTCTAGAGCCAACTTCTTCACTAGTTCCAATAAGGGTTGAATTTAAGTAAATAGAAACAGTAGCATCTGCATTATTTGTTCCGTTAAAAGCTTTTGCTAAATCAAATGTTAAAGATTTTATTCCTCCTGGTAAGGTAGTAGAAAGCACACTCTGTCCCGCAGTAGCATCATCTCTTAACATGATGCCGTCTAAAGTGCCAGATGTATCAGTACGTGCCTGAAAGTAATTCCAAGTAATTGAATTATCTCCTACAAAACTTCCATCTACATATTCATTTGTAAGAGATAGATTGGCAAAAGTTTCTGTGCCACTTTGAGCTTTTACTGTTGAATAAACGCACATAAAAAGAATGCAAAATAATTGTAATGTAATTTTTTTCATAATAAAGAATTTTAAATTAATAAAGTATTATAAAATTAGCTCATAATGTAGTAATGGTATGAGGGTGTTTTAGTAAAAAAGCAGGGGCGAATTGAGAAATCCTTTTGTTTTAGGGCGTTTTGGCGACATGACCATATGTCAATTTTAAAATTATGATTTAAAATGAGATTTATTTTTAAAGGCTTTATATTAGGGGAGTGGCATCAAAATTCTGTGTAAACGAAAGCTTAAAAAACATTAAGTATAATAGAATTCCTTTATTTTAACCAGAACATCGATAGGTTACCCTTTGCGTTAATACCCAAATTCTCTGCTAAACACATAAAATGAGGATCTTGATTTACAATAGATTTAGTAGCTGTTTTTCGTTACCATCCGCCACCGTGAATCTTGAAATGTACAACTACTTTTTCGATTCGACCTATTAGTAATGTAAATGCTATGAGTTTCATAATTTCGGTTAATTTGAAATAAATAGAGTATTAAATATTAGTTTGTATTTACTTTATAATAACCCTTTTGTTAAATTGTGTGTGTGTACCTTTTATTTTGATGAAATAGACACCTTGTGTTAACGTTTGAGTGTCTACATTTAATTGATTTTTTCCAATTACAAGAGGTACTTTGTTTTTTAATATTAAATTACCTAAAATACTCGATACCTCTATTGTTATGGTCTCTTCCTGTTCAATATTTAAATTAATATTAATGAATTCACCTTGAGTTACAGGATTAGGATATAGATTAAAAGTAGACGTTGTTTGCTCTTTTGAAAGCGCTTTTGTGTCTAAATTACTTGTTTTACTTGATGAATTAGTATTTGTAGCCCCAAAAGACCAATGAGTTTTAATATTTGTATTAGTAGGCACAGCAAAAACCTCAAGTAAATTAGATTGGGGATTATTATTAAATGAAGTATTTGATGCACTTAAATAGTAGCCATAAGACACGCTTTTTAAACTAACTGAGTTGCCATCCTCTAAGTCGACAATTTCCCATTGCGTTAAATCTCCTGAAAATGTATTTGGAACTAATCTCGTTGCATAGCCAGAAACCCCATCTTTTGTTTCAATATTGTTAATGATTTGAAGTCTAAGTGGTTGCTTTTTGCCCTCTATATGGTAGTAAGAGGTTCCGCTAACAGGAATCAATTTCCATTGTACCCAGTCCCCATTGTAATCAACTGATAAATTTAAATCTATATGTTGCCCAGTACCATCTACATTATTTGTTTGTCTTAGTCTCGTTTCACTCAAATTAGCTAAATTATCTATATATGTCCATGTGCTTGGAATTTTAACTAAATCAATAAGCTTCCATTGTGACCACCCACCATTACTAGAGCTACTTGCACCGTGGACAAAATAAGCAGGTATTGTGCCATCATGAACTTCTTGTGTGGCACGAACGTAATTTTCAAATTCTTGATTTTCAATATAAACATTGCCTGAAGAAGACGATTCTATTAATCTCCACTTTAGCCAACTTCCTCCAGACCCATTGCTTGTAGTAGAGCGTAATGCCAAGCCACTAGTATTACCTTGTTGGTCGGAAATATTAGTGAGTTGTAAATAATCACCCGCTTCAGAAATAATATAATACCAACCCGATTCTGCGCTCTCAACAAACTCCCATAAGGTAGGGGTTTGTGTTACGCTTGAGTTAAGTCTAACTTCATTTTTTGAAGCACTTGTAGGATCTGGTAAATTCGTTGCATCTAACCATCCTCCTAATGCGTTATTCTGAATTTTTATCAATCCAGATGGGGGTGTTACTAATGTTGTAGCCGTTCCGCCTGCATATATTTTTAATGTTTTTGCGCTTAATGGAGGGATAGAAAAAGTTATGCTTTTTGTATTACTGTTTATCACGACATCGTTTGTAGGAACAACATCAATTCTAATATTATCACGTTCTGAGGAAGAATTAATTGCATATATATGATCTGAATGTATTAATGTTGCCTCCATGGTGGGATTGTTAAAAACCACACTTGGAGAATTATTTAAAGTAAATGAAGGTGTGTAAGTAGTAGTTTCAGAAGGGTTTATAGCGGTAAGGTATATGTACTCCCCATCTTCATCACGAGATGCATAAGGAATAAAATCAGGTATACTTCCTTGATCCATTTGAGCAACATTTGTTAATTTTCGAAAGTTCATTGTACTTGTTGGAATTGTATTAGAAGTACTTTTTAATGCATGTTTTCCAGTATGTTTTATAAAAAACTCCTGCGCAATACCTAATGAAGTAACGAAAAGATTATCTGGCTCAAATGGGCTACTTCCTGAAGCATCAACTCTAATAGAATGTGCTTGATTGGTCATAGAGGTTCTATTAAATAAAGAGACCGGATAATCGGTATGCTGACCAAATTGAGTGACTACACGTTCACACTCTAAAAGATGTTGCAATGCACCTAAAATTGTATATTCACGAGCTATGTGTTCTACTCCATTTGCATCTGTAGTCGCGATACTTGCACCAGGACCAAAATCTAATGTAGAATGTTCTCCTACAATAATCTCTGTGCCTGAAGGGTAATCACTTACACTAGCATAACTCATATGGGCAGAAAGATGTTGTGGCCAAGAAAAATACCCCTTACTTATCATCTCGGTAACAATATTATTATCTATTAAACCCACTGCATTTCGAAATTGAGAACCACCATGAATGGGAACGGCATCTTTACTCTGCGTATCTAAAAAAGCACCGTCGGAAATAAGTAAATTGGGGTTAATAGCTTTTAATTCATTATATAATTCTAAATAACCTGTATGATTTCCTGAACTATAATCTAAAAACACATACGCGTCACTTGGAATTTTTTTTCCATGAATACCATCTCCAAAAATCAATAGACCATCTGATTTTCTAAATAAAAAGACCTTGTCATTACTTCCATAAGAATTCAATAAGCTAGAATTACTTGGGTCTGCGCCTTCTGGTAAAAGTATACCATTGTAAATTTCATAAGTTGAAGGATTATTGTAATCGGTGCCTACTTTGGCACTAACAAGAGATTGGATGGGTGGAAAAAAAGCATAAAACTCTTCATTTTCCAATCCTTCAGAAGCAAAAGTAGCATTTGCTATACTAGAGATTATAGCACTTCCTCTACCTTTGTGAGCCATTTGATTGGTAAAAGCCTTGACACCTCCGTTTAGGGCTTTATTTTCATCAATAGTACCACCGCCTCTAGGTAAACCATCATTTGGCTGCATATACCAAACATGATGCCCATTACCACCTAGTTCATTTCCGTATTCTACGACAGAAACCTTAACTTTATTAATACCATAACTTTGTCTTACACTTCCCCAAAAAACACCATCATTATCTAAATCTTCGTTTGCATCAGCAGTTAAGTACTCATACAAATCTAAATGGTGCTGTTTATTGTAATTTGGACTGAAAACAGGAATGATTTCAGCACCAGATGCGTGTGCAGCTTTTAGAGCTTCATTTACTCCAAATTGGACAGTAGTATCTGCTTTTCCGCTTTCTGTGTTTGGATAAGTTCGCCAAATATGTGTCATCTGAGATGGACGATTATTGATGTCTGGCAATGTTTTTTTCCAGTCAAACCAGTCTGACACAGTACCTCCTGGGAATCTTATATTTTCAAATCCAGATTGACTTAGTAAACTTTCAAAACGAGTAGAGAGTTCTCCATTATAAAGATGCCCCTCTTCTTCTGTGAAGAAATGCCATACTAAATTTTCACCTATAGATGGTCTTTCGGTTAAAACATCTTGGAAATCATATGTCACTTGACCTTTAGCATTATAAAATAATAGGTAAATAAAGGCTATCAGTAACTGTTTTAAAATATTTTTGTGGGTAGATTTAGCCATAATTATTAGTATTTAATACTGACATTTTTTTTATAAAAAAGTATCAATAAAATAGATTGAAATATTCTTTTAAAGAACAAGACCCATCAGTGAGTCTGAAAGTGATTCTAAATAAGTGACTTATATTCAGTAAAACTTTCATCTGCGTATTCATTTTTACGTGATCGTTTAGCAAAAATAAAATTAGGGCAGCATGTAGTAATGCTGCGAGGGTGTTTTAATAAAAAAGCAGGGGTGAATTGAGATATTCCTTTATTTTAAATTGACTATCGAAAAAAAGTACATTTGGATAGATTATATTTTCGGTAAAACACAAATAGTCAAAGTGAGTTAAAAAAATATTTAAGACTTGTTATAAAATTACAATAAGTGCAAATTGAAATACCTTTTTATTTTAGATCCAAGTAGCTAGTTGTTGATATACCAAATTACCCCTTTAAATTTACTAATATAGCTACTGCCAATTGCTAGGGTTCTCTATATTTTTATCCTTATTAAAGTATGACGAATGAAAAAAAATTATTAGCCCTTTTGAGCAACTGTAATTTTATTTCAAAAACTCAAAATCGTATAGATTACATAAGATGAAAATGTGCAAAAATCTAATGTTCAACCCTAATGAAAAGCATAATATTCCAACATAGGAAACAAACCTTTAATTAAAAAAAACAATTTGAGAGACAATGAAAATAAATTCAATTTATTATAAAATATTTACAATTTTTTTATTTACAATGTTAATATGCTCATGCAAAGAAAAAAACGAAAAGATTACCAAAGTAACGAAGCCAAATATTGTTATTATTTATGCAGATGATTTGGGGTATGGTGATGTGGGCGCTTATGGTGCTACAGAAATTAAAACACCAAACATTGATTATTTAGCAAATAATGGTGTACGTTTTACCAGCGGATATGCATCTTCTTCTACTTGTACGCCTAGTAGGTATGCTTTGCTTACTGGAGTATATCCATGGAGAAATAAAAAGGCAAAAATATTACCAGGTACAGCACCATTAATTATAGATACCTCACAAATGACAATTCCTAAAATGCTTAAAACAAAAGGCTATCATACAGGAATTGTGGGGAAATGGCACTTAGGATTGGGTACAGGTTATACAGATTGGAACAAAAAAATAACCCCAGGCCCTAATCAGGTTGGGTTTGATGATTCATACATTATGGCTGCCACTCAAGATCGAGTACCTACCGTTTATATAAAAAACGGTAACGTTGTTGGCTTAGATCCTAATGATCCTATTGAGGTTAATTATAAGAAGAATTTTGTAGGTCAACCTACAGGTGTTGATAATCCAGAATTATTAACCATGAAATGGCATCATGGACATAATAATAGTATTGTAAATGGGATTCCGCGAATTGGTTTTATGAAAGGTGGAGAAGCTGCAAAATGGAAAGATGAAGAAATGGCAGACCAATTTTTAAAAGAAGCACAAGATTATGTGAAAGCACGCAAAGAAGAACCTTTCTTTTTATATTATGCTTTACAGCAACCACATGTTCCTCGTACGCCAAGCCCTAGATTTGTAGGGAGTTCTGGAATGGGACCAAGAGGCGATGTTATTGTAGAGGCAGACTGGGTTGTTGGAGAATTTATTAAAACTTTAGAAAAAGAAGAGGTTTTAGAAAATACATTAATAGTTTTTACAAGTGATAATGGTCCTGTTTTAAACGATGGGTATGATGATGACGCTGTTGAAAAACTAGGTGAACATAAACCTTGGGGGCCTTTTAAAGGAGGGAAATACAGTCTTTTTGAAGCTGGAACACGAGTGCCGTTTATTACGTATTGGAAAGGCGAAATCCAACCAACTGTATCCGATGCCTTAGTGTGCCAAATGGATTTACTATCATCTATTGCTAGTTTAATTGGCTCGGACATTCGTGTGGATGATAGTGAGAACCTAATGGATTTATTTTTAGGAAAAAGCGACTCTGGCAGAGAAGAGTTAATTATAGAAGCTACTTCTAGAACAGCATTTCGTAAAGGTGATTGGTTTATAATTCCTCCTTATAAGGGCTTAGAAGTAAATGACCTGGTAAATATAGAATTAGGAAATTCTAAAGAATACCAACTCTATAATTTAAAAGAAGATATTGCACAAGAACGAAATTTAGCTAAAACTAACAAAGAAAAGTTAGCCGAAATGATAGCATCATTTAAAGCAATTAGAGGCGAACATGATGATATTGAGGAGTTGGAACTAAAATAAGAAGCTCTTTTTCTTGAAAATCTAATTTAATAGGAGCAAAAATAAATTTTCCATTTTATCATTCAACTGAAGTCTAAAAAATGTTGATTTAAATACTTTTTATAAAAGTAGATTTATATCGTTGGTGATTTGATGTTGATGGTATACAGTAGTTTTAAAAAAATTAGCGTTAGTACAAAAAAAATAAAAATTAAAAAAAATGAAATTTTTAAATACAGTATTCACTTTATTTATTTTCTGTGCAAGCGTTGCTTGTGCACAGAAAAAACCAAATATCCTTGTAGTAGTGACAGATGATTTAGGGTATTCAGATATGAGTTTTTTACCTTATGCTTCTAAGGATGTAAATACACCAAATATTGATCGGATTGCTAAAGATGGGGCATTTTTTACTAATGCTTATGCAACAGCACCTATATGTAGCCCCGCAAGAGTTGGTTTATTAACGGGAAGATATCATCAGCGATGGGGGAATTATTGGTTTGGTGAAGGAGGGCTTCCCTCAGAGGAAAAAACACTGCCTCAATTATTAAAAGCCCAAGGATATTTCAATGTAAAGGTAGGAAAAACACATTTGAATGGCGGTCCTGTTGAGCATCCTTTAGATCATGGTTTTGATGAATTTTTAGGGTTTGTAGATCATACATGGGATTATCTTCGTTTGAGTCAAGAAGCGGCTGATGACTATGGTGAAAAAAACGCCGAGAAAGCTCATATTGGTCCTTTATTAAATGGAAGAGAAAAAAAATCATATAAAAACGGATACACAACCGATATTTTTACCGATAAAACCATAGATGTTATTAGAAATACTACTGATAAACCGTTTTATATCCAATTATCCTATAATGCCGTTCACCATCCTACCTATGTGGGACATCCAGACTATCTGAAAAAATATGGCATAGAACAATTTCCGTTTTGGGATCCAAAAATCGAAAACTATCAAAGTTGGCATCGCAAATGGGGGCATCTAGGTAAAGTAGATCCTGATGGTAGAAAACGTTATCTACTCCAGTTGGAAGTTATGGATAAAGGCATTGGTAAGATATTGGATGAATTGGAAGATTCTGGTAAATTAGATAATACCATCATTTTTTTCATCTCCGATAATGGAGGAACCATTAATACTTATGCGCAAAATAATCCATTAAATGGCTATAAGTACATGTTTGGAGAAGGTGGAGTGAGAGTGCCGTTAATTGTTTCTTATCCCCAAAGAATAAAAGAAAAACGTACGGTGAACCAAATGGTTTCTGGAATGGATTTATTACCAACCATCATGGAAGCAATAGGAGCCCCCATTCCTAATAATTTGGACGGCAAAAGCCTTTGGCCAACAATTGAAAACAATATAAGTATTCATGACAAGTTAGTTTGGTCCAATGGTCGTGATAGTTGGGTGGTGAGAAAAGGAAAATGGCGACTCGCCCACAATATAGGTTGGGTTCATAATACTTATGAATTGGAAGGAGGGGTGGCTCTTCCTGCATCAGACGAATATCAGTATCCGGATGGGATACAACTTTTCGACCTTGAAAATGACATTTCTGAAACCAAAAACCTTAAAGATAAATATCCTGAAATAGTTGCCGAGTTAACAAACGTATATAAAAAATGGCAACAGGAAATGTCCGACCCACGAACAAGCGATGGTGTGTTAAAAACCAAAAATGATTCAGGAAAGTTTATAGGAAACTCATTAATTGAAGATGGAGCAGAAATTTATTCTGATGGAGCAGAAAAAGATAATTTCAATAGCGCTGTTATTGATGGGTATGAAAAAACCTATTGGAAATCTCCTGGGGGCGATTCAGGAAAACCATTACCACATTTTATAGCCATAGATTTTCAAAAAAAGAAAACATTTTCTCAAATTAAATATGTGCCCGCTCCAGATAAAGTAAAAGGAAGGGTTTCCGATTTAAAAATTTATGTTTCAAATAATCAAAATAACTGGGGCAGTCCTGTAAAAACAGTTAGTTTTCCTAATGATGCTAAGCCAAGCCTAATAAAACTAGACCAGAAGGTTTCAGCTCGCTATATGAAATTAGAAGCAGTTCAAGTTCATGATAGCTCACAACAAGCAGCTATAGCAGAAATTGATATTATTAATTAAAGGTTTGTGAGAAAATTATTTCTTGTTTTTGTTTTTGCTGTCTGTTTTAAAGGCGTGATGTTTTCACAAAGCAAACCTAATATTATTTGGTTGATGGCCGAAGATATGAGTTTAGATCTTGAGGTTTATGGTTTGAAAGATGTAAAAACACCAAATCTTAATAAAATGGCTGAAGACGGCGTGCGGTTTGATAATTGCTTCGTTACAAACCCGATCTGCTCTCCCAGTAGATCTGCAATGATGGTAGGTGTTAACCAATTACTAATAAATGCTGGTAACCACAGGAGTAATAGAGGGGTTGTTTTAAATGAAAATTATAAGCCTTTTACGTATTGGTTGAGAGAACAAGGATATACATGTATATTAGGACATCACGGTGTTTTTGATAAGGGGAGAAAGATAGATGTAAACTTTAAACACAAAGCGCTGGGGAAATGGGATGGTAAAACTGAATTTGGTCTTTTCGATAAACGGGATTGTTTTGAAGAGGAAGACCAACCTTTTTTTGCTCAAATACAATTAAAAGTAACCCATAGGGGCGATTGGTGGAATGACATAAGAAATCAATCAAAGCACCCAGTAAATCCAGAAAATGTTGAGTTGCCAGAATTTATTGCAGACCATCCTATGACTAGGTTAGATTGGGCTAAATATTTAGATCAGGTTGAGTATATGGACAATGAAGTTGGTATGATTTTTAAAGAGTTGGAAGATAAAGGCATGTCTGATAATACCATTGTCATTTTTATTGGGGATAATGGTCGTTGCAATATTCGCGGTAAGGGTTATTTGTATGATTCGGGTTTGCGTATTCCTATGATTATATATCACCCTAAAGGAATAGAAAGCAATAAAATTCGCAAAGATATAATTAGTGCTACAGATATTACCGCTACTATTCTTGATTTTGCAGGTGCTAATATCCCATCTTATATGACAAGTAAGCCTATATTTAAAGAAAAAAGCACTAGAGACTATGTGTTTGCTGCTCGGGATACTTGGGATGAAATTGAAGATAAATCAAGAGCCGTGACCTCTGGTAAATGGAAATATATTAGAAATGATAAACCAGAAATACCTTATGATGCCCACCAAGCTTACTTAGAGTTTTATCGTCCAGCCCTTCATGTTATGCGAAAGCTAAATCAAGAAGGAGCATTAATAGAATATCAAAAGTTTTTTTTTGAAAGCACAAAACCAAAAGAAGAATTGTATGATTTGGTTAAAGATCCATTTGAGTTAAATAATCTTGCCAATAACCCCAACTACAAAAGCATATTGATAGAACTTCGAAAAAAGACTCTAGAGGCATATAAAAAAGTAACACCAAATAAGAAGATCAATATACCAGTTATAACCGATGCTGTAAATGTTTTAAATTATGTGAAAAATGAAAAACCAGATTTATACCAACAAATGCAGCAAGGCGTAGAAATAGGTTTTCAAGCGCTCAGGCTCAATATCAAATAAACAGATAAAAACTAAAGCGTTAGGTCGTAGTTAGCTGCATTTTTTTATCCTTATCTTTTTATCTAGTTTTTATGATAAAGATTAGGAAGATACAGACAGCCATCTTTGGCGAGTATATCTAATTTTTAATTTTGATTAAATGATGAAGTAAATTTTATTAAGGCTCATAAACCTCAAAGAGGTAGGAGTTATCATGATTATAAAAAAATAGCGTTTAAATTATTTGAATAAATGGCACTCTGCAATTAGCACAATTACTAAATGCCCTGAAGAATATAGCAGAAAAATTTAAATACAGAAAATTGAGTTGCGTCCATAATATTACTTTATATATCTTAAAACCTTTTGTTTAAAAAGGGGTAGCCTTTAATATAACTTTTGGTTAATAAAGTATTCTCATTCTTTTAATATAAACAGTTCTCTTTTTTAAATAAAAAAAATCAGATTTTTGTAAAGCAGTTTATATTGAATTTAGATATTCGTTTATTAAAAAATAGTGTATCAATATGAGTCAAAAAACATTTTATAAAAAACAATTATGAAAATATTAAAATATCAAATGCTCTTCCTTTTTGCAGTATTACCATTAATTGCAGCATCACAAGAAGAGCCAGAAGCACAGTTCTTAAAAAACAGAAATGATTTTGTGGATACTATACCCTACGTGGTAGTAAATGCCGACAGGCCACAATGGACTATTTCTAAATATCTCAATGGGTCGCATTTTGTGTATGCTTTTGAGAATGATGCGCTCTATAAGGATGAAAGTATAGCAAAATGGATGCAAGATAGTAAAACAGCTATTATTAGATGGCCAGGGGGGACTGTTGTACAATATTACCATTGGGATGATTTAAATGGTATTCCGTTTAAAAATGATAGTTGGGATCCTGATTACAATGGTGAAACACTATCTGGGGATAACTTTATGGATTTGGACGAATACATTGCTTTTTGTAGAAAGGCTAACACAGAACCTATGGTTGGATTGAACCTTAGATCAGGAAAAGCATATAATAGGCTAGGAGAATCGTTGGATGAAGCCAGACGTTTAATTACTTACTGTAAAGAAAAAAACTATAATGTTAAGCATTGGTATATGGGCAACGAAGGCTATGCCAAAGGTTTTAAAGCCAAGGAATATGCTGCATATATTGACCAGTATGCCAAGGTACTAAAAAGTGTCGACCCAGATATTGAAATTATTGGAGACTGGAAATTTGGTCCTTATAAAAAAAATAGATTTGAAGAAAGTATTGATATAGCTAAGATCTCAAAAGAAGTTGATGTATTGGAATTTCATGAAAAATGGGGGAATATATGGGGACTTAAATCAGGACATACTGTGGAAGAGTGGCGTAATGAATTTCCACTTTATGATGGGAAATTAACAACATTATTGCAACGCCTTAAAGATGAAACGAGAAGGGCTAATAAAACCGTTAAATTTGGATTTAATGAATGGGGTTTAGGAGATATAAAAGGTGCCCAGGAATACGATTATGCTATCATTGCTGCCGATTTTATGTTAGAAATGTTTAAAAACGATGTATACCAAGCCTGTTATTGGAATTTAAATGCTGGTAAGCGAAAATCAAGAGTGTTTAATACTAATGAAGAGGGGACAAAATTATTGCATTTTAATCCTATTGCTGATGTGTTTAAAATGTTTTCAACGGCATTACAAAAAGAATATTTATATGTGCTCTCTAACGATAAGTCCATTTATGGTTTTGGTGCAAAAGACGTGCAAACTGGAAGTGTAACAGTTTATCTTTTAAATAAGAACGAAAAGGATACCTTGATGAAATTAGGTGTTTTTGGTTTCGGTGTTTCTAATGCTAAAATCACAATAGAACGATTTTCTAACCCAGGAACTATTGATAGTAAAACACTTGAAAATGCAAACATGAATAAGAAAGTGCATGAGTTGGAATTGCCTCCTTATTCATTAAGTAAAATTACAATAAGTCCCCTAATGTAAAAAACTAATAAAAACCTAGGCTTGAGACTTAAAAAATAGTTTCAGGGTTAAAATAGTTGGCATCATCTCATAAAGTGCGTAAGTTTTAAAATCTCAGGTTAAAAGACACTATCCCGTAAAGTGTGTAAGTTATAAATCGAGGGTTTAGCTTTTTTAAAGTTGAACCCTTTTTTCAAATATAGTTAAAAACTGGTTTAAAATAATGCCCCAGTTCCTAATAGGCATCGACCATTTTTTGGTAGCCTCTCTAAGGGCTAAAAAAGTGGACTTCATAACAGCTTCATCTGTTGGGAATGAGAGCTTGTTTTTAGTGTACTTTCTGATTTTACCATTAAGGTTTTCAATAAGGTTTGTAGTGTAAATGATTTTTCTAATTTCAACAGGAAATTCATAAAAATCGGTAAGCTCATCCCAATTGTCTCTCCAGCTTTTAATAGCATAAGAGTACTTGTGCTCCCATTTCTGAGCAAAGTCCTCTAGAGCAGCTTTTGCTGCGTTTTTGGTGGGTGCATCATAGATATTTTTCATGTCTTTTGTAAATTCCTTCTTGTCTTTCCAAACAACATAGCGACAAGCGTTACGAATCTGGTGTACCACGCAAATTTGAGTTTTAGATTCAGGAAAAACATTTTTAATGGTGTCGGTAAAACCGTTAAGATTATCTGTGGCCGTGATAAGCAAATCCTGAACGCCTCTGGCTTTCATATCGGTTAGTACGCTCATCCAAAAGGCTGCCGATTCATTCTTACCCAGCCAAAGTCCTAAGACTTCCTTTTTACCATCTCTACGGAGTCCTACGGCGATGTACATGGTTTTGTTAATGACTTTGGAGTTCTCCCGAACCTTAAATACAATACCATCCATCCAAGTAATTAAATATACGGGCTCCAGGGGTCTGTTTTGCCAAGCAACAATATCATTGGTAACTTTATCTGTGATACGTGATATGGTAGATGTAGATACATCAAAATCGTAGACTTCTCGGATTTGCTCTTCAATATCAGAATTACTCATGCCCTTGGCATAAAGGCTGACAATGACGTTTTCTATGCCGTCAACCATGTTTGTGCGTTTAGGAACTAGCATGGGGTTAAAAGAAGCTTCTCGGTCTCTGGGAACTTTAATATTAGTCTCTCCTAAAGCTGTTTTTATCTTTTTAGACCCATAGCCGTTACGGGTATTGCTATTATTGGATTGCTGATGCTTCTCATAGTCTAAATGAGCGTCAAGTTCTCCTTCTAGCATCTTTTCAATACCTCGCTTTTGGATAGATTTTAGAAAGGAGGTTAGTTCGTCTCCTGTTTTGAACTGTTTTAAAAAATCGTCGTTTAGAAAATCTTCTTTCTTCATAAGTGTGTAAATTTTAAAATTAAACAAAAAAATATCGAGGGTTGCAACCCTCGATATTTAATCTTTACACACTTTGTGAGATACTGCCGGTTAAAAATTGACTTGAGATTTTTTATAGATTAATTTTAAATTTTACACTCTTATAAACCATCTAAAAAAATAGCGAGGCGTATATGCCTCGCTATTTTTTTCATCATATTAATAGTATGATTATTTGTATTCTATAAATTTTTTAACACTTAGTGTACCCACGCTTTAGCAAACTTTGCATTTGCAGAGCTAGTAATAGCATAAATCGGTAATTAATAGAATTTAATTTTTATATGAATTAGATTCAGAATTGGTATCACTCGATTTTAATGAAAAAATTGTGAAGCTGGAATAGTTTGCTTACTTATTTTAGAACTACTCCATTCTAGATTTAACTTTTTCACTTTTTCACCATGAATAGAATATAGTCTAATAGGGTGTAAGCCTGCTTTTAAACGCAGAGTGCCGCTTTTGGTGGAATTCCCAAAATAGTTGTAGTCTGCATCTATAACCGCTGCATCGTGTATGCGTAATAAAGCGCCTTTATCAGTAGTAATATAGAAATTGTAAACGCCATCTTCAGGAATTTTAATGTAACCTTCAATATATAATGCTCCAAAAGCCTGGTTAGTATCTATTTTTGTATTTGGTGCTTTTGTAGTGCCTTTGTTATCAGGGGTAAATGTTTCTAATGCGGGAACCCAAGGAAAATTACCTTTGTAAACTTTCCATACAAGACCTTTATTAGTGTTATTTATGACTTTTGCAGGGATTAGCTCATTATCATACGGTCGTACTGCAGTATTATTTGCTATACGTGATTGTAATGCTCTATCTTTTAGTTCTTGCTGAAAAGTTTTCATTCCAGCATTTTTTGCTAAATTATTGGTCTGTTGAGGATCTTTTACAACATCATAAATTTCAAAATCATCATCTTGTTTCTTGATATCATAACGAACTCCCACTAAATTATCAATACGCAACATTTGCATTTGATTTCTTTTACCGCCTCTACGTGCTGGTATAAAATCTTTATAATTTGGTGTGGTTTTACTTTGAAAATATTCAACATAAATATTACTATTTTGTTGATTTCCTTTATTAAGTAGCGATGGGAGCAATGATACACCATCCGATATTGCTGGAGCTGGTAAACCGGCCATATTCACAAATGTAGGCATCCAGTCGTACGAAATACTAGGGGTTTCAATAGTATGACCTGTTGGTATATTTTCGGGCCACCATGCAATGGTTGGCATTCTTAGGCCGCCTTCCCAACAATCACGTTTAATACCGTCAAAAGGGCCAAAACTTTTAAAGAAAGTAGGGTTAATAGGTTTGTTTTTGATATAAGACTCTCTTGAAGGGCCATTGTCAGACGTAAAAATAACCATGGTGTTGTTATCAATATCAAGGTCCTTTAAAAGTTGTAAAATATCACCTACCGCTCGATCTATACGTCTTACATCCGTAGCATATCGTTTGTAAATATCTGGCCATGCAATTTCTGGTGTTGAAGTTTTTCCATCATCGTCGTAAGTGGCATTAACATAATCAGGATGTATCCAAGAATCTACTTTTCCAGAAGCGGTGTTAATCATTTTCCCAGGTTTTCCTGTCCATTGAATACCTCCGTTTAAACCATTTCCTTCAGGGTATGCCTGTGTTGGCAGTTCAAGTACTGCATGAGGCGTATCATAAGCTAAATACATAAAGAAAGGTTTTTTATTTTCGTTACTTTTTTTATGATCTACAATCCATTTTTTTGCAACAGCAGTCCATAAGTCTGTAGTATAACATTTATCTAAGTTAGCCGTTATGTTTTTTCTGTTTTCGTAAACTTCTTTTGACCCCCTGTAAGTGCCTTCTTTTGGGTAGTGTTCGTGTCCATCAACATGGCGGATATACCCCATGTAATAATCAAAACCTCTATTTAGGGGATGAGCAGTCCAGTTTGGACCTTCGTCATGTCTACCTTGCATACCCCATTTTCCAATAGCGGCAGTACTATAACCTGCTTTTTGTAAGGTCGATCCTAAGGTGTAATTATTATCTAGAGCTTTATCAAATTGGTTATCTCTAATGTTTGAATGACCTTGATTACGCCCCAGTAGTAGCGATGCTCTTGATGGCGCGCAAACTGGCGCAGCGGCATAGTGTTGCGATAGGGTAGCACCTTCATGACTCATTTGATCCAGATAAGGGGTGAATTGTCTAGGAATCCCAGAAGTAATATCTAAAGCCAATTGATCTTGGTAGAAAACGCCAAGGTCTCCATAGCCCAAATCATCTGTTAGAATGAAGATGATATTTGGTTTTTGTTCATCTTGTGCGCCAATCGAGCTAAAAAGCGCTAAAAATAGCATCGTTAAAATCTTTTTACCTTGGTTCTTTAAATAGAACGGTATGGTTGAAATGCTGTGTAACTTCATGTTTATAGATAAATTAAAATAATGTAACGTTTCTATTTTGATAATGGTTTCTTATAAAAAATCTCCTCATTTTTTGTTTCACTTCAATTAGAAAAACGAAAACGAGAAGATTTATTGGCTATTAATCCTTTTCAAATAGAAATGTTTTGTTGAAAAAAATATTTAAAAAATAATAGTTATTCTTGATCAGGGTCAAATTGATTAACTCCATCAACCACACGATTTCTGTAATCTAATATATCGGTAGCTTTATAATTTGAACCATTAAAATCAAATGTGTAATTAAGCGTGATTACTTTTGTTTCTGGATTGTAAGATGAGCCACCGTCATCAATTACAGCTACTGCTCCAGGTAGACTTTGGATAGCTATTGTGTTATCTTCAGAAATAATAATTTCCATTTTATGGTTGCTACCTCTAAAGGTGCCTAGCCCGTTAACTATTGCGGAGTTAGGAGAAGATACCGTTAACTCTTCAACATCATCAATCCCCCCTGGGTACTCAATTGTTTCGGTTGTGGTGCCATCTGTTTTTACAAATTGCCCTTTCTGGATGTAATTGCCATAAAGTTTGTTGATGTATGAAAACGTTATCAATGTAGATTCAAAATCGGCCAAAATAGAGTCTGCTTTAACTACATTTTCCAATTTAAAACCTAAGGCGTAATTATTCCCTAAAGAGGCAGGGTCTGCTAAATAGTTTATTGAATCTGCTTTTACATACACAAACCCTTGTACTTTTCCAGCAGGAATAATAATTTTATTATTGGCAGGGTTTCCGTTGGCATCAACAAAGTTATAATAATCACTTGGCAATACAGTTAATCCTTCATTGGCAACAAGGTTGTCATCTAGTGAGAATGTGATTTCAACATCTTCGGTATTAGATAAACGTCCGCCTAATACGGCACCAACACCTATTCGCATACCTTCACCCATAATAAATGTTCGGTCTATTTTGGGTTTTGGAAAATACACTGCTGTGTAATCAAATTCATTTTCAACAAAATCATCATACGAACACGACATTATGCCTACACACACGATGAGGGTAAACACCATTAGTTTTGTTATGTTTTTTAATTTAATCTTATTCATAATAGTTTATTTTTTTACCAACCGTTGTTTTGTTTTAAGTTGTTATTTACCAATAACTCTGCATATGGTAATGGTAAATAACTGTTTTTTGTTTCGTATTGCCTTCTTTCAACGTCTATGCTCTGATATGAAAAAGTGCCGTCTGTGTTTTTAATCACTTTAACGCCTTTAACATCGTTAGTGTTAGCAATGTCGTTCCATCTTCTTAAGTCATGAAATCTTTCGCCTGAAAAACATAGTTCTATACGTCTTTCATTTTTTACTAAGTCTCTAAAATCTGAATTATTACTAGCCGCATTGTCCAAATAAGGGTCTACTAAAAGTCCAGCACGTTTACGTACCATAGACAGGGCTTCTTTGGCCGATACGGTATAACCTACAGGAGCAGCATCGGGTTGACCGTAAGCTTCATTTAAAGCTTCAGCGTATATTAAGTATAGGTCTGAAAGATCTAACTGCACATAAACTTTTGGTAGGTTTGTCGTTACATCAATTCCAGAAGGATCAAAATCTAAATCATTTAAAAACTTTTTTAAATAGTAGCCTGTTCTGGTACCAACATTATCAATAAACCCACCATAATTGTCTTGGCCGCCTTCAAATATCTCTAGAGGGTTATAATCTGTACAATTTGGCGAATTATAACAAGAATCCCCGTTATAAAACAAGAATCTATAAAATCTTGCATCTCTAGATATATAAGGAACAGATGCATCATAACTGCTTTGTGAAGCGCTTATCGGGTACCCATTCGCGTCTGGAAATGCATCAACCAAATTTTGTGATGGATTTACTTCGCCTTGACCATAAAGTGTTGGTGGGTATAACCTGTTTTCTAATTGGTTGTTTTGTCTAGAATTTCTTAACCTCCAGATATGATCTGGGTTGTCCTCTCTTTTATAATCATAACTTTGAAGCGGTTTCAATCCGCCGTTCATTTCAATGAATTCGTGTGCTAAATCGGCTGCTCTTTGCCATTTTACAAGGTCATTATTAGGATTAAATGCTGGGCTTGCCGCATATAAGGCCACTTTTGCTTTAAGAGCATAAGCCGCTAAGCCACTTGCTCTTCCTGTTTCTGCATCTGTAAAGGCTATGTTACTTGCTCCAGATCCAGAATACTGTAGTGGTAAGTATTGGATGGCAACATCTAAGTCGTTCATGATTTGAGTGACACATTCAGAGTATGTATTTCTTGATAATGTAGCATAATCTTCATTTTCTAAAATGCCATCTACAATTGGGAAGCCAAGCATTTGGCCATCTGTAGATGGGCCACCAAATACTTTTAGTAACTCCCATTCTGCCCAAGCTTTCAAGAAATGGGCTTCACCATAGTAGCGGTTAATGGTTCTTTCGTTCTCTAGAGCATCATCGCGGTTTGGTAAATAAGGAAGTCCTGTATCGTGAACCAACTCTATGTATTGATATACTTTACGTATATTATCGTATGATTGTTGCCAAACATATCCGTAAGGATTATCAGTTGGCCCCCAATAACCTGTTGCCAAAGATGACTCATTAGAACTTGATACCCCATTATCGGTGAGGTATTCTACCGAAAAATCAGTGAAATAATTAAATGAATAATCGGTATATATCACATCGATTAGTCCACGAGATTCTTTTCCAAACTCAGTTATTTCTTCTTGCTCTATATATTGAATCTCATCGTCTAAGAAATCGCTACAACCATAAGCGGTTATAAGCAGTATGAGTAATATTTTATTAGTTAATTTCATGTGTATCTTATTATTTTAAGTATTTATTAAAAACTTATTGTCGTACCTAAAAAGTAACTTCTCATCATTGGGTATTCAGAAACTCCTGACCTTGTGTCTTCTGGATCCAGATCTTTCATTTTGCTAAAAAGTGCTAAGTTATTACCTCTTAAAAAGAATTTTACAGCATTAAAAGGCGATTTGGAAATTACTTTATCTGATAATGTGTACCCAAGTTCCATTGTCGAAATTCTAAAATAACCGCCGTCTACAAGCCAATAATCTGAGGATCTATAGTTGTTATCGCTTTTTATGTTTCCTAATCTCGGGTTGGCATTTCCATTAGGTAAGTTACTGTTTATACTCCCATAATAGCTACCTAAACCAGAATGTTGGTAATAAGGTACATTACTTAAATCAATATCATAACTCGCTACACCAACACCAACAACGTCTAAATTTATGCCTTTAAAGCTGGCTCCAATATTGATGCCGTAATTGAATCTTGGAGTGCTGTTACCAATAGCTTTTTGATCTCTAGAATCTATAACATTATCCCCGTTTAAATCTTTGTACTTTACATCACCTACGCGAACATCGCCAAACTGCGGTAGCGCATTTGCTATGTTGTTAGTAGTATAAAGACCATCACTTACATAACCCATAATGTTATCTTCTGCCTGACCTTCTTGCAAACGGTATTGGTCTGGGTATTGTACCTCCGCTATTCTTACTCCTTTGATTTTGTTATACCCTGCATTAACGCCAAGGTAGTATTTAAAATCGTTTTCGTTGTTTCTAAAAAATATACTCGAATTGAATCCTTGGTTTTTTCTGTTTGTGTAATTTAAAGCAGGTAAATAGGCATTATTACCTAAAGCTTGAGCATAAAGCTCACTAGCATTGGTGATTTGGCCTTCAATATCGGTGTTGAAATAGTTGAAATTAAGACTTAATTTGTTAAACATTTGCAGTTCTAAACCAGCAAAAAACTGATTGTAAATAATCCAGTCAATAGCTTGGTTTCCTGTTTGAGAGACCTGATAGCTAGATTGCGTTTGATTCGATTGTCCAGCACCATAATAAGCTTTGTTTGATCTTGTCCATGTATCTAAATAAAGGAATTTGTCTGCTGTGTATTCTGTGCCTACTATACCATAAGATGTTCTAAATTTTAAAAAATTAATAACCTTATTATCTTTTAAAAAGTCTTCATTAGAAGCGATCCAAGAAACCCCTAGAGTAGGGAAAAAATTGGTACGATTGTTTCCTATGAATTTAGAACTATTGCTAGAATTTAAGTTGGCATACATGATGTATTTATTTTGAAGCGCAAAAGAACCATTTAAATTAAATGTTAATTGGCGTACATCTGGAACATCTGCATCGGGTGTAGGCTGGTAGTAAAGAAGGTGGTTTGCATTTAAATTTAAAACACCTTCTCCAAGATCTTTTACATAACTAAGGTTACCTCCATAAGCAAAGTTTCTTAGAACATCAGATTGATTTCTGCTTACATCAAGGGTGTTAACTTCTGTCGTGTAAACTTTAAGCGCCAATGCGTCTTGGTTATTAACATCCTTATAAGTTTCTAAGGTGTAAAGGGCTGGGGTGTTGTCTGCTTGCAGTGATTGTGAGTTAAAAGTTCTCATCATCAAGTAAGTATTGTATTTAAGACCTGGCACATAATCTTTAAAATCAAAATTAAAACCAAAGTCAAAAATCATATTCGCCTCGTAATCTGTTCTGGTTCCACCAGCCTCTAGCTCTGCCAATAAATTATTGTTAAATTGATTGCTAACAATGTATGCAGAATCGCCTACTTTTAAAGGAAACGCGTTAGCAGGTGTGCCAGAAATCCAATTAAACATGGTACTAGCATCTAAAACTGGACGATCATTTTCACCAAATTTACCATAAACACTACCAAAAGTTTCAATTAAATCATTAATCTGAGCTTTAATTTTGGTTCTGAATGTGATACTTCTACCGGTAATTGGATTTCCTACTTTTTCTAAGCCTCGCCAGTCTGAATATCCAACAAATGCACCGTAAGCTAATTTTTTTGAACCTCCATAAACTGAAAGAGAAGCGAAATTTGAAGGAGATGATTCCTCTAAAAATGTATCTTGGTAATCAACATTAGGATAGCCTATAGGGTCAGATCCATTTTCATAGGCTTGTATGTCTGCTTGCGAGTATACAGGTCCCAGTCCATCGTTATTAGATACTTTGTTTATTACTCTAGCGTACTCTGCTGCAGATAAGAGGTTAGGCATTCGTGTGGAAGTATTTAAACCTCTTTGGTAATTAACTTCCACTACAGGTTTTGTATCGTTTTTACCACCTCTGGTTATTACGTATATTAGGCCGTTGTCTCCTAAAATACCCATCAACGAATTAAAGGTCGCATCATTAAGTATGATTACTTCTTCAACTTCACGTAAGTCAACTTGAAGACCTCTAGGCTGTCCATCAATTAACACATAAGGTGTGCCTCCATTTAAGGTATATGAATAATTATTAAAACCAGGTGTATTTGATTGACTAACAATTCTTAATCCTGGTACGCGTCCTCGTAATGCTTCAGACAGGTTGTCGCCTGGAGTTTTTCTAAGAGTTTCTCCTGAAATTCTATATACAGCTCCTGTAGACTTGCTCAAGTTAAAGGTTCCAAATGGAGTTTCAAGAATTTGATCTTTAGTTATTGGCGAAAGCGAATCCTGCTGCACTAAGTTGCTAGAAGAAGTGTTTTGCGCCAACGTTACCCCACCAAGAAATGTGCTTAGCAAACAGAAGAGGTATATTTTAATTTCTGTAAAGGTTTGTTTCATTTGTATATGTTTTTTTGTTAAATACGATTTTAAAAGGACGCCGTTTGTAGTCCGTTTCTAGTACCGTTTTTTTAACTTATTTAAATATTTTATAGGGAAAACCCTGTGCTACCATCCTGGTGTTTGTTTAAAAGTCGGTGTTGCTTCAACATCTGTTGAAGGTATAGGCCACCAATAATTTCTGTCGTTAAAGGTTTTCTTTAAATTAGGTTGTTCAACAACATCAAAACTAAAACCAGTAGGGTAGGTCGTCGACGGTCCACCTTGCCATCTCATTTCTAGAAAGTCTACTTTAGTATTTTCATCTAAGTGTGCCACTTTCCAACGTCTTAAATCATCATATCTAAAACCTTCGTAAGCTAACTCGATAGCACGTTCGTTTTTAATACGTTCTCTAAACAGCTCTTTAGACCCTGTGTACATACTTTTAACATCAGGCATTCCAACTCTATTACGAATTATGTTTATGGCTTGTATCGCTGTTAGTGTTCCACCAGGCGCTGTTCCGCTAGGTCCATAAGCTTCGTTAACGGCTTCGGCATAGTTTAAATAAACCTCAGACATTCGCATTAAAATATTATTCACATGAAAATCCCAGCTACCTGTATTTCCGTTTTGCCAATAAGCCCCATTAGGCACCCATTTTCTTACCATAAGACCTGTTAGATTACTCACGCGCCAAAGTCTATTTGCTGGTGTTTGAGGGTCGTGTAAACTTTTCCCATATCCCCCTTCTTCATTAATTTGTGCTAAATCAACGACACCTGTATTGTTTAAAGCCCCAACAGTAAATACCCAAGGTACACCGTCAAATAAAATGTCGTTATAAAATCTAGGGTCTCTGTTAACAAATGGGTTTTGTGGGTTGTAACTTGGGTCATCTTTAATATCTAATCCATTTTTGGTTTCATATTTAGCGGCAAAGTTTGCTAATGCTCCTATTCCCATTGGATTTGTGTTTCCTTTAAGAATATCAAAACCAACAGTTAAAGAAAGCCTTGGCACTGGATTTAAAGAGAAATCTCCAGGTAAATCAAATCTTAAGTTTGGTTCCATGAAAATAACTTCTTGAGGAATAACTTTACTTACCCCTGGACCAACAAAAATATTTCTGTAAGGTTTAAGTTGGTCTGGTTCGGAAACAAAAAGGTCTGCTCCACCAGTATCAACATCCATACTGTTAGCAGCACTAGCGTCTATAAGGTTGTAAAGTCCGTTATCATTGGCAAAATTGATGACATCTGAAGCGGCTTTCGCAGCATCTATCCATAGAGCTTGATCGTTTGATTTATTGGCTAAAGGACTTGCTCCAAAAAGAGTTATTCTAGATTTTAATGCCATTGCAGCTCCTTTTGTTGGCCTTCCTGTGTTTTCAGACTCCCATTTAATCGGAAGTAAGTTTATGGCTTGATTCAAATCAATAATCATATCTGCAAGATTACTATCATAGCTTTCTCGTTCTGTGGTAATTGGAGAATTTAAATCTAAATTATCTTTTAAATAGGCTAGACCTCCATGACGTTTGGTCATTAAATGGAAGAAATAAGCTCTTAAAAAGTATGCTTGACCTTTAAGTCTATTAATTTCTAGAGGCGTACCATTTTGTATTTCATTGGCATGTTCTAAAAAGCTATTAACTGTTCTAACACCTTTCCATCCTTCATAATACCTATTTACAAAAAATGGTGTTCCTTGAAAGCTAGGGTTTTTATTTATTAAACTTAAATAATCGCCTTGTGCATATAAGTTGTATGTTTCGGGTACGTTTAGTGCCAATCTACCTGGGTATCCCTCGCCACCCATGGTCATGGCAGGTAGCCAATCTGAACCAGTATTTGCTGTGCTTACCTCTGAAATGAGGTTGGTATAAGCCCCATCCAAAAATAATTTTGCTAAACGGATATCAGAGAAGACATCGTCTTCTTGGAGTCCTTCAAACTCTTGCACCTTATCTAGATAGTCTTCGCAATTAAAGCAAAGGCTACAAATTAGGCCAAGCCATAATAAATAACTATATTTTTTCATCATTATAACGATTTTATTCATTTTTAAAAACTAACATTAACTCCAAAGCTTATTCTACGTACTATAGGGTATAAACTCCCTCCAGAATTACCTTCTGGATCTCCAAAATCTACATCCGATATTGTAAACAAGTCGTTTCCTATTCCAAAAAGCTTAATACTATCAATGGTAGTAGATTTGCTCATATCGAAGGTGTAACTTAAATTAAGACTTCTTAATTTAATATAATCAAGATCAATTATTCTAGACGTGTGTGGCGATGATAGGTTAGGGTTGTTTTGTGAATGCAATGCAGGGTATTTGGCATTTGTGTTTGTTGGGGTCCAATAGTCTAAATGTTCATAGAGTCCTGCAGCATTGCCATCAGGTAAGGCGTATGCAAGATTAGCATCAATTAAACCCCTATGGCCTTGTGTACCATTAACTAAGCCACTAATAGCCCACCCTTTATAATCGGCTGAAAACCTGAAGCTATAGGTGTTTGTTGGAGACTTTGGTAAGTTAAATCTAACTTGGTCTTCTAGGGCATTTCCTATAACGGTTCCGTTAGCATTGTAGTCAATATACCTGATATCACCCAAGCCTGGTTTGCCCGCAAATTCAGGGTAATTAACTAGCTCATCAATATTTTGGAAGTAACCGTCTGTTTGTAGTAAAGGGGTAACGCCCTCAGGTTTACCAGCTTCTTTTGTGTAATCTGGTGTTCCTGGTCCATCTGCGGCACTAAATAAAACACGATTCTCGTTAAAGGCATAAAATGCCCCTACCGAATATGACAAGCCATAAGAGGTTGTTTTTCTGTAATTCAGAGCCAATTCGTAACCATGGCTTTCTGAAGCCCCCAAGTTAGCAAACGGGAATTCAACGGTCGACCCGAAATAAGCAGGTATGGCAGAAGGTCTACCGATTAGTCCATCACGTTTATCCTTAAAAAAATCAACACTTCCAGTAAGCTTATTTTTAAAGAAGCCAAAATCGACTCCAATATTTTGTTTAATTACGGTAGCCCAAGATAGTTTTGGGTTTCCTATTTGATCTTCGGCTATAACTGTAAGTTCGTTATCAATATCTTCGCCAAAGAAGTACCTAGAGCGTTCTCTTCCATCTGTATAATCATAAAAGCTAAGGTATTGCCAACGGTATGGGGACAGACCATTTTTTCTGTTTAAGCCTTCCTTACTTCCTGTCTCTCCATAAGAATATCTTATTTTGAAATTACTTAAAACAGAGAAATGTTCTTTAATAAAATCTTCTGAGGCAAGGTTGTACCCAAATGCAGAAGATCTAAATAGTTTAAAACGATAGCCTGTAGCAAATGTTTCATCGCCGTTGTAAGAGCCACTAAACTCAAAGAAATAGCGAGAATCGTAATTATAAGTTGCACGACCTACCCAATCTTCATTAAAATAGGGATATTCTGTATTGTTTAGAGTTTTGTTTCGGCTAAAAAGTGCTAATCCTGTTACATTATGCTTTCCAAATGTATTGTTGTAATCTAGTTGAAGTCTGTAATAAGAAATCTCTCTATTTTTGTCTATGTTTTCATCTTGAAGGATATGTTTTAAAGGGCGCTCGTAATTTCTACCTTCAGTAGAGAACCAGCTTCCATCTCTTTCTAATGTATAAGTATCAATTCTTGGAGCAGTGACACTATTCCATGTAATGTTTTCAGTTGAGTCGTATACACTAGAATAGTTGTATTTACCTACAAAAGAAAGGCCTTTTGTAATGAAATCTAGTTTTTGTTGAAGATCAAAATCAACAGAGAATACCGTTTTAAACCCGTTACTTACTCCTAAGGTATTGATATCTGCATAAGGGTTAGAACCTGCTCCAAATCTAGCTTCTACCAATCCTGGGTAAAGCGGGTCTGGGTATTGTTCTAATACTTCTGCTGGGTATATAGGAACAACACCACCTGGTTCAGAGATGTACAGTCCTCTAAATATTCTACCTAGATTATTGTTTTCTCCTCCTCCTGTAACTCTAGGTTCGGATTTGTCTTCAAAACGGCTACTAACACTAGTTTTTAAAATAGTCGTTTTGCTTAGGTTGAAATCTAAATTTGCTCTAAAAGAATATCTGCTGAATTTGAATTTCGGATCGTAATTGGAGAATTTTTCAGTTTCAATAACATCACCTTCGTATAGGTATCCTACTGATGCGTAGTATTTTACAAAATCGGTACCACCTCGAATATCAATATTGTGATTTTGACTATAGCCAGAGTCTTTAAGCATTAAATCAAACCAATCGGTGTCTGGATAGATATAGGGCAAGTCACCATCTTTCCAGTGCTGTAAGTCGTTTACAGTCGAGAATCCTGAGTTATAAGCTTGATCGTTTAAAATTCCTTTATTTAAAGCGCTTTGTGCAGAAAATGCATTTAGTGTGTTAGGTATAGTGGTTGGTGTTTTTATGGTCATTTGGCCATTGTAGCTTATTTGAGGCTTACCTAATTTACCACGTTTTGTAGTAATAATAATAACACCATTAGCACCACGAATACCGTAAACTGCTGTAGCTGCACCATCTTTTAGTGCACTGATGCTTTCTACATCTCTGGGGTCTATGTTAGAAAATCCACCAACAATTTCAACACCATCTATTAGAATAAGCGGGTTAGCTTTTCCTCGGATAAATATGTCTCCAGTATCGCTGCCGGGTTGACCAGAATTTACAACGACATCTACACCTGGCGAGATTCCGTTTAAGGCATTGGCCAAATTAGGTGTTCCTGTTTGTAGTATATCTTCGCCTTTAACTTGATTAATGGCACTTAAAACACTTTCTTTCTTTTGTTCGCCATAACCTATCACAACAACTTCTGATAGACTTTGGATATCTTCTGCCATGGTTACATTAATGGTAGATTTACCATTTACATTTATTTCTTGAGTTATAAACCCAACGTAGGAAAATGTTAATGTGGCATTGTTTGAAACTGTTATTTGATACCCTCCATCAAAATCTGACACAGTTCCATTTTGACTTCCTTTTTCGATAATATTTACACCAGGAATGGGGATGCCCGAACCATCTTTTACAACACCTTGAATTGGGGTTTGTGATAAGGCACTCCATGAAACAGATATTAATATTAAAAATAGATTGAATTGCTTCATATTTGTATTTTCTGAATTAGTTATAATTTTGAATTTTGTTTCATTTGTTTAGTTTTAGTTTAGTTTCTGTTTCATTGGTAGTTTAGTTTATGTTCCATTTGTTTAACTAGGGAGTTAATTATTAAGATTCACAAATTTGTGTTAAATCTGTATTAAGAGTAGAGGTCAAAATCATATTTAAAAGGGGATATTTTCGTTAATCCCCTTTTAAATAGGTGCTTTAGCGTTGTTTTTCTTTACATGGTATGTTTATACTTACAACTCTAAATTGATGATTTGGTTTTGTTGAAGTCTGTCTTTTAGAGCTTCGTACCTTCTTTAATAATCTTAATAAAATTAATATTTTTTGATGAATTGATTAGTTTTATAACATACATCCCTTGGTTTATGTTTTGTAAATCGATGGTGTTGGATGCATCCATTAGGCCTTCATTAACTTTTCTGCCTGACATATCAAAAACAGCAAATTGTTTAATAGATATTGAAGGTGATGTTTTTATAGTTATAAAACTATTAGTTGGATTAGGGTATACTTTAAGGTTCCAGTTTGATGTATTAAAATCTTCTGCAGTCAAGGCTTGTTTCTTAAAAGTTAGTCTAGTGTAAGACATTGATGGTAGTACAGATTTAAAAGCATTATTGCCTTGAGGCGTTACATTTACAGATATCATTTCGCCAAATTCATCTAGCGTATTCACCATGCTACTTCCTTCAAAAAATGCGGGTGTTATAGATCCAGAACTTAAAAAACCAAGATTTACATTTTGTTCTAATGACGATTTGTTCAATAAATAAACGAGATATTCATCATCTTTTTCCGCAGTAAAGCCATATACAGAAATATTCCCTTCAACATCGGTCATTTCAAGCATGTTGGCGCCTTGTGCTTTTCCTAATAATTCAAAGCCATATTGCATGGCGTTTAAACGGTAATTGTTATTAGAACTAGCTAAACTAGATTCATCAAATGAAAGTATTTGAGACCAAAAACAAGACATATACCAATTGCCAATAATATGCTCTTGGAGTATATCAATTACCAACAGGTTTTTTGTATAGCGATCAAAGCCTACAACATTTGTGCCTTTGCCTAGACCATATTCGTTATTAGCAAATTTTAAATCTGGATAACCTGCCTCTATAGCCGCTTGCTTCAGTATAGGCACTTCATTACGCCATGCTCGGTTGTGATTCTTTCGATCTCTTAACGGAAATTCTTTCTGCCATTCCGCTAGGGTGCCTGGAGGTAATCCTGGGTCACCACCATAAGGCCATTTACCATGGGTTTCTGCGATATCTATATAATCACCAGCGATGGCTAAATAATTTTTTAGGTACTTTGGAGTAAGGTTATTATGGTTGAACATGCATTTAATATTAGGATCTATAGCTTTCATAGCTTGGGCATGTTGTTTGTATAGATTGGCTTCATTTGTGGCTCCTCCATTAGCACCTTCATTCCCTAAATACCAAAAGGCTCCGCCTAAGCCTGCGTCTTTAACATATTGTACCATTCTAACGGCTCTATCAATACTTTCTTGCACGCGGTTGTATTGGTGTCCAGAGGTAATATTAACCCCAAACATAGGGGTAATACCAGAGGATTTTACAACAGCTATATACTCGTCAAGACTTGTCCAGTCTTCGGGAAGTGCATTATTAGCAGTGTTCCAATTAGGATCCCAAGAATCTTGGTTTAAAATACCGGTAGGGTTTTCCCAATCCCAATATTTTACAACAGTACCTCCAGGATATCTCATGGTACTAATACCGGCATTTTTCATCCACTCAACATAACTGCCATCTGCATAAAAAGCATCTGGTTCATTAGAATATACCGAATGCATTCCTACCAAATAATCACTTATCTGCCATTTTACATCATCAACATTTATTGTAAACGTATTGTTAACTTCGTTGTCATCTGGAGCCGTTGGCTCTAATGAATTATACAAATAGCCCAAATTATCAATACAAACCGGTTTTTCTGCTGCTTCAATACGAAGTTTTACCTGACCTCTAAAGTCTAAGTTGTCCAAAATAAAGGTTTGAATTCCTGTTGTATTTGTGTTACCTACTGCTGATGACGTACCCACTAATTCTTCGGCTTTACTTGTTTCTAATTCTTCAATGTAAACATTAAAATAGGCCGCCTCATTAGTAACCGAGTTAAAAGCATTGGTGTAGTCAAAAGATAGTCTAGTGATACCTCCATCAATAATAGCAATCAAATTTGCTGTGTCTTGACCACGCATCAATAAGCTTCTACTTTCAGCACCAAAATTTTGCCCATCTCTTGAATTAGTAAAATTCCATTCCAAGTTATCATCGCCAGTATAATTACCATTATTTGAAGCACCTGTAGCTATAACTAGATTTTCAAAGCTTTCGGTTTTTCCATTGGTTTCAAATAGTAACCCTGAAAGCTCAATGGAGCTTCCAGAAGATGTATAATTTGCACTGTCAAAAAAATCTATTTTATAATAAAGGTATTGTTCGCTGTTATTGGCAGAAAAACGCTTACGAGAATTGCTTCCTAAAGCTGTGCCAGGTTGTGTGTCTAGAACATCGAAGTTAACGCCATCTAAGGAACCATAAAATTTCCAAGAGGCAGGACTATTTACGGTGCTGGAATACAGAAAATAACCTGTGTATATAAACGGATTATTTGTGTTAGAAAATATAATGGTGCCCGAACCCGTACAGGACCAAATAGTGTTTATATCGTTATCAAAAAGATTGTTTACGGTAGGTTGGTTTTCAGAAGCTGTTACAGTTCCTTGATTGATAATCCATGCCATTTGTGCATGAGATGCAAAGGCATACAATAGTGCTATTAGTAGTAACTTAAAGTTTCTCATTTGTTTATAAATTTAATTTTTAAAATTCTTAAGAGAATTCAGTTAAATCTTAAAATGTTGAATTTTTTTGAATCCTTGAAATCAAACCTCTCGAAAATAAAAGTGTGAAACAGTTAACTGTCGAAAGCAATTCAAAACAGACTCATGGTTATTATAATTAATTATTTTCTAATCCTTCTTAAGGTCGCTTAGCTGCTAAGGCTATTTATCTAGGCAAAACACATTTTACTTATAATTGAAGGAGTTTTAATTTGAGCTGTTTTTAAATATGAGGTTATCACATCATTGCAAAATATAAAAAGCAATAAAGTAATTTTTTTATAAGTTTTTCATTAATTAGTAAAATTTTTTGGAGCCAAATTATTTAAAATAACTGGGTATTAAATGGTGGTATATCAATAAATCGAGAAGGGGGTTTTCTGTAAAAAGTTTTTTTTGTTTAGTTGTAAGAAATCTTGTTAATCATCACTCTGTATTTGTGTAAAATAACAACCGGGGTTTTCTTACTTAAAAAGAAAACCCCGTTGCCAAAAAGAACTAAATTAAAACTGATTAATATTTATAGGGATTTTAAATCCGTTTTATTTTTATGAACTGAAATCATTACCTCGCTTGAAACCAGTCCTTCTGAACTTATTGTGATTTTGATATCGCCTTGTTTGTCTGTTGATTGAACAATTGCCAAGCATTTGCCGTTAAAAGCTTTTTTGTTTGTGGCTTTTGAAGGGCTTAAATCTAAAATATCACCATTTTCAACACCAATGAGTTTTCCTGGACCTTCAATTTTGAAATTGAAAAGATTATTTGCATCTGGAACCTCTACACCGTTTTTATCTACTACGGATAGTTCAAGATGTGCAACGTCTTTTTGGTTTGAAATCATGGATTTTTTGTCTAATTTGATTGCAATGCCATGAGCTTCCTCAGCAGTTTTCTTAACATCGGTAGCAATTATTTTTCCATCTTTTTTTGCCACTACTTTAAGTTCTCCTTTTATGTAAGGGACATTCCATATAATTCTAAATTCATCGGTCATTGGTTTTTCTCCCAATGATTTTCCGTTTAAGAAAAGTTCTGCTGAATCTCCATTGGTATAAGCCACAACCGGAATAATAACCCCTTCTTTACCAGAAAGCGACCAATGAGGTAACAAATGCACCATAGGTTCGTTCGACCAAATACTTTGGTATAAATAATAGCTGTCTGTAGGGAAACCAGCTAGATCAATAATACCAAAACTCACAGTTCTTGCTGGCCAGTCAAACGATTCTCCTAAGTAGTCAAAACCAGTCCATCTGAAGGCTCCTAAGAAATAATCTAAATCTTTTGTTTCCCTCCAATAATCTCTAATGCTCATACGAACAATAGCATTGTCGTAAGAAGAATAGTATTTCGGATTTACATTTTTAAAAACTTCCTCTTCAGTTAAATCATCTTGGAGAAATACTTTGTTTTTTATGGAGCTGAATTTTTTTCCTTGCTCCCAAGGGGCAGGGGTGTCTCTAAGACGATAGCTCATTTTTGTTCTATAAATACCTCTGGTTGACATGGTATGAGTGATTTCTGTACCTATAATGGGTTTGGTAGGATTCGCTTTATGGAATTTTTTTAGAACATTTTTATACTCACCGTGACCATTAAAACCTGCCAAATCTATTGCTGGACCTTTATAACCTCGTCCCTGTGATATAGGTCGCGTGTTGTCAATGTCTTTAATAAAATCTACTAATTTTTTTTGAGTTTCATCGGTATAGTTTTTTACTTCGTTACCAATACTCCATATAATAACACTAGGGTGGTTATAGTCTCGTTTAATAAAAGCTTCTAAATCGGTTTGCCACCAATCTTCAAAATAATTACCATAATCGTGTTCTGCTTTAGGGGTTTCCCAACCGTCAAAAGCCTCGTCCATTACCAAAAATCCCATCTCATCGCACATGTCGTAAAATTCTGGAGCAAATGGATTGTGTGATGTTCTTATGGCATTACATCCCATTTCTTTTAGGATTTCCAATCTTCTGTAAAGCACATCATGAGGTACAGCAGTTCCAACTGGTCCAGCGTCATGATGGTTACATACACCTTTTAAAATGGTTTTGACACCATTAAGTTCAAACCCGTTTTCTGCACTAAAAGAAATGGAGCGCACTCCAAAAGTGGATTCAAAGTTATCTAAGCTATTATGGTTTTCGTCATTTATTTGAACCTGCATTTTATAAAGATTGGGCTGGTTTGTAGACCACAAAGCTGGATTTTTTAGAACTAATGTTGTGTTGGTTTTATGATTTCCTTTTTTTAATGAAAGTGTTTTTTTGCTCGTAGTAACTGTGTTTCTGCTAGCATCTAATATGTTATAAATAATCTCAATATTGCTATTTGTGTCTTTTTCGTTTGTTAATTCCAAGTTAACAGCTACTGTAGCTTTATTTTTATCTATTTCGGGGGTTTTAATTAAAAGACCTCCTTCGGGGATGTATATTTTGTCTGTAGCCAATAATCGAACGTGTCTATATATACCAGAGCCAGTGTACCATCTTCCGGAGGGTGTTTTGGAATGGTCTACCTTAACTGAAATAACATTGTTTCCTTTTTGAAGATGCGGCGTCAAATCATAGGAAAATCCTATATAACCATTGGGTCTTGTGCCTAATTCAATACCATTTATCCATACGGTGGAATTGCAATATACACCATCAAATTGAATACTTAATTTTTTGTTTTCCCATTCAGGCAGCCATTCAAAATGTTTTCTATACCATCCAATACCTGTTGGTAGAAATGCGCCCTCAATTCCAGAAGGATTATCCTTGTTGTAAGCGCCTTCAATACTCCAATCGTGGGGTACGTTGAGTGTTCGCCAATTTGCATCATTGTAATTAATGTCACTTGCTTTTGTTTCATCTCCTAATTTAAATTTCCAATTTAAATCAAAATCATAGGACGTACGTCCAGGTGAATGGTTATTAGTTTTAGTAAAAGCACAACTAGCAAAAATAAACAAACCTGCTAGGCATAAGTTTAAGGATTTTAAACAGTTTTTCATTAGTATTATTTTAAATTTTAGACAAAGTAAAGTAAAACCTGTAGGTGTTTTAGGGGGTGTTTTAGGACTTGTCAAGGGGTTAAATCTGATTTTTTTTTGATAAAAACATGATTTAGGCCATTTATTATGATGGTAATGAGTAGGCTGTGTTCGATTTATGTTAAAGACTGTATTTTAGGTTTTTAGGTTTATGTTGTTCAGTGTCAAATATTGTAAATGGTACTTATATGCATTAAAAAACGGGTTAGATTTCTGCTGAATTCTAACCCGTTTTGTTTTGTTCTCTTTTTTTATTTTGAATTTAGAAACGTTTCAGAAGAAAACTGAAAAACATCTGAAGGTGTTCTGCTGGTTTCTATAAGTTTTGTTAATTCTGAAGTGATTTCAGGATATTTGCTAGAAACATCATTGGTTTCTCCTAGGTCAGCAGAAAGATCATATAATTCAATAGGTTTTTTTGGTTCAGAAAGGACGTTGTATTTTACGGCTTTCCATTGCCCTTTTCTCACTGCTTGTCTACCTCCTTTTTCATGAAATTCCCAGTAAAGATAATCGTGTTGTTTTTGGTTTTCTTGATTTAATAAGGTTGGCAAAAAAGAAATACCATCTGTAGGGTAGTTTAATGTTGACTGACCTAATATATCTGAAAATGTAGGCATGAAATCCCAAAATGCAGATATGTGGTTTGTTGAAATATTCTCTTTAATGGTTCCAGGCCAGCTTACAATTAAAGGTACGCGTATACCACCTTCATAAAGATCTCTTTTAAATCCTTTTAAGGGGCCATTACTATTAAAATATTCAGGGTCTACGCCGCCTTCTCTACTTGGGCCATTATCTGATGTGAAAATAATGATGGTATTTTCTGTAAGACCTAAATCATTTACTTTTTTTACAATTTCTCCAACTTTATTGTCTAAATAATGAATCATGGCCGCATAGGTAGCGTGTGTTTCTTTTTGAGATTCATAGGGGCCGTTTCTGTATTCAGGGCCTTCATCGTAGCCTTTGTAGCTATTCTCTGGAAGGAGCTTGCCTCTGTATTTTGCGATATCCTTTTCAGGGGCTGCTAATTCTGCATGAGGAATGGAGGTTGGGTAAAACATGAAAAACGGTTGGTCTTTGTTTGTTTCAATAAAACTTAGAGCCTTTTCATGAATTATTGTAGGTGCATAGGTTTCCTTGCCGTGGCCTTTATTGCCTAATAGAGAGTCAACCTCTTGGTTGCTTCTTAAAAAATAAGGGTAGTAATGATGTGCTAGTCGTTGGCAATTATAGCCATAAAATTGATCAAAACCTTGATTGTTTGGGTCGCCTTCTGATCCAGGATATCCTAGGCCCCATTTGCCAAAGGTTCCTGTTGTATATCCAGCATTTTTAAAAACTTCAGCTAAGGTATAAACTGAATCAGCAATAGGGTATTGTCCTTCGGGTAAAACTTCTTTATTGCCCCTTATGGGGGTATGCCCAGTATGCAAACCAGTTAATAAGGTGCTTCGTGACGGCGCACAAACCGAGCTTCCTGAGTAATGTTGTGTGAAAATGATGCCATTGTCGGCTAAAGCATCAATATTTGGGGTGGTTATGAGTTTTTGGCCATAACAACTCAAATCAGAATATCCAAGGTCATCTGCAAGAATGAAAATAACATTAGGGAGTTTGTGTTTGGCTTTTTTTGGTGCTGTTTTATCATTTTTGCAATTGATAAAGCTTAGGAATAGTATTAAAAGTGTAATTACTTTAAAAGGTGTTTTTTTATGTATCATTTTCCGAATGTTTTATGTAAAAATAAATGAATGGCAAACACTAGGTAGAGGATACAATGATATTTTTAGAGGGGTATTTTCATAGTTTACTTTTAATCGTCTATGTTATTGTTAAATTCGCTTGGGTTGCAATCATAATGTTCCTTGAATTTTTCACGAAAATATTTTAAATCGTTTATCCCCACCATGAAGGCGACTTCAGAAACGTTATGTTTGTTTTCCATTAAAAGTTCGCCAGCACGTTTCAACCTAATGTCTCTAATGAACTGTACCGCAGATCGCCCTGTTAGTTCTTTAATCCTCTTGTAACAACTAGATTGACTCATGCCCATCTCTTTAACGAGTGTTTTTACGGAAAAATCGTCGTTTAATAAATTGTCCAATACTAATTTACTTATATCATCTAAAAACTTTTGTTCAGAATTAGGTAGTTTTATTTTGGTAGGCTCATTTTTAATGTTCTGGTTGTAGTACTGTTTAAAATTTTCTCTAGCTAATAATATATTGGCAATTTTACCTTTTAATATGCTTATGTTGAAAGGTTTCGTAATGTAATCGTGGGCACCAATTTCTACCCCTTCCAGTTCGTAAAGGGTTGCGGTTCTTGCGGTAAGTAGAATGACAGGTATAAAAGATAGGTCCGGGTCATTCTTTAATGCTTTTAACATTTCTAGACCATCCATTTGTGGCATCATCACATCGCTTATTATAATGTCTGGGATCGAAGTCTTTGCTTTGTCATAGCCTTCTTTTCCGTTAGAAGCCACAATAACGTTGTATTGGTTTTTAAGATGATTATTTAAATAATCCTGCACTTCTTTGTTATCTTCAACCAAAAGGATGCGCTTTTTTATTGAGTCGGATTCATTTTCGATTGTTTCTGGTTCAACAGGTTCAATTTTTATATGTTGACTATGGTAGTAGGATTTATGGTCACTATTTTTAAAATCTTTATTGATGAAACTATTATCTAAATGGTTTTGACCAAAAGGAATACGGATGAAGAATTTTGATCCGACATTTTCAGTACTTTTTACTTTGATTTCGCCACCGTGTAGTATGACCAGCTCTTTTACTAATGATAGACCAATGCCAGTGCCATGGATGGAAAGTGTATTTAAATCCTTCACTTGGTAATATCTGTCAAAGATGAACTCTATATTTTTTTCAGACATACCAATGCCATTGTCCTCGATGAGGATTTCCAAATAATTGTCGATAAGCTTTGGTTCCTTGTTTATTTTTTCAAAAACGGCTGGTTCTTGATCGTTTCCTACGGCCTTTAGGAGTATTGAAATTTTCCCTTTTTTGTTAGTGTATTTAAAGGCATTCGATATTAGATTGGTTAATATTATCTCAAAGTTTTGCCTGTCAAAGGTTAGTTTTATATTCTCAGGAATGCTCTGGTACGTGTAATCTATTTCTTTTTCTTCTGCTAGACTTTGGAAAAATCGATATATTTCTTTGGAGAAATTAGTAAAATTCCCTTCGGCAGCATTAAGTTTCATGTTGCCTGTTTCCATTTTTCTGAAGTCCAATAGTTGATTGGTAAGATTTAAAAGCCTATTCACATTTTTGCGGATAAGGCTAAGTTTTTCAAGGTACCTGTTATTGTCTGTCTCCGCTTCAATAATATCATCTAACGGACTATTTATTAATGTTAAAGGTGTTCGTATTTCATGTGAAATACTGGTAAAGAATTTCATTTTCTCATCATTAAGATTCATTTCTTTTTCTGCAAAAATGAGTTCGTTCTTTAATTTTGATTGACGGTTCACAAAATTTTTATACAATGAAAGTACCAATATAAAAATGCCAAAGTAAAAAATGTAAGCCCACCAAGTAGCCCACCAAGGTGGTAAGATTTTGATTTTTAAAGAACGGGTATTACTCCATAAACCATCATTATTGGATACTTTTGCTATAAAGGTGTAGGTTCCTGATGGTAGGTTTGCAAATGTTATTTTACGCTGTGTCGCATTAATATAGATCCAGTTCTTAGTATAACCTTTAAGTTTGTAAGCATATTTATTCTTATCCGGATTGCTGTAATGAAGTCCTAACAGTTCAATTGTAAATTCGTTTTCATCGGATTTAAATTCGATTGTTTCTGCATAATCCAAACTTTTGTTTAATAAAACTCTTCCGTTTATATCGTCTCCAACATTTACGGTTTTGTTAAGTACTTTTAATTCATCTAGTACTAATTTGGGTTTATGCGGATTGGGAACAATTAAACTGGGGTTGAAATAATTTAAACCATTAATACCGCCAAAGTAAAGTATGCCTTTGCTATTTTTGAAGGCTGCCCCTATTTTGAATGAATTTGATTGTAGGCCATCTTTAACATCATAAGTTGAAAATGTTAGGTTTTTAGGGTCGAATTTAGTAATGCCTCGGCCTCCTAACCAAAGGTTGTGGGCATCGTCTTCTAAAATAGATTCTATGTCATTATCGGGTAGGCCGTCTTTTTCAGTGTACCTTTTAAATTGGGAGCCCTCATCGGTTTCAATCAATTTGTTTAATCCTCCTCCTAAAGTTCCTACCCATAGGTCACCCTTTTTAGATCTAAGAATGGGCCATACGTAGTTAGAGCTGATAGAGGTGCTGTCTTTAGGGTTAAACCCATATTTTATGACAGAAATTTTTGAAGGATCCTTAAAAATAACTTTCAACAGGCCTATGTCTCTTGTAGCCAACCAGGCTACATTGGTTAGTTGGGGATCTAAATACAGGTAGTTGATGTTGTTGGTGGGTAGGTAGCTTTTGGTGTTAAGGTTTGATAAAACTGCTTTTGTTTTTATATCGATAATGGCAATACCTTCATTAAATGTAATGACCCACAAACGCCCAAATTCATCTTCTTGAACCCCCATAACCTCATTACTTGGAAAGTTTTCCTCAGTATCTTTTTTGTAGGTTTTTATCAAATTATTGTCCTGATAAAGTAAAAGACCTTCAAAACGTTTTCCAACCCATAATTGGTTTGATGTATCTTGATAGATATATGAGATATGTCCTGTTGTTTTTAAAAAAGACGTGTTTGTTTTCTTGTCATATTCCAGCAAACCGTTTCGTGTTCCAGTCCAAAGGGTGCTTTCATTTTCATAAATAGCCGTGATGTAATTGTCGGGTAGGGCGCTGTTTTCCTTGTTAGTAAGTCTGAAGGGTTTTTCTTTTAAATCAATATAATGGGCACCGCCGCCAGAAGTGCCTATCCATAACATATCAAAAGAATCAATAAGAATTTCATTAACACGGTTGGTACTCAGAAGATGCTTGGTATTGTAGGTTTTTTTTAACTCATAGTTCCCTAAATCATTTTGTTTTAATAAAAGAATACCACCATTAAACAAACCAACCCAGATGTTGTTATTAAAGTCCACTACAAAATTAGTGGTCATGCCCAGTTTAGATTGATATATTGGTTTAACCTCAAGTGCATCAGTTAAAGAAAAAATACCATTATAAGTCGCTACAAGTAAGTCGTCTCCATGTTTTGTCATTGAAACCGGCATTCGTAAAGCCGGATTGTCTATGCGGGTTGCTTTTCCTGTAATTTGGTTGATTTTCCACAAACCATCAGCTGCGGTGCAAACCCATATATGAGATTTGAATGGTTTTATTTCAATAATTTCACTCTTAAAAGGCAGTAAAATTCCTGAATTTTCAAATTTGCCATTTTCTTCTTGGAGTTTGTATAGCTCGTTGGTATTGGTTGTGAACCAAATATTGTTTTCATCATCTTGGATTATCTGTGATATGTGGCTAAAGGGTTCGTCATTAAAAGAGATTTTTTGAAAGGTATTTGTTATTGGATCAAAATAGGATAGTACACTGGTTTCTGTGGCAATCCATATCCTATTTTTTGAATCGCATAAAAGAGATTTTATTCTGTTGTTTGTTAGGCTATTATCATTATAAAGGTCGTTTTTGAATATTTTAAAATCATAGCCATTAAACCTGTTAAGCCCGTTGTTTGTACCCATCCAAATAAAACCAGATTTATCTTGAACAATCCCACTAACATCGCTATGACTCAACCCTTCATTAACCGATAGTTGATTAACCCTGTATTGAGCATGGCTTAAATAACAGAAAGTATTTAAAGATATACAGAAGAAAAGTAAAAGTTGAAAGGTTTTAAAAAAATGCATAAGCTAAATTAGTGTCATTTGAGTATTGAGATAATAAGGAATTATAATCTAAATTTATTACATGAATTTTATTATTCTTCCAAAGAAAAAAATATTAAAATTTAATCCATAACCAAAAGTATTAAATTCAAATCTATTATGATTAATTCTTTCTAAAATTAAGATTGTGTGATACTAATTGAAAGGTGGTGATTTTTTACTATTCTTTTGGGAAAGGTTACAACAATGACTGCTCTATAGGAAGTATATTTGAAAATGATTTTTTAAGAAGTTGAATATTCAATTAAGTTCGAAGAGTTTAAGTTTTATATCGACAACACAAATGAAATGCCAGATGATATGGTATCATTTTTAGTTATTTTTTGGAACAAAACAGTAGAAAACTTTCTAAGCAGGCAAAGGAGAAAGAGTTTTGAAAGCTCATAGAAGCAGAAATTGAGGAAATCCAGTTGCAATATGAATTAATTTTTGCTTCTATAAAAAGTAAACTCCTATATACTATTAACTTGAAATAGTATTAATTAGACTATTTTGATTAAATTTGAAGAGTGAATGTCAAAATCTGATTTGACAATGTCCTATAGCGTGTCTTATTTCAAAAACATATTACTAATCAATTGTTGTTCAGTGTGTTGTGTTTTGTTTTAGAGTCCTGTCATCCCGACTAAATGTTTTCTTCTGTTTTACGTAAAATGTGTTTTCACATTGTAAAGTAAAATGGGAGAAAATATTTGCAATAAGGGTTCATTAGGATTATCTAAATCCTGTCATCCCGACAAATTTCAATTGTAAATTGAATAATAACCTTGTAAATCATCAGAATTACAAGGTTTTTTTGGTTTTAGCCAATCGCTAGATATAAGCAATTTGAATAACCCACAATTAAAATAGTTGAATGATACGATCCCAAATAATCTATTGGTTAAAGTATTGCCTTATTTATCTGATTAGGATTTAGTTAAATAAATTGCTTTTCATATATTCATGTAGTTTAATTTGTTGTTCTTAGCAAATACTAGAATTTCTATACAATATTAAGCTTAATCATTAGCAGTCTTAATTGCTTTTGTTTTAATGTCGTTTACCAAACAAAATCGAAACGAAAACAAAAAAAATGGGTTAATTGTTTACTTTTGAGTATTCCATAAAAACTATTATGAACAAAACAGACTCTAAAATCTTAAAACGTCTAAAAAAAGGAGACAAAGGAGCCTTAACAGAGCTGTATAATAGTTACTGGAAATCACTGTATATTTCTGCTTATAATTTATTAAAGGATAAAGAAATTTGCGAAGAGATTATTCAAGATGTTTTTATAGATTTTTGGAATCATAGAGAAAAACTACAAATTAAAATATCAATAAACTCTTATTTATATGCCTGTGTTAGGTATAAAGTTTTCAGTGTATTTAGAAAGAAAAAAGTAACGAATGTAGAATTACTTGAAGACTTAAATCAGCGCTTTCAATATGCGACTCCCGAAACAAAACTAATGCATGAAGAGTTGGTTAATCAAGTAAATTCTATTGTTGAAACCTTACCAAAAAAATGCCGAGAGGTCTATAAGTTAAGCAGGAATGAACAGCTAAGCCATAAGGAAATAGCTGAAAAACTTGATATATCAACAAAAACCGTAGAAAACCATATTACCTACGCTCTTAAAGTTTTAAGATCTGGTTTGGGGTATTTGCTTAGTATCGATTTATTGTTTTATCTACATTAATCACCATTGTATTTTAATTTTCTCGATAGATCTGCAAGCTTTATTTAAGCTTTCAGAAACCATAATTTCAGCTTAGCAAAAATAAAATATTAAATTTTTGCTAATTTTTTTAGGGGATACCCTTTTAAAAGGACACTATATAGGTATACCCTCCAGATTATAATTGTATTTAAATGAACAATAAAGAAATAAATAATAAGTTTTTTCAAAAATTAATTGAAAGATATTTAGATGGAAAAACAACTGCCCATGAGTTAAAGTTACTCGTTAATTATTATGAAAGTTTTCAAAAGGAAAATGAATGGGTTGAGGCATTAGGACCAGAAGCTGATATTAAAGAACGTATGTTAATTAATATTTTGGATGCAATTAAAGTTGATGAATCTAAAAAGCCAAAATTATTTTCTTTGTTTAATAAAAGTGTATTAAGGTATAGTGTTGCTGCATCCGTAGCAATTTTGGTTGCTTTTTATTTTCTTTTTAAGCAGAACAATCAAAATACTGAAACCATTAATACTGTAGTCAATACGAGTATTAAAGTTGGTAGTGATAAAGCTATTTTAACTAGAGAAGATGGCTCGACTATCACTTTAGAAAAAGGAGGGCAGTACAGTGCAGATAATATTGAGAGTAATGGCGAAACGCTTATTTATTCGCAAACAAATCAAGATAATAAAGATATCGCTTATAATTATTTAACCATTCCAAGGGGTGGGCATTTTTTTGTAAAACTAGCCGATGGTACCCAAGTATGGTTAAATTCCGATTCGAAACTGAAATACCCCGTTACATTTATTGATGGTAAAATTCGTCATGTAGAATTGTTATATGGAGAAGCCTATTTTAATGTGTCTCCTAGCACAGAACACCAAGGTTCTAAATTTACGGTTAGTAATAATAATCATGAAATTGAGGTTGTTGGTACCGAGTTTAACATTAAAGCCTACAATAATGAAAACAATGTTGTAACCACTTTAGTACATGGAAAAGTTAATGTTAATTACCAAGGTGAAAAATACCTCTTATTACCAAATAAACAATCCAGTTTAAATCGAACTACCAATACAATTTCTTTTCAAGAGGTCGATGTTTCTCAGGAAACTTCGTGGGTAAAAGGCATCTTCAATTTTAATAATAAATCGCTTAAAGAGATTATGGTAGTTTTATCCAGGTGGTATGATTTTGATGTCGTTTTTAAGAATAAGAGTATTGAAGAGGAAGAGTTTGTTGGAGTATTGGGTAAAAACGAAAAAATAGAAGATATCCTTTTAAATATGAAAAACTTAAATGTTATAAAGGATTATAAATTCGATGGAAAAACAATAATAATAGAATAAATAAAGGGAGTTAAGTAAAACATTTGGTCGTGTATCAACTTGCTCCCTTAAGTACGTATTAATTAAAATGATTGTCTAACTAACACAACACAAATTTATGAAAATTAAATTAATTAAATTCCGTCCCTTCTCGCGAAAACGGTTACCCCTAATGATTATGAGAATGATTATCTTACTATTGTGTACCACGGTTTTTAGTTTAGCACCAAAAACCTCGTTGTCTCAAGAAAAAGTAATCATCAATCAAGACGAGTCGGTCTCAATTGATGAAGTGTTTAACATTATTCAGCAACAAACCAATTATCATTTTATTTTTCCAAAGCGATTTTTTCAAAACGCTCCGAATATCAAACTAGAAAAGGGAGAGGTTTTGGTTACTAGTCTTTTAGATAAGGCGCTTCATGATAGTAATTTAGAGTTTGAAGTTGCCGATAATAATGTTATTGTTATCAAAAAGACAGGACCCAAGAAAAATAGGATTCAACAAAGAATACTTGTTTCTGGTGTTGTAACCGATCAATCAGGAATGCCTATGCCAGGAGCAACAGTTTTGATAAAGGGTACAAGTAATGGAGTTGCAACCGATATTGATGGAGCATATGCTATTAAGGTTTTCGAAAGTGCTGTTTTAGAGTTTTCTTTTGTTGGTTATGTAACCGAAACCATAGAAGTAAAGTCATTAACTTATTTTTCTAACGTAAACGTAGTATTAAAGGAAAATATAAACACTTTAGGTGAAGTTGTTGTAACAGGGTACCAAACCATAGCTAAAGAGCGAACAGCTGGAGCATTTACAACGGTTGATGAGGAGCAGCTTCAACAAAGACCAGCAGCAAACTTTATAGATCGTATAAATGGCCAAGTGTCTGGATTAAGTGTTAATCCAACTTCTGGAAATTTAGAAGTTAGAGGTCGAGGAACCATTATTACAGATAGCAATCCGCTTTTCGTAGTAGACGGGTTTCCAATGTCCGATCAGTTCAATTACGAATCTATTAACCCAGAGGATATTGAATCTGTAACCGTGCTTAAAGATGCTTCTGCAGCATCAATTTGGGGCTCGAAAGCAGCAAATGGAGTTGTAGTAGTCGTTACTAAAAGAGGACAGAAAAACAGCCCTTTAAGAATTGATTTTTCTACCAACGTAGAAATAGAAAATAAAGTAGATCTAGACGATTTTAACTGGATGAGTACCGCTCAGGAAATCGATTTAGACATGGAGTTTATTGATAGAGGTTGGGTAAACCCTTCAAATTTATTAGCTAATAGTGAAAGTATTAATAATCTTCATTTAGCATATTTATATAAAGAAGGCTTAGCTCCAGGTGGTAATAAATGGTCACAAAACACTTTTGATAATTATATTAATAAGCTTAAATCAAAAGATGTAACAGAAGATTATGAGGACTATCTTTTAAGAAATGCCATCCGCTCAAATTATAATTTATCTATTTCTGGAGGCGGAGATCGTAACAGATTATTTGGTTCTGTTTCGTACAGCAAGTATTTAGCGCGAACAGTAGGCGATAAGGACGACAGGCTTACTATGAACTTAAATAATACTTTTGAGTTTAATGATAAAATTAAATTCACTACAGGAATTAATGCCGTTTTAAGAAATCAAGATTCTAATGGTATGGATATTACTATGGCAAGTTACTTACAACCATATGATGATATTGTAGATGAAAATGGACAGTATGTTCAAACCTATGCTAGCTGGAATCCTTGGGTGTCTAAAGACCGTGAAGCTTTATTGGGCTCAGATTACACCTATAACATACTAGAAGAGCAAAGAAATAATGATAACGTTACAAAAAGATTAGATCTTAGAGCGCATTTTAGGTTGGATTATGAGTTTATTAAAGATTTAACATTTAGTAGTTCATTTGCTTACGAAAGTAATGTCGTTAAAAATGATACATACAGATCTATGGATTTGCCTTCTTTCCGTAATTGGGTAAATGATTATTATGTAAACGGTGACTACCAGATTCCAGTAGGGTCTGAGTATAGCAATGAAAGAAATACAGTTAATGGATGGCTTTTTAGAAATGCTCTAACTTGGGATAAACACTGGGGAGACCATAAACTAAATGTTTTTGTAGCAGGAGAATACAGTAAATACAAAACAGAGAATTTATTTAACACACAGTTTGGATATGATAAACAAACCTTACAATACACACCAATTATTGAAACACTTGTAGGTGGTATTTACGATTTTAACAATAATTATTTGTTTGTAAGAGGATCAGATTATTTTGAAGTTACTAATTCTGATAACCGTCAAGTTAGTTACATGTCTAATGCATCATATACTTTTAAAGATAAGTATATTTTAAACGGAAGTGCAAGAATAGATCAAGCCAATATTTTTGGTAGCGATCCAAAATATAGATATAAACCACTTTGGTCTGTATCAGCAGCATGGGAAATCCATAAAGAGTCTTTTATGGAGGATTTAGATTGGATGAACCGACTTAAACTTAGAGCCAGTTATGGTTTAGGTGGAAACAGTAGTACCCTTACATCACCTTATGCTCAAGCCAGATCTGTTAGTATTAACTGGGGGTTCCCAATTCACTTTTCCGAATTAACAAACCCTGCTAACCCGCAATTAAGATGGGAGGAAGTAGCAACTACCAATATTGGTTTAGATTTCGGATTGTTTGGAAACAAACTTTCTGGTAATATAGATTACTATACCAGAGTAAGTACAGATTTATTAGGATCAACACTTCTAGATCCTACTAATGGGTTTAATAGGGCTATTATAAATTATGCAAACGCAGAAAACAAAGGTTTTGAAATAGGACTAGCAGCTAATATTATTTCTACTAAAAATTTCCAATGGGATGTACGTGCTAATGTTAATTTTAATAAAAACAAGGTAACCAAGTACTACACTAAAAGCCTGTTAGATCCTGATGCATTAGCATACGGAAATGAGATCATTGAAGGAAAACCTTTAAGTAATATCTACGCTTATAATTTTGCAGGTCTAGACCAAAATGGTGAAGTTTTACTAGCAAAACAAGACGGAAGTACGGTAAAATGGGATGAAACTGGTGACGATAAAATTACAGCCGATGATATGTTAGAAATTGGACCACGAACGCCAGAAAGTTATGGTGGCTTAAGTACAACCTTTAAGTATAAAGGACTCGATCTTACTGTAAATATGAATTATCAAGCTGATTTTTGGTTTATAAACATACGTGACTTTGGAGTAACAAGTGCTTTAGGTACAACTAATAATACTGATGTTTTCTATGATAATCTTAGAGTTAATGAAATTTGGGCATCACGTTGGAAAACTTCAGGTGATGAGGCTACAACAAATGTTCCAGCGCTTCTAGCTACTGAAGGCGCGACAGCTAGTATGCATAGAGTTTGGGGACAATCGCATATTAATTACCATAAAGGTGATTATATAAGAGTTCAAGATATCATTTTGGGCTATACATTTCCTCAAAAATATACGGACAGAATGATTTTTAAGAATTTAAGAATTAATCTTCAAGTAGCCAACCCTTTTTTGTGGACAGCTAATGATGTAGGAGCAGACCCAACCGCTTTAAGTCGTGAAGCCTATACAAACTTACCTCGTGTTAGTTTTGGTTTAAGAACAACATTTTAAAAAATTTGAACTATGAAAATTAAATATATATTTATTGTCGTTGTAACATTTTTTACAATTTCATGTGAAAACCCAGATACTTTTTTGGATGTGCTTCCAACAGGTAGGGTAATTCCAAGTACTTTGGAAGATTTTGAAAGCCTTTTAAACAGTTATACACCTTTAAGAGATCGTAATCAGGTTCTTAAAATGACAGATCCTGATATCGTTATGAATGCAACAACATTCGAATTACTATATAATAATGAGTATAAGGAAGCCTATAAATGGAATAGTAATATGTATACTGTAGATCAAAACGATCCAGAATATATCGACGTTTACAATTACATTTACGTTTACAATTTCATTCTTAGCTTAGTCGATGATGCCGAACCTGGAAAAATAAATCCTGCAGAAAGAACTAATATTAAAGCCGAAGCTTATGCTCAAAGAGCTTTTGAATACTTCTGTGCGGTTAATCAATATGCACATCATTATGATCCTGCAAACCCAGATGCACAAGGCATAGCTATGCCTTTAGAGCCTAACTTAGAATTATCTATTGGGTATAGCACCGTGGGCGAAGTTTATGCTCAAATAATTTCAGATTCAGAAACAGCTCTAAGCTTATTTTCAGATTCCTATCCTGACCTTAGAACCGATGGGAATTACAGACCAGGAAAAGCTAGTATTTATGCATTATTAGCAGAGGTTTACTTGTATATGGGAGATTTTGATAAAGCATTAACCAACTCAAACAAGGCTTTGGCAATGCATAATTTCCTGTATGATTATAATACCATCGATTTCGCAAATCCAGATGATCTATGGGCTGGATATACTAATGAAGATATTCAAAGAATAACATTAAATAAGGAAGTGTTTTGGGCCAGATACATCGATTATGGTGGTTATGTTCCGTATTATACCTTATACAGCCCTGAGGTAGTTGCGCTTTTCGACCAAAACAACGATAGAAGATGGTATTTACATGCGACTCAAGAAGCTAGAAATGGCGCGTTTAATGTTTCTCCAGATTATCTATTTGTTTATTCAAGAGGGGAACGTCCAAATGGTCTGGGGGTTTCAAGATTAATTCTAACTAACGCAGAAGCTAAAGTGCGTACAGGAGACGGAGCAGGGGCTATTGCGGCTTTAAACACGCTGTTAGAAAAAAGAATTAGCAATTTCACACCGATAGCCTTTACCGATAATGCCGCAGCGTTACAACTCGTTAAAAATGAGCGTAGAAAAGAATTATTTGGTTCAGGATTAAATGTTTTCGATCAAAAACGTTACCACGTTTACGGAGAAACAGTACCAACATACACTAGAGTAGCTCCAGATACGGGAGACCCTTTAACACTTGCTCCAGGAGCCGATGGATATGTGGTAAATGTACCTTTAGGGGTAAAATCACTTAATCCAAATTTAAACTAATAAAAGGGTAATAACTAAAACAAATAATATGAAAAAATTTATAATACTGCTTATAGCAATTGTTTCTATACCTTTTTTCCAGTCTTGCGACGAAGATAAGGACGATATAGCACAGCCAAAATCTTATAATGCATCTTTAGCTGAAGTAGCTAGTTTACAGTTTGCACCAATTACTGATGATGCACCAACTGCGTTTCAATATAATTATGATTTGCAAACAGGTAACGCCTTTTGGGCCATCACAGATTTAGAATACAATGTAAATCTTAGTTTAGGAGAATATGAGGCTTCAGATATTAGCAAAATAGATTTGTATGTTTTTGCTGAAGAAATAGATGGCGAAACCTACAAATACTTAGGAGGTGACCAAGGAAAATTATTAAAAACAATTAACGCACCATCAGATGAGTTTCAAATAACTGTTTCAAAAGATGAATTAGCAACTTTATATGCTAACGAGTTTTCTCCAGAACATAATGGGGATATTTTAACGGATGATGTATTTGAAATTAAATGGGTAATCACTGGAAAAGATGGCTCTACGTTAGACACCAGAAAAGATTGTTACGATGATTTTAATTGCAGTTATGGTTTTGGAGCTAAAACAGTTTATGTTGACACTTGGGTAGGCGAATTCCAATACAATTGGATCGATATAGGGCCAGACACGGTAGTTTATTCATGGGCGAAGGTTGGTGCAAACCCTAAAGGAATTGTTGTTTTTTCTGAATCTGGAACCGAAGGACAATATAATTTAGACGACTTATCATGTGGAGGTGCTTATAAAGAACCAGACCCTGGTTATATAACTTATAATGCAGACGCTAATGAGCTATCACTAACAAGTACACACGCTAGATACAACAGTAAATGGGAGTTAGTAAGTTTAACACCTACAGTATTAACTGTAAAATGGACCTACTACTATACGCAATTTTACCCAGAATATGGCACCTTTGAGATTATTAGAAATGACGGACTTAGCTGGCCTGAAAATCTAACTATAGTGAGTAACTAAAATTAATAGCAACTTATCAAAAGGGGGATTAATTTCCCCTTTTTGGTATTTATTTAACTCAAAATTATTCTCAAAATGACTTATAAAGGAAGCATACTGGTACTTTTAGCTTTTCTCATGCTTAATTGCAAAAAGCCATCTGAAAAAATAGAAGACACACCAAAAACGTTTACGCTTAATGCACATATAGAAAATTTAGAAGCAGATTTTCTGGTGTATTCCGAAAAAGATGCGAACCAGCCTAATGGTTACCGTATAGATACACTTTGGGTTAAAGACCAAAAATTTACGTTTACAGACTCTATAGACGCTTATACACTTTACTATATAACAATCCCTGAAGCCCAAAGAAGACATAAAGTTAATGTAGGCGGTAAGGAATATACGGTTTCTGTAAAAGCCAATTTATCCAGAATGTGGTTTATTGGATATCCTGGTGCTGAAATAACTTATACTGGAAAAATTGATGGTTATATGGTAGATGCCTATCCTTCAGATAAAGAAGGTATTAATGACGATTTGGCTTTAATAAACAAGCAAGTATTTCCTTTACAAAATCAAATAAATTCGATAACCTTTTCTACTAGAACAGACGAGTTAAGTGATGAAAAAAGAAAAGAGATGAATGCGACTAAGCTAGAACTTAGTGAGAAAATAATAGATTTGAAAATCGATTTTATTAAATCGCATCCCAAATCTATTGCGGCTAGTTATGTTTTTAACGATTGTTATTACCGTCATTATTTCTCTTTTGAAGATGCTAAAAAAATGTTTAAGGACTTAGACAGTACCACTCTAGCTGGTACCACCTTCTATAACGAATCTAAACAACGTTTAGAAGCTGTTGAAAAAACAGGTATAGGTATGCAGGCTCCAGAAATTAAAACAACGCATACTTTAGATGGTTCTGAATTTAATTTATCAGATTTAAAAGGTAATTATGTGTTGTTGGATTATTGGGGGTTATGGTGTGGACCATGCATGGCAGAAATTCCTAAAATAAAAGAATATGCCAATAAGTATGCCGACAACAATTTTGTAGTGGTTGGAATTAATTCTGGCGATACCGCTCAAAGGTGGAAAAAAGTTATTGCTGATTATGATTATAATTGGACACATGTTCAAACCACTAAAGACAATAACCTTTTAATTCCATTTAACGTTAATTCATTTCCAACTAAAATTTTAATGGATCCCGAAGGAAAAATCATTTATAGTTCACAAAATCCTGAAAAGGTAGACCTATATCAAATGATAGATGATATTTTTTCAAAATCTTAAAAAAGCGAATTTCGTTTTTTATCAGGCCTTATAATTTAGGTGTTAATTAAGTTGGGTCATCAAAATGCCCACGTTATAATCAATTAAATTAAACAAAATGAAAAAAATAATTTATGTATTGGCTTTGTCTGTGGCACTAGTGGCTTGTAAAACAGAGCCTCAAAAAGACTATGTGGTATTTAAAGGCACGATTAGTAATAAAATATCCGATCATATTAGTGTTAATAGCCTGATGTCTTCCTTTAAAAAACAAATTAAGCTAAATGAAGATGGTAGTTTTTTAGATACGCTAAATATAAAGGCAGACAATTTAATGATTTTCGACCAAAGGAATTTATCATACATGTATGTTGAAGCTGGCCAAGATTTACATTTGAGTTATGATGCCGAAGATTTAAAAAACACCATCCATTTTAAAGGTGTTGGTTCAGAAATTAATAATTATTTAATTGCTAAAAGGAATAAAGACAGCGAACTTTCAAAAAAATCGGGAAACATTTATGAATTAGGTGAGTCTGAATTTCTTAAAGCTCAAAAGGAAATAGAGTCGGCATTATTGGAATTATTAAAAAATACGCCAAATCTACCTGAAACTTATAAAGAAAAAGAAAAAAGAAATATTAAATATGGGTATTTAAGTGAGTTAGATAGTTATGAGGCTAATCATGCTTATTATACAAAAAATCCAGATTTTAAGGTGTCTGATGGCTTCCTAAAAGAACTTTATGATTTAGATTACAATAATGAGACTGATTATGATTTTTCTTATGGATACTATACTTTGGTTACAAATTTTTGTAGAAGAGAGGCGCAACAAGAATCAAAATTAGACAATGTACCTAATGATGTTGCTTATTTAAATACGGTTAACAAGCTTAGTAGTCAGAGTATTAAAAATGATTTGTTGTTTAAGCATGCTAAATCTGGTATTACCTTTACCTCAGATTTAGAAGATTATTATAAAGCTTACATGAATGGTTCTACAAACGTTGCACACAACGAAGAAATAACAAAAAGTTATAACGAATTAAAAAAAGTAGATAAAGGCGCTCTTTCACCAAAGTTTGTAAATTACGAAAACCATGCAGGCGGAACGACTTCCTTAGACGACCTAAAAGGTAAATACGTATATATTGATGTTTGGGCAACTTGGTGTGGGCCTTGCAAATCGGAAATCCCTTTTTTAAAGGAAGTTGAAAAAAAATATCACGATAAAAATATTGAATTCGTAAGCATATCTGTAGACAAAACCAGAGACCACGCGAAATGGAAAAAAATGGTAGATGATGAAAATCTAGGTGGTATTCAGTTAATTGCCGACAATGATTTTAAATCGCAATTTGTTCAAGATTATTTTATAAAAGGTATTCCTAAATTTATCCTCTTAGATCCTAACGGATACATTGTAACCCCTAATGCACCAAGGCCCTCTAACAAAAAATTAATCGAATTATTAGATGCGTTAGATATCTAACCTATTATAAATGAAATTTTAACATGTTATTTTTAGGGGAAAGATAGAAATATCCACACTTATTAATACAAGGAAAAATTTTGATTTTTCACTCATATTTTGAATTAGTCACTCTTTTATGATTAAAATCACAAAGGCTGTCTGAAAAGTTATTTAATTTAATTTGCCAGTTTGAACCACTAAACTAAACTGAATTTCGATTCTTTAAATCATTTCGGCAAATTCTAATTAAAGTCAAGTTTACTTTTCAGTCGGTCTTTTTTTTAAATCAGAATTTTTAAATTAAAATAAAAGGAACTCTTTAAAAATCAGTAAATTATGAAACGTATCCTTCTTGCGCTTAGCATTTGTATCGCTTTTAATCTAGTAGCGACATCACAATCCATTGATTTTAATAGTCCGTTGCCGGTAGACCAGTCTATAAAAAAAGGCGTTCTACCTAATGGCTTAACCTATTACATTAAGAGTACCGATGTTGTAAAAGAAGCTGCAAGTTATTACATCATCCAAAATGTTGGTTCGATTCTAGAAAATGATGACCAGCAGGGGCTTGCGCATTTTTTAGAGCACATGGCTTTTAATGGAACAGAAAGTTTTCCAGGAAAAGGTATTTTAAATACCCTACAAAAACATGGAGCCGTTTTTGGTCGCGATATAAATGCTTATACCAGTTTTGATGAAACAGTTTATAACCTAAGTAACATACCAACTAAAGATGGATTAGTAGATACCTGCTTAACAGTTTTAAAAGATTGGTCGAACTACTTGTTACTAACCGATGAAGAAATAGATGCCGAACGTGGGGTTATAAAAGAAGAATGGCGTACCCGTCAAAACGGAGGGAATCGCATGTATCAAGTTAGCTTGCCAACAACCTACAACCATTCTAAATATGCCGAAAGAATGCCAATAGGGTTAATGCCTATTGTTGAAAATTTTCAATACAAAGCCCTACGCGATTTTTATCACGATTGGTACCGAACCGATTTACAAGCCATAGCTGTAATTGGCGATGTAGATGTTGATGATATTGAACAAAAAATTATAGAAAAATTTTCTAAAATTCCAGCTGTTGAAAATCCTAAAGAACGTTATATCGTTAACATTCCAGAGCATTCAGAAATGCTTTATAGCTTTGGTACAGATCCCGAAATTTCTACATCGTCTATAAATTTTGGCATCCGTCATAATAAATCATTAGAGCCAGAAACCGTTGCCGATTTAAATCGAAAACTGCTAGAATCCATGGCAACTAGCCTTATATATGCAAGAGTTTTAGAGAAATCTCAAAACCCTGAAGCTCATTTTTTAAACGCTAGAGTTGGCAAAAAATCAATAGGAAAAACAACAACAGCTTTAAGTTTAAGTATTTCTCCTAAGCCAAACCAACAAAAGGAAGCCTTTCAGGAAGTATATGCAGAACTAATTAGAGCCGTTAAATATGGCTATCTAGAAACAGAAATAGATAGAGCGATTGCGAAGATTACAAACAGTTATGAAAACCAAATAGCTAAGAAAAATGATTTGAATCACCTATTTATAAAAATGGCTATTCAAGACAACTATTTAAGTAATAGTACGATAACAGATATTGAAAAGGAATATGCCATTGCTAAACAAATTTTAAATTTAGTAACTCCAGAAACACTGCATAATACAATCAAGAAACTCTACACGAATGAAAACAGGTATTTAAATGTAATAGGTGTTAATGGGGAAGATAATTTAACAAAACAACAAGCCGAACACATTATTACAGCACTTGAAAACGATACAACATTACAGCCTTACACCGAGGCTTTAGCTGGGAAAACCTTGGTTTCAGGTATCAATATAAAACCAGGAACTATAGCGAATACCAAATTTAATAAGGCAACAGGAGCAACCACATATTTGTTAAGTAATGGTATTAAAGTACACTATAAATACGTAGATAAAGAAAAAGACAACGTTTCCTTAAATGCTATAAGTTATGGGGGTAAATCACTTATAAATGATGAAGATTTACCATCGGCGGATTTAATGAGAAGCCTTGTGCAAATGTCTGGATTAGGCGACTACAATGCTACCGATTTGCAAAAAGTACTAGCAGGGAAAACGGCTAATATTCGAATTCGCTTAGATGATATTCAGGAATCTTTGCAAGGAAGTTCAAACACTAAGGATGTTGAAACCATGTTGCAATTGGTTTATGTTTATTTTGTAAAACCGCGTTTCGATGAAGAAGCCTTTAAGGTATTAGAAAGCAACATGAACAACTATATTTTAAGTAAAAGTAATAATGTTAGTGAAAAAATTCGTGACCTTTTAACAACCACCTTATATGGTGAAAACAATCCGAAAGCACCAATTTTCAATCAAGATTACTTAAATACTGTTTCTTTTGATAAAATAAAAACGATATACAACAGTCGTTTTGCCGATGCTTCCGATTTCGAGTTTTTTATTGTTGGCGATGTTAAGGCATTAAATTTAAAACCGTTATTAGAGCAATATATAGCAAGTCTACCCACTAATAACATTAAAGAAACTTTTAAGGATAATGCTGCAGAATGGCAATTTGACACTATAGACGAGGATATTTATTTAACTATGGAAGATCCTAAAGCAAGGGTAGATATTGCTTATAAGAAGGAGATGCCATATTCTAAGAACAACGCGATTTACACCAATGTTTTAGGTGATATATTACAATTACGCATTACCGAAACCGTTAGAGAAGCCGAAGGTGGCGCTTATAGTCCAAGAGCAAGCGCTAAGTTTTTTCGCGAACCTAAATCGCAAGCCTATGTGTCTATTACTTTTGATTGTAACCCAGAAATGGCCGATAAATTGGTTGATATCGTGAATGCTGAATTACAAAAAATTGCTAATGGAGCCATTAATGATGACGATTTAAGTAAAACCAGAACCAATTTTATTAAAGAACGGGAACAAGCTAAAGGCAAAAATAAGTTCGATATGCAATTGCTTACAGCATACTTTAGGTTTAACGAAAATATTAACGACCCTAAAAATTTTGAAAATATCGTGAACAGTATGACTAAAAAAGACATACAAAATATAGCCAAACAGGTTCTCGATGGAGGGAAATCTTATGAAGTGGTTTTCAAACCTAAGAAGTAAAAACTAAAAATATCATATTCCTATTAAGCATCTAGATAATACCATAGTGCTTTGCTTCAATTGTTTAATAACCATTTAAAAACATAAAAAGCAGCACAAAACTTTTATAAAACTGTATTTTTGCAGCTTATAAAATGTTATGGATTTTTCAAAGGTAAAATTAGTAGTATCAGATATGGATGGTACTTTGCTTAATGATCATGGCGAAGTTAGTGCCCGTTTTTTCAATCAGTTTGAACAATTAAAAAAACATCAAATCCGTTTTGTTGCAGCCAGCGGAAGACAATATCAAAGTATTGTAGAAAAATTAAATACGATTAAAAATGATATTTCCATTATTGCAGAAAATGGCGGTTTCATGCAACACGATACCATTTCGCAAGTGCTTTTAAAACTATCGGATGATGATGTTCGCAAGTGTGTGAACATGCTTCGACGTATTGAAGGCTGTTATATTGTGTTATGCGGAAAAGAATCCGCTTATATCGAATCGAACGATGCTGCATTTATTTCAAAATTCAGTCAATATTATAAAGCGTATCAAATAGTAGACGATTTAACTAAAGTTAAGCATGATGATTTTTTAAAAATTGCTGTATATCATTTCGATTCTTCCGAAAAAAATATTTTACCACATATAAACGCTTTAAAACAGGATTTACAAGTCTCGGTTTCTGGCCCCAATTGGTTAGATATTTCGCATAAAGAAGCTAATAAAGGCTATGCATTAACGAGGCTTCAGCAGCAATTGGGCATTAATAAAGAGGAAACCTTAGTTTTTGGCGATTACAATAACGATTTACAAATGCTAGAATTGGCTTATTTTAGTTATGCCATGGCAAATGCACACCCCGATGTAAAAAAGACAGCCCGTTTTGAAACCAAAAGTAATTCCGAAGAGGGCGTAGAATGTGTTATTGATGCTTTATTAAGTCTGCAGTAGGAATATTTTACTTAAGTAAAGAGTACGCTCGTTTTTAGTTTAAAGCTTTAAATAAAAATGATTGTCTTGTTTGGCGTCATATTGCTCTTGGTCAAACATGAAAAGAAAAGACCCCTTAGTTGAAGAGCTCATGTCTTTCTCTTTTAATTTAATTAATATGTCCATTGAATTTATTTTATTAATAAAGTTTCTTTTATCAAGTTCTTTATCTAAAATAGCTTCATATAATTTTTGTAATTGACGCATGGTGAATTTTTCAGGTAAAAGCTCAAATCCAATTGGATTTATAGACGTTCTTCTACGTAATCTTTTAATGGCTTTGTCTAGCATTTCATTATGATCAAAAATTAAGTCAGGAACTTCAGTTAAGCTAAACCATTTTGCATTTTTTTTATCACTAATGGCTTCGTTATACTTTTCAATATTTATAATGGCATAATAAGACGTTGAAATGGTTCTAGCAACAGGATCTCTGTCTACCTCACTAAATGCATAAAGTTGTTCTAAATAAATATCGTGTACACCTGTTAGTCTATGTAAAACCCTTGCAGCTGCATCATCTAAAGTTTCGTTACGCTTTAAAAAACCACCCATAAGTGACCAATTGCCTTGTTCAGGTTCAAAGTCTCTTTGAATTAATAAAACTTTTAAATCCTCATTGTCAAATCCGAAAATAATACAATCTACTGCTAAAAATACTTTATCATCCGGGTTATAACCTGCTATCATACGTTTTTTTTTCAGCTAATATATGATAATTATAGTAAAATTTGAAAAATAAGTGTTAAAACAACATTTATTAATGAAAATATTTGTTCATGTTAAATATTTGTTATTTATTTACAAATGTTATATTTACACTTGTAACAATAACTAAACTAAAACTAAAAAAGAATGATAACAACTAAATTTTTATTTGTGAATTACAGGTGCTACTGGCCATCTAAAGAATGGTTACTAGCATTAGTGTTTATGATTTTTTGTGCAAACTTTAATTTTGCACAACAACAAAAAACAATTACTGGTACAGTTTCATCTGAAAATGAAGCATTGCCTTTACCCGGAGTAAATGTACTAATTAAAGGGACAACTAATGGGGTAGTAACCGATTTTAATGGTGGTTATTCTATTAGTGCATCTGCAAAAGATGTTTTGGTCTTTTCTTATTTAGGATTTGTGAACAAAGAAGTTACTGTAGGAGGAGCTTCTTTAATTAATGTTGAATTAAGAGAGGATTTAACAACCTTAGATGAGGTTGTTGTAGTTGGGTATGGTACTCAGAAAAAATCGGATTTAACGGGTTCTGTGAGTGTTGTCGATATGGAACAAGCTCAAAAAACAGTGACTTACGATCCTGCTAAAATGTTACAAGGACAAGTAGCTGGCGTTACTGTACAGTCTTCTGGAGAACCTGGTGGTTTTGTTAATATTAAAATTAGAGGGATTAATTCCTTTAGTAATAATAATCCACTTTTTGTAATTGATGGAATGATTGTAGATAGCCCGTACGATTTTGCACCAGGCGATATTGAATCTATGCAAGTTCTTAAAGATGCATCTGCTGCTGCAATTTATGGTGTTCGTGGAGCAAATGGAGTTATAATAATTACAACTAAAAAAGGAAAAGTAGGCCACTTAAATATAAAGCTTAATTCTCTTATAGGTGTTCAAAATGTAGCAAACGAATGGTCTGTAACAGACAGGGAAGGTTACCAAAATATAACAAGTGCTGCCGAGGTTAATGCTGGTTTAGGCATTGCTCCAGGTAACGATCCTACAAATCCAGAGTATATCGACGATGTAAATACCGATTGGCAAGATGCTGCATTTAATACGGGTTATATTGAAAATCACTCTGTAAATATTAGTGGTGGTGCAGAAAGCTTAGCGTATAACTTAAATTTAGATTACTTTAAGAATAGTAGCTACGTAGATTCACCTCAAGATTATGAAAGAATTTCAACAAATTTAAATATATCTGGTCATAAAGGAAGATTTAAATACGGTGGGAAATTAGGATATACAGAATCTGATAAGGAAAATTTTAATGAGTATGTTGGAGGGCAATCGGCGATTTCTGATATCGTTGGAGCAATTCCTACCATGCCTGTTTACGATGCTAATAGATTAGGAGGCTATGGCGGTACAGATAATTTAACCCAACGAGCTATTTCAATGAATGCCATTGGATACAATAACTTAATAGATAATTTAGGTGAAAGAAATCGTTTTATTGGAAACATTTGGGGCGAGTTTGAAATTGTAAAAGGTTTAAAATATAAAATAGACGCAAGTTTTGATAGAGTAGATTGGAAAAACAGAAAGTTTATACCACCAAGTGATTTAGGATGGTACTATATAACTACTAATGATGAAGCGTCTTTAGATGTTGCTACAGGTAATCAAACTAGGACCTTTTTGAATAATTTATTGACTTATGATATTGAATTTGGTAAACATGATATTACACTTTTAGGAGGATTAATTCAGGAAAGAACAGATTATTACAATCATTGGTCTAGAGGTGTGGGTTACGAGCCAAATACCATTAGTCATTTAGAATATGCCGATGCTACTAGTACAGGCGAGTATGAAAGTACTATTACAGGGATTTCTTATTTGAGTAGATTAAACTATGCTTATGATGATCGTTACTTGGTAACAGTAAACTATAGACAAGATAAAACCTCATTATTTAGTGAGAAAAATAATAAAGCCGATTTCTATTCTTTCTCGGGTGCTTGGAAATTGAGTAATGAAAACTTTATAAGCCTGCCAAATTGGGTTTCGTTAATTAAACTTAGAGGAAGTTATGGGGAATTAGGAAACAATACCATTCCACCTTACTTTTTTGCAACAACTACAAACTCTTTCGCGAGTTATGATTTTAATAATCAATTGGCTCCTGGAACTACCGTAGTGAGTTCTTTAGATCCAGATGTACATTGGGAAGTTACTAAAACAACTAATGCAGCTGTAGAATTAGGATTCTTTCAAAATGATTTACAATTTACAGGAGAGTATTTCTATAAAAAATCAACCGATTTATTAATCGGTGTTCCTTTACCATTCTCAACTGGGGCATTTCCAGCGAGTATAACAACCAATGCTGGTGCTGTTGAGAATTCTGGATTAGAATTTACCTTAGCTTATAATAATAACCGCAAAGCATTTAAATATAATATATCGGCAAACCTAGGTACACTTAAAAATAAAGTCTTAAAAATAGGTATTGATGGCAACCCTATTTATGGCGCAGCTTCCAAAACAGAGGTTGGGCGTTCTGTAGGTGAAATATATGCTTATGAAACCGATGGGATTTTTCAAACTGATGCGGAAGTTGCTAGTGCTGCTACACAAATAGGCGCAGCAGCAGGTGATATTAAATTTAAAGACCAAATTACAGTAGATACCGATGGTGATGGTATTCCTGATGCTGCCGATGGTATTATTGATGATGAAGATCGTGTATATCAAGGTGTCACAATTCCTAAATATAGTTATGGATTAAACTTAGGGTTTGGTTATAAAAATTGGAGTTTATCGTGTTTATTTCAAGGCGCTGGAGGGCATAAAGCTTTTAACGGGTTGTATCGTAATTTAATGATTGGGCAATATTCTAATCATCATACAGATATGTTAGATTATTGGACACCAACCAATACCGATACCAATGTACCACGACCTATAATTGGAGATCCAAATGGAAATCTTAGAGATTCTAATAGGTTTGTTGAAGATGCAGATTACGTAAAACTTCAAAATTTAGAAATAGGATTTCAAATTCCAGTTGGAGATCAAGGCGTGTTAGAAGATGCTAAAGTATATGTTAATGCTCAAAATATTTTTACTATAAGTAATTATCGTGGTTATGATCCTGATTTTAATAGCAACGATGGATTATTCTCTAGAGGATACGATGGAGGAGCTTTTCCTAACCCAAGAACCATTTCATTAGGTGTTCACTTAGGTTTTTAAGCGTAATTAATAATATTAAAACGAATTAAAATGAAATATATAAATTTTAAATATTTATCACTTTCCTTAACGTTATCTATTGTGTTAAGCAGTTGCATAGCCGATGAGGATTTAATACAACTAGACCCTAATAATGATGCTGTAGATTCTTTCTGGGCATCAGATGAAGATGCTTTACAAGGTATAAATGCGGTTTATAGTAGTTTGTTAACAGATGGAACTTACATGAGAAGTACCCCGCTATTATTAGATTTAAAGGGTGATGACACAAGAAGTCAGAGTCCTTGGGGATCGATGTATAATGTAGGACGATTTAACTCTAACGTTGCCGATCCTTCTATTTATGGCTGGGCTTACGAAACGTATTATCAAGGTGTTTATCGTGCTAATCAGGTGCTTGAAAATGTGCCTGGTATTGATATGGCAGATAATGGACTTAAAAATAGAATTTTAGGACAAGCTTATTTTTTAAGAGGTCTTTATTTATTCCATGCCGTAAATATGTTTCAAAATGTTCCTCTCCCAACACAATTGGCTGCCTTTTATGAGCAAAAAACATACGAAGAAGGTTGGAAACAAATTATTGAAGACTTTAAAAATGCGGCAAGTTTATTGCCGGTTTCTTATGCTAATGTTTCTGGAGCAGATGTTGGAGAATTAGGTAGAGCAACTAAAGGTGCTGCCTTAGGATATTTAGGTAAAGCTTATCTGTTTACTAAAGATTTTACAAATGCTAGAGACACTTTTAAAGAAGTTATAGATTTAAATGTATATAGCTTAGTGCCAAATTATCGTGATAATTTTACAGATAAGAATGAAAATAATTCAGAGTCGCTTTTTGAAATTGAATTTAGTAGAGAAGCTGGGGGTGTAGACTTAGGCTGGGGCGGTATTCCTGCTTCAGGTTGGGGAAAAACTTCGGCAAGAGCCATTACTTATGGGCCTAGAGCTTTTGGATGGACCGATGTACAACCTACTTGGGCATTATTTAATGAGTTTCATGAAGAGTTAACCGTTTCCGGTGAAGTAGATCCAAGATTAGATGCTACAATGTTTTATAATAAGCCCGGCGGTATGATGTTATATGGCCATGATTTTGCAACCTTTTATGCCGGTAATCCTGCCGACTTAAACGATCTTTTTTGTGCAAAGTATCAAAATTCCGATGGTGAATACGAAAACGAATACGATTGGCGCTCTGGAATTAACGAACGTTTATTACGCTATGCAGATATTTTGTTAATGTACGCTGAAACTTTAAATGAAACAGGGGCAACTGCTATGGCTTATAACTATATTCAAGAAGTTCGCGACCGTGTTAATTTACCCGATTTAAGAGTTACTAAGCCAGGTATGACTCAAGAGCAAATGCGCGAGCAAATTGGTCACGAAAGGTTTTTAGAATTAGCACTTGAAGGACACCGTTTTGATGATATTCGTCGTTGGGGATGGTTAGAAGATCAAACGAAATTAAATTGGTTAAAATCGAGAGATTCAGAATATGAAACTTATACTAAAGGAAGAGAGTTCTTTCCTATACCACAGTTAGAAATGGATAACAATCCTGGAACAGTACAAAATTTCGGGTATTAATAATTAATGCGTGAGTTTGTTTAATTAGTTAGTTTTTTCAAAAGGTAAGTGTTTCACTTACCTTTTGTTTATTTAGCTTTTTTTAATTAGAAACCAGAAATATTAATTTTTATTGATAAGTCATTTGGATATGTCAATTCCTTTGACTTAATTTGTAAGTGTTCAAAATACACTTGTAAAAAATCACAACACATCAATTGTTGTGAAAATGAATTCATAATAAATAAACTATAAGGTTATGTTTAAAATTAAAACAAATGATTTAAAATATTTAGCAGTCTTTTGTATCGTTTCATTATTTGGAAATGCTCAGGATAAAAGCACTACAATTACTTTTAATCAAGACGAAAAAGCACCCGTAATTAGCAAACATATTTACGGCCATTTTGCAGAGCATTTAGGACGTTGTATTTATGATGGTTTTTTTGTTGGAGATACTTCAAAAATCGCAAATACGAATGGAGTTCGTAACGATATTGTTAAAGCACTAAAAGATTTAAAAATACCTAATTTACGCTGGCCTGGAGGTTGTTTTGCCGATACTTACCATTGGAAGGATGGTATTGGACCTCAAAAAGACCGTCCTACAATTGTAAACCAATGGTGGGGTGGAGTAACCGAAGATAATAGTTTTGGAACACACGATTTTTTAAACTTATGCGAATTGCTGGAAACCGAACCTTATGTTTCTGGTAATGTAGGTAGTGGTACTGTTCAAGAATTAGCCGATTGGGTACAGTATACAAATTTTGATGGTGTAAGCCCAATGAGCGATTTACGTAAACAAAATGGAAGAAAAGAACCTTGGAAAGTAAAATATTGGGGTATAGGAAATGAAGCTTGGGGTTGTGGCGGAAACATGACTGCTGAATACTATGCTAATGAATATAGAAAATACGCGACTTTTATTGCCGATTGGACAAACTCTGGTGGTTTAATGCGTATTGCTTCTGGAGCAAATAGTGACGATTACCATTGGACGGAAACTTTAATGAAAAACATTCCTAATCATATGCTTGGCGGTGTTGCTTTACATCATTATTCTGTTATCGATTGGAATAACAAAGGCGATGCCGTATCTTTTACGGAAGACATGTATTTTAAAACCATGAGTGAAGCTTTAGAAATGGAAGAACTTGTTACTAAACATGCTGCCATTATGGATAAATATGATCCAGAGAAAAAAGTGGATTTAGTGGTTGATGAATGGGGTGGTTGGTACGCTGTAGAAGAAGGTACAAATCCTGGTTTTTTATATCAACAAAACACCATGCGTGATGCGGTTTTAGCAGGGGTTACACTTAATATTTTTAACAATCATGCCGATAGAGTTCGTATGGCAAACTTAGCACAATGTGTTAATGTTTTACAAGCTGTAATTCTAACCGATAAAGCTAAAATGATTTTAACACCAACTTATCATGTGATGAACATGTATAAAGTGCATCAAGATGCAAAGTTAATCCCGTTAAAGTTTCATTCACCAAAATATGAATTAAACGGAAAATCACTTCCTGCAGTATCTGTTTCAGCTTCAAAAGACACATCTGGTTTAGTACATATTTCAATGGTAAATATCGATGCTAATAAAGACAATACTATCGATTTAGATTTAGGCGCTTTAGGTGTTAAAAATGTTACAGCATCTATAATTACTTCAAATAAATTACAAGATTATAACGCTTTCGATAATCCAAATCATATTGTTATCCAGAAGTTAGATAACGCTAAAATTAAAAAAGGAAAGCTTAACATAACAATTCCTCCATTTTCAGTGATTATGATTGAAGGAAAATAAAATAAGGAATTATGAAAAAACACAATTATTTTAAGAGCATAAAATCCTTTGCTTTAACTGCGCTAGTCATTTTTTTAAGTGCATGTTCTAGCGATGATGGTATCGACGATTCTTCTGAAACGCCAAAACCAGATCCAGAACCAGAAGTTGAGGTGCCTGTTCCAGAAAGTTTTGAAGGGCCAACTTATGCCGATAATTATTCGTCAATGGCGAGTTGGAATGCCCGTGCACAATGGAATTTAGCTAATGTACACGACCCTACAGTTGAAAAAAGTGGAGACTATTATTACATGTATCAAACCGATGCCTCTTATGGTAATGCGCATGATGGTCATGGCCATTTTCATCATAGACGCTCTAAAGACTTAATAAACTGGGAGTACAGAGGAAGTACTATGGCCAATGTGCCTGCTTGGGTTAAAGATTCTTTAAATAATAAAAGAGCAAGAATGAACCCTGCTTTACCTCCTATAGAAAATCCAGGAATAGGATATTGGGCGCCTTACGTAAAAAAAGTAGGGAATGTATTTAGAATGTATTACAGTATTGTAGTGCTCGATCCTATTGTGGGTACAGATACTTCTAAATCTTGGACGGAGCGTGCTTTTATTGGGCTTATGGAAACCGACGATTTAGGAGCTAATAATTGGGTAGATAAAGGTATGGTGGTTTGCTCGGAACCTGATGGTTTAGAAACGTATACCAGAACAGGCGGAAACGATTGGAGTGGTTATTTTAAATTTAATGGCATAGATCCCACCATGATTGTAACTCCCGAAGGACAACATTGGTTAATTTATGGTTCGTGGCATTCGGGAATTGCTGCGGTAGAACTCGACCCAAATACAGGAAAACCTTTCAAACTAGAAACCCAAGCCGATTATGGGGTGACTATCGCGAAACGCGGAAATAGCCGTTGGCAAGCTTCTGAAGGACCAGAAATTATTTATAATCCAGATACCGATTACTATTATTTGTTTTTAGCTTACGATGAATTATCTGTGGCATACAACACTAGAGTAGCGCGTTCCAAAACTATAACTGGACCGTATCTAGGAATAAATGGTGCCAATGTTACAACAGGGGCAGATTGTTATCCAATGCTAACACATCCATATAGTTTTAAAAACCATACAGGTTGGGTTGGTTTTTCACACTGCTCGGTATTTCAAGATCCAGACACCAAGCAATGGTTTTATGCCTCGCAGGCAAGACTGCCAGAAAATGTTCCTGGGATAGCGGTTTCAAATGCACTTATGATGGGGCATGTTCGTGAAATTGAATGGACAGACGATGGCTGGCCAGTGGTAGCACCAGAACGCTATGCAGGCGTGCCAAGTACAGAAATAACCGAAGCTTCATTTTACGGCTCTTGGGAACATATTGAAATGAATTATCAGTTTAAAACCATTCAAAAAGCATCAACAATTTTTTTAACTGCTGATAAAAAAGTAAGTGGTGATGTAACAGGAAGTTGGTCTTACGATAGTGCTTCTAAAACTTTAACCGTTAATGGCGTAAAATGTAAGGTGAATGATGCTTGGGATTGGGAAGCAGCTACTCGAAAAGTAACCATAACGTATTCTGGGCTTACTCCAGGAGGATTGCCTGTATGGGGAAAGAAAATTTAGGAAGATTATGAAAAATGTATATCTAGCTATGTTTTTAGCGATGCTTGTAGGAGCTTGTCAAACCAAAAAATCGAAGGATAAAGCTCAGGTTATAGAACCTGAAGAAGTTATTGAAAAACCTTTGCAAATGAACAATCCTATAATTAAGGATAAGTTTACTGCCGATGTAGCTACCATTGTTCATAAGGATAAAGTGTATTTATACGCAGGACATGATGAAGCACCTAACGATTTTAATTTTTATAAACTCAATGAGTGGTTGGTGTATTCTTCTTCCGATTTAGTAAACTGGCAGGAACACCCTGTGCCTTTAAAGGCTTCAGATTTTAAGTGGGCATCTGGCGAAGCTTGGGCTTCACAAGTTATCGAGCGTGACGGAAAATTTTATTGGTACGTTACTGTAGAACATGGAACCATTCAAGGCAAATCCATTGGTGTTGCCGTTTCCGATAGTCCAACAGGTCCTTTTAAAGATGCCTTAGGAAAAGCGCTTATCACTAACGATATGACTAAATTTTCTGAAATATTTTGGGACGATATCGATCCTACAGTTTATATCGATGATGATGGTCAGGCTTATTTGTTTTGGGGAAATACCGTTTGTCATTATGCCAAATTAAAAGAGAATATGTTGGAGTTAGATGGCCCAATTCAAAAAATAGACTTACCAAATTTTACCGAAGCCCCTTGGATTCATAAAAAAGGAGATTGGTATTATTTGTCGTATGCTTATCAATTTCCTGAAAAAATTGCCTATGCCATGAGTAAATCTATTAATGGCCCATGGGAATTTAAGGGTGTTTTAAATGAGATTGCTGGAAATTCAAATACAAATCATCAAGCCATAATGGCATTTAAAGGCAAGGATTATTTCTTTTATCACAACGGAAGTATTCAGCCAAACGGTGGAAGTTTTAGACGTTCGGTTTGTATTGATAGGTTGTACTATAATGAAGACGGAACCATGAAACGTGTTATAATGACTTCCGAAGGCATTCAAAATTAAAAATCATGAAATTAACTAAAAAATTCTTCGTACTAGCTGCGTTTTGGAGCTTTCTAGTGGCTTGTGCTCAAGATAAACCCATTACCCACGACCCCGTGGTGGCCAAACAAGGCGATACCTATTATCTGTTTTGTACAGGGCCTGGGATTACAAGTTTTACGTCTAAAGATTTAAAAACCTGGACCCAACAAGCACCTGTTTTTGCTGAAAGTCCGAAATGGGCTAAGGCCGTAGCTCCAGGGTTTAACGGCCATATTTGGGCGCCAGATATTACGTTTCATAACGGCAGGTATTATTTGTACTACTCTATTTCAGCCTTTGGCAAAAATACGTCTGCAATAGGCTTAGTTACCAATTCAACATTAAATCCAAAAGACAAAAATTATAAATGGGAAGATCAAGGTATTGTTATTCAATCTGTACCTGGTAGAGACTTATGGAACGCCATCGATCCGAATCTCATTTTCGACGAAGCGGGTACGCCATGGTTAGCCTTTGGGTCGTTTTGGAATGGATTAAAAATGGTAAAGTTGGCAAGCAATTTAAAAGACTTGGCTCAACCTGAAGCATGGCATACTATTGCAAGACGTGATAGGGATAAGACATTAGAAGATTCAGAACCAGGAAATGCAGCTTTAGAAGGGCCTTTCATTTTTAAAAAGGACACATATTATTATCAGTTTTTATCTTGGGACTACTGCTGTCGTGGAGAGGAAAGTACTTATAAATTAGTTGTTGGTCGCTCTAAAACAGTAACAGGGCCTTATGTTGATAAAGACGGAAAAGCCCTAAACGAAGGTGGCGGATCTTTAGTTATTGAAGGCAACAAAAACTGGTATGGCGTAGGGCATAATAGCGTGTTTACTTTTGATGGTAAAGATTATACGTTTATGCATGGTTACGATGCTAGCGATAAAGCATTGCCAAAATTAATTATTAAAGAAATAACGTGGGTAGACGGCTGGCCAACCGTAAAACCTATGGATTAATAGCAGGCTATAAATTAAAATTAATAGTTTTTTTAAGTTAAAAAATGCAGCATACTTATTTAAAATCTTTATGGCTAGGTTTAGGATTGTTTTGTACAGTTCACACGACGGCTCAAGAATCAGTAGCACTGTTTCCTTTAAATCAGGTTACGGTAACTTCTGGGGTTTTTAAAGATGCTGCTTTAACGGATTTCAATTACATTCAAGATTTAAATCCAGACCGATTACTTAATCCGTTTTTACGAGAATCGGGGTTAAAACCTAAAGCTGAATCTTATACCAATTGGGAAAATACAGGGTTAGACGGTCACACTTTAGGGCATTATTTGTCGGCTTTGTCCATGTATTATGCGTCTACAAAAGACACAAAAGCCAATGCATTAATTATTTATGTTTTGGCTGAATTACAAAAAGTACAGCAGGCTAATGGAAATGGTTATATTGGTGGAATCCCTGAAAGTAATGCGCTTTGGTCTGAAATTAAGCAAGGGCATATTAACGCTGGTAGTTTTAGTTTAAATGATAAGTGGGTGCCACTTTACAATATTCATAAAACATTTGCTGGTTTAAAAGATGCTTGGGTGTTTGCAGAAAAACCTGAAGCTAAAGCCATGTTAATCGCTTTAACAGATTGGTTTATAGAGGTTACAAAAAACCTTTCAGAATCACAAATCCAAGATATGTTGCGTTCGGAACACGGTGGTTTAAATGAAGTGTTTGCCGATGTATATCAGATTTCAGGAGAAAAGAAATATCTAGATTTGGCTAAACGTTTTTCCGAACAGGTGCTGTTGAATCCTTTGTCTGCAAATCAAGATATTTTAACAGGCAGGCATGCCAATACACAAATTCCGAAGTTTATTGGTTTCGAGCGTATTTCGCAATTAGATCACGACCAAAAGTACCATCAATCGGCTTTAAACTTCTTTAATAATGTTGTAAACCAACGTTCTTTAAGTATTGGAGGCAACAGTGTGCGAGAACATTTTAATCCTATTGATGATTTTAGTGAAGTTTTAAGTGGCGAACAGGGGCCAGAAACCTGTAACACTTACAATATGCTCAAATTAAGTAAAATGCTTTTTGAGGATACAGCCCATGAAGGGTACATCGATTTTTACGAACGCGGACTCTATAATCATATTTTATCATCACAAAATCCTAAAGGGGGCTTTGTCTATTTTACACCCATGCGTCCTGGACATTACCGCGTGTACTCGCAACCAGAAACTAGTTTTTGGTGCTGTGTAGGCTCGGGCATGGAGAATCATACCAAGTATAACGAATTAATTTACGCAAAACATAAGGATGCTTTGTATGTAAATTTATTTATACCTTCTCAGGTTTCTTGGAATGAAAAAGGTGCAACCCTAACACAAAATACAGACTTTCCAGAAGTGCCTTCAACCGAATTAGTTTGGTCGAGTAAAAAGAATGTTCAAGCCACACTCATGTTACGCTATCCGGAGTGGGTAACCGCAGGAACGCTAAAGTTGTATTTAAATGGTAAACCTCAAAATATAGCTGGAACTCCTGGATCTTATATTCCTATTCGAAGAATTTGGAAAAACGGCGATACCATTAAAATGGAAGTGCCTATGCATTTAAGTGTTGAAGACATTCCAGATCAATCGGGTTATGTGTCTGTTAAATATGGCCCCATTGTTTTAGCAGCTGTTACAGGTGACGCCAATCAAGACGGACTGTTTGCAGATGATAGTCGAGGCGGGCATGTGGCTTCAGGACCATTTTTACCTTTAACGGAAGCACCTATGTTTGTATCTGAAAAGAATGAAAATATCTTAAATAAAATTAAAGCAGTTTCAGGAAAACCATTAGAATTTTCAGCTGAAGATTTAATACAGCCTTCAGCATATAAACATTTAATATTGCAGCCTTTTTATAAAATTCACGAAAAGCGTTATGCCATATATTTCAAAAAAGAAACCCCAAAAGGGCTTGAGAAAATGCAACAAACATTGGCAGAAAAGCAAAAGGCTGAAGCCTATTTAAGAGCCATAACGGTAGATTTTATTGCGCCTGGAGAACAACAACCAGAATCCGATCATGGCATTGAATCTAATCAGTCTCATACAGGAGTAAACCAAAACAGACATTGGCGTGATGCGACCGGTTGGTTTAGTTATCAGTTGAAAAATAAAGATAAGGCTGCTAAAGCTTTACGAGTTACTTATTTTGGTAAAGATGCCAATCGAAATTTTAAAATTTTAATCAATGGAAAACAAATTGCTAATCCCAAACTAAAAGGGGATAAAGGCGATGTGTTTTTTGATGTTGATTATGAAATTCCAGCAGATTTAGCGAAGTCAAGCGACATTTTAAAATTGCGTTTTGAAGCTGAATTAGGCTCGGTAACAGCAGGTATTTATGGTGTGCGATTAATAAATGTAGCTGTAGATTAAAAAAAATGGAGTTAAAAATATAAGTATTAATCACTAATCGGGGACAGATTTAAAAAAGGTTAACGGTAGTATTTTTTAAAAACATATGAAATCAGAAAATCAAAAGTTAAGCGTACTTGAAAAAGTTGGATATGGTTCTGGGGACGCCGCTGTAAATGTGGTGATATCATCCATGTTCCTTATTATTACTTTTTTCTATACCGATGTATTTGGACTAAAGCCAAAGGATATGGCGGTTTTGTTCCTGCTGGTAAGGCTTATTGATGCCATTACCGATCCATTAATGGGACTTATAACCGATAAAGTATCAACCAAATGGGGGCGGTATAGACATTATTTCTTGTTTTTAGCCGTGCCTTTTGGGATTTCAGTTTTCTTAACCTTTTCTACACCAGATTTCGATTATGCTGGTAAAATGATTTATGCTTATGTAACCTACATATTTGTAACCATCATGTTTACTTCGGTAACCATACCCTACATTTCTTTAATAGGTGTTTTAACTAGCGACCCTAAAGAGCGGTTATCTGCGAATGGTTATCGTCTATTTTTTGCTAAAATAGCGGCGTTTTTAGTGTCGATTGTGGTACCTATTTTAGCTGAAAAATTAGGTAAAGATCATATAGGCAAGGGGTATCAACTGGCTATGGGTATTATGGCTTTATTGGGCACAGCATTATTGCTATTCTGTTTTTTTACTACTAAAGAACGTGTTGAGCATAAGGTTGAAGATAAACCTTTAAAAGAACAGTTTAAACTCCTCATTAAAAATGGGCAATGGACTTTATTGTTTGGGGTTTGTTTTTTTGGTACCGTGGGTTATGTTATTCGTAACTCGGTTGCCATTTTTTATGCCAAATATTTTTTAGGTGGCGATGCGAGCGTACAATCTACTTTTATGGCTACAGGGGTTACAGCCGCAATTTTGGCCATGCCAGCCTCTACGTACATTACAAAGCGATATTGTAAAGTAAAATTGTTTAAATGGTCCCAATTAGCTGTTGGCGTTATTAGCTTAATAATGTTGATTTTTGTAAAACCAGGCGATATCATGATTGCTTACGTTTTGTATTTTATCTTATCGTTTGTGGTGGATTTACATGCTCCAGTTTTTTGGTCGGCTATTGCAGAAGCCGTTGATTACGGTCATGCAGAATCCGGGAAACGCGTATCGGGATTGTCTTTTGGAGGGATTTCTTTCGCTCAAAAATTTGGAATGGGCATCGCAGGTGCTGTGGTAGGGTATTTATTAGACTTTTTTGAATATGTACCAAAAGCAGATACACAAAGTGATTATGCACTTTGGGGAATAGCGTTAATGTTAACAGTTATCCCAGGAATATTTCACGTGATTATGGGCGGATTAATGTTTCGTTACAAAATTACAGACACCTACTATGAGACTATAAAAACGAAATTAAACATATAAAATGGATACTACTCGAAACAACAATCCTATCGTTGAACAACGTGCCGATCCGTTTATTTACAAACATACAGATGGCTATTACTATTTTACAGGATCGGTGCCTGCTTACGATAGTATAGAACTTAGGCGGTCTAAAACTTTAAATGGTTTGCAAGATGCCGAGACGTTTATAATTTGGGAAAAACATGAAACAGGCCCCATGAGTCAGCATATTTGGGCGCCAGAAATACACTATTTGGATGGTAAATGGTATATCTATTTTGCTGCTAGTGAGGTGGATGATATCTGGAAATTACGTCCTTATGTTTTGGAATGTAAAGGTCAAGATCCTTTAAAAGATACGTGGATAGAGCTCGGACAAATGCAAGCGGCAGAAGGCGATAATAAAACCTTTATCGATTTTTCTTTGGATGGCACTGTATTCGAAAATGCAGGTAAACGGTATTTCTGCTGGGCAGAAAAGACCGGCGGACAATTCGCTGCTTCAAATTTGTATTTAGCAGAAATGGAATCGCCTATTAAATTAAAAACAGCGCAATTTATGTTAACTACGCCAGATTACGATTGGGAGCGTGTTGATTTTTGGGTGAATGAAGGCCCTGCTGTTATAAAAAATAAAGGGAAGATTTATATAACCTTTTCGGCAAGTGCAACAGGAGCTTGCTATTGCGTGGGCTTAATGGAAGCCGATGAAAATGCCGATTTAATGGACCGAAATTCTTGGACAAAATCAAGATTCCCTGTGCTGCAGTCCGACTATAATAAAAACATCTACGGTGCTGGACATAATAGTTTTACCGTAGCCGAGGATGGTACGCCAATTTGTGTTTACCACGCTAGAGATTATGAAAAAATAGAAGGCGACCCCTTATACGATCCCAATAGGCACACTAGAATTATGGAAGTGACATTTGATGATACAGGAAAACCCATTTTTCAGTTTTATTGAATCGTTGATTTAACATATTAAATAAAATCGAGTGCAAATATTAAGTTGTAAGAACTTAAGAATATTGTCATACATAAAAACACAAGTGTAAAAATAACATTTGTTTTAAATTATCGTTTATATTTGTAACGTAGCAAACGAAGAAAAGAAATGAAAACATACGTAATAGGCTTAGATTATGGATCCGATTCTGTAAGAGCCGTTTTAATAGATACTCAAAATGGTGCCGAATTGGCATCGGAAGTTTACTGGTACCCAAGATGGAAAGCACAGCAATATTGCAACCCTAGTGAGAATTTGTTTAGGCAACATCCACTAGATCATATTGAAGGTTTGGAACACACCATAACTTCGGTTGTCAAGCAAAGTGAAGTAAACCCAGAAACCGTTGCGGGGATCTGTATAGATACCACGGGTTCGTCGCCAATGCCTTTAAATGAAGCAGGGGTGCCATTAGCTTTGGTTGATGGTTTTAAAGAAAATCCAAATGCCATGATGGTACTTTGGAAAGACCATACCTCGGTAAAGGAAGCCAACGAGATTAATGAATTGGCTAGATCTTGGGGAGGAGAAGATTACACAAAATATGAAGGTGGTATTTATTCTTCAGAATGGTTTTGGGCAAAAATATTACACATTGCAAGGGAAGATAAAGCTGTTAAGGAAGCAGCTTATACTTGGATGGAACATTGCGATTTTATCACCTATTTATTAGCCGATAATAAGGATTTAAAAAGTTTTAAAAGAAGCCGTTGTGCAGCAGGGCATAAAGCCATGTGGCATGAAAGCTGGGGCGGTTTACCCGCCAAAGAATTCCTGTCTAAATTAGACCCGTATTTATCAGATTTAAGAGACCGTTTGTATGATGATACGTTTACTTCTAATGAAATCGCAGGACATTTAAATGAAGCTTGGGCTACAAAATTAGGCTTGTCTACAAAATGTGTGATTGCTGTAGGTACTTTCGATGCACATTCTGGAGCTGTGGGTGCCAAAGTAGACAACAATACTTTGGTGCGTGTTATGGGAACTTCAACCTGCGATATTATGGTCTCTTCGTATGAGACACTGGGCGATATCTGTGTTAAAGGAATTTGCGGCCAAGTTGATGGTTCGGTAATTCCTGGCATGATTGGTTTAGAGGCAGGACAATCTGCGTTTGGAGATGTATTGGCTTGGTTTAAAAGTATCTTGTATTGGCCAATAGATAATTTGGTTATGACTTCAACCATATTGACGGAAGATCAAAAGCAGAAACTTCAAGAAGAACTGGATGCTAAATTCATTAGAACTTTAGCCGAACAAGCTGAAAAAATACCACATGCTGTAGCAGTACCTATGGCATTAGATTGGGTTAACGGAAGGCGCACGCCCGATGCCAATCAAGAGCTTAAGGCTGCATTATCAGGGCTGTCATTAGGGACTAAAGCCCCTCATATTTTTAAAGCTTTGGTAAATGCCATTTGTTTTGGTTCTAAAATGATTGTAGATCGATTTGAAAGCGAAGGCGTAAAAATAGAATCTGTTATTGGTATTGGCGGTGTGGCTAGAAAGTCACCATTCATCATGCAAACATTAGCCAATGTATTAAATAGACCTATAAAAGTTGCCGAATCCGATCAAGCACCCGCATTAGGAGCCGCTATCTATGCCGCTGTTGCCGCTGGTATTTATAAAGATGTTATTGAAGCTAGTAAGGTTATGGGAAGTGATTTTGAAGCTGAATATTATCCTAAAGCCAATGAAGTTGAAACCTATGCTGCCTTAATGGAATCGTATAAGGAATTGGCTGAGTTTGTTGAAAAAACGATTAAAAAGTAAAATTATGAGTTCTAAATTTAAATTACTTAAGGAAGAATGCTACGAAGCGAATATGCAATTAAATGCTTTGAATTTAGTCGTGTATACTTTTGGAAACGTAAGTGCGGTTGATAGAGAAAATGGTGTATTTGCTATTAAACCAAGTGGTGTTGCCTACGAGGTTTTAAAACCAGAAGATATCGTTATTGTCGATTTTGATAATAAGATTATTGAAGGGGCTATGAGGCCTTCTTCAGATACCAAAACACACGCATATCTGTATAAAAATTGGACAGAAATTGGAGGTATTGCGCATACACATGCGACCTATTCTGTGGCTTGGGCACAATCGCAATTAGACATTCCCATTTTTGGTACTACCCATGCCGATCATTTAACGGCCGATATTCCTTGTGCGCCACCCATGCGCGATGATCTTATTGAAGGGAATTACGAACACAATACAGGCATTCAAATTTTAGAGTGTTTTAAAGATAAACAGCTTTCTTATAAAGAAGTGGAAATGATCCTTATTGGTAATCATGGCCCTTTTGCTTGGGGAAAAGATGCAGCAAAGGCTGTTTATAATAGCAAAGTACTAGAGGTCATTGCAGAAATGGCTTATTTAACAAGACAAATTAATCCCAATGCCCCAAGATTAAAAGATTCATTAATTAAAAAACATTATGAACGTAAGCACGGTGCAAACTCATATTACGGTCAGTAACAATAAAAAAAATAGTCAAAAATGATAGATATTTCTAAAAAGGAAGTTTGGTTTATAACTGGTAGTCAGGATTTATATGGAGAAGAAACCTTAACCCAAGTGGCCAAAAATTCAACCATTATAGCAGAAGCTTTAAATGACTCTAAAGCAATTCCTGTTCAAATTATTTTTAAGCCAACAGTAAAATCTTCTGAAGAAATTTACGAAACCTTAACCGCTGCCAATCAAGAAAAGAATTGCATAGGAATCATCACTTGGATGCACACCTTCTCTCCAGCGAAAATGTGGATTCGCGGTCTTACGGCACTTCAAAAACCCTTGTTGCATTTACATACTCAGTTTAATCGCGATATCCCTTGGGGAACCATTGATATGGATTTCATGAATTTAAATCAATCGGCGCATGGCGATCGTGAATTTGGATTTATGGTGAGTCGTTTGCGTAAAAATAGAAAAGTAGTTGTTGGCCATTGGTCTACAGATGCTGTACAAAAGAAAATCGGGGATTGGACGCGAGTTGCCGCTGGTTGGGATGATTGGCAAGGAGCAAGGTTTGCGCGTTTTGGAGATAATATGCGTTATGTTGCCGTAACCGATGGCGATAAAGTGGAAGCAGAAACTGTATTTGGTTTTTCAGTAAACACTTATGCCGTAGGTGATTTAGCAGCCGTGATAAATAACATTTCCGATGATGCTATAAATGCACTAATTAAAGAATATGAAGCCTCTTATCACATGGCAGATTCTTTGTTAGAAGGCGGAAAAGATAGACAATCTCTAATAGAATCGGCACGTATAGAATTAGGACTGGAGAAGTTTTTAGTAGATGGAAATTTTAAAGGTTTTAGCGATACGTTTGAAGATTTACACGGTATTAAACAATTGCCAGGCATCGCCGTACAACGTCTTATGCAAAAAGGCTATGGTTTTGCTGGCGAAGGCGATTGGAAAACGGCAGCATTAACCCGTGCCATGAAAGTGATGGGGTCTGGTTTAGAAGGCGGTAATGCTTTTATGGAAGATTATACTTATCATTTAGATCCATCAGCTCCAAGAATTTTAGGGTCGCACATGTTAGAAGTCGATCCTGTTTTGGCTGCAAATAAACCAACTTGCGAAATTCATCCTTTAGGAATTGGCGGAAAAGCAGATCCTGTACGTTTAGTTTTTAACGGAAGAGCAGGTACTTCTCTTGTAGCTGGTTTAATGGATTTTGGAAACCGATTTAGATTATTAATCAATAAAACCATTGGTGAAGAAGTGGTTGAAGCCTTACCTAACTTGCCTGTGGCTAGAATCATGTGGAAACCATTACCAGATTTTGAAACAGCTTGTACGGCATGGATTTTAGGAGGCGGAGCGCATCATACTTGTTACAGTGAAAATATTTCGGTTGAACAGATGGAAGATTTTGCTGAAATGGCCAACATAGAATCCTTAGTTATTGATGAAAATACAACGCTAAGTAATTTTAAAATGGCTATTAAAACCAACGAAGCGTTTTATAATCATTAAATTGTTCACCAAACCAAATGACAGGAAAATGAAAATTTTAAAGACCAGTTTCTCTTGTGCTTTATTTTTATTAATGAGTATTGCAACGCTGAGTTGTAAAGAGACAAAAAAAGAACATGATAGTGACCAAAAAGAAATAGCAGTGAAAGCACATTTAACTATTGAAAAATCTAAATTTGGTGTGATGCCAGATAGTACAATTATAGATCAATTTACACTCAAAAACGCTAATGGGGTTACATTGAATGTGATTACTTACGGAGGTAGAATTACTTCTTTAAAAGTACCTAATAAAAATGGTGCCTTTGAAAATGTTGTTTTAGGTTTTGATAATTTAGAGGATTATTTAAAAGATAATCCTTTTTTTGGAGCGTTAATTGGTCGTTTTGGAAACCGTATTGCTAAAGGGAAATTTACTTTAAATGGAAATGAGTTTACCTTAGCCACTAACGATGGTCCTAATCATTTACACGGTGGTGTTGATGGATTCGATCGCGTTGTTTGGACCGCAGAACCTATTGAAGGTGAAGAGGAATCAGCCTTAAAATTAACCTATTTAAGTAAAGATGGCGAAGAGGGGTATCCTGGAAACTTAAAGGTAACTGTGGTTTACACGCTTACTAAAGATAACGCTTTGGAGGTTTCTTATAAAGCCACGACTGATAAAGCTACCGTGGTAAACTTAACCCAGCATGCATATTTCAATTTAACAGGAGATTTTACAAAAGACATTCTAGATCATGAAGTGATGATTAATGCTGATGCTTATTTGCCTGTTGATGCGACTTTAATCCCAACAGGAGTGATTAAAAATGTTGAAGGGACTCCTTTCGATTTTAGAAAAGCTAAAACCATAGGGAAAGACATTACTACGCAAAATGAGCAATTAACCTTGGGAAAAGGTTACGACCATTGTTGGGTGTTAAATGGCGAAAAAGAAACCATGAGACAAGTGGCTTCAGCTTACGATAAAGCAAGTGGTCGCCTTATGGAAATTTATACTGATGAGCCTGGAATTCAATTTTATACGGGAAACTTTTTAGATGGCACCTTACCAATGCCTGAAGGAGGAACTTATGGACACAGAACAGGTTTTTGTTTAGAAACACAACACTTTCCAGATGCGCCTAATCAAAAAAACTTTCCTTCGGTGGTTTTAAACCCCGGAGAAACTTACACAACAAAAACGTCGTTTAAGTTTATTGTGAAATAAGTATGCCGTAGTATTGTTTTCATAACCATTTCTTACTAACTAAACACATTAAATATGGATATTATTTCTTTTGCTGCCTTTACTTTATTGGTAGCTGTAATCGCATGGTGGTCTACACGAAAGACAGATGAAAAGTCTTCCGATGGCTATTTCTTAGGCGGACGAAGCCTAACAGGCCCTGTAATCGCAGGGTCATTGTTGCTTACAAATCTTTCAACCGAACAAATTGTAGGAATGAACGGTGTGTCTTTTAGAGACGGAATACCTATTATGGCTTACGAAGTTGTAGCGGCTATTGCTATGGTTTTTACAGCATTTGTATTACTTCCAAAATATTTAAAAAGTGGTATAGCAACTATTCCACAATTCTTAGAAAATAGATATGGAAAATCAACTAAAACCATTGTCTCCTTACTTTTTCTTTTAGGATATGCTATTTCTATGTTGCCAACGGTGCTATATTCGGGTGCTTTGGCGATAAATACCATGTTCGATATTCCTGAAAAGTTAGGCATGAATCCAGAACCAGCACTTTGGGCTACTGTTTGGGCTATTGGTATTATAGGTAGTATCTATGCTATTTTTGGCGGATTGAAAGCTGTTGCTGTATCCGACTCTATTAATGCTGTTGGTTTGATTATTGGTGGTTCGTTAATTCCCATTTTTGGTTTAATGAAGATTGGCGATGGTAATGTTTTAACAGGCTTAAAAACATTAACCACAGCGCTTCCCGAAAAGTTTGATATTATTGGAGGGCCAGATTCCGATGTGCCATTTTGGACCCTTTTTACGGGAATGATTATTGTGAATTTTTATTATTGGGGCACTAATCAAGCCATTATTCAAAGAGCGCTTGGGGCTAAAAACTTAAAAGAAGGTCAGAAAGGGCTTTTACTAGCCGCTTTTATAAAAATATTAGGACCTTTTATAGTGGTACTACCAGGAATTATTGCGTTTTATATTTTTAATGGCGATTTAGCTAATGCAGATGAAGCCTATCCTATGGTGGTTAAAGCCGTGCTTCCCGTTGCGTTTATCGGTTTTTTTGCTGCTGTATTATTCGGCGCTATTTTAAGTTCGTTTAATAGTGCATTAAATAGTTCGGTAACCTTATTCGGACTTGATTTTTACAAAGAATACATCAATAAAAATGCCTCAGAAAGTCAGGTTGTAAAAGCAGGAAAAACCTTTGGTATTATATTAGCTTTATTCTCTATGGGTATTGCGCCATTACTTTACGGGGTACAGGGAGGAATTTTTACTTATTTACAAGAATTAAATGGTACACATAGTGTGCCTATTTTGGCTATTGTCATAGTAGGGATATTTTCTAAACGTGTTTCAGGAAAAGCCGCTAATATTGCTATATTGTTTAGTGTGGTAACCTATTTAGTCACGCTTTATGTTATTAAACCAAACATTAGTTTCTTGCATTTAATGGGCATTTTATTTGTATTAACAATCATTATTATGTTTGTAGTAAGTTATTTTGTGCCTAGAGAAACAGATTATAAACAAGAGTATACAAAGCAAGTAGATATCACGCCTTGGCAATATGTTAAACCAGTTGGTTATTTAGTTGTTGCCGCAGTAATTGGGCTATATATTTATTTGTCTTAAGTAGAAAACTTATAAATCTAAAAGGTCTTAAAAGTTAAAACAATCGTCAATAAATTCAGATTGATGTGAATTTTACTTTTAAGACCTTTTTTTTGTTTAAAATTTCATCACAAAGCCGCCATGTGCTTTCATGTTTATAGTCATAATAGCGCTTGGTTCTAAAGTGGTTTGGCTAAATCCATTGTTATCATTATCAGTAATTATAAAACCCTTTTCTTTTGTAATAAATGATAAATCAATAGAGATTTTTTTGACTGTGTTTTCACCATTTATTCCAGTAATAAACCAGCTATCACCTTTCTTTCTAGCCATGATTACAAACTTACCAGGATATCCTGCAATAAATTTCGACTCGTCCCAGTTTGCTGGAATGGCTTTTAAATAATCGCGAACAAATTGCGGCTGTTTTTCCATTGCTTCTGGAATTTCGGCGATATGCTGAATTCCAGATAAGAATAGTGTAGGTAAAGCCAATTCGAATGCTGGTGTCGTTTTTCTAGTGATATTAGGGATAGAATCTAAAACCATTGGGGTGAAATCCATGGGATCGAAAGCATTACGAGCAAAAGGTAACATGGCACAGTGGCTGGGTTGTAAATCGGCATTTTCCTGAACAAACGTGATAAATTCTTCACCTTTAATCGCTTCAACAGTTACTAAATGCGGATAGGTGCGTTGCCAACCTCTAGGTAGTGTTGCGCCGTGAAAATTAACCATTAATTTATGGGCTGCAGCATCTTTTAAAATGTCATGATAATAGGCAATCATAGATTGTCCGTCACCACCAAAAAAGTCGATTTTAACACCAGAAACACCTATATCATTTAGCTTTTTGAATTCGCTTGCACGATCTTCATGGGTTAATAATTTACCTTTAGGATGGTATGGCGTGGAATTCCATGAACCTGAAGAATTGTACCAAACGTTTATTTTTACATTTTTGCTAGCCGCATAATCAACAAGTTTTTTCATTTTTTCAAAACCAATTTTTGTGTCCCAATCGGCATCAATAAGGCAAAAGGGCCACTTCATATCCGAAGCGTAATCAATAAATTTCATGGAAGTTTCAAAAGTGGTAAAATCATCTTTCAATAACACCCAACTCCAAGAACTTAAACCTGTTTCAATAAATGAGGTATCCATATCGATGGCTTTTTCAGCTAAATCGGTACCCAAAGTGCTTTCTGTAATTGTTTTTAAGTCTCCAATTGCAATGATACGCCACGGGGTAAACCAAGGTAATTTAGACTCAGGGTTTAATGCGCCATTAGGAAAAACTTCCTCGGTTTGCGGAAAAGTAACTTGTAATGCATGCGCTTTGGTATTGTATTTTAGTCGTGTACCGCAGTAGGTTTTTCCTAGAGCTGCCTCCGAAACTAACAACCAAGTATCTGCCGTGTTAAATAGGGCAGGGTAAACCCAACCTTCACCAATTGGAGAGGGCGTGTTTACAGGAATTTCCATCAAATAATTTTCTTCGTAAGACGGATTGGTTTCACTCCAACCTGTTTTTGCTTTCGACATAGGTTGTAACCACGATTTTGTTTGTGTACTAAAATTATAGGTGGTTTTTTCTTCAACAATTTTTTTTATTTCTGAAGAATTTTCAGGAAAATGATAGCGAAAAGCAACACCGTTTTCAGAGATTTGGAAAATAATATCGATACGATTACCTAAATCATTTTTTAATTGTGCCTTGTATTCGTTTGCCGAATAAGACCTGTTTTTACGTTTTCCTTGAAGCATGTTATAATGGTCTGTGACTGATTTAGGGCCAGAAACTGAAATGATTTCAAGATTGTTGTAAAAGGAAGCATCTTCTCTTATGATGCCCAAAAGAGATGAATCAATGACTGTTTTGTTTTGATAAAGCACCTTATAGCTTGCAGCTTTTTCTGCGTTGAGCTTAAATTCAACCGAAATACTTTTTGAAGGATTTTCAAAAAAATGTTCTTTTTTTTCTGCAGAACATGAGCAGAGCATAACCATTAAAATAGTTAGAATAGTGTAGTTTTTCATATTTAAGTGTTTATTTTACACTTGTAAAAATATGAAAAATAATATGGCTTTTAAAATTTAAGCTTATTAATTGATTGTCTATAGTTTAGGACAGCTATTTCTTGTAGTGTAGCTGAATGATTTTTTTTGTTTTTTGGTAAATCCAATTAATCAATTCGAGGATTCAGAGATTTTTACATTTTTATACTTAACAGAGTAGTAAAAACGGTATGGGGATATGGTATTTTTAAATTTGTTACTATCTTATGCCTTTCAAAAAAAGACACAAAATTACATATATGAATTTATTTAATCTTAAAGATAAAGTAGTGCTTGTAACAGGTGCAGGTGGTGTGTTAGGAGGAAGTATGGCAGAATACTTATTAGCAAATGAAGCAACTGTAATTGTATTGCATTACAAACAAAAAACGGTTGAAGCTACCGTAAAAAAGCTAAGAGCTATTAGCGATAAAGTCGATGGGTTTGTATGCAATGTTGTCGAACAGGAAAGTCTTCAAGAAGCTTCGGATGCCATTATTAAAAAGTACGGAAAAATAGATGTTCTCATTAACGCTGCTGGTGGAAACATGCCAGGAGCAACCATTGGACCAAATCAGTCTTTTTTCGATATTAATATGGACGACTTTAAAAAAGTAGTGGATTTAAATTTATTTGGAAGCATTATCCCCTCGGTTGTTTTTGGTAAAGAAATGGTAAAAAATGGCTCTGGAATTATTATTAATATCTCATCCATGGCTTCAGATCGTGCCATAACTCGCGTTGCAGGTTATTCGGCATCCAAGGCAGCAATAGATAATTATACCAAATGGTTATCGGTAGAACTGGCTACAAAATATGGCGATGGCTTACGTGTAAATGCTATTGCTCCTGGGTTTTTTGTAGGAAATCAAAACAGAGCATTGTTGCTAAACGAAGATGGTACTTATACCGATAGAGGCCATACCATAATACAAAATACACCAATGAAACGTTTTGGAGAAGCTAACGAATTGCATGGCGCACTACATTTTTTGTGTAGCGATGCATCAAAATTTGTAACGGGCATTGTTATTCCTGTTGATGGCGGATTTAGTGCTTTTAGTGGCGTTTAAATAAATTATAAAATGAAACAAACATTTAGATGGTTTGGAGTTTCAGACCCCGTAAAATTATCACATATCAAACAAGCTGATGCCTCAGGAGTTGTAACAGCATTACATCATATACCCAATGGTGAAGTTTGGGAAGTTGACGAGATTTTAAAAGTTAAAAGTGCCATTGAAGCACATGATTTAGAGTGGACTTTTATTGAAAGTATTCCAATCCATGAAAATATAAAACTTAAAAAAGGCGATTATTTACAGCGCATTGAAAACTATAAACAAAGTTTGATAAATGTAGCAGCCTGCGGCATTAAAAACGTATGTTATAATTTTATGCCTGTTCTAGATTGGACCCGAACTCAATTGTATTGGAAATTACCAAATGGCAGTACGGCCTTGCGATTTGATAAGGTTGAAATGGCTGTTTTTGAAAGTTACATTATGAAACGGAAAGATGTTGAAGCATCATACACGCCAGAGGTATTAGAGAGAGCTAAACAGTTGTTTGCTAAAATGACTACTGAAGAAAAACAGCAACTTGAAGACAGTATTTTAAAAGGCTTACCCGGAACGGTTGATGATTTAACGATACCTGTTTTTAAGGAAATGATTGCGCAATACGAGCATTTAACGCATGCCGATTTAAAAGCCAATTTATCCTATTTTCTAAATGAAGTCATTCCCCTTTGTGAAACACTTGGCATTGTTATGGCCATTCATCCAGACGATCCGCCAATAGATATTATGGGGCTTCCCAGAATTATTAAGTCGGAAGCAGATTTAGATGATTTGGTTGGTTTTATTGATAGCCCTTCAAACGGCATTACTTTTTGTACAGGATCATTAGGGGCAAATCCAGAAAATGACTTACCAAAAATGATTAAGAAGTTTGCAAACCGCATACACTTTTTACATCTTAGAAATGTGAAAAGAGAAGCTAATGGTAGCTTTTATGAAGACAATCACTTAGAAGGTTCTACAGATATGTTTGATGTTGTAAAAGCTGTTTTAGAAATTGAAAAGGCACGCAAAGTACAATTGCCTATGCGACCAGATCATGGGCATCAAATGTTGCAGGATTTGGAAACAAATTCGGCATATTCAGGGTATACTGCTATTGGTCGTTTAAAAGGTTTAGCAGAATTACGAGGTTTGGAACTTGGTATTTCAAAAAGTTATACGACATAAATAAAAAAGACCATTTCAAGCTTAATTTTAGCTGAAACGGTCTTTTTAAAGCATGACTAATTCAATAAGTTAATTTGTAATTATTTCTGTTTAATACTTCCAGAAGGATTATTGCTTTTTTCTACTTTTTCAGGGTTGCCGTAATAGTTCACACCGCCACCGCTAGAAGCATTTGCAATAAGTTCTTTTGTAGTATTTACCGTAATGTCGGCACCGCTTGTGGCTTTAATTTCAGAAGCTTCAGCAATTAAATCGGCTGCTTTTATATCGCTTCCGCTTGAGGCTTCGGCTATAAGTTTTACTGTTTTTCCAGAGAGTTTTAAATCACTTCCGCTAGATGAACTACAGGTTAATGTTTGGGTATTAACATCTAATGTCATATCACTTCCGCTAGACGATTGTAAATTTAATGCCGAAACCGCAATGGTTTTGTCACTATAAACATTACTACCACTAGAAGCACTAATTGTGGTTATGTTTTTAAAGCTAACCATCACTTTTTTTGCTGTTGCTCGTCCAATATTTTCTTTGGTGTGAATGGTTAAAACACCATCGTTAATTTCGGTTAAAATAAGGGCTTGTAAGTTTTCATCGGCTTCAACGCTAATGCTTTCATGGTCGCTTTGTGTTAAATACACGTTTAAACCTTCAGAAGCTTCAATAGTTGAAAATGCTGAGGTTACCGCTCTGTTTTCGGTAGTTACAATGCCGTTACCACGTGTTCCAGAAGTTAGGTCGAAATTGCAGGATAATAATAATAGGCTTAGTAGAGAGGTTACAATAATTTTGATTAAAGTGGTCATAACTGTTCGATTTTTGATGATTAATTAATAGATTCAAATATCTTTTAAATTGTTACTGATGAATAACTTAAATATCTGAATTGTTGATTTTTACTGATGACTTGTTAATTTTCCGACTGTATGTCGATGCCGTTCGAGTTGATATTTACTTTTACTTCCTCCGATTCTGCTTTTACACCTTGGGCATCAATTTTAATATGACTGTCGTCTGAGTGGATTTCAATGCCTTGTTCGTCAATTTTAACGCGTGGCGTGTTTACTTCAACCTTAAATTCTTCAGCCGGACAGTCTAAACATTTTGAATTATTATCTAAAATTTTTAAATAATGATTGGTGTTTTCATGCGATACAATATTTCCATTATAATAATTGCTTTGCAAAAATGGCTTGGTACTACTATTAAAATAAACGACAGTGTTTTCAGGAAGATAGAGTGTAATATCCACTTCTTGGTCGCTGTATTTATTCTCAACATTGGTTGTTAAAAATGAATCGAGCACTAAAGTTTGATTGTTATAATTAAAGAAGTACGCTATGTTTTTGGCACGGTTTAAAGCGGTTTCATAATCTTTACCATCGGCACTTTTAATAACCGAAATTGAGGCTACAGTATCTGTGGTCGATTTTACCATAATATTGACATCGGAGGTATATATTATTTTGTTTCCGTTTTCATCGTGCGCTACTTTAAAGTTGTTGTGATGTCTTTTGTTGTTAGGATTATATTTATCATTATTGGCCATTTTTACCGTTAGCGTATCATTTGCTTGTATCGGTAATTCTGTTTTTACTATATAATTTTCGTCAAATGCATGCTCACTTGCTTGTCTAATTCCAACAACAATTAAACCTATTATTGAAATTAACCACAGACCTAATAATGTGAATTTTGCTATGTTTCCAATAGATTTTAGGTTGTTGATTAAGATCTTCAAACCTAGATAAAACAAGAAAAAGAACGGAATGCCAACGGCGAAAAATATTAAAAGTGATACCAACCAAATGGGTGTGTTTCCAGCGATAAAAATATCGGCGATATCTAATCCAGGAATATGAATGGCGTCTGCCACACCAACAGATAGAAGCCCGATAATAAGTCCGATTAAAGTTGAAGCGCCTATGATGATGAGCAATACCCCAATAAATTTTGCGAAAATTTTGAAGAAAAACATAAAGATGTCACTAATGGCATCAAAAAAAGTACGGGAGGTCGATTTAATACTATTCGTATCTACATTTTTTGCAGCTTTAGTAACCGAGTCGCTAACATTTTTGGCTACGTGGGCGACATTATCAAAACCGTCTTTTATTTTTTTTTCAATATTACTAATGTTAACAGGTTCGCCCGTCATCATTATTTTTTCGGCAGTTGTTTTGGCTTCAGGAACTAAAATCCAAAGTAAAATATAAAGTAAAACACCTGTGCCAAAGCCTACTATTAAAAGAATCCACGCCAAGCGTACCCAAATGGCATCAATACCAAAATAGTGTGCTAATCCTGAAGAAACTCCAGCAATGTACGAGTTGTCGGGATCTCTAAAAAGCTTTTTAGAGGTTGTAGATTTACGTTTTGAATCGGTTTGTGGCTCATCTTCGAAAATCTCATCATCAACCAAATAATCTTCAGGTTGCCCCATAATAGAAATTACTTCGTCAACCTCTTTAAGTCTAATAACTTGTTTGTTGTTTTCTACACGTTCGTTAAATAATTCAGCAATACGCGCTTCAATATCTGCAATAATTTCATCGCGACCCTGAGAGTCTGTTAACGAGCGTTTTATAGCCTCTAGATAGCCTTGTAATTTTAAGTATGCATCTTCATCAATATGAAAAAATATACCTGCTAAATTTATGTTGACTGTTTTATTCATTTTTTGTTGATTTTTGGCTTGTTACGATATTTACTGCATTTTGGAGTTCATTCCAAGTGGTGTCTAATTCTTTTAAAAAGAGGCGTCCTGTTTCGGTTAAACCGTAGTATTTTCTTGGCGGCCCAGAGGTAGATTCTTCCCATCTATAATTTAAAAGACCTGCGTTTTTAAGCCGTGTTAGTAAGGGATAAATCGTGCCTTCTACCACGAGCAGTTTAGCGTCTTTTAGGGTGTTTAAAATTTCGGCAACATAAGCGTCTTCATCTTTTAAGACCGATAGTATGCAAAATTCTAAAACGCCTTTACGCATTTGTGCTTTTGTGTTTTCTATTTTCATTTGATGTTTTTTATTGCTTTACTTGAGACATGTATTATTCTGAAAATTTATTCGCTTATGTCATGTTTTAAAGCTTTTTAATATTGTGAAACTGTTCATTTTTTGATTGATTTTGATGAATTTATTTTTGATTACTGAATGTTTTCAGTTTGATTATTTTAAAAAGTTGATGGTTAACGGATAATTGTAAAATTCGCCATCTCTTGCTTTTAAACTGGCAATCACAATAAAAACGAGTTCTAAAATGAAGGCGCCAATGGCTAAAACTCCTAAGGCACCACCAATATAAAGTAGGGCAGAAGGCTTGCCTAAATTGATGTGAAAATTCTCGAATCCGTTAAAATCAATAAAATCTAATCCGCTAAAAATTTTAAAGATGAAAAACGGAATCGTAATGCTTCCTAAAATGATAGCATATAATAAAATGCTAATTTGAAAATTAATGGCTTGTTTACCGTGTTTGTCTATAAAATCAGATTTATCCTTATTAGCCACCCATAAAATAATTGGCCCTAAAAAATTCCCAAAAGGAATAATAAACCTACTAAATGTAGATAAATGGATGAAGGTGGCTATATTTTTTTGATGATTATCGATCATGATTTTAAAAGTATATAATAGTTTCTTATGCAAATATATGTCTTAAAAAAGGTATTATGTTACACATAGTACCTAAAATTAACAAAATATTAACAATTATGAATAGCGATTAATTTTATAACTTAGTGAAAAATATAATTTCCATATATGAATATAACCCCAAGAAAATTAAATAGTTATATCGTTTTTAAATTGCCCTCGGCCTTTATATGTGGGGTAAGAACTAAATTTATCGATGATGAAAAATGTATAGTAACCGTAAAACATAAATGGATAAATCAGAATCCATTTAAGTCTATGTTTTGGGCTGTGCAAGGTATGGCTGCCGAGTTTTCAACAGGGGCGTTAATGATGTCTAAAATTCAGGCTACCAATAAAAGAGTATCGATGTTGGTAACCGCAAATCAATCTACCTACACAAAAAAAGCAACAGGAAAAATTACCTTTACTTGTGCTGACGGTTTATTAGTTGATGCCCTTTTAGATGAAGCGATTAAAACTGGCGAAGGACAAACTTTATCCATGAAATCGGTTGGTATAGATGAAGCAGGCGATGTGGTTTCAACGTTTAATTTTGAATGGAGCGTTAAAGTTAAAGGCTAATTTAATCGGATTAATATATAAAAACTCTGTGAGTCTCTGAGTAAAAAGTTTACTTAAAGCCACACAGACTAATAAATTTATTAATCGGATGTAACAAAATTATGAATACAGCAACCAATAAACGTATCAACAAAAAACAATAAGAACATGACAGCACACGAAATTGATTACAGAATTTACGGCGAAGAAATGCAGTACGTCGAAATTGAACTCGATCCAGAAGAAGGCGTTGTGGCCGAAGCAGGTAGTTTTATGATGATGGAAGATGGTATTAAAATGGAAACTATTTTTGGAGATGGCTCTCAAAAGGATTCAAGTTTTCTAGGGCAAATTCTAGGTGCAGGAAAACGTATTCTAACCGGGGAAACTTTATTTATGACCGCCTTTTACAACAATTTAGTTGGTAAACGAAAAGTATCATTTGCATCACCATATCCAGGGAAAATAATTCCAATTGATTTAACGCGTTTTGGAGGTAAATTTATCTGCCAGAAAGATGCTTTTTTATGTGCCGCAAAAGGCGTGAGTATTGGTATAGAATTTTCCAAACGATTAGGACGCGGTTTATTTGGTGGCGAAGGTTTTATCATGCAAAAACTAGAAGGCGATGGTATGGCTTTTGTTCATGCAGGCGGTACCATGGCCATGAAAGAATTACAAGCAGGTGAAACTTTAAGAGTAGATACAGGCTGTATTATTGGTTTTGATCAAACGGTAGATTACGATATCGAGTTTGTGGGAGGTATTAAAAACACTGTGTTTGGAGGCGAAGGTTTGTTTTTTGCAAAACTACAGGGGCCAGGTACGGTTTTTATCCAGTCCTTACCTTTTAGTCGATTAGCTGGACGCGTTTTAGCATCGGCTCCCAAGGCAGGAGGGAAGCATAAAGGTGAAGGCAGTGTGCTTGGAGGTTTAGGAGATTTATTAGATGGGGACAACCGTTTTTAACAAATTAAATTTATGTTAAAAGCTATAGGGTATCTGTTTTTTTAGTAAATTTAGATGTTATTTTAAACAATAAAGCCTATTAATAAATCTACACTTTTACAACCTAAACTTTTAAAATATTATGGCTAGAGCAATGATGGATTACACAATAACTGTGCTTAATAAAGTGAGTTTTGATTCTGCACTGTTTTGCAAAGAGGTACAAAAAGCGTTACAACGTTTATTACCTTACGAAATTGAGGAACTTAAAATTTTTATTCATTCCTTAGTGCAGCAAAACCCCGAACTAAACCAATGTTTAGTTTATATAAAATAAAAAAAGCGACCAATTTGGTCGCTTTTTTTATGTGTGTTTTTACTGTTAGAAAGGTTATTTATGCAACGGACTAATAATTTTCACATCCTGAAAAGCAATAGCGCCGCGTACAACTCCCGAAATAACATCTTGAAGCGCTTCAATGATTTGCATTTTTAATTCACTTTTATGATAGATGATACTCACTTCTCGTGCTGGCGACGGATCGTTGAAAAAATGCAGGTTTTCACGTTCGTTATTATGAATGTCTAAAGTGTGTAAATAAGGAAGCAGTGTCATTCCCAAGCCTTCATTCGATAACTTAATAAGGGTTTCCATACTACCACTTTCTAGCTGAAACGAATCATCAGTATGTTTTTTAAAAACTTTACATAAATTAAGTACGCCGTCTCTAAAACAGTGGCCGTCTTCAAGTAGCAATATATCATTGACATCTAAATCGGTAATATCAATTTTTTTTCCTGTGTACAAACGGTGGTCTTTAGGAATATAGCTTACAAAAGGTTCAAAATACAGAACACGTTCTTTTATAGTTTCATCCTCCAATGGTGTGGCAGCGATGGCGGCGTCTAAGTGTCCATCTTTAATTCTAGCAATAATCTCATCGGTGGTTAATTCTTCTATTTTTAGTTTTACCTTAGGGTGTTTTTTAATGAAGGTTTTTAAAAACATTGGAAGTAATGTAGGCATAATGGTCGGGATGATACCAAGCTTGAATTCCCCGCCAATAAATCCTTTTTGCTGATCCACAATATCCTGAATGCGATACGATTCGTTCACGATGTTTCGCGCTTGATTGACTATTTTTTTTCCAACATCGGTAAGTTCAATAGGTTTCTTAGATCGGTCGAAAATTTGAACTTCAAGCTGGTCTTCCAATTTTTGTATTTGCATACTTAATGTAGGTTGGGTAACAAAGCATTTTTCGGCAGCTTTGGTGAAATTCTGATTTTCGGCAACAGCCAAAACATAGTATAATTGTGTAATCGTCATACGTTATCAATTTAGCCTATAAAAATATAAAAACTATCAATAAAACTTATTGAAAGTACTGTTAATTATAAATTAAATTTGTGGTAAATAGAAATAGTAAAAATTAAATCATAAAAATAACACACCCATGAATTTAAATAGTATAGGATTAGATACCGTAAAAACTAAAGATTTAGCTGAAGATTTGAATCATTTATTAGCTAATTTTCAAATATATTATCAAAACCTAAGAGGTATTCACTGGAATATTAAAGGAAAAGCATTTTTTGATTTACACGTTAAATTTGAAGAATTATACACCGATGCTAATACGAAAGTAGATGAAATCGCAGAACGTATTTTAACCTTAGGAGAAACACCTTTACATACATTCGAAGACTATTCCGCGAAAGCGCAAGTGCCTGTTGGAAAAAATATCTCGAAAGATGATCTTGCCGTAAGATTGATTGTAGATTCTTTAGCGGAATTGCTTAAAATTGAAAGAAACATTTTAGAAAAAGCAGGCGATGCTAATGATGAAGGAACAAATTCGATGATGAGTGATTTTATTACTGAACAAGAAAAAACAGTTTGGATGATGAAAGCTTGGTTAAGCGAAACGGTTTAAAACGTTTCAATAAAAATAAGAGGAAGACTTCATAAGAAATTATGAGGTCTTTTTTGTTTAATACATTACAACATCCCACGCGCCTTAATTTCTAAATATTTATTAATGGTATCAATCGTTAAATGTTCTGGCGTGGTTAAAATGGAATGGATGCCGTATTTTTTAAGTTCGTTAGCGATAAGACGCTTTTCAAATTCAAATTTTTCAGCAATTACTTTATCATAAACATGCTGAATGGTTTCAGCTTTATTGGTAACCAATTTGTTTATTTCGGTGTTTTTAAAGAAAATAACCACCAATAAATGACTTTTAGAAATGGCTTTTAAATAAGGTAATTGACGCTCTAAACCATCCAGTGTTTCAAAATTGGTATACATTAAAATCAGGCTGCGATGGGTGATGTGCTTTTTTATATTTCCGTATAAACGACTAAAATCACTTTCAAAATAATCGGTTTTTACATTGTAAAGCGCTTCTAAAATAAGTTGCATTTGTGAGTTGCGGCGTTCGGCAATTACGACGTTTTCAATCCCTTTTGAAAAAGAAAACAAGCCTGCCTTATCATGTTTTTTTAAAACGACATTACTCATTACCAAGCTAGCATTTATCGCGTAATCCAACAAGCTTAAACCGTTAAAAGGCATTTTCATGGTGCGCCCTTTATCGATAATAGAATAAACTGGTTGCGATTTTTCATCTTGAAATTGATTCACCATCAATTGGTTTTTCTTTGCCGTGGCTTTCCAGTTTATGGTGCGTAAATCATCGCCAGTCACATAGTCTTTTATTTGTTCAAATTCCATAGAATGCCCGAGGCGACGGACTTTTTTTAAACCATAATCAAGTGAGTTTTTATTGATGTTAAGCAGTTCAAACTTTTTTAATTGCTTAAAACTTGGATAGGTTGGAATCATGGCACCATCATTAAAAGTAAAGCGTTTAGCCACAATTTTTAAGACTGAAGAGGCATAAATATTCAAATTTCCAAAATGATATTCGCCACGTTCCGTTGGTTTTAAATGGTACGGAATGGTTTTCGACTTCCGAGAAACAATAAGGTTTTTAATTTTAAAATCTCTGACTTGAAATTGCTCTGGGATTTCATCAATAATTTCAAGATGAATAGTGATGCCGTAATGGTTTTGAATGTTTATTTCAACTAAATTTTGGTCCCCATTCGAAAACTTATCAGGTAGAATACGAGACGCTTCAATTTTATGCTTTCCTAGAAAAATAATTATGAAATCTAAAATAAATAACAGTACTAAAACTAAAATTGAAAGTTGCGCGATATGGAATAATAGCGGAACAAAATAGCTTAAAGCAAACAACACAACAATGCCAATGCCAACATAAAAAAATCGGGGTTGTATGTAGAATGGTTTTAGGAGTTTCAATTTTGGTTATTGGTTATTGGTTTTTGGTTGATGGTTCTTGGTTGGTGGTTCTTGGTTGATGGTTTTTGGCTATTAGTTTCAGGAGTTTCAATTTTGTTAATTGTTAATTGTTAATTGTTAACTCTTGGCTCTTGGCTCTGAAAACTGAAAACTGAAAACCGAGACTGCGACTAAACCCTGAAAACTGCAACAACCTATCACCTAGGAATCTCAACTGTTTCAATAATTTGCTTTATAATCTGTTTGCTAGAAATGCCTTCCATTTCGCGTTCTGGTGTTACAATAACACGATGGTGTAATACAGGAATAGCAGCGCGTTTTATGTCTTCTGGGGTTACAAAATCACGTCCGTTTATAGCAGCAAAGGCTTTGCTCGCTTTTAAAATAGCGATTGATGCTCTTGGCGATGCGCCTAAATACAAAAATTGGTTGCTTCTTGTAGCCACGATAAGCTGGGCGATGTATTTTATTAAATGCTGTTCGACTATAATTTGAGTGACTAGGTTTTGATACTTTGTAATTTGTTCAGCAGTTAAAAACGATGTGATTTCATCGATTTTTACTTTATCCTTTAAAGCATGTTCACGAGTTATAATTTCTATTTCTTCATCTAAATTGGGATAATCCACATCAATTTTGAATAAAAAACGGTCTAATTGCGCCTCGGGTAATCGGTATGTGCCTTCTTGTTCTACAGGGTTTTGTGTCGCTAAAACCATAAACGGCGAATCGAGTTTAAACTTATTCCCATCGATGGTAATTTGCTGCTCTTCCATCACTTCAAACAAAGCGGCTTGTGTTTTTGCAGGCGATCGGTTTATTTCATCAATAAGAATCATATTCGAGAAAATAGGTCCTTTTTTAAATTCAAATTCCGAGGTTTTTAAGTTAAAAATTGAGGTTCCTAAAATATCACTAGGCATTAAATCGGGCGTAAATTGAATACGGCTAAAGCCAACGCTTAACGATTTAGCAAGTAATTTGGCGGTAACGGTTTTTGCAACGCCTGGAACGCCTTCAATTAACGAGTGGCCTTTGGCTAAAAGCGACGCGATAAGCATGTCTACCATATCGGTTTGTCCGACAATAACTTTACCTATTTCTGATTTTATTTTTTGAACATGGTTTTGTAATTCAGATAAATCCAAACGATTTTGAAACTGCAAATTGTTGCTGTCGTCATGGTTTTCTGCTGAAGGCATACCGTTTTCACTCGATTTTGGTAAATACTGTTGGTGTTCTTGTGATTCTCTATGTTCGTCCATAATTATTTTGAATAAAAGGCTTCTACAAGTCTGTTTAATTTTATGAGTTGGGCTTCGGAAAGCTCATTTTGGGTTTTTAACCAACTTATATAATGGATAAGTGGTTTTACGTCGTCTGTTTTTTTGCCAGCTTTTGAGGCTAGTTTTTCTATAAAATCGTCATCTAAAACGCTTGTATTTAGATGAAAATCGGTTCTAATTTTTTCTAAAAAATAAGTGATTTTTTTATCAATTAGGTTTTTATGGTCTTTAGTTTCAAAGTATAAATTGGAAACTGTTTTAACAAAAGAGATGGAAGTGTTTTGTAAAGGTGTGATAATTTTAATAACGCGTTGCCTGCGCTTGGCATTAAAAACCATGAATAGGAGTCCGAAAATAAGCAAGGTATACCAAGCCCATCTAAAGGACTGTTGCTCTAAAAACCATTTTAAATTCGATTCTTTTTCTACATCGGTGCGGTAGGGTGTTTGTATTTTGGTAAACGAATCAAAAAACACATCGTTATCGGGTAAATAGGATAAAAGCCCTTCCACGTATTGAAAGCGATTTTCCTTTAAAAGATTATAATTGGTAAACACTTTAGGTTCGGTGTGTAGAAAAATTTGACCATCACCAAAAGGAACTTTAATAAAATTAGGATGTTTTTCATCAATTTTTGAATAGCCTAAAACGGTAAAATCCCATTTGTTAAAATTAGAAAAATAGTTTTCGCCAGCATCTTTATCTGTTTTTATGGTGTCGATATCAAAATATTCAAGCGATTGGTACGTAATGCTGTCTTTTTCGTTTTTAAGGTACTCCACATCAAAACCTAAAGTGTCATGAAATTTTTGAGGAAAAACATAATCTGAAATAAACAATGTGTTTCCCGAGCTTACAAAATTTAATAATTCATCAATTGAGTTGTCTTCTAAATAATTGGAATTACCAATAATCAGGTAGTTACCTTCAGCAATAAATTCACCATAACTGTCTTTAGAATTCGCCCTTAAATAACTGTAGGGTTGGTGGTAAACGGTTCTGAATTTATGGTTTTTAAAAAGTTTAGGTAACTCTTTATACAGGATGCTTGTGCCGTAAGGTTTGTTGCTTTTTTCGTTAAAAGATTCTTCCCAATCTACGGTTTTAACACGATTTACACTAAGTACCACAGCGCCAATAATAACGAGTACAGCAATTATTAAAAGGATAGGTAAGGCTTTTTTCATGACTTTACCAGTTTTAAAAATGTTGTAAAATTGCTTTTGGCTTTGTTGTATTTGTCAATATTCACAGGGAATTCGCCGTACCAAATGTAATTGTATAGGTAGGAAATATAGCCGAATTCTTTACTGAAAGATTTGTTACTTACTTCGCTTAAATATTCCGAATTGGTTTTATCATCTTCAAATTTTATATGATTATTTAAACTTAATGTTTTTAAAACGAGCAGATAGTAATAACGAATGGCCAATCTGTAATTGGCATCGTTTTCAGCATTTTTAATCAAGCTGAGGATGTCTGCGTTTTCAATATTTTCTGCAGTAATATCTTCATGGTTTTGCACCGATTTGTTTCTTTTTGAAGCGAATAAACTCGTGCTACCTTCATTAAATAAAGTGTAAACCAAAAACACAACCGCTAGTGCGATGGCCAGATAGAAAATCCACGCTAAGGGGCCTAGATTTATAAAAAACTCGGTTTCGTTATTGTCTTCTTCAATTTTGGGTTTGTCTTTTTTATAATCTTCATAAACCCCAGAACCTTTTTTAGATTTTTTTACAACGGCTACCCCTTCATAATTAAATTCACTTCCAGAATAATGCGATTTAAAATCATCATCAAAACGCTTAATCTGTTCTGGTTCTTGGGTGAAATTCACAGCAAATAGCGTTTGGAAACCCAAAAACATCAAAACAAATAAACAGCAGGTATGTAACTTAATTAATTTCAAGCAGGCAGATAGGTTATTGGTCGATTTGGGTAATTTGCTTCTGAATTTTTATAGGATAAATTAAATAATAGTAGGTTATAAGGCTTAAGGTGCTTAAAATGATGAAAACCGATAGCCAATGCGGCATTACGTTGGAATATCGGGTAATAAACCCTTCTAAAAATCCTGCTGCAAAGGTAAAAGGAAAGGTGCTAATTAAAATTTTAACGCCAGTTTTTGCACCAATTTTAAAAGAGGTGTAGCGCGTATGTGTGGCAGGAAATAAAATGCTGGCGCCCAAAATTAAGCCCGCAGCCGCTTCTATAACAATGGCAAAAATTTCCATAGCGCCATGAATCCAAATACCGCGAACGCTTTCCCAAAACACATTTTTTTCATAAAAAAAGTATTGAAAGGAACCCAGCATAATGCAGTTTTTAAACATGATGTAAAGGGTGCCAATACCCAAAAACACACCCATAACAAAGGCAATAATGCCCACTTTTAGGTTATTAATGGTAATGCCTATAAAACTACCCCAGTTGCTGCCACTTTTATACACGGCTACGGGGTCGCCGGCTTCAATATTTTCTAGAGACATGTTTACATAATGGTCGCCCAAAATAGAACGCACAAACTCACCATCGTTGGCCGCCGAGATAACACCAACAAAAGTAAAAGCGAAAAAGATGATAAAAGCGATATAAATATATTTCCGATACTGATAACAAATAAGGGGGATTTCGGTTTTCCAAAACCCAATAATTCTATTGGTATCTTCCCGTTTAGTTTTATAAATTTTTTGAAATGCTTTAGCTGCCAATTGGTTTAAGTAAGTTACTACTTTGCTTTTGGGGTAGTATGTTTGGGCGTAAGCTAAATCGTTAATAACGTGAATGTATTGGGTTGCCAATTCATCTGGATTTTCAAAATCGTTATTGAAAATGGCGTTTTCAAAACTTAACCATTTTTCTTTATTTTGCTTGATGAATGAAACTTCCCTCATATATTTGCTAAAATAAAATATAAAATGTCAGAGTTACAAATTAACACCACTCAAAATGTAAAAATTGCATTTAATGCAGCCGGAGCAGGGGAACGTTTATTGGCTTTTATAATCGATATGGCTATAAAAATTGGTTATTTATTGGTTTTAAGTAAGTTTTTTGGAGTGTTTGATAGCATGGATGAATGGTCGCAAATTGCTATAAATACGGTGCTTAGTTTTCCAGTTATGTTTTATACTTTGGCTTTAGAGTCACTTTTTAACGGCCAAACACCAGGCAAACGTTTAATGAAAATTAGAGTGGTAAAAATTGATGGTTATCAAGCCACGTTTTCCGATTATGTGGTGCGTTGGTTTTTTAGAATTGTCGATGTTTATATTTTTGGATTGGGCTTTTTTGTGATGTCGATGAACAAAAAAACACAACGAATAGGCGATATGGCTGCTGGCACCGCTGTTATTGTTTTAAAAGATAAAGTAAACATTAGCCACACTATTTTAGAGCAATTAACCGATAATTATAAGCCAACGTATCCGAATGTTATCAAGCTATCTGATAACGATGCACGTATTATCAAAGAGACTTTTAACACCTCGAAGGCGTCTAGAGATTATCAAACTTTGATAAAATTACGTCAGAAAATCATAGAGGTTACAAGTATTAAAGAAGTGAAGCAATCTAGTGATATAGAGTTTATTGCGGTTATTTTAAAAGATTATAACTTTTATACTCAGAATATGTAAATAGAAAAGTACTTTTGCGCCGCGAAAGTAAGTACGATACTTTCCTAAAATATTTAAAGAACATATAATTTAAAGATATACTATGTTTTATATCGTAGAGATTTTTGGAACAGCGGCCTTCGCAATATCAGGGGTTTTAGTGGCTCTTAAAAAGCGTATGGACTTATTTGGTATTCTTATTATTGCTTTCGTAACCTCGGTAGGAGGGGGTACTTTACGCGATATTCTTATTGGTGTAACTCCCGTAAGTTGGATGACCAATATTGTGTATACTTATGTGATTTTAGGCGCTTCTGTTTTCGGAATTATTTTTAGAAGTAAACTTAACTATTTAAGAACCTCACTGTTTTTATTTGATACTATTGGAATAGGTTTGTACACCGTTGTAGGTGTAGAAAGAGGAATAAATGCGGGCTTACATCCCATAATTTGCATTGCTATTGGTACTATAACGGCTTGTTTTGGAGGCGTTGTTCGTGATGTTTTATGTAATGAAATTCCAGTTATTTTTAGAAAAGAAATTTATGCTACAGCCTGTATTTTAGGAGGTATCACTTATTTCCTTTTGAAATTATTACCAATTGAAGGAAACTTTATTTTTATTATCGCTGGGGTTGTGGTTATCGTGATTCGTTTATTAGCGGTTATTTTTAAGATTGCATTACCGAATTTGTATAATAACCAAAGTGAGTAAAATTGGTTTTTTGCCACGAATACACGAATATAACACCTCCCTTAATCCCTCTTTGAGTAGGAGCGGAACTGTTAAGTTTCACATTTAGAAAGAGAGGACTAAGGGGGGGCTGAAAAACTTAAATATTTATTGAGATCATCCAATCCTATTTAATTATCTCAACCTTTCTAATGTAAATATTTTTAAGTGGCCAATCGGCATCATCGGTTTCTACAGCAGCGATTTTATCAATCACATCCATCCCTTTTGTTACATGACCAAAAATGGTGTAATCGCCATCTAAAAAGTGTGCGCCACCTTTTTGTTGTACGATGAAAAACTCAAATGGTGAAGCTAATTTATGCGGATTATCAATATCACTACTCGGCATAGAAATCACGCCCCGATCATGTTTATAGCCTCTTTTAGTGTCTGGAGGTAATAAGTATTTACCAATATGTCCACGCTTTCTAGCGGTTTTTTTATCGTCGCTGTTTCCGCCTTGTACCATAAAATTATCAATAACACGATAAAATTGGGTGCCATCAAAATACTTTTGTTTTGTAAGCCAGATGAAGTTGGAACGATGAAATTTTGTGTCGTTGTACAGTAAAATATCTATGGTGCCAAAATCGGTGGTGATTCTTACTTTGTTTTCCTTGTGATTTTTATCGTACTCCAAGAAAAAATCCATAGCATTTTTAGAATTCAGCTTTGGAAACTCACGTTTTTCTTTTTTAGATTTTACAATGGGTTTAGGCGTTTCTTCAACAGGCGTTTCAACTGCAGTTTCGGGTGTTGTTTTCTTTTTAGTTTGTTTATCTTCACAATTCAAAAGAAGAAATACAAAACAAAAAATAAGTTTAAGCTTCATTAATAATGAATTTTGATGTTTTTTTACAAGCGCTTTCAAAAATAGAAAATATACCGCTATTAGGCGAAGGATCACACTTTAAAATGGTTCCGCCTTTTCGTCAGGAGCAATTAAAACTTCAAAAGGAAGCCATTAAAACCGCCAAACAAGCAGGGGTTTTGGCTTTGTTTTACCCCGACAAAACGTATGAAACAAACCTGGTTTTAATTCTTCGGAAAACCTATAAAGGCGTACATTCTGCTCAAGTTGGCTTTCCAGGAGGGAAGCTGGAACCCGAAGATGTGTCGATTGAAGCCGCCGCAATAAGAGAGACTTTCGAAGAAGTTGGCGTACCGTTAGATACCATGAAAGTGGTTAAAAAAATGACGCCTGTTTATATTCCGCCAAGTCATTTTTATGTGCATCCTTTTATTGCATTTACAAAAAAAACACCTAAATTTAAGAAGCAAGATGATGAGGTTGAAGCCATTATAGAAGTGTCCTTAAAAGACTTTTTAGACGATGCTTTTCTGATTACAAAAAATGTAAAAACCTCGTATAGTCTTGAAGTTGAGGTGCCTGCTTTTAATTTAGAGGGGCATGTGGTTTGGGGCGCAACCGCCATGATGTTAAGTGAAATTAAAGACCTGCTAAAGGACTTATTTAATATATAAGATTTACTACATTTGCAGTTACCAACTAAAAAATTGAAGCGTGATTTATGGGATTGTTTAAGAAAAATCCATTCGGACACATATTAATATTAAAAAAGTGGCTTATTCGAGTTTTCGGATTGCTTACACATAGACGTTTTAGAGGCTTTAACGAACTGCAAATTGAAGGCTCTGAAGTGATTAAAAACTTACCCGATACCAACGTATTATTCATATCAAACCATCAAACTTATTTTGCCGATGTAGTTTCTATGTTTCATGTTTTTAACGCGAGTTTAAGCGGTCGTGTAGACTCAATTAAAAACGTAGGTTATATCTGGAATCCGAAATTAAACATTTATTACGTTGCGGCAAAAGAAACCATGAAAGCTGGTTTATTGCCAAAAATTTTAGCCTATATGGGGTCGATAAGTATTGAAAGAACTTGGCGATCGGAAGGAAAAGATGTTAACAGACAAGTTAAGATGAGCGATATTTCTAGTATTGGAAAAGCGCTTGATGATGGTTGGGTAATTACATTTCCGCAAGGAACAACCACGCCTTTTAAGCCTGTTAGAAAAGGAACGGCTCACATTATAAAACGCTACAAACCTGTTGTTGTCCCTATAGTTATTGATGGTTTTCGTCGTTCGTTTGATAAAAAAGGCTTGCGAATTAAAAAGAAAAATATTCTTCAGTCTTTTGAGATTAAAGAACCTTTAGAGATTGATTATGATAATGATACGACTGATGATATCATCACAAAAATTGAATATGCGATCGAGCAACATCCGTCATTTTTAAAAGTTATTCCACAGAAAGAAATTGAAGCACTTGAAGCTTTAAACAAATTAAGAGAGTGGTAATACACCGCTAATATTTTCTTTCAGAAAAAAGCTTGATGCAAACTACCGAAATTAAGGAGCAATTATTTTCTAATTTAAAAACGTATTTCGGGTACGACAGTTTTAGGGCGCAGCAACAAGACATTATTGAAACCGTTTTAAGCAAAAAGGACTGTTTGGTAATCATGCCAACAGGCGGCGGAAAATCCATTTGTTTTCAATTACCAGCATTAAGTTTTAAAGGGGTTACTTTGGTAATCTCACCTTTAATTGCTTTAATGAAAGACCAAGTGGATGGTTTAAATGCAAACGGTATTTCGGCTTCGTATTTTAATAGTAGCCAAAGTGCTCATGAGCAAAACACGATTATAGAACGGGTTATAAGTTCCGATTTAAAACTCCTTTACGTTGCTCCAGAAAGTTTAGCGGCCCTTCAAAATATTTTAAATGAAAAGTACATAAGTTGTGTTGCCATTGATGAAGCGCATTGTATTTCATCTTGGGGTCACGATTTCAGACCTTCATACCAACAACTTGGTTTTTTAAAAACCACATTGCCAAACACACCATTTATTGCCTTAACGGCCACTGCCGATAAAGCCACGCGAAATGATATAGCAAAACAATTGCGTATCGAGCACGCCCAACAATTTATTTCATCTTTCGATAGAAAAAATATTGAATTGGAAGTGCGTCCGGCAGATAATAGAATGGTGCAAATCGTCAAGTTTATAAACCAAAACCCCAACCAATCGGGGATTATTTATTGCTTAAGCCGAAAAACAACCGAACAGCTGGCCAAGAAATTAAAAGCCAACGGCATTGGTGCAAAAGCTTATCATGCTGGTTTAAGTTTCGATGAACGTTCTAAAGTTCAGGAGTCTTTTATTTTTGATAAAACACAAATTGTTTGTGCTACCGTAGCTTTTGGAATGGGCATCGATAAATCGAATGTGCGTTGGGTCGTGCATTATAATATGCCTAAAAATATAGAAGGCTATTATCAAGAAATTGGTCGTGCTGGTCGGGATGGATTAAAATCACAGGCTTTGCTGTTTCACAGTTATGCTGATGTGATTCAACTTCGTAATTTTGCCAGTGGTGCATCAAACGAAGAATTTCAAATCGCCAAACTAGACCGTATGAAACAGTTTAGTGAAGCCACTACTTGCCGTAGAAAAATTCTGCTCAGTTATTTTGGAGAATTACTCGCCGAAAATTGTGGGAACTGCGATGTTTGTAAAAATCCGCCACAGTTTTTCGACGGAACTATTATTGCCCAAAAAATACTATCTGCCGTTTACCGTTTAAAGGAATCGGAAGCTATTGGAACCATTATCGATGTGCTTCGTGGTTCGCATAATGCCACGATTATAGATAAAGGTTACAACCATTTAAAAACCTTCGGCATAGGTAAAGATATCGCTTATCGCGATTGGCAGCATTTAACCATTCAGCTTATAAATCAGGGGTTTTGCGAAATCGCATTTCATAAACATAATGCCTTACGACTTACCGAATTTTCAAAAAAAGTATTATTTGAAGGCGCCAAAGTTTCTTTAACCAAACCGGTTCATATTCCAGAACCAAAAATTAAAGAACGCACCAAACGCAAACCAAAAGCAACTCCGAAAGCACGCGTTAAAACTCGTGAAAATAGTCTGTTTGAGCGTTTACGCCAGTTGCGTTATAAAATTGCTTTAGAAGAAAACATTCCTGCCTATTTAATTTTTAGTGATGCTACTTTAAAAGAAATTGAACGCGAGCGTCCACTAAGTGAAGCCGATTTTTTAAGTATTAGTGGGGTAGGGCAGCGTAAACTTGAAGTTTATGGTGATGAGTTTATGGCCGAGATTTTAGATTTTATGGGATCTAAAGTGAAGAAACCAAAGAAGAAGGCCACACATTTAGTCACTTACGAGCTTTATAAATCGGGTTTGAGTATTGAAGAAATTTCAATGGAGCGAAAACTGAATAGCACAACCGTATATTCGCATATCGCAAAATTATACAGCGAAGGCAAAGCGGTTAATATTTTCGATTTTGTCTCTAAAAGTGAGGTAGAAGCCGTTAGAAAAGCCAAAACCACATTGGACGCGCCAAAAGCGTTACGCCCGTATTTCGAGTATTTTAATGAGTCGATGGACTATTTTAAAATCCGTTTGGCTTTAAGTGTGGTGGATAAAAACTAGGTTGCCACCAATTATTTCTGGCTAAGCCATATTATTTTTTTTAGAGTTATTCTAAATTTATCTTGTAAAAGACATGTTATTAGATATTTATGTTTTTTTTGTGAAGAGTACTTCAGTTGGCTCTGAATATAAAGGTCTCATATAATCGTTTTTTTCTTACTTTCGCTCCTTAAATACTACAACGGCTAAAGTGATTTCTTTGGATTTTGTAAGATTTGGTATAAAAAAAGGGTGTGGCTTGTTTTGTGTTGCAATCCCGTTGTACAAATGAAGTAATATTGACATATATAAATTATAAATTAAACCGAGTTATTATAAATTAAAAACCAAAACCAAACAAAATGAAAAAATTTAACAAAGTAATTATTTTAACAGTAGCTGTGCTAGCAAGTGTATTTTCAACGTCTTGTAGTAAAGATGATGATGGAGGATCTCTGTCAAATGAAGAAAAAATTGAAGGGAAATGGACCTATGTGTCGTCAATAGAAAAAAAGTACGTTAATGGTGTCTTTGATTCTGAGGAAAAGTATGAATTAGATGAGGATGAAGTTGATACGATTGATTTTAAGAGTGATGGTACTTATTTTTCATTATATAGCTATTCTGGTGGATCAAATTCTGCAGAAGGTAAATATTGGTTTGATGGTGATATTTTAAATGTCCATGAAGACGGTGAAGATGAAGATGATGTATATAGTGTTGAGTTAAAGATTTATAGTGATTATTTTATTGTTTATGACTCTGACAAATACGAAGAAAATGGAGATTCAATTGTATATGAATATGAAACGAGATACGAAAGAATCGATTAATTTTTAGTTGTAAAATCTATTTCAAACGAGCACCATTCCTATGATGCTCGTTTTTTTTGCTTTTAATTGTGCTTTGGTTTTTAACCTATTACATTGTTCAAATTGCTAAGAGCTCTTTGCTTGTCTTGTGAGATTCCCGATCTAGACTATTTTAAAATTCGTTTGGCTTTAAGTGTCGTGGATAAAAACTAGGTTGCCACCAATTGTTTCTGGCTAAGCCATATTATTTTTTTAGAGTTATTCTAAATTTACCTTGTAAAAGACATGTTATTAGTTGTTTATGTTTTTTTTGTGAGGAGTACTTCAGTTGGCTCTGAATATAAAGGTCTCATATAATCGTTTTTTTCTTACTTTCGCTCCTTTAATACTACAATGTGCTAAAGTGATTTCTTTGGATTTTGTAAGATTTGGTGTAAAAAAAGGGTGTAGCTTGTTTTGTGTTGCAATCCCGTTGTAAAAATGAAGTAATATTGACATATATAAATTATAAATTAAACCGAGTTATTAATAAATTAAAAATCAAAACCAAACCAAATGAAAAAATTTAACAGAGTAATTATTTTAACAGTAGCTGTGCTAACAAGTGTATTTTCAACGTCTTGTAGTAAAGATGACGACGGAGGGGCTCCGTCAAATGAAGATCAAATTATAGGAGAATGGATTTTAGTTTCAGAAACTGAAAGAGTATATATAAATGGAGAGTTTGAAGAAGAAAACGTTTATGAGTATGATGAAGATACAGTACATACGATAACCTTCAGTGAAGATGGAACATTTGTATTTTACGAATTATATTCAGGGGGATCATATACTAACGAAGGCACCTATAGATTTGATGGAGATACTTTAATAACCTCTTATGACGATGATGAATACGAAGTTGATATTGAGTTGCATAATAATTATTTTATCGTTAACGATACAGATACTTACGCGGAAAATGGAGATTCTTATAGATATGAATATGAAGAGAGATACGAAAGAGTAGATTAATTTTTAGTTTAAAATCTATTTCAAACGAGCATCATTTCTATGATGCTCGTTTTTTTTTGTTTTTCTTTTGAAGAAATTAAAAACCAACTTCAAAGGTTTATTTTATGTAAATGAGAGAACAAAATAAAAGGCGCCAAGTTTTCTACAGATGGCCTTGCGGGACTTTTAAGGGCTTATGAAATTGTGATTGAGTAGTTTGTTTTGAAATGACTAGAAAGTATAGGAATATATAAATGACGTTTTATGATTTAAAAAGTTATTTTTATGGTTGGATTGGTATTTATATAACAAGTTGGCATTAATATAAATGAACGAAGATATAACCGAAAGAATTGAACAGTATCTATACCTTGATACAAACTACGCCATAATCATTAATGGAGATTATGGAATAGGTAAAACTCATTATGTTAAAAATGATTTATTCCCAAGAGTCAAGGAACTTAACGTTCCCAATGATGAAAAGGAAGAAAAATTCACACCAATATTAATTTCACTTTTTGGAGCAAAGTCTATTGAAGATATACAAAACCAAATCTTTCTAGAACTTTATCCTATTTTAAAATCTAAAGGAGTAAAAATAACTGCTGGTTTGACAAATAGCGTTTTGAAATTTTTCGGAAACGACTTGAAAGATATTTTGGCGGAGACAGGAGCTTCAGGAAACAATTTAAGCGATTATAGTAAAATTCTAATTTGTATAGATGATATTGACCGGAAAGCAAAGGAATTAGACTTAAAAGAAGTTTTTGGCTTTGTAAATAATCTTGTTGAAAATTTAGGAGCAAAAATTATCCTTATTGCAAATGAAGACGAACTTCGTAAAGAAATTGATGTCGATAGAGATAATTATTCATTACTTCGAGAAAAAGTGATTGGTATTTCAGTAAGTTATAGCGCAAATGTTGCTGAAATTTATGACAAGATAATTAATTCAAAATATGAAGAAAAAAAATTAGAATATTATAGATTTTTAAATGAAAACAAGAAAGTTATAACTTTAAGAATTCAACAAAACAATAATAATCTTCGAAATCTACTTTTTTTTCTTGAACATTTTAAAATCATATTTAGTGGAGTAAATGAATACTTTAATAAAGACAATTTACTAAAGGAGTTCCATTCTGAAATTTTATCTCAAATATTGAATTTCACTTTACCAATTTCAATAGAATATAAATCTGGAGTTTTAAAACCAGAATTTTTTGAAGATATAAGAAATATTTACAAAGGTGGTTTGTTTAATCTTTCTGCCATATTAAGTGACAACAATAATTTAAAAATCAAATCGAAAGAGGAAAAAATCAAAACTTACTCGGAAATATATGAAGAGAAATATATAGATAAAAACACTCAAAAAAAGAATCAATATTTTGATACAATTTTCAATTACATAACTGGAACATCTTCATTTGATATTAAAGAGTTGATTTCAGAAATAAAAAACATTTATCAAATTGAAGGTAGCAAAATTCCAGATAGAGAAAAAGCATTACAAAAACTATCATATTGGCAATGCATAGACCTACCATTAAATGAGTATAGAAAATTGACAAATCAAATGCTAACTTTTGTAGATAAAGGCGCATATAATTTAGACCAATACCCAACAATTATTCATTATGCAACTCGTTTTAATAATGTTTTAAACTTAAATATTAATAATCTCAAAAAAAGATTTAAAAGAGGTATTAAAAAAGGAAAATATAAACATCAAGATAGTTTTCATTTTCGAATTTCAATAAGTGCTAATACAGAATTTTATGACGATGTAATGGAAGTTGCTGAATATTGTATTGAATTAAATAAGCAAACAAAACTAAATTCTGACAATGAAGAAACAAAAGCTCTTTTTGAACTGTTTAAGACCGATTTCAAGGGGTTTTTAGGAAAAGTTAATGAGCCAAATACATCTTTAAGATATTCGCCAATTTTCTCAAAGTTTAATTTTAATAAATTTTGGACATATTTAAAAAAGGTTAAGAACACTGAATTAATAGAATTTGGATTTGACTTAAATAGACGATATAGGAAAAGTGTTTATCCTGATTTAAATCCTGAAAAAGAATTTTTAGAGCAATTAAAATCTAAACTTGAAATAGAAATAGCAAAGCAAAAAACAAAAAAAATAGATAAAATTGCATTCGATTTTGTACTAAAAAAAACAATAGAATCGATAGATAATTTTGAATAAATACTAATTTAAACCGTATCTGGTTTATTACTAGTTCAAGCCTACTAACGAAAATCCTTGTGTACTTTCTATTCGTTTTATATTTGCTAACCTCCTTATTGAATCACGCCACAAATTATACGTAAGTCTATAACCTTACATTATAAAAATGATTACGATAGAAAAAATTAAAAAAGAAATAAAAGCAAAGAATCTTGAAAGCCTAAGCGGAATTGAATCTGACATGGAATTTTTATTGTGGGATTTAATCGAAATGGATGAACTGAATAAATGGTATGAAGTTGAAAAATATCATGATGGGCATTATGCGATTGGCTCAAACGGCGGTTTTGAAATGTTAACGGTGGAACTTGATACAGGAACAGTTTATAGAATGCCTTTTATTTCAACCGACACTAGTGAAAAAATAAAAGTGTCGGACTCAATAACTAAACTGACCAAATTAATTTAAAAACACGCGAGCACCTTCATATTAAAACAAAACGAATTTTGATATTCAATCAAATTGTGCTTACCTTGTAATAACATATACAAGTTATGGAAGTAGCAATAATCAAAATCGGAAATTCAAAAGGACTTCGTTTAAGTAAGACTATTTTGGAAAAATATAACATTAAAGACAAAGTTGAACTTATTCTTGAAAAAGGGCAGATTGTACTTAAACCAATCGCTTCACCTAGAAAAAATTGGGAAAAAGAATTTAAAAGAATGAGTGAAAATGAAGACGATAAATTACTCATGAACGATGTGTTTGATGATGAAAATTTAGAAGAATGGATTTAAATCAATACTCAATCGTTCTTGTAAATCTTGACCCAACCATTGGGAGTGAAATAAAAAAACAAGACCATGTGTTATCGTTTCACCTAATGAAATGAATAAATATTTGAACACGATTGTTCTGGCTCCAATGACAACGAACCTAAAAAAATATCCGACAAGAGTTTCCGTAAAGCACAAAGGTAAAAAGGGGATGATTGCAATCGACCAAATACGTACCGTTGACAAAACCAGAATCATCCGAGTTTTTGAAAAACTGACAAATTCGGAAGTTGAAACATGCAAAGCAGTAATAAAAGAAACCTTTGTAGACTGAAAAATGCTAACTTCCGAACGAATCATGCTACATATCATATAGATATCGGTTAACTAATATTTTATAATAATGACACAATACGAACTAACAGAAAAAACTGTAACATTAAAGGTTAGAAAGTCCTCGATTTTTGTAAGAGGAATTATGTTTTTCTTTGCGTTTGCGTCTTTTATTTTGCCTTTGACAGGAATCATTATAGCAATGATTAATGGCAAAAGGTTCCACATCGGATTTTTAATTGGATTATTCTTGTTTGGTCTTATCGGATTTTACCTTTTGAGAATATCATTATGGAATACTTATGGAGAAGAAACTATTAAACTGCGAAAACCAACCATAGAATACGAAGCAAATTACGGGTGGTTTAAAGATGGGAAAAGGAGCATAAATTTTAATAACCCTGTATTTTCTATCGATAAAATTGGGTATGAAGAAGATAAAACAGGAATATTAGTTATCGAAGAGGGCACTGAAAAAATTGAATCTGTTGTAAAAATGAAAATATGTGAGATTGAAGAGTTGATAGAAAAAATAAAAACTCTAGATAATACCCTATAAAAACAAGACCTTGTGTTATCGTTTCGCCTAATGAAATGAATAAATATTTGAACACGATTGTCCTTGCTCCAATGAGAACGAACCTAAAAAAATATCCGACAAGAGTCTCCGTAAAGCACAAAGGTAAAAGGGGATGATTGCAATCGACCAAATACGAATCGTTGACAAAACCAGAATAATCCGAGTTTTTGAAAAACTTACAAATTCGGAAGTTGAAAAACGCAAAGCAGTAATAAAAGAAACCTTTGTAGACTGAAAAATACTAACTTCAGTACCGAATCACACCACAAATCATATGCAAACACGGTGTGTGCAATTTGATGAAAATTTCGCTTTTATACCAATTTTTGGTATTTTTGATAAAATTAGTTATCAAAATGAGCAAAAACACATCAATATCACTCGGAAATTATTTTGATCAATTCGTCCAAAGCCGAATAAAAGAAGGAAGATTTAAAAACGTTAGTGAAGTAATTCGTGCGGGGTTGAGACTTTTAGAGGAAGAAGAAAGTAAAGTAAAAGCTTTGAAAACTGCAATACAAGAAGGAATTGACAGCGGAATAGCTCACGACTTTGACCCACAGAAACATCTTGAATCTCTAAAAGCGAAAAAGCGTTCTAATGGCTAAATATAAGTTAACGAACAAAGCTGTGGAGGATTTATCAAAAGTTTGGGATTATACCTTTGAGGTTTGGTCTGAGCAACAAGCGGACAAATATTACCATGGACTAATTTCCATTTGTGAAGCAATCGCTGAAAATCCAGAATTAGGAAAAAACTATGATGGAATTTCAAGGCAACTTCTCGGAATGAAAGCAAATAGGCATATTATATTCTACAGAACTCTTAATGAGAATTATGTTGAGATAACAAGAATATTGCACGAAAGGATGGACTTAAAGAACAGAATAGCGGAATAAAAACAGCTTACAACAATGGTATAAAGCAATTGCTTGTTATTGCAAAGTTTCATGCTTACCCACGTAACTACTCATAGCCGATACTGGCGTAAAAAAAATATCAAAACCCAACCAAACATGAATAAAAAAATAGGATTAAAAGAAGCCATTTCAATAGGCATTGGTGGCATGGTAGGCGGTGGTATTTTTGCTGTTTTAGGTTTGGCGGTGTCGCTTGCTAAAGGCGGAACACCTGTTGCTTTTTTGTTTGCAGGAATTCTTGCTTTGATAACGGCCTATAGTTATGTAAAACTTTCACAAACCTACCCAGATCGTGGTGGTACCGTAAAATTTATCAATCAAGGCTTTGGTAAATCTGTTTTTAGCGGAGGTGTAAATAACCTTTTATGGATTAGTTACATTATCATGCTTTCTTTATATGCTTCAGCTTTTGGATCGTATGCGCCCAATTTATTTGAAATAACAGGCGATAAAACCCTCGATTTTCACATCTATGCCTCGGCTATAATTGTATTGGCAACCGCCATAAATTATTACAGTATTGCCGTTGTGGGGAAAATAGAATCGTATGCTGTAATCATTAAATTAATAATTTTAATCAGCTTTATTTTTATAGGGGCTTACGGTTTAATTGGGAACCCCAATTTATCGCAATTAGCCATGTCGCAGTGGGAAACACCTGTAAAGCTGTTTGCTGGCGGCATGGTTATTTTTGTGGCTTATGAAGGTTTTGAACTCATTGCTAATGCAGCACCCGATATCGTTAATCCGAAGCAAAATATTCCAAGAGCTTATTACTATTCGGTGGTTTTTGTAATTATTCTTTATATTATCATCGCACTTGTAACGGTAGGTTCGCTTCCCTTTGAAAATATTGCAAAAGCCGAAGATTATGTATTGGCAGAAGCAGCAAAACCCATGCTGGGGCAAGTTGGTTTTTCTGTGATTACTGTGGCGGCTTTAATTTCTACATTTTCAGCAATAAATGCTTCTTTGTATGGCGGTAGTCGCGTAAATTTTGAAATTGCTGAAGATGATGAATTGCCTCATTATTTTTTAGGACAATTTCATAACCAACCTATCGGATTAATGATAACCGCTGTAACGACATTAATTTTGGTAAATGTTTTAGAGTTAGAAAGTATTTCTACCGCAGGTAGTATCGGGTTTTTGCTCATTTTTGGTATGGTTAATTTTGTGGGCTATAAACTTTCTAGCGCTACGGGCAGTAATAAAATCATTCCATTAATGGGATTTGTATTGTGTATGGTTGCGACTGTTGTTTTAATCAATCAGCAATACGATGATAATAAAGTTGGCATTTTTGTTTCAATTGGCATATTAATGCTTTGTTTTATTATCGAATGGCTTTATAAGAGCAGTGAGCGTTCAGCCAATCATTAAACATCAATTCATTCTATAGTGTTATTAGAAATAATTCTTGACGAAGATTAAAAAAATAGGATAGGAGTTGTAAATTTGAATTGAAAGTAAAGATTTCGTTTGAACCCATATCAAATTCCGCGAAAGCGAAAAAAGACAAAAAGATACTTATGAAATTAGTTATATCTCCAGCAAAGTCCTTAGATTTTGAAAGTGAACTACCAACAAATTTGCATACCGAAGCTCAGTTTTTAAAACAATCGGAGCGTTTAAATAAATTACTTAAAAAGAAATCGGCTAAAAGTTTATCGAAGCTTATGAGTATTTCCGATGCTTTGGGGCAACTCAATTACGAGCGTAATCAAGCTTGGGAATTGCCTTTTACCACTGATAATGCCAGACCGGCAGTTTATGCTTTTAATGGCGATGTGTATCGTGGTTTGGATGCCTACACCATTCCAGAAGATAAAATTGAAGATTTAAACAACACGGTTCGCATACTTTCTGGTTTGTATGGTGTTTTAAAACCTACCGACTTAATTCAGCCTTACCGCTTGGAAATGGGGACAAAATTCCCTGTAGGAACAAAGAAAAATCTATACGAATTTTGGAAAAAAGACATCACCAAAGCCCTTAATGAAGAGCTAGAAGATGATGAACTATTTTTGAATTTAGCCAGCAACGAATATTTTAAAGCGGTTGATACTAAGGCGCTAAAAGTACCTGTGGTAACAGCTAATTTTAAAGAATTTAAAAATGGCGAATATAAAATGATTTCCTTTTTTGCCAAAGCCGCCCGCGGATTAATGGCACGTTACGTGGTCGATACCAACGCGAAAACCATAGACGATTTAAAAGGTTTTAACTACGAAGGCTACAGTTATAGCGAGCCGATGTCTAAAGAGAATGATTTGGTTTTTATAAGGTAGATTGGGGGTTGGTTATTTGTTTTTGGTTATTTGTTTTTGGTTGGATGAAATCCCCTAGAGGGGATTATAGGGGTGTTTTTAAGCAGTTTTGTATACAAAGTAATTACTATTTAGGCTGCACTTTCTTGTCGATATTAATCTGATGTTCTCTAGATGGTTTTTTCTTGATTTTTGGGCGTCTTGCTCCAAAAGTGCCTCTGTTTATTTTACCGCGTTTTGTTTTTTTATCGCCTTTTCCCATGATGTTTTATGTTGATTTTTTCGCTTTCGCTGAAATTAAAGCAGAACCCATTCTAGTTTCTGCACCTCATTAAAATAACAATTTTTCACACAACAGCAAGTATTTAAATGCAAATGCCAAAATTAGCTGTACATTTGCCAACTTAAAGAAGTAGACTATAATTTTTTGTATGTGTACTTCATAAAAAAAATATATGTCATTTCAATCTTTAGGCTTATCTGAGGCCTTGCTAAAAGCAATTAGCAAAAAAGGATACACAACACCATCTCCAATTCAAGAAAAAGCCATTCCACCAGTTTTAGAGGGGAAAGATGTTTTAGCATCGGCACAAACAGGAACAGGAAAAACAGCAGGATTTACATTGCCACTTTTGCATTTAATTTCTGAAAATCCGAAGGAAAAATATAAGCCCATTCGTGCTTTAATTTTAACGCCAACACGAGAATTAGCAGCGCAAGTTTATGCGAATGTTAGAGAATATAGCGAGTTTTTAAATTTACGAAGTGCCGTTATTTTTGGAGGTGTTAACCAAAAACCTCAAGCTGCAACTATTCGTCAGGGGGTTGATATTTTAGTAGCCACTCCAGGACGTTTATTGGATTTACAAAACCAAGGCTTATTATCGCTAAAACGCGTAGAGATTTTTGTTTTAGATGAAGCCGACCGTATGTTAGATATGGGCTTTTTAAGAGATATTGAAAAAGTGATTAAAAGTATGCCAGAGAAACGTCAGAATTTGATGTTTTCGGCAACCTTTTCAAAAGATATTAAAAAGTTAGCACATGGCATTTTAAATCATCCGGTTCAAGTTGAAGCCACTCCAGAAAACACGACGGTTGAAGCGATTTCACAAAAGGTATATCGCGTTGCCAAAGGGTTAAAAACAGGCTTGATTATTAAATTAATTTCTGAAGGGAATTGGAAACAGGTTTTAGTATTTACTAGAACAAAACATGGCGCCAATAAACTTTGTGAAAAAATGGATAAAGCTGGTATTACGGCAGCGGCCATTCACGGAAATAAGAGTCAGGGGGCGAGAACCAAAGCATTATCTGGTTTTAAATCGGGTCGTGTTCGTGTTTTAGTGGCGACTGATATTGCGGCTAGAGGACTTGATATTCCGTTGTTACCGCACGTGATTAATTTTGAGTTACCTAATGTTTCTGAAGATTATGTGCACCGTATTGGTAGAACAGGTAGAGCAGGAGCTAAAGGTGAAGCCATTTCTTTAGTAAGTGCCGATGAAACTACGTTTTTACGTGATATTGAAAAGTTAATTGATATTAAACTTCCTGTTGAAATTGTTGAAGGTTTCGAACCCGATCCTAATGCATCAACAGCACCTATAAAACCAGGTCAAGGGCGCCAAAACAGAGGGCCAAGACGTACTAATAATTCTGGGAATTCTAATAAAAAATCGGATAGAAATACGAAATCTAGACGTCCTAATCGCAGTAACGATAAACGAAATTAAACGTTTTGAAACAGGTTTTAAAAGCTAAGATTATAGAAGTTTGCGATAAAAAAATCGCAGCTAAAGGCGAAAATGTAGGTATTTCGTTTTACGCCTTCTTTAAAAACAAAAATGATAATCCAAAATTATTAATGGAAGCCGCAACATGGTGGATTGAAACCCATAAGCTCGATCATTTTGAGAAAGCGGTTAAAATTAAAAAGTTAGTTGAACATTTATAATGGAAACGCAACCTAATAACCCGTTACACGGTGTAAAGTTAGAACAGATTATTAATGAGTTAGTCGCTCATTATGGTTGGGAATACTTAGGTTATAATATTAAAATTAGATGTTTTACCGAAAATCCATCGGTAAAATCGAGTTTAAAATTTTTAAGAAGAACCCCTTGGGCACGCACTAAGGTTGAAGGGATGTATTTGAAGATGTTAAGGAGAAAAAGATAGTTTAATATCAATAACGTTCTAAAAAATGTTGTTCATTTTTTCCATTGATGAAAAAACGAACCAAAAAAATCTAGGCTTACGAAACTTTATCTAAATTTTTCATTCTACACCTAAATTTCAGGAACTCGCTATAAAATTTATAGGTAGTGATAAAATTTCGTTTAGCTCAAACAGCCTGAAATTTCACGGTGTTTTCACTTCAAATTTTACGATAAATTTTCGATAGGCCATCAACCCCCATTTTATAATAAACAATCCAAAATCAATAATAATTTGAATTTCTTATAAATATAGACGCTAATTTCTTTTTCTTTATTCGCTATCTTTTTCAAATAACACTATTTCAGCATCAAATTCAGCATCATTAAAATCATCTTTACTCATCCAATATTCAGATGTGGTTAAAACATATCCGTTTTCGGAAGTTGGTTTTAAATCCCAGATAATATGTTCGGCTTCATCAAATGCTTCTTTGCCCTTTAATTGATTTTCAAATAAGCGTTTAATCACATTGTGACTAGAAAGTGATGCGCTAAATGCTTTTAAAACAGCATCCTTTGTAACGTCTTTATTTGGCGTTATTTCAAATTCAATAATCGAGGCTTTTGTGTTTGGAAACCTGCCATTATAAGCCTTAAATAAGAGCTGATTGATGTTAAACAATTGATGATGAAAACTGATATCTGGATATTCTTCAGAAATTTTATCCAGCAACATTTCATGAGACACTTGATCGATTTGATTAGCGCTTAATTTTTCTGAAAATTTATATTTTAGTAGAATAGCAGCAGCTTCTTCAGGTTCAAAATCGGAGATGGCCATAAAGAGTAAATCTTTTAATTCGTCAGGATTTGACTTATTGGCATCAGGGAAATCTAGTTCATCGAGTAGTTTAATGAAATCCTCATGACTCCAAGCGTCTTTCAATTCTTCAACTGTTTTTATGCTATTAATGGTGATGTGGTATTTCATGACTCTTTATATATAAAGTTGTTTTGTAAATGTACTTAAAAACTTATCAGATAAAGATTTAAAAAGCAAAAAGGCCCAAATATAAATTTGAGCCTTTTCTGTTTTTGTTATAAAAACTAGTCTTGTTTTTTCTTTTTGCCTTTGCCTTTTTCTTGTGCTGCTTTAAATTCTTCAAAAGTCACACTTCCATCAGAGTCTGCATCCATACGTTTAAAATTTTTCTCTAATTTATCGGCAGGTACTTCATTTTTTCTTTTGGCAGAGGTAAACTCTTCCAAAGTTACAGCGCCATCATTATTAGTATCAAACCTTTTAAACATTTTTTCTGGATCTGGTTTCTTTTTTTCTTGAGCTTCTACACTTGTAAATGCGAATAGTGCTAAAGCTAAAGTTCCTAATTTTAAAGTTGTTATTCTCATTTAATGTTTTTATTTAAATTGTTAAACAGAACTTTTAGACTATTTTTTTTAAAAAAGGTTTAAAGGCATTATAAATTATTTTGAAACAATAAATGCTTTTGATAAACTGCCCTTTTCGGTGTTTACACGAATTAAGTACATCCCGTTTGAAAGTGATGCTGTGTTTATTTCGGTATTCGACAGGTTATCAACGTTTTTATCAATTAGTTTTTGCCCGTGTGTATTATAGATGCTTATAGATTTAATATGGGCACTAGTTGTACTTTTAATATTTAGGGTGTTTTTAGTTGGTACAGGATAAATTACTAAACTATTATTTAATGTTTTATCATCTACTGAAAGGCTTTTTGGACCATAGAATTCTATGTCGTCAATGGCACTCCAAGCACTTTTTCTAGTGGTTCCAGTAGGGTCGAATCTTCCAAAACCAACTACTTTTACATAGCGTGCATTATGGTCAATTTCATATTGATTAAAATCTGTTGTACCAGTTGCTGTTAATAAAAGGTCTCCAGAAGTTGGTAATACCATTGAAAAATCTGCTGCATCTGTTCCTGTGGTTGAAACATAAATTTGAAATCCAAAGGCATCCGATTTATTTGTGGTGCTAAACTGGATTAATTTTAAGTTGTGTGTACTACCTAAATCGTAAATAATGTATTCACCATCAGCTTTTGAAGCACCTCCAGGTACAGCATCATCATCTGCAGCCCAAACCGTTCCGTCTGCTTTATCTAAAGTATTTGCAGCGACTTCAGTTTTACCACCAGCGGTATTATCTTTTGAAAAAGAATGTACCGTTACAGGAGCACCATTAGTTCCTGAATTAATAAGGGTATACATATCTGTTAAATCGGCACCAGATTGTGTTACATTTAAGGTTCTTACTACATTATCGCCTCCGGCATCTTGTGTGAAAGTTACAGAGCCTGTTCTGTCTGTAGTTGCTGTGTTTTCAGTTACTGTTACTGAAACTGTAGCATCACCAGAAGCAGAATTGGTATCAATAGTAATCCATGCATCGTTCGACATAGCTGTCCAACTTACATTAGCACTAACAGATACATCGTGGCTTCCTGCAGCCGCAGTAACTGTTGGTAATGCACTAAGTGAAATATAATCTACAGGAGGTGGTGGTGCAATTGTGTTACAAATAGGATTGCTAATGTTAGCACCTGTATAATCTACAAAACAAGCTCCAACTTCAAAACCTACCATGTCATCAGTTTTAATGGTTGAACCACTTAAATTAGCTCCTTTACCATCGGCACCCGTAAAAGTGTAAATTTCATCACTTTTAGTTCCTGTAATAGCTGTTGAAGTAAAACCATTATTTACAGGACCTAAATTGGTTCCAGAAAAAACGTTTCCAGTAAAACTAATTCCAGCAGCAATATCGTTGTAAGCAGAAAGATCGCCATTGTCATCGGTAATCACATCTGTTAAAATTCCTGATCCTGCATCACCGTTAAAATAAATTAAGTTGTTGCTAAAAACAGTACCTGTATTAGAGTTTCCTCCTTTATCATCGTTAAAAAATACAGGAGCATTGGTGTTTACAATAGTATTGTTTGCAATGGTGTTGTTTTGAGACTTTTGGTAACCATTTTCAGAGTTTACATCGCTACAAATAAGTCCTGTAGTATCGTTACCACCTAAAAATGTAATACCGTTATTCCATTTCGCTTGCGATACCACGTTAATACAATCTTGAATGTAGTTATCGGTAATGTTATGTTCGCTATCTACTATTCTAATACCGCCTGTACCTTCAACGTTTTCACCTAAAAAGTGATTTTTTGATACTGTAGCTTTTGGGCCATGACGTAATACTAAAGACCCTCTACAACGTCTGAAAGTATTGTCTGTATAAGTGTTTCCTGTACTTTTGTTTGTAATAATTTCATTTTCACCATCGGCTTGAACAAAATAGTTGTTTGTTATAATACAGTTGGCATCTAACATTTTGTAATTGCTTTCACCAATACGAATGGTTTCAGAATCTCCCGCATTGGATAGGTCGGTATAAGTTACACCATCACTAGCTAGTTTCTGACCATAAATTCCATCGGCACCAGCCATTTTCTCGAAATTAAAAACATAGTTGTTTGCAATAGTGTGCTGCACAGGGTTACAACGGTTTGGCGATAACTCTTCAACATCTTGCCCCGTGATTGGGTCTTCATATTCATGCACGGCATTATAAGCAAGCTCTACTAAAATTAAGGCTCCAGCCGTTCTTTTATTTAGAAAAGAACAGTTTAACACATTGTTGTTATTGCCATGTAAAACAATCCATCTGTGTTTTAAAATCGATCCACCTGCAACAGCTTCATCCATTTCGCTTTGCTCAAATCCTAAACCATCAATCACACAGTTTTGGATGGTACAATTGTTAGCGTATTCAGAACTTTTTCTAAATTCAATAAAATTGCTAGCACCAATACCGCCAACCCAATGAAATCCTTCTACAACGAGGTAGGTTCCGGCAATGCTCATTTTTAATCCTCCAGTAAATATTACGCCTCCAGGAGTTTCTGGCCTGAATGTAATAGGCATATCTACTGTACCTGTTCCTAAAAAGGAAATTCTTTCATCGGAACTATACGTACCATCGGCTAATATAACTGTGTCTCCAGCTGAAAGCGAAAGTGATGTAAGATCTTCTGGATCTGTAATGTTGTGGGTTGTTTGGGCAGCTACTTTAATCGTACAGAAAAGTAGCATAAAAGCCATTGAGAAAACAGCTTTTACAAAGTAAGTTTTTGTCATTCTTTTTAGTTTTAGTTTGTTGGTTTTCCAAATTGGTTTACCAATTTAAAAAACCAAATATAAATAAAAATTGATGAATTCAACTATGAATGACTAAAAATGAAACTGTTAATAATTTGAATTAGTAGGTTGACTTTTTAAAATTCTCTCTACAATTTGTTTAGATGAACTTTAAGAAATGAATTATTTTAATACAGAATAGATACGAAAAAAGCCTGTTCGAATGATTTTTCTATCATTACTGAACAGGCTTTTTATTCGAACAAACTAAATTGTTTCTGTTTTATTTTAAATGTTTTAAACCTTCATAAACCACGATGCTTACGGCGTTTGCAAGATTTAAGCTTCGCACATGATCGCTGTACAGTGGAATTTTATAAAGTTTATCTGCATGGGTAGTCACAATTTCGGGAGCCAAACCAACAGATTCTTTTCCGAAAATTAAAAACAAATCATCTTCAAAAGGAATATCCCAATGGTTTTTAGTGCCTTTACTAGACAGAAAAGCCATGTTTTTGTTTTTGTTGATTTTGAAAAATGCTTCAACATTATCATAATAGGTTACCGAAAGGTGCTGCCAATAATCTAAACCAGCACGTTTTAGTCGGGAGTCATCAATTTCGAAACCAAAGGGTTTTACTAAATGTAAATGTGATCCAGACCCTAAGGCTAATCGGCCTATATTTCCTGTGTTATTTGGTATTTCGGGTTCTATTAATACAATGTTTAATGGCATTTTTCTTCTCTGTTTTTAACTTTATCTACCACGGGTTTCATGATAATTCTTAAGGTACTATCGTTATTGAAATAACTTATCATCCAGTTCATAAACACAAGGAGTTTGTTTTTTATACTTAAAATAAGCATTAAATGAATAAACATCCATGTAAACCAGGCCATTTGTCCTTGAAAACTAAATTTAGGTAAATCTACAACCGCACGACGTTTTCCAATAGTAGCCATTGAACCTTTATCTGTATATTTAAATGGTTTTAGAGGTTTATTGTTTGCAAGTTTATTGAAATTTTTGGATAAAAGTGCGCCTTGTTGTAAAGCTACACTAGCAACTTGCGGATGGCCGTTAGGGTATTTTTCGGTAGACATATATGCAATATCACCTATGGCATACACATTATTTAGAGCTTCAACTTTATTATTTTGGTCTACCACAAAGCGGTTGCCTCGTGTAAAGCAGTCTTCAGGAAAACCTTCAATCGTGTTACCAATTACACCTGCAGCCCAAATAACATTTTTAGAATCTATTTGTTCTCCTGTATTTAAAGACACCACCAAACCATCGTAATCTTTTACAAACGTACTGGTTTTAACAATAACTCCTAAAGACTCTAAGTATTTTTGCGACATGGTTTGAGAGCCTTTACTCATAGGGCTTAACGTATGTGGCGAACCTTCTAAAAGGTAAATGGTAAGTTTCGAGAAGTCTTTATCTGGATAATCTTTAGGCAGAATGTTTTTTTTCATTTCTGAAAGCGCTCCTGCCAATTCAACTCCTGTAGGGCCACCACCAACAATAACGAAATTTAGTAAGGACTGAAGTTCTTTTGGGTTTGTGGTATTTAAGGCGTTTTCAAAAGTTTGAAGAATTCTATTTCTAAGCTGAATGGCTTCAGGAATAGTTTTCATAGGATAGGCGTAATCTTTTAGGTTTTGATTTCCGAAGTAATTCGTAGTACAACCCATTGCCATTACTAAATGATCGTATGAGAAATCGCCAATAGTTGTTTTTATAAACTGGTTTTTATGATCAATTTCGGTAACTTTTGTAATTCTTATTCGAACATTTTTAGCTTTTTGAAATACTTTTCGAAGCGGAAAAGAGATACTAGCAGGCTCTAATCGGGCCGATGCTACTTGATACATTAAGGGTTGAAACTGATGGTAATTTTGTTTATCTATTAAATAGATTTCATAATTAGGATGGTTAATCAAGTCTTGGGCTAATCTTAAGCCGCCAAAACCCGCGCCTACAATTATTATTCGTTGCATTTTTGTTGTTGTGTGTAGTTGTTTTTTTTTTTTTTTTTTGACCGTGTAGTAGCACTGCCGGGTAATAGAAAAGACTGTCTAAAATGTACCTTATGTTTTTTTAGTCACGTTGAATCTTGAAGAAATGTATGCCGGTTAATAACCAGTATATTAATATATTTTAATAAGTTCAAACTAGACATACATCTATACTTTTTAGACAGTCTTTTTGTAATAAATAAAATTGAAATCTTAGGACTCGATTTGAGTTTTTCCTATTTCGTCAATGGCTTCAACGTTTATCGCTTTTGGATCTGGACCATATTGGTTAGCGCCTCTTTCGCCTTCGGTTACTGTTAAAACAAAAAACCAAATCGGGCCAATTATTGGAATGATACTTACAAAGTAAAACCAGCCACTTTTTCCAACATCATGTAGTCTTCTTACGACTAAGGCAAAGCTAGGAATTATGGTTCCTAATATGTATATGCCGTATAAGCCCATTAGTGCTGGTGTATCAGTAGTTAAAGCTACACTAATAGATATTGCCATTATAACTATTAAAAAAATAACATTAAACAAGGTGAACATCCAATATTCTTCGCGTCTTGCTCTTCCGCTAAAATTTGCATAGTTATCACGCAAAACTTTTAAATAATATTTCATAAAATTTGGGTTTGGGTTAGTATATATATGATTAATGTATTCTAATTTAAAATTGATTTTATAAAAGTATCTATTGATGCCGTACCCTCTTGAGTCACATGTTTTACAAAAGCACTGCCTATAATGGCGCCTTTTGCGTATTGTGTGGCTTGCGTAAAGGTTTCGTTGTTACTAATGCCGAAACCAATAATTTGCGGATTATTAAGCTTCATTTTATCGATACGTTCGAAATATTGTGTTTGCTCGTCTCCAAAACCAGATTGTGCTCCCGTTGTGCTGGCGCTACTTACCATGTATATAAATCCGTTTGAAATAGAATCGATATAACGAATACGCTCGTCACTCGTTTGTGGTGTAATAAGGAAGACATTAATTAAGCCGTATTTTTCAAAAATAGCTTGGTATTCTTCATGATACACATCAACCGGTAAATCCGGAATAATAAGGCCGTCAATTCCAATTTCCTGACATTTTTTACAGAAAGCTTCCACGCCATATTGAAACATAGGGTTAAAATACCCCATGATGATTAATGGAATATTCACCGTTTTCCGAATGTCTTTTAACTGATCGAAAAGCACTTCGGTGGTCATGCCATTTTTTAGAGCCTTGGTTGAACTTTCCTGAATGGTTGGTCCATCAGCTAAAGGATCGCTAAAAGGCAAGCCAATTTCAATCATATCGACACCGTTTTTTTCTAAATCTTCAATGATTGATACGGTATCGTTAAGGCTTGGGTAACCTGCTGTAAAATAGATAGACAGTAATTTTTTGTCTTCGCTTAGTTTTTTATTTATTCTGTTCATTGTTAATGAATAGTTTTCATTCCCTTGAAAAAGGGAATCTTTTAATATTTATTTTAAATATATTCTGAAAGATCTTTCCAATCTGGATTCAATCCGTTAATTAAATTTATTTTCCATTCTCGATTCCATTTTTTTATTTGTCGCTCTCTTTTTATCGAATTGTTTACATATTTGGTAGTTTCGAAATAAACCAGTTTTGTTACATTGTATCTTCCTGTGAAGGATTTTAAGCTGTTATTTTTATGTTGATTCAATCTAACTTTTAATTGTTTTGATCGCCCAACATAAAGAACAGTATGATTTTTATTGGTTAATATGTAAACATAATGAACATCCATATTCAATTAATGAGATTTCCGCCTTCGCGGAAATGAAAAAAATTAAATCTTGAAATACTCAATATAATTCTGTAAATCCTTATCACCACGACCAGATAAACTCACCACCACAACATCTGTTGGTTTAAATTTGCGTTGCTCAAAAATCGCTAAGGCGTGCGAACTTTCGATGGCTGGAATAATGCCTTCTAGCTTACATAAATCGAGTCCGGCATTCATCGCTTGATCGTCGGTAATGGCCATAAATTCGGCACGTCCTGTTTTGCAAAGATGTGCGTGCATCGGGCCAACACCAGGGTAATCCAATCCAGCTGAAATCGAATACGGCTCGGTTATTTGTCCGTCTTTAGTTTGCATTAACATGGTTTTACAACCGTGAATAATGCCTTCTTTTCCTAAAACAGAAGTGGCTGCACTTTCACCAGAATCGACGCCCAAACCGGCAGCTTCAACAGCAATAATGCCTACTTCTTCCTCGTGTAAATAGTGGTAATAGGTTCCAGCGGCGTTCGATCCACCACCAATACAAGCCACCACATAATCGGGGTTTTCACGACCTTCTTGTTCTTTTAATTGCCATTTAATTTCTTCGGAAATCACAGCTTGAAAACGTGTAACCATGTCTGGGTAGGGGTGCGGACCAATAGCTGAACCAATGATGTAATGGGTGTCTACAGGGTTGTTAATCCAATCGCGAATGGCTTCGTTAGTCGCATCTTTAAGGGTGCGGCTTCCTGATTTTGCAGGCACAACGGTTGCGCCAAGCATTTTCATTCTTGCCACGTTTGGAGCCTGTCTGGCAATGTCAATTTCGCCCATATACACGATACACTCCAGTCCCATTAAAGCACAAACTGTTGCCGTAGCCACACCGTGCTGTCCCGCGCCAGTTTCGGCAATAATACGGGTTTTTCCAAGGCGTTTCGCCATTAAAATCTGACCAATAGTGTTGTTGATTTTATGAGCGCCTGTATGGTTTAAATCTTCGCGTTTTAAATATATTTTGGTATTGTATTTTTCTGAAAGACGCTTCGCAAAATAAAGCGGCGAGGGGCGGCCTACGTAATCTTTTAAAAGTTTATCGAATTCTGCTTTAAAATCGGGTTCGGCCATCACTTTTAGATAGTTTTGGCGTAATTCTTCTACATTAGGATATAGCATTTCTGGAATAAAAGCGCCTCCAAATTCGCCATAATAACCTTTTTCGTTTACGTTGTAATTATTCATAATCTTTAATATTCCTTCGAAGTATGGATTCCGTTTTATTTACGAAATGACAAACTTTTTATAAATTCTTTTAATAATTCTATGTTTTTTAATCCGGGCTCGATTTCAAATTTACTGTTTACATCTAAAGCGTAACAGTACTTTGAAGCTGGACTTTCTATAAATTTCTTAACATCCTCAACTTGATTTGGGCCAATACCACCGCTTAAAAAGAATGGTTTTGTAGACGGGTAGTCGTTTAAAACATTCCAATCGAAGGTGTAACCGTTTCCGCCAGGTAATTTTCCTTTGGTATCAAATAGAAAGTAATCGCAAACCGTTTCATAAGGCTTTAATTCTTCAAAATTGAAGCTGTCTTTTATTGAAAAAACTTTGATGATTTCTGGTTTTTTAAGCAGGACATCATCAAGTATATATTGCGTGTGTCGCAAGGTATCGCAGTATTCTGGCGATTCATGACCGTGTAATTGAACGGCTTGTAGGCCAAGAGTGGTAACTTTTTCAATTACAAAATTGATTTCGGCATTAACAAAAACGCCTGTTTTTTTTATAGAACTAGGTATTTCAGGAATGCTGCTTTCGTCAAAGTTTCTTGCTGAATCTTCATAAAAAATAAATCCTAGATAATCGGGTTGTAATGCGGCAACTTCTTCGATATTATCTGAATACTTCATGCCGCAAATTTTGAGGAGCAGCCCCTCACTATCCTTAGGGGAGAGCATTGATTGCGGTGTATGTTGTTTGTCTTTATTATTCATAACAGTGATTATTCACATGAGTAAGCGTCCTCCTCCTTTGGAGGCGCTAGAGGAGATTCTTTATAAATTCTGTTGCACTTGCTCCTGGATTATCGGTTTTCATGAAATTTTCACCAATTAAAAAACCTTGGTATCCATATGGTTGTAATTCTTTAATGGCTTCAATATTACTGATACCGCTTTCGGAAACTTTAACGAAATCATTAGGAATAAGTGGGCTTAAAGATTTGCTCGTGTTTAAGCTAACATCAAAGGTTTTTAAATTTCTGTTGTTTACACCTAACATGTCTAGGCTTGGCATGATGGACTTGTGCAATTCTTCTTCGTTATGTACTTCCAAAAGCACATCTAGATTTAGGCTTTTTGCAAACTCTGAATATTTTTTAATCTCGTCGCGGGTTAAAATTGCGGCGATTAAAAGGATAACATCGGCGCCATAAGCTTTGGCTTCTAGAAGCTGATATTCATCTATAATAAATTCTTTCCTTAAAAGCGGCAGGTTACAGCTTGCTCTAGCGGTAAGTAAATCGTCTAAAGAACCTCCAAAATATTTGCCGTCTGTCAACACAGACATACCGCAAACACCAGCATCTTCATAACCTTTTGCCACATCTTGAACGCTTAAGGTGTGGTTAATAACCGATTTAGATGGCGATCGGCGTTTGTGTTCGGCGATGATTCCTGTTTTACTGTTACGTAGTTTTTCAGATAGAGAAACTGTTGGTCTTTCGAATAAAACAGACTGTTCTAATTGCGAGGTGGGAATTAAACTTTTTCTAAGTTCAACTTCTTTTCTCTTATCGAGGGTTATTTTATCTAGTATGTTCATTTTTAAAAGTCTGTAGTTTTAGTTTGTAGTTTAAATTAGCATGTCTGCTTACTGAAAACTGTGACTGAAAACTTTTTAATTTTTATTTTAAACTTGTTTCTGTTCATTTTGTCTTGATACAAAACGAACCAAAAAATCAAATTAATCTGATGGAATTCCTTCGGAACATTCGCTTTCGGAATTACGTGCTTGAAGCTCCGCTTCGCATCTCCATTCCTTCGTTCATTATTCCTGCAGATTAATGCTTCGGACGTTGTCCGAAATTTGGTGTTGACTTTCTGCTATTTTCTTTTTATTACTGATATTGTTTTATTTCTAAACTAGGTTTCGTTTTTTTAACTATTAACTATTAACTATTAACTATTAACTATTAACTATTAACTATTAACTATTAACTCAGTTCAATTAACTTTTCTAAACTAGCTTTCGCTTTTCCTGAGAATAACGATTCTTTAGCCATTTCAAACCCTTCTTGATGTGAAATTTGATTTGTTGTTGCAATGGCTAGACCAGCATTGGCACAAACCACGTTGTGTTGCGCATCGGTACCTTCGCCGTTTATTACTTTTTTAAATATTTTGGCCGATTCTTCAACAGAACTACCTCCAAAAATGTCTTCTTGTTTTATGGCTGAAAGACCTAAGCTTTCAGGCGTAAAAAGGGTTTCGGCGTTATTGGAAATGATTTTAGCTTTTCCCGTTAAGGAAATTTCATCGTAACCATCTAAAGCGTGTACAATGCTATAATTTTTATCGGTTTTCTGATATAAGTAACCGTATAAACGTTGTAATTCTAGATTGAAAACACCAACCATTTGATTTTTAGGAAAGGCAGGGTTAACCATGGGACCTAACATATTAAAAAAGGTTTTTACACCCAATTCACGACGTATTGGTCCGACTTCTTTCATAGCGGGGTGGAATAGGGGGGCATGTAACACACAAATTCCTGTTTGCTCTATAGAACGTTTTAGGAAATCGACATCGTTAGAAAATTTAATCCCTAAATGTTCCATAACGTTTGAAGATCCACAAGAAGAGGATACACCGTAATTACCATGTTTTGCTACATTTACGCCTGCTCCTGCGGTAATAAATGAAGCTAGAGTAGAAATGTTAAACGTGTCCTTGCCATCTCCACCAGTTCCGCATAAATCAATGGGGTTAAAATCTTTTAAATCTACCGCAATACATAAATCGAGAAGTGCGTCCCTAAAGCCACTTAATTCGTTAATAGTAATGCTACGCATCATATAAATAGAAAGAAAACAAACAATTTGAGATTGGTTATACATACCTTTTGATATGTTTACAATGATTTGTTTGGCCTCTTCGTTTGAAAGGGTTTCGTGATTTATTAATCTATTTAATACGTCTTTCATTAATTTCAATTTTCATTCTCGCGAAAGCGGGAATCTATTTTATCTCTACTAATTTTATCTGGTTTAATAAACCAAGCCAAAATTCAATTTAATTTGATGCAATTTGTTCGAAATATTTTTTCCAAAGTTTTTGTTATCCAGATCAGATTGACTTTTTTAACCATTAACCATTAACCATTAACCATTAACCATTAACCATTAACTATTAACTATTCACCCAATTCTCTAAAATTTTCTTGCCATCTGGTGTTAATACCGATTCTGGATGGTATTGTACACCACGAACATCGTAAACTTTATGTCTTAAGGACATGACTTGTCCGTTGTCATCAAACGAAGTGGCTTCCAAACAATCTGGTAGGTCTGCATTAACCACCCAAGAATGATAACGGCCAACTTCGATGTTTTTATTTAAGCCTTTAAAAATAGGTTCATCGTCCACACAAATTTCAACAGGTGTTGCAACACCGTGATAAACATTGTCTAAATTCACTAAAGAACCTCCAAAAACTTCACCTATAGCTTGCTGACCTAAGCACACACCAAAAATACTTTTTGTAGGCGCATATTTTTCAATAATAGCTTTTAGTAAACCTGCTTCATCTGGAATTCCAGGCCCTGGCGATAATACAATTTTATCAAAAGGTTCTACATCCTCTAAGGTTAATTTATCGTTTCTAACTACAGTAACATCACAATCTAAATCTTCTAAATAATGAACTAGATTATATGTGAAACTGTCGTAATTATCTATAACTAATACTTTCTTATTCATCTCTTATATTCCTGCGTAGGCAGGAATCTGTTTTAAGTTATACTTTATATTTTTTTAACCAACAACCAACAACCAACAACCAACATCAAATATCCTCCGCCAAGGTTATTGCTTTTGTTAAAGCACCTAGTTTATGAAAAACTTCTTGTAATTCACTTTCGGTATCCGATTTAGATACCAATCCGGCGCCAGCTTGCCAATTTAATTTGTAGTTTTTACTTAAAAACGTACGTATCATAATGGCGTGATTAAAATTCCCATCAAAATCCATAAAACCAATTGAGCCACCGTAATAACCACGACTTGTTTTTTCGTATTTCTCAATAAGTTGCATGGCATTGTGTTTTGGCGCACCGCTTAGTGTTCCTGCTGGAAAAGTATCGGCAACCACTTGCATTGTAGGAGTTTCGGCGTGTTTTTGTCCTGTAACCTTACTTACCAAGTGAATGACGTGCGAAAACAACTGAACTTCACGATACGTAACCACTTTTACACCACTTCCGTGGCGGCTTAGGTCGTTTCTTGCTAAATCGACAAGCATCACGTGTTCGGCATTTTCTTTATCGTCAAGCTTTAAAGCTTCGGCAAGCGCTTCATCTTGAATATCGTCGCCAGTACGTTTAAAAGTTCCTGCAATGGGGTGAATTTCGGCCATGCCATCGCTTACAATAAGTTGCGCTTCAGGCGAACTGCCAAAAATTCTAAAATCACCATAATCAAAATAAAATAAATAGGGTGACGGATTAATGCTTCTTAAAGCACGATACACATTAAAATCGTCGCCTGTAAATTCTTGCGAAAAGCGTCTTGAAAGTACCAATTGAAACACATCGCCTCGATTACAATGTTTTCTAGCGACTTCAACCTGATTTCTAAATTCATCATCGGTTAAGTTCGATTGAATATCGCCTTTAGCATCAAAGCTGTACTCGGCAAAATTTTGAGTATTGATTAATTTATCAATAGCGTCAATATTATTTTCTTGATCTTCGTAACAGTGTGCAAAAATATAAGCCTCATTTTTAAAATGATTAATCGCAATTATATTCTTGTAAACCGCATAATAAATATCTGGAACAGTAACCGAATCGTCTTTTTTGCTAATTTGAATATCTTCAAAATAACGCACGGCATCATAAGCAGTATAACCAAAAATGCCGTTGTTTATAAACTTGAAATCTTCTTCAGTATTCACATCAAAGCGCTTTGTGAATTTGTAAATTTCATCAACCACGTTAACATCTTCGGTAATGTTTAAAGACGTTGAACTTCCGTCGGGAAAAGTTTGAGAAATTACTTCGTTTTCAACTTTAATGCTTGCAATTGGATTAAAACAGATGTATGAAAAGTTCTTATGACTTCTATGATAATCGCCACTTTCAAGCAGAATACTGTTGGGGTATTTGTCGCGTATTTTATAGTAAACCGTTACGGGTGTAATCGTGTCGGTTAATATTCTTTTATGATGGGTGTATAGGCTAAATTTTTTCATATGTAACATAAAAAAGGCTTGTCGTGAATGACAAGCCTTTGGATATTTTGATTTTTAAATATACTAGGATTTTACTTCACGAAGATTAGTTTCGAAAGCACCACCACCAAGTATTGTTTAAAATAGTTTTCATTGTTAAGTTTTAATCAGCCCAAATATAGAAATGAAAATGTGATTACACAAAAGATTAAAACACTTTTTGACTAAAAGTTTGTTAAACTAGAAGATATTCAAAGAACTATTAATTAGTTTTATACTTATGAAGTTAAATGTGTTATTTGTTGCCATTCTTTTAATGGCGAGTTGTGCAAAGCAAAAAAAGAACGAAGCTGCTACTAAAACGGCTTTAAATAAAGTTGAAACCTTAAACACTTCGGAAAGTGAAGTAGATCTTGAAGTCTACGATTTTAATGGTTTTGAAAAATTTCTGAATAAAAAAGACGGTAAAATTCATGTGATAAACTTTTGGGCAACTTGGTGTGCGCCCTGCGTTAAAGAATTGCCTTATTTTGAGCAATTAAATGAAGCTTATAAAAATAAAAATGTAGAAGTCCTTTTAGTAAGTTTAGATTTTCCGCATTTATACGATTCTAAATTGAAACCTTTTATTAAGGATAGAAAATTAAAATCGAAAGTCGTTGCTTTAGATGATGCTGATATGAACACTTGGATTCCTAAAGTGGATGAAACTTGGTCGGGTTCGATTCCTGCAACCATCATTTATAAAAATGATAAAAGATTGTTTTTTGAGCAGTCTTTTACTTATGAAGAATTAGAAAACGAAGTCAAACAATTTATAAACTAAAACCCGATTATCATGAAAAATGTATTTAAAATAATTTCAGCAGGATTACTAGTGCTTTTTATTAGTGCTTTTGCTGTAAAAACGGCACCCGTAAGTGGCTATAAAATTGGCGATGTTGCTAAAGATTTTTCGCTTAAAAATATAGATGGCAAGATGGTTTCTATGGCCGATTATAAAGATGCTAAAGGTTTTATCATCACCTTTACATGTAACACTTGCCCTTATGCGGTGATGTATGAAGATCGAATTATAGAGTTAAACAAAAAATACGCCCCAAAAGGTTATCCTGTAATTGCCATTATGCCAAATAATGTTGCGGTTAAACCTGGCGATGCTTTACCAGAAATGAAAAAAAGGGCCGAAGAAAAAGGATTTAATTTTCCGTATTTAATCGATGCCAAGCAAACGGTTTACCCTAAGTTTGGTGCGACAAAAACACCACATATGTTTGTGTTAGAAAAAACAAGCAAAGGCAATGTGGTAAAATATATTGGTGCGATTGACGATAATTATAAAGATGCATCGGCAGTTACAACAAAATACGTTGAAGATGCTGTAAATGCTTTGTTAAGCGGTAAAGCTGTACCAGAAACCGAAACGAAAGCCATTGGTTGTTCCATTAAGGTTTAGTTCATAGAAACTTAATTAAAATCCGGAGTCGTAATACTTCGGATTTTTTTTCGTCTATAATTTTAGAAGTCTTAATTTTGTGATAACAATATAGACTAGTATTAAACACATTATATAAAGAAAACATGGAAGATTTAACACAAGATGAATGGGCAGAGCAATTAGCAAACGATACTAATGCCGTTGTATTGGATGTAAGAACCGATGCTGAGGTTGCCGAAGGTATCATCCCAAACGCCATTCATATTGATATCTATAAAGGGCAGGATTTTATTCATGATTTAGAAGAATTAGACAAAACCAAGAATTACTACGTGTATTGCCGTTCTGGAAAACGATCTGGTCAAGCCTGCCAAATTATGGAGCAAATAGGTTTTGAAAACGCTTACAATCTTGAAGGTGGTATTTTAGACTGGACAGGCGATATTGTGGACATGTAGTTCAATACTATGAAAACTTATATTTTAACGTTTTGCGCTGCTTTGATGCTTACTTTTTTTAGTTGCAATCAATTGGCATCGCAAGACGGTTATAGTGATTTGGATGCTCAAGCATTTAATAAAGCTGTAGCTGAAGATAGCATGCTGCTTATTGATGTGCGTACGCCTAAAGAATTTGAAGCAGGTCATTTGAAAAACGCATTAAATATTGACTTCCTTGCGGATGATTTTGCTGAAAACATTAAAAAATTAAACTCCGAAAAACCTGTTTATATTTATTGCCGTTCTGGAAAACGCAGTAAAAAAAGTGTTGAAATTTTTCAAAAAGCAGGATTTACTCAAATTTATAATCTGGATTCTGGTTTTTTAGGCTGGAAATCTGAAAACTTACCGATAGTTTTTGAAGATTAACGATTTTTAGCTGTCTGTTTTAACTTTCAACTAGTATTTTAGTCATTCACCTTTTTTATTTTAACGTAAAGGTCTGTTTTTTATACCTTTGGAATATAACTGTAGGTTATTTGATCCCTTGAATAACGATGCAGATTGTTTTAATTAATTAACTAGAACTTTAAATAGCATGGAAAACGGATTCGTAATTTTAGGAATTGTTGCATTATTATTCTTAAGTATGTATGGATACTCTTATTTATCAGTCGCTCGTGAAATGGCGAAGATGAAAAAGGAAAAACAGATACAAAAAGATAGAGATGAATTGAGACGCGAAAGACGGCTCAAGCATCAGGCAATTATAGATGAGAAAGTTAGAAAATTTAACGAAAGGAGAGAGGAAATTCAACGAGAATTAAAATTGTTGAAGGACATGAAAAACAAACAAAAAGTTGGTTAGTTTAAATAGTTTTTATCCTTTAAAAAGCCCATGTAGTCAAATTACATGGGCTTTTTTTATGGCATTATATAATTATTAGCTAAAAGCCAATTTTCGCAAGCTTTGGGCCAGTTGGTATGTGTGCCCTTTGTCCCTAAGCCAAAACCATGTCCGCCATCTTCATAAATATGTAGCTCGGCAGGAACGTTGTTTTCCTTTAAAGCTAAGTAATAATTGATGCTATTTTCAACAGGAACGGCACCATCATTAGAGGCATGAATTAAGAAAGTAGGCGCTGTGTTTGCATTAACATGATTTTCGTTTGAATATTTTTCAACTAATTCTTCCGAAGGCGATTCACCTAAAAGATTCTTTTTAGAACCTTGATGTGTTATCCCATCTTTCATGGAAATTACAGGATAAATTAAGATGGAGAAATCTGGTTGGGCGCTAGTTTTATCATGCTTATACACTTTATCAGCATAATGTGTAGAAAGCGTTGATGCTAGATGACCGCCAGCCGAAAAACCTATAATTCCAATTTTATTGGGGTTTATGTGCCAATCTTTGGCGTGCCTTCTTACGGTTCTTAAGGCTTCTTGAGCATCCTGTAACGGACCAATACTTTTATCTTTCATAATCTCATCACTAGGTAATCTGTATTTAAGTACAAATGCAGAAATCCCTAAAGTATTAAGCCATTTTGCAATTTTGTCGCCTTCTTTATCATGTGATAATACGGCGTAGCCGCCTCCAGGGCAAATCACTACAGCCGTATTATTTGTTTTGTTGTTATCGGCTAAAAAAACTTTTAATCTCGGGTTGGTTACTTTACGAATTCCTGTAGCTTCCCCTTCATCATTTAATCGAAATTCTTCTTGATAATGGTCACTTTTAATAGAATTAGGCACTTCATCCCAAAGAGGAATCTCTTCATTTTGAGAAAATGTTTTTGTAGAGCTACCAAAAAGCAAAATCATAATCCATATTTTATATTTCAGTGATGAAGTTACTACGTTTTTCATATCAGTTACCTGTCAAATTAAAGTTATAGATAAGGAATTATCTCGTTATTTTATCGTAATTAACTTACTAGTTCTTAATTGATCTTCACCTTTTAAAACAAGCAAATAATTTCCTGAAGCTAAATTATTTCGTTTTAAAGTTAAAGTATTATTACCAGCAGGGTAAGTTTTATCATTAAAATCAAAAACTTTAATACCCATTAAATTATAAACGGCAATATTAAGTTTTAAGGCTTGTTTTAAGTTGAAAATAATACGGGTTTCTTCAGAAAAAGGGTTCGGATAGTTAGCAATGCCTGCTTCAAAAACAAAATCATTAATACCTAAGGTTCCTGTTTCAAACGGACCAATATCTGGTGCTGTGCCATTAAAAGGCAGACCCACATCCATTCCAGCATCAATTAAATCACTGCCAGCAACAAGTTTCATAAATTCAACATCTGGTAAACTACCGTCTGCTTTTCTTTCGGCTAATAATAAATTGATGTCTAAGCTTTCAAAGTCACTGTTATTTGTTGTTAAACCATTTTGCCAGCTGTTATTTTGTACAATTAATGTAGTAGCTCTGTAGCTATCGCTACCGCTTGTAGGCGCGTAACTAATGGTGTTTTTAATTTCCAATTTTTCAGCAATATTGGAGCTGCTAAAATTAATGTTTCTACCATTTTGGTAAGCACCACAATTGTACATAGTAATACTACCTCTGTTGCTATTATGGTCGAAACCATCGTATATATTTCCTGCAGAAATACAGTTTTTGTAAATCGCATTATGTTTTAATAATTTAATGTTATTAACCGCATCGCTACCACCAGTTTTAAAACCGTTACCATCGCCTTGACCTGCGCTACCGTTTTTTAAGTAACCATTTTTAATTGCCCAACAATTTTCGTAGGTTGTTGTTATGTTATCGGTGCCTCTAAGATAACCATCCCAACCATCATCTAGATTTTGCCATGCACGACAGCCTACAAATTTGTTGCCTGTACCCGCATCTAGTTTACAAGCAAAACCATCGGCGTTTTCTAAACTCGCATCGGCGTTGTAAAATGAATCGCAATTAATAATGGTATTGTTACTACCCCCAGAACCTATTTGTAAGCCTGTATCTTTACACTCGCTAAACGTACAAAATTCTATAGTGTTATTGTTTCCGCCAATAAACATACCGTTATCGCCAGCTCCAAAAATATCAATGCCTTTAAAATGCCAATAATTTCCACCTAAAGAAATGGCGCGATTGGATGAGCTTTCAGACATGCTAGAAAAATCGAAAAAAGGTCGAGTGGTATTGTCTGGATGTGGTAATACTGAAATAAGGTTTCCAGCTGTACCACTTCTAGAAATGCTTACTCTTGAAGTAAACACATAATTACCATTTTTTATATAGATAATATCTCCGGCAGAAGCATTTGAAATCGCTGTATTAAACTCTGCAACGGTACTTACCGTAATATCGGCATACATTGTACTAATGTGTTTTTGCTGAGTTTGTTGTGTGTTCGTTTCGCTTTGATTTTTCTGTGATTTAGGCAATGCAAAACTTGCCATATGACACATTATAAAGCAAGTTAATATCATGATGGTTTGTGTAATTTTTGAAGTCATTTGTTATTCTAGTTTAATTAATGTAATCGATAACAAAGATATAAGATTTAATGTTTCAAACCATTTAAATTTTGTTTCTGATGCAAAAAAACAACAAAAAAGGGAGTGAACTAAGGGGTGAATTTTATAAATAGAGGAGTGTTTACCTTGTGTAAAAGGTTATTTATAGTTTAAAGAATAATTACTAAGATTGGTTGAATAATGAAGTAGACTGATGAAAATATTTTAAAGAAGAATGATTTTCATCTGAGAAGTTATGCTAAACCTTCTTTTTAATTTAGAAATTCATTTTGGGTGTTTGTTCTAAAACATTGTTCTGTGCCAAGAAATTCTGGGTCGCCTTGTTCTTCAGACCAAAATCCTTCTAATACATTTTTAGAAAGACATTTGTAAACCACAACGCCTTTAAAAATAGCGTCGTTTTCTCCTAAGTAATGAAAATTTATAACTAAAATGTTGTCTTTGAAAAATCCGTTACCTAATTGAATTTGATTATTATTGATAATCCACTTGGCTTTAATCCGCTCGTTTTGGTCTAATGTTAAATGCAAAGTGCCTTTATAGGTGTTTTGATCTTCATTTTGATTGCTTCCAATTATCGAATATTCCCCAACTAAATCTTGAATGGTCATGTTTGTGTTGTAAATTTTTCCTTAAAAAAGGAAGTTAATCGTAATTATAGAGAATTTAAACCATTATCTTTTAAAAAATTTCAATAGAAGATTAAAAAAATTAATTTTGATATGAATATCCATTTTGAAAACAACTAAACCCCAATTACTTTGATTAAATATTTTTGCTTTTTTTTATTTTCATTACATCTGTTTTCTCAAGATGCTAACATCCCTACACAGTTTTTTCAAGACGGAAATTTTTATAGAAATCTAAATGAAAATTTAAATGAATTGTCTAATCCTATTGGTCCGTTTCTAGAAGGCGAGGCCTGTGTTGTTATACAGTTTTTAGGTAGAGATAATTATAAAATCAAGTACAAGGGCAAGGTTGGTATTGTAAAAGTGGACGATTTAGAAGTTACCGAAGCGATGACCGATTTGTATTATGCTTATCAGAAAAAGGAGCGTGAGGAATTGATTGAAGCTGAGGCCAAGCGAAAAGAAAACATATATCAAATTGTACATAAGGAAGAAATAGAAAAACGCAAGCAGGATTCCATAGCGCAAAGTATAGCTACGCAGAAGGCTTTAGAGGAAAAACGTATTATGGAAGCTCAGGCTGCAAAGCTTGCCAATGAAAGGGCTTTGGCGGCACAACGCAAGCATGATTCTATTGCTGAACAAAAAGCACTTGAAGCCAAACGTATAAAGAAGGCCAATGCACAGCGTCTTATCGAAGCCCAAGCTTTAGAGGAAAAACGTATACAAGATTCTATAGCTATACGAATTGCTAATGAAAAAGCAATACAAGTACAACAGAAAAAGCAGGATTCCATTGCACAGCATTTAGCACTTCAAAAAGAACTTGAAGCTAAACGTATTAAGGAAGCTAATGAAAAATATGCCGAAAATCAGCGCGCGTTAGAAGCAAAGCGTATTCAGGATTCTATAGACTTGCGCATTGCTAATGAAAAAGCCCTAAAACAAAAGCGTATTAATGATTCTATCTCAGCTATTGTCGCTGCAAAAAGAACTTTTGAAGCGAAACAGAAAATTAAAGAAGAGAATGCTCAATATATAGCCAAACAAAAACAAATCGAAGCACAACGCATTAAGGATTCTATAGCTTTACATGATGCCAATAAGCGTGCTTTGGAGCAAAAACGTATGGCCGATTCTTTAGCGCGAATCCCTAAAAGTTCGGTTTCACAAAATAAGAAGCCTGTTATTGCTACAACTACGAGTCTTGAAACTCAAAAAGCTTTGTATGAAAAGCGTATTAAAGATTCCATTATACGTAGTATGGCCGCTCAAAAAGCTTTGTATGAAAAACGTATAAAAGATTCAATTATTCGTAGTCTTTCAGGACAAAAAATACCTCAAATTGCAAATTCAGAAATAGCACATAAGGCTTCAGCTAAAGAGAAATTAAGATTAGAGCGTATAAAATTTAAAGATTCTTGTCGCTATGTAATGAATGATTTCGACCCATTTTACAATGTGAGAACAGTACGAACAGAGGCTTATCCGCTTAGCGATAATTTAACTGTTGAATTATACCGTCAAGGTCTCAAAATAAACGTGTTTTTTAATTCGAAAGAAGATTTGGGCTGTGTTAGTTATTTTTCACATAACCGTTCGTCGGTTACTGTGACTTTGGAAAATGGCAAGTATATTTCATTTTATCATTCCTGGGATATGGAATGTGGCCAGTTTTCATTTAAAGGCAACTTGTCTAAATCGCAAATGGCATTACTAAAGGAATCGCCTGTTAAATCCGTAAAGTTAAAAGGTACAAAAGGCACTGCTGAAATTACAGATATTGATTATGATGCTTTTTTTATGCATAAACTTCACTGTTTAGATTAACCTACATAAACTAGATTATAAAAAAAGCCTGTCTAAAAAGTCAGTTAAATTTGATTTGTCAGGTTGAGATTGTCAAAACCGATATTGATTAGCAATCAGTTAAAAATATTTTGACAAGCTGAATATGACATCAATTACATTTTTTAAGACAGGCTTTTTTTTATAAATATCTGCAATACCTTGTAACTCAGGAATAAAAATGCGGTCCTTGTTTTGTCGATTTTCTACCCTAAAAGTTTTAGTTAATCACAGGGACTTCAATGGTAAAAAAGGTGTCTTGTCCGCTAGAATCTTCACCTTGATAAAATTCAAAAATATAAGTTTCTCGCTGTAAAGCCTGTACGGGGATAGAAAATGTAACTTCTCGAACGTCTTCGGTGCAAGATATGCCATCATCTACATGTGCAATGGGATAAATAAATCGGGAAGTTCCTTCATAGAAATAATCGTATTGATTATAGTAAAAGTAACAGCTGTTAGGTAATTCAATAGTAACTTCAATGCGGTAGGTGTTTCCATACTCAAATTCAGAAGGCACGTTCGCATCAATCGCGCCGATATATTCTAAATGGTATTCGTGGTAGTAAGCATCGTCATCATTACTACAGCTAAAAGTTAAAAAAGCAACTAGGATAAGAGGGATAAAATGTCTCATGATAAATTAAAATTTAAAAAGATTAGACAAATGTTTTATGGTGAACTGATATAAATTTACATTTTTTTTAAATATTTATGAAGTTATTCATTGTTAAATGGTTGTTGTTTAGTGTGTTGTTAGGTTTCTGATTATTTTCTGTAAGCTGTTTTACAGTTCTATTATTCGTTAATAACTCCTAAAAAGAACTTTTTTAAAAACTATTTTAATGTTCTATTTTGCAGGTCTGTTTTAAAAGAGATTCATGAAAGTTTGTATAGCCGAAAAACCTAGTGTTGCCCGTGAAATTGCTACTGTTTTAGGAGCAAACACAAAACGCGATGGCTATTTTGAAGGCAATGGTTATGCGGTAACCTATACGTTTGGTCATTTATGCACGCTTAAGGAACCTAACGATTACAAACCCTATTGGAAAAGTTGGGATTTAAATAACCTCCCCATGCTTCCCGAAAAGTTTGAAACTAAAGTGGTTTCTAATTCAGGGATTCAGAAGCAATTTAATATTGTAAAAAGTTTATTTGATAAAGCCGAATTGGTTATAAACTGTGGCGATGCCGGGCAGGAGGGAGAACTTATTCAGCGTTGGGTGATGAATGAGGCCAACTACAAAGGCGAAGTACAGCGTTTGTGGATTTCGTCCTTAACCACAGAAGCCATTAAAGAAGGGTTTGAAAGTTTAAAACCAGCATCAGATTACGATAATTTATATTACGCCGGGTTTTCAAGAGCGATTGGCGACTGGTTATTAGGTATGAATGCCACACGATTATATACGGTTAAACACGGTGGTTATAAGCAAGTTTTATCGGTTGGTCGTGTGCAAACTCCAACTCTCGCTATGGTTGTAAATCGTTTTAAGGAAATTGAAAACTTTAAACCACAGCCGTATTGGGAGCTACAAACCTTATATCGCGACACGCTTTTTAGTTATGAAGAAGGCCGTTTTTTAAAGAAAGAAGATGGTGAAGCTTTAGCTAATAAAGTTAAGGAGAGTGATTTTGAAATTGATTCCATCACCAAAAAGAAAGGTAAAGAATACGCACCAAAATTATTCGATTTAACCGGGTTGCAGGTGTATTGTAATACCAAATTCGGATTTTCGGCCGATGAAACTCTAAAAATTGTTCAGGCTTTATATGAACGAAAAGTGGTAACTTATCCTAGAGTAGATACCACTTTTTTACCAAACGATATTTATCCGAAAGTACCAGGCATTCTTCAGAAGTTAACCAATTACGCAACTCTAACACAACCTCTTTTAGGGAAGAAAATTAAAAAATCGTCTAAGGTTTTTAACGATAAAAAAGTCACCGATCACCATGCTATTATTCCAACGGGCATGCAAACCAATTTGCAATACAACCAGCAGCAGGTTTACGATATTATTGTAAAACGATTTATTGCGGTTTTTTATGACGATTGTACGGTTTCGAACACCACCGTTTTAGGAAATGCAGCCAAAATCGTGTTTAAAACTACAGGTAAAGAAATTATAGAAAAGGGCTGGCGTGTTGTTTTTGAAAACCCAGATGCAAAGGAAAAAGAATCGGGTATTTTACCAACTTTTGTAAAGGGCGAAAAAGGCCCACATGAACCTTCGTTTTTAGAAAAGGAAACCAAGCCGCCAAATCAATATACAGAAGCTTCGTTACTTCGAGCCATGGAAACCGCAGGCAAGCAGGTAGACGATGAAGAATTACGTGATTTAATGAAGGAAAATGGTATTGGACGACCATCTACTCGAGCCAATATTATAGAAACGCTTTTCAGAAGAAAATATATAAAACGAAATAAAAAACAGGTTCTGCCAACAGTAACAGGCATTCAGTTGATAGATACGATTCAGAATGATTTATTGAAATCGGCAGAATTGACAGGTTCTTGGGAGAAGCAACTCAAAGATATTGAGAAAGGCGAGTTTAGTGCAGCTGCTTTTATTAGAAATATGAAGCAGATGGTTGATGCCTTGGTTTATGAGGTGCGTAGCGAAACCAAACGCGCTAATATTTCGCAGTTTGTTACCGTTAAAAATCGCGAAGCCAAAGCCGCCAAGAAAAAAGTAGCAGGCATTTTGAATGAAGATTGTCCGAAATGTAAAAAAGCAAAACTTTTAAAGGGAAAAACTGCTTACGGTTGCAGCGGTTATAAAGACGGCTGCGATTTTGTGTTGCCCTTTAATTTTGCTGATAAAAAAATATCTGAAAAACAGTGGATACGTCTGCTTCAAAAAGGTTCTACGGTAAATTTAAAAGGTTTTAAAATAGACGGCGCTGCGGTTGAAGGTTTGCTGCGTTTTGATGAAAATTTCAAAATAAAGTTAGAACCTAAAAAGACTTCCGCGAAAGCGACACCTAAACCAACTTCAGACGAGTTAGCGTGTCCGAAATGTAAAAAAGGCACGGTACTAAAAGGCAAAACGGCCTACGGTTGCAGTGCCTACAAAACGGGCTGCGATTTTAAAATGACTTTCGATGCCGTAAGAACCGCTATGAACGGCCAAAAACCTACCAAAGCCTTGGTGCATCAAATATTAAATGGAAGCATCTAAAACCAGTCATAGGCACTTTATAATCTACAAACCCTACGGTTTTTTAAGTCAGTTTAAAAGCCATGACTCTAAACAACAATCTAAAAATTTCTTGGGTACGCTTCACGATTTTCCGGAAGGCATTATGGCCATTGGAAGATTAGATGAGAAGTCGGAAGGCTTGTTATTACTTACTACCGATGGAAAAATGAGCGATTATGTAAACAGTCGTAAAGTTGAAAAGGAATATTATGCTCAAGTAGACGGCGCTATTTCCGCGGAAGCGATAACAAAAATGAGTGAAGGTGTAGAAATTGGATTTAACGGTAAAAAATACCAAACCAAGCCTTGCAAAGTTTTTGCTTTAGAAGGGATTCCCGATTTGCCAATACGCTCGAAAAAAATTAGAGACGAACGCCACGGACCAGCGCCATGGATTTCGGTAACTTTAAAAGAAGGGAAATTTCGTCAAGTTCGAAAAATGACTTCTGCCGTTGGGTTTCCAACTTTGCGTTTAGTGCGTGTTCGCGTTGGCGATATTCTTTTAAATAATATGCAGCCAGGTGATGTTGTTGAGGTTGATGATTTGAGGGTTTAGATGTGTAAATGTTTAATCGTTGAATGGTTTAATTGTGTAATCGAGGGGTTTCACTTGCGTAGGCTTGTCATACCGACGATAGGAGGTATCTCATCAAATAAGAATGTCGCTTAAATGATGTTTCACTGCGTTCGACATGACAGACAGGTAGAATTGTATAAAATGTTTAATCGTTGAATTGTTTAACTGTGTAATCGAAGGTTTCACTTGCGTAGGCTTGTTATACCGACGATAGGAGGTATCTCATCAAATAAAGTTATCGTTTAAAAGATGTCTCACTGCGTTCGACATGACAGGCAGAATTGTATAAAATGTTTAATCTTTGAATGGTTTAATTGAGCGGTCAGAGTTTCAGAGTTTCAAAGTTTCAAAGATTTCGAGTGGTTTAGGTGATTTCCTGCTTTGGGTTTATTGTCTTCAATCAATAGTAGAGAAATTGTTGATATGTTTTTTTGTGTAATTGGGAGGTCAAAGTTTCAATTTGTAGTTTTCTTTTAACTTTTAACTTTTAACTTTTAACTTTTAACTTTTAACTTTTAACTTTTAACTTTTAACTAATAAAACTTCAAACCTCCAACTTCTTTAATTCCTTATAGTTTCTATTCAATCGTTTTAAAAGTAAACCGTAAAGGAGCTTGTAAAACAACCAAAAACACAACACTAGAGCTGCCACAAAAGCAACTTCGATAGCGTACATGATAAGCATGAAATTATCATCTGCATTTTCTAACTTTTCTGTAATTTCAGGTGTTTGATTAACTCCAAAATAAATGCCAATAACCATAGATACAAACACAACAATCAAGTTATATAACACATAGTATTTTATAATTTTTCTTGTTTTTATAATGCTTTCCATGAGTTTTTTTGCATTATCGGTTACCGAAATGGCTTTATGCGATTTAAATAATAAGTAGACAAACAGCAGGATAACCGAGTAGCTAAAAATATTGATAAGCACTAAAACTGTTTTATTGGTGTAAACCAAATCCAGTTGTTCGTTAAACGTTTTAGAAAAAAAGAAGGGCAGCACATTGAGGAGTGTCCAAAAAACGAGCTCGGCAATACTTATATAAAATAATGTTTTTACTATAGATGACGATTTTTTATGCAGCATAGCATAAATTTCTTTTGCAGAAATTTTCGTGCTGTTGGAAGTCTTGTTCCAATCCTTTTTTAGTAAATCTAATTCATCCATAAGTTTACGGATTTAAAATGGTTTTAAGTTTCGTTTTAATTCGGTTCATCTTCACGCGGGCATTCACTTCACTAATTCCCAAAGTTTCACTTATTTCTCGGTAGTCTTTGTCTTCTAAATACAAAAACACCAATGCTTTTTCAATATCGTTTAATTGATGCACGGCTTTGTAAAGTACTTTTAATTGCTGCTCTTCGGTATCGTCGTAATCTTCAGCTTTTATTTTAAAAGCAACGCCTTCAAAATCTTGTGTGTTTATGGTGCGTTTCGATTTTCGGTAGAGCGTAATGGCAGTATTTAACCCCACACGATACATCCAGGTGCTAAACTTGGCGTCGCCCCTAAATTTAGGATAGGCTTTCCAAAGTTGTATGGTAATTTCCTGAAACAAATCGTTATGCGCATCGTAATTATTGGTGTACAAACGGCACACCTTATGCACAATATTTTGGTGCTTTTCCAGTAACTCAACAAAACTATGTTCTAGCTCTTTATTCAATGTATTGGTTTAGTTATAGAGTAAGTGTTTTAAAATTTAAAAATGTTACAGTTTGTTGAATTTTATTTTTTTAAAACATCTGTAAAATTGATGCAAATTATTGGTGAGTAGCTTGTTAAAGAAATAAATAAACTAAAAAAACGAATTTAAAAATGAAGTTAAATAAATGGATGTAATGAGTTTTTGTAAACAGCTGGTTTTTAAAAGGTTAAATAATGTATATAGATAAAATCTATAACATGATTTTATGTTAAAAACAAGTTAAATAGTTGATTTTGAGTTGCTAATATAGTAAAAAATAGACTAAAGTACTGTGCTAGTTTTTATAGGATAAAACGAAAGTCCTTTTAAACGAATCTTATAAAATGTACTCAATTGATTTGAAGTGTTTTGTATGATAAATGTCATAGTGTTTTTTACAGGGAAACTGTATTTTTTTACTATAAAATATAAATCTAGAAATCATGCTACCCAAAAAAAATCCTAAAATAGAAATAGGTAGAAATAGCAGTTTATATTTTGCTATCGGCCTTAATTTGATGTTGTTACTTTCTTGGCGTGTTTTAGAGTATAAAACATACGACAAGGATGATGTTGTGATAGATACGGTTACTATGAATGCAGAAGTTGAAGACGATATTCCCATTGTAAAAATGAATGCTTTGCCACCACCGCCACCGCCACCAGCCGTTATTCAAGAAGATATTAAAATTGTAGAAGACGAAATAGAAGTAGAAGAAACTGTTTTTGAAAGTACAGAAGCTGGTCAAGACATAGCCATTGTTGAGCAACCGCAAGAAGTAGGTGTAGCCGATGTAGAAGTAGAAGAATTTGAAGAAGAAGCCGAAGTTGCTTTTGCGATAATAGAAAACATACCTGTATTTCCAGGCTGCGAAGGTTTATCGAAAGAAGCTGCAAAAGCCTGTTTTCAAGAAAAAATACAAGCTCATATTATTAAAAATTTACAGTATCCAGAAACGGCTCTCGAGTTAGGCATACAAGGTCGAGTATCGGTACTTTTTATAATAGATAGTCAGGGTGTTACAACCAATGTACGTTCACGTGGTCCCGATAAAATTTTAGAAAAGGAAGCAGAGCGCATCATCAAATTATTGCCTAAAATGAAACCAGGCACACAACGCGGTAAACCTGTAAAAGTAGCCTATGCGGTGCCTATATTTTTTAAATTTCAAGAAAGATGATTTTAATTTAGAATCTACGAAGAGCCAAGAGCTGATAGTCAAGAGTCAAGAACTAAGAAACCAAGACGCTTATTTTTAGGTTTCTTGGTTTTTTGTTTATTTATGAGATATAGCTGTTTTTATACTAAGAATATTTTTTAAAATTGATTTTTATAGATATCTAAAATTATTTCCGTAGCATTTCTAGCAGATTCACCAGAAATTAAAGGCGTTCTATTTAAATGAATGGCATCTATAAAATCTTTAATAATTAATTCGTGATTTGTGGTGTCTTCAACCGATGCTGAGGCTGCTCCTGTGTGGGTGTTTTTATTTTGTAATTGCTCGCTTGGGTTTTCCAATCCTTCAATCTCCCATTGGGTTATCACGTCATTTTCTAAAATTAAATATCCCTTATTCGTGTAAATTTCCATTTTTGCAGGAAACCCAGGTTTAGTGGCGGTTGAAGCTGTTATGGTGCCAATCATTCCAGAATCATGTAAACAAATTGCTGCGCCATGATCTTCAACTTCTATGTCGTGCACAAATGTGCCCAGTTTGCTAGTTAGTTTACTTGGTTTTCCAAAAAACCAATAATATAAATCGATATAATGTGAGGCTTGTTGAATAAAAGGCCCACCACCATCAATTTTATAGGTACCTCTGTAATCTGCCGAATTATAGTAGTTAGCATCTCTATAATTTTTAACCGAAAGGTCTACCGAAAAGATATTACCTAACAAACCTTTTTCTATTAAGCTTTTTACAATAGGGTTGTCCGAGCTGTATCGACGTTGATACGCCACCGCAAGTTTTACGCCGCTCGTTTTACAACTGTTAATCATCTTGTCAATAGCATCTAGGGTAATATCAATAGGTTTTTCGCAAAGCACATGTTTGCCTAGTTTGGCGGCTTCAATAGCGCTAATATGGTGGTAGCCATTTGGTGTGCAGATAATAACGGCATCAAAATGAATGTTAACATCCTGTAACGTTTTAAAAGCAGGAAGTTGGCTGAATTTTTCTGATTTTGTAGTTTTTTGTGAAACTAGGCCAACAACTTCAGCTTGTTTCAAATTTTTTATTGCAGAAAAATAAGTGTTAGCAATATTCCCGCTTCCTATAATTATAAAATGAATGGTTTTGTGCGTCATTCAGCTAAATTAACTGAAAATAGTGAGTAAATCAATCTCTTAAAAATAGAATGTAACATAGGTTTAGCATTTTAATCGAAGCGATTACAATTCATCTTAAATATTTTACAGTTCGGTAACCCAGTTTTTTAAAATGAAGTCTGCTGACTGATATTTGCCTCATAATCATTCAAAAAACAAATAAATTATGAAATCACTGAGTTTATTACTAGCTTTTTTAAAAGCATCACTTCCATTTAAAAACAAAGACAGTCCAAACACAATTTTAAGGTTTGTTAAGATTTAGTCCATCCCAGCCAACTTTTCATTAAATTTAAAGCAACATAGATTAAAAATTACCTAAAAGTTAAACATGAAAAATCCTATTAGAAACATATATATTACCTTTTTTATAGGTCTTGTCGTATTTGTTATTGGAAGTTTTCTTCATAACGGATTTAATTATGAAAGTACCAATAGCCTCCTTATAGCCTTTATGTTTTATGAGTTGTACGCCTTTGTTTTAGGTTATTCACAAATGTATTTTTTTAATCTTTTGTCTAAACGCCAATGGAAAAAAAAGGATGTTGCTAAAAGAATCGGTATTGGTATTGTAGGTTCGGTTTTAATAACCATTGTAGGCTTGTTTTTTCTTAGATCGGCAACCGCTGTTTTTTTTGAAAAAATCACTTTTGAAGACTTTCTAGCCCAAGAATCCTTTAAAAACTATCAATTCGGAATTTGGATTACATTAACCATTGTAGCTGTATTTCACGTTATTTATTTTTATAACAGGTATCAGCAAAACCGAATTAAAGAACAAAAGGTTATTGCGGGCACGGCAAGCGCTAAGTTTGATGCTTTAAAAAATCAGTTAGATCCTCATTTTCTATTCAATAGCTTAAATGTTTTAACCAGTTTAATTGAAGAAAACCCTGAAAACGCACAAAAATTCACCACCGGCTTATCCAAAGTATACCGTTATGTTTTAGAACAAAAAAACAAGGAATTGGTCTCGGTAGACGAGGAGTTGCAGTTTGCCAAAACCTATATGACTTTACTTAAAATGCGGTTTGAGGACAGTATTGTGTTTAACATGCCAGAGCAGGCGTTAAATCCAGAAAGTAAGGTGGTGCCGCTTTCCTTACAGTTGCTATTAGAAAATGCTGTAAAACACAATATGGTAAACTCAAACAAACCTTTGCATATTAACATTTATGAAGACCAAGATTATTTGGTTGTCGAAAACAATTTTCAACCCAAACAAATTGTAAAAAAGAGCAGTGGTGTTGGGCTAAATAATATAAACCAACGTTACCACTTGCTCACCAATAAAAAAGTAAATATCACAAAAGAAGCAAACCGTTTTGCCGTAGCAATACCAATGCTTACTAAACAAATATCTATTATGAGAACAGAATCAAGATCAACCCTAGACGATAGTTACGTAAGAGCGCGTAACCATGTAGACGAACTAAAAGGCTTTTATTACGGCCTTATATCCTATTGCGTTGTCATTCCTTTTTTAATTTATATAAACTACAGCACCTCTTGGGGATTTCAATGGTTTTGGTTTCCCATGTTTGGTTGGGGCATTGGTTTAGTTATTCATGCATTTAAAGTGTTTGTAACCGAAGGGACTTTTGGCAGACGCTGGGAAGCACGAAAATTAAAAGAATTTATGCAGGAAGAAGATGAAAACCGTTGGAAATAAAAAAACAGAAATCATGGAAAAATCACCAAACTTTAACGAAGAAAAAAAATATTTACGCGCCCGAAAACGTGTCGACGATTTAAAAGGATTTTACCTTCATCTTCTCGCATATTGTTTATTTATCCCCTTTATAATTTTTATTAATTACAAAACCTATTGGGCCTTTAAATGGTTTTGGTTTTCGGCCATTGGCTGGGGTATTGGCTTAGGCATTCATGCGTTTCGCGTTTTTGTAAACCAAGGCATTTTAGGTAGCCAATGGGAAGAACGTAAAATAGAAGAATTAATGCGAAAAGAAGAAAACAAACGTTGGGAATAAAAAGACTATCATGGAAACAAATAACAATAAATATTCAAGAAATTACAGTAAAGAAGAAGCGTATTTAAAAGCCCAAAAACGCATAAAAAACATAAAAGGTTTCTATTGGCACGCCTTCTGGTATGTTGCGGTAAATATCTTTATCCTTGCCATGATTATACCCAATACACACGGAAATATTTGGAATTTAGGCGTGTTTTCAACACCATTATTTTGGGGTATTGGTCTGGCATTTCACGGTTTAAGCGTATTTGGTAAAAACATTATTTTTGGAAAAGCCTGGGAAGATCGCAAAATTCAAGAGTATATGGATAAAGATAAAAAGCATTGGGAATAAAATGTTTTGGGCGTTACCACAAGGGTCGGGCTTTCCACTATATCTTTTGCTTTTACTATTTCCATCAAGGCAGGAATGTGTTAGGAAGTATTCAGGAGTGGCCAAAGTTCTGGTAAATCAAAAAAAAGCAAAAGGATGCCGTTTCAATCCCTAACGCAAATCCAGGTTCAAATTAAAAGTACAACTAAATAAAATGAACATAATTATAATAGAAGACGAAAAACCATCAGCACGACGTTTACAGCGCATGCTTCAAAAGTTAGACTTAAAAACAGAAGTCATGCTACATTCCGTTGAAGAATCCATTCAATGGTTTCAAAACAACGCGCACCCCGATTTAATTTTTTTAGACATTCAATTAAGCGATGGTTTATCTTTCGAGATCTTTGAAGCCATCAACATTAAATCAGCCATTATTTTCACTACTGCTTACGATGAATATGCACTTAAAGCCTTCAAACTAAACAGTATCGACTATTTATTAAAACCCATCGATGAAGACGAATTAGCAACAGCCGTTCAAAAATATAAAGCACGCACGCCGCAAACCCAAGGCGTTACTGTCGATTTTAATGACATTAAAAAACTACTTGTAAACCCCATAGACAGGGTTTATAAAAAGCGCTTTGCGGTAAAAGTTGGTCAGCATTTAAAACTTATAAATATTGATGATATTGAATGTGTTTACAGCGAAAATAAAGGCACTTATGTATACACCACCGAAGGCCGAAATTATTTGTTAGATAGTACTTTAGATTTTTTAGAAAACGAATTAGAACCACAAACCTTCTTCAGGATAAATAGAAAATTCTATGTAAATATCAACGCTATAAAAGACATGATAAGTTATACCAACTCGCGTTTACAAATTAAATTAAAAACCTATAACGAGCAAGAAGTTATTGTAGCACGCGAGCGTGTTAAGGATTTTAAAGAGTGGTTGGAATAGGTTTTATTTCTTCGTCATTCGACGTATAGCCACCCATTGTTTCAGCATTTCTCTAGAGTCTTGTGCAGGATAGCCCAATACGGTTTTACCAGCTTCAACATCGTTCATAACGCCAGAACCTGCGCCAACTGTGGCACCAGAATGTATGGTGGTATGGTCTTTTATAGAGGCGCTACCGCCAATTATTACACCATCGCCCAAAGTTACAGAGCCTGCAAGCCCACTGTGCCCTGCCATAATACAAAAACGTCCTAAAACACTATTGTGTGCAATTTGTACCAAGTTATCAATTTTACAACCATCGCCAATAATGGTAGCACTATATTTAGCGCGATCTACACAGGAGTTTGCGCCAATTTCTACGTAATGACCAATAATAACATTTCCTATTTGCGGAATTTTAACCAAACCACGACCGTCGTCGCTCGGTCTGTAGCCAAAGCCATCGGCACCAATACTCACGTTGGTATGAAAAATACAGTGGCTTCCTATAATACAACGTTCTCTAATAATGGTTCCAGACCACACCGTGGTATAGTCGCCAATAATAGTTTCGTCAAAAACACAAACATTTGGGTATAAAGTTACACCATCACCAAGAACAACATTAGGGCCGATGTAACAATTGGGGCCAATTTTACAATCGCTTCCAATTGAAACCGTTTCATGAATAACAGCCGTTGGGTGAATGTCGTTTTCAAACTCAGGGGCTGGCGGACTAAACAATTCTAAAATCTTTGCCATGGCCAAATCGGCATTGGGTACTTTAATTAAAGCCTTGTTTGCTCCAGGTTCAACGGTTAGATTATCATTTACAATAGCCGCACAAGCTTGCGATGTAGCCCATTGCTTCACATATTTGGAACTTCCAATAAAAGTAATATGATTGTTTTTAGCATTTTGTAACTGCTCGGGACCTTCAATAAGCACATCGGTATGGCCAATTAATTCGCCTTTTAAAATATCATTAATTTCTTGGATAGTATAAGAAGTCATGGGGTCTTTTAGTTTGGTTGTGGTTGTAAATCTAAAAGAAAAAAAATAAAAACAGCTTGTTTTAGTCGTCAATCCTGTTTTCATCAAAAGCTGAAGGCAAAAGCTTTGGGATGAATTTTATAACTAAAGGCAGCAATAGCGCACCTCCCGGCAATAAAAATATGGCTAAACTTGGAATGGATTTAAAAATATCTAAAAGCTGTTCCTGTACTTTTTTTTGCTCTTCTTTGGTTAAATCGCGAACAGTAGACTGGGTAATAAGCACCATAAGTTCTTTACTGTCTTTAATTTCTTGGTACAAACGTTTGCTGTTTCTAGTAATCAGTTTCAAAACCATTTTACTAGAATTGTTGTAAAAAGTTTGCACAATATTAGAAGTGCCCAAAAGTGCAATATGCTTTTTATTTACAGTATAAAAATGATTAACCGTTTTTATGGATTGATGAATAATAGATAAATTCAACTCTAAATCCAGTCCTAGTTTTTCTAAATATTGATGTTCTTCCAAATCTATCATTTGGTCGCCCCAAGTTGCCATACAAGCTAAATCTAAAATATATTGTTTTTCGCGATCAGTATTTAAGTACGAAACGGCTTTGTTGTAATCAATTGAGCTGCGATCATGATACCTTAATGAAGCTTCAAAAAGCTTAATTAAACTATCATCATATTGATTTTTTATGTCTTTTGAATTTAGAACTCCCAAAGTAATCGCCACGATTGAAGCTTCTAGGTTTTTAAGATAATCTAGAGTGATTGATTCTTGACGTAAATATTCGGTGTAAGCCAACACATCGGCGTACAACAAAGCATTTATAATAAAATAGTTGAAGTTTTTAGTAAGGATATTATCATCTATTTGAATGCGTTTATGAATAATTTTTTCAAGCTGCTCACTAGACTTTCTTCCGCCCAGAATATCATCAAAAAGCGATGTTTTTATCGCACTAATTTTGGTGTAAAAGTTAATAATACTTTCGGTAAAAGGGTGGGGGCTATTAGAGTAGCCGTGGGCATAAACAAGCGATAATATTAAGTTTGTTTTGCAAATTTCTTCTTCCGTAAGATCTTTTTTAGGAAAAATTTGTGCTACCACATCTAAATTATTTCCATAAATAAAACCACAAGAACGCAACCCCATGTAAAATTCTTCTTCTGTAAATTTTAAGAAGAGGTTGTTTTTAGAAAGCTCTTTAAGTAATTTATTTATCCAGCCTGTAGATGATGGGTTCATGGTTTGCTACAATCTATTTTGCTGCAAAAGTAATGCTTTTCAAAAATTTTCACCGAAATAATTTCTTTAACATAATTTTAACAAAACCGCTATTTCTTTTTTTTCGTAGGTATGCTTGAGAATGAAAAAATAACCTTAAAAATCTCAACAAATTATGAAAAATTTAAAAGTAGTATTAGGAATTGGAGTCATCGCAATAGCTGGTTTCTTCATTATTGCAGCCGATCATATTGATGCGCCTGCGGTACAAGGTGGTCATAGCGACATTACCGATTTTTATGCCTTTCAAGGCGAAAACACTAACAACATGGTTTTTGTAGCTAACCTTCAAGGCTTATTAAGTCCGGCTATGACAGATGCGGCCATGTTTGATGAAAATGTATTGGTAGAGTTTAATATCGATACCAACAACGATTTTGTTGAAGACCTCGTTATTCAGGCCATTCCAAAAGATGGTAAAATGTGGTTTTTTGGTCCTGTAGCACCCTCTCAAACAGGATTAAAAAGTACCATTCAAACCAATGCATTGTCTGGTGGTGTAGTTGATATTTCAGCCTATGGGTCTAGTCCGAAAATAACATCAAATGCAGGCATGTCCTTTTTTGCAGGACCACGTGACGATCCGTTTTTTATGGATTTTGCACAGTATTCAGAAATTATTGCAGGTAACGCATCAAGCTTCAACACGCCTGGAGCAGATACTTTCGCAGGAACTAATGTGATGTCTATTGTAGTAGAAGTTCCAAAATCGATGATAGGAACTTCGGGATCAATCAATACTTGGGTAGAATCTAAAAGAAAATAATAACAACAACTTAAAAATATACTAAAATGAAAACTTTAAAAATAGTATTAGCAACTTTAGTCGTTTCGCTAGCAGCATACAATTGTTCTAACGACGATGATAATCAAAATATAACTCCTGGACCAGATTTTTCTGGAACCTTTACTCAAGAAGATCAAATGGGGCGCCCTGCTGTAAACACGGTGTTTGTAGCTTCGGCCGACAAAGATATGTTTAATGTTACGGTGCCGTCTAACCAAGATGCAGCATTTCAAAGTAAATTTCAAGCCAACTTAATGGCTTTAAGTCCAGCCTTTGCAAACGATGGCGACATGAATGCCTTAGGTCAAGATGCTGCTGCATTTACAGGGTTATTAGCAACCGATGTCTTAAATGTGTCTTTAGACGGAACCACTACTTTTTACGATGGCACCAATGTATTAACCGGTAGAGCCTTGGCAGACGATGTAATCACTGTGGAACTGCTGTTAATTTTTGGTGGTGAAGATTTTATGGAAAATCCAGGTTTGTCTAATGATAATGTTGACGCTAACGACAAAGCCTTTTTATCCTCATTCCCTTATTTAGCATCTCCTCACTAAATAAGTTAGAGGCTGTCTGAATACCATTTTAATTTGATTTGTTAAGTTGAGCTTGTTGAAACCGTTACTGGTTTCTTAAAACGTGCTTATTTCGAATGGCTTAAAATGGTAGAAAAAATACTTTTCAGATGGCCTCTTTTTTTTTAACCGAAACAAAAACTTAAAACACAAACATTATGAAACCTTTTCAACTTACTGGCTTTGCATTTTTACTGCTACTTCAATTTAGTTGTAACACGCAACCTAAGCAAATAACCAGCACAAAAGACTATCAATCCTATTTAGAAACGGATGAGAATAAAATGTTGGAAAAAACGATTCAGGATTTCAACTTTTGGGAAACAAAGCTGGAAAAAGCCCCGAACCAGTTTCCTTATTTAGTAAAAGCTTCAGCATCACAATCTCAAATATTTCAAAAAACAGGCCGTATTGAAGCTCTTGTTGCAGCCGAAGATTATTTAATAAAAGCCAACGAGGCTACTCATTTTGCAAAAGCGGGATATTTAAGGGCTTTGGCTAGAAATTACATTTCTCAGCATAAATTTAAAGAAGCGCTTGACTTATTAAAGCAAGCAGAATCGCATGGCGAAGATTTAAAAGCTTCAGAAAAAATGCTATTTGATGTGTATATGGAATTGGGCGAGTATAAACTGGCTAAAATTTATCTTGAAAAGATTAGAAAAGCATCCGATTTCGATTATTTAATCCGACTCTCAAAATGGTCCGATCATAAAGGAAATTTAGATGCAGCCATAAAATATTTGGAACAAGCCAAAACTATTATTGAATCTTCTAATATTCCTTTTAAAAATAAATGGGTTTATACTAATTTAGCAGATTTTTATGGGCATGCAGGGGAGGTGGAAACGTCTTACAAGTACTACCTAAAAGCATTAAATATCGATGCTAATGATGCTTATGCCAAAAAAGGCATTGCATGGATTGTGTATTCCCATGAAAAAAATCCAGACGAAGCATTACGCATACTAAACAGTATTACAGCACATTATATGGCGCCAGATTATTATTTATTGAAAGCTGAAATTGCTCAGTTTAAAGGAGATTCTACGCTTGAAAAACAGCAGCTAGATTTGTATAAACAAGCGGTAAAAAGCCCTTTGTATGGTAATATGTATAATGCTTACAATGCTTTGCTATATGCTGAAGATTCCGAAAAAAACGCCGAAGCTTTATTAATTGCTTTACATGAAATTGAAAATAGACCAACGCCAGAGTCTTACGATTTATTGGCTTGGACTTATTTTAACCAGGGCCATTATAAAAAAGCTTTAATGGTTGCCGAAAATCATATCGCTTTGAAAACTTCAGAGCCCAATATATTGTTTCATTTAGCCCAAATTTATAAGGCTAACGGAAAAATAAGTGAAGCTAAAGCCTTAAAAAAGGAACTGTTAGAAAGCTCTTTTGAATTAGGCCCACTAATGGCTGTAAACATAAATAAAATATAACCTTGAATTGTATGAAAACCCTAAACGCATTTGTTTTTTTAGTTGTTATTTTAATTTTTAATAAGCTGCATGCACAGCAAGTTAAGGGTTTTGTTATCAACGAATCAAAACAGCCTCTTGAAGCCGCGTATGTTTATAATTTGAATTCTAAAAGTCATGCGCATTCTTCAGAAACAGGTAGTTTTATTTTAGAAAACACGAAAGTTGGCGACTCCATTAAATTTGGATTATTAGGCTATGAAAATCAAATTTTGGTTATGAATACCTCGAATTTAGCGTCGAAGTTAACGGTAACATTAAAAGAAAAGTTATATCAATTGGATGAATTGGTTATTCGTGAAGAATTAAATCCCTTAAGTACAATCGCACGATTGGATTTAAGTATTTCGCCTGTAAAATCATCTCAAGAAGTATTACGTAAAATCCCAGGTTTAATTATTGGTCAGCATGCAGGAGGAGGCAAAGCCGAGCAGATTTTTTTAAGAGGTTTTGATGTTGATCATGGTACCGATATTTCAATTTCTGTTGATGGTATGCCTGTTAATATGGTGTCGCATGCTCATGGGCAGGGGTATAGCGATTTACACTTCTTAATCCCTGAAACCATCAAGAAAATAGATTTTGGAAAAGGACCATATTATGCCAACGAAGGTGATTTTGATACGGCAGGTTATATCGATTTTTCTACCAAAGATTATTTAAATGAAAGTCTCGTTTCCTTTTCAGTTGGGCAGTTTAATTCCTTAAAAACTTTGGGAATGTTCGATTTGATGGAGCATACTAAAAATCAAAGCGCTTATATGGCTTTTGAATATATTGCAACAGATGGTTTTTTTGAATCGCCTCAAAATTTTAACCGTCTGAATATGTTTGGTAAATATGTGATGTTCTCTCCCGAAAATGATAAATTATCCCTCACATTATCTCATTTTACAAGCCGTTGGGATGCCTCTGGGCAAATTCCACAACGCGAAGTTGATAATGGTAACATTTCCCGTTTTGGTGCTATTGATGACACCGAAGGCGGAAATACACAACGTACCAACTTCAATTTAGAATATACTAAGCAAGTTTCAGAACAATCTATTTTAAAAACCAATGCTTTTTATGTGCATAATGTCTTTGAGTTGTATTCAAATTTCACTTTTTTTCTTGAAGACCCCATTAATGGCGATCAAATTAGACAAAAAGAAAACAGAGATATTTTTGGATTAAACACCATACTCACCAATGAAGATTATTGGGGAAATACTGCTGTAAAATTAACATCTGGTTTTGGTTTAAGACAAGATATTACAAAGGATACCGAGTTGTCTAAAACTTTAAATAGAACCACTACTTTAGAGCGCGTGCAATTGGGCGATATCAATCAAACCAACATTTATGGGTTTGTAAATACCGAATTCGATTTAGGAAAACTAACCATTGCACCCGCATTGCGTTTAGATTATTTTAAGTTTATGTATAATGATAAGCTTCAAACAAATTATGAAACCTTATCGGAAACCAAAACGATTCTTTCTCCTAAACTAAACTTTTTCTATACCGCTAAAGATAATTTGCAATTGTATGTAAAGTCAGGAATTGGCTTCCATTCTAATGATGCTCGCGTGGTGATAAGCAATCAAACTGAAGATATTTTACCAAAAGCTTACGGTGTTGATGTAGGGACAATTTGGAAGCCAAGCTCTAAATTCATCGTAAATTCAGCTTTATGGTATTTGTTTTTAGAGCAAGAATTTGTGTATGTTGGCGATGCCGGAATTGTAGAACCTAGCGGGAAAACGCAACGTTTTGGCTTAGATTTAGGGCTGAGGTATCAGTTTAACGATTTCTTGTTTTTTGACACTGATGCAACATTAACGAAAGCTAGAAGTTTAGAGGCTCCAAAAGGTGAAGATTATATTCCATTGGCACCAAATGTTACCTTGTCAGGCGGGCTTTCAGTAAGTGATTGGCATGATTTTTCAGGCGGAATACGTTATCGTTATCTTGGTGATAGACCTGCAAATGAAGACGATAGCATTACTGCTGAAGGCTATTTTGTTACCGATTTTAATGTGAATTATACCATCGGGGCTGTAACTTTAGGTTTGGTTATTGAAAATCTTTTTGATGTCGATTGGAACGAAACACAGTTTGCTACAGAATCAAGACTTCAAAATGAACCTCAGTCGGTTACCGAAATTCATTTCACACCTGGCACACCTTTTTATGCTAGCGGAACGATTTCATATAAGTTTTAAGGCATAGTGCATTTTGAATAACATTTGTCAATTCGAGTGATGCGCCATAAGTGTGTGGTGTCGAGAATCTTTTTGTTTAATGAGTAAATCAGAATAAACTAAAATTTAAGAATAATATTACCAAACCTTAATTATAGTGTTTGTTTTTAGGGTTTTTGTTAGGTTGGAAAGTGTTCAATGCTGTTATGGTGTTGGGCACTTTTTTTTAATAAGATTTAAAAAATTATAGTGAAATTATGCTGTTTTATCATTTATTGATAATCAAGTCTTGATTCTTACAGTGAAGTGGTTTGTAATCTTTCGAAGCGAAAAATCGTTTCTACTTAATTTTAATCACTCCGCTTTTATACAAATCCAAAGCTTGATGAATGATAGTATCAATAGTTTTAATGGGTAAATCTTGATTTGGATGTATTCTTAAGATCTTCATACGCGATCTATTTCCTGTTTCCAATGCTGGATGTTCAATTCGGTTGCCTTCAACAATTAAATAATAAGGTTCAAGGGTTTTTTTGTCCACCCAGATATAGCAAAACATTTTTCCTTTATAGCAAAAACAGGGCATGCCGTATTTTGTGGTTTCTGTTATGTGTGTGTCGTAATTCAGTAAAACAGCACGCATAGCAAGTAAACAACTCTTTAGAGGTTCGTCCTGTTTTAAATAGAAGTTCTCATTGCTACTCATAAATGGAAATCACAAAAGATATTAAGTGGCATTAACAACACCCAGGGTATAAAGTTGTTCCATGGTTGGCGTTTTGCTTCCGCCAGCAGGTTCTAAAGTAATACCAAACGCTTCACTTTCATGACTGTTTTGTATTTCAAAAATCTTATTGCTGTCTGTTTTAAAGCTATCAATAGTACCTAAACTTGTTGGGGTTAGCGGACTTAGTTTTAACGACCAAACCTGATAAACTTTGCCTTCAGGAGGTTCGGGTAAGCCTTGAGCATCTAAAAATATGCGCTTTGCGTTTTTATCCCAATACACTTTAGCATACGTGTTTGAAAAATTCCCTTGTCCGTTTAGTGGAATTCTGGCAATATTATCATCACGTAAAACAGAGATTAATGTATGGGCTTCTTCTAAATTACTTTTAGAATTTTCAATTTGAGTTTCTAATAATAATTGCTGTGTTTCAGCGGTTTGAATACTAGATTTTAATTGATTGTTTTGGTTGATAAGCCATAGTAAACCAACACCCAACACAAACGCTGCTGCCCACCCAGAATAGCTAATCCAGTTGTTTTTTGGTTTGTTAATAGGAATAACTTGGGTATCAGAATCATCAAAGCCTAGTTTTTGTTTTATATTTTGATAAACCGCGTTATCACTTCCTTGCGAAGTCGCTGCCGTAAGTTTAACAATAGCGGCTTCAATATCTAAAACTTCTTGAAGAATTTCAGGATGTTTTTGCATAAGCGCATAAACCTCTTCATTTTCTTTTTCAGAAAGTGTTCCAGCTACATATAGCTCTAAAATTCCAGATTCTATGTAGGCATTAATATCCATAATCAATTTAAAACCATGTTTCTAAGTTCCTTAATACAATTTCTATTTCGTGTCTTTATAGTGCCAATAGGCATATCAAGGGTTTCAGACGCTTCATTTTGGGTATAGCCTTTAAAATAGAGAAGTTCTATAACTTCAATACACTTTTTAGCTAGTTTACCCACATATTGAGATATACCAATGGCGTCCGTTGAATCATTTAAATTTTCACTGGTTTCAAGTATATCTACGAAAAAATTAGAATCTAGGTTTTGTTTGGAATTCTTAAAGTTTTTGGAGCGTGTTTTATCGATGGCGGCATTTCTTGAAATGTTTAAAATCCATGTGAAAAACCGCCCTTTTTGATTAGAATAGGTATCCGATTTATGCCAGGCTTTTATAAAAACATCCTGCATCACTTCTTCAGCAATATCATGATCCCTTACTATATTGTAGATAACACCTAGCATGCTGTCTTTATACATATTATATAAAGCCTCAAAAGCTTTCTCATCTTTTTTCTTAAAATTTTCAACAAGAATGTCTAGGTGCATATTGAGGTTTAATTTTTGTAAAGGTTAAAATAATTAGGCTGTAAAACTAGTTTTCGCGAAGAAAAGCGTTTACTTCAATAGCAACATCTTCCCAAGTTTTACTTACCCCATCGGCACCTTTATGTAAATCGAAACACACTTTGTTTAACGATGCTAAGGCATCTAAAGCTTTCCATTCTGCTAAATTCATGGTCCCCGTTAAAGTTACACGTCTTTCGTCTGTAATTTTAACATCCATTGGTAAATTATTGGTTTCGCCATTCATTGTAACAGAAGCCACTACCGAACCATTTACGTATTTTATAGTTCCCGTAATTAAATCGGTGTCTAACATGGCGCCAAAAAACGAAGTTTTAATTTTAGCATCACGCGTGTTTGTGGCGTCGTTAGTAAATAAACTGCTAACAGGAATTGAAAATTTTAAATTGTTTAAAGCCTCCTCTGGAGTCGCTCCCGATTTTTCGTCAAAATTAACAGTAGTGAATTCTCCACCAACGCCAACTTTGTCTGTAGTTTTATAAGCTGTAAATTTTACAGAAGTTCCTTCTGGTTTTATTACAAATTGTTTAGCAGCAGAAACTTCGGTTGCAGCTTCAGTTTTAGTTTCTTTTTTCTCTTGTTTACAAGACGTTAGACTTATAGCCATGGCTATAAATAACAAACTTATTTTTTTCATTTTATAGGATTTTATTTATCCGAAAGTTAAGGAATAATAAACGATTGGCAAATAACAAGCATGACAAATGTCATGTTTTCAAAGCTGATTTTAATCTAATTTTGAATATCAATTATATAACATGTCTAACGTTTTAGTTAATAAATATAATATCGCTGGCCCGAGATACACAAGTTATCCTACGGTGCCTTATTGGGATAGTGCTACTTTTTCTTTGGAAAAATGGAAGCAATCTTTAAAAAAATCGTTTGAAGAAAGCAATGCAACTGAAGGTATTAGCTTGTATATTCATTTGCCTTTTTGCGAAAGTTTATGCACCTTTTGTGGCTGTAATAAGCGTATTACTAAGCAACACAGTGTAGAATCGCCATATATTAAAGCGGTTTTAAAAGAGTGGCAATTGTATTTGAATTTGTTTGATGAAAAGCCTGTAATTAAAGAATTACATCTTGGTGGTGGTACCCCCACTTTTTTTAGTCCAGAGCATTTAACTCAATTAATTCAAGGGATTTTTGAAGGTGCCACATGTGCCGAAAATCATGAGTTTAGTTTTGAAGGGCACCCCAATAATACCACAAAAGAACATTTACAAGCTTTGTATGATGTAGGTTTCAGACGCGTAAGTTACGGGGTTCAAGACTACAATGAAACGGTTCAAAAAGCCATTCATCGTATTCAACCTTTTGAAAACGTAAAACGTGCTACCGAGTTGGCTAGAGAAATTGGTTATACATCGGTTGGTCATGATATTATTTTTGGTTTGCCTTTTCAAACTTTCGAACATGTACAGGAAACCATTTTAAAAACCAAAGAGTTACTGCCCGATAGATTGGCGTTTTATAGCTATGCGCATGTGCCTTGGATTAAAGGCAACGGGCAACGTGGTTTTAAAGAATCCGATTTGCCTTCGCCAGCTTTAAAAAGAAAACAGTACGAATTAGGCAAACAATTATTAGCCGAAGTGGGTTACGAAGAAATTGGGATGGATCACTTTGCGTTGAAGTCAGATTCACTATATAAATCTATGGTTTCGGGTGATTTGCATCGTAATTTTATGGGCTATACCGCATCGAAAACTCAGGCTATGATTGGTTTGGGCGTGTCTTCAATTAGCGATAGTTGGTATGGTTTTGCTCAAAATGTAAAGGATATTGAAAGCTATTATAAGCTTTTAGCTGAAGATGTTATTCCTGTTTATCGCGGCCATATTTTAAATGATGAAGATTTAATCATTCGTAAGCACATCCTTAATTTAATGTGCCGATTTAAAACCACTTGGACTTCCGATACCCTTTATTTTGATGAACTGCCCGATGCACTCATCAAATTAAAAGAAATGGAACGCGATGGATTGCTTTTAATTAATAAGAATAGCATTGAAGTTACAGCGAAAGGACAACCTTTTGTTAGAAATATTTGTATGGCGTTTGATGTGTTGTTGCAACGGAAACAACCCGATACGCAATTGTTTTCCATGACGATTTAATGGGGCATAATGCCTTGTTGCTACTCAGATTGATTAAGATAGACGAAACACGAATTTAACTAAAGTGATTATGAAAAAAATAATTGTACCTGTAGATTTTTCTGAACATTCAGAATACGCTTTAGAAACTGCCGCAAAATTGGCTGAAAAATACGATGCAGAATTATTAGTACTGCACATGTTAGAAATGTCTGATATCGTGTTAACCGCTGAAGGAGGTTTGCAAAACCAGAAATTATTGTTTTTTCTTCAACTCGCTGAACAGCGGTTTGAGAAATTTTTAGATAAGAGTTACTTAAAAGCATTAAAAGTAACACCAATTATTAAACATTTTAAAGTGTTTAGTGAGGTTAACGATGTGGCTTTAGAAAATGAAGCAGACCTTATAGTTATGGGGACTCATGGCGTAAATGGTTTTAAAGAAATTTTTCTAGGCTCGAATACAGAGCGTGTTATTCGTTATGCCGATGTGCCTGTTTTGGTAGTTAAAAATAAAGTGCTAGACGTTAATTTCGATGTGGTTTCTTTTGCCTGCGATTTTAATGAAGCCAGCATTCCAAGCTTTAAAAAAGCAATAGATATGTTTGAAGGTATGGGGGCTAAAGCATATACAGTCCATGTGAATTTACCTCATGATAAATTTAAAAGCTCTCAAGAAATTGAAAAAAAGGTGGTTAAGTTTTTTACTAAGGCTTATCTGAATTTAGATAGAATGAAAGATGTGCACTACGTATCCGATTATAGTATTGAAGGAGGCGTTTTAAATTTTTCGAATAAAATTGGCGCCGATTTAATAGCGGTGCTAACCCATGGAAAAAAAGGGTTGGCTCACTTTTTTGAAGGCAGCGTTGGCGAAGATGTTGCTAATCATGCCACATTACCTGTAATAACTTTTAAAATATAAGTTTTTTAATAGCAACAATTACTTATTACTCAGAGAAGGCAGTTAAATTATTTTAGCTGCTTTTTTTTATAAAATTGATACAGAAAGCACATTAAATAAATTTGCTTTGGTGTTAAAAAAGTCGTTTTCAAGAGAAATAGCCTTAAGTTTTGCATCTATAAGCTTCGATTCTCTAGAGTTTACAAGAAACAAAGAACTTTCGCCTAAAAAGAATTTACGTTCTTCAGCTTTTAGCATTTTGTTGTAGTCTTCAACAATCACTTCGGTATAATCGTTTTGCAAAACAAAAGATTGCAGCTCCTGGTTAATCGCGTTAATTTTATTTTTTAGAGCGATACGCGTAGATTGAATTTCGTACTGGGTATCTTGTATTTTTAGTTTGGCTAATTTTAAATCGCTGCGTTCTTTCCTTAAAAACAAAGGGAAACTTACGTTTACACCACTTTTGTAATTTGCTGTATTAAAGGAATTCATCGCCTCTGGTGTTTCCGATAAAAAGTTGTACTGCAAATCAATTTGAGGCAAAAGATTGTTTAGTTTCAATCGTTTTTCAATATTCAAACTTTGAAATTTATAATCTAAAGATTGTAATTTAGGGTGTTCTTCTAAGTTTAAACTTTCAATATCTAAAAGTGAGGTATTCAGAGTTTGATCTATGGTGTTGAAAGTATTTATGTCTGGAATAATATCATCATTAATTTCAATAGGCGTATTATCATTCAACCATAAAAAATTGGATAACTCTAATGAAGATTTTATAAATTTTATTCGAGATTTTTCAAGATTTAACTTTCTGTTATTCAGTGTAATTCTGGCTTCAAGAGTGTCTATGGCGGGTTTGTCGCCCACTTCATAACTTTTCTTAATGCCATCAAAACGAATTTGGGCATTATTTAAAAAATCTTCATAAACCCGTTTTTCATTGTAGGTTTTTAACCAGTTAAAATAGGTTACTGTCGCTTTATATAAAATGTTATTAACCAGTAGTTGTCTGTCTGCTTTAGCTTGATTTACAAACATTTTGGCTTGTTTCAACATGGCCATACGTTCGTTAGTTAAAAGCCCTTTAGCTACCGAAACAGAAACACCAACGCTGTATAAACCATCTGTAGGTACATAAGATTCAGGATTTAAATACGCCCCTGAATTTTCTTCAAAATTCCCTTTTAGTTCCACACCATACCAAGTTGGTATTTTAAAAGCTGCATTAAGTTTATCATAATATTCGGTGTTTTTGAATTTTTTCCGATTATAATCAACTTCCAATTTCGGGTCAAAAGCTCCTCGAGCTTTCATTAACTTAATTTCACTTTCGTTAATAATAAGGTTGGCCTGTTTCACTATAGGATGAAAAGATTTAACATAGCCTAAGTATTCGGGCAGGCTTATTATTTTAGTGCTATCCTGAGCCTGAACTAAGGTTGCAGCGCATAATAAGATATGAAATATAAAGCGTTTCATTTTTTATTTTGTTTTGTTAGAACCTTTTTTGTTTTCGGTTGGCTGATAATAATTTGGTGGGAAACTGTTAATTTGTCGCCACAATTCAAACCAAATTGGCACATCGTCAAGTAAGGCAATGGTTCGTGCTCCAGAGCCAATTCTAATAGCTTCGGGCCATTTAGAATCTTCTTTGTCTGGGGCTAATAAAACACGGTATTTGCCATTGTCGCTTATAAATTTTTCAATAGCGACTACTTTGGCGCCGTAGGTTCCGTAAGATGCATTTGGCCATCCGCTAAAAACAATGGCTGGCCATCCGTCAAATTGTACACGAACTTTTTCGCCTACGTGAAGCAAGGGTAAATCTATAGGCTTTACGAAAGTTTCTACAGCTAAATCGTATTTAGAAGGCATGATACCTACCAATTCTTGACCTTCTTTAAACGTAATTCCAAGTCCGCCAGCTAAAGCTCTATTTATATAGCCATCTTGTGGAGCCGTTACATAAAGCAAACTATTTCGAGCTTTGTAGTTGGAATAGGTGTTTTCTAGTTTTGTAACTTGTGCTTTGGCATCATATCCGCTGGATTGTGCCGTATACATATCACTTTGTGCTTTTGATATTTTATCGGCATAAGACGCACTAATTCTAGAAAGTTCAAGTTGAGCGTTTAAAACTTCATTTTGGCTTGCTATATATTTGTTTTCTTGCGATATTAATTTGGCCTGAGTTTCTTGTAGTTTTAATCGCTTTTCCTCGACATCTTTTACGGCTTTTAATCCTTCTTCTTGCAGTGTTTCAATACGGTTAAATTGGCGTTCGGCAATGGTTAAATTCGTTTTTGCAGCCTCCAAATCAATACTGTCGCTTTTTACTTTTAACCGGGCTTGTATTAACTTGTTTTCGGTTTGCTTAAATTTTAATTTTTGCTCGCTAAGTAAGGCGTTTATTTGTCTGTTTAAAGCGTTTACTTTGCCTTGATAAGCATTTACAGAAGATGCTTTGGCCTCAATTTGTTGGTTTGTTCGTTCAACTAATTGGTCATCAAAGTATTCACTTTTTATTTCAGATATTCTTAAAATGGTATCGCCTTTTTTAACATAATCGCCCTCTTGTACAAACCATTCTTCAATTCGTCCAGGAATTTGAGACATAATATGTTGTGGGCGTTGGTCTGGTTTTAAGGTGGTTACAGTACCGTTTCCGGATATGTTTTGGGTCCAAGGTAAGAACAGTACAATAATACCAATTATAGCTATGGCTATTAAAAACTTATTGAATTGTTTGTAATAACGCTTGTTGAAAATATCTTTACTAGACTTAAATTGGGTTAAATCTATCTTTTTATTTAATTGATTGTTAGATATATTTAGCATAAATTATAAGTTTTGAAGCGTTGCGTTTCCTTTTTCTAAGGTTAATAATTCATTACAGCTATTTGCCCAATTTTTATCGTTGCTTACCACAATTACGGCCCAAGGATTTTGCTTATTGGTTATAAAATTTATAATTTCTAAAGATTCTTCCTTGTTGGTTCTATCTAAAGGGTTTTCTAGAATTAAAACTTTTGGCGATTTTAGAATAGCGCGAGCTAAAATAATTTTCTTTGAAACCGTATACGATAACTGATTGCCTTCGGCCTTTAAATCGGTTTGTAGTCCGTTGGGCTGGTCTTTAATAAAATCCCTTAAGCCTACTTTGTCTAAAACTTCAAAAATTTTATCGTCGGATATCGCAGGGTTACCAAAGGTTAAATTTTCTTTAATCGTGCCTTCAAACGGCGTTTCTTCCGAAAGAGAAACCCCTAATTGCGATCTAAAATGGTTTATATTTAAACTGCTTATAGACATGTTATTGACGTAAACATGACCCGAAGTGGCTTCAATTACACCAGCAATAACTCGTAATAATGTCGATTTTCCTGCGCCACTTTCTCCCGTTATTAGAATACGACTATCTTTTTTTATGTTTAGTGATATGTCCTTTAAAATAGGTTTGTCTTTATTAGAAACGGCGTACGATACATGCTCTAATTCGATATTTAAACCATCTTTAAAAATAGGCATATCTCCATCTTGACTCTCTAAGTTTTTATCTACAATTTGACCTATTTTTTCTATTGAAGTTAAAGCATCATAAAACGATTCTAAGCCTAGAATAAGTTTTTCAACCGATGCTATAATAAGTAATATGATAATTTCGGCAGCAACAAACTGACCAATATTCATTTCCTGATTTAAAACCAATGCCCCTCCAATTAATAAAAGACTGGCCGTAACAATCAATTTAAAACCAATCATTTGTATAAATTGCAGCATGAGTATTTTAAAGTGATTTTCTCGAGATTTTAAGTAACCACTAACAAAATCATCGTTTTTGCTCAGCCCTAAATTGGTGTTTCCAGCTAGTTTAAAACTGGTTACCGTTCTAGCAATTTCTTGAATCCAGTGTGCTACTTGATATTTGTTTTTAGATTCTTTTAAACTGGTATCAAGTCCTTTTTTTGCAGTAAACTTAAAAATCACAAAGATTAAAACCAGTAATAGAAGTCCGAAAATAATGAAGAATGGATGATAAAACGATAGCAGAATTAAAGCAAACAGGGTTTGCAAAACCGCAGAAGGTATATCGATAAGGATTTTCGATAAACTTTTTTGAATGGTTAAGGTATCAAAAAATCTATTGGCTAATTCTGGTGGATGATAGTTACGTAATTCGGCCATTTTTATTTTAGGAAAACGGTAGCTTAATTCGAAAGACGCTCGCATAAACACACGTTGCTGTATGGTTTCTAAAATGCGTAATTGCATAATTTTTAAACCTCCATCAAAAGCAACACCAAGGGTTACCAAGATAATAAGAACAATCCATGAGGTTGAAACTTGTGCGCCTTGTATTAAATTTATAATGGCCTGGATTCCTAATGGCAGGGATAGTGATATAACCCCAGAAAAAATAGCGTAGTAGAATATTTGAAAAATGTCCTTTTTTTCAAGTTCTAATAATCCTAATAAACGTTGCCAAGGCGTCATTGTGGGTTCGGTCATTGTTAAAGTTTTAGTGTGTTTAAGCTTAAGTTTATAAAAAAATGTGATGGGGTTTTAGCTTCATCACAATCGGTTATGGTTGAAAAATGATCCTTTAGAAAATGCTGATGCAAACCGCCTTCAATAATGGTGCTGGCCAAAGATGTAGGGAAATTGTAAAGCGGTGCAGCTTCTGTAATAATTGTACTTAATCGCGTAATTAAACGCTTGTAAACAACAAAATAACCATCTTTGTTCTCTTGGTCGACTTCCTTGGTTAAAAAGGATTTTGAGTTTTCGTTTATTATAATGTTGTTTAAAAGAACTTCGTTAATATGTGAAAAGTTAGAATCTTCTTTTGTTGTCCTGCACAAAATTTCAATCGCCTTTTCTAGTTTCTCTTTTTTATCGTTAATACTATAGGTTTCAAATACCATTTGATATTCCAACCAAGCCCAATACCATGACGATAAGTAAAGCAGTAATTTATGTTTGTTTTCAAAATACCTATAAATAGAACTTTCGTTCGAGGCAATTTTACACCCTAATTTTTTAAAGGTAAATGCATCAAAGCCAATCTCATGTATTAAAAGGATGCTGTGTTCTATAATACGTTTGCCTAATTCAGAAGATTCAGGGTCTTTTACGTAAATTTTGTCAGGAACAGCAATTTTAAGATTTGTTAGTAGATTATGCATGATTAATTAATTTGATTTCAAAAATAATAGTATTACTATTAATTATAAAACTAAAACTATTATTTATTCTTATAAGCAATCAATAAAATCTATACGTGTGAGATTTGATGGAAATACTAGTGTTTAAAAATCATGATTAATGACAATCAATTTCGCTAGAAGCGGCATCAAAAACGGGGGCAGGCGAGAGGTAAGGAATGCCTAAACCCAATCCGCGAATAATAAATAACAAGCCAATAATTACAACAAAAACAGGAATTAAATTTTGAATACGTTGTCGTGCTTTTCCTTTTAAAAACTGACTAAAATAAATTGCGGTAGTCATTAAAGGAATTGTACCTAAGCCAAAAACACTCATGTAAAGACTTCCTTCTAAAATGCTACCTGTTGCAATGGCAGCAAAAAGTGCCATGTACACCAAACCACAGGGTAAAAAACCGTTTAAAAAACCAATGGTTAAAAAAGTATCGAAAGTTTTTTTCTTTAAAGCGCTGCCTAAAGCCGATTTAATTTTAGAAATGATTTTGTAAATAGGTTTAGATAGGTTGTATTTGTTGAAGATTTTCTGCGGAATTAAAACCACCACAATCATTAAAACCCCAATAATTATAGAAAGTTGCTGCTGAAATCCGAAAAGGTATAACCGCTGCCCAATAAACCCAAAAATGAGTCCGATAATGCTATAGGCAAGCAATCTTCCAAAATGATAAATCGCTATTTGGCTTACTTTTTTGAAGTTATTTGTTCGGTCTACCGGAAGCATAAAAGCAATCGGGCCGCACATGCCAACGCAATGAAAACTTCCTAATAAACCTAATATAAATGCAGAAAAAAGCATGTTAATAATGTATCGCTTCCTTAAATAAATAAGGTTTTCCGTTGTATTGCCAATCTATTTTAAGGTTCCAACGGCCTTCAACTAACCGATTTTCAGGAATTATTAAATAAGTGTTAGATAAATTGATGTCAGTTTCAAAATCTAAACTTTTTTTAGAAGGTCTGTACAAAAATATTTTTCCTGTAATATTTTTAAAGTCAAGATTCTCCGGAAATTTAATCTTCAGGCCTTCGCTAGATTTTTCATAGCTAATATTTTCGCTAAGTGTATTGGCATTATTTAGTTTATCAATATCGCCTTGATAAGTTAACTCTGCACCGTAATAATCCTCTGTAACCAGCTCGTGTTTATAAGCTTTGTCTACATTCATGGTGATAACAAAGTATAAAATGAAGGAAATAAATCCTATAAACGCCAACACAATTCCGGTTCCCCAATTAAACTTCATATCTTATTTTTAAATTAACAATGTACAATTAACAAAGTGCAATTAACAGTGAACAATTAATAATTAACAGTTAAAAGTGACTAATTAGCAATTAACACTTATCAGTTAATAATTAAAAGTGAATAATTAACCAAAAACCAACAACCAGTAACCAGTAACCAATTCATGGCATTCCCTCCGTGCCTCCGGTCGGGCTTTCGGCAGTCGCTCTTTGCAACGAGCTCCAACAATGCCTCAATCCCTAATGCAGCTATCCGCCAAAAACAGTTTTTAAACTAATCTAAAGGCTATCCACCAAAAACCAAAAACCAGTAACCAATAACTAACAACTAACAACCAACAACAAAATCTACTTAAAACTCCGTGGACCTAAAAAATTAGCTGTGGTGGTTTCAATTAAATCGTCGCCATTGTAAACGCCAATTTCAATTTTATTACGATCGCCAGTTAAAGCGGCATTATTTATTTCAACAAACAAGGTGCCTTCTACTAAGCCTTGCTTTGGTACAGAAAGTTTATCGCTAGTTGCTACCAATTTTAAAGTGCCTTTATGGGATAATAATTTTAAAGTCACATCATCAAAATCTCGCGTGGTTTTATTTACTAACTTATAGGTAAATACATTACTAATAATGTTATTTTCTTTGTGCTCGTAAAGCTGACCAGGAAGCCTTAAAATATTAGCCTCAATGTCGTTTCTTAAAAATAACATGCCTGTTAACAAGCCTGTTAAAATCACTAAAACAGCAATATAACCTTTCATTCTTGCTGTAACTTTAAAAGGCTTTTTATTTTCTATTTCCTCTTCGCTAGCATAGCGTATTAAACCTTTAGGCAAATTGATGCTTTCCATAATATGGTCGCATTCATCAATACAAGCAGTACAGTTTACACATTCTAACTGCGTGCCGTTTCTAATATCAATGCCTGTAGGGCATACATTTACACATTGCATGCAGTCAATACAATCGCCATGTCCTAAAGCTTCACGGTCTTCGTTTTTCTTGAATTTTTTTCTGCCATTTTCTGCTTCACCGCGTTTGTGGTCGTAAGCCACTACAATCGATTTGGTGTCTAAAAGTACACCTTGTAATCTTCCGTAAGGACAAGCGATAATACAAACCTGTTCTCTAAACCAGGCAAAAACAAAGTAAAAAACAGCGGTAAAAATAATTAAGGAAATCAGGGTGCTAACATGGTTTAATGGCCCTGCTTTAATGTATTGTATAAGTTTATCGCTACCAATTAAGTAAGCTAAAAAGACATTAGCTATAATGAATGATATTAATAAGAAAATAAAAAGCTTCAGACCTTTTTTTCTAATTTTCTCAGCATTCCATGGTTGTTTTGCTAAGCGCATTTGCTTGCCGCGATCGCCTTCAATCCAATATTCTATGCGACGAAAAACCATTTCCATGAAAATGGTTTGCGGACAAATCCATCCGCAGAAAATTCTACCAAATGCTACAGTAAAAAGCGCTATAAAAATAACGCCAATAAGCATGGAGATTACAAATAAATAAAAATCTTGTGGCCAGAACGGGAATCCGAAAATATTAAAACGACGTTCTAAAACATTAAACATTAAAAACTGGTTGCCGTTTATTTTAATAAACGGTGCAGCCACTAGAAAAGTTAAAAGGAAATAGCTAACGTACTTGCGGTATTTGTAAAGTTTTCCGCTTGGCTTTTTAGGAAATACCCAGGCGCGCTTACCGTCTTTTGTAACAGTGCCAATTGAATCTCTGAATATTTCATTTTCTGGAGTTTCCAATGCTTTTGTGATTTAAGACCCCCTGAGTTGGTAATTCAGGAGGTCAATCTTAATTTTAATGCAAGCGTCTAGTTTTATTCTGTAACAGTCTCAGTAGGCGTTTCGTTTTCTACTGGTGCTTCTTCAGTAGCCTCTGCTGTTGGCGTTTCTGCACCATGAGCAACAATAATATCACCTTCTGGATCTTTTGGGTTTGCAGGCGTAGTACCTTGAAAAGTTAAAACATAACTGGCTACTTGAGCAATTTCCAATGGTTTTAATTGGGCTTTCCAAGCAATCATACCTTTACCTGAACGGCCACCTTCACTAACCGTGTGAAAGATACTTTTTATATCGCCTCCTAGAATCCAGTGTGTATCGGTTAAATTCGGACCAATCCCACCGCCACCATCGGCCATATGGCAAGCAACACAATTGGTTTCAAATACTTTTTTTCCAGCTGCTAAATCCGATGCTTCTGTTAATTGTGTTACGGTATTAACATCAACTAAATCTTTAGCATTTTTTTTGTAAGCTTCAATAGCTGTTTTTGCTTCAGCTAATTCGGTTTCAAATTCATCAATTTGACTCGGACCACTAAATACTTCATATCTTAATAGATAAACCACGGCAAATACAATTGAAATGTAAAATGCATACAGCCACCATGGTGGTAAATTGTTGTCCAATTCGCGAATACCATCATAACTATGGTCTAAAATAATTTCGCTTTCTTTTTCAATGGGTTTAGATCCTAATAGTTTTAAGTATGTTCTTTTTAGCCAAGGAAATTCGGCAGCTTTATTTTTTTCTGCAATAAAACGTGCTTTGGCTTCGGGATCTAATTTTTGAAACATTACATTTTCTAAAGCGCCCACAATCCCTTCAATAGCTATCAAAATAAATAGCACTAAAAACAAGAAGGCTAAAACTACGGGGTATTCTATAAATGCAGGTTTATTCCCAGAATCTACGAAAAATTCTACAGTTCCTACAATAATCAAAAATAGGAGTGGAACACGAACCCAGGAAGGAATTAAGTTTCTCATAATATATCGTCTTTTTGGTGGTTGTCTAAAGGCAAGTTGCTTACTCTATTAATGTAGTCTTTTTTAGCGGTAAAAACCCACCAAAAAAGTACTACAAAAAAACTGAAAAAGATCAGTAAGGAAATTATTGGGTATATTTCTATACCTGCAATAGTTTCCATATGGTGTTTGATGTATTTTAACATGGTTCGTTTTTATATTTATTGTGCTACGTCTACTTTTATATCTGTTCCTAATCGTTGTAAATACGCGATTAAAGCAACAATTTCTCTGTTTTTCATTTCGATAAATGCTTCGCCGTTTTCCGTAGCATATTTTTTATCTGCTTCGTAAGCTTTAACAAAATCAGGGTCTGAATATAAGTTCTTTTCAATTTGAGAACCTTGGTCTAGCATGTGTTGTTGCGCATTAGCAATGTCTTCATCAGAATAAGGCACGCCTAATGTTACCATCGCTTCCATTTTGGCTTCGGTCATCGATTTGTCTAACTCGCTACTTTCTCCTGTTATTAACCAAGGATAACGTGGCATGATAGAACCCGATGAGGTACTTTGTGGGTCGTACATGTGATTAAAATGCCAGTTGTCTGAATATTTCTGACCAATTCTATGAATGTCTGGTCCTGTACGTTTGCTACCCCAGAGGAATGGATGATCGTAAACATATTCGCCAGCTTTAGAGTATTCACCATAACGCTCAACTTCGTGTCTAAACGGACGAATCATTTGTGAATGGCAACTCACACAACCTTCTCTAATATAAATATCACGACCTTCTAATTCTAAAGGTGTATAAGGCTTTACACTTGCAATGGTTGGGATATTAGACTTAATCATAATGGTAGGAACAATTTGAATGATACCACCAATTAAAATAGCCACCGTTGCTAAAATGGTTAATTGAATAGGTCTACGCTCTAACCAAGTATGCCATCCTTCAGAAGCAGTACGCTTGTTGGTTACTTTTTCTAAAGCAGGAGCTTCAGCCAATTCATCTTCAACTTGACTACCTTGTCTTACCGTAGCAATAACGTTGTAAACCAGGATGAACATTCCTAAAATATATAAGGTTCCTCCAATGGCACGCATCCAATACATAGGCATGATTTCGGTTACGGTTTCTAAAAAGTTTCCGTAAACTAAAGTACCATCAGGGTTAAATTGTTGCCACATTGAATACTGTGTAAATCCAGCAACATATAATGGTAAGGCGTACATGATAATCCCTAAAGTCCCTAACCAGAAATGTAAATTAGCTAAGCCTAAAGAGTATAGTTTTGTTTTGAATAAACGCGGAATTAAATAGTAAATAATACCAAAGGCCATAAAACCGTTCCAGGCTAACGCACCAACGTGAACGTGAGCGATAATCCAATCGGTAAAATGCGCTACAGCATTTACATTTTTTAAAGAAAGCATTGGGCCTTCAAAAGTTGCCATACCATAACCGGTAATGGCGACTACCATAAATTTTAAAACAGGATCTGTACGGACTTTATCCCAAGCGCCACGCAAGGTTAAAAGGCCGTTTATCATACCACCCCAAGAAGGCATTAATAACATAACAGAAAAAGCAACCCCTAAGTTTTGTGCCCATTCCGGTAAAGCTGTGTATAATAAATGGTGAGGTCCTGCCCAGATATAGATAAAAATTAAAGACCAAAAGTGAATAATTGAAAGTCTGTAAGAGTAAACCGGTCTGTTTGCCGCTTTAGGTACGAAATAGTACATTAAACCTAAAAAAGGTGTGGTTAAAAAGAAGGCCACCGCATTATGGCCGTACCACCATTGCACTAAAGCATCTTGAACCCCAGCGTACACCGAATAACTTTTCATGGCGCTTACTGGTAACTCTAAACTATTAAAAATATGAAGTACCGCTACGGTAACAAAAGTGGCAATGTAAAACCAAATAGCAACATATAAATGGCGCTGTCTACGTTTTAAAATCGTCCAAATCATATTGATACCAAAAACCACCCAAATCACAGCGATAGCAATATCGATTGGCCATTCCAGTTCGGCGTATTCTTTAGATGAGGTGTAACCTAACGGAAGTGAAATCGCGGCAGCAACAATAATAAGTTGCCAACCCCAAAAGTTAATGTTGCTAAGTAAATCACTTGCCATACGGGCTTTTAGTAAACGCTGAAGCGAATAATAAATTCCAGCAAACATGGCGTTTCCAACAAAGGCGAAAATTACGGCGTTTGTATGTAAAGGTCTTAACCGACCAAAACTAAGCCATGAAATGCCATCGGTAAGGTTTGGGAATAGAAACAAAAAAGCAAGTAGCAAACCTACTGCCATACCTACCACACCAAAAACTATTGTAGCGTAGATAAATTTGGTAACGATTTTGTTATCGTAATGAAACTGTTGCATCTCCATAGTGTAAATGTTATTCTTTTTTGGTTAGTATTGATTTTTTTGGTTTTTCTTTTACGAGTTCATCTTCAAATAACATGCGTACGGAAGGCGTATAGCTGTCATCGTATTGCCCGCTTTTTACGGCTACAACAAAGGCTATAAAGAAGCCAATGGCTACTATAATGCTGATAGCTAGTAGAATATATATTACGCTCATGCCGAGATGTCGAATTGTAGTTTATTTTTCAAATGTATTTTTATCTAGTACTCTAAAATATGACATTTATCATGTTTTTTCAACCTTCTGTTGAATTTTTTTTCCTACGAAGTTAGTGCTAATTGTTGTAAAAACTACAATACTTATAGAACTAAGTGGCATTAAAATAGCAGCGATAACAGGTGCTAATTGACCAGTAACCGCAAAATATAATCCTATGCAGTTATAGATTAACGATAAAGCAAAACTCCATTTTATAATCTTGATAGCCGATTTTGATGCTTTTATAAAGTTGAATAACTGGTTGAAATTGGAAGCATCTAAAATGGCATCGCAAGCCGGAGAAAAAACATTCACATTTTCTGAAATCGCAATACCTACATCACTTTGTGCCAAAGCGCCAGCATCATTCAACCCGTCACCAATCATTAAAACTTTAGCACCAGAATTTTGATGGTGTTTAATATAGTCTAGTTTATCTTCTGGCTTTTGGTTAAATAGTAATTTGGTTTTTGCGGGTAATAATTTGGTTAGATTTTCTTGTTCTCCAGAATTGTCGCCCGATAAAATCACCAAATCGTAATCTTTTTTCAACTGATTAAAAAGTTTTGAAAGTCCTTTGCGATAGCGGTTATAAAAAGTAAATTTCCCTCTGTACGTATTGTTTGTGCTTACATGCACCGCTGTATTTAAGGTTTCGGTTTCTTGGGAATAACCAACAAAAGGTGCAGAGCCAATTTTTATAGAATCTTGATGGTATTTAGCCTCAATCCCTTTGCCTATATGTTCTTCATAGTTTTCAATAGTGACAATATCGTGTTCATTTAACAACGCATATAAAGAACGGCTTAAAGGATGATTGGAATTTCGCAAGGTGCTTTTAAGAAAGGATTCTTCGGCTGTAGAAAGTTTAGAACCTTCATAAGCAATGGTGGTTTCTTTATTTGCTGTAATCGTACCCGTTTTATCGAAAATAATGGTATTTATTTCAGCTAGTTGTTCAATAACTGATGCGTTTTTGGCATAAAATTTCTGTTTTCCAAAAATACGTAGCATGTTTCCTAAAGTGAAAGGCGCAGCCAAAGCAATTGCACAAGGACAGGCAATTATAAGTACTGAAGTAAAAACATTTAGTGCTTTTGAAGCATCTGTAAAAAGCCAAAAGGCAGTCGCTATAAAGGCAATGCTTAAAATGGCAATGGTAAAGCGTTTACTTATCGCGTTTGTTAGGGTGGTAAAAGCATCTTCTTTATTTTTACTAAAAATATCGTTGCTCCAAAGTTGGGTTAAATAACTTTGTTCCACACTTTTTAAAACATCTACTTCGATACTGCCTTGAAGTTGTTTTCCGCCAGCATAAAGTTTATCGCCAGATTGTTTCGAAACCGCTTCAGATTCACCAGTTACAAAACTATAATCTATACGCGCTTTTCCTTTTATTAAAATACAATCAACCGGTATGAGTTCTTCATTTCTAATAAGCAATCGATCACCTTTTTGTATATCGTAAACTTGAATCGATTCCTCGGTTTCTTCCGAAGTTATTTTTGTAATTCCTATAGGAAAATACGATTTGTAATCGCGTTCAAAAGATAAAAAGCTATAGGTTTTTTGCTGAAAAAACTTCCCAAGCAATAAAAAGAAAATTAAACCCGCTAAGCTATCAAAAAAGCCAGTACCGATGTCTAAAATAATTTCGGCAGTACTCCTTATAAATAAAACGGCAGCACCTAAAGCAATAGGTACATCAATATTTAGAATTCGTGATTTTAACCCTTTGTAAGCCGAAATAAAATAATCTTGGGCTGAATAAAACACTACGGGCACCGAAAAACTAAACATCAACCATCTAAAAAGGTGTTTAAATTGTTCGAGCCAATATTCGTTAACTTGAAAATATTCAGGAAACGATAAAAACATAATGTTTCCAAAGGCAAAACCAGCAACACCTAATTTATAAATTAGCGAGCGGTCTACGTTCTTTTTTCCAACCGAATAATCGTCTAAACTAATAAATGGTTCGTAACCAATACTGCTTAGTAGTTTTACTAAATTTTTTAATGAAAGATTTTCAGGGTTATAAGATATACGAACCGTTTTCTTGCCAAAATTTACAATTGATGATGAAATGGAAGCATTTAATTTATTCAAGTTTTCAAGAATCCAAATACAGGAACTACAATGAATATGCGGGATGTAAAGTGTGATGATTTGAGTTTTTTCATCATCAAACTCAAGCAAACTTTCAACAATTTTAGCATTGTCTAAAAAGTTGTATTTGCCTTCAATTTCTTTAGGAGTTGCACCCGGAGCCTGTTGTAAATCGTAATAGGAAGTTAAATCGTTTGCAGAAAAAATCTCGTAAACGGTTTTACATCCCTGACAGCAAAACGATTTTTCATCATAAATAATTTCAACCGAAGAAGAATCTAAACCGCAGTGGAAACAGGTCCTATGTTCCATAAAATAATTGTTTGTTTAGCACGTTAACAAAAATGAAAAATCAGCCAAGCATTAAATATGATATTAGTCATGATTTAATTATTTTTACAAAATACAAAATTATAGGTATGGGCAAGTGTGAACAGTGCATAATTAAACAGTTTAATTCTTTAAAAGCATTAACAAAAGAGGAACTCGTGCGTATTTCGGCATGCAAAACATCACACACTATAAAAAAAGGTGAGGTTATTTTTGAAGAAGGCGAAGTTTTAAACGGTGTTTACTGCATAAAAGATGGTATTTGTAAATTATCTAAACTGAGTGAAAACGGTAAGGATCAAATTGTAAAAATGGTTGTTAAAGGTCAGCTTTTAGGGCAACGCTCGTTAATTAGCGAAGAGAGCTCTAATTTACAAGCAATTGCACTTAACGATATGGAAGTGTGTTTTATTCCTAAAAGTGAAATTATTGCCGATTTACAAAAGAATCCGAAATTTTCATTTGAAGTGCTTAAAGATATGGCACACGATTTAAGAGATTCTGATGACATTATTGTTAATATGGCTCAAAAATCGGTTCGTCAACGTTTGGCTGAAACCTTAATTTATATTCAAGATAATTTTGGCACCAATCCCGATGATACTTTAAGTGTATTGCTTTCTCGTGAAGATTATGCTGGCATCGTAGGAACCGCTACCGAATCTGCTATTCGTGTACTTTCACAATTCAAAAAAGAAGGTTTAATCGAATCGGTAGGTAAATATATTAGAATAATTGACTTGCCTGGTTTAGAGCGTGTAGAGTAAGGCTATAATTATTTTCTTCAAAGCTATATTCAAATCTAATTGCATCATTTTCATTATTCTATAAAAATATAGTATTTTTATAGGGCTATGAATGATAAAAAAACACCTAGAAAAGGTTTCGTATTTAAAGAATATGAAGCACCTTTTCAATCGCCATTCGATAAACTTTTTGATATCTTCAAAGAATTAATCACGCATACTTCGGGCGATTTTGATGAAGCCATAAGTTGGCTACGCGAATTGGATGTGGAATACAAATTAACAACTCCAGAATATACAGTTGATGATTTTATTGAAGACCTAAAAAAGAAAGGGTATATCAAAGAAGAAATCGATCCCGACGGAAAAAGCGGTGGTGTAAACATCACGGCAAAAACCGAACGCGCCATTAGGCAACAAGCCCTCGATCATATTTTTGGAAAAATAAAACGCAGCGGACAAGGCAATCATAAAAGTAAAAGCCCTGGCGTTGGTGACGAGCATACAGGCGATTTTCGAAACTATCAATTTGGTGATGCTTTAGATAAAGTGTCCATGACCGAAAGTTTAAAAAATGCGCAAATTAGTCACGGTATTGGTGATTTTACCTTATCGGAAGACGATTTAGTTGTTGAAGACACATTGCATAAATCGCAAATGAGCACCGTACTCATGATCGATATTAGCCACAGTATGATTTTATACGGTGAAGATCGTATTACTCCAGCCAAAAAAGTAGCGATGGCATTAGCCGAACTAATTACTACACGCTACCCAAAAGACACTTTGGATATTTTGGTTTTTGGAAACGATGCTTGGCAAATCGAAATTAAAGATTTACCCTATCTTAAAGTAGGACCGTATCACACCAACACTGTCGCCGGACTACAACTTGCTATGGATTTGTTACGACGAAAACGAAATACAAACAAACAAATTTTTATGATAACCGATGGGAAACCAAGTTGTTTAAGACTTCCCGATGGCGAGTATTATAAAAACAGCATGGGGTTAGATGGATATATTGTTAATAAATGTTACGCCATGGCGCAGCAAGCCAGACGTTTGCATATTCCCATAACCACTTTTATGATTGCTCAAGACCCGTATTTAATGCAATTTGTTAGAGAGTTTACCCATGCCAACCAAGGCAAAGCTTTTTATACAGGCATTAAAGGATTGGGGGAAATGATTTTTGAAGATTATGAAACGAATAGAAAGAAACGGATAAGGGGATAAGTTAGAAGTTAAAAGTTAGAAGTTGAAAGTTAAAAGTAGGCGATAGGCTTTAAGTTTTATGCTGTAAGCAATATTCGAAACCAAAAAAACAAAAACCAAAAACTAAATTGAACTTGTTCCTTCCTTATTTTAAGGGAGGTAGGTTCTGATGACAATCAGAAATCGGAGGGATAAAAGAAAACCGAAGGAATAAAAAACATATTAAATAAAACACCTCTTTCTTTTGATTTTTTGTTAAAATCAAAATTCATTCTCCTCTTAAATTTAAGAGGAGAGCAAGTAGAATAAAAAGAGTCAAATCTAAAGAGAATTATCGAAGGTAAACTATAATACAAATTGAACTTGTTCCTCCCTTATTTTAAGGGAGGTGGGTTCTGATGATAATCAGAATTCGGAGGGATAAAAGAAAATCGAAGGAATAAAAAACATATTAAATAAAACACCTCTTTCTTCTGATTTTTTGTAAAAATCAAAATTCATTCTCCTCTTAAATTTAAGAGGAGAGCAAGTAGAATCAAAAGAGAAAAAGCAAAAGAGAATTATCGAAGTTAAACTAAAATACAAATTGAACTTGTTCCTTCTTTATTTTATGTGAGGTGGATTCTGATGACAATCAGAATTCGGAGGGTTAAAACAGAATATATGAAGCAAAAAATACACACTTTAAAACATCTCAAAGAGAAACGTTCTGATTTAAGACAATCATTAACTCCAGCCGAAGCATATTTATGGAAACACTTAAAATCAAGACAGTTTGAAGGAAGAAGATTTAACCGGCAGCATAGTATAAAAAATTACATAGTTGATTTTTATTGTTCAAAAGAAAAATTAATAATAGAGTTAGACGGTGAAGTTCATAATAATGCGTTAGCTCTAGAAAAAGATAATGAGCGAACAAGGTTTTTAGAAGGGCTAGGATTTACAGTAATTAGATTTGAAAATAAAATGGTGTTTGAAAATTTAGCATCTGTTTTTATGGAGATAAAAGATAATTTTAAATAAAACACCTCTTTCTTTTGATTTTTTAGTTAAAATCAAAATTCATTCTCCTCTTAAATTTAAGAGGAGAGCGAGTAGAATCAAAAGAGTAAAATCAAAAGAGAAATACCGAAGTTAAACTAAAATACAAATTGAACTTGTTCCTCCCTTATTTTAAGGGAGGTGGATTCTGATGATAATCAGAATTCGGAGGGATAAAATAATATAAATGGTGTAAAACACACAAGAGTAAGCACTAAAGGCTAAAAGCAAACAGCCAAAAGCAAAAAAGAAAAACATGAAAATAGAAACTATAAAAACACTTGGGGATTTAAAAAAGTCAGGCTATCAGTCGAAGTCGATAAAGGACGAATTGAGGACTAATCTTATTCAGAAAATAAAAAACAAAGAAACCACTTTTGAAGGTGTTCACGGTTATGAAAACACCGTGATTCCTGAGTTGGAACGCGCTATTTTATCGCGACATAATATTAATTTATTAGGATTACGTGGTCAGGCAAAAACCAGATTGGCGCGTTTAATGTTAAATTTGTTAGACGAATACATTCCGTATGTTTCAGGTTCCGAAATTAATGACGACCCTCTAAAACCCATTTCCAGATTTGCTATAGAATTGATTAAAGAAAAAGGAGATGATACGCCCATTTCATGGTTGCATCGCAGTGAACGTTTTGCTGAAAAATTAGCCACTCCAGATGTTACTGTAGCCGATATTATTGGCGATGTAGACCCAATAAAGGCTGCCAATTTAAAATTGAGTTACGCCGATGATCGTGTGATTCATTACGGCATGATTCCTAGGGCGAACCGCTGCATATTTGTTATTAATGAGTTACCCGATTTACAAGCTAGAATTCAAGTGGCTTTATTTAATATTTTGCAAGAAGGCGATATTCAAATTCGCGGTTTTAAACTGCGATTGCCTTTAGATATTCAGTTTTTGTTTACCGCAAACCCTGAAGATTACACCAACAGAGGCAGTATTGTAACACCATTAAAAGATAGAATAGGTTCGCAAATTTTAACGCATTATCCTATAAATATTGAAACAGCAAGACAAATTACAGAGCAGGAAGCCAGGGTGGTTGAGAGTCAGAAATCCATGGTTGTTGTGCCAGATTTAGCAAGAGATTTGTTAGAGCAAATTGTTTTTGAGGCTAGAGAAAGCGAGTATATAGATGCTAAAAGCGGTGTAAGTGCACGTTTAAGTATTACAGCCTTAGAAAATTTATTAAGTACTGCCGAACGTCGGGCTTTAATGACTGAAGAAACACATACCACGGTGCGTTTATCAGATTTTGTAGGCATCATACCTTCAATTACAGGAAAGGTTGAATTGGTTTACGAAGGCGAGCAAGAAGGAGCAGCTTTGGTGGCTTATAATTTAATAGGAGAAGCTGTTAAAAGTTTGTTTCCAGAGTTTTTCCCTAATATAGAGAAACTTCAAAAACAAGAAGAAGAAGGCGAGTATGACGATATTGTGTCTTGGTTTTTCAATTTGAAGGAAGGTTTTGAATTGCTTGACGATTTAAGAGATAAAGAATACATGCGTTTACTCGATTCGGTTTCGCCTTTAGATGATTTATTAGCGAAATATCAACCTAATTTATCAAAAGAAGACAGCTATTTTGTGAAAGAATTTGTGCTTTGGGCTTTAGTTGAATTTAAACAATTAAGCAAACACAGATTTACCGAAGGACTTCAATTTAAAGATCCGTATGGAAGTTTTATTAGTGGAATTTAAGATGTTTTTCAATTTTCATATTCATGATGTTCTGGACTTAAATTTTTAAATACATATTTTCAAGTCTGTTATTTTTTTATTCTGATAAAATAAATTCAGAATTCCATATCATATTCCGTTTTGGGTGGTTTTTGGTGATTTTTTACGTAAATTAAGCAAATAACCTTGTTTTTTTGGTTGTTTTTAGTGAAAATCAATCAAAATCACTCAAAATGTTTTTTTGATATATGGATACAAATCGTATTAAAAAGAGTCCTATCAAGCTCTTGTCTTTCGATATTGATAACACTTTAATAGACTTCCATACCTATAAAAGTAATTTTCGGAAAATATGGAAAAAATATAAGCCGTCAGACCAAGTTATACTTACCTACAACACAGGACGCTTAATAAATGATGTTTTAAACCTTATTGAAACTCGTGTATTGCCAAAGCCAGATTATATTATTTCTGGGGTAGGCACACATATTTACAACTATAAAACCAAAAGTGTTGTAAAAGAATTTAGCGACGTTTTAGACGATGGGTGGAATTTAGATGCTGTAGAGGCTATTATAAAAGGCATAAAGCACCCAATAAGCGACCAACCAACAAAATTTCAGCACGCTTACAAAAGAAGTTACTTTTTACATGATGCTTCGCCAGTACTTATTGAAAGTATAGAACAGGATTTTATCACTGCGAAAATGGACATCAATGTGGTGTATTCTGGAGATAAATTCTTGGATATTCTGCCAAAATGGGCCAATAAAGGCAATGCTTTGCAATGGCTTTTACGAACGTTAAATATAAGCCCTTGTGATGTTATTGTGGCAGGCGATAGTGGTAACGATTCCGCCATGTTCGATTTAAAAGATGTTAAAGGCATTGTTGTTGCCAATGCTCACGAAGAACTTTATCATTATACAAAACACCGCCAGGTTTATCACGCCGAAAAATGTCAGGGTGATGGTATTATTGAAGGCTTAATTTTTTACGAGGTGTTGCCTAAGGAAGCTGAGATTGATAGTAATATTGATCATAAAGATGATTTTTTTATTCAGCAAGAATTAAATCATATTGCTTCAGAAGATGAAGATGAAAAAATCGCATTAATCCGCGAAGGCTATGAGAAAGCTGTTGAGGCCCTCAAAAAAAATATAACGCCGTTAGGGTTTTCAGCGTGTTCGATTGCAGATAATGTTGCGCATGGTACCGACGAGAATTATTATAGTGTTTGGGCAAGAGACGGAGCCATCACTGTAATTGGTTCATTGCCGCTAATACACGATGAAGAAATTCATAAATGCCAGCGTCAAACGCTTTTAACCTTATTTGAACACATTTCAAGAAACGGGCAAATTCCTTCAAACGTTCGCATAAAAGATAATGTTCCCGATTATTCAGGTGTTGGTGGTATTTGCTCTATTGATAGTGGTATTTGGGTGGTTATCGCATTTTACGAATATGTAAATGTGACAAAAGATATCGAGTTTCTTAGAACACACATCGACGACATTAAGAAAACCATGGTTTGGCTAGGTGCGCACGATAGTAACAACGATGCTTTATTGGAAATTCCAGAAGCGGGCGATTGGACCGATTTATTTGGAAGAAGTTATAATATTCTGTACGACGAAATTTTATGGTACCGTGCTAATGTCTGTTTTGGTCGTATGCTAGAAATGTTAGGAGACTCCGAGCAAGCAGGCGAGTATATTCGTTGGTCGCAGGTTATTAAAAAAGAAATCGTTCAAAATTTTTGGCCGTCAACAAAACAACAAATGTTTAACGCCATTTCGTTTGCCGAAAAACAATTTACGCTAGGCGATACCTCCTATTTAATCGCACAAATTACGCCTTTCGATTTTAGTTGGCGCTGCGATACTTTAGGTAATATTTTAGCTTTTTTACATGGTACTATCGATGCCGAAAAGGCACACCAAACCTTCCGTTTTATGCTGGGGGTTGGGGTAAACGATCCTTTTCCGGTGGCCAATGTGTACCCTGTAGTTACTCCTGGCGATCCCGATTGGCGCCCCTATTATACCGTGAATCTATTAAACCTACCTAACCATTATCACAACGGAGGTATTTGGCCTTTTGTGGGCGGTTTTTGGGTCAAGTTCGTCAACAAACTAGGGCTTAAAGAAATGGCGATTTCCGAATTGCACAAGCTTGCTTTAATTAATAAAGAAGGGATAAACGATGCTTGGGAATTTACCGAATGGGCACACGGAACCACAGGAAAACCCATGGGGAAAGCATATCAAGCCTGGTCGGCAGCACAGTACATTTCAGCTTGTCATGATTTAAAAATTATTAAAAAGTAACTAAAAATTTAAAAGGATGAATTGATAAATCAACATTAATAGAAATCACTTAATATTTAACCTAAAAATACAAACAGATGAAATCAATACTAATGATCTCGCTACATGGTTATGTAGCAGCAAACCCAGAACTAGGTAAACCCGATACAGGCGGACAAGTTGTTTATGTGTTAGAACTTGCCGATCGTTTTAGCCGATTAGGTAGAACGGTAGACTTGGTAACACGGCAATTTGAAGATCAGCCAGAATATGATCATGTAGATGAAAATTTTAGCGTTTGGCGCATCCCTTTTGGTGGTAAAAAGTTTATTAGAAAGGAAGATATGCACGATCATCTAAAAAAGTTTGTAACCAATACTTTAGCCGCTATAAAAAAAGAGCGCAAAAAATACGATATCGTTTATTCTCATTACTGGGATGCGGGTTGGGCAGGGCAGAAAATTGCCGAAGAACTTGGTATTTCTCATGTCCATACACCACATTCTTTAGGCTGGTGGAAGCAGCATTCTATGGGTAGCGATATGGATGAAAAGGAAATGGAGAAAACCTATCGTTTTAAAGAACGTATCAGGAAAGAGTATTTTGTGTATCAAATGTGTAATTATGTAATTGCTACAACATTGCCTCAAGTCGATTTGTTGGTGCAGCAATATGATATGCTAACGCGTAATTGTGGTATGATTCCTCCGGGGATTGATGAAAACCGTTTTTTTCCTGTACCGACTAAAGAAAATGATAAAATACGACAGAAATACGACATTCATCCCACAGATATTTTGGCCTTAGGACGTATGGCGCATAATAAGGGCTACGATTTGTTAATTCAGGCTTTGCCTACCGTTTTTGAACTTTGTCCAGAGGCTCGATTAGTTGCCGCAGTTGGTGGTGAATCTAAACAAGATGAACAGGGCATTGAAAAATTACAAAAGTTAGCGAATGAGTTAGGGGTAGCCGATAAAATTAAGTGGAAAAATTATATTGCAGATGAAGATTTAGCCAACGTGTACCGCTCGGCAAATATTTTCGCAATGCCTTCAAGATACGAGCCTTTTGGAATGGTTGCCATTGAGGCTATGGCCTGTGGAACGCCTAGTGTGGTAACGGTTCATGGTGGTTTATATGATTTGATAGATTTTGGAAATCAAGCGCTTTTTGCCGATCCACATCGTCCTATTGAGTTTGGTGCCATGCTATCTATGCCTTTGCTTTATCCGAATTTAAGAAATGAATTGTCGGTTGAAGGTGCGCGTTTTGCGCGTCGAAATTTTGGTTGGACAGGTATTGCAAAACGAATTTTGGAAATTTTTAAAAACTCTATAAATCAGCGTACTATGGAGTCGAATATCTATTAAAAAGGATTAATTTTATATGAAATTAGTATTCTAAAAATTAAAACTATGTCGCATATTGTTTGTTTTGGTGAAGTGCTTTGGGATGTTTTTCCGAAGCATAAAAAAATAGGAGGCGCTCCGTTAAATGTGGCGCTTCGGTTGGCTGCATTTGAACATAAAGTTGCAATGATTAGTGCTGTAGGAACTGATGAGTTAGGCGAAGTTTTGTTGAAGTATGTATCGGAAAATAATATCAACACGACTTACATTCAAAAGTTGGAAAGTTATAAAACAGGCGAGGTACAAGTCGTTTTAAACGCTAAAGGATCGGCAAGTTATAGCATAGAATATCCACGGGCATGGGATAAAATTAATTTAAAACAAGATGCTAAGTTAGCGGTTGAAGCTTCAGATGCTTTTGTTTTTGGAAGTTTAGTAACTCGCGATGAACTTTCAAAACAAACCTTATTTGACCTGATTGAAGTAGCCAAATTTAGAGTGTTCGACCTTAATTTAAGACCGCCTTTTTACAATAAAGAACTTTTAATTTATTTAATGAATAAGGCCAATTTTATAAAATTTAATGATGATGAACTCTATGAAGTTTGCCATTATTTAGGGTCTAAATATCATGGCTTAGAACAAAATTTAAGGTTTATAGCTCAAGAAACAAACACGAATCAAATTTGTGTTACTAAAGGGCAACATGGTGCCGTTTTATTGTATGAAAATCGTTTGTATTATAACAGTGGTTATCAAATTCAAGTTCAGGATACGGTAGGTGCTGGCGATTCTTTTTTAGCTTCATTACTTAGTAAATTATTGAATAAAGTAGCGCCACAAGACGCTGTAGATTTTGCTTGTGCGGTAGGGGCATTGGTTGCTCAGCGTGAAGGTGCAAACCCGCCATTATCTACTTTTGATATTGAAACTTTTATAAACCCAGAGTGAATTACCGCATTTTTTTATTGGCGGCACAAAGGTTTATAATCTCTGCGATTCTTTTTATTTGGGTTTCCTCACGTTTGGCACTTTGCAAATAGGTTAAATACGATTTTTGATACCCTTTTGCGAAGTTTTTAAAGTTTTCAAACGCTTGTTCATTTTCATTAAAAGCTTTTTGTAGCGCATCTGGAATGATGCCTTTTTCAACGGCATCCATGGCAGTCCATGTGCCTGTTTTTTTAGCAAAATTTACCATTTTTAAACCAGCTTCTTGCATTAAATTTTCAGCAATCAAGGTTTTAACATAGGTTTTGTTTAAGGCACTCCAATTGCTTTTTGGATTTCTCGGGCAGAAATATTGCCTGCGTTTACCATGGCCTAAACTTTTTACTGTAGAATCAATCCATCCAAAGCATAACGCTACTTTTACAGCTTCTTCCCAACGCATGGTTGGCATGTTTGTTTCTAGTTTGTAAAAAATCAAATAAACCCCGTTTACTTTATTGTGGTTTTTTAATAGCCAATCATACCAATCGGTATCGCGTTCAAAATATATTTCAGGATAGTCTTCCAAAGCCTATATTTTTTTTGATTTCACATAAAAGTTCTTATCTATTTTAAAAGTAGACATGTTGTTTTTTACTTTTAAAGTCTGCCATTCTTGTTTTGGATAAAGCCATTGTTCGGAAGCGTTTATTGCAATTTTTATAGGCATATCAAAATTCGAAACCGTATTAGTCCAACGGTATCTTAAAATATTGTTTTTAATAGAATATTCTAAAACTGGAATTTTGATAGTTCTTAGATATTGATTGAAAAATGCACTTAAATCAATTCCAGATTGTTTACTCAAATAATCTTCAATTTGCTGTGTGGTAACCGTTTGGTGGTAAAACGTTTTGTTTAGTCCTACTAGAATGTTGCGCCATTTTTCATCATCTTCAATAAGTTGTCTTAAAGTATGTAACATGTTGGCGCCTTTGTAATACATATCGCCAGAACCTTCATTGTTTACATCGTATTTTCCTATTATAGGTATGTCGTTTTTAATGGATTTTCTTGTGCCAATCACGTATTCCGAAGCTGCTTTTTTTCCATAGTAATAATCTAAAAATAAACTTTCTGAATATGCGGTAAAACTTTCATGAATCCACATATCAGCAATGTCTTTATTGGTAATGCTGTTTGCAAACCATTCGTGTCCAGATTCATGAATAATTAAAAAATCAAATTTCAAACCCCAGCCAGTTCCAGACAAATCGCTCCCTAAATACCCCTGTTTGTATTGGTTGCCATAAGTTACCGAGCTTTGGTGTTCCATACCTAAATAAGGAACTTCAACAAGTTTATAGCCGTCTTCATAAAAAGGATAAGGGCCAAACCAATGTTCGAAGGCTTTCATCATTTTTGATGCATCTTTAAAATGAATTTTGGCTTTTTCAAGATTGTCTTTAAGCACATAATAATCCATATCCAATTTTCCATTTAGACCGTTATAAACTTCCGAAAAGTGTACATAGTCGCCAATATTCACATTAACTCCGTAATTGTTAATGGGGTTTTTTACAAACCATGAATAGGTTTTTGTGTCGTCGTAATCTTTTACACTCCTCAGTCTGCCATTTGAAACATCCATAAGGTTTTTAGGAACATTTACGCTTACAAGCATGCTGTCTACTTCATCGTACATGTGGTCTTTGCAGGGCCACCAAACGCTCGCACCCAAACCTTGGCAGGATGTGGCTACAAAATCATTACCGTTTTTATCTTTTTTCCATGAAAATCCGCCATCCCATGGGGCGTTAACAGCTTCTTTTGGATGCCCACTGTAAAACACGTCTAAACTTTTAATACTTCCTGGTTTTTGCTTGTTTTTTAATGTAATGAAATGTGCATTGCCTTCCTTTTTAACTTGTAATTTTTCACCATTTTGAAGGGCTTTCGTAATTTTTAAAGGGGCTTGTAAATCAATTTGTAAGACTTTGTTACTTTTTAAAACTTTATATTGAATTGTGTTTTTTCCTGAAATAAATTTAGTTTCAGGATTAACCTTTATATCTAAATGGTAATAGGTTAAATCCCACCATACACGCTCTGGAGTAATGCTTCCTCGTAATGAATCTTGTCGGGTGAAGTTTGTGTTTTTAGAAAATACACCTTGCGCTTCCGCGGAAGAAAACGCTATTAGTATTGAAAAAATACAGATGAAGTATACACGTTTTATCATGTCTTAAAATTGATTCAAAATTATCGTAATAAATGGATTCTTTTAGTTTTTAATAATGCTATTAGGAAATGTAACCACGCTTTCAAAACCCTGATCATCAACTGAAGCAACGCCAAAATAAAAATTATCTATAACGATACCTTGAAGCATGAATTCTGAAACATCACCAACATATCGACTATAATCCCAGGTAGGCGAGGTGGTATCCCGCCAATATGTTTTATAACCTTTGGCGCCTTTAACTTTATCCCATTTTAATTTTACCGAGGCTTCTACAATACCGCCAATGGCAACCAATTTTGGTTCGGGTGGTGCAGTTGCTAAGCTTGCTAGGTTTATGGCGTTTACTGCAGTTAGTTTTTTTGCATATCCAAAATTAACGTGTTCAATAACATCTCCATATTTAATGCCATTTTCTTCTCTTATATCTTGATGCTGTTGGGTGTAGTTTTCATGAGCTTCCATAATTCTGATGCCCGGAAACCCTAAGTCGTTAAACGGACGATGGTGACCGCCACGACCAAACCGATCGAGTCTGTAAACCATCATCGGGTTCATTTCAGGCATGTATGTTTTGGTGGTTTTATAAATGTAACGTGCTAACTGGCGTGAAATACCATCTACTTCGCCACCGTAAAATCTTCGTAAGGTTCTTTCACGCTCTGTTTCAGTAGGAGGAACGGGTTCAGAAAATATTCTAAAAGTTCTGTTGTCTATGACGCCATCAACCCCTTTAATATTTCCAATCATGTCGTTATTTAAAACGCCAATAATTTCCCAATCTTTGTCTTTTGCATATTGCGCTAAACCTGCGCCACCAAATAAACCTTGCTCTTCGCCAGATAAACCAACATAAATAATGCTGCTTTCAAATTTATACTGACTTAAAACTCTGGCAGCTTCAATAGTTCCAGCCATTCCAGAAGCATTGTCGTTAGCACCAGGCGCATCAGTAGTAAAATCCATAGTATCGCTTGCTCGCGAGTCGATATCGCCACTCATTATAATATAGCGGTTAGGATATTTTGTGCCTTTTTGTATGGTGACAACATTTACAACCCAAGCATCATGAGGCACGCGGTTATTTCCTTTTTTGGTTACAAAATCTTTTTGATAGAAAACCTCTAAACAATTGTTGCAGGATTGCGAAATGTTTTCAAATTCAGATTTAATCCATCGTCTGGCAGCACCTATACCTCGTGTTTTAGAAATGGTATCGCTAAATGTATTTCGGGTGCCAAAATTAACAAGCGTTTGAATGTCTTTTTTAATGCGTTCTTCTGAAACTGCATCAATTATTTCATATATTTTTTCCGAAGTTTGAGAAAAACTTAGGTTTAAAATACAAAAGAAGGCTATGGATAGGAGTTGTTTCATTTTTCTTTAAAAATAATGAAAAAAAGCGCTCCGAAATAATTCGAAGCGCTTTTCATAATTGAGTTAGTCACTCTTCAACATTAATAAATTTTAAAAACAGTATTTGTTTTCGTTAATTACTTTTTCAGCGATAATATTTCGTAATTCGATAATGTTAGGCATGTTTACATATTTTATGTAGCGCTTTAAGCCCATAAGCATCATACGCTGTTCGTCGCCTGTCGAAAATGAAATAATTGAATGTTTTCCGGCGGTTTCAATCACATCTATGGCGTGAAATAAATTTAATTTAGCCATAGCAATTTGTTCTTTAACTTGTTCTTCACCTTGTTTTTTAGCCATTTTCTCAGCACGTAGAATAGCCGATTCTGCAAGGTAAATTTGAATTAAAATATCGGAAGCCGCCAACATAAGTTGCTGTTGTTGCTCTATTTTTTCACCATATTTTTGAAGCGTGGCACCAGCAACCATTAAAAATAATTTTTTAAGGTTTTTGATGATGTTTTTTTCTTCCGAAAACAATTCTGAATAATCTGGTGTTTCAAATGAAGGTATGCCCATTAATTCATCTTTAACAGCCATTGCAGGGGTTAATACATCTACATGGCCTTTCATGGCTTTTTTGATAAGCATGCCAATAGATAACATACGGTTTATCTCGTTAGTCCCTTCATATATACGCGAAATTCGAGCGTCTCTCCAAGCCGATTCAATAGGTGTTTCTTCCGAAAAGCCCATGCCTCCAAATATTTGTATGCCTTCATCTGTACATTTTTGGATGAATTCTGAAACTGCCACTTTCAAGATCGAACATTCGATAGCATACTCTTCAACGCCTTTTAATTCGGCTTCTTGATGGGTGTCCTTTCCGTTGTTTTTTCTAAGCTCAATGCGGTCTTCAATGTCTTTTGCAGCTCTATAACTTGCTGCTTCACCTACCCAACAGTTGGTTGCCATTTCGGCAATTTTCTGACGAATAGCTCCAAAACTAGAAATAGGGGTTTTAAATTGAACGCGTTCGTTAGCGTATTTTACAGATTCTGTAATCACACGGCGTTGCGCATCTAAACAGGCAGCTGCTAGTTTTATACGACCTACATTTAAAGCATTCATCGCGATTTTAAAACCATTACCTCGTGTAGAAAGCATGTTTTCAACAGGGACAACAGTATCATTAAAAAACACCTGTCTGGTTGAAGAAGCTCGAATACCGAGCTTGTGTTCTTCTTCGCCCATGGTAATGCCATTCGGATTTTCTGGGTCGTATTCTACAATAAAACCTGTAATGTTTTTATCGTCTTCAATACGCGCAAAAACAATCATTAAACTACAGAATCCCGCATTGGAAATCCACATTTTCTGCCCCGTAATTTTATAGGTTTTACCATCTTCCGATAGTACAGCTTTTGTTTTTCCAGAATTAGCATCACTTCCTGCACTAGGTTCTGTTAAACAATAGGCTCCAAACCATTGGCCAGAGGCTAATTTAGGCACATATTTTTGTTTTTGTTCTTCGGTGCCGTAAAGGGTGATTGGCATGGTTCCAATGCCTGTGTGGGCACCAAAAGCCGTGCTAAACGAGCCAGTTGCTCCCGAAATATAATCGCAAACCAACATGGTGTCTACAAAACCCATACCCATACCGCCGTATTCTTCTGGAACCGATATGCTTAAAAATCCAAGTTCGGCAGCTTTTCGCATGCAGGATTCTGTTAGGGCATAATCCTTTTTTTCAAATTGTGCCTTTTTTGGCCAAACTTCACGATCTATAAATTCGGTTACAGCCTCTTTCATCATCAGCTGGTCTTCATTAAAATCTTCTGGTGTGAATATGTCTTCGCAGTTAATCTCTTTTACTAGAAATTGTCCGCCACGTAAAATGTCTTTTTCTGTTCCTTCCATTTGTTTATTAGATTTATAGATTCAAGAATCAAGATGCTTGCAGCCTAGATTTAAAACTTGAGATCATTTTTTGTATTTCCTTTATTTTTTGTTCTAGTTCTTTAAATTTTTCTTCTGAAATATAATTTTCATTAAAAGCGACATTCAACTGAGTTTCCCATTCGAAAGCAGAACCTAAACTATGTTCTAAAAAATTAGCAAAATGTTTATTTGAACTTTTACTTGTTCCTTCTGAAATATTTGAAGGTATTGAAACAGCACATCTATTCATCTGGCTCATTAATCCATAAGTTTCAAACTTTGGAAATGTTCTCGTTATTTTATAAGATTCTGAAACGAGCATCATACTTTCATTCCAGATTTTTAATTTCTTGAAATTATGCATCGTCTTGTTTCTTGGTTCTTTCAGTCTGTTTTCTTACTTCAAAAACTCAAAAATCCCACAAGCACCTTGGCCTGTACCTACGCACATGGTAACGGCACCGTATTTTCCTGTCATATTTCTTTTGCGCATTTCATCAAATAACTGAACGGAAAGCTTAGCACCTGTACAGCCTAATGGATGTCCTAATGCAATGGCGCCACCATTAACATTTACCAAATCTGGGTTAAGGTCTAGTTCGCGAATTACAGCTATAGATTGCGATGCGAAAGCTTCGTTTAGCTCGATAAGTTCTAAATCCGATTGCTTTAATCCTGCTTGTTTTAAGGCTTTTGGAACAGCTTTTACAGGACCTATACCCATAATGCGTGGTTCAACACCAGCAGCGGCATAATTCACTAGTCTTGCAATGGGTTCAAGATTAAGTTCTTTTACCATGTCTTCACTCATAATCATAACAAAAGCAGCACCATCACTCATTTGCGACGAGTTTCCAGCTGTTACACTTCCGCCTTGAGCGAAAACAGGACGAAGTTTAGCAAGTGCTTCTAGACTGGTTCCTGCACGAGGTCCTTCATCTTTAGTAACTGTATATGATTTATTTGCTTTTTTTCCGTTGGCATCAATATATGTTTCATTAACTTCAATAGGCACAATTTGATCTTGAAAACGGTTTTCAGCTTGGGCTTTTAAGGCTTTCATATGTGAATTATAGGCAAACTCATCTTGGTCTTCACGAGAGACTTTAAACTGATTTGCTACGGCTTCAGCAGTATTTCCCATGCCCCAATAATAATCTTCGTGACCAGCTTTTACAATGTCGTAATTCAGTTCAGGTTTGTATCCTGTCATAGGAACGGCACTCATGCTTTCGGCCCCACCAGCAATAATACAATCGGCCATTCCGGATTGAATTTTAGCCGTTGCAATACCAATGGTTTCGATGCCTGAGGAACAAAAACGATTGACTGTAACACCAGGAACTTCAACAGAATTTAAACCCATAAGTGAAATTAAACGCGCCATATTTAGGCCTTGCGAACCTTCTGGCATGGCGTTACCAACAATAACATCGTCGATACGGTTTTTATCCAATTCAGGTAATTCCTTCATCATATACTGAATGGTTTCGGCAGCCAACTCATCGGTTCTTTTAAAACGAAAAACACCCTTTGGCGCTTTACCAACAGCAGTTCTGTATGCTTTTACTATATATGCTTGTTTCATCTGTTTTGCTTTTAGCTATTAGCTCTTGGCTTCTAGCATTTTAAATTATTGTCTGAAATTAACCAATAGCCAATGGCTAAAGGCAAATAGCTTCATGTTTTTAATTTCTAAGAGGTTTCCCTGTTTTTAGCATGTGTTGAATGCGTTCTAAGGTTTTACGTTCGGTACATAAACTTAAAAAGGCTTCACGTTCTAAATCCAATAAATATTGTTCGGTCACTAAAGTAGGTTCCGATAAATCGCCACCCGCCATTACATAGGCTAATTTATTGGCGATTTTTTGGTCGTGTTCACTTATAAAATTCGCAGCTTCCATTGAATCTGTGCCCACTAAAAACATACCAAGTGCTTGTTTGCCAAGTACTTTTACATCGCTGCGTTTTACTGGCATGGTGTATCCTGCATCGGCCATGAGTCTGGCATGTGCTTTTGCAGTTGCGATTTGGCGGTCTTTATTTGGAATTATGATGTCCTTTCCTTTTTGGAGTATGCCTAAATCGAAGGCTTCGTAAGCTGAGGTTGAGACTTTTGCCATACCAATGGTAAGGAAATATTCTTGTAAAATATTTAATTCTACATCACCTTTTCTAAAGGTGTCGGAAGCACGTAAGGCCATTTCTTTCGAGCCTGCACCGCCAGGAATGACGCCAACACCAAATTCGACTAAACCAATATAGGTTTCGGCGGCAGCCACGACTTTATCGGCGTGCATGGATAATTCGCAAGCCCCTCCCAAAGCCATGCCGTGTGGGGCAGAAACTGTTGGGATTGATGAGTAACGCATACGCATCATCGTGTCTTGAAAATATTTTATTGCCGCGTTTAATTCTTCATATTCTTGTTCGACAGCCATCATGAAAATCATACCAATATTGGCTCCTACAGAGAAATTAGCACCTTGGTTTCCAATAACGAGTCCGTCGAAATCTTTTTCAGCTAAATCCACAGCTTTATTGAGTCCTGCCAAAACATCGCCGCCAATGGTATTCATTTTAGATTGGAATTCACAATTTAGAATACCGTCGCCTAAATCTTCAATAACAACGCCTGAATTTTTAAAGACTTCATTAGATTTTCGGATGTTATCTAAAATAATAAAGGCATCTTGACCAGGGATTTTTTCTTGTGATTTCGTTGGAATATCATAAAAATAAGAAGCCCCTTCTTTTACGGTATAAAATGAAGTACTTCCTGAAGCGATCATGTCTTCCACCCAACTAGAAGGTTTTAAGCCTTCGGCTTTCATGAGTTCTATGCCTTTTTCAACGCCAATAGCATCCCAGATTTGAAAAGGACCATGTTCCCATCCGAAACCAGCCTTCATGGCGTCGTCTATTTTATATAATTCATCTGAAATTTCAGGGATTCTATACGATACATAAGCAAATAATGCCGCAAAAGTTTTTCTGTAAAATTCGCCTGCTTTGTCTTTTCCTGAAACCAAAACTTTAAAACGATCGACCACCTTATCGATGGTTTTAGTCAATTCTAAAGTTGCGAATTTCGCACGTTTTGCCGAGCGGTATTCTAAGGTGTTTAAGTCTAATGATAAAATTTCTTTTGATCCATCGGCTGCAACTTGTTTTTTGTAAAACCCTTGACCTGTTTTGCTTCCCAACCATTTGTTTTCCATCATGGTATCGATGAAATTTGGCAATTTGAACAATTCTAAACGTTCATCGTCTTTGCAGTTTTCGGCAATGCCATTTGCTACATGAACTAAAGTGTCTAAACCAACCACATCAACGGTTCTAAAAGTTGCCGATTTCGGTCTGCCAATTACGGGGCCTGTTAGTTTATCAACTTCTTCAATGGTTAAATCCATGTCTTTAACCGTATGAAATAAACTCATAATGCTAAAAATACCAATGCGGTTTCCAATAAAAGCTGGCGTATCTTTTGCGATTACCGATGTTTTTCCAAGAAATTGTTCGCCGTAACCGTTTAAAAAGTCTAAAACTGAAGCATCTGTTTTAGGGCCTGGAATAATTTCAAATAATTTAAGGTAACGCGCCGGATTGAAAAAGTGGGTTCCGCAGAAATGTTTCTGGAAATCTTCACTTCGGCCTTCGCTCATAAATTTTATAGGAATTCCGGAGGTGTTACTGGTAATAAGCGTTCCGGGTGTTCTGTATTTTTCAAGATTCTCAAAAACTTGTTTTTTAATATCAAGCCTTTCAATAACCACTTCCATAATCCAATCAACTTGCGCCACTTTAGCGATGTCATCTTCAATATTTCCAGTGGTAATTCTTTTAGCAAAATCTTTATGGTAAATGGGTGAGGGTTTCGATTTTAACGAAGCCGCTAAAGCCTCGTTAACCAATCTGTTTCTCACTACTTTATCATCAAGGCTTAGGCCTTGGGCTTTTTCTTTGGCATTTAGTTCTCTAGGAATAATGTCTAATAAAAGCACGTCAACGCCAATATTGGCAAAATGACACGCAATGTCACTTCCCATGATTCCAGAGCCTATTATGGCTACTTTTTTAATTCTTCGCTTGCTCATTTTAGTTTAGCTATTGGATTGATTGTAGATTTTTTTATTACAAACCATGTCGTTAATTACTTCGGACACTTCATAAAAGTGTTTTAATTGTTCCTCGGAGACATTTTTTTTAATGGCTTCATTAAAAAGGAGTACTTTTTCTTTTGAATAGTCTCTTTTTTCTCTTCCATTTTCGGTGAGTGAAATAATAACACCGCGACCATCTTCTGGATTTGGCTTTCGGTTTATTAGTCCTTTTATTTCCATGGATTTTAAAATTCGTGATAAACTTGTGGCTTCCATGCCCATTTTAGGCCCTAATGCGGTTGATGGTGTTCCTTTTTCTGGGTCGATACTAAGTAGGGTAAAACCAGTCGCCATGGTGCTGTCAAATTTGGCAGCTTCTTCGTTATACATTTTTTGAACCGCTAACCAGGTTGTCCTTAATATATAATCGATGGTTTTGTCTTTCATTTTTATATTTGGTTGGTTTTCCCAAATATATGAAATTTTATTATGCATGCATAATAAAGGCATGTGAAATTTATGCTGTTTTTTTATTAAAAAGTAAAGGTGTTAAGGATAGTTGTAGGTTTTGTTTGTTTTATGATCATACGTATTAAAAAGAGATTAGTTGTCCTTCATTTTAGTAAAATCTAAATCAGGGTAATTGTTGCTAGGGACTGTTATAGGTGAAATACCTTTCATTTTAAAACCTATAGCTTTACCTTCTTCATCCAATTGAAACATGACGAAGGCATCGGTGTCTGGCATACCAAAATCAGTCCATTTTACAGCAAAGGTGTTTGCTTTATAGAAGTACATGGGGCCAGATAATTTCGGAGAACGTAAGGATTCAAACCAGAGTTTATTTTCTTTATTTGAGATTTCTACGGTGCCTAGCCAAGGGTCCTTGTAGGAACCTATATAGTTTTTTAAATCGAGATGTTTGGTATCGGTTGTTTTAACCGTAGCCCATACTTTATCGACCACAGCATCAGCTTCAGTATTATCGAAATTTAGCCTGTCTTTATAAGTCTTTATCCAATCAAATTCATTCAAACCTAAATATTTATCTAAAATAGTTTGGGTAACGGCATTGATTAAGCCATAACCATCAAAGGCGGTGTTTGTTAGCACCATAATACCAAGGTTTAAGTCTGGAATTAAGGTAATTCTATTCTCCATAAAACCGCCTATATGTGAAGCCTGTAAATGACCGTTAATATCCTTTAATCCCCAGCCTAATCCAACTCCTGAGAAATTTGAATGGTATCTTGGGTTTTTAGATTGAGTTATTACCGTGTGGATTTTCCATATTTCTTGAAGATTTTTTTCAGAAAAAAGTTGCTGCTTCAAATCTGGGCCATATTTTCCTTTATTAAGATGAAGAAGCATCCAACTCATCATATCATGGGCATTAGAGTAAACGAAGTCAAGTTCAAGAGCATCTTTTACCTTTTTATTATCCCAATTAGGAGTTTCTTCAATGTTTAATTTGTTTTCCTTGCTGATATGAAATTTTGAGACATTGGGTTTATTTAAAGTTTTGGAATAGCCATAACAGGAATTGTTCATTTTAAGTGGTTCTAAAATTCGTTTCTGAATAAATGCTCCGTAAGAAATACCACTAATTCTGGTAATAATTTCCCTTGCTACCAAAAAGAGAACGGTATTGTAAGCGGCCTCTGTTCTAAAAGCTGATACAGGTTTAAAGTATTGGTAGTTCGTTAGAACATCATTCATTGTAAAATCTGAGCCTGTAGGCATCAGCACCAAGTCTCCAGCACCTTCTGCTAAACCACTACGATGCGTGATGAGGTCGATAATGTTGAAGTTGTTTGTAACGTAAGCATTATACATTTTAAATTCTGGAATATGCTTAATTACGGGGTCATTCCATGTTAGTTTACCTTCATCAACAAGAATAGCTAGGGCTGCTGCGGTAAATGCTTTTGTGTTTGAAGAGATGCCAAAATTGGTGTTTTCATCTACCTTCTTATGAGTTTCTATAGAGGTTACGCCGTATCCTTTTTGAATAATAACTTTGCCGTCTTTTACTACGGCAATAGCCGCACCAGCTACTGTGAAGTTATCCATGGATTTTTTAACAATGGCATCAATTTCCTTGGCAGAAACTTGTGAAAAAGAAAGCTGTGAAAAAAGCCCAAGCAAAAGTAATCGTACTAAAATTGTGTATTTTTTACTCATAGTCCTTAGTATTAAAGGTTTATGTAATAAATATACGAAAAATTAGTCCTGTTAATATGAAAAATAAAGTCTAGCTATTCCTGGTATTAAGGCCTATAAATTTTTTCAATAAGATCATGGTACATGTCTTTAATTACTGCTCTTCGCATTTTCATAGTAGGGGTAAGGTGTCCAGTTTTTATAGACCACACATCTGGGGTTAATCTAAAGGTTTTAATTTGTTCCCACTTACCAAATTTTTTGTTACAATGGTCTATTTCCTTTTGAATGCGTTTTTGAATAATTTCAGAGCTAGAAATAGCTTCATTTGTGTTTTCTAGGTTAAGCTTTTTTCTATTGGCCCATTCACGAATAAATTCAAAATTAGGTTGAATAAGTGCTGCTGGCATCTTTTCACCTTCACCAATCACCATAATTTGTTCAATAAATCGCGATTGTTTTAAATCGTTTTCAAGTAATGTAGGAATTACATATTTCCCTCCAGAAGTCTTAAACATTTCCTTTTTTCGGCCTGTAATTTTTAAAAAGCCATCACCATCAATTTCGCCTTTATCGCCTGTGTGAAAATAGTCGCCCGTCATAACACTGGCTGTTTTTTCAGGATCTTTATAGTAGCCCATCATTACATTTGGTCCCTTAATAAGGATTTCACCATCTTCGGCAATTTTTACTTCCACATTAGGGATAGGTTTTCCAACAGTACCTATTTTAAACATGTTATCGGCATATTTCCCAACGGAAACAACTGGCGAAGTTTCTGTTAGTCCGTAACCTTCCATAACTTGCATGCCAGCTGCTGAGAATATTCTAGCCAATCTGGGTTGTAAAGCAGCACTACCAGAAACCATGGTGTACAGTTCGCCCCCTAAAGCTTCGCGCCATTTGCTAAAAATAAGTTTATTGGCAAGGCTCAATTTTAATTCGTACCAAGCTCCGTTTTGTTTATAGGGTTCCCAAATTTCGCCTAAACCCACAGCCCAAAAGAAAAGCGCCTTTTTTATGCCAGTAAGTTCAGTGCCTTTTTCCATGATTTTATCGTAAACCTTTTCTAAAAGTCGCGGTACTACGCTCATGAGATTTGGGTTGATTTCTTTAGCGTTATCGGCTATTTTATCAAGACTTTCAGCATAATAAATCGAAGTTCCTGCGTGTTGGTAGATGTAAATTAAAACGCGTTCGAAAATATGACAAATGGGTAAAAAGCTTAAAACTTTGGTTTTTTCACCTCTTAAAGGTAATCTTGACATACTGCCTAATACATTGCTTGTAATGTTCCAATGTGAAAGCATAACGCCTTTAGGTTTTCCGGTGGTTCCAGAAGTGTAAATGATGGTTGCTAAATCGGATGGTTTTACAGCTGCTTTTCTAGCTTCTACATCGTTTTGATTTGAGGTGTCTGCACCAAGTTCTAACAATTCAGAATAGTGTTTGCAGCCTTTTATATGATTAAAGGAATAGATCTCCTTTAGTTTTGTTTGATCTTTAACTTGATTGACTTTTTCATAAACTTCTTCATCTGAAACAAAGCAATATGTCGATTCACTATGAATAAGGACATAGGCATAATCTTCAGCAGAAATAGTAGGGTAAATAGGAATGTTTTGTGCTCCAACTTGAAGCACCCCTATATCTACAATATTCCATTCGGTACGGTTAGAAGAGGAAATAACGGCAATTTTATCGTCCTTATTAACGCCAAGTTTTAATAATGCGCGACTCATCGCATTGGCTTTATCTACATAGTCTTGAGTAGAGGTTTTAACCCATTCGCCATCATATTTTGTTACAAAAGCGGCGTCTGTAGGCTTATTTTCAAGCTGATAATAAGGAAAATCAAATAGTCTAGTTATCTCAGTCATAATCTGTGTTATCGTGTGGTGTATTGCAAAGTATGAAATTAAATAAGATTTTCAAATAGGCGATAAAATATTAAATAAACATTTGTTAATTGTTCTTGAATGGTTCACACTGTAAAAAGCTCATTTTTATGAGTTTGCTAATGTTTAGTCTGTAAATCAATTAATTTATAATGTTTGGAATATTAATGATGCTTTTTATGAAGAAAAATGATGATAATTTTAGATAAAATGAGATTGATTTAGTCAATTTCAAACGTTTTCGTAAGTAGGAATATTTTTATTTAAATGGAAACTGATTTTTGTCAGTTTATTACTTTAATCGTGGTCATACCTTTGTATACATCAATCAAAACAAAGAATTTTTTTTCAAAAGATTAATATAAAACACATGGAAGTAAAACAGTTTAAAAACGGAATTTGGACGGAGAAGATTAATGTTAGAGATTTTGTATTTCAGAATATTACTCCTTACCATGGAACTCATGAATTTTTAGTTGGACCAAGCGAGAAAACTAACAAATTATGGGAAGTTTGTAAAGTTGCGACCCAAGAAGAGAGACAAAGAAACGGTGTACGTGCCGTAGATACAGAGGTAATTTCTTCAGTAAACGCTTTTGAAGCGGGATATATAGATAAAGACAATGAAGTTATTGTTGGTTTACAAACAGATGAGTTATTAAAGCGTGCTATGAAACCTTTTGGAGGTTTTAAAGTGGTTCAAAAAGCTTTACAGGAACAAGGTGTAAAACCTAATGATAATTTAACCGAATTATTTTCTAAATACGTTAAAACCCATAACGATGGTGTTTTTGATGCATATAATGCTGAAATTAGAAAATTCCGTTCTTTAGGATTTTTAACAGGGTTGCCAGATAATTATGCTAGAGGTAGAATAATTGGAGATTATCGTCGTGTGGCTCTTTACGGAATTAACGCTTTAATTGAAGCTAAAAAAGTAGACTTAAGCAACATCACTGGACCAATGACAGAAGCTGTTATTCGTTTACGTGAAGAAGTATCATCACAAATAAAAGCATTAAATGAAATGCTTGAGTTAGGTGCTAAATACGATTTAGATTTAGGTCGCCCAGCTGAAAACGCTCAAGAAGCGGTACAATGGACATACATGGCATATTTAGCAGCTGTAAAAGAGCAAGATGGTGCTGCGATGTCTTTAGGAAATGTATCAACGTTCTTAGATATTTATATCGAGAATGATTTACAAGAAGGTTTAATTACTGAGGAACAAGCTCAAGAATACATCGATCAATTCGTTATGAAATTACGTATGGTACGTCACTTAAGAATGGCGACTTACGATGAAATTTTTGCAGGCGATCCTACTTGGGTAACCGAGGCTATTGGTGGTATGTTTGAAGATGGCAGAACAAAAGTTACAAAAACATCGTTCCGTTTCTTAAATACCTTATATAATTTAGGGCCTTCACCAGAACCGAATATGACGATTTTATGGTCTCAAGAGTTACCACAAAATTTTAAAGATTATTGTGCTAAAGTATCGATTGATACTTCTTCAATTCAGTTTGAAAATGACAATTTAATGCGTGCACAACGTGGATCTGATGATTACGGAATTGCATGTTGTGTGTCTTACCAAAGCTTAGGGAAATCTATTCAGTTTTTTGGAGCACGTACCAACTTAGCTAAAACATTATTGTTGGCTGTTAATGGCGGACGTTGTGAAAATACTGGAAAACCTATGGTTGATGGTATTAAGGAATTGGATGGTGAGTATTTAGATTTTGATACTGTAATGACGAACTTTAAAATCGCTATGAAAGAAGTGGCTCGTGTGTATAACGATTCGATGAATATTATTCACTACATGCACGATAAGTACTATTACGAAAAAGCACAAATGGCTTTAATCGATACTAACCCAGGCATCAATATTGCCTATGGTATTGCGGGATTGTCTATTGTAGCCGATTCACTTTCAGCTATTAAATATGCGAAAGTAAAACCGATTAGAAATGAAGATGGTTTAACGGTTGATTTTAAAATTGAAGGTGAATTTCCAAAATACGGAAATGATGACGACCGCGTAGATACTTTAGCTGCTAATGCTGTAGCAGATTTTAATAACGAGTTAAAACAATTGCCAGTTTATAAAGATGCTGAGCCAACAATGTCTGTGTTAACCATCACATCAAACGTGTCTTACGGTAAGAAAACCGGAGCTACGCCAGATGGTAGACCAAGTGGTATTGCTTTTGCTCCTGGAGCAAATCCAATGCACGGTCGTGATTGTAACGGTGCTATTGCCTCTTTAAATTCAGTTTCAAAAATTGATTATAAAGATTCATTAGACGGTATTTCAAACACATTCTCAATGGTGCCAAAATCTTTAGGATCTTCAGAAACAGATCGTATCGACAATTTAGCAACTATTATAGATGGCTATTTCAGTAGAAATGCGCAGCACTTAAATGTGAATGTTTTAGACAGAGATATGTTAATGGATGCTATGGAGCACCCAGAGCAATATCCGCAATTAACTATTCGTGTATCTGGTTACGCTGTTAACTTTGTAAGATTAACAAGAGAGCAGCAATTGGAAGTGATTACACGTTCTTTCCACGAATCCATGTAGAGTTTTTTATATTTTGAGGAGCATCTGGAGGATAAGTTTAATAGCTTTGTCTTTCAGATGCTTATTTTTAATTTAAAACTTTAAGGTTATCAAAAATCAAGACAACATATTAAATGTCCATTCAATTGAGTCCTTCGGAACACATGATGGGCCCGGTATTCGTTTTGTAGTTTTTTTACAAGGCTGTAAGTTGAAGTGTCTATATTGTCATAATCCAGATACTATAGAAACGTCGGGAGGTCAACCATACGAGATTGAAGAACTGGTTGAAAAGGTATTAAAAGTGAAGCCTTACTTCGGAAAAAAAGGAGGTGTTACCGTTTCTGGCGGAGAACCTTTACTGCAATCGAAAGCCCTTGTTCCTTTTTTCAAAAGATTAAAAGAAGAGGGGATACATACTAATATTGATACTAACGGCCGATTATTAAACAACTTCGCAACAACCTTGTTAGACGATTATGCCGATTTAATCATGTTAGATATTAAGCACATGACCGAAGAAGGTTACGAAGCCTTAACTGGGCAACGTAATATGGAAACGGCTTTAACTTTCGCTAAACATCGTGAGGAATCTGGAAAAGCGATGTGGTTGCGATATGTTTTAATTCCTGGCATTACAAACAAACCCGAATTGCTTCATGCTCTTGGCGAACATTTTAAGGATTATAAAACCATTGAGAAAATTGAAATTCAGCCGTATCATAAATTAGGTATTCACAAATGGGAAGCCTTAGGATGGGAATATGAGTTGAAAGATGCTCGTGAAAATACGAAGGAGGAAATCGATGCTGCTGTGGAAATTTTAAATCAATATTTTAAAGAAGTTAAGGTGAACTAAAATTTTTATTTTCGTATAACTTTTGAATAAAAATTAACTTAAAGTTTACAATTAAAAAAGAATATGCACACCCCTAAAGAAGGTATAAAAATAGTGAATGAAATAGCCTTGAATAAAGAAGGTTATAAAGTTAGTAAAACATTAATTCTTGCATTTTTAGCGGGAGCTTACGTCGCTTTTGGAGGTTTATTAGCCATTATTATATCTGGTGGCTCTCCTGGAATAGCAGCAAATAATCCTGGGTTTGCAAAATTTTTGTTTGGCGCGGCGTTCCCACTCGGACTTATTTTGGTGGTTATTGTAGGCGCCGAACTTTTTACAGGAAATAATGCCTATTTCATTCCTAATATTTTAACCAAAAGACAGCGTGCATACGCCATGTTAAGAAATTGGGGGTTAGTGTACATAGGAAATTTTGTTGGGGCTTTGTTTGTGGCTTATGTCATCACTTATTTAACGCATCTTGTTACAGATGCACCGTATATTGATATGGTTCATAAAATAGCCAAAAGCAAAACAAGCAATACGTTTCTAGTGACTTTTATAAAAGGGATCGGAGCCAACTGGTTGGTGTGTTTAGCAATTTGGCAAGGTATTGCCGCTAAAAACACGATTGGAAAAATAGTAGCCATTTGGATTCCCGTTATGGCTTTCGTAACGATGGGATTTGAACACAGTATTGCCAATATGTACTTTATTCCGCTATCTATTTTTGAAGGTGCCGATATTACTTGGAGTACTTTCTTTATTAAAAATTTAATTCCTGCCACTTTAGGAAATATTGTTGGAGGCGCCTTATTTGTAGGGATGCCATATGGGTATTTGTTTGGGAAAGAAGATAATTAAGAGTTTTAAGCTTTAGTTAATATCTGAAATTATTATAATAAAAAAGGGTGTCTTTCATGTATTGAAAAACACCCTTTTTAGTTTCCTAACTTTAAGGGTTATTCTCGAATAACTCTAAAGGTTTCACTTTTATCCTTATGGATTATTTTAATAATATAAACGCCACTTGGTAATTCAGATAAATTAATGCCTGTATTCTTTTTGCCTTGTTTTACTTGTTTTCCGGCGTAATCAAACACCAAAAAAACATAATCTTCAAACAGCAGATTTTTAATGTTTACTTCACCTTTTGTTGGGTTAGGATATGCATATGGTTTTTCTGCGAGTTTTGGAGTTGTAAAAGTTTCAGTTATTGTTTCAGTTATTGTTTCAGTTGTTGTTTCTACTATTTGGTTTTCATCAACAACATGTTCACATGAATAATTAAGATAGTCTTGTAAATCGTCACGGTCGAATGTTTTTTCGTAGCCCAGTGTTTTAGCTTTGGTTAATAATTCACAAGCTTTATTGTAATTGCTTAGGTCGAAGTAAACTTCCCCTAAATTCCTATAGGCAAAAGAATTGTTGTTATTTATAATTAAGGCTTCTTCTAAATCGGCTATGCCTTTATCCGAATCGCCTAATTTATGATATAATAAACCTCGAATGGTTCTTAGGTCTCTTTCTGCATTTTTTTCACCTCGCTTATATAAATTCGCTTTATTCTTAAAAGCGGTATTTACACAAACCATGGCTTTATCGTATTCACCTAAATCGGTATAAGCAGCCGATAGTGCCCAATTGGCGAACGCATGGTTTGGCACCATCTCTATAGCTTTGTTTAAATATACTATGCCTAGTCGGTAAGATTTAATTGTTATAAGGTAAGACCCCAGATTATGGTAAAGCCTACTTTCTTTAGGCGAAGCTTTTATGGCTTTCAATTTGTATTGAATGCAGTAGTCGTGCATTTCATAATCGGCATAAATATTAGCCAAATTGTCGTAAAGACTTCCTAATATTTTCTCAGGAACTTTTTTGGTTTTTGAAATCTTTAATATGTGTTTTTCTGCTGTTTTAAAATCATTAAGAGCTAATGTGTTGTTGTCAAGATATTTTCTTATGCTTGCTCTTTGAAATCTTAATTTTAGACTTTTAGGTTCTTCCTTTATTTCAAGATTCAGTTCTTTAAGTCTAGCATGTGCTTTTAGTACTTTTTCTTCTGTTTTTTTATTGAATTCAATGATATGATCTGTTCTACTAATAAGTTCCCCATTGTCAAATTCCCAAGTGGTTATTTTTTCTCCAGAAGGGTTGTATTTAAATGATTTTCCTTGGTATCTGCCATTATGAAAATAAAAGCATTCGTCAAGTTTTCCAGATTTGTAATATGTTTTCAGGCTGTCTATTTTTTTGTTATCCCCATACCATTTTTCTATGGCTACAACTTGATCACGGTACAAATAGCGTTTCGTGGTATTCGATTTTTCAGATTGCGCAAATAAATTTACAAATGAAGCTAAAAGCAGCAGACCCGTTAGTAGTTTTTTCATAGCTTGAAAAGTACATCTTTTTTTAAACATAAAAAAAGCTCCAACTAACGTTAGAGCTTTTTAAATATATTAGAATCGATTTATTTCTTCTCTATCCAAAGTCTAGCATTCACAAATGCTTCCAGCCATGGCGTTACTTCGTCTTTTCTGTTGTCTGGATAGTTTGCCCAGTTCCATTGGAATGTAGAACGCTCAATATGTGGCATGGTTACTAAATGGCGGCCTGTTTTATCGCATAACATTGCGGTGTTAAAATCAGAGCCGTTCGGGTTATTAGGATACCCTTCATAACCGTATTTAGCAACAATTTGGTATTTGTCTTCAGAATAAGGTAAATTAAATTTTCCTTCACCATGCGAAATCCAAACCCCTAAAGTACTGCCTGCTAAAGTAGAAAGCATTACCGAATTATTCTCTTGAATGTTTACCGAAGTAAATGAACTTTCGTGTTTTTGCGAATCGTTATGCCCCATTTTTCCGTGAATCTCATGTTCTGGATTAATAAGATCTAATTCCATCCATAATTGGCAACCATTACAAATACCAACCGATAAAGTGTCTTCTCTAGCGAAGAAATCTTTAATTACTTTATTGGCTTTTTCGTTGTATTTAATAGCACCTGCCCAACCTTTTGCAGAGCCTAAAACATCTGAATTTGAGAAACCACCAACGGCACCTAAAAACTGAATATCTTCTAAGGTTTCACGACCAGAAATTAAATCGGTCATGTGTACATCTTTCACATCAAAACCAGCTAAATACATGGCGTTTGCCATTTCACGCTCTGAGTTAGATCCTTTTTCACGTAGAATAGCAGCTTTAGGCTTCTCGGTACGATTCGCTTTTGACGAATCACTCGAAGTGACATCTTTTAGTTTCCCTGTGAAATGTTTTGGGAAAGTATAGTGTAAAGGCTGATTTTTAAAATTATTAAATCGTGCTTCAGCTAAATTATTTGCCGTTTGCTTTTTATCTAATAAATAGGAAGTTTTGTACCAAACATCACGCATTTTAGAAACATCAAAAGTGAAACTATCCTCGTTATTTTTGATGGTTATTGTTGCTGAATCATTTACTGTTCCTATGTTGAAAAATTCAATGTTGTTTTCAGTTAAAATGGTTTCAACTGAAGCATCACCTTGGAAAACAAGTCCTGCATTTTCAGCAAATAAAACTTTAATAGAATCTTCTTCGTTTAAAGCAGATAAATCGAAATCGGCTCCCAAATTCACATCAGCAAAACACAGTTCTAATAAAGTGGTAATTAAACCTCCTGAAGCCACATCGTGACCCGAAGTAATTTTATCGGCCTTAATTAAGTTTTGAATGGTATTAAACGTGTTTTTTACAAAGGCCGTGTTTTTTACATCTGGTGCTTCGTTTCCAATGGTGTTTAAAACTTGGTTGAAAGAACTTCCACCTAATTTAAAAGCGTCTTGAGAAACATTAATATAATAGATGTTTTGACCATTTTGCTTTAAAACTGGCTCTACAACTTTAGAGATTTCGTTACAATTTCCAGCTGCCGAAATAATAACCGTTCCCGGAGAAATAACATCGCCATCAGGATACTTTTGCTTCATGGAAAGCGAATCTTTTCCTGTTGGAACATTAATGCCTAAATCGATAGCAAATTCTGAAACCGCCTGTACTGCTTTGTATAAACGCGCGTCTTCACCTTCGTTTTTACAAGGCCACATCCAGTTTGCAGAGAGTGAAACCGAAGTTAAATTATCTTTTAAAGGCGCCCAAACGATATTGGTTAATGCCTCTGTAATTGAATTTCGGCTACCAGCTTCTGGATGAATTAATCCAGAAATTGGTGAGTGGCCAATTGAGGTCGCTACTCCTTCCTTACCGTTAAAATCTAACGCCATAACGCCAACGTTATTTAAAGGAATTTGTAAAGGCCCCACACATTGTTGTTTGGCTACTTTACCACCCACACAACGGTCTACTTTATTTGTTAACCAATCTTTACAAGCTACTGCTTCCAGTTGTAAAACTTGCTCTAAATAGATTTGTAAATTTTTGGTTTTATATCTAGAGTTTTTATAATTTCTTGTAATCGTATTATCGGTTAACACGGTTTTTGGAGAACTTCCAAACATGTCTTCCATAGCTAAATCCATTGGTTTGTGGCCGTTGGTTTTAGATTCGAATGTAAAACGATTATCGCCTGTAACATTACCAACGGTGTACATTGGCGAACGTTCACGATCTGCAATTTTATGTAAGGTTTCAATATGCTTTTCAGCAATAACCAATCCCATACGTTCTTGAGATTCGTTACCAATAATTTCTTTATCAGACAAGGTTGGGTCGCCAACAGGAAGGGCATCTAAATCGATTTTTCCTCCTGTATCTTCTACCAATTCTGAAAGGCAGTTTAAATGACCACCAGCACCGTGATCGTGAATAGAAACGATGAAGTTTTCATCAGATTCAACCATACCACGAACGGCATTTGCTGCACGTTTTTGCATTTCAGGGTTTGAACGTTGCACGGCATTTAACTCGATGCCTGAAGCAAACTCTCCTGTATCGGCCGATGATACCGCAGCACCCCCCATTCCAATGCGGTAGTTTTCACCACCAAGAATTACAATTTTATCGCCTGTTTTTGGCGTGTCTTTTAATGCTTGCTCTTTTTTACCATAACCAATACCACCAGCTTGCATAATCACTTTATCAAAGCCAAGCTTTCTAGGTGCTGAGGTGCTAGTTTTTGTATTTTCTTCGTGTTCGAAGGTTAAAACCGAACCACAGATTAACGGTTGCCCGAATTTATTACCAAAATCAGACGCACCGTTTGATGCTTTTATTAAAATATCCATGGGTGTTTGGTACAACCAATCTCTGGCTTCAAACTTTTGTTCCCAAGGTCTGTTTTCTTCTAAACGTGAATATGAGGTCATGTAAACCGCAGTTCCAGCTAAAGGTAAAGAACCTTTTCCGCCTGCCAATCTATCGCGAATTTCACCACCAGCACCAGTTGCAGAACCGTTAAAAGGCTCGACCGTAGTAGGGAAGTTGTGAGTTTCCGCTTTAAGCGAAATTACAGATTCAAACTCCTTAGTGGTATAGTAATCAGGAATATCGGCACGTTTTGGCGCGAATTGTTCCACTTTTGGCCCTTTTACAAAAGCCACATTATCTTTATATGCCGAAACAATATCGTTAGGATGGGCTTCGGATGTTTTTCTAATCATTTTGAAAAGCGACACAGGCTTTTCTTCGCCATCAATCACAAACGTTCCGTTGAAAATTTTATGACGACAGTGTTCTGAGTTTACTTGTGAAAATCCGAAAACTTCAGAATCCGTTAACGGACGCCCAATTTTTTTAGCCACACCTTCCAAATACGCAACCTCTTCATCGCTTAATGATAAGCCTTCTTGGATGTTGTAAGCTGCAATATCTTCAATATTTAAAATAGGTTCTGGCTTAATATTTATAGTAAATGATTCTTGATTTAAACCCTTAAATTTTTCAGAAATCATTGGGTCAAAATCTTTGAAATCTTCAGCAACAGCTTGAAATTCTTCAATTCTAATAATGTCTGAAATCCCCATGTTTTGAGTAATTTCAACAGCATTGGTACTCCAAGGCGTTATCATGGCAGCACGCGGTCCAACAAAAAAAGCATCCAATGATGCTTGCTCTATTTTTGGCTGGTTGCCAAATAACCACACTAATTTTGATATGGTTTCGGTTGATAATTCTTTTGTTGTTTGAACAGCAAATACTTTACTGGTTACGTTTCCAAAGAAATGAATCATTATAGATGTATTAGGTATGAGTTTTAAAAATGCAAAAATACACATTTTTAATGATTTGAGAGGGCTTTTTATTTGAAAGCGATTATGGTTATTAACAGTATTTTTAACAATGAAATGTTATTACGTGTTGATGAAATTTTTTTACAGAATCTTAAACATTACAGTGCTAACTTTTCGTAAAAAAAAATCCCAGATTAAAAATAATCTGAGATTTTAATATATATACAGTTTATGAAAAACTGTTATAAGAAAACTATTTTATTACTCTTTGTCTCCAAAGTAAGATACACCCCCACCAGTTAAGAAATCTTCTCTTACAGGGCTAAATGTGTCGATTAGCATGCCTTCTTCTAAACAAACGGCACTGTGTAATAAATTTGGTTCGATATAAACACCATCTCCGGCCTCAACGATTTGTTTTACACCATCAATTTCAAATTCAAATTTACCAGAAACACAAAAAGTAGCTTGGGTGTGAAAGTGTTGATGCGGAGAACCTAAAGCACCTTTCTCAAATTTTACTTTTACCATCATGATTTGGTTATCGTAACCTAAAAATTTTCTTGATACGCCGCCACCAAGTTCTTCCCATTCTAAATCTTTTGAGATGATGTATTTTTCACTAAATCTTTCCATTTTTTATGTTTTATTATTATAATTATAAATGACGCCAGCAAGGTAAGGCATTTTTGAAAAATAGAGAAGGAAGTGTTAAGATTTTATGATAATATTTGCGTCATAAAGTCTTTTTGTAGTGGTGGTTAACCACTTATCTGGGTGGATTCAAGAGCTTTGTGTTTAATTATAAAGTTCTAAAATCGTGTCGTTTTTAAATCATGAAATCTTAAAATATCGCTTAGATTTAAACCAAAAAAAATCCTAATACTTTGGTATCAGGATTTTTAGGTTTTTATAATAAACTAAAGAGAACTATAAATACTTTTTTAGAGAACGTATTTCACGGAAACTAATTCGAATTTATTAGGTGTTCCTAAGTTTGGGTCTATAGGAGTTTCTTTATTATATACTAAAACACAACTGGAGTTAGCTTGAATTTCATGGCAGGCTTCTGTAGCATCGGCAGAATAACTTGTTGAAAATTGTATATTATCACTGTTTATAGTTAATATTGGAGTTCCTCTAACTATAAAATTATTCGGATTATTAAGTTTTATTTCAAACTGTATTCTACTCGTGTTATTTCCTGTGTCAGGTGTATATTCAAAACTCAGTACATCATAACTAAAGTTGGTTAATACATTGCCTTCTATAATCGGTTTTACAGGATCAGGTTCTGGAGAATCACAAGGGATTTCTTGTTTAATTTCAGGAATTAAAGTTGTACCCTGCGGACCTATAATTTCGTATTCAGGTTGTACTATAATTGTTTTCGTGCAATCTTTGTCGTCGGAGGACGAACACCCCAAAATAATCAATAATATATTTAAAAAATATATAGGCTTAAATAGTTTTGCCATGTGCAACTAACTTTTCCTTTCTAATTGCGCCATATAAAATCCGTCGAATCCAGATTTATGTGCCGATACTTTTTTGTCTTTTATTAAAGTAAAATTTGCTCCAGCCTCAGATTTTAAGAAAATAGCTACTTGTTCTTGGTTTTCGGAAGGTAAAACCGAACAAGTTGCGTAAACTAATTGTCCGCCAGCTTTAACCATTTTAGAATATTGCTGTAAAATTTCCTGTTGCGTTTTCTTTATTTTTTCAACAAAATCTGGTTGAAGTTTCCATTTGGCATCAGGATTTCTACGTAATACACCAAGTCCTGAACAAGGTGCATCAATTAAAACACGGTCGGCCTTATCGTAAAGTTTTTTAATCACTTTAGTCGAATCTATGGCGCGTGGTTCTATATTGTGAGCGCCATTACGTTTGGCACGACGTTTTAATTCATGTAATTTATTGGCATAAATATCCATGGCAATAATTTGCCCTTTATTTTCCATTAAAGAGGCAATGTGCAAGGTTTTACCGCCTGCACCAGCACAAGTGTCTACAACGCGCATACCTGGTTTAACATCTAAAAACTCGGCAACCAGTTGAGATGAAGCATCTTGAACCTCAAAATGACCATTTTTAAAAGCTTCGGTGCTAAAAACATTAGCACGTTCTTTTAGTTTTAAAGCATTTGGATAGCCTTCTATAAAATCAGTTTCAATATCCAAATCAAATAATTCGGTTTGTAACTTCTCTTTGGTGGTTTTTAGGGTGTTTACTCTTAAAATCACATCGGCTTGCTCGTTAAGTGCAGCCATTTCTAGGGTCCAGAATGCTTTGCCTAGTTCTTTAACACCAAGTTCATCCAGCCAATCTGGAATCGATTCTTTGAATTTTCTAATTTTAGAAAGTTCATCAAAACGCCCTTTTATTTTTCGTAATGGCACATTTTCAAAATATTTCCAATCGGGTAATTTTATACCTCTTAAAGTCGCCCAAACAGCAAACATGCGCCAAATATTATCTCTGTCGAAAGGTGCTTTAACTTCAGCAATTTCAGCATATAGGCGTTTCCAGCGTACAATATCGTAAGTGGTCTCGGCAACAAAACCTCTGTCGCGAGCGCCCCAACGTTTATCACGTTTTAAAAGTTGTTGTATCACTTTATCGGCGTACTTGCCTTCATTAAATATTAAGGTTAAGCCATCAACAACGGCAAAGCATAAATTTCTGTGTAATCGCATCTTGTATAAATAAAGCTGCAAAGTTACGTTAATTGCTACGATTTCTCGAATGTTTTAAATGTATCTCTATTTATTTTATAAAAAGCTTGCCTTTAGTTGGCTGTGCTTTTCTATTTTTATAAAAAATTTATTTTCTAGATGAAACATTTTGCTTGGATTGCCTTAGTAACATTATTTTTTAATTGTAAAAATGAATCTAAAACTGTTGAAGAAACCCCTGTTGTGGTTGAAACTCCTATTGTTGATGAAACCCCAGTTGAAGAAGAAGTTCGGGTGATTCTTGAAAAACCAATTGTGGTGCGCGATGTGGCTTCGGTTGCTATAGAAGGTATTTTTAGAGATGCTGCGGTAAGTGTGAGAACTTTAGAAATTCTAAATGATAAAAGTTTGGCTTTTGCAGCAAACAATGGTCTTTTTGGTTTAAACGATCCTAAAACAGGCATGTGGCAAACCTCTACAAAAAAGCAAGATGATTTGAATTTGAATTTTAGAGCGACTGGGCATACGGCTCAAGATTTTTTCATGTTAACTATTGAAAGTCCTGCGTTGCTTTACAAAACAGGCTCGAATGGCAGAATGACTTTAGTGTATAAAGAAGAAGGTGAAGGTGTTTTTTATGATGCTATGACCTTTTGGGATGATAAAGACGGTATTGCGATTGGCGATAGTGTAAATGGTTGTATGTCTGTTATTATTACACGCGATGGTGGGGCTACTTGGAAGAAATTAGATTGTTCCCAATTACCACAGGCTGAAGCTGGAGAAGGTGCCTTTGCAGCGAGTAATACCAATATTAAAGTTTTAGGTAATAAGGTATGGTTTGGTACTACACATGGCAATATATACAGTTCTGAAGATCGTGGATTAACTTGGAGTCGTGTTAAAACGCCAATAGCAAAAGGCAGTGATACCGAAGGGATTTATTCCATTGATTTTTACGATGCTAAACATGGTTTTGCAATAGGTGGCGATTTTAAGAATCCGGAGCAAAATGTTGCGAATAAAATAAGAACTTCCAATGGTGGTAAAACTTGGGAGCTTGTCGCCGAAAATCAATTACCTGGTTACAGCAGTTGTGTGCAATATGTGCCAAATAATGGCGGAAAAGCTCTAATTGCAACCAGTTTTAATGGTATAGATTTTAGTAAGGATTCTGGTGATACTTGGACGCATTTAAGTGATGCTGGCTTTTATACGTTTCGTTTTTTAAACGATTCGATAGCCTATGCTGCGGGTGATGGAAAAATATCTAAACTAACTTTTAGAGAAGAAGACTACTAGAAGTTTTAGCGTTTTTCACCTCTTCTTTTTTTAAATTCATCAAACATTTTTCTTCTAAAGTCTTCTTCTGAAGCTTTTAGTAGAATGATTTTTTTTGATGGTAATATTTTTGAAAGATCTTTAGAAAAATCAACACGTAGTTTGTGTAGTTGAATTTCTGCTTTATTTAATTTTTTGATTAATTCATCTGCTTTTTCATCAGACATACTGTCGTAACCAGTTCGAATGTCGCTACGAATTTCTCTTAATTCTTGATGCTTAATTTGGTTGGTGTTATCTTCGTATGCATTGTAAACAGGCCAGAATTCTTGGGCTTCTTTAGGCGTTAAATCCAATCTTTCGGTAATAAAAGCAACTTTTAGGGCTTTAATACGGTCTTTATCGTTTTTTTGAGCGACTATTTGTAGCGATGTGAATAGAAATAATATGAGGAATATGTTTTTCATGTTTTGTTTATTCTGTAATTAAGGTTTCAATATCAGCATGATTTATGAGGTATTCTTCTAAGTTTTCGTCATCAAAATTATGCTCGGAAAATAGATTCTCATTCAATTCTTCATCTGTAAAAAGCGATGCTATTTCTGATGTGCTGATGTTTTCATTTAAAATATAGTTTTCCATTGTTTGAGCGTCTAAAGCATCAAAAGAAGGTTTGGAATCAAAAATAGACAAACCAAAGAAAAGAGCAATGGCTGCTGCAATAGTTGATGCGTACAGGATTGTTTTTTTGCTGAAAAGCGGAATTACTTTTGTTGTTTTTTTAGAATCTTCGACAGCCTGTAAGATGTTGGTATCTAAAGTTTCAAAGTAATTTTTTGGTGCTTTAAAGCCACTTTGTACTTTTTCATTTAAAACCGCTTCATTTTTTAACTTATCGAAAAGTTTGTCTTCGAAAGTTTCAAAATAATCTTTTGGGGTATTAAACCCAGCCGATTTTATAGTATGTAATTTATTTGTTTTCATCTTATTTATAAGACTTCAATTTTTTGTAATGGTTTAATCTTGGGTTAAATAAGCTTCAATTTTTTTTACAGCAATATGGTATGAGGCTTTTAAAGAGCCTTCACTTGTGTTTAAAATCTCTGCCATGTCTTTATATTTCAAATCTTCAAAATACTTCATATTAAAAACCAATTGTTGCTTTTCCGGAAGTGTTGCAATGGCTTGTTGTAATTTTAATTGAATGGCGTTCCCTTCAAAATAAACATCGGATCTTAAATTGTTAATGGTGCTATTTTGAAGTTCCTCGTTGGTGATGTGTAATTTTTTCGATTTTTTGCTTAAAAAAGTTAGCGATTCGTTGGTAGCAATGCGGTACATCCATGAAAATAATTTACTATCTCCTTTAAAGTTATGGATGTTTTTATAAATTTTTATAAAAGTGTTTTGTAGTACATCGTCGGTATCGTCGTGCGATTTTACGATGTTTCGAATATGCCAATACAGACGTTCTTTGTAAAGCGCAAGCAATTCTTTAAAGGCTTGTTCTTTTTGGTGATCAGATTTTAGTTGTTCTATAAGTTTTGTTTCGTCCGTCACTAATAATCGTTTACTTTTTTAGATGCCTAAAATTACTAAAAGTTTAATTGATATGATTTCAGTTTAACCTTTAATTGTAATCTTTATAAAATCAGAGGGTTTTTGTCTTTTATTCGGTAAACTGTAAAAAAATCACGATTAAGTACATTTTTTCTTGTAGGATAAGTTTTTATATCCTATTTTTGATTCGAAATTTAACTGTGTTGTTAGTCGTCCCCAAGTCTAACACGAACAAAAAAAGGATAGCAAGTATAACTTCTATCCTTTTTTAATTTTAAGACCATTCCCGTCCTAAATAAATAATCTTGTTGTTCATTTTTTCCATTGATGAAAAAACGAACCAAAAAAATCTAGGCTTACGAACTTTTATCTAAATTTTTCGTTCGACACCTAAATTTCACGAACTCGCTATGATAATTTGAGGTGAATTTAAAAACTCGTTTAGCTCAGACAGCCTGAAATTTCACGGTGTTTTCACTTCAAATTTCACGATAAATTTTCGATAGGCCGTAAAAACCTCGTTGTAAAAAATAATCAATAATTCAGAAGAGTTTCTATTGAATATAAACCCTAATGATGTTTTATAAAAAAAAAAACTTTTTCGACTCTATCTTTTTAAGACCTTTAAGTTTATTCTGAAAATATATCGATTTTACTCAAAGCTTTGCATAGCAACAAGTTTTTGATACACGCCTTTTTGGTCTAAAAGGGCACTGTGTTTTCCTTGTTCAACAATTTCGCCTTTGTTTAAAACCACAATTTCATCGGCATTTTGAATGGTTGAAAGTCTATGCGCAATCACAATAGACGTTCGGTTTTTCATCATGTTCTCTAAAGCCACTTGAACCAAGCGTTCGCTTTCGGTATCTAAAGCCGAGGTTGCTTCGTCTAAAACCATAACAGGAGGACTTTTAAGTACGGCACGTGCAATACTTAATCGTTGTTTTTGTCCGCCAGAAAGTTTATTTCCAGCATCGCCAATATTGGTTTCAATGGTTTCAGGAAGAGCTTCAACAAATTCCCATGCGTTTGCTATTTTTAAAGCTTCAATAACATCTGCATCGCTAGCTTTATCATTTCCTAATTTAAGGTTGTTTTTAATAGTGTCGTTAAACAAAATAGCGTCTTGAGTAACAATACCCAATTGACTTCGTAAGGATTTTGTGTCTAAATCCTTAATGTTTATGCCATCCATTAAAATTTCGCCTTCATTTACATCGTAAAAACGTGTTATTAGGTTGGCGATGGTAGATTTTCCACTACCAGATTGTCCAACCAGCGCGACTGTTTTTCCTTTTGGAATGGTTAAGCTGAAATTCTTCAAAACATAATCATCTTTATATTTAAAAGAGACATTTTTGAAGACGATTTCAGAATCGAAACCTTGCTTAATTATGGCATTATCAATATCCTCTAAAGGATTGGGTGTATCGATAATTTCCTGAATTCTTTCCGCGGAAGCGCTACCTTGTTTCACGTTGTAAATACCACGAGAAATTGCTTTGGCAGGTACCATAATATTGTAGGCTAGACCCATAAATGCGATGAAGGAACTGCCGTCTAAAGTTTGATCGATTAATACCAATTTACCACCATACCATAGTAAAATAGCAATCACCAAAATACCTAAAAATTCACTGGTAGGCGATGCTAAATTTTGACGATTTAATAGTTTGTTTGAAAAATGGTAAGAACGATCAGATGAATCTTCAAACTTTTTATTGAATTTATCTTCAGCATTAAAACCTTTAATAATTCGAAGTCCTGTAAGGGTTTCTTCTAAAATAGAAAGAATATTACCTTGTTCCTTTTGAACCCGATCCGATTTTCGTTTTAAACTTTTACCAATTCTAGAGATGATAATTCCAGATATGGGGATGAAAATAAAGACGAACAGGGTTAATTGCGGACTTAAAATAAACATGGTTCCAACGGTGAAAATAATCATTAGCGGTTCTCTGGCAATGAGTTCTAACACGGGAAGCATGGAGTATTGTAAGGTAGAAACATCGGAAGTGACACGCGACATGATATCGCCTTTTTTCTGATCGGAAAAATAGGAGAGCGGTAAACTTACTGTTTTTTTGTATACCGCAGTTCTTAAGTCACGAACCACACCGTTTCTTAGGAAAACCATGAAATAGTTGGCTAAATAGCCAAAAATATTCTTTAAAAGGAATAAAACGATAATTAGCCCAACCACCATAAGCAATGCTTTTTGGGGATCGTTGGCCGAATAGCGACTCACTTCATAGGCTAAGAAATCTTTGCCATAATCGTCTATTGTAGAAATGCCTTCGTAAACAGGTTTAACTAATGGCGCTGCATTTAACTCCTTTGGTTTAAACAAAATATCCAACATAGGTATTAAGGCCACAAAAGAAAGTGTTCCGAATAAGGCATAAAATATATTGGATATAATATGCCCGATTGCAAATTTTTTATAAGGTATTGCGTACCTTAATAAGTTTAAAAAATGATTCATTAAATAAGATTCATATCTTTTAAAATGGCTTCCGCTTTAGCGTCAAGCTGTGCTTCAGTAGATTTAAAATCGTTTACAGTATTTAAAGCGGTGTTTACGCTAACGTAGAATTTTATTTTTGGTTCGGTACCACTTGGTCTTAAAGCTACCTGGCTACCGTCTTCAGTGTAATAAATTAATACATTTGATTTAGGTACTGTAATAGCGCTTTCTTCACCCGTTAGCATGTTTTTAGCGATAGATAAATCGTAGTCTTCAATTTTTACAACTTTAGAACCGTTGATGATTTTTAGTGGATTTTCTCTAGCATCCACCATCATTTGTTTAATTTCTTCGGCACCTTCAATCCCTTTTTTAGTTAAAGAAACTAACTTCTCTTTATAAAAATCGTGTTCTACATAAAGGTTTATTAATTCGTTGAAAAATGAGCTGCCTTTCGATTTTGAAATGGCTGCAATTTCGCAAGCTAATAGGGTAGAGGTTACAGCATCTTTATCGCGAACAAAATCGCCCACCATAAAACCGAAACTTTCCTCGCCACCACCAATGAAATCCAATTCTGGGAAATCGTGTATTAGTTTAGCAATCCATTTAAAACCAGTTAAAACAATTTTGCTGTCAACTTGGTAAGCTTCAGCTAATTTGCTTAAAATAGGAGTCGATACAATGGTTGAAGCAATAAATTCTTTACCTTTTATTTTACCTTCAGCTTTCCATTGTTTCAGTAAGAAATCAGTCATCATTAACATGGTTTGATTTCCGTTAAGCAGTTGTAATTCATTGTCTGAATTTCGAACAGCAACCCCTAAACGATCGCAATCTGGATCGGTGCCAATAACAATATCTGCATTAACTTTTTCAGCAAGCTCTAAAGCCATTTTTAAAGCAGCAGGCTCTTCTGGGTTTGGAGATTTAACCGTTGGAAAATCACCATTAGGTACTTCTTGTTCCTTTACAATATGAACGTTTTTATAACCAGCACGTTTTAAGGTTTCTGGCACAGCAGTAATGGATGTACCGTGAAGCGAAGTAAAAACAATAGTTAAATCATCTTTGGCTGCTTGCGTGGCACCAACGCTTCCGTTTTTTACTGAAGCATCTATGAACACATTATCAACTTCTTCACCAATAAAATGAATCAGGCTGTCGTTAGCTTCAAATTTAATATTGGCATAATCTACCGTGTTAATTTGGTCGATAACGCCATTGTCATGCGGTGGTACTAATTGGCCACCGTCTTGCCAATACACTTTATAGCCATTGTATTCTGGTGGGTTGTGCGATGCGGTTAACACAATACCACAGTGGCAGTTTAAATGTTTTACGGCAAACGATAATTCTGGGGTTGGACGTAAATCTTCAAATAAATAAACTTCAATACCATTTGCAGAAAACACATCGGCAACCACTTTGGCTAATGACTTACTATTGTGTCTGCAATCGTAAGCAATAACAGCTTTTGGTGTTTCGTTAGGGAATTGTTTGTGTAAATAATCGCTTAAACCTTGTGTGCTTTTTCCAAGGGTATATTTGTTAATACGGTTTGTGCCAACACCCATAATGCCTCGCATACCGCCGGTTCCAAATTCTAAGTCTTTGTAAAAACTTTCTTGAATATCTTTAGGATTATGCGCAATGCTATCTTTAATGGTGTTTTGCGTCTCCGTATCAAAAGCTGGCGTTAACCAGGTGTTTATTCTTTCTAAAATTTTTGGTTCAATGTGTATCATAAGTGTTGTTAAATAAAGGAATACAAAAATAAGTAATTCCGTTTTTTATTTAATTGTTTATTAAAGAAAACATATACAAAATGCGAGGTTGATTTTTATATGTGTTCTTGAAAAATAGATTAATTTAAATTAATTTCTTTTTTAATGGTATAGCGTTTTTTATCCTGTTTGGTTCTTAAAATTAATTCGGCGACGAAACCTGCAACAAAAAATTGGGTTCCAATAATCATGGTTACAAGCGAAATATAAAATTGCGGACGCTGGGTTAGCAATCGTCCAGTAGGATTTAAAATTAGTTTATCTAGCCCCAGATAAAAAGCAAAAGCAAAACCAATGGTAATCATGGTAGCGCCTAAAGCACCAAATAAATGCATGGGGCGTTTGCCAAATCGCGATAAAAACCAAATGGTAATTAAATCGAGAAACCCATGAAGAAAACGGTCTATACCAAATTTGGTAACGCCATATTTTCTAGCTTGATGTTGCACCACTTTTTCGCCAATTTTAGTAAAACCAGCATTTTTAGAAAGCACAGGAATGTAGCGATGCATTTCGCCATGTACATCAATATGCTTTACAACATCGTGTTTGTAGGCTTTTAAACCGCAATTAAAATCGTTTAATTTAACGCCAGAAGTTTTTCTAGCTGCCCAATTAAAGAGTTTTGAAGGTAGATTTTTTGAAAGTACCGAATCGTAACGTTTCTTTTTCCAGCCCGAAACCAAATCAAAACCATCGGTTTTAATCATTTCGTAAAGTTCTGGAATTTCATCAGGGTTGTCTTGCAAATCAGCATCCATGGTAATAACCACTTTGCCTTGAGCTTTTTCAAAACCCGCATGAAGTGCTTGCGATTTTCCGTAATTTTTTAAAAAACGAATGCCTTTAACATGCGGATTTTGAGTAGATAATTTTGAAATGGTTTGCCAAGAATCATCGGTACTACCGTCGTCAATAAAGATGATTTCGTACGAATATTGATGGGCTTGCATTACTTTTACAATCCAATCGTGTAATTCTGGTAAGGATTCTTGTTCGTTAAGTAGTGGTATAACTACAGATATGTTCATTTGAGTATTTTCGAAAATATTATTCAAAAATACAGAATTTATTCCGCCTCTGGCTTATTTTTTTTAATAGCCGCAGCAACAATTAATCCGATAACACTAAAACCTAACAGTTGCCACACAATAGATTGGGCTACATTAGAAATAGAATACATATTCCCTTGAGCTTCTAATTTCTCAACGGTTTCTTCTATAGCTTCAGCAGGGACATTAAATCCTTTTAATCGATCAATTTGTGTGTTTACTATTTTTTCTTGTAATTCATTTGAAGCTTCAGGGTCTACAAAATTGAAAACAATAATACTAACAATAGCACTTATTACAATACCTATTAACACCGTTATAAAATAAGCCGTAAAGGTGTTTTTAAAAGATAAAAAACCACCGTTAGCTTTTTTAGCCTTTACAGCAGAGACGATTCCTGCAACTATAATGATGCCTAAAATGGTTAATCCAAACCATATTTGGGTGTATAAATCTAAGTTTATGGCGTAGGCCAAAACAGTAATTAAAGCTAATGTGATGCCTAAATAAAGCCCAAAATTAACTGCGACAGATTTTAAAGATTTTTCCATTATTTTTAATATTTTTGGTGGGTTATTTTCTGTTAGTATTCAAATATAGTAAATCGTTACATTTGAAATCGAAATAAAAAATAAAAAAAGTATTGTACAGTTGTAAAAAATAACTAAATTTGCACTCCAAAATTGAAAGTAATAAAAGCATTTTAGCGATGAGAAAAGGTATACACCCAGAAAATTATAGATTAGTAGCGTTTAAAGATATGTCTAATGATGACGTTTTTTTAACAAAGTCTACAGCAGATACTAACGAAACTCTTGAAGTTGATGGCGTTGAATATCCATTAGTAAAAATGGAGATTTCTAGAACATCGCACCCTTTCTATACAGGTAAATCTAAATTAGTAGATACAGCTGGTAGAATTGATAAATTCAAAACTAAATACGCTAAATTTAAAAAATAATTTTAGCCTAAAATATATTTCAAAAAAAGCCTTTCTATAATTGTAGAGAGGCTTTTTTATTTTATTCAATTACCCTACTTTTGATATCGAAATAATCAAAATCTAAAAAGTTAGAGCGAAACCCTTTAACTTTTAAATTTAACTTTTGCTGAATAATGAATTATATCCTTTTTGATGGTCCTTCGCGTAATAGTTTATTACCTTTTACTTTTACACGACCTGTTGCCGATATTCGTGTTGGAATTTTAACCATCAGAGAAAAGTGGGAATCTTTTTTAGATTGTACTACAACAACAGTAACCGAAGATTATTTAGCAGACAAATATCCCATGGTAGAAATGGAAGAAAACGTGATGATTAATGCATCCTACCTTCCTAATCTAGAATTGGTGGAGATGATTAAAGATCTTCAAGAAAATCAAGCCATTTTTAATGGTGATGATGTGATTGCATTTTTTACAAAAGAAGCCCAAGAAGATATCGATTTCGATGCTTATGAAGCTATCGAATTTAAAGAAGACACCATCCAAATAAACAACACTTGGGATATCTTCTCAAAAAATGGAGAAGCCATTCAAGAAGATTTCGATTTAATTACAGATGGCAGAAAATCGCAACCTATCCCATCCAGTAATAATGTTATTGCTGCCGAAAATATCTTTTTGGAACCTGGCGCAACTCTAGAGTTTACAACCCTAAACGCAAGTAAAGGTCCTATATATATTGGTAGAAATGCCGAAATTATGGAAGGTTCGATTATTCGTGGGCCTTTTGCCTTATGCGAAGGTTCTATTGTAAAAATGGGGGCTAAAATTTACGGACCAACAACCGTAGGACCATTTAGTAAAATTGGTGGCGAGGTTAATAATTCGGTTTTATTTGGTTTCTCAAACAAAGGGCACGATGGCTTTTTAGGAAATTCGGTGCTTGGCGAATGGTGTAATTTGGGTGCAGACACCAACAATTCCAATTTAAAAAACAACTACGCCGAAGTACGTTTATGGGACTACCAAACCGAAGGTTTTGCCAAAACAGGCTTGCAATTTTGTGGCCTTATGATGGGCGATCATAGTAAATGTGGCATCAATACCATGTTTAATACGGGTACCGTTATTGGGGTTAGTGCCAATATTTTTGGCAGTGGTTTTCCAAGAAATTTTGTGCCTAGTTTTAGTTGGGGTGGTAGCAGCGGTTTTACAACATATTTAACCAAAAAAGCCTTCGAAGTTGCCAAAGTAGTTATGTCTAGGCGCGATCTAAAGATTACAGAGCAAGATAAAGCCATTCTCGAGCATGTTTTCGAAGACACTAAAAAGTTCAGACGCGATTAGCATGATATTTTGGGCGTTACCTAAAGGTCGGGCGTTCGGCAGTCGCTTTTTTTGAGAAAAACAAAAAAGAGCTTCAACAAATGCCTCAATCCCTAACGCGACATCCGTTGTGGTATGTTGTATCTAAATAGATTTAATAATAACCTACTATAGCAGTGCAAATTATTGTTATGTTTGGTGTTTTGTGTGCAGACATCGAAATTGATTTCTTTTTTTAATTGAGTTAGTAAAATTTTTGTAATTTGTGCAGGAATGAAATTGTAAGCAGTAATTAAATGCATTCAAAATTATTTCCAAATCTTATGATATGCTAACCATTATTAAGGATAAAAAAAAGTTTGCTATACTTTTTTTTATAATGCTGCTTATAGATACTATTGTTAAAACAAATCTGCCTTGGCCTTATCGTTTTATTTCTAAGCCGCCAACCATATTTCTAATCATTTTATTCTATTATTACAACCATACGGCTACAGAGGGACGTAATTATTTTTGGGTCATGCTTGCTTTATTTAGCTTTTTTGTAGCAGATTTATTAATTATTAATAGAGCGAATGTTACGCTTTTAATATCAAGTTTTGTTGTTTATACTATAGCAAAAGTGTTTTTATGTTTTCGTTTTTCGCACACCTCCGATTTTAAAGTAAGTCGATTAATACCATTTTCAATTGTTATTTTTATTTATACCGTTGTATTGGTTTTATATATACATGATGGTTTGGGAAGCTATTTTCTGTTTGCGCTTTTTAGTTATTTTATTTCCCTGCTTTTATGTCAGTTTGCTTATCTCAGAAAAGAGGTGGTCGATAAAAAAAGTTATCTTTTTGTGTTAGCAGGGGTGTTATGCTATATGGTTTCAGAAGGGATAACTATTATAAACACCTTTAAAGGCGATGTACTTTATCAAGACTTTTTTATTATGTTTTTTTACGGTACGGGTATTTATTTAATGGTATATGGTATGATTACCGAAAAAAGAATAGAGCCTAAAAATTATTTTTAAAGGTGTTTTTGGAACTATATTTTATAGTTACTCGAAATTATAGCAAGTAGAATTTATCAAGCTGTCATATTCATATTACATCCAGTTGGTGATTTTCACTATTTTTTTTATTTTAAATACGCTATTTTTTTTTCGTAATTTGCTCGAAATTGTAATAAGCCTTAAGGGGTTTATTATCGGTTTTTTTGCCCTTCTAAAACCACTTGTATGTTGCGCATTTTTAAAGATAAAAAGAAGTTTGCAATCCTTTTTTTTATTGTATTACTTATAGATATTATGGTCAAAATTTATTGTCCAGTAGTACCGTATCGGTATATATCCAAACCACCTGTTTTAATTCTGTTAATTCTCTACTATTACTTTAATAATAAAGCATTGTATAAAAGTAATTTTTCTTGGGTTATGCTTAGCTTGTTTTGTTTTCTAGTAGGCGATATTTTGGTAATAACCCATACCAATATTTATTTTTTGGGAGCCAGTTTGGTGTTTTATACGTTTGCTAAATTATTTATAAGTTTTCGCTTTTCTCATAAATCCGATTTTAATGTTGGTCGGTTAATTCCTTTTTCAATCGTTATATTTATTTATACTGTAATTTTAATAAGTTACGTGTACGATACATTAGGAAACTTTTTTGTGCCTATTATTATAAGCTATTTTATTTCATTATTGCTTTGCCAGTTTACTTACCTCAGAAAAGGGGTGGTAGATAGAAAAAGTTACTTATCTGCATTTTATGGTATGGTTATTTATATGCTTTCCGAAGGTATTATGGTTATAAAAACATTTAAAGCCGATGTGCCACTTCAAGATTTTTGCATTATGTTTTTCTACGGTACAGGGGTATATTTAATTGTAAATGGAATTATTATCGAAAAAAGAATTGAACCTAAAACTGTTTTTTAACCCGTTTTAAATCCAATAAATTAATTGGATTAACGCCTAGACCTTTTACATTTTTTCTTGTAAACCTAACCACTTCATCGTAATATAAAGGCACCATAAGTGCTTTTTGCATGACTAACGAATCCATGGTAGTGTATAAATGTTTACGTTTTTCAATATCGGTTATTGTAAATGATTTGTTGTACAAACTATCGAAAGTGGTGTTTTTGTAATGGAAATAATTAGAACCGTTAGGTGCGAAATTTTTACTGTAAAATATAGATAAATAGTTTTCTGCATCTAAATAATCGGCAATCCAAGAACTTCTAAACATATCCACTTTACCGTTTGAACGCGCCGAACGTAAAGATGCTTCGGGCATGACATCTACATGAAGCATGAGGCCTGTTTTTTCAAGTTCCCGTTGAATAAATTCACAAAAACTAAGGTAATTGCTGGTGGTCACTAAAGTAATTGTAGGGTTTGAAATGCCTGTTTCTGCTTTAAATTGTGCCACAAGTTCTTTGGCTTTTTCGGGTTGATAGGTGTAGCCAATCGATTTATCGTAGCCCGGTAGTCCAATTGGGATAAAACCCCCATTTGCAGGATTTCCAATACCATTTCTTAAATAAACAATCATTTTCTTGCGATCAAAACCATAATTAATGGCTTTCCGAAGTAATTCCGATTGTATTTCTGGAGATTCAGAATCTAAATAAAACCCCAAATATTCAGTGTTTAAGTAGGGGCCACGAATCATATTTACGCTTTTAGCATAATTCTCTTGAAGTTTTCCGCTTGCGGTTAATAATTCATCTTTATAAGACGCATCTAGACCTGATACATAGTCGATGTTTCCTTGTGCAAATTGCAAAAACTCACTCTGTTTATCGGGAAGAAAAGTAATAGCTACCGCTTCCAGATAGGGTAAAGCATTACCGTGTTTGTCTTCTTCAAAATACAAAGGGTTTTTTCTAAAAACCAGTTTAATGTTTTCTTCCCAACGTTTAAATTTAAAAGGACCAGTACCAATGGGATGATTTCTAAAGTCGGAACCATAATGCTCTACAATTTCTTTAGGAACTACCGAGCAGTATTTCATAGTTAAAAGACCAATAAAAGCCGGGAAAGATTGCTTGAGTTTTATTTCGAAAAGGGTATCATTTATCGCATAAAAATCATCTACTTTATTTAAAACCCAACTGCCAGGAGAGGCTAGTTTTTCATCTCTTAAACGGTTTAAACTGTATTCAAAATCTTTAGCTGTAACGGTTCGCGTAGAGTCTTTTCCAAACAATTTATGGTGATGGAAATAAACATGTTTACGTAGTTTAAATTGATAGGTTAGTCCGTCTTCAGAAATTGTCCAATCTTTCGCAATACACGGTAAAATATTCAATTCATCATCCAATTGTACTAAACCATTAAATAACTGATTACAAACCGAATTGTCTTGTAATGTTCTCGAAAAAGCAGGGTCTAAAGTATTAATATTAGCATATTCGTTATAGCGAAAAACCAAATGGTCTCTATTGATATCAGAATTATCTTTGCAAGAAAAAAAGAAAAGTGTAATATAACTAATTGATAAATAGAAGATTATTTGATTGTAATTAGGTTTTATCATATAACTTATTAGTTGTAAATTTGCAGGCTCATTGTTTTTTGAACCTGATATCTGTTTTTCAGAAAGAAATCCTTCAATTTGTTCATAGTAATGAGAAAAGGTAAAGATAAATTTTAAAAAATCCTGATACAAATTCAGGATAACAAAATAGCATGAATAAAAAAGTCGCATTTTATACTTTAGGTTGTAAGCTTAATTTTTCGGAGACCTCTACAATTGCAAGAGATTTTAGTAATGAAGGCTTTGATCGCGTAGATTTTTCTGAAAAAGCCGATATTTATGTCATTAATACCTGCTCGGTAACCGAAAACGCAGATAAACGTTTCAAAACCATTGTAAAGCAAGCGCAAAAAGCAAATTCGGATGCTTTTGTGGCTGCCGTTGGTTGTTATGCGCAATTAAAACCACAAGAATTGGCCGATGTGGATGGGGTGGATTTGGTGCTCGGTGCTACCGAAAAATTTAAAATTACCGATTACCTAAACGATTTGTCTAAAAACGATTTTGGCGAAGTGCATTCTTGCGAAATCGAAGAAGCCGATTTTTATGTGGGCTCTTATTCCATTGGTGATCGAACACGTGCTTTTTTAAAGGTGCAAGATGGCTGCGATTATAAATGTACTTATTGTACAATCCCTTTAGCTAGGGGGATTTCGCGTAGCGATACTATGAAAAATGTTTTGAAGAATGCTGAAGAAATTTCAAAACAAAATATTAAAGAAATAGTTTTAACAGGCGTTAATATTGGCGACTATGGAAAAGGGGAGTTTGGTAATAAAAAACACGAACATACTTTTTTAGACTTGGTAACCGAATTGGATAAAGTAGAAGGGATAGAACGTTTAAGAATTTCGTCGATTGAGCCGAATTTACTTAAAAACGAAACCATAGATTTGGTTTCGAAATCTAGAGCATTTGTACCGCATTTTCATGTGCCTTTGCAATCGGGAACTAACGAGATTTTAAAGAAAATGAAGCGTCGTTACATGCGTGAATTGTATGTAGATCGAGTTTCAAAAATTAAAGAAGTCATGCCAGATGCTTGTATTGGTGTTGATGTTATTGTAGGTTTTCCTGGTGAAACAGACGATCACTTTTTAGAAACTTACAATTTTTTAAACGAACTGGATATTTCATATTTACATGTTTTTACCTATTCGGAGCGTGATAATACAGAAGCAGCAAATATGGATGGTGTGGTGCCTAATAAGGTACGAACTAAACGTAGTAAGATGCTTAGAGGTTTGTCGGTTAAAAAGCGTCGTGCCTTTTACGAAAGTCAGTTAGGAACCCATAGAACCGTTTTGTTTGAAAGTGAAAATAAAGAAGGTTACATCCATGGTTTTACAGAGAATTATGTGAAAGTTAAAACCCCTTGGAATCCAGAATTGGTAAATACTTTACACGATATTGAACTTACTGAAATTGATGATGATGGTTTGGTGCGTTTTAATTTTGTAAACATACTTTCAGCTTAGTGCAAAAAAAAATCTGAAGCCTAAACTTCAGATTTTTAATGCTTTTTGGAGAAATAATTTATATTCTCACGCCAACAGGCAGCATACGTTTGTATTTTCTGTTGCTTCTTACAAATTTTGCTATTTCTGGACTTGTTGGTACCACGCTTAAATTGCGTTCTTCAATTTGTTCAAATACAAGGGTTAAAAAATCTTTTTCAAAACCTTCGTTTGTTATTCCTTCTGGAATAATTAACTTAGTTAGGAAAATTTTTCGTTCTTGTAAAGAGTATTCGATAATCGCTAATTGATCATCAATTTTAATCTCGTATTGACGTAAAAAATCATTGTCAATTAATTCTGCAGCTTCAACCATTTTCTAATGTTTTTATTTTACGAGGAATGCTAAATAGTGAATACTATTTATTCTAACTTTGTGCAAAAGTACGAAAAAATTTGTTATCAAAAAGCAAAATAATTCATAATGCCTTATGATTCAGCAACTAGTGCCCGTATACTTTATGCCTGGAATGGCTGCCAGTCCTAAAATTTTCGAATACATCGAACTGCCTCAAGATACCTTTGAAGTCTTTTTTTTAGAATGGATGATGCCATTAAATAATGAAAAGGTATCGGATTACGCTTTACGAATGACGAAAAAGATTAAGCACGAAAATGTGGTTTTAATAGGGGTGTCTTTTGGTGGTGTGTTGGTTCAGGAAATGAGCAAGCATATTGCGGTTAAAAAACTCATTATAATTTCAAGTGTAAAAAGTAAATTCGAGCTGTCTAAAAAAATGCAATTGGCAAAATCTACAGGCGCTTATAAAATAATTCCTACACAATTAGCTAGCAAAATTGATGTTTTTGAAAAGTATGCTTTTGGAAAGAAGATAGCAAAACGCTTAGAGCTTTATAAAAAGTACCTTTCGGTAAACGATTCTAAATATTTAAGCTGGGCAATTAAAGAAATGCTATGTTGGAATCAGGAAACTTACCGTTCGGATATTGTGCATATTCATGGTGATAACGATCCTGTTTTTCCTATCGAGTACATCTCAAATTGCATTACTGTTTCTAAGGGCACACACATCATGATTATTAATAAATACAAGTGGTTTAACACCAACTTGCCAAAAATTATATTAGCAGAGTAGGTGATTTTTTCATACCTTTAATCTAAAATTAATTCATATGAAAACAATACAAAAAGCCTTGGCATTTTTAGGTTTGCTAAGTTTATGTGCTTTATTTATTTATGCCCTCCAAGACCCTCCAACCGATGAGAATTTCGAAAAGAAAATTATAAACGATTACAATGTTTATGCCCTGCAAGTTCCTCAAAATTTGAATTTTGCAGGCGAACCCTTACCATTGGAAGATCCGGATATTTACGAGCGTATGGATCGTGAATTATTGGTAAACACCTATTGGCAATCTAACGGTTTATTAATGTTTAAACGTGCACACAAGTACTTTCCAATTATAGAGCCTATCTTAAAAAAGAATGGTATTCCAGACGATTTTAAATACCTAGCAGTGATTGAAAGTGGTTTGGTAAATGTGGTTTCTCCTGCAGGCGCTCGTGGCATTTGGCAAATTATGCCTGCAACAGCAAAAGAAAATGGTTTAGAGGTTAATGATAATGTTGATGAACGTTATAACCTTGAAAAATCAACTGAAGTGGCTTGTCAGTACCTACTAAAATCCAAACAACAATTAGGGAGTTGGACATTAGCAGCAGCAGCTTATAATGCGGGGAATGCTGGTGTATCAAGACGTTTGAATGATCAAATGGTAACTGATTATTACGATTTATTATTAGGTGAAGAAACTGGGCGTTACATTTTTAGAATCGTTGCTTTAAAAGAAATTCTATCGCACCCGACTAAATATGGTTTCAATTTTAGAGAAAAAGATTTATACAATACGGTACCAACATATAAAGTAGGCGTGGATACAGCAGTAGCCGATTTCGCTAAATTCGCGAAACATTTTAATATTAATTATAAAATATTAAAAATTCATAACCCTTGGTTACGCGAGCCGTTTTTAAATAATGCGAGTAGAAAACAATATTATATAGAAATCCCTAAAAAGGGAGCCTATCCTAAATATTAAGTTTAAAAAATAAATTCAAAAAAAGAAGGCTAAAATATCAAGTGATATTTTAGCCTTCTTTTTTATATAAGGTTTTGTTTCTGTAAAAACCGATTAACCTCTGCGTTTTTGAGCTCTTATCGAACCACCTGTACCGTAATGTTGGTTTGGCATTTGCGCGCGTTTCATGTTGTCTTTCATCATTTTTATTTGATCGGTTAACATGCCTTGCTTGTCAAGTTTAGAAGCTTCATTAAGTAATTTAGTAGCTTCTTGTTTTCTGCGTTTTGAAAAAGCAATGCCTGCTAAATTTAATTTTGCCATGGCTAAATCATGATCCATAGATAATCCTAAGTCAATGGCTTTTTTGAAATATTTTTCAGCTTCGTTCATATTACTTTGCGAAACCATAATACCATTTAAATAGTTGTAGTATCCTTGTTGCTTTCTAACCAAAGCTGCTTCAGGGTTTTTAATTTTCTTCAACCATTTTTGTGCACCTTCAAAATCTTGTTTACGCAATTTTAAAAATGCTAAAAGAATAAATTCATTCTTAAAATAAAGAAATATAAAAATTAAAGATAATAGGATAAGCATGATGCCATTTCCTATATTGCTTTCAGTAAATTGATACACCGCATAAGCTATAATGCCTGCCGCAATAATTAGTTTTATAATTTTATTAAACATAATGTGTAATTCGAATAAGTTTAACGTACGGTTTCAATTAAAAACGCATACTTTTGTTGATTTAAGACTGCAAAGAAACTAAATTTTTATGAATTTTAATATACAGTACTAAAACAAAAACAAAGGCTTATCCCAAATAAAACAAGGTCTCGCGTGGTTTTTTGTGTAAATTGAAATTTATTGAAATATTTTTTAATAAAGTTTTGTCAAAGTAATAAAGGCTTTGTATATTTGCCCTCGGTTTTGAAGAAAGCCCGACGATTATAAAAAATACATTTTCAGAATTAAAGATACAAGATAATGAGTAAAAGAACATTTCAGCCTTCGAAAAGAAAGAGAAGAAACAAACACGGTTTCAGAGAAAGAATGGCTTCTGCTAACGGTAGAAAGGTATTAGCACGTAGAAGAGCTAAAGGAAGAAAAAAATTGTCTGTATCATCTGAAACTAGACATAAAAAATAATTGATGAACAATTGTTTATAATATAAAAGGTGTTACTTAAGTGTAACGCCTTTTTTTATATCATCTTATTATTATTTTTGTAAATCATTAACATTCAATATTATAACTAGATCATAAAATGCCTAAAAATCCAAAACTAAAATCGATACTTATTATAGGGTCTGGGCCAATTGTAATTGGACAAGCGTGTGAGTTTGACTATTCAGGTTCACAATCTTTGAGATCTTTAAGAGAAGATGGAATTGAAACCGTTTTAATTAATTCGAACCCTGCAACTATCATGACCGATCCTTCTATGGCCGATCATGTGTACTTGTTACCTTTAACTACAAAGTCGATTATTAAAATTTTAGAAGAACACCCTCAAATTGATGCTGTTTTACCAACTATGGGAGGACAAACGGCATTAAATTTATGTATTGAAGCTGATGAAAAAGGGATTTGGAAAGATTTTGGAGTAGAATTGATAGGTGTTGATATCAACGCGATTAATATTACAGAAGATAGAGAGCAATTTAGAGAGTTGATGAATAAAATTGGTGTAGCTATGGCACCTCAAGCTACAGCAACATCATTTTTAAAGGGTAAAGAAATTGCACAAGAATTTGGTTTCCCATTATGTATTCGTTCTTCCTTTACTTTAGGTGGTGCTGGAGCTGCTATTGTTTACGAAGAGAAGGATTTTGATAAACTTTTAAGACATGGTCTTGAAGTATCTCCAATTCACGAAGTTATGATCGATAAGGCCATGATGGGCTGGAAAGAATATGAGTTAGAGTTACTTCGCGATAGAAACGATAACGTAGTTATTATCTGTTCTATTGAAAATATGGATCCGATGGGGATTCATACAGGAGATTCTATCACCGTGGCACCAGCCATGACATTAAGCGATACCACCTTCCAGAAAATGCGTGATATGGCTATTAAAATGATGCGTAGTATTGGTGATTTCGAAGGTGGATGTAACGTACAGTTTGCTGTAAGTCCAGATGAGAAAGAAGAAATTATTGCCATTGAAATTAACCCTCGTGTATCTCGTTCATCGGCATTAGCAAGTAAAGCTACAGGATATCCTATTGCTAAAATTGCTACTAAATTAGCTATTGGTTACACTTTAGATGAATTAGATAACCAAATTACAAAATCGACTTCAGCTTTATTTGAGCCGACTTTAGATTACGTTATCGTAAAAATACCACGTTGGAACTTTGATAAATTTGAAGGATCTGATCGTACTTTAGGTCTTCAAATGAAAGCCGTAGGTGAGGTTATGGGTATTGGACGTTCGTTCCAGGAAGCACTTCATAAAGCCACTCAGTCTTTAGAAATTAAACGTAATGGTTTAGGTGCCGATGGTAAAGGATATACCGATTATAACCAAATCATCGATAAATTAACCAATGCAAGTTGGGATCGTGTATTCGTAATTTACGATGCCATTGCTATGGGAATTCCTTTAAGTCAGATTTACGATATCACTAAAATTGATATGTGGTACTTAAAACAGTACGAGGAATTATTCCAATTAGAAAAAGAAATTTCTACATACACTATCGATACTTTAGATCGTGATTTACTTTTAGAAGCGAAGCAAAAAGGATATGGTGACCGCCAAATAGCACACATGTTAGGTTGTTTAGAAAGTCAGGTGTACAATAAAAGAGAAGAACTTAACATTCAACGTGTGTTTAAGTTAGTAGATACCTGTGCTGCAGAGTTTACTGCTAAAACACCATATTACTATTCAACTTTCGAAAATACGATTGAAAGCGCCGAAGGCGAAACTTACGTACATAACGAAAGTGTGGTAACCGATAAAAAGAAGATTGTTGTTTTAGGTTCTGGACCAAACCGAATCGGACAAGGTATCGAGTTTGATTACTGTTGTGTGCATGGGGTTTTAGCAGCTGCCGAGTGTGGTTACGAAACCATCATGATTAACTGTAACCCTGAAACGGTTTCTACCGATTTCGATACGGCCGATAAATTATACTTCGAGCCAGTATTCTGGGAGCATATTTACGACATCATCCGTCATGAGAATCCAGAAGGTGTTATCGTGCAATTAGGTGGACAAACTGCTTTAAAATTAGCAGAAAAGTTAACCAAATACGGTATCAAAATTATAGGAACGAGTTTCGAGGCTTTAGATTTAGCTGAAGATCGCGGAAGTTTCTCTAAACTATTAAAGGATCACAATATTCCTTACCCAGAATTTGGAGTTGCTGAAAATGCTGATGAAGCTTTAAAATTAGCTGAAGAATTAGATTTCCCAATCTTAGTGCGTCCGTCGTATGTATTAGGAGGTCAAGGGATGAAAATTGTAATCAATAAAGAAGAATTAGTAGAGCACGTAGTTGATTTACTAAGAAAAATTCCAAACAATAAACTGTTATTAGACCACTACTTAGATGGTGCTATTGAAGCTGAAGCAGATGCGATTTGTGATGCCGATGGGAATGTTTACATTATTGGTATTATGGAGCATATCGAACCTTGTGGGGTACACTCAGGAGATTCTAACGCGACCTTACCAGCTTTCAACTTAGGTGACTTGGTGATGCAACAAATTATAGACCATACCCATACCATTGCTAGAGCATTAAATACGGTAGGTTTAATTAACATCCAGTTTGCTGTTAAAGATGATAAAGTTTACATTATCGAAGCCAACCCAAGAGCTTCTAGAACCGTACCATTTATAGCTAAAGCTTACAAAGAGCCTTATGTAAATTACGCGACTAAAGTGATGTTGGGAGCTAAAAAGGTAACCGACTTTAAATTTAACCCTCAACTTGAAGGTTATGCAATTAAACAACCCGTATTCTCTTTTAATAAATTCCCGAATGTAGATAAGCGTTTAGGACCTGAAATGAAGAGTACAGGTGAAAGTATCTTATTTATAGATAGCTTAAAAGATGATCAGTTTTACGACTTATATGCAAGACGTAAAATGTACTTGAGTAAGTAATTTACTGAGATATAGATATAGAAAAAGCCGCTTTAAGCGGCTTTTTTGTGTTTTATGGGCTCTACTTCGGCACATTCAGAAAACGCGTTATCCCTTGTAAATACAAGTATTTTTACGTAAATTTAAGTACATAAAAACCCCGAAAAAGGCTGATCAGAGCCAAAAACGGGGTTTTCTTATTCTTACGTTTATGAA
>NZ_JACLAF010000008.1 GCF_015355625.1 Tamlana sp. I1
TTAGCACCTAAAAACTCTAATGCATCAAGATTTTAATAAAAAAACAAAAAACCAAGACTGATATTTAATCAATTTTTGGTTTTTATATTTGATTATTATGTAATTAAGCTAAATTCTGAATGCGCCTTTTTAAAATGTTAAATAAAAAAATGCCCGAATAAAATTCGGGCATAAACCAATCATAATAATTCGTATTGCTACTAATAATTAAACACTCGATTGGGGACAGTCTTTTAGTTCTTTGTATAACGATAAAGACTATTTATTAAAAAAAACACTTATTGAATATATTGAGAGATCGAGTTGAATAAAAATGCTATTTAATCGCAACTTGTGTTTTACTATCGTCGGATTTAATGAATTCGAAATCAGAGGATAGTACTTGTGTAGCGAAAAAGATGAGAGCAATTAAGAGCGCGAGGCGTTTAATATTTTTCATGGTTAGCAGGTTTATGGGGTTGGTTCTGCTAACTTGGAGAAATTATATGGAAAACACAAGAAAACAAGCCGTTTATCGTTAAACGGCTGTGTTTTTATGCATTTCGTCGATGTTTTTGTTTAAACGTGCTAAGTATTGTAAGATAATACTTGTTTAGTGCTTTCCGCTTAATCGATAATTTTAAATCCTGTGTAAGGTTGTAAAATTTCAGGAATTACAATACCGTCTTTTGTTTGGTAGTTTTCTAAAATTCCAGCAAGCACTCTTGGCAGGGCTAAAGAGCTTCCGTTAAGGGTGTGTGCCAATTCGTTTTTACCATCGCTGTTTTTAAAACGCAGTTTTAAACGGTTGGCTTGGTAGGTTTCAAAATTAGAAACCGAAGATATTTCTAACCAGCGGTCCTGTGCTGTAGAAAACAACTCGAAATCGAAGGTTAAAGCAGATGTAAATCCTAAATCGCCACCACATAAACGTAAAATTCTATATGGTAATTTAAGTTCGGTTAAAATATCTTTTACATGATTTACCATACCATCTAAGGCTTCATAAGATTTGCTTGGGTGCTCAACACGAATAATTTCAACTTTATCAAATTGGTGTAACCTGTTTAAACCTCTAACATGTGCACCATAACTTCCGGCTTCACGACGGAAACATGGGGTGTAACCCGTTATGCCAATAGGCAGTTCGCTTTCGTTTAAAACCACATCTCTAAAAATGTTGGTTCCAGGAACTTCGGCCGTTGGAATTAAATATAAATTATCTTCGGTGATGTGGTACATTTGCCCTTCTTTGTCTGGCAATTGCCCTGTTCCAAAACCAGAAGCTTCGTTTACTACGTGCGGTAATTGGTATTCGGTATACCCTGCAGCCGTGTTTTTATCTAAAAAATAGGCAATTAATGCACGTTGTAACCTTGCACCTTTTCCTTTATAAACCGGAAAACCAGCACCAGCAATTTTGTTTCCTAATTCAAAATCGATAATGTCGTATTTTTTGGCTAATTCCCAATGAGGTAACGCACCTTCGTGTAAAGTTGGTATTTCGCCAGCTTTAAATATTTCTTCATTATCGTCTTCACTATTTCCTCTAGGAACCGTTTCATTAGGAACATTCGGGATTTTATAAAGCAATTCGCTTAAAGACTCTGTGGTTTTATTTAATAAATCTGATAGATCTTTTGAAGTTTCTTTCAGTAAAACGGTTTTTGCTTTTAATTCGTTGGCTTTTTCAACCTGACCAGATTTAAATAAGTTGCCTATTTCTTTTGAAAGTGAATTCGATTCGGCTAAAGTGGCATCTAACTCTGTTTGAAGACGTTTTCTATCCTCATCAAAAGTTATAACATCTTCAATCATTTGAACCGCATTAATGTTTCGCTTCGTTAAGCGTTCAACAACCAATTCTTTATTCTCTTTTATATAAGCAACTTGTAACATGTCTTGAAAATTTAAGCCACAAATTTAGGGAATTGCAAAGAATTCTAAAGGAAAGAATACACGAATTTTACTATTCGTTAACAGGCAGCAACCAAGGACTGTGTTTAAAAACAAGCCAAGGGACATTGGCTAGGTCGATATCTGGATTTATAAGCCTCTGGTAGGGTTTGCCATTAACGCTAACATGGCAATCTACAAATACTCTAATATCTTGCCCGTTAGCCTTAAATTTTTCTTTTAAGCGTTGCGAAAATTGCCAAATAACATCTGGTTTTGAGCTTGCTAGGCGCACTTGTTTTTTTGTTAAATGCGCATTCAAATCGATTAAACTCCTGCTGCCGTTTGCCTTGTTTTCAACCCAATATTTGGTTCTGGCTGTTTTGGTTCTAAGCATCATACGCCAGGAAAGGCGATGGCCTTCTTCGGTCCAAAGTACGTCGCCTTCAATAAAATGATGTCTTAAAGGCAACCCAATTTGAATGATAAAATAGATAAAAAATAAAGCCAGCCATGCGTTTTTGTACTTCGGAAGCCTAATTTCGGCATTGGTGTAATAATTTTTTTTCTTCAGAAATAGTTTTTGAATGACTTCGGAAGGAAAAAAGAACAAAGTAAAGGCTAAGGATAAATAAGGGAAAATACCTATTTGAAACACAAAAGAGTTGAATAAGTGAAATACGATTGAAGCAGCAAAGGCATATTTTCTAGTAGGTTTATACAATAATAATGGCACGATTAAACCATCAAATAAAATACCACCGTAGGCCAAAATGTAATGCACCCATTTTTGTTGAAGCAGTTCGCCAACCAGAAAATAATTAGCTTTTCCTCGCATTAAACTTTCAATAACAGAAGCGTCTAGCCAATCGGGGTAAAGTTTTGCAATTGAAGCGTAAGTGTAAACAATAAATAGTTGTAAAATAATAACCCAACGGCACCATTGCGGCATGCTGCTACTTTTTATTTCTGGATGATTTTTAGCATCGAAGGAAGCGTATTTATGGGCTGGAAGAAACACCATAATACTGCTAATTAGTATGAGCAAATAATAATGATTATTGTATGATGCTTTTTGCATTAAATAACTCGCTGTCCATAGTAATGTGAAGCAAATCATGCTAAAACGGTATTTATAGCCTACCATAATTAGTAATCCAAAAACGCCCATAAGGGAGTAATAATAGTACATCCCGTCTCCTGGAAGTGGCTGTAACCACTCGAAACCTATAAAGTTAAAGGTGAAATCGGGTTCGATAAGTGTGCGTTTTATCCAACCTGTAAAAATGGCGCCAACAGTTTCTAAAAAACATAAAGCACCAAAAAGTATTCGGAAAACAATTAATGCCGAATTATCAATTTGTTTGAAAAGCCAATTATTCAGCATGAGTTTTAGAGATATATTCTAAAGCTGTTTGTTTGTCTATGGCAAGTTGTGTTTTTAAAGCTTCAACCGATTCGAATTTTTCTTCATCACGCAAACGGTGTAAAAATTCTATTTGAATGGTTTTTCCGTAAAGGTCTTTTTCAAAATTAAAAAAGTTTACCTCTATACTTTGCTTTTTGCCATCTACCGTAGGGTTTGTACCTATATTCATCATGCCAAAAACACGCGAATCATCAATTACAGCACGAACAATATACGAGCCTTGCTTGGGTATAATTTTATAATCTTCGTCTATTTGAATGTTCGCCGTTGGAAAGTTAAGCTGTTTTCCTAAGCCTTTGCCTTTAGTAACCATGCCAGAAAACATGAAATTATAACCTAGATAGGTATTGGCTTTTTCGATGTTGCCTTCGTCTAAAGCCTTTCTAATTTTTGTAGAACTTACTGCAACATCATTAATATCTTGTGCCGATATTTCTTCAACTTCAAAACCATAAGTTTCACCAAATTGTTTTAAATCGTTAATATCTGCATTTCTATTTCTTCCAAAGCGGTGGTCGTAGCCAATAATCACTTTTTTAGCGTTTATTTTATCAACTAAAATATCTTTAACAAAATCTTCAGCAGAAATTCTAGAAAACTCCTTTGTGAATTTTTTAATCATTAAATAATCCAAACCCAAAGCATCTAAAATATCATGACGCTCTTTTAAAGTGTTGATTAATTTGATGTTAGAGTCTTTTTGAAGCACCATTCTAGGATGCGGAAAAAAGGTAAGGATTACAGATTTTAAGCCTTCTTGAATACCTGTGTTAATTAGGCGTTTTATTATTTTTTGATGTCCTATATGAACACCATCAAATGTTCCAATAGTAACTACTGCAGGTTCATCAGACTTGTAAGTTTCTATATTTTTTACTTTTCGCATTTAATGAAATAAATCTTAATACTTATAGAATTGCTATATTTGATGCTTCTAATAGCCTCTAATTGTTTATGAAAACAAAACTACATTATGTTTTAACAACGGCAATGCTTTTGTTTGTATTTTCAGCATTTTCACAAACTAATTTTTTTGTTAAAGTTAGCGACAATAGGTCTTTACAGAAAGATGCAGGTGTGAAATCTGAGCCCAAAGGGGCATTTTATCAATTTGATTATGAGGCTTTATCTAAGGCTTTAACATCAGATTTAAACAAAACGGCGACTTTAAAAGCTTCTGATGTTATTATTAGTTTTCCTAATGAAACAGGTGAATTAGAACGTTTTCAAGTTACCGAATCTTCAGTTTTACATCCCGATTTACAGGCTAAATATCCTGAAATTAAATCGTTTATAGCAAAAAGTATTGATAATCCTTCGGCACATATGCGCTTTAGTTTATCGCCATACAATGGGCTGTCGGCAGTGGTTTTAGGTATCGAAAAAGCGTTGGTTTTTCAACCGGTTAAAAATCATCCAAATCAAATATTAGTCACAAGCAAATCGGGGCTTTTAGAGAATGCTGTTTTTGAATGTGCCAGCTTGGGCGCCGATTTTAAAACACATTTAAAAGAAAATGTGCTTAAAGATGCCGATGATAGTAAACATAGAAAATACAGAATTGCTATTTCGGTAACGGGGGAATATGCCCAAGAAAACGGCGGTACTTTAGCGTCTGTAAATGGCGCAATTAATGCGACTTTAACCAATATAAATGCGGTTTTTGAAAACGATTTAAATGTATCGATGGAATTGGTGGCAACAAATAATAATGTGCTTTATTTTGATCCAAGTTCCGATCCTTATACGAGTATAGACTTATATAATAGCCAAGTGGCTCAGGTTTTAGATGCCCAAATTTTAGAAGCTAATTATGATGTTGGTCACCTTTTAGGGGGTGTCGATGATGCTAACGGTACAGGTACTGGTAATGCCGGATGTATTGGATGTGTTTGTAATAATGGTGGCTCTACGGCTAACGGAAATCATAAAGGTTCTGGTTTTTCAACAAGTGCTGTTCCGCATGGTATTAATTTCGATATCAATTTTGTAGCGCATGAAGTTGCTCATCAATTTGGGGCTACACATACTTGGACTTATGATGGAAATGAGGGCCCGAATTCACAAATGGAGCCGGGTAGTGGTACAACTATTATGGGATACGCAGGTATTACGGGGTCTTATAATGTGCAATTAAATAGCGACCCTTATTTTCATGCCATTTCAATAGCACAAATGTCCAGTTTTGTAAAAGGGACATCTTGTGCGGTTATCACAGATACAGGAAATACAACGCCCATTGTAAATGCAGGAAACGATTTAACCTTGCCTATAGGAACTGCTTTTAGACTGGAAGGTTCGGGAAGCGATGCCGATGGCGATGTGCTTACCTATTGTTGGGAGCAGTTTAATGAAGATAATGCAAATACCACCTACCCAGACCCTAATTCTACAAATTCAAATTCGGTTTTATTCAGGTCTTTTTTGCCTACGGAAAGCAGCATTAGAAGTTTTCCTAACCTATCCGATTTAAGATATGGTGTGAATAGCACCCAATGGGAAAAAGTGCCAAATGTGAGTCGTACAGCCGATTTTAGATTAACGGTAAGAGATAATAAGTTAGGAGGCGCCAATAATAGACATGATGATATGCGTGTTACTTTTGATGCGAATTATGGGCCTTTTGAAGTGACTTCGCAAAATACCGAATCGATTCGATGGATTAGTGGAACTACCGAAAAAATTACTTGGAATGTGAATAATACCAATAAACTGTCGGGTGCCGAGCAGGTTGATATTTTATTGTCTACCGATGGCGGATTAAACTATGGGACGATTCTAGCATCACATGTTACCAATAACGGTGCGTATACTATTATTGTTCCAAATGTGCCTGCACCTTATTGCCGATTGATGGTGGTAGCTTCAAATAATTATTTTTTTAGTATTAATAGTCATGATTTTTCAATTAACTATAAAGTTGAAACTACCTGTACCCAATACAGTTCTGGTTCTAATTTAGGGATTGCAATAACCGATAATGGTCAAGCTTTCACTCAAAATACCAGTATTAACGTTGGGGCATCATCAACGATTACCGATGTTAATATTGGTGTGAACATTACCCATGATTATATTGGTGATTTAGAATTTGCTGTGAATAGCCCTGAAAACACTCAAGTATTACTTAAATCGCACGTTGATTGTGGTGAAGAAGGTAATATTATTGGTGTTTATGATGATGAAGCGCCAGCTTTTAATTGTTTAAATTCGGCAACAGGTATACGATTTAGTGCTTTAGATGATGTGTTGTCTAAATTTGATGGTGAAAATGCTTCGGGAAATTGGACTCTTTATTTAGGTGATTTTGGGCTAAGCGATGTAGGGACTTTAAACTCATGGTATGTTGAAATTTGCGAAACTACCGAAACCCCTATAGATCCTGATAACCCGAATACAAACGAAAATTTGGTTGTATTCCCAAACCCGAGTTACGGCGATTTTATTCTTCAAATGTATAACCCGTCTAAAAACCCAATAAACATAAAAGTATTGGATGTTAGAAATCAGTTGATTTATGAAGATACAGAGACTGGTCTCACGAATTTGGAGCGTATTTTAGATTTAAAACAGGTGCAATCGGGTATGTATTTTTTACAGGTGACTAACGGTATTAAAACTTTTGTAACCAAGATTATTGTACGCTAAGTTTTAAGGTTGTAATTGGTATTACTTGCCGTTAAAGCTATTCATGGTATTGTTTATTCCAGCTAAGCCAAACGATTTTATTAATTCAACGCTTTTTTCTAGGCGTTCTTTAAGTTTGTCGCTTTCCTCTGGAGTCCATTCACCCAATACATAATCAACTTGTCGGCCTTGCGAAAAGGCATCGCTAATGCCAAACCTAAAACGGTTGTATTTGTTTGTGTTTAGCTGGAGCTGTGTGTCTTTTAAGCCGTTGTGGCCACCGTCACTTCCTTTGGTTTTTACACGAATGCTTCCAAAAGGTAAATTTAAATCGTCGGTAATAACTAAAAGATTTTCTAAAGGAATTTTCTCTTTAGTCAACCAATATAGAATGGCCTTTCCGCTTAAATTCATATAGGTGCTAGGCTTTAAAAGAATGAAGGTTCTGCCTTTTAATTTATAGGTTGTGATGTCGCCTAGTTTTTGAGTTTCAAAAGTTAAGTCTTCTTTATTGGCAAAGAAATCTAAAACCTTAAAGCCAATGTTATGGCGTGTGTTTTCATATTTTTCTCCAATATTTCCTAGGCCAACGATTAAATATTTTTTCATAGGATTTGTTTCTTCTATAAGGTTTTGCTTTTCAAAAAGGCGACTTAAAAACTGCCACATAAAAGGTTTGTTTTGTAAAAATAAAAAAGCATCCTGAATAAACAGGATGCTTTATATGCTAATTGAGAATAGAGTCTATTCTTGAGTTGCTTCAGCAGCAGGTGCTTCAGCTTCTGCTCCTTCTTCTTCATCTTCATCATCAAGATCAGCAACAGCTGTTCTAGATGTTCTAACTTGACAAACAACAGTGTTGTCTGTGTGTAAGAAAGTGTATTTGTCGTTTAAAAGATCTGCTACAGATACTTTATCACCAATTCTAAGTGGTGTAATATCGATTTCGATAAAATCTGGTAAGTTAGCAGGAAGTGCTTTAATACGTAATTTACGGTTGTTTCTTCTTAAAACACCACCATTTTTAACACCTCTAGAGTTACCAACAAGGTTAACAGGAATATTTAAAGCAATTTCTTTATCTTCAAATAATTGATAGAAATCGATGTGTAAAATATTATCTGTTACAGGGTGAAATTGAATGTCTTGTAATACAGCATTAAAAGTTTCACCGCTATCTAAATTAATCACAACTGTATGCGCATTAGGCGTGTATACAAGTTTAGAGAAAGCTAATTCAGGTGCAGAGAAATGCACTGGTTTATCTCCTCCGTATAATACGCAAGGAACCTGACCAGCATTACGTAAGGCTTTTGTTGCTTTTTTGCCCACGCTTTCTCTTTGAGATCCGTCGATTGTAATTGATTTCATTATTTATATATATTTAATTAATATTCTTATTTATTATCCTTTTTCTTCTCTTTTGAAAGATTTAGGATTTACATTACAAAATTAGAACTAATAGATTGGTTGTTGTGTACCTTATCCATAACCTGAGCGAATAAATCGGCACAGCTTAAAACTCTAATCTTATCACTTAAAGGTTTAACAGGAATAGAATCGGTTACTATTAATTCTTCTAATTTTGAATTGTTTAAATTATCGTAAGCAGGTCCAGATAAAATAGGGTGTGTACAAATAGCTCTTACGCTAAGTGCGCCACGCTCTATCATTAAATCGGCTGCTTTTGTTAAAGTTCCAGCGGTATCAACCATATCATCAACCAAAACAACATTTTTGCCAGTTACGTCGCCAATAAGTTCCATGTGTGAAATCACGTTGGCTTTAGCACGTTGCTTGTAGCAAATAACCACATCGCTACCTAAGGCTTTAGAATAAGCATAAGCGCGTTTAGAACCTCCCATATCTGGAGATGCAATGGTTAAGTTTGGTAAATTTAACTCCTGTAAATAAGGAAGGAATATGGTAGATGCGAATAAATGATCTACAGGTTTTTCGAAAAATCCTTGAATTTGATCGGCGTGTAAATCCATAGTGATAATACGTGTGGCGCCAGCAGCTTCAAGCATTTTAGCAACTAATTTAGCAGCAATTGGTACACGAGGTTTATCTTTTCTATCTTGTCTAGCCCAACCAAAATAAGGTAAAACAGCTGTTATGTGTCTTGCCGATGCACGTTTAGCAGCGTCGATCATTAATAACATTTCCATCAAGTTTTCAGCGCCAGGATTAGTAGAACCAATAATAAATATTCTGGTTCCACGAATAGATTCTTCGTAAGAAGGTTGAAATTCGCCGTCGCTGTAAGTAGATGTAATAACATTACCTAATTCCGCTCCATAGGCTTTGGCAATTTTTTCACCTAAAACTTTACTTTGGGTGCATGCAAAAATTTTCGCTTCTGTAATTACAATGGGCATAGTTAACTTGTTGTTTTATAGCGCCTAAACACTACCTGATTTTTAACGAGGTGCAAATTTATGGATTTATTTTAACCTAAAAAGCATATTGCTAGGTATTTTTATGTTTAATATGGAAAAAATATATATTTTTGCTGTCCATAAGCTCAAGTGGCGGAATTGGTAGACGCGTCGGATTCAAAATCCGATTCTTCGGAGTGTGGGTTCGATTCCCACCTTGAGTACAAATTTAAACCGTAATAGCCTTTTGTTATTGCGGTTTTTTTATGCCTTATTGAAAGTAATGGTATAAAATAAGATTAACCAATTTAACCTACCAAAATGAGATTTATTAAAGTTACGCTTCTGTTTTTTGCTATTTCAATGTTAACCAATTGTGCGTCTAGATATAAGGAGATCCAGTTGAATTCTATGAATTATATTTCTAAAAAGGAAACATCAAATGTTATTTTAGAGTATAAATATGATTTACTTGAAAAGAAATATGCCAAAAAAGAAATTAAAAAAGGAGTTAAGCTTATTGCTATTAGAATAACCAACAACTCCGAGAAGGATATCGTATTCGGTAGGGATGTTAAGCTAAACTATGTTAATGGTCATGAACTCTATGTTATGGAAAACGAAAAAGTTTATAAAAAACTTAAGCAAAGCCCAGCCTCTTATTTGTGGTATTTGTTATTAACACCTATTAATTTTTACACACATCAGACTAATTCTTATGGGGTTCAAGAAACTACCAGCTCTTTTCCTATTGGTCTTATTTTAGGCCCTGGACTTACTGCAGGAAACATGATTGCTGCAGGTAACGCAAATAAAAAGTTTAAAACTCAATTGTTAGATTATAATATAAACGGAACGGTTATTAAGTCTGGTGAAGTTAAAAACGGCCTGATTGGTGTTGAGGCTGATTCCTACGAGGCACTAACTTTAAGTGTGCAATAAAGAAACATTTGCTTGATTTATTAAAATGAGTAAAAAAGCCTTTGTTTTAATATGAAGGCTTTTTTTGTGTCCTTTAATCTTCAACCACGCCTTTTTCCAACTTGCCAAAACTATCGGTTGTGTGTAACCACTTATTTTTGGAAGGTATTGGGGTTTTATAAGTCTCCTCGGTGTTATCAACAACATTAGTCTCAATCTTCTCTTTTTTCATTTGTAATTTTTATTTCTTAGTTGAGTCAATGGTTTTTTTGTTAAAAATAGATTGTCAGAATTATTCCTAAAATTATAAGAGTCAAATTTTACTTTATGATTCGGCGCTTTGGCTTGTTATTTTAGATCTTATTTATCAATTCGTTTTTAAGCCAGATAAAGGCTTCTTTTTGATTGTATTTTACTCCTGTTCTTAATAAAGCTTCCATGTCTCCCATAAAACTTAGGTCTTGCTCTTTTTGTTCAATATTCATAAAAACCTCTTTTTGACTAGGCGGTCTATTTCCTGTTGAAAATGTGGTGTATTCTTTAAAACATTTAATTATCAGGTCTATATCTAATTCCATATTCAACCTAGAATAATCTAAATCAAATAAATCTCTTCCTTTACTGCGTTGAAATAATGCTCGTAATTTTGTGCCTAATAATTCATTAATGTTATACGTTCTAATTTTAGTATTTCCAGAAAACCAATCGTTTTTTACTTCAAAAGGAAAATCTACCCAATCCAAAACATTAAAATGCTCTTTACAATTAATTTCTAATTTTAAGCGTAATCTAATAGCTTCATATTCGGAAGTAAAACGATAATTTGCTTTCGCTCCGTGTCCTTTTACCTGTGTTCTTCGCGGTTCTTCAAAAAAAGTGATTACTTCTTTTAAGCGTTCCATTATTGGTTTTATTGGTCCTGGTTTAATTTGAACCAAATCAATATCTTCTGAATACCTTGGGGCAGGGTTTAAATACAACTTATGTAAAGCTGTGCCACCTCTAAAAGCTAAATTTTCTCGTAGAAAATCATCAGAAAAAATTTCTACTAAAGCTCGACTAATTACAAGGTCTTGTTCTACTTGATAAAATTGTTTCCAGGGTGCATTTTCTTGCCATTTTGCTATGTAAGGCTTCGGAATCATAAATCGCTTTCTAGTTTAATGTTTACGTCAACTTTCCAATCGTTATCTACTCCGCCTGCTTTCTGCTTTTTTTTTGGGCTCAATAACACAGGAAAATATTTAGATGTTTTCAAGTGCTGCATTATTGGCTTTAGAAGATGCTCTTCTACTTGAAGTTCTTCTAATAAAAAACCAAATCGCTGTAAAGTGCTTTTATGAGGGTACCAAGAGAGTAATTCATCAATGTCATTTTTAGTGAGTTCTTCAAATAATTCTTCAAGAATGGCTAACATTCTATTAATTCCGCCTAACTTATTTTGATGATGAATTAAATCCACAGCTGTAAGTGCTGGACTTGAAATTTTAAAAATTCCAGCATCAGATTTTTTTTCTATAATATTTTTTGATGGCCATTTTGAAGATGTAAAAAAATGTATATCATTACCTTTTTTTGTGATATCTAATACGGTAGGTTTAATAGTGACTATATATTCTCTTTGTATTTGTTGATGACTAGCTCCGTGAAATTTTGCAGCGGAATATAAACCTACATAATAGGGTCTGCCAATAAATTTAAATAGTTTATCTACATATAATTCAAGGGGTAACTTTCCAAATTTTGAATATCTTGGAGGTATAATTAGATAAAAACCTTTTCGTAAAGAAATAATCTCGCCTTTTTTAACTAGATAAGACAAGTCTGTGGTAAGTTTTGATTTCTCTTTTTTTGTAATTAAATGAAGTTCGTCCTTTGAAAATGAATACTCTTCATGGGAAAGTCGTTCTTTTATAAAATCTGACAAATACATTGTTTAGTTGTTTTACGATAAATTTAGTAAATTTTACTAAAAATCTCGCTTTTTTACTATTATAATATCGAATTAAATGGCGTGTTTTGTAAAATAATGATCAATTCTAATTTAAACTGATGCGATCATTTATTTTGAGATGTTGAATAGCGTAGGCGTTGAGTAACCTAATCTAGTCTAAAGTATTTATTGTTTTTTTGAGCTCTCTTTTTTTTGTAAAACCAAAAGCTATATATTTATTGGCTATATTAAATATAGCTTTGCTATTGATTGTCCGTTTTATATATGGAATAGTAAAGACAATCACAATACCTTAAAAGAGAATGAAACATTGGAAAATATCTGAAAGCAATTCTAATAACTTTTACCTAGTATTTAATGAAAAATCAATTTGGGAGGTAGAATTAGATGAAAACATAAATATTGATGAGGCAATAAAGACAAAGAGTTTAAATAATATAAAAAGTTTTCGTTATACAGATTTTAGTGAAATTATATTTGTAGATAATGACTCTCTAATCATTCTGAAATTTACTGATAAAGAAATAAAAGAGAAAGAAATCCTACTTAACAATAATATTTATACGGAGATTAAAAATTTTATTATTAAAAATTTGAAAGGAACTGAGGTAAAAGAATATTCTATATTGAAACAATTGTTGCCCCTTTTCTTTCCTGTTTTAATAGTTATCGGATTAACCATTTCTCTCTATCAAACAGCAGTTGATATGGCTAATGGTGTTGAAGTTTCGACTTCTGGTAGAAGAGCTCTTCTTAAATCAATATTGGTTGGAATTGCTGATGTCCTTGGACCTATAGGTTGTTTAATAATTGGAGGGTTGTTACTTGCTTTTTTCCTTTATTTAATATTTAAAGTAATTAAGCATCCAAAACAAGGGAAAATAATAAAAATCAAAAAATTTGTAGAGTTAAAAATGTAAAACTTCCCATATCAACCTTAACAACCAACCTACCAATGAATCAAAAACTAAAAACCATTAAAATTATTCACTTCGCCATTTGTGCTGGTGTAATTGCTGCTTATGTATTCTTAGGTAATCTAACCTCGTTTGAGAATTTGAATTTTCCTGTGCTAGATGCTTCTTCAATCATGTATCTTATAATACCTATCTCGGCTATTTTCTTAGGCAATTTTTTATACGCATCCCAAAAAAAGAATGTCGATAGAAAGCTGAGTCTAGAAGAAAGAATACCATTTTATCAATCTGCTACTATTATACGTTTGGCCATTCTTGAAGGTGCTGCATTTTTAATTCTATTTTTAAAACCCGAATTTATAGTATTCGGCATTCTAATCATTCTTTATATGATTTTTCTAAGACCAACAGAAAATCAGTTCAAAAAAGATTTTGAAAACACAAACCTATAGAAAAGACTTCCTATAACTACAGTTGTTTTAACTCAAATGCTTACCTGTTTGTGTTATAGATATTTGTAGTATATTACAACCTTAAAATTTGTGAAGTTTCACAAATAATTACTTCTAAATAAAAACAAAAGCATGTTAGGATTAGTATTACTGTATTGGATTGGTAAGTATTTTTATAAACTCGCTGAAGACTACAACAAAAGTAAATGGGGTTTTGCCGTTTTAGGCATTATAACTTATTATGGAGGCATCGTGCTATTTAGTTTTATAACGGGTATTGTGATGGAACTAGTTTCTCCTGGTTTAATAGAGCGTTTTAATGATACATTACTCGGATTTGCCATGCTTCCTTTTGGAATTTTAAGCTGTTATTTATTCTATAAATATTTAGAGAAAAAATGGTATAAAAATAAACCCAATGTAAATGATTTAATTGATGAAATTGGGAGTTAAAGATAATTTTATTCCATGTTTTTTGTATTTCAGAATATAAAAGGTTAACGTTTCATTGATTGAAATTTGCGGTAGGTTAAACTACGCCAAAGCCATTCTAAAGGGCCAAACTTATAATATTTTAGCCATAGCGGACTTACTATTAGTTCGAATATCCAAACGGCAAATACCACATAATATAGTTGATGGAAAGCTAACTTATCATAGTAACCAAGTCCGTAGCCAAAAAAGAAGAATGTGCAAAAAATAGTTTGCAAAATGTAGTTTGTAAATGCCATTTGTCCCACAGCTTTTAAGCTGTTTTTTAACCAAATTAGTACGTTGCCCTTAACAAATAATATTACAATGGCAGCGTGACCCATGACTATAAAAATGCGTTGAAAAGGATAAATTAAGCTATACCAATCTATTGGAGTGACTTCTAGTTCATGAACGAGTTTTTCAATGACATATTCAGTATTTATATCTCGTATGTGGTTTATGCTTACCAATAAAATACCTACACCATAGCCTATAATTGCAGTAAGACGGTAGTCTTTTTTTTGCCATTTCCCTGAGAAAAACCCCCATTGCAGCAAAGCCATTCCTAATAACATTAAGGCTATATTATCTCCTAATAGCGTTACTAAATACTTGGTTTGATCTTCAAATGCTCTTGGGCGAATTTCTTTAGCAATTTCAGTGTAACTACCTTGCATGGTTTTCACCCTTTTTTCATCGCGTTTATCATCTGGAAAATAGTCTTTTTCCATTTCCATCCATGTGTCTATTTTCTTTTGTTGCGCTTCTGTAGGTTGCTGTAAGTTACTAGCGAGTTCTGTTTTAACAGCAACATAATTAAGTCGTTTTTCTCTAAATCCCTGATAAAAAGATACAGATATAATAAATCCTAAAATAGCAACTACAGGCACACCTATGGCTTTGTATTTTGGCTTCATATTTCTTAATAAAAAAACCAACATACCAAATACGCCATAATAGTATAAAATATCGCCTCTCCATAATAATAAATGGGCATGTAAAAGGCCAAATACAGCGAGCCAAAACATTCTAATATAAAAGAGTTTCCATAAGTTTTTTTTGCCAAACGCTTTTTTTTGTGTGCAAAATAAGATAATGCCTGCGCCAAAAAGCATACAAAATAAAGCCCGCATTTTTCCTTCAAATAAAATAGTGATTATAGTCATAGTCCAAAAATCAGCACCTTGCCGCGATGTAATTATGTCTACATATTCTTGAAACCCTAATAATATTCCAAAACCCTTTATGTTCATCAGTAAAATACCTAAAACAGCAAATCCCCGTAAAACATCAAGTTCAATAATTCTATTTTTATCTCTTACAGGATGAGCAGAAGTGGCATCCTGATTTGGTTCTGTAATCGTGCTCATTTGTCTAGGTTTTTTTAGTTGGTTTTGTTGGTGTAGGTGTAACTATAAAGTTATCAATATTTTATGAATTTAAAAATACGTAGAGCCACGTATTTTTAATCGTTTTAAAATTGTAAAATATGCGGATTTTAAATCTTCTTGTTAAAAGGATTTGAACAGGAATTCATATAAAAAAGACTTACCGTAAAATCCATCAAAATCTTCGTAATTTTGAAATCTAATTATAGACTATGAAAATTCTTCATTTAGATACCAATCACGAATTATTAATCAATCAATTAAATGCTTTAGGGTTTACAAACGATGAAGATTATACCTCTTCAAAAGCAGAAATTGAAACTAAAATACACAACTACGACGGCATTATTTTAAGAAGCCGTTTTAGTATTGATAAAACCTTTATAAATGCCGCAACCAATTTAAAATTTATAGGGCGTGTTGGTGCTGGATTAGAAAATATAGATTGCGATTATGCCGAATCTAAAGGCGTGTTTTTAGTGTCGGCGCCCGAAGGCAACCGCAATGCCGTTGGTGAACATGCGCTTGGTATGCTCTTGTCCTTATTTAATAAATTGAATAAAGCCGATGCTGAAGTTAGAGCAGGGAAGTGGCTGCGTGAAGCCAATCGTGGTATTGAATTAGATGGCCGTACCGTTGGACTTATTGGTTATGGCAATATGGGGAAAGCTTTTGCCAAGAAATTACGTGGCTTTGATGTTGAGGTTTTATGCTACGATATAAAAACTGGTGTTGGAGATGCCAATGCTAGGCAGGTTTCGCTTGAAGAATTTCAAGAAAAAGTAGATGTAATTAGTTTACACACGCCACAAACGCCGTTAACTTTAAATATGATTAATGCCGAATTTATTAATCATATTAAAAAACCGTTTTGGTTAATTAATACGGCGCGCGGAAAAAGTGTGGTGACTCAAGATTTAGTTTCAGCATTGCAGTCAGGAAAAATATTAGGCGCAGGATTAGATGTTTTAGAGTATGAAAAAGCATCTTTTGAAAACTTGTTTTCTAATACTCTACCAGAAGCTTTTCAGTATTTAATTACATCAAAAAATGTATTATTAACCCCGCACATTGCTGGGTGGACCGTTGAAAGCAACGAAAAATTGGCGCAAACTATAGTCGATAAAATTAAAGCAAAATTTTGTTAACTTTATAGAAAACAAACTATTGTGCAGTATCAAGCAGAATCGCCCGAAGATTATATTAGTCAGTTACCTGAAGACAGAAAAGCACCTATTTCTAAACTTAGGGAAGTCATAAAAGAAAACCTTCCGAAGGGATTTCAAGAAGGCATACAATACGGTATGGTTGGTTATTTCGTGCCGCATAGCATTTATCCAGATGGTTACCATTGCAATCCTAAAGAGCCTTTGCCGTTTATGAGTTTTGCTTCTCAAAAAAACTCAATAAACCTTTATCATAGCGGTATTTATGCCATTCCAGAATTGTACGATTGGTTTGTTGCCGAATACCCGAAATACAGCAAACTCAAGTTAGACATGGGGAAAAGCTGTATCCGGTTTAAAAAAGTAGAAGCTATTCCGTTTGAACTTATTGCCGAATTATGCCAAAAATTAACCGTGGAAGAATGGATTGCGGTTTATGAGAAGGCCATTAAAAAGAATTAAAAAGTAATCTGTTTTCACTTCTGTGGCATTATAAAAATTTTAATTGATGAAGAAACGCGTAACAGGCATTGGTGGTCTATTTTTTAAATCGGAAGATCCAAAAGCATTAAAAGATTGGTATAAAAAGCATTTGGGATTTAATACCGATGATTATGGGTGCACTTTTTGGTGGAAGGATGAAAACGGTGAAAAGTGTTCAACACAATGGAGTCCGTTTCCCGAAAACACCAGTTATTTTGAGCCTTCAAAAAAAGACTGCATGTTTAATTATCGCGTTGAAAATCTAGAGGAGTTACTTAAAGTTTTAAAAGAAGAAGGCGTTACCATTGTTGGCGAAATGCAAACTTTTGATTATGGTAAGTTTGGATGGATTTTAGATAACGAAGGAAACAAAATAGAACTATGGGAGCCTATCGATAAGGCTTTTTTGTAACTTCGTTCCGTATTCCAAAATCAATTTATTGAATTACTCCGAACTTCTTCAAGCCTATCATCTAACCACAATACAGTGGGTGACCATCAGTTTAGCCGTTTTTTTATTAGGTCTTTCAAAATCAGGAATTAAAGGCATTGGGATTATCATCGTGGTTATTATGGCTTTTGTTTTTGGCGAAAAAGCATCAACTGGTGTTTTGCTGCCTTTATTAGTTGTTGCCGATGTATTTGCGGTTATTTATTACAACCGCCACGCCCAATGGAAATACATTGGAAAACTCTTACCATGGATGATTATTGGTGTTTTAGTTGGTGTTTGGATAGGAAACGATATTTCCGAGCTTATCTTTAAACGATTAATGGCCGTAATTATCATTGTTTCGGTAGGTATTATGTTTTACATGGAGCGCCGAAAAACGAGTCCCATACCAACTAAACCTATTTTCTCTGGAACCGCAGGTTTTTTAACAGGGTTTGCAACGATGATTGGAAATTTAGCTGGACCAATTTCAAACATTTATTTTTTAGCAATTCGCTTTCCGAAGAATGAATTTATTGGTACTGCAGCATGGTTGTTTTTTATAATCAATGTGTTTAAACTGCCTTTCCATATTTTTGTTTGGAAAACGGTAAGTGTTGAAAGTTTGGTGCTAAATTCGGTATTAGTTCCTGTAGTGATTGTTGGTTTTTTTGTGGGTGTTTATCTTGTGAAATTCATTTCAAATTTAAATTACAGACGCTTCATTTTAATAATAACGGCCATAGGAGGTATTGTTATGTTATTTAGATAAATGCGAACCTGATTTTTTTCTAAATTTACTGTTGAAAATAAATGACATCAAACTATGACCGAAGATAAAAACACGAATAACGACTTAAACAAGGCCTTCGACAGTGCCAAGGAAAAAGCTAAGGGATTTGCAGAAGAAGCTAAAGAAACGGCTTCAGAATTCGCCGAAAACGCCAAAGAAACTTTTGGCTCTAGCGATAATCAAAAAGTATTGGCAGGCATTTTAGCGCTACTTTTTGGAGCTTTTGGAGTTCATAAATTTATTTTAGGCTATAATAAAGAAGGCGGAATCCTTTTAGGAATTACGGTATTAGGAATGGTTCTTTCCTGTGTGGGCGTAGGCGCTTTGTTTGTTTGGATGCCTGGAGCCGTAGGTTTTATTGAAGGTATTATCTATTTAACAAAATCGGATGCCGATTTTTATAATACCTATCAAGTTGGGAAAAAACCTTGGTTTTAAATACTGTGAGATAATTTAATTTTTACGAAGTGCTAATATATTAAAAGAGGCTATCTGAAAAGTCAGTTATATTTGATTTGTCAGGTTGAGCTTGTCGAGTCTGATAGGGATTAGCAATCAGTTAAAGATATTTCGACAAACTTAATATGATATCAATTATACTTTTCAGGGAGCCTCTTTTTATTGTTATGTATGTAGGCTTACTCGGTACCTATTTGATTGATGTCTTCGGTGTTCGATTTTGGATTTGGTCCCCATTCATTAGTTCCCGGTTTACTATCGGTAACTAATAAAACCAATAACCAAATAGTTCCTATTAAAGGAATTAAAATGATGAAAAACATCCAGCCACTTTTTCCAACATCGTGTAAACGGCGTACCGTTACAGCTAATCCAGGTATAAATACAACTAAGCTATATAATAAGGAAATAGCACCTCCATATTCGTTTAAAGTCCCTAATAGGCTGTCTAAAATTGAGGCTATTATCGAGAAGATAACATTGAACAAAACAAACATCCAGTATTCTTTTCGTCTTGCACGCCCTTTAAAGTTTGCGTAATCTTTTAATACTTTTAAATACCAATTCATAAAAAGGTTGATTTTTGAGGTTAATATTCTCAAATATAGCTTTTTAATTTAGAATGGTAAGAAGGAAAGAGGTTGGCTATTTAATCAATAATCAATAATCAATTTCCCTCCTCTTCTTCCTTTTTAACGTCTTTAAATTTGCTTTCCAACTCTGCTTGAAATTCTTCCATAACAGGGCGAACGGTACTTTCAGGTAAATCAGCAATTTTAATATACATCAAACCATCAACCGAATTATTAAATAAAGGGTCTACATTAAAAGCTACCAAACGTGCGTTTTGCTTAATGTATTTTTTAAGGAGTACCGGTAGGCGTAAAGCACCTGGTTCTATTTCATCAATAATCCTGTCGAATTTATTCAAATCCGCTTCGGTTTCATCAAAAACAAAATCTTTATCGGCGTCTTTTAGCTTTACTTTAAATTCTTTTTTAGGACGAACATATTGCGCGATATACGGATCGTAATAATGCGATTTCATAAATTCAATCATCAAAGACTTAGAGAAATTTGAAAACTGATTGCTAATACTTACGCCTCCAATAAGGTATTTATGCTCTGGGAAACGCAGGGTGGTATGTACAATGCCTTTCCAAAGTAAAAATAAAGGCATGGGTTTTTGTTGGTATTCTTTAATAATAAAAGCACGCCCCATTTCAATAGATTGGCTCATCATTTTATGCAATTCAGGCTCAAATCGAAATAGGTCTTGAAGGTAAAAACCATCAATACCATAAGCTTTATATATTTGAGATCCCATACCCATTCTGTATGCGCCAGCAAGGATTTTGTTCTCATTATCCCAAAGAAACATGTGGTGATAATAATTATCAAAAGGATCTAAATCGATGGCTTCATTGGTGCCTTCGCCAACTTCTCGAAATGTAATTTCACGAAGTCTGCCAATTTCACGAAGTATGTGTGGTATTTTTTTAGGTTGTGCCAAAAACACTTCGTAATTCTTACTTTCTAATAGGCGCGCATCATTTTTTCTTAAGGCGTCAACTTCCTTAATCATTAAAGCCTGATCGACTGGCGTAACAATGTTTTTGGGTAGTTTATGGGTTTTTAAAGTAGACGAAAAATTATCCAACATTTTGGGTTTGTCTTCAAACGAATTTGAAAGCATATAGGTTTTACGTCTTAAAAACTCTGTAAATCCTTTTAGGGTGGTGTGTTCTTTTTGGTCGTCAACCGAAATAGGTTTACCTATACGAACCCGAATAATACGGTTTTTTTGAGTGAGTAATTCCGATGGTAATTTCGCGGTCCTAAACGTATCGCTAATTTTAGAAAGCTTATAAAATAACGGACTATTTTTAGCGTGAAAGTAAATAGGAACTACAGGAACGCCAGCTTTTTTCACCAATTTCATAGCGGCTTCTTCCCAAGGTTTATCAACTACCAATTTACCGTCGCGATAGGTAGACACTTCCCCGGCAGGGAAAATCCCTAGAGGATGTCCTTCCCGCAAATGCAGAATGGCGTTTTTAAATCCGGCAATACTAGATTTCGCATCTTTATGCCCTTCAAAAGGGTTTACAGGCATAATGTATGGCTTTAATGGCTCGATACGATGCAATAAAAAGTTGGCTATAATTTTAAAATCTTTACGCTGTTCTAGCATCAATTTAAGCAGTAAAATACCATCGATACCACCAAGCGGATGATTAGAAATGGTTACATAGGCCCCGTCTTTTGGTAAACGCTTTAAGTCTTCTTCGGGGATTTCAAATTTTATTTGAAAATCGTCTAAAACACCATCTAAAAATGGTAAATCATTTAAGTGTTTATTGCGGTTGTAAACTTTGTTGAGGGTAGATATTTTAAGCACTTTCATTAAAAGCCACCCAGCAAACGTGCCAACAAATCCATACTTGTCCAGTTGTATGGCTTTTGCAACTTCTTTAGAGGTTACTAATCCTAAATCTTGCGGTTTACTCATGGCTGTAAATGTACTAAAATGTTTATTTAGTTACTACTTGCGTGGTTACTTGGGTTAATTGTTTTAATAACACCGTTTTATCGGTTTCTATTTGCTGAATAGCTTGGGTATTGTAATGCCTAATCGTGTATAGAGACACATTTTCATGGCAAGTTACTTTAAATTTTGCTTTTAAGTGCTGTAATAATTTGTTAAGATTATTGTAAATATTATCAACGCAAACCGAAAAGCTAATGGCCGAATTTTGTATCACATTAACTTTCATTTTATACTGGTGTAGTAAGCTGAAAATTTCACTAATATTTTCTTCAACGATATATGAAAAATCCAAAGAAGATAAGGAAATAAGCACTTGGTCTTTCTTCACAATAAAACATGGAACTTTAGGCTCTAAATCGGTGTTTTTTCCAATTTGTGTTCCAGGTGCTTCCGGATTTAAAAAGGATTTTACAAACAAAGGGATTTCCTTGCGTTGCAAAGGCTGTAAGGTTTTTGGGTGAATTACAGAGGCTCCATAAAATGCCAATTCTATAGCTTCTCTATAGGATATTTTATTTAGTAATTTGGCGTTTTCAAAATAACGCGGGTCGGCGTTTAAAACCCCAGGAACATCTTTCCAAATGGTAACACTTTCCGCATTTAAACAATAGGCGTAAATGGCAGCGGTGTAATCGCTACCCTCGCGACCTAAAGTGGTGGTAAAGTTATGGGAATCGCTTCCTAGAAAACCTTGTGTAATGTTTAAAACACTGCGGTTGTAATTTTTGGTAATATTTTTTTGAGTGCTTTCCCAGTCTACATTCGCACGGCGGAAGTAGCTATCGGTTTTAATATGATCGCGCACATCTATCCAATTGTTTTTTATACCAATGCTGTGTAAATATTCGCTAACAATAGTTGTTGAAATTAATTCGCCATAACCAATAACTTGGTCGTACACAAAACTGTAATCGGGCGATTTATTTATTTTGAAGAAGGCATTAAGTTCATTAAAAAAATCGGCTACTTTTTGAAATACAGGATGCTTCTCAAAATCGAATAAATTAAGTAGTATTTCGTTATGAAACTTCTTTATATCTTGAATCGAGCTTTGTAATTCGCTTTTGTTTTCAAAATAATTTTTAACCACGATTTCTAAAGCATTGGTGGTTTTTCCCATAGCCGAAACAACGATTAACGTGTTATTATAGCCTGTTTTTTGTAAAACCGAAGCTACATTTTTTACGCTATGGGCATCTTTAACAGATGCGCCTCCAAATTTAAATATGCGCATTTTATAAGTTTGCTACGTAATTTTTAATTCCTGTTTCGTCTAGATGTACTACATCCCAATCGCGTAAAACACGCGCACCTTTTTTCTCGTAAAGCGCAATGGCAGGTTCGTTCCAATCAATCACTTCCCAATTAATGCGTTTTACGCCTAATTGGTGTCCGTATTTAATCACTTCATCTAATAGGGCGGTACCTAAACCTTTTCCGCGCATGGCTTTACTAACAATTAAATCTTCTAAGTGTATAATTTTACCTTTCCAGGTAGAATAGCGATTGTAAATTAATGCAATGCCTTCAATTTTCGAGTCCACTTCGGCAACAAAACAATGAAAGGCAGGATGTGCTCCAAAACCATCTTGTTCTAAATCTTTAACGGTTACTTCAACAGCCTCGGGTTCTTTTTCGAAAACGGCTAATTCTTCAATTAAACGATGTACCTGTGGCATATCATTTATTTTGGCATTTCTAATTGTAAAGTTCATTGTAATTGTAAATAAGTCAAATATAGTTTAAAGTTCATTATTTTCGGTGTATAACTATTACGAAAACGATGTAGTTAGTTAAAATTTGCAGATATTTGTACAAACAAACAAACTTTTACATGACTCATAAAAAACAAACTTTAGGCGAGTTTATTATTGAAAACCAATCTTCGTTTCAATATTCTTCGGGCGAGTTATCCAGTCTTCTTAATTCTATCCGATTAGCTGCCAAAGTAGTAAATCACGAAGTAAATAAAGCAGGGTTAGTAGATATTATTGGTGCTGCTGGCGATACGAATATTCAGGGTGAAGACCAGCAGAAATTAGACGTTTATGCTAATGAAAAATTTATTCAAACCTTAACCAAACGAAATATTGTTTGTGGTATTGCAAGTGAAGAAGAAGATGATTTTATTACGGTTAATAGTCAAGATGAAAATCATCAAAATAAATATGTGGTGTTGATTGATCCCTTAGATGGTTCTTCAAATATTGATGTGAATGTTTCTGTAGGGACTATTTTTTCAATCTTCAGAAGAGTTACACCTGTTGGAACACCTGTTCAAATTGAAGACTTTCTGCAAAAAGGAAGCGAACAAGTGGCTGCGGGTTATGTAGTTTATGGTACATCGACTATGTTGGTATACACCACTGGCGATGGCGTTAACGGTTTTACCTTAAACCCTGCTATCGGATCATTTTACTTATCACACCCTAATATGACGTATCCAGAAGATGGGCATATTTATTCTGTAAATGAGGGGAACTATATTCATTTTCCGCAAGGCATAAAAAATTATATCAAATATTGTCAGGAAGAAGAAGGAGATAGGCCTTACACCTCAAGGTATATAGGTTCTTTGGTGTCCGATTTTCATAGAAACATGATTAAAGGGGGTATTTATCTTTATCCGCAAAGTTCTAAAAACCCTCAGGGAAAACTGCGTTTACTTTACGAATGTAGCCCTATGGCTTTTTTAGCCGAACAAGCCAAAGGAAAGGCGAGTGATGGTTTTACAAGAACTTTAGATGTAGAGCCAACTGAATTGCACCAACGTGTACCGTTTATTTGTGGAAGTAAAAATATGGTTGAAAAAGCTGAGGAATTTATGCGACTTGCGCATTCAAAATAAATAGAATTCTTAAGTGTTATAATAACAAAAGGCGATGCAAAACAGCATCGCCTTTTTAGGTTAATTGAGTAAAAGCAATTTAGTGAGCTACATAGTAATCGTAAACTACAACTTCGCCATAGTTGTTTGAGTTCCCTGTGTAACTACCTTCTTCTTCTGCGTTACTTTGAGTATAGTTCCCTATTTTAAAGTAAGCTTCACCATAAGATTTATCCATTAAAACGGTGCTAGAGCCATCTTTTACAAGGTAAGAAGATGCGTTTCCACTAGCGTAAGCACTTTTTAAGTTGCCGTTTTCGCTATAATAGCAATAGTGTTTTCCATCCTTAACTTCAAAAATAACTTCGTGAACTGTGCCTAACGAATAGTTTGTTTTTATAGTTAAATCGTCTCTTAATTTGTTGCCGTTAAAGCTTAAGAAAAGGTGATTTCCTTCTAAACGTAATACCATAGCATCATCGATTCCGTCGTCTTTATTACCATGAATTTGTGTCGCAACTAAGTGATCTTTAACAATAGGTAAATGTGTAATGGCTTGTTTTACGTAAACCACATGAGTTCCCGATGTGGTCCAATAGATATCCGATCCACCATCTTCTTCACGTTCTCTAAGTTCAGAACGCACATAATCAGAGTTTGGAGTGGTACCATTGTTGCTTCTAATTGGAGCACGAAATACAATACCGTTTTTAGCGCTATTTACATAGAAATATTCGTTGTTGCCTTCACCACATAAGGTTTTGTCTTCAACACCATCTGGATAGGTTATTTTCCATTGATTACAGTTGCTCATTAGGTCTGAAGGAATGCTTGCATTACCTGGATTAGGTTCTCCTGGATCTGAAGGATCTGTTGGGTCTGTTGGTTCGCCTCCAGTTGAAAACACTTGAACTTCGGCTAATGAAAGTGCATTCGTGCCTTTTAATTTAATACGTACACGCGATCCTGTAACACCACCTGTGTTTATGGTTACCGATGGGTTTGGAGAATCTGCAACTGTTGTTTTATATGCTAAGTCGCCATTTTCTTTATAAACAAAAACATCAAAATTACTAAGTCTTGTTTTACAACAGCTATCGGTACGGTTCCAAATTTTTATAGAACCTATTTGGTAATCTTGACCTAATCGAACTTGCCACCATGGCTGGCTAGAGCTTTGCGTATGGGTTACACTACCGTTTGCCCAAACACCTGAAGTATTACCATCTACGGCTCTTGCAGGATCTCCGCCATGAGATACAGAAGATTGTTCAGCAGTTTTTCCTAGGGCTAAATTTTCAGATGAACTTTCGTCTACATCAACAGGCGTAATTTTTATCCAGTTAATGTTCCATCCTCCACCTGTAGCTAATAATTTTAAGGTGCTGCTTCCAGACTGAAGATCTACTGTTTTTGATGTGGTAACCCAAGTTTGATAATTTCCAGTAGCTGTTTTATTAACATTACTTAGTTTAGTTGCCCCTTGGTAAAAATCGAATTTTGAATTGTTAGTTTTTGAAGCTACACGAAATTCAAATTTATAACTTCCCGAAGCTGGTACTTCAATATCATATTCTAGGTAGTCACCAGTATCTATCCAGCCTACATTTAGTCCGCCACCACTATCAGCTGTATTTTCGGTTTTAATACCACTCATGTTGTCGTATGCTTCAGCTTGAATGGTTACTGCCGATTTTGAAGATAGTGTGGATTTTTCAAAACTAGCGTTTCCTTCACTAATTTCCTCTTGGGTTGTTTCTTCTGGATTAAGCTCTTCATTTGAACAAGCAAAAATTGCGAGTACGAGGGCTAATGCAGCCAGACTAAATAGTTTAGTTTGGCTCATTTGAAAGCTTTTGTTTTTCATTGTTAATCATGTTTTAATTTAGTTAAAAGTTTAATTTTAAACTGGTTAACTAGGTTGGTTAACCAGTTATGGTTTTCCAAACGTAAATTAAAAACATGAATTTCACAAAAAAAATGTTAATTATTTATCACATTACTAATGCTTTAGGTTGTTTTTTGTCGTTTATCGGATTTATATAAGTGAAATTTAGAGATTTTAAGATTTTATACAGCTTGTTTTTGTTGTTGTGTTTTGAAAACGAGAGGGTTATGTTGAGTTGTTAGTGTTTTAAAACGATGTTGTTCATTAAAGCATATGCTTTTCTATTCTTATAGAGCGATCTATAACTATTGAGCAGCGTATTATATTCCTTATTTCCTTGGATGACGTGTTTGTATAAGATTATTTGTGTGGTTTAAGAACTAAAATCAGCAAATAAATCACAGATAGAATGTGAGCAAGGACCTTCGTAAATAGGCTCTAACTAGCCATTAATTATACACCTTGTTTGCACCAGTTTTTATATTCTCAGTTCCCCCTTTAGAATTATTTGAGCTTCACTCTTTATTGTCAATTTGCTGTCACTAATTAATTCAACTTCCATAAATCCAGTTCTTTCAGAACATTGAAAAGAATTCATTTTCTTTTTATTAAGTCTTTCAGCCCAATATTTTGCTAAAAAAGTATGAGTTCCTCCAGTTACAGGGTCTTCATTCGTTCCACTCCAAGGCCAAAAATATCTTGATTCAAAGTCAAAGTCATTTTTATCAGATATTGCAGTAACTAATACTCCATTAATAGAATTATGAGAAGCTTTTAATTTTTCGAAATTAGGAGTGAGGTTATTTAAAAGTTGACAACTTTCTACCTCAATCAGTAAAATGCTTGTTTCTATATTAAACACACTATTCGATATTTTTTCTATTCCGAGTGCATTTAATAATTCGTTAGGAGTATTTTGTGGAATTGTATTATAAACAGGGAATTCCATTTCAATTTTTTCTTGATTTTTTTTAATCATTAAATCCAAATCCTGAATATTCTTAAAGTGAATATGATTCATTTCGGTATTAATTTCAAAAAGAACTTTTGAAGAAGCAAGTGTTGCGTGTCCACAAAGTGGTATTTCCATTACTGGGGAAAAGTATCTTATGGAATATTTGTTAGGTTTATCAATTAGGGTTATAAATGCAGTTTCAGAAAGTCCTAATTCTTTTGCGATAGATAGCATTTGTCCATCCGTCATTTTTTGATTTAAAAGACAAACTCCAGCAGGGTTTCCTTTAAAAGGTTTGTCTGTAAAAGAATCAACTATATAGGTTTCTATTTTTGTCATTTTTCGTAATTGGTGCTAACTTGTTTTAAAGTATCTTATTCGAATCTTTAGATTTCAAATTCGTTTAAAGCAAAAAAATGCGAACTGAGAAGTCCGCATTTTTTTAATACACAATATTATATTTATCTAATTATAAAGCCACTAAATCGCCGCTCATATCTTTTGAAGGTAAATTGGTTTTACCCATTAAATAAAGATCTACTTGTCTCGCAGCTTCTCTACCTTCAGAAATCGCCCAAACAATTAATGATTGTCCGCGACGCATATCTCCAGCAGTAAAGATGTTTGGAATATTTGTTTGGTAGTTACCGTACTCCGCTTTGTAGTTAGAACGGGCATCTTTTTCAATACCTAATTTATCAGCTAAAGTGCTTTCTGGTCCTGTAAATCCGAGTGCTAATAAAGCTAAATCACATGGCCAAGTTTTCTCGGTACCTGCAATTTCGATTAATTCCGGACGTTGGCCAGGAACCATTTTCCATTCTACATTAACTGTTTTTAAAGCAGTTAATTTACCGTTTTTATCTTTTACGAATTCTTTAGTATTGATTAACCAGTTTCTTTCAACACCTTCTTCATGAGACGATGATGTTTTTAACTGTAATGGCCAGAAAGGCCAAGGCGTTGTTGGCGAACGGTGTCCTGGAGGTTTCGGCATGATTTCAAAATTCACAACCGATTTAGCACCTTGACGGTTAGAGGTTCCAACACAATCGGATCCTGTATCACCACCACCAATAACGATAACGTTTTTATCTGTAGCCAATACTTGGTCTTTAATATCCTGACCAAATACTACTTTAGTTTGCTGTGTTAAGAAATCCATAGCTTGAACCACACCATCGGCATCAGCCCCAGGAGTAGGTAAACCACGTCTTTCGGTAGCACCACCACAAAGTACAACAGAATCAAAGGCTTTAAGTTGCTCGACATCATAATTAACACCAACGTTTACGTTCGTTTTAAATGTAATGCCTTCAGCTTCTAAAATCGCTACACGACGGTCTATAATTCCTTTTTCTAATTTAAAATTAGGAATACCGTAGCGTAATAACCCTCCGATAGCATCATCACGTTCAAAAACAGTTACGGTATGCCCAGCTCTGTTTAATTGTTGTGCTGCAGCTAATCCTGCAGGGCCAGAACCTACTATAGCAATAGTTTTTCCGGTACGGGTTTTAGGAGGTTGCGGTTTAATCCAACCTTCTTTAAAAGCACGTTCTACAATGCTTTTTTCTATTTCTTCAATGGCAACTGGGTCTTCAATAATACCTAATACACATGATTTCTCGCATGGAGCAGGACATAATCTTCCTGTAAATTCAGGGAAATTATTGGTAGAATGCAATAACCAAGAGGCTTTTTGCCATTCACCTTGGTGTACCATATGGTTAAAATCTGGTATTAAATTCCCTAGCGGGCAACCACTGTGACAAAAAGGAATACCACAATCCATACAACGGGATCCCTGTTTTACTTTTTCTTCTTCACTTAATGGAATCGTAAATTCATTATAATTTTGCACACGATCCTTTACAGGTTCGTAGGCTTCATCTTGTCTTTCAAATTCTTTAAATCCGGTTACTTTTCCCATGACACTATGCTATTGTTAATTCTTCTACCATTGGTTCTTCAGTCGCTAAACGTTTTAAGGCACGTTTATATTCAATAGGCATTACTTTTACAAAGTTACTTAGGCTATTATCCCAGTTTGCCAATATGTCTTTACCTTTATTACTATCTGTATAAAGCACATGCTTTTCGATAGTTTGCTTTAATTCTGCAGCATCTTCACTAGTGATGTCTTCAAATTCGATAGTTTCTGTATTACATAAACCATTTACAAATTTGTTTTCAGGATCGTATACATAAGCAATTCCACCACTCATACCAGCGGCAAAGTTTCTACCTGTAGACCCTAATACAATCACACGACCTCCTGTCATATACTCACAACAGTGATCTCCAACACCTTCTACTACGGTAACGGCACCTGAATTACGAACTGCAAAACGTTCTCCAGCAATACCATTGATATAAGCTTCACCTTCAACAGCACCAAATAAACATACGTTTCCAACAATGATATTGTTTTCGGCAATAAAGTCTGCTTTAGCTGGTTTTTTGATGATTAATTTAGCTCCAGATAAACCTTTTCCTAAATAATCGTTCGTATTACCATCAACAGTAAAAGTTAATCCGTGTGCTCCAAAAGCTCCGAAACTTTGTCCTGCAGAACCTGTAAAGTTGATGTTTAATGTATCTTCCGGTAAACCTAAGTGACCGTAAATTTTAGAAATTTCGTTACTTACAATAGCACCAACTGTACGGTTAATGTTATTTATAGGATACGATAAATTTGTTTTTTCTTTTCTGTATAAAGCGCGGTGCGAATCTTTTAAAATTTTAAAATCTAAAACCTTATCTAAGTTATGATCTTGAATTTCTGTATTTCTAACCGTAAGTTCTCTGTAAGCACTTGGACGGTGTAAAATACTAGATAAATCTAATCCTCTAGCTTTATAATGTTTCACGGCTCTTTGCGCATTAATTTTATGCGTTTGTCCAACCATTTCTGCTAAAGTTCTAAATCCTAATTGCGCCATAATACCTCTTAACTCTTCAGCAATATAGTAGAAGAAGTTAATAACGTGTTCTGGAGTACCTTTAAAGTTTTTACGTAACTCTTTATCTTGAGTTGCGATTCCAACAGGACAAGTATTTAAATGACATTTACGCATCATAATACAACCAGAAGCAACCAGAGGAGCAGTGGCGAAACCAAATTCTTCAGCACCTAATAAGGCTGCAATAGCAACATCACGTCCTGTTTTTAATTGGCCATCACATTCTACAACGATACGGCTTCTTAAGTTGTTTAATACTAAAGTTTGTTGGGCTTCAGCCAATCCAAGTTCCCAAGGAAGACCAGCATGTTTTAAAGAGGTTAAAGGAGAAGCTCCTGTACCACCATCGTAACCTGCAATTAAAACCACATCGGCTTTTGCTTTGGCAACACCAGCAGCAATAGTACCTACACCAACTTCAGAAACTAATTTTACATTGATTCTAGCTTCACGATTTGCATTTTTTAAATCGAAAATTAATTGTGCTAAATCTTCAATTGAATAAATATCGTGATGCGGTGGTGGCGAAATTAATCCAACAAAAGGTGTTGAGTTTCTTGCCGAAGCAATCCATGGTAATACCTTTTCTCCAGGTAATTGACCACCTTCACCAGGTTTTGCACCCTGAGCCATTTTAATTTGAATTTCCTTAGCATTAGTTAAATAATGCGAGGTAACTCCAAAACGTCCAGAGGCTACTTGTTTGATGGCAGAGTTTCTGCTATCACCATTCATATCTTTTTGGAAACGTTTTCTATCTTCTCCACCTTCACCAGAATTGGATTTACCACCAATACGGTTCATGGCAATGGCTAAGTTTTCGTGCGCTTCACGAGAAATAGATCCGTAAGACATCGCGCCTGTTTTAAAACGCTTTACAATTTCTGTCCACGGTTCAACTTCTTCTAAAGGAATAGGGTCTAAGTTATCGAATTCAAATAAACCACGAATGGTCATTAAGTTTTCCGATTGTTCGTTTATCGCTTTTGCATAAACATCATAACTTGCTTGGTCGCTTAAACGAACCGCTTGTTGAAGTTTTGCAACAGTAGTTGGGTTAAATAAGTGGCGCTCACCATTACGTCTCCATCTGTAATCACCACCAATATTTAATCCTAAACGTTTGTCGATTAAATTATCTGGATACGCTTGTTTGTAGCGTTCGTTAATTTCTTTTTCAATTTCATATAAACCAATACCTTCAATTCTAGAGGCTGTATATGGGAAGTATTTTTCAACAAATTGAGAATTGAAACCTACAATTTCGAAAATTTGAGAACCTCTATACGAGTGTAAAGTTGAGATTCCAATTTTGTTCATAATTTTCAAGATACCAGTTCCAATAGCTTTGTTGAAGTTATCAACCGCTTTTTGCTCGTCCATATTAGTAATGAAGCCTTCTTTAACTTGCATTCTAATAATTTCGTTTACCATATAAGGGTTAATTGCACTTGCGCCATAACCAAATAAAGTAGCAAAATGATGTGGCTCACGAGGTTCTGCCGATTCGATAATGATATCGAAATAAGAACGCTTACGTAAACGGTTTAATTGATGATTAACATAAGAACATGCTAATAATGCTGGAATTGGTGCGAATTCTTGATTAACACCACGATCGGAAAGAATGATAATATTTGTTTTTCTTTCAATCGCTTTTTCAATTTGAATTACGATATCCTCTAAAGCATCTTCAAGTCCGTTAAGACCTTGTGCTTTTGGATATAATATTTGAATGGTTTCAGCTTTAAAACTTTCAATAGAAATGCTTCTGATTTTTTCTAAATCGCCGTTTGAAATTACAGGATTTTGAATGCGTAGCTTTCTACATTGTCTTTCGGTAATACTGAAAATATTTCGGTCTTTACCTAAGTTTAAGCTAATATCTGTTACAATTTCTTCACGAATACCATCTAAAGGTGGGTTGGTAACCTGTGCGAATAATTGTTTAAAGTAGTTTGAAATTAATTGAGGTCTATCCGACAATACCGCTAAAGGAGTATCGGTTCCCATAGATCCTAAAGCTTCCTTACCATTAATCGCCATTGGCGTAATAACTTCTTGAATATCTTCAAACGTATAATTAAATAAACGTTGTCTTGTTTTGATATCAATCGTTTCAATTGGGCAAGTTTCACTTGTGTAAGGCACATCTTTTAAATGTAATCTTGTTTTGTCTAACCATTCTTTATATGGTCTTTCTGAAACAATTTTACTTTTAATTTCTTCATCGCCAATAATGCGACCTTCATTCATGTCTACCAAGAACATTTTTCCTGGTTCTAATCTACCGTGTTCTTTAACATCTTCTGGAGCAACTTCAACCACACCAATTTCTGAAGACATGATAAGTTTACCACTTTTTGTTACAGTATATCTTGATGGTCTTAAACCATTTCTATCTAATAAAGCACCTACGTAATCGCCATCGGTAAAAGGTACCGAAGCTGGACCATCCCAAGGCTCCATAATACAAGCGTTGTACTCGTAGAATGCTTTGCGTTCTTCAGACATGGTTTTGTGTTTTTCCCATGCTTCAGGAATCATCATCATCATGATTTCTGGTAAAGAACGTCCTGTGTGTGTTAGTAATTCCACAACCATATCCATAGAAGCAGAATCTGATTTTCCAGGAAGGATGATTGGGAATAATTTATCGATTTGCGGACCAAAAACATCACTTTTCATGATTTCCTCACGAACACGCATACGACTTACGTTACCACGAAGGGTGTTAATTTCACCATTCTGACACATAAAACGGAATGGCTGAGCCAATTCCCAAGTAGGCATCGTGTTTGTAGAGAAACGTTGGTGTACTAAGGCCAAACGAGTTACTAAATCTATTTGCTGTAAATCGGTATAATACGGCCCAATATCTTCTGGCATGATAATACCTTTATAGATAATGGTGGTATTCGATAAACTTGGCACATAGAAATAACCGCTTTCCGAAGTTTTAGAATTGTTTATTTTGTGCTCGGTAATTTTTCTGGCCGCATATAATTTGGCTTTAAAGTCGGCTTCCGAAATTTCTTCAGACTTACCAATAAACAGTTGTTCGATATTAGGTTCTGATGCTAATGCAATTTCCCCTAATTGTGTTGAGTCTACAGGAACTTTTCTCCATCCTAAAACCGTTAAGCCTTGTGCAGCAACTTCGGTTTCGAAAGTTGTTTTGCAAAAAGTGTATTGGTTTTTAACTTTAGGTAAAAATACCATTCCAACAGCATATTCGCGTTGTTCTGGCAAGTTAAAATCGCAAACGCGCTTAAAGTAATCGTGCGGAATGTCAATTAACAAACCTGCACCGTCACCAGTTTTTCCATCGGCACTTACACCACCACGGTGTTCTAGTTTTACTAGTATTTCTAAGGCGTCGTGAATGATTTGATTTGTTTTCTCTCCTTTAAGATTACAAATAAAACCCGCGCCACAGTTTTCGTGTTCAAATTCTGGCAAATAAAGTCCTTGTTTCTTCAGCATAATCAACAAATATTGGTTTTAAAAACTTGAGTTGAAGGGTAAAGGTATGCACTACTTTTTGAATAACAATAACCTGTAATTCATTATTTCGATTTTAGGAGCTATCTCAATATTATTATAGTGATATATCAATATTAATCGTGTTTTTTAATAAATATTCAAACATAAAAACGAGCGTATTTATACATAATCTGAGAATATGTCTCTTAAATCCATTTGATTATTAAAATTATATCATGGAATCATAGAAAAAACTGACAATAACATAAAGATTGAACTTGTTGAAAAATCAAAAAAATTATTTTATTCATGAATACCCTCAAAAAAATGGGGGTAAAATTAAAATATCAATAAAAGTGTTTGAATTACCCCTATTTTTTTCGGGGGTTAAAACTTTTTAACATAGTTTTGGCTCAGAATTAAGGGATATAGATCTAAGAAATCAACCAAAAATTATAAACTAACCCCTAGATCTTAAATAATTAACAACTTAAAAATGTCAACAATTATGAAAAAACTTATTATGCTTTCAGCAGTATTACTTACAACCGTAGTATTTGCACAAGACGAAACTAAAAAATTAACAATCAGCGGTTCAGTTGATGCTTATTACCAAACTTATTTAACCGCTCCAGACAACGAGGGAGTTAGCTTTGGAACTGCTTTCGCAGGACAATCTGGTTTTGCCTTAGGTATGGGGAATGTGATTTTTGCTTATGAAGGAAAAAAAGCAGGAGCTGTACTTGATTTAGTAGTTGGGCCAAGAGGTGCTGGTGCTACATTTAGTAATGATATTGTAGATGGTATCGTTAATCAAGCATATGTTTACTGGAATGTTTCTGATAAAACAACTTTAACTTTCGGTAGATGGAATACATTCTTAGGGTATGAGGTAATTGCTCCTGCAGCGAACTTCAACTACAGTACGTCTTATTTATTTTCTAGCGGACCTTTCTCTCATATGGGTTTAAAAGCTGATTTCGCTTTGTCTGATGACTTTAGCTTAATGTTAGCAGTTACAAATCCTTGGGATACTAACGATACATCTTTAACTGGTGAGTATGCGCTTGGAGCACAGTTAGGTTATAAAGGACAATTTTTAAACCTTTACTACGATAGTGGTAATCACGGAGGATTAGGATTTGAAATCGATTATACAGGTGGATTCGATTTGTCTGATGCGTTTTACTTAGGAATTAATGCTGCTTATAATGATAATGATGGATCTGGTTTCTATGGTGCTGCCTTATATCCTCAGTTTGCTGCTTCTGATGCTTTTTCTATCGGATTAAGAGGGGAGTACTATGGTACATACCAAGATGTGGGTGATGATAGTACTGTATTTGCTACTACATTAACTGGTAGTTACACGATTGAAAACTTAATTATCAAGCCAGAAATTAGATTAGATTCTTGGAATGAAGATATGTACATCGATAACGATTTTAGTTATGATGTTAATGGAACTCCTATACCAAACTCTAAAAGCTTAGCTGCTTTCACAATCGCTGCTATCTATTCTTTCTAACCATAAAAAAACTAAGAGATATTATGAAAAAAATTGAAGCAATTATTAGAAAATCAAAATACCGTGTGGTAAAAGAAGCTCTTCATGAAGTAGGTGTAAACTTCTTCTCTTATTGGGATGTTACAGGTCTAGGTAATGAAAAAGAAGGTCATGTATACAGAGGTGTTTCTTATAGCACAAGTGATATTCAACGCAGACATATTGCTATTGTTGTGAATGACGATTTTGAAGAAATCACTATCAATGCCATACTTAAATCGGCTGCAACAGGCGAAGTAGGCGACGGTAAGATTTTTGTTTCCGATGTAAACGAGGTTTACAGAATCCGTACAGGAGAAAAAGGAGGCGATACTTTAAAATAATATTCAACCAAATAATCAACTAATAATAAAATTTATGGAATTATTAACAATAAACAATGTATGGATGATGATCTGTACAGCGCTAGTCTTTTTTATGCATACTGGATTCGCGTTTTTAGAAATAGGATTAACAAGACAAAAAAATACAATAAACATATTATTTAAAAACATATTTATTATAACCATTGGTTTGTTGTTGTATTATATTGTTGGATTTAACTTAATGTACCCAGGTTTTGAAGAAGGTTCAGCAGGGATTTTAGATTTTGCTGGATTCGGAATTGCACCACCAGAAAATGGTATGACAGCTGAATATGCTGATGGTGGTTACACATGGTGGACAGATTTCTTATTCCAAGGCATGTTTGCTGCAACTGCTGCAACGATTGTTTCTGGAGCTGTTGCCGAGCGTATGAAAATTGGACCATTTATGATTTTTACAATCATTTATGTAGGTTTAGTTTACCCAATCGCTGGATCATGGAAATGGGGTGGTGGATTCTTAGATCAATTAGGATTCTATGATTTCGCAGGTTCTACTTTAGTACACTCTGTAGGTGGATGGGCTGCATTAGTAGCAGTTTACTTATTAGGTTCTAGAATTGGAAAATTCCAAAACGGAAAACCACAAGCTATTCCAGGACACAGTATTCCTTTAGCGACTGCTGGTGTATTAATTCTTTGGTTAGGATGGTTCGGATTTAACGGTGGTTCTGTACTTTCTGCCGATCCAGAATTAACATCTTTAACCTTAGTAACAACTTGTTTAGCTGCTGCTGCAGGTGGTGTAGTTGCTGCTTTGGTATCGTTCTTAAAATATAAAAACTTAGATTTAACTATGTTTTTAAATGGTATTTTAGGTGGTTTAGTAGGTATTACTGCTGGTGCAGATGTAATGAGCCCAGAAAGCGCAATTATTATTGGAGCTATAGCTGGAGTACTTATCGTATTTGCTGTAAGTTTTGTTGATGCTATTAAATTAGACGATCCTGTTGGAGCGATTGCAGTACACTTAATTTGTGGTATCTGGGGTACTTTAGCTGTTGGTATATTCTCATCTAACCCAGAGCATACTTTTGTAGCACAATTAATTGGTGTGGCATGTTACGCAGGATTCTGTCTTGTAACGTCATTCTTAATCATCTTCACACTTAAGAAAACAGTTGGAATTAGAGTTTCTGAAAGAGAAGAATTAGAAGGATTAGATGCGCACGAGCACGGTATGGATGCTTATCCAGATTTCAGACTTAATGAGCACTAATCATTAAATATAGTATATAAGTTTAGTTAAAAAGGATGTTTTACTTTATGTAAAACATCCTTTTTTTTGTTTTAAAATGAAGCTTTTTATTTTTAATTGGACAATTGGTAGTTACTTACAAGTACTGATGCTGAAATATGTAAATTACATTCTAATTTCAAAAGATAATGGTCTTCGAGCCTAGTGGTAAAGTGTCGTTTAGATTATAAATGTAAAGGTCTCAATTAAACTTAAGTATACTAAGTTTGGTTTAAACTCTTTTGGCAAATGGCAAGCCACCGCGCTATCCGTTACTAGTTTTGGCTCGATGCACGCCTCGCCAAAAGCTATCCACTACTATCGCTTTTGCGCCTGTTTACAAAGGTTTATTTACAAGAGCTAAATTTCATTGTATTTATAGTGTATTTATATAGTAAGGTGTATCTAAATATTTAAAATTAAGGGTCTTTGATTGGAGTTGAGTAGAGAAGTGTTCTTGTATTCTAGTTTTAGATTTTCGATTTCGCTACACCCTAAAACAACAAAAAGCCTCCATGTATTATGAAGGCTTTTTAGATTATTAAATTGTGTTTTAGAAGCTTAAAGCATCCTTTATATATTACGCTGAATTCCTACTAGCATTAATGTTACCAAATAGAGAGCGTGTTACAATTTTTTCAAAGATTAATTTCTCTGGATCATCAGCAGCAACGCCAGCTTTTTCAAGCTCTTGAATCTTTTTAAGCGCATATTGCTGAATGGTTAATAACGGTAATACAATAGATTCTCTAACTTCTATTGATGCTTTCCCAGTAGGTTCGTTTTCCATTAACATGTCGTAACCTGTAAGTTTTAAAAGCAACCTTTTAGTAGTTTCGTATTCTTCGTGAATAATATTCCAGAAACCACCAAATTCTTCGTCTTTAGACATGTATTTGGTTAAATCGAAAAACGATTTGGTTAAAGACATCATACTGTTTTCAAGCAGTGTTTTAAAGAATTTGTTGTTTTTGTAAAGCTGTTCTACTTTATCAAACTCACCGCGGTCTTCATATTGTTTTAAGGCTGTTCCAACACCGTAAAATCCAGGAACATTTTGTTTTAACTGGCTCCAAGATCCAACAAAAGGAATGGCTCTTAAATCTGAAAACACTAATTTGTCTGAACTTCCACGTTTTGATGGTCTACTACCAATATTAGTTTTTGCGTAGTACTTTAAGGTACTCATGCGCTCTAAATATGGAATAAACATGTCGTGACTTTTAAAGTCTTTATAAACTTGGTAGCTGGTTTCAGCTAAATCGGTCATTACAGTTCTATCTTCATCAGATAAGCGGTTTTTGTCACCATCAATTCTATTTTTAATTCCAGAACTTATTAATTGTTCTAAGTTGAATTGCGACGAATTTAAGGTTCCGAAGTTAGAACTAATAGTTTGCCCTTGAATGGTTAGCTGCACTTCTTTGTCTTCGATAGTTGGACCTAAAGAAGAGTAGAAATTATGAGTTTTTCCACCACCACGAGCTGGAGGTCCACCACGTCCGTCAAAGAAAATGGCGGTAATACCGTATTTTCTAGACATTTCGGTTAGTAATTCTTTGGCTTTGTAAATACCCCAGTTGGCCATTAAATAACCACCATCTTTTGTGCCGTCAGAGAAACCTAACATAATGGTTTGTTTGTTGCCTCTAGATTTTAAATGCGCCATGTACTCTGGATTTGTGTACAATTGTTCCATAACTCCAGGAGCATTTTCTAAATCTGGAATAGTTTCAAAAAGTGGTGCAAGATCAACGGTTAAGTTGTCTTTAAAGCCATTCATTTTAAGCATAGCAAATAACTGCATCATGTTTAATGCCGTTTGGTTGTTGCTTATAATGTATCGGTTTGCACCGCGCTCGCCATTACTTTTTTGAATTTGCTTAATAACCTGAATGGTTTTTAAGGTATTATAAGTCATTTCATCTTGAAAAACATCCAAATCGGTAATTTCATCGTCTACTTTCGATAAAATTTCAATTTGTTCGGCTTCAGATAAATCGTGATAATTTTTAGGGATACTAGGACTGTCGTTTGCAATTAAGTGATTAACCACATCGGTAAAAACCGAATGGTGAATTCTACTATCTTGTCTAATATCTAAAGTTGCAAAACGGTATCCAAAAAGGTGAATCCTATTTATAAGATTGTTTATTTCGTTTTCGTATAACGATTGGTGTTGCTCTACAACAATTTTTCTAATACTTAACAGCTCGTTAGTTAACTCCTTTACCGAAATGGCTTTTTTAGATTTTAAATTGATGCTATAATCGTATAGAATAGTCTCTAATCTAACAATACGATCTTCAACGCCTTTAAAAGTTAGTTTTCTTCTTAGGTTCTTAAGGTCTTCATAGTATTTCTTAAGAATTGCTTTTTTAAGTTTTTTAGCTACTTTTAAAGTGGTGTCTGGTTTTACAAATGGGTTTCCATCACGGTCGCCACCTGGCCAGAATCCTATGTTAATAATTTCGTTATGCTTCTTGCCGTCGGCATAAATATTGGTTTGAATGTAGTTGTATATCGATCCGAATGATTGATAAAATACATTTTCTAAATACCAAATTAGGCTTTTAGCCTCATCATAAGGTGTTGGTTTTTTATGTTTAAAAAACGGTGTTTTTCCTAACTGACCAAACAAATTATTTATTTCAGATAAATTGTTTTGTTCGATAGCCTTTGTAAGATCTGTAATAATTCCTAAAACAGAACCAGGATAAAATTGTGTAGGGTGTGCTGTTAATACAATACGCACCTTAAATTCATCTAGATAAGCTTTTAACTCATCTAATTTGTCCTGAGATTGAGAAGTGTCTTTTAAATTACGCAAGGTACCAACGCCTTCCATATTATTCACAATAGGAAAAGCAGCGTCTTCAATCGCATCAAACAAAACAACTTGTCTTTCAATGTATTGAATGAATCTAAAAAGGAGGTCAATCTGACTCTTTTTATTTCTGCGTCCTTGGTATTTTTCAAAAAATGTATCTACAATGGTTGTTGGGTCGTCTCCCTTTTCAAAGCCTTTTTTACAGGTTTCATGAAAAAGCGGAAGTAGAACTCCTGTTTTTGTTACGGCATCAAACGGTAGGGTCATAAATATACTATTGTATATCTGATATTTTGACAAAACACTTTGATTAAATCGTGTTAATTTTGGTTCTATTGACATGTTTTTTATTCTATTGAAGATTTGCATAAAAGTACTAAAGCTTATACTAAACACACAGTCTTTTAAAAGTTTTGTCAATTTTTTTAGTTTAACGATTAGTCTTTGCGAATAATCAAATAAAACAAGGGCTAGCCTTCAATTTTTACAATACAATTTTGACTTAAAAAACGTATGAAAGAATTTTTTTGTTGAAAATTCTTTCGTCAAAGTATGATAATTGTCATGTTTTGCGCCTCGATCTCACTCTATCTTTGCAAATCAATATATAAATTATGAAAAAGACACATTCGTTTCACATTCCAGTTATGGGTATTGGTTTTACCATTGATACTCCGTTGAAAGTGGCGCAATATGGCATGGATTCTGTAATTTCTTTGGTAGATGATATTTTATTAGAGAAATTAAGAAAAATGTACTCTGAAAAATTTGAAGTTCCTTACCAAGAGATTACCGATAAAATAGACGATTTTAGAGCAAAAAGAATCACTTCTTACTTAAATTTAATCAGCGATTTAGCCGATAAAAAATTTGAGTCTTTAAAGAATTTAACGTCTAAAAAAAGTGATGATTTGTTGGCTTACATCAATATGTTGCCGGATAATTCAAATCTTAAAGCCGAGTTTAAAAAACTAACGGCTAAGGAATTTAATTTTACAGAAATTAAAAATTGGGCTTCAAAAAACCTCGTTATGGGTTCCATAGATGTGAACATTATGACCAAGGTTGATAAAGACAACTATAAAGACAAAGAGAAATTATCGGTAGAATATAACGATGCTCATGCGGCTTTACGTGGTTTTGCTAATAGTAAATTAAATTCTTCGGTGGTGCTTTCTGCAGGAATGAATCCGAGACTTTACAGTTACATGGGGCAGTTTGATGATTTTTTTCCTGATGAAAATGGCACATTTAAAAAACGTATTATTTTAAAAGTAAGCGATTACAGATCGGCACTTATTCAAGGGAAATTTTTAGCTAAAAAAGGGCTGTGGGTTTCAGAATATAGAATTGAATCTGGTTTAAATTGTGGGGGCCATGCTTTTGCAACCGACGGCTACTTACTAGGGCCTGTTTTAGCTGAGTTTAAAGCTAATCGTGATGAATTACAAGCCTCTATTCAAACGGTGCTTCATCAAGAATTAACTAATCAAGGCAAAGTCGTTCCTGCTCAAGATTTAACTTTTGAAATTACAGCGCAAGGTGGTGTTGGTACCGAAGAAGAGCATAACTTTTTAATGGAAGAATACAATTTAGATTCTGTAGGTTGGGGGAGTCCGTTTTTATTGGTTCCTGAAGCGACTACCGTAGATAAAGCGACCTTGGATAAATTGGTAAAAGCCCAAGAAAATGACTTGTATTTAAGTGATATTTCGCCTTTAGGTATTCCTTTTAATAATTTAAAAGACAATACTAAAGATCTTGAAAAACAGAAAAATATTGATAAAAACAGACCAGGAAGTGCATGTCCTAAAAAGTTTGTAGCTTTAAATAAAGAGTTTAAAGAATCTGGTATTTGTACCGCTTCAAGAGAATATCAACATTTAAAAATTAAAGAATTAGAAGCGCAAGAATTAGCTCCAGAACAGCATAAAAAAGCGTATAATAAAATTATAGAGAAATCCTGTACCTGTGTTGGTTTAGGGACATCAGCATTATTGGCCTATGGTTTAGACACCAAAACAGAAGGCGACGGAGTTTCTATTTGTCCGGGTCCAAATATGGCTTATTATTCTAAAGTGATGAGTCTGGCAAATATGACAGATCATATTTACGGAAGAGCTAATGTGATTTCTAGAACCGATCGCCCTAACTTATTTATTAAGGAGCTTCATATATATATAGACTACTTGAAAAATAAAATGGAAGACGCGAAAACGTCTATGAACAAAAAAGAAGAAAAGTATTTAAACACATTTACAACCAATATGAAAGCAGGTATAGCTTACTATCAAGGCTTGTTTAAAGGTGTTAAAAATAGTTTCGAGGATATAAAATTAGCCGTGCTTGCCGAATTAGAAAAAAGTGAAGCGGTTTTAAATCAAATTCAATTAGATATTCAAAATTTAGCTGGAAAAGCTGAAATTAGCAAAGCCTCTTAACCGAGGCTTTGGTATTTTGCTAGTTTTTAAACTAAATAACTTCATAAAGCTTAAAAGAATTTATAAATTGTTTGTAGGTCTTTAATTCATGGTATTTTTTTAATAGAATCCCATTTATTAAAATTAATAATTAGGATATTTGTATCTTTATAGTTGGGAGTTTACGCCCAATTATGATATTCTAATTATTCCGACAGATTAAAATGGATTTAGTAAAAGAAATACAACGCCTTAAAAAGGAGAAGAATGCCGTTATTTTGGCACATTATTATCAAGTGCCAGAAATACAAGATATTGCCGATTATGTAGGCGATAGTTTAGGGTTGTCGCAAAAGGCAGCCGAAACCGATGCCGATATTATCGTATTTGCTGGGGTGCACTTTATGGCCGAAACAGCAAAAATTTTAAATCCGACCAAAACAGTGGTTTTGCCAGATGTAAATGCTGGTTGTTCATTGGCAGATTCTTGTCCGCCAGACGAATTTGAAAAATTCACCAAAGCACATCCCGATCATATTGTGATTACTTATGTGAATTGTTCTGCTGAAATTAAAGCTTTAACAGATATTGTTTGTACATCATCTAACGCTTTAAAAATTGTAGAATCTATTCCTAAAGATAAGCCTATTATTTTTGCTCCAGATCGTAATTTAGGGCAATACATCATCAATCAAACAGGAAGAGATATGCTACTTTGGGACGGAAGTTGCATTGTTCATGAAGCTTTTTCTATGGATAAGTTGATTGAATTACACAAAAAATATCCAGATTATAAAATTATAGCACATCCAGAATCGGAAACACATATTTTAAATACGGCTACGTATATTGGGTCTACTTCTGGGATGATAAATTATGTAAAAGAACATCCAAACGATAAATTTATCGTGGCTACCGAAGCTGGGATTTTACATAAAATGCAGCAAGAAATGCCAAATACCGAATTGGTTCCGGCACCTGCGAAAGAAGATAATACTTGTGCGTGTAGCGAATGTCATTTTATGAAAATGAATACGCTTCAAAAATTATACGATTGTTTACTTAACGAATCTCCACAAATTGAAGTTGATGAAGCGATAAGAGAACGTGCATTACTTCCTATTGAACGCATGTTAGAGCTATCTAAATAAATATGATGAAAGCAGATTATTTAGTCATTGGTTCGGGTGTTGCGGGTTTAACTTTTGCCGTAAAAATGGCCGAAAAGTTCCCAGAAAGAACCATAGTTATTGTTACCAAAGCAAACGAAGACGAGTCGAATACCAAATATGCTCAAGGTGGCGTTGCCATTGTTTTGAATAAAGAAGAAGATTCTTTTAAAAAACACATACAAGATACTTTAATTGCAGGCGATGGGCTTTGTAATAAAGAGGTTGTGAAAATGGTCATTAAAGAAGGTCCCGACCGTTTTGAAGAATTATTACTTTGGGGGGCTAATTTTGATGCTAACGATGCTGGAAAATTCGATTTAGGAAAAGAAGGAGGTCATTCAGAGTACCGAATTGTACACCATAAAGACATAACTGGTTTTGAAATTGAACGTGCTTTATTAACACGCGCGCATCAATTGGAAAACATCTCGATTTATCCACACTATTTTGCGATTGATTTAATTACCAATCACCATATTGAAAATAAAGATTCTAATGATTTATGTTGCTACGGCGCCTATGTTTTAGATCAGAAATCTGGTGAGATTTTCACCATAAAAGCAAACAGTACACTACTAGCATCTGGGGGCATTGGTCGAGTTTACGGGCATACCACAAATCCTATTATTGCAACAGGCGATGGTGTTGCGATGGCGCACCGTGCAAAAGCCAAGATTAAGGATATGGAATTTATTCAATTTCATCCTACTGCGCTTTACGATGCCAAAGGCGAATCGTCTTTTTTAATTTCTGAAGCCGTTAGAGGTTTCGGAGCGATATTACGAAATAAAAAGGGGTATAGATTTATGCCCGATTATGACGAACGTGCCGAACTGGCTTCTCGCGATATTGTTTCGCAAAGTATAGATAACGAGTTGAAAAAATCGGGAGATACCCATGTGTATTTAGATTGTACGCATTTAGACATGGAGGGTTTTATGGCACATTTTCCAAATATTTACGAAAAGTGCTTAGAGCATCATATTGATGTTAAAACCGATTGGATTCCTGTAGTGCCTGCTTGCCATTACTTATGTGGCGGTGTAGATGTAGATATGATTGGAGCAACAACCATCGATAATTTATACGCCTGTGGCGAATGTACTAGAACAGGGTTACATGGTGCAAATCGTTTAGCATCCAATTCTTTGCTTGAAGCTTTGGTTTATGCACACAATATTTACAAACATTTAGCGCAAAGCGAAAACACGGTTATCGATGTTAATATTCCAGACTGGAATGACGACGGTACGGTAATCCCAAAAGAACACGTTTTAGTACAGCACAATTTAAAACAAGTGCAAGCCATTATGCGTGATTATGTTGGGATTGTTAGAAGCAACAAACGTTTAGAAAGTGCTTTAAAACATTTAGATGTTATTTCAAGTGAAGTTGAAGATTTGTATAAAGAATCAAGAATTTCAACCACACTTTGCGAATTACGAAACATGATAAATGTAGCTTACTTGATTATTTGGCAATCATTAGAACGTACCGAAAACAAAGGCGGTTATTATAATTTGGATAATTTATAAAAGCGAAATCATACGCTGGAAATATGCCGTGAGAACACTATTTTTTAAGGAATTAGTCACTAGTTCTTCCTTTCAAATATGTTTCTGGTGTTAAAATGGCTAAATTATTTTTTTTGAAGTCTTTTAGGATTCTAGTTATTATGATTTATAATTCAGCAGCATCACTTTTTTGATAATGCAATTTCGCATAATCTTTCGGGCCTATTTTTTTATACTTTTTAAATTGCCTGTTAAAGTAGCTTACGCTATTAAATCCAGACTCAAAGCACACTTGCGAAATGGTTAAGTCCGATTCAGATAAAAGTTTCGAGGCATGAGCGACACGAAGTTTATTAACGTATTCTGTAAATGTTTTTTTAGTTCTTTTTTTGAAGTATTTGCAAAAAGACGAATTACTCATATGTACTTTTTCGGCAATGGTGCTTAGTGAAATGTCATGCTGAAGATTATCAAAAATATAGTTTAATATCTTCTGAAACGTCACACTGTCTTTCGCCTGATAAAATTGAGATTCTTGGGTTGTTGATAATAAACGCTGACAAGAATCTAAGCTTAAAGCTTCCAAAAGTTTATAAAAGGCAAGTAATCGTTCAATGCCTGTTAGGGTATTAAGTGATTTAATTTGCGCTTCATACTTGTCTCCATTTAAAAAATGAACTCCGCTAGCCGATTTTTTAAGTAGGCTATGAATGTTTTTCATTTCAGCTAATTCATTTTTAAAAAACAAATCGGCTTTAAATTGCACCACTTGACTTTCAGCTGATAAATCTTTTTTATCGTAAAAATCGTTGTCGCAGCGCCAATAATGTGGCACGTTTGTTCCAATTAATACCAAATCTCCAGCTTTAAAAAGTTCGGTGCTAGTTCCAACAAATCGTGTTCCATAGCCCGATTTTATATAGGTTAGTTCGTATTCTTCATGAAAATGCCAAGGCGAATCAAAATAATCAAGTTTGTATTCTGTCGCTATAAAAGATTGTTCATACGGATAAAAAACCTGTTCAATAACTGCTTTCATAAGCCAATATGTTCTTTTTATTTCATGTTTAATTAAATCATGGAAATATAGTTCAAATAATTGACAATATCAGTCAGCCATCAACAAAAGAATAATCACAATTTTGCATCAATCAAAATGTTAGACTATGGAGAAGTGTAAATTTTCAGATCCTTTTAAGAAGGCTAGAGAAGAAAAAGGGTATGGCGAAATGAACGATCAAGACGATCCGGTTACTATTTTATTACGTCATAAAGATGTTCGAAAATCGGCTCATAATTGGCAAACATTTCAGTCGGGAGCAGTTCCTGGACGAATTGTAGTGCCTTCGGAAGTGAAAATTCGAGACATTAGGCAAATTCCTTTTGAGGTAGATCCGCCATTGCATAAAGACTTTAGAAATTTATTAGAAGGCTGGTTTAAAAGACCAAATGATGAAGCCTATCAAGAGGTTTTACATAAACAAATATCCGATTTGGTTGATGAGGTTTTAGAAAAAGAAAGCTTAGATGTTGTTACCGAATTTGCTTTAAAACTACAATCTAGAGCACTTACTATATTATTGAATACACCGTATTCAGAATCGGAAACCTTTATTTCATGGGGCACACATGTTTTTAGAAGTGAAGGTGAAAGTTTAGATGCCTCAAAGGCAAATGTGCTTTACGATTATTTAGATGCTAAAATTAATGAAGCTTCAAAAAATCCTGGAAAGGATTTGTATTCGATGTTGCTAGAAGCTGAAGTTCTTGGCAAGAAATTAACGCATGAGGAAATTAAGGGCATTATGATTTTAACTTTTGCCGGCGGAAGAGATACCGTTATTAACGCCGTTACCAACACGATTGCTTATTTTGCCGAGCATCCAAAATCGTTGGAAGACATCAAAAATAATCCTGATAAAATTAATAAAGCTGTTGAAGAATTAATTCGATACTTTTCACCGCTAACCCACATGGGACGCGTAGTTACACAGGATACTGAGGTTTGCGAACACGCTATAAAAGCAGACTCAAGAGCATCGTTATGTTGGGCATCTGCCAATAGAGATGCTTCCGTTTTTGAAAATCCTGATGAAGTTGATTTCGATAGAAAAATAAATCCGCATGTAGGCTTTGGTTTTAGTCATCATAACTGTTTAGGCGCCACGCATGCAAGACAGATTTTAAGAACCTTATTGTCTATTTTATCACATAAAGTAACCACTTTTGAGATTATAGACAGTAAAGAAAACATTGAAGATTTAGGCGAGTTTAAACGTAAAGTTGGCTTTCATTCTCTAAACGTAAAATTTAATAAATAAAACTTGCTCCTCCCTTCGTTTTGAAGGGAGGAAAATTTCGATTTCATCGAAATTAGGAGGGTTAAAGAGTTAGAGTATAAGGGTTTTCAACTTCTGAAGCGTAGTGTTTTTAAAACCTGAAAGGTCTCAAAATCATCCTAATCAACAGTTCGAGTGATCCTGATTTTTCATTGGGATTGTATCGAGAACAGATGTCATGAATTTTAAAAAATCACAACAAAAAACACCAAATATTAAAAACATATAATTATGGCCAAAATAACTTTTATAACAAGCGATAACGAAAAAATAACTTTAGAAGGCGATTCTGGAAATGTCATGCAATTGGCTGTAAACAATAGCGTAAAAGGCATCGATGGCGATTGCGGAGGTGTTTGCTCTTGTGCAACCTGTCATGTTTTTGTTTCTGAAAACGATATTGCTAAAGTTGGCGAAGCTAGCGAAATTGAAGTCGATATGCTAGAACTAGCAGACGACGCTAATGAATTTAGCCGTTTATGCTGCCAAATTGAAATTTCCGATGCTATTGATGGTGTTGAGCTAACTGTAGCGAAATAATTCTAATTTTTTAAAAAATTAAAATGTCTGAAACTAAAACATGTGTTGTAATTGGTGCTAGTCATGCTGGGGTAAATTTCGCTTTTGCACTGCGCCAAGAAGGCTGGGAAGGCAACATCATTTTATTTGATAAAGATGAAACTTTGCCCTATCACAGACCGCCGCTTTCAAAAAAATATTTGGAACTTGAAGATAGTATTCAGAATAATTTATTGAAACCTGAAGACAGCTATCTAAAAGAGAATATTTCATTAAAATTAGGTAAATCCATCATCAATATTAATCGAGAAGATCGTACTCTAACTCTTGAAGGCGGAGAAGTTCAAAAGTATGATAAACTAGTTTTAGCAACAGGAGCACGTGCGTTTGTACCACCGATTAAAGGATTAAAAGACGCTAAAAATGTTTTCACTTTAAGAAATATTGCTGATGTTAACGGGATTCGTGAAGCTTTAAATACGAGTACCGCCAAAAAAGTAGTCGTTATAGGTGGTGGTTACATCGGTCTTGAAACTGCTGCTTCTTTGAAAAAATTAGGTGCCGATGTTACTGTTTTAGAACGTGAAGAACGCATTCTAGCACGTGTAACAACACCATATTTATCAAACTTTTTTTATGATTTACACGATACTAACGGCGTGAAAATTTATGCTGAAAAGGAAGTAACTGAAGTTTCAAAAGTAGGCGATAAAAACATGGTTATTTGTAGTGATGGATCATCTTATGAAGCCGATTTAATCATTGTGGGTGTGGGCATTAAAGTCAATAGTGAACTGGCTGAAAAAATTGGCTTAACCATTGAAAACGGCATTCGTGTAGAAACCACGGCACAAACTTCCGATAAGGATATCTACGCCATCGGCGATTGTAACTGCCATTACAATACTTTTTACGATACTTTTATAAGACTAGAATCTGTTCAAAATGCGGTAGATCAAGCAAAAGTAGCTGCTAAAAATATCTGTGGAAAAACGGCTGTTTACGATGCTTTACCTTGGTTTTGGTCCGATCAGTACGATGTGAAACTGCAAATTGTAGGCTTGTCTAAAGGTCATGATGAAACGGTTGTGCGTGTTGAAGATGATAAAAAATTTTCAATTTGGTATTTTAAAGGCGATCGTTTATTAGCTGTCGATTCCATAAATAACGCCAAATCGTATGTGTTTGGCACAAAATATATTAAAAGCAAAGCGCTTATTGATAAGTTGAAATTGGCAGATCCAAATTCAGAATTAAAATCAATTAGTATCGCTTAAAATTTAAGAAATAGCTGTTTTGTTTTTTGATTACTACTGAATTACTACATGTCAGTTCGAGTAATCCCGTTCCGATAATTAAAGGGATTCATCGGGAAGGTATCGAGAAGACTAGTTGGATAAATTTCAATCAAAACACAAAACCAAATAAAATATAAAAAATAACATGAACGCAATAGAATGTAAAGCCGCAATATCTGTAGGAGACGGTAAATTTACCATTGAAACCATTAAGGTTAATCAACCCAAAAAAGATGAGGTTTTAATTAAAATGAAAGCTTCAGGGCTTTGCCATACCGATCACGATTCCTTAACCTGGGGCATGCCCATTGTTTTGGGGCATGAAGGTTCTGGAATTGTTGAAGCTGTTGGAGAGGATGTTGAGAAATTCAAAGCAGGAGATGAAGTGATTCTGAATTGGGCAACGCCTTGTTTTGAGTGTTTTCAATGTCAGGAAGGGAATCAGCATATTTGCGAAAAAAATTCACCGGTTATAGCTAATCATGCTGGAAAACTTCCTGGTGGTCATGTAGCAATTGAAGGTACCACGTGGAACGGAACCCCAATTGAACGTTCTTTTAATATTGGGACGCTTTCAGAATATGCCTTAGTTAGAGCCTCTGCTTTAGTGAAAAAAGAAAGCAAGAAACTGTCTTTCGAGTCGGCTTCTATCATTTGTTGTGGGGTTATGACGGGTTGTGGCTCTGTATTTAATACGGCAAAAGTATCCTTAGGTAGTTCAGTCGTAGTTTTAGGAACGGGCGGTGTTGGATTAAATGTGATTCAAGCGGCACGAATTTCTGGAGCTGCTAAAATTATAGCCATTGATATTAATGAAACACGTTTGGAAATGGCCAAACAATTTGGAGCGACCGATGTGATTTTAGCCGATAAAAATGATAAAGGTTTAAACCAAGCTGCTGAAATTGTAAAAACCATGACTCAGGGCAGAGGTGCCGATTTTGCTTTTGAATGCACTGCGGTTCCAGCATTGGGCGTTGCACCTTTAGCCATGATTAGAAACGCAGGAACGGCGGTTCAGGTTAGTGGAATTGAAGAAGAAATTACTGTAGATATGCGCTTATTTGAATGGGATAAAAAATACATCAACCCGTTGTATGGCGCTGCCAGACCAGAAATTGACTTCCCGAAATTGGAAGCGTTGTTCGATAAAGGCGATTTGCTTTTAGATGAAATGATTACCAATACCTACACCCTTGATAATTTACAACAAGCCTTTGATGATATGCTTTCTGGTAAGAATGCTAAAGGGGTGATTGTGTTTGCATAAACTAATAGTGATATAATTGCGACACATTATATTAATTAAATATCAGTTCGAGTGATCCTGATTTTGCATCGGGGTTTTATTGAGAACACGAGTTTAAGAGCTAAAATTAACTTGTTATCTAGGATTATTAACAAAATATGGCATCAAAATTTAGAACCACCGAAATATCCGATCCTAAATTTGAATCGGATCATTTAAGATTTATTACCGTTAAAACGCCAAACTTAAAAGGACGCGGCGATATTTGTCTGTTTGTTCCCGATGTGGAATTAACGGCCAATACGCCTTTGTTAATTTTGTTGCATGGTGTTTATGGCAGTGCGTGGATTTGGTCTCAAAAGGCAGGGGTGCATCGAACCGCCCAAAAAATGATGCAAGCCAAAACTATTAAGCCCATGATTATTGCGATGCCTTCCGACGGGTTGTGGGGCGATGGTTCGGCGTATTTACCACATAACAGCTTAGATTTCGAAAAATGGATTGCCGAAGATGTTATTGAAGCCGTTAAAGAAAATATAGATGTAGTTACTAATGCTTCTAAAATATTTATAGCTGGTTTATCCATGGGAGGTTATGGAGCTTTACGTCTAGGTGCTAAATATCATCAAACTTTTGATGGGATTTCTGGACACAGCTCAATTACCGATGTACCGCAGATGGCATTATTTGTTGAGGAAAATTTGAATCATTATAAGCAAGAAAATACGGCTGATGAATCGGTTTTCGAACTCATGAAACTAAATAAAAACCAATTGCCACCTTTGCGTTTTGACTGCGGAAAAGACGATGAATTAATTGAACACAACCGAAAACTACATAAACAGTTGGAAACTGAAAATATTCCACATAGCTACGAAGAATTTTCAGGAAAACACGAATGGGTGTATTGGGAAGAACATGTTAAGGATAGCCTCGTGTTTTTTAGCGATTTGGTTTAAAAGTTATAATAAAAGAAGACTGTTTAAAAGGAAGTTTACGTCAACCTGATTCAGGTTTTCATAATCATTAGTTATAAGGCTAACGGATTTTTACCATTTTAAACAGTCTTTTTGTTTTTTATAAAAGTCTAAAATGCTATTTTCCAAGCATCAATAATTCTTTGCAAACTACTTCGGTTACGTATCTTTTAATGCCTTGTTTATCTTCGTAACTGTGCGAAGTTAGTTTGCCTTCAACAGCAACTTCATTGCCTTTAGTAAGATATTTTTCAATAATTCCGGCAGTTTTACCCCAAGCCACAATATTATGCCATTGTGTATCTGTAATTTTTTCACCTTTTGCATTGGTGTAGCTTTCGTTGGTGGCCAAATTAAATTTTGCGACTCTTTTTCCGGATTCAAGATTGATAATTTCCGGATCGTTTCCTAAGTTTCCAATCAACTGTACTTTGTTTTTTAGTGTGCTCATCATTTTAAATTTTTATGTTAAACAGTTAATACTATCGAGTTCCTATGTTTCGACAGGGCAAAGATGTAACCAGTTCCAATTTTTATTCGGTTATTACTTATTTAAAATCGCTTGTAAATATTTGTAGTCGTTTGTAAACGGATATTTTATATCTTGTTTTGTACTATATTAGCTATGGATAAGTATCTGAATTAAAAAAAACATAAAATGATTACTGTAGAAACAACTATTAACGCAGACATCGTTACCGTTTGGGATTGTTGGACCAAACCAGAACACATTACTAAATGGAATTTTGCTTCAGATGATTGGCATTGTCCGAAAGCAGAAAACGACTTAAAAAACAAAGGTAAATTCTCTTGGCGTATGGAGGCCAAAGACGGAAGCATGGGCTTCGATTATTCGGGCACCTATCTAGATGTTATGAAACATGAATGCATTAGTTTAAAAATGGACGATGGTCGTCGTGCTGAAATTGAATTTTTTGAAGATGACGAGTACACGACCATAAGTGAAACTTTTGAGGCTGAAGACTCGCATTCGGAAGAACAACAAAGAGCAGGTTGGCAAGCCATTTTAGAAAATTTTAAAAAATATGTGGAATCGGTAAAATAATTAAATGAAAAACAGTAATTTAAGTTCCTTATTATTGGTTTTAGCGATGTTGTTTAGTTTCTTTTCATGCCGAACCATCCCTGAAAAGGCTGTCGCAGTCAAACCTTTTGATAAAGAGATGTATTTGGGGAAATGGTATGAAATTGCCAGATTCGATTTTAAGTTTGAAAAGGATTTGAATAATACAACAGCAACATATTCGCTAAACGACAACGGAACTATTAAGGTTAATAATCAAGGTTATGACACCATTAAAAAGGAATGGAAGCAAGCCATAGGTAAAGCAAAATTTGTAGGTGATGATGATGTAGCGATGCTTAAAGTTTCCTTTTTTGGTCCTTTTTATTCGGGATATAATGTGATAGCTATCGATGATGATTATAAATACGCCCTTATTGCAGGCGGCAGTTTGAAATATTTATGGATACTTTCTCGTGATACAGAAATTCCTGAAAGCATAAAAACTAAATATTTAAAAATAGCTGAAGATGTGGGTTATAATACATCAAACCTATTGTGGATTTCTCACGATAGGCATGAATAGAAGTTTTATAGTGAATTAATGAAAAGCATAAAAGACATAAGTATAAAAGGCGCCAATTTACATGTTACCTTTTGCCATCAAAAACCCGAAAGATCCTTCTTCTGGAAAGGAAAGCAACTTCCTGTATGTGCCAGATGTACAGGTATCAATTTAGGGTATTTGGTCTTGCCGCTTTTTATTTTTGAAGTTATTAAAATTCCTCTTTTATGGACCCTTATAATGATTTTACCAACTTACATTGATGGCGTCATTCAAGCCTATTTTAACATTGAAAGTAATAATAAAAGAAGGTTTGTAACGGGTTTAATAAGTGGCGTTGGTACCATGTCATTAGTTTCAATAATAGGAATATATATAGGAAATCAAATATTAATACTAATCAATTAAATTTTTAAATTATGTCAGAAAATGGAAAAGACCAATTAAGCACAATCCTTAGGATTTTGTCATTTTTAATGCCTATAGTAGGTGCTATTATTTATTTTGTGAATAAAAATGATCATCCAGCAAAAGCAAAATCTGCTTGTCATGCAGCGCTATGGGGGTTTGGAGTAGGTATTGTAATTCAAATTATTTATACCGTAACTAGCGGCGCATAATGCTATTTCTTAAATTTTGATATCTGTCATTGCTTAGTTGGACTGCTTTTTCCAAATTTTAAAGATTTAAAAAAAGGGTTTTGTGAAATTAAGCAATGACTTATCTGTTTTATGCACAGTGAAATTGACTTCACTAAATTGATCTAAAATTTTTAATCTTTTGAAGATTTTAAGATGAGATTCAGAGCTTTTAGCTCTAGAGTTTTACCTAAGAAATCTTTATGAACTTACTTATGGAAAGCAAAAAGTGTTTAGAATGTGGTGAGAAAATTGTTGGAAGAATTGATAAAAAATTCTGCAGCGATGGCTGTCGTAATGCGTATAACAATCGTGTTAATAAAGACAGTAAAAACCTAATTAGAAACACCAATAACCGACTGCGTAAAAATTACAGAATTTTAGAAAGTTTAAATCCAGAGAAAAAAACAAAAACTTCTAGAGCAAAATTAATAGAGGCCGGATTCGATTTTAATTACTTTACAAGCATTTATACCACCAAAGCGAAAACAGTTTATTTTTTTGTGTACGATCAAGGTTACTTACCTTTAGAAAATGATTTTTACGCCCTTGTAAAGCGTGATAGTTAAGTTTTGTATCATAAAAAAAAGCTTCTAGATCCGAGAGGATGCTAAAAGCTTTTTATTAATTGTGTGAATTGAATTCGTTTATTTCCAGGTTTGCCCCTTCATAGTCATGGCGGCTTTTAAAATGTCTTTCTGACTAATTTGTCCTACCAATTTACCTTTTTCTATAATTGGAAATCGTCTGCGTTTTGAATCTAAAAACTTCTTGGCTGCATCAAAAATATTCATGTTGCCGTCTATAGTTTCAACATCCGAAATCATGTGTTTTTCAATCGTTTGATCCTGTAATGGCATGTTGTAATAGCGGCTTTCACTAATTTGCTTAATGCAATCGCCTTCAGATATTATACCAACCAGCTCGTTTTTTTTATTTACTACTGGTCCACCAGAAATCCTATTCTTAATTAATGAGTGCATAACACTCTCGATAGTTTGATCTGGTTGAAATGTAATTAAATTTCTGCTCATGTAGTCGCTAACCGTTAATGATGGTGCGGTTGTTGTATTCGACTGCTTTCGTGCACCTATAAAACTTTTTATCCCCATAGTAGTTTGATTTTTAAGTAATCTTAAATATAAGGGATTTTTTTTACAAATCCTAATAGGAGCGCATATAAGGTGTTGCAAATGTTGCTTTTAGCAGATTTTTAAGTTTTTTTGAACCTTCTTAGAGTCTTTATAAACTAAAAACTTAAGGCTTTTCAATATTAATAGAATCAAATTCTACCTTTTTGTTCATCTGCAAATTCAAATTAGAAAATGCGACAAGCAGTTCTTTAATGGTTGCTAGTAGTTCCTCTTTGCTTGTGGTGGCTAAATTTGCTAAGCTTTCCAGTTTATAAAGCTTGGTTTCTACAACGAGAATTCGTGCCGAAATGGAAGGTGATTTTACAGCCGAAGGAATTTTACTTTTTAATTCTTTAAATGCTGTTTTAATCGCTTTTTCATTATCGTTAAAATAGCTTAAGTCACCTTTTTTTGTTGAATTAATAACGGTTTGAAGCTGGTGGTACTCAGTCCAATCTTTAATTTGATTGGCTACTTTGTCGTCGATAGCATATTCTATGTAATCCAATTTTTCAATGTCTTGCTGGGATACAGCATGGCTGTTGTTTACTTCAATTTTTTCGGTAGTTTGCTCTTCTTTTTCATTTTTACAAGAAGAAAACACTATAATTAAACCAAGAAGCATTAAGATTTTAATTCGCATGACTTTCATTTTGAGACCATAGGGTGCAAAGATATAGGAATAGTTGATTTTACAATAGTCTATACAGAAATCAAATTGAGAATATTTCGTGAATAAAATAGATTATTTTCAACAGAATCTTATTATTTTTGAAAATTCTTCATAAACATGGTGCTTAATGAACTCGAAAATATTAATTATTGGTGCTTGCGGACAAATTGGTTCCGAATTAACTTTTAGATTGAGAAGCCAATATGGCGATGAAAATGTTGTGGCTAGCGACATTAGTTACAGCAATTTAGATATTGTTAATTCTGGTCTTTTTGAAATTGTAGATGCCAAAGATTACGCTAGTGTAAAAACCTGTGTTGAAAAGTTTAAAATAGACACCGTTTATTTAATGGCTGCTATGTTAAGCGCTACAGGAGAGAAATACCCGATGGAAGCCTGGGACTTAAATATGACCTCATTATTTAATGTTTTAAATCTGGCTAAAGCTAACTTTATTAAAAAAGTATTTTGGCCGTCTAGTATTGCGGTTTTTGGACCAACAACTCCAACAGATTATACCCCACAATACACCATAATGGAGCCTACAACGGTTTACGGTATGACCAAACAAGTGGGCGAGCGTTGGTGCGAATATTATTTTAATAAATTTAATGTGGATGTAAGAAGCATTCGTTACCCAGGCATTATTAGTTGGAAAACTTTGCCGGGAGGCGGAACTACCGATTATGCTGTTGAAATTTATCATGAAGCCTTAAAAAACAAAAAATACAGCTGTTTTTTAAAAGAAGATACCAAACTGCCTATGATGTTTATGGACGATGCTATTGAAGCTACCGTTGGTATTATGATGGCCGACCCTGAATCGATAAAAATTAGATCTTCTTATAATTTAGCAGCTATTAGTTTTACGCCTAAAGAAATTGCGGCCTCAATAAAAAAGCACCTCCCAGAGTTTGAAATTACCTATCAGCCTGACTACAGACAGGACATTGCAAACAGTTGGCCAAAAAGTATAAACGATTCTTATGCCCGCCAAGACTGGAAATGGAAGCATAAATTTTCCTTAGATGCCATAACCGAGCAGATGTTATTTCAGTTAGATAAAAAATATAATTAATTGTATCTTTGAGGTTCCCAAAATGTAATTATTATGCTGCAAAATTTCTGGTTTCACGTAGAATACGGTATCAATCACGTACTTGATATTAACGCTTATGACCATGTTTTATTTCTAATTGTTCTAGCGGTTCCGTATCTTTTTAGAGACTGGAAAAGAGTGCTTTTACTAGTAACTATGTTTACTTTAGGACATACGTTGTCTTTAATTTTAGCCTCGTATGGCGTAGTAAGTGTAAATGCTTCTATCGTTGAATTTCTAATTCCAATTACCATTTTAATTGTGGCACTTTTTAATGTGTTTACCGCTGGAAAAGGTGCGCAAAAGGAGAAAGTGGGCGTGTTGTTTTTATCTACTTTATTTTTTGGTTTAATTCACGGATTGGGTTTTGCAAGAGAGTTTAGAATGTTATTGGGCGACTCAGATAGTAAATTAGTGCTATTGTTAGAGTTTGCTTTGGGCATTGAAATTGCGCAAATTATTATCGTTTTTCTTGTTTTATTTTTAGGTTACATTGTGCAAACCATTTTTAGATTTTCTAAACGCGACTGGGTTATGGTGATATCGGCAGTGGTAGTTGGTTTAGTTATTCCTATGATTTTAAATAGCGACTTTTTAGCATAGAACTTATCCTAAATTATTCATAAAATTTAACGGTATGCCGTTGTAATTAAAATACGAAGCGTGTATCTTCGTTATATCGAACGTGTTATGCTTAAGTGTCGTGATTTGCGTTAAGGATTGCAGTGAAAATCCTTTTGCCTTTTTGCAAAAGATTGTAACGGAAAGCCTGACCCGAATAACCGATGGTTTCTTTTTACCTATGCACTTTAAATGAGGGTAACGCCATAATTATAAAAAATATTAATGCCAGAACATAAACAACTTAAGTACGATAAGGCTTATTTACGAATTGCGAAAGAGTGGGGAAAATTGTCTTATTGCAAGCGCCGCCAAGTAGGAGCAATAATTGTGAAAGATAGAATGATTATTTCCGACGGATATAATGGAACACCTTCTGGTTTTGAAAATTTTTGTGAAGATGATGAAGGCTACACTAAGTGGTATGTGTTACACGCTGAAGCCAATGCTATTTTAAAAGTTGCCGCATCTACGCAATCATGTAAAGGCGCGACCTTATACATTACCATGTCGCCTTGTAAGGAATGTAGCAAATTAATTCACCAAGCTGGTATTGTAAAAGTGGTTTATCATGAAGCTTACAAGGATGATTCTGGATTGAAATTCCTGGAAAAAGCAGGCATAAAACTTAAACGTATAGAAGATTTAAAAGCTTAATGATGTCTTTTCAAAAAAAATATTTACCGTTGTTTATTGGTGTTGCCATTGCAGCTGGTATTTATATTGGAGGAAAGTTAAGCTTTAGGGATTCGCCAGACCGCCTATTCACTACAAATAGCAAAAAAGATAAGCTTAATAGACTTATCGATTATATTGAATACGATTATGTAGATGATGTTAATACCGATAGTATTGTTGATGTTACGGTAAATGGTATTTTAGAAAATCTCGATCCGCATTCAGTTTACATTCCTAAAGAAGATATGGAGCGGGTTGCTGAAGAAATGAAAGGCGATTTTGTGGGGATTGGTGTTAGTTTTTATACTTATAAAGATTCTATTGCGGTTATTCGTGCTATTGAAGGTGGGCCAAGTGCTAAAGCTGGTATTCAGGGGGGCGACCGTATTATTTTTGCCGATGGCGATACGCTTTATGGTAAAAATGTAGAGGATCACGATTTGGTAAAAAAGTTAAAAGGGCCCATAAATTCTAAAGTTAATCTTACTGTTTTTAGACGCGGCGAACCCGAATTGTTGAAGTTTACAGTTAAGCGCGGAAAAATTCCTATTAGTAGTGTGGATGCTGCTTATATGCTTACCGATAAATTGGGCTACATTAAAGTGAACCGTTTTGCAGAGTCTACTTATAAAGAATTTAGAGCTGGAATTAAAGCTTTGGAAGCCTTGGGAGCCACCGAAATCGCTTTGGATTTAAGAGGGAATCCTGGTGGGTTTTTAGGTATTGCAGAGCAAATTGCCGATGAATTTTTGTCTGATGATAAATTAATTTTATTCACAAAAAATAAACGTGGCGATATTGAAAAAAGCTACGCGACGAGTAAAGGTGATTTTGAAAACGGAAAAGTGTTTGTGCTTATTGATGAAAATTCGGCTTCGGCAAGCGAAATTGTTGCTGGTGCCTTACAAGATAACGATATAGGTACAATTGTTGGGCGCCGATCTTATGGAAAAGGTTTGGTGCAACGCGAAATGGATTTGGGCGATGGATCTGCGGTACGGTTAACCGTTTCAAGATATTATACGCCTACAGGGCGTTCTATTCAGCGTCCGTACGGGCATGGAAATAAAGATTATTACGATGAATATTTTGATAGAATTAACAGTGGTGAGCTTTTAGATCCTGAGAAAATTCATGTTGATGATTCGTTGAAATTTACAACCCCGGGTGGTAAAATCGTTTATGGCGGTGGTGGTATTATTCCAGATGTTTTTGTACCTATAGATACGAGTATGCAAAATGAAACCTTGTCGTTTTTATTGCGTCGTGGTTATTTTGGGAATTTTGTATTTGAAGAACTTGAAAAAGACCGTCATGTTTATGATGGTATTTCCAGACGCGATTTTATAGACTCTTTTGAAGTTGGCGACGATCTAGTGTATGCTTTTCAGGATTATTTAAATTTGCGTTCCGACTCTAAAATTACTTTTGTGGCGTATCACGATGAGGTAAAGCAATACATAAAGGCTACGCTTGCCGATCAGCTTTATGGTAGTGGTGCTTTTGAAGAAATTTACAACCAACGCGACCTTATGATTGAAGAAGTTGTGAAATTAAGCAAAGGGGTTCAAGATGATACTGGTGAAGTTTTAGAGCTTGAAGCGGAGTAGGGGTGTATAGATTCTTTTGGTTTTGTTGCTTTAGGTAAACCTCATTTAATGGCTGAAAACAATCTTTAGGAGTAATAATGCATCACGTTAAAACGATATGTCAGCATGAAAATAAAATACTTTACCTTACTTTTTTTACTTATAATTTTCAGTTGTCATGACGAAAAAGAAGTGAGTTCTTTACACCCTGAAAACTGGTCGGCACGACGTGCGAACTTAACTTCTATGGACTCCTTAGAGTTTGGTAAATCCTATCTGTCGGTGTACTCACAAATTTATAGTCTTTCCGAGCATAAAACACACAATTTAACGGTAATGGTAAGTTTAAGAAACACGAGCGAATCGGATACAATTTACCTCTTAAAAGCTAAATATTACGACACACACGGTAAACCTGTAAGAGACTATTTTGGTGTGCCTATTTATTTAGCGCCCATGGAAACTACGGAAATTATTATCGATGAGATTGATGTCTCTGGAGGAACAGGGTCTAATTTTGTTTTCGATTGGAAAATTCCTGAAAATTGTCCAGAACCTTTATTTGAAGCTGTTATGAGCTCGACAATGGGGCAGCAAGGACTTTCATTTACAACTCAAGCACTACGTATAAAATAGTTGGCGGTGGTTTTAATGACCGATAATCTTCTTCAGAAAAAGATAGGAGATTATGGTATTACAGTAATTAGTAAAGTGATGGGGTTAATTTTGGCTTCTTATGCCGTTCAAAGTATTTTAAGTGGTATAAGCAGTTACTTTGGAAATATGTGATTTTCAGCTAAAGCCTAAATTAAATACCTTCTATTTTATCATGCACCTTCATGTGTTTACCGTCATTCCAAAGAGTTAAAATGTCGGTAGCCACATGCGCACCACTTCCTGAAGCAATAGCAAATTGGCTACGCCATCCGGCAAGCGAACCTGCAACATATAGGTTGTCTTCAATTAGGTGGTCGGTGTTTTTTAACCAAATACGGTCTTTTTCAATTGCAGCCCTTGGGTGTGGTTCAATGTAAGATTCTAAACCTTTAATAGTCATTAAATTGGTGTAGCCAACGGCAATAACCACTAATTTAGATTGGTATTCGTTTTTGTTGGTTGTTATGGTAAAAACACCATTAGATTTTGATAGTTCTAAAACTTTTTCGTGTTCTATTTGTTGAACATGAGGATAAAGTGATGAAAGTTGAGCTTGGCCGCTTTCTAAAATTGAAGCGCCAGTAGTGCCAGGGGTAAGGCCAAGAACATTATTGAACAATGCTGTTTGTAAATGTGAGGTTTTTTGGTGCAGAACAATACCAATGCTTTTGTTTTGTGCACAGGCTTTATCTTTTGCCGAACCTAAAACTAATGCGCAAGACATGCCTGCAGCGCCACCGCCAATAATTAAAGTATCAAACATTATTTTCTACCTTTTACTTGGTCTTCAATACGTTTTGATGTTCGTAATATGGCCATCATCACGATAACGCAAAGCGATGCAATAATGGTAATTAAAGCAATCATACTTTGGCCTTCAAACGGCGCATTAAAATTTATTTGAGTACAGTTAAAAATGATTAATGCTAAAGCAATAACGCTAAGTATAATGGTGAAAACTTTCATCTGTTATGTTTTAATTCTAAACGAGGTCGAACAAGGCTTTAATATTGTGTGCAAATAATTTTACAGCAATGGCTAATAATACCACACCAAATACTTTTCTGATGATATTGATGCCATTTTGCCCAATTAAACGTTCGATTTTAGCCGATGTTTTTAGGACGATAAAGATAATGATAACATTCAATAATACCGCAACAATAATGTTTTCGGTATTAAATTCAGCTCGTAAAGAAAGTAAAGTGGTTAAACTACCAGGGCCTGCAATTAACGGAAACGCCAAAGGAAAAACCGCCGTAGTCATAGAGTCGTGCTCTTCTTGCTTGTATAGTGTGATGCCTAAAATCATTTCTAAAGCAATAAAAAATAAAATAAATGCGCCAGCAACTGCAAACGAATTTACATCGATGCCAATAAGGTTTAAAATACTTTTTCCTAAAAATAAAAACACGATTAAAATAACGCCAGCTATTATCGATGCTTTTTCACTTTGTATATGTCCTGCTTTTTTTCTTAAATCTATAACAATTGGAATATTCCCGACAATGTCAATTACCGCAAATAAAATCATAAATGCTGTAAAAATTTCTTTAAAATTGAATTGTAAGTTCATAAGTTTTAATTTTTAAAAGAAACGATAAGACTTCTTAATGTACTGTAAGTTATCGCTTTGGTTTTTATGAAAATCCAAAATATGAAATTGGTTTTTTTAGCAATTTTGAATTTTCGGCAAAAATATGCCATTATTGCCGAATAATCTTAAAATTTTACGGCAAAGTTTGTCTATTTTTGTAAACTATTTTTAAGCGCATTTTATGTTTCAGTTAGGAAAAACCATTGTTTCAGAAGATATTATTAAAAAGGACTTTTTGTGCAATTTGTCGGCATGTAAAGGTGCGTGTTGTATTGATGGCGATGCAGGGGCACCACTTGATGCTGAAGAAGCTGAAATATTAAAAGATATCTATCCTAAAGTTAAACCGTTTTTGCGTCAAGAAGGTATTGATGCAATCGAATCACAAGGTACCTATACAACTACTGAAGAAGGTGAGCTAGAAACACCACTTATAAATGGTGCAGACTGTGCTTATGTTATTTTCGATGAAAAAAAGGTAGCCCTTTGTGCGATTGAAGAAGCTTATAATCAAGGTGAAGTGACTTGGAAAAAACCTGTTTCTTGTCATTTATATCCTGTAAGAGTACAAGATTACAGTGAATTTTCAGCAGTAAATTATCACAAATGGCAAATTTGCGATGATGCTTGCCAACTTGGGAAAGAATTACAGGTGCCAATCTATAAATTTGTAAAAGAAGCCCTAATAAGAAAATTTGGCGAGGATTGGTATATGGAATTGGAAAAGGTTGCAGATACTTTTTAACAACCTTAAAATTACTGTAAAAAAACCTATAAAAACCCTTTAAAATAAGGGTTTTAGAATTTAAAAACTTAATTTTTTTTTGTAAACTTTTTGAATTTCAAAAAACGTTAAAATATTAATTGTCAATATTTTAACTGTTTTTTTGTGTAAACTTCTTAAATGGCGCTCGTTTTTTTCTTTGTTAAAAACTTGTTGAAAAGCTTTCATTCTTTTTTGCCAAAGTTACCAATCATTTTGCAATCTTTGTTATTCCCAAATCGAAGCTAATTTCGTTTAATCTAAAAAAAAAATAACCAACACACAATGTCTCAAGCCGTAGAACCTATTCTTCAAGAAAATAAAGATCGATTTGTAATTTTTCCAATCCAACATCATGATATTTGGGAGTGGTATAAAAAATCAGAAGCCAGTTTTTGGACGGCTGAAGAAATTGATTTACATCAAGATCTTACCGATTGGTCGACTAAATTAAATGACGACGAGCGTTATTTTATTAAACATATTTTAGCTTTTTTCGCTGCCAGTGATGGTATTGTAAATGAAAATTTAGCCGAAAATTTTGTAAACGAAGTACAATATAGTGAGGCGAAATTCTTTTACGGATTTCAAATTATGATGGAAAACATTCATAGTGAAACCTATTCGCTTTTAATTGATACTTATGTGAAAGATGAAAAGGAAAAAGATTTATTATTTAATGCTATTGAAAACTTTCCAGCCATTAAGAAAAAGGCAGATTGGGCATTAAAATGGATTGAATCGCCAAGTTTTGCAGAGCGTTTAATTGCTTTCGCGGCGGTTGAAGGGATTTTCTTTTCAGGAGCATTTTGTTCAATTTTCTGGTTAAAGAAACGTGGCTTAATGCCAGGATTAACATTCTCTAACGAGTTAATCTCTAGAGATGAAGGTGTGCATGCAGACTTCGCCGTGCACTTACACAATAAACATTTAGTAAATAAAGTACCAAAAGCGCGTATAAGAGAAATTTTAATCGATGCTTTGGATATAGAGCGTGAATTTATCACAGAATCGTTGCCTGCAAGTTTAATTGGAATGAACGCGGTTTTAATGTCGCAATACTTAGAATTTGTTACCGACAGATTGTTAAGCGAGTTAGATTGTGAGAAAGAATATAACACAGCAAATCCATTCGATTTTATGGACATGATTTCATTACAAGGGAAAACCAATTTCTTTGAAAAGCGTGTTTCAGAATACCAAAAAGCAGGCGTACTTAATAAAGAAGAGGAAAAAGATAAATTTAATTTCGACGCCGATTTTTAATAAAATTAAAATTTTAAGAAACAAAGTAGCGTGCTCTCCCTAAAGTTTTGTTTTTCCGCGAAAGCGTGATTAACAAAGGACTCAAAATGTTTCTACTGAAGTGAATTTCTGTAAAAGGAAAAGGTAATATCATTAATTAAACCAACTAAACTGAACTTTATAAGCTCAGTTTTAGAAAACTAACCAATCAACCTATTTCCCGACGGTGTATCGGGAGGTATTAAAAAGTGTAAAAATATGTATGTAGTAAAAAGAAATGGCAGAAAGGAACAAGTAATGTTCGATAAAATTACTGCTAGAGTAAGAAAATTATGTTACGGATTAAACGAACTAGTTGATCCGTTAAAAGTCGCAATGCGTGTTATAGAAGGTCTTTACGATGGTGTAACCACAAGCGAACTTGATAATCTTGCAGCAGAAGTTGCAGCGACCATGACAACAGCACACCCAGATTACGCGCGTTTGGCGGCTCGTATTTCGGTTTCTAACTTACATAAAAATACCAAAAAAACCTTTAGCGAGGTGATGGAAGATTTACATAAATATGTAAATCCAAGAACAGGAAAAGATGCGCCTTTACTTTCTGATGAAGTGTATAACGTCATCATGGAAAATAAAGATCGTTTGGATTCGACCATTATTTATAACCGCGATTTTGGTTATGATTACTTCGGGTTTAAAACACTAGAACGTTCTTACCTTCTAAAGTTAAATGGAAAAATAGCCGAACGTCCACAACATATGTTGATGCGTGTTTCTATCGGAATCCATTTAAACGATTTAGATGCTGCGATTGAAACTTACGAGTTGATGTCGAAAAAATATTTTACACACGCTACACCAACATTATTTAACGCTGGTACACCAAAACCACAAATGTCTTCTTGCTTCCTTTTAACCATGAAGGAAGATAGTATTGATGGGATTTACGACACGTTAAAACAAACGGCAAAAATCTCGCAATCTGCTGGCGGTATTGGCTTAGCAATGCATAATGTGCGTGCTACCGGAAGTTATATTTCTGGTACAAACGGAACAAGTAATGGTATTGTGCCGATGTTACGTGTTTTTAATGATACAGCACGTTACGTAGATCAAGGTGGTGGAAAACGTAAAGGGAGTTTTGCGATTTATTTAGAAACTTGGCATGCCGATATTTTCGATTTCTTAGACTTAAAGAAAAATCATGGTAAAGAAGAAATGCGTGCGCGTGATTTATTTTATGCGATGTGGATTTCAGATTTATTTATGAAACGTGTTCAGGAAGATGGCGATTGGACTTTAATGTGTCCTAACGAATGTCCTGGATTACCAGAAACTCATAGTGAAGAATTTGAAGCGCTTTATTTAAAATATGAAGCTGAAGGAAAAGGAAGAAAAACGATAAAAGCGCGTGAGCTTTGGGAGAAAATTTTAGAATCTCAAATTGAAACTGGTACGCCATACATGCTATATAAAGATGCGGCTAACCGTAAATCTAATCAGAAGAATTTAGGAACTATTCGTTCTTCAAACTTGTGTACAGAAATTATGGAGTATACTTCGCCAGACGAGGTTGCTGTATGTAATTTAGCATCTATTGCTTTGCCAATGTTTATTAAAAACGGCGAATTCGATCATAAAGAATTATACCGCATTACAAAACGCGTTACTAAAAACTTAAACCGCGTAATTGATAGAAACTACTATCCTGTTATTGAAGCTGAAAATTCAAACCTGCGTCACAGACCAATTGGTTTAGGGGTTCAAGGATTGGCAGATACCTTCATTCAATTGCGTATGCCGTTTACAAGTGATGAAGCTAAAAAATTAAATAAAGATATTTTTGAAACCCTTTACTATGCTGCAGTTACAGCCAGTATGGAAGAAGCAAAAGTTGATGGCCCTTACCAAACTTATGAAGGTTCGCCAATAAGCAAAGGGGAGTTCCAACACAACCTATGGAATATTAATGAAGATGAATTAAGCGGAAACTGGGATTGGGAAAAACTGCGTAAACAAGTCCTAAAACACGGTGTGCGTAACTCGTTATTAGTAGCGCCAATGCCAACAGCTTCAACTTCACAAATTCTTGGAAACAACGAATGTTTCGAGCCTTATACATCAAACATTTATACGCGTCGCGTGTTATCTGGTGAATTTATTGTGGTAAACAAGCATTTATTAGAAGATTTAGTTGAACTAGGCCTTTGGAATGAGTCTTTAAAACAAGATATCATGAGAGCCAATGGTTCTGTACAACATATTGATGTTATTCCTCAAGATATAAAAGATCTTTACAAAACGGTATGGGAATTAAGTATGAAAGACATTATCGATATGTCTCGTCAACGTGGTTATTTTATAGATCAATCACAATCGCTTAATTTATTTATGGAAGGCGCCACTATGGCTAAATTAACTTCAATGCACTTTTATGCTTGGAAAAGCGGCTTAAAGACAGGGATGTATTATTTAAGAACGAAAAGTGCTGTTGATGCGATTAAATTTACGCTTCAAACCACTAAAAAAGAAGAACCAATTGCTGAAGTTGTTGAGGTAAATAATGAAGTGTCTTCTGAACAAGATGATGCTAAGAAAATGAAATTAGCAGCGCAAAATGCGGCTAAATTTGCAAAACAAAACGAACCTGAAATAGAACCTATGACTGCTGAAGAAATGAAAGCACTTATAGCGCAGGCCAAAGAAGCTGAAGGTGACGATTGTTTAATGTGCGGATCGTAATTATATTAATAGCGCTGGGCTCACCGTTTGTGTGAGACCAATTAAAAGGGTCGTTTAAATAGATTTTAAACGACCCTTTTTTATTTTGTTACAATAGATTTTTTAGAACTTAATCTAAATCATTGTTTTCAGCAACTGCTGTATCATTATCAGCCATTAAAGCGAAAAATTTATCAATATTTGGAAGAATAATGATGCGTGTTCTTCTGTTTTTTGCTCTATTTTCAGAAGTGTCATTGTCTGCAAGCGGTTGGTAGCTACTTCTACCCGCAGCAATCAATTTTTCTGGAGCTACATTATAACGGTCTTGTAATTTTCTAACAACCGATGTGGCTCTTAAAACACTTAAATCCCAGTTGTCAGCAATGTTTACTGTGTTTATGGTTCTAGAATCTGTGTGCCCTTCAACCATAACATCTAAACTAGGCTCAGAATTAATAACGTCAGCTAATTTTTGTAACAAAGGATCTGCCTTCGAACTTAATTTATAGCTTGCCGTATTAAAAAGCATATCGTCTGCAATAGAAATCATAACAACAGTGCCATCAATATTAACAGCAAAATCGTCATCTGTATCTAAATCTGAATGGCTTATAACTTTTTCAAGATTATAAGCTACAGCCAAATTCATAGAATCTTTAAGCGTTTTAGCTTGACTTAATTTTTCAGAATCAACATGCGTTAAGGTTTCACGCATCTTTACTTTAGCATCATTAGATACTACTGTGCCGTTTTCAACAACGTCAAGTTTTGTATCATTTTCAGCTTTTAAAGACATGATTTTAGAATTGTAAGTCTCTACACGCTCTTCGATTCTAGCAAATTTTGCTTCTAAATCTTCTTTTTCAACACGTGTTTTTTGCAATTCACTTTTAATCTCGCCATTTTCGTGCTCTAAAGCGATATATTTTTTCTTTGAAACACATGAAAATGTAAGGGCTACTAGTAATACAACTGAAATTTTCTTCATAATTAATTTTTAAGTTTAATTGATTTACGTAATTAAACCCGTGTATAGATTACGAAGTGCTAAATTTATCTGCCGAAATGTATTATTTGTAAGTACATAAATATGAAGTTTGCGAAGAAACTTTAACTTGAAACTTTTTGTTAGCATCAATTTCATAAGCTTCTCCAGCATTAAAAGTTGCCCAATCTGAAGCTTCAGGTAATTTTACAACCATTTGGCCTTCAATCACTCGCATTGTTTCATGTTTAGACGTTGCAAATTCATATTCTCCAGGATTCATAACACCTAAAGTTGAACTTCCTTCTGCTGTTGTATAGCCTAAAGATTTTACATTGCTATCAAAATACTCGTTACTTGAAATCATAAATTATTAAATTTTATTAGTTTTAAACGAGTGCAAATGTAAGTTTTTTAAAGTGCTAAGCGAACGGAATTACCAACTTTTCAGAATTTCAATCCCTTTTGAAGTGTTGATTTCTTCATTTTAGACATAAAAAAAACACTTACCGATTTTACATCAATAAGTGTTTTGTTTTACTTTGAAGGATCAATTCTACTCTTCCTCTTCTTCGTCTAATTTTAAAGGCGTAGAAGGGTCTTGCGGAACGATTTTAGCTGGTTTTACAGAGCTGTCATGAGCTTCGTAATATTCTTCTAAAAGATTCATGGTCGCTACAAATAAATCTTTAGTCTCTAATAATAATCCAAAATAAAGCGTCGTGTTTTTCGGACTCGATTCTTCGGTACGTGTGCGTTCCACTTGTTTCTGAATTTTTTCAGAAAGCATTTTGAAAATCACATCTTTGTGCTTTATAATATCTCCAATCTTATCAAATGAACGCGATTCAAAAGCGTCTTTGGTTTCCGCTAATAATTTATCTAGCGCAAGATCAACTTCTTTAAGCTCCTTAATTTGATTGAACTTTAATTTTTTATGATTGTTATTTACGTGTTTATGGCTCACCTTAGAAATGTATTCTAAAGATTGTGTCATGTCTTGTAAATACCCTAAGATATTTATGTAAAAATTACTAGCTCCAAGACTGGAATCGTCTAAATTTCTAATGAAATAAAAAATGTTATCACGTAAGCCTTCTACTTCTTGAGATAATTTAAGAATTTGTTTGTTGTTCTTTTTCAACATCACTAAATCCTGTTTTGCTAGACCATTAATGGAATTGGTGTAAATTTTATTTCCACGTTTAACCACGCTAGCAATGTTATTAGCACTTTCGTGAATAACACCTTGTACCGAACTGCTTTCTGCTTTTATTAAGCTGTCTTCAGCTCTAACTTCTTTAGATTTTTTGTTATGAACCATAGAGCTTCTTATCAATAAAGCAAAGGCCAATACCAATAAAATAGGGAACATTACTTTAACATTCAAGTTTAATAAGTAAGCCACTAAAGCTGCTGCAGTAAAGGCGCTAAAAGCGGTAAAGAACCAACCTCCAATGACGTTAATTACACCGGCTACACGATATACAGCACTTTCTGCACCCCAAGCTCTATCGGCAAGTGAACTACCCATGGCTACCATAAAAGTCACGTAGGTTGTAGAAAGGGGTAACTTATAAGAAGTTGCAATAGAAATTAAAACCGCTGCAACCATTAAATTTACTGCAGCACGAACTAAATCGAAAGCTGGTAATTCTATTTTTTTGTTTTTAGAAACCGTAATTACTGGAGCTTCAAATTGTTTGTCTATTTTCTCTTGCCACGATTCAGGAAGCATGTATGAAGTAACTTGCGACATTAACACTGCTGTTCTAACAAATCCTCGAGATAAGAAGTTAGGTTGAAAACGTTCTTTAGTTTCCGTTTGACTAGAAAGATCTAAAGAAGTTTTTACTACGTTTTTCGCTTTTGTAGAAAACCAAAGTGTTAAAACCATAACCATACCGGCTAAAAATAATAACCAGTTATTGGTTGGTACTTTTTGAGCCAACACTTCCATTGAAAACTCACTAGCTGCTACTCCAGATGCAGACCACTCGGTAAATGCGTTGTAGGCAGCAACAGGAACTCCAATAAAGTTTACCAAGTCATTTCCTGCAAAAGCTAAAGCCAAAGCAAAGGTTCCTACAATAATGATGAGTTTATAAATATTTGTCTTAAAGAACGCAATGAGTATATAGGATAGTAAAGACCAAATTATGGCATTAACTAAAAGGATAATCATAACTTGTTTTTCTAGGAAATTACTCATTGTGCCACCACCTAAAATTTCAAAAGATTGGTTTGCGTATGAGGTGCCTTTTAAGCCTTTCATAAAAATAAAGTAAGTGATAGCAGTTAATGCAAAACCACCAAATAAAGCACCTACCCAATGCGCTTTCTTTTCAAAATTGTATGATAAAAGTAGTCTTGAAAACCATTGAACAAGGGCGCCTATGGTAAATGCGACGACCACCGAGAGCAGAATACCAAATATAATCTGTGTGGCTTTCGAGGTGTTGATATAGCTAATTACATCGCTAAAATTACCGTTATCATGTCCTATTTTAATTAAGGCGATGGCTACAGCAGCACCTAATAATTCGAATACAATAGAAACGGTAGTCGAGGTAGGCATCCCCACAGAATTAAAGAAATCGAGTAGGAGGATGTCGGTTATCATTACCGCCATGAAAATAATCATGATTTCATCGAACATAAATTCGCCTGGATTAAAAATACCTTTTCTGGCAACCTCCATCATTCCGCTTGAAAAAACAGCGCCGACCGCAACACCTAAACTAGCAACAATCATAATTGTTTTAAAGGAAATCGCTTTAGATCCTATTGCAGAATTTAAAAAGTTTACGGCATCATTACTAACCCCAACAACCAAATCGGCAACTGCTAAGATGGCTAACGCGATAATCATGTATAAGTAGATACTATCCATAGTGTTTATTAGAAATAAGTTTGCAAATATCATGTGTATAAATGTGTGTTGTGTTACGTAATTGTTATGTTTTAAAAGTGAACATCTATTTGTAATCTAGCTAATATTTCATTTGGTCTACCATTGTTGCTTATATAGCTACAATCGCTTTGAACTTTTAGTTTTTGACCAACAATATATTTCGAAAGTCCTAAGGTATACATATCTCTAGAATTTTCCATGGTAATTTCATCCATATTTAGGTTGGTAAACCTGCCTGCAATTTCCCAATTAGAAGGAAATACATAACCAGATTGTAGATTTAAAGCATTACCAACTTGTATAATATCTCCAGTAGCCGATCCGTCAGAATTTTTCGCAATTGGGTCGTCTGCATTTCTGTTGGCGTATTCAAACATAAAAGAATAGCCTTTGTATTTAAAGATACCGTCTATAAAAACAGTGTTTATATTCGACTTAAATAGTGCGCTGTCGTCATCAATTAGCATATATCGACCTTGGTTACTACGTTCTCTAACGGCATCATTGTTAAATTCATAACTTGTTCCTATTGCTAATTTAGGAGTTTTTTCTCTTACAAGATCGGCGCCAGTATAATCCCCCTTGTTTTTAAATTTTCCAAAAGGTAACAATTCAATCCGGCCTACGTATTGAAGACCACCTAAGTTTCCAGTTGTAATATTTCGCCCTTCACCTTGTGAAATGGATAAAATTTCTTTGACGATGAATTTTTCTGAAAGATGAAAATAGTGTTTAAGTTGTACACCAATATCTCTATCAATATTAAATTTTCCGTTTAATAACGAGCGATCGACAAGTTGAAGATCTGCCGAAGACATAACACGTTCTCTGTTGCCAGGAAGTTTACCTTGCCCAACCCATAAAGAAAGATTTTTGTAGTAACCCCACTCTAAGAAAGCGTCCATAATGAAGCGTGGTGAGCCATGTGTAAAATCTTCCGATCCTCCAGACATATCGCGATTGGAGAAACCAGCCTCAAATTTGTATTTTAATTTTGGTGAGTACACAAAACCTTTTAGTTTCAGCCTAGAGCGTCTCACTAAAAAACTTAATTCGTTAGGTTGGTGTTCTGTCCAGCTTGAAAATCCAAGAAGTTGAAATCTAATGGCGAAATTCATTGAAAAGGTACTGTCCTTGCCAACAACGTTAAAAATGCCTTTTCCAAAGGTATCTGTCTTAATTTCTTGAGCACTTAAAGAAGTGAAAAGAAGCATCATTACCCCAAGTAGGGTAAGTTTCATATTCATGTTAATTAGTTTTTGTCGCTGCAAATAACTAACTCTAATGTTAACTTAACGTTTCCTAATTGTTAAAATTTTAAGATAATAAAAGACTGCCTTGGCCAAGACAGTCTTATTCTAGAAATCATGATAATGTAGTCGACAAAAACTAATAAATTATATGAATTACTAATGTCGTCTTAAGACCATACAAATATCTAGGTTTTAATTTAGCGTAATGTAACCTAAATATTAACTAATTATTAAGAATCCAATGTTAAATCTTTGTTTTTAAAGCGCTGTAAATCAAGTAAATAACAGTTTAATGTTAATTTAATGTTACCTGAATATTGTTTAAAGGTTAACAAATTCGTATCTTTGAGTTATAATGTTAAAACCCCCATAATTATGAAGAAATCAGTTTTATTCCTTTTTGCTTTATTAATTTCTGTGGTTTCTTTTGCACAACAAAAGAGAGATTTAAAACTTAATAAGGACACTAATTTAATAGATGTTGTTTATTATCATGACAATGGTGTTGTAAGCCAAACAGGGTCTTACACAGTAGATGGTAAATTGCAAGGCGTTTGGTTAAGTTTTGATACAGAAGGCAAAAAGATCGTTTCTGCAAATTATGATAATGGAAAGAAAGTCGGCAAATGGATACACTGGATTGATGGTGTTCCAAAAGAAGTAGATTATACTAAAAATGTAGCATCACTTTAAATAGTAAGCTCGTATTAAAAATTAAAAAGCACTCTAGAAATAGGGTGCTTTTTTTGATTTATATTTTGGTGGAATTTAGAGTTTCGATTTTGTTTTTAAACATTGCAATTTTGGCCGTTTCGTTTTCGCCTTGAATACTGTGAAAATTCGTTAGGTAGTGCATGCCTAGATACTGAGCCGATTTTTTAAAAGGAAGCCAGAAATTATCATTTAAGTGGTCGCCGTTTGAAGAACTAATTACTGCCATATATTTATTTCTTAATTCACGCCCCATGTCTTTTTCTATGGTTAATAAATCTGTTAATCTATCGAAAAACACTTTCATTATCCCACTCATGGCGTACCAATACACGGGAGTAGCAAAAATGAAAACATCATAATTATTGGTTATTCTTTTCATTAATGGGATAAAATCGTCATGTCTATTTAAATGCTTATAATCATAATATGAAATATTGTAATCATTCAAATCGACTAAATCCTAATTAGAAATTTTTATCAATTCTGAAACAACTTTTTTTGTTTCTCCATCTTTTCTTGAAGAACCTAAAATGATAACCTTTCTCAATTTTTAGTGTTTTTGTTAAGAGTATAAATTAATAAGCGCTTCAGAAGATTTGTTATTTCAAATGAAGCGCTTATTAATATGGTTAAATATTTTACTCTAATTCAGGTGAATATGCTATTGGGTAATCTGCTGCTTTCATTAAATTCCCAGAAGCTTCAAAGTTAGAGCCGTAGGTGGCATCTAATGCTGTTAAAAATGTATTAGCCATAAGCGCATAACCGCGGGCTGTTAGATGTACGCCGTCTAAACTTACTAAACCACCAAAAACTAAATCTGTATTTAAATAGAAATCATCAAATTTAATACCTTGGGTTGAAGCTTGCTCTAAAACACCATTTAAATCGACTAAAGCCAAACCTTTTGATTTTGCTATGGTTTCAATAGTTGTATTATAGGCCATCGTGGCGTCACTTATTTCATTTTGTTCTTCAGGAGTTAAAACAAACTTATCACCCATAGGCGTTGAAACACCAACACCTTTTGGAATTTCAGAAGACGCCGTTAAAAGAATTAAATCATCACTTGTGGTTTGTCTTAAGTTTACTAATGCAGGATTTAGCATGGTTAAATCGCGTAAATCTTCATCTAAAATAACTAGTGAATTATTTGGAGCAGCAGTAAATGTTATGGTACGTTGAGCAATTTCAGCATCTGCCATTTCTTGAGTTAGTGGTGTGTTTGCTACTAAGTAAGCATATGCTTGAACAATTCCTGCATTGTAAGCGCCATAAGCATTCATGCTATTTAAATACGCGGCAGTTGCAGCGTCTAGAGGAACAGGGTTGTGTGCTACTGTAGTGAAATGTGAAATGCTAGTTACGTTTGGTACATTTGATATGGCGCCTTTTGCTTCATTGGCTGTTAGTTTATCAACTAAGACACTTAAAGCGGTATTGAAGGTGCCAACATCAGTAATCGGGTTTGACCCGTCGCCTCCAGATAGCGCATAACCTAGAACATCATTCGCCCCAATTTCAGATAAAGTGAAAAATGTAGGTTTTTGAGCTACGGCATCATCAATTACTGTAGCTGTAGGCGCTGAGGCTATCCTAGCATAGTATGGGTTTGCTCCAGCATAGCCAGGTGCAATAAGATGAAAACTTTTAGAACCAGGAATACCAAAATTATTAAAGTCACTACCAATATTAACGCCAGCTTCTGTAGTAATTGGTGGTACAGGTTTGCCTATTCCTTCTAAAAATTCATTTAGAGGTTGGGGTCCAGGAATATTACTATTAAAGGTTAAACGGTAACCACTTACGGGTGTTCCGCCAACCAAAATACCTCCTGTATTGTCTTTAACTAGTGGTTGTAAAAAATCGCCGCCTCCAATTTTCTGGAATTGAGATGCTAGCATATTTGGAAATGAATTTTCTTGTCCCGCAATGAATAACCCATTATCGGAGTATCCTGCTGTAAGCGATGCTCCAACGGCAACATAATTTGTGAAATCTAAACTACCAGCGGTTAATTCCGGCAGTGGAGTTGGATCATCAGGAGTTACAATATCATCTGGATTATTACACGCTGTAAATCCTATTAGTGCTATAAAAAGGCCTATATATTTAGTTCTAATCATGATTGTTTTTTTATAAGTTGTTAATGGTCCAAGTAATGAAGTACATAGAGCCAATAAAGCCTGTGCCATAGGCTGTAAAGTACTCTTTTCCTAAAAGATTGGTTGCGCCTAATTTAAATGTCGATTTAAAGCTTGGAATTCTGTAGTTAATTTGGGCATCAACAACATTGTATTCTGGAACAAGTCCATTGCCAAAAGTAGATTCCCAATAGTAATCATCGCTAAAACGGTATGAAATATTGAAACCGAAATTTTTAAATAATTCGGTGTTTCCAAAAGAGGCTTTGAATTTGTGTTCAGGAGTATTAAAGTTGGTCGTAAAATCAGGATATTTTGCTTGGTCGAAATCTAATTTCGCAAAAGTGTAATTTCCTCCTAAATCAAAATTTCCAAATATTTTGGTTGAAACTCCAATTGAAGCGCCATAAGAATTTACTGGGGCTTCAGAATTTGTATAAGTGTTATAAGCAACGGTATCGTCTCTATTAATGGCGTCTACAGATAAGGAATTATCGCCAACAGTACCGTATAAAGGAGCTATAACATTTTCTTGAGATATGAAATCTTTATAACTGTTGTAATAGGTGCTAAAATCGATTATTACATTTTTAATTTTTCCTCTATAACCTACTTCTACAGAAACGACTTGCTCTGGTTTTACCAACTCAGGATTAGCAACAACAAGGTCATCAGGGTTTGCTGAAGCTTGATAGTTGCGTATAGAATTTTCAGAGTATGAATTATAGTAAGCCGCAGCACCTGTTTGGGTAATTTGGCTTGGTTGTCCTGCAATTTGTCCGCTACCACTAACATTGTAATCTCCAGAATATCGATCTAAGTTTGTAGGTGCTGCACCAACTAATATAGCGCGTCCAGCATCTAAACCAATAAATAAATCTTGAGTTGTAGGATTTCTAAATCCGGTTTGAACAGAGCCTCTAAAATTATGATTTTGGTTTAAAGTTAGGCCTGCTGAGAATCTTGGGGAGAAGAAACCATCAAAAAATTCAGATTTATCGTAGCGTACAGACCCCGTTAATTTTAAATCTAGACTTTCATTTAATTTTAAGTCTTTTTGAATTTGGGTGTACATCCCATATTCATAATATTTTATTGCACCATCATAATCGGTGTAAATGGTTCCGAAGGAATTTAGATTATATTTTCTAAACGAACCTCCCACTTGAATTTCAGCAAACTGTATAATATCACTAAAATTAAAATTTCCATCGGTATGGTAGTATTTAGATGCATCTTGGAATTTAGAACCTGTTGCTAAGTTTGGGTCGTTAATACTTCTGTTAAAAGCAGCATTGTATTCGGGTGTACCTGGTAAAAAACGCCCTGTTTCTGCTTGGTTTCTTGCAGCAGCATGGGCTTGAGTATCGGTGGCTCCAGCTAGGGTAGATTGTACATAAGTTCCTGTGTATTCGGCGAACCAATTTAAATCGGGTTTCCATGCTCTGTTAATATTAATACCTGTAAAAACCATATCGTAAGAATCACCAGCTTTATCGGCAACCACATAACTTCTTAAAAAGAAATGTTTATCACGAATTTCTATTTTATGTTGTTCTTGAAAAAAGTTTTCGATGTTATAACGGTTTAAACCTTGATAAATGGTAGTTCCAGTACCTACTTTTCCAACGTAAGAGATTTCTAAATCATCTTCTAATGGTCGGAAATATAATCCCCAATCGGCTTTTATGCTTCTGGCTTCATAATCGGTTAAATCGCGTTCATTGTAACCTGTTCTACTTACTTCAACAGCAGGCACCAACGTGTTTGCTCCAGAAGGTAGATACGGTTGTCCTGTAGCAGGATTAATTGCCGACTCTAGTAAAACGGCGACTTGTTTAATGTTTTGAGACACCTCATCACCATAGACATTTATACCATCGTAGTTTAAATTGGTTGCTCTCGTACCGTTCTCCATGTTTCTGTCAACTTCACTAGTTGCAGCCCAATCGGTACCTTCTAAGTAACCAAAGTTAACTTTTGCAGCAAACTTATTACTAAACTTATGTGCGGCTCTAATGCTTACATCGGTATATGGGTTTGTTCCTGCAGCTTTTTGTGAAGTAACGCCTCTTTTAATTGATGCACTTATCCCTTCATGATCGAAAGGGTTTTTACTTCGCATAAATAAAATACCATTAAAGGCATTGGCACCATATAATGAAGAGGATGCTCCTGGTAGAAGCTCTACACTTAAAACATCGGTTTCTATCATGCCAACTAAGTTTCCTATCGGAAAATTTAGGGCAGGAGTTGAATTGTCCATACCATCAACAAGTTGCATAAAACGGTTATTTGCAAAGGTTGCAAAACCTCTTGTGTTAACAGACTTAAACGTTAAGGAGTTTGTGTTTACATCGACACCTTTTAGGTTTTCTAAGCCATCATAGAAATTTGCAGATGCTGTGTTTTTGATTTCTTTTAGACCTAAACGTTCTACAGTTACAGGTGACTCAAAGATACGTTCTGGCGTTCGTGATGCTGAAATAACAATTTCATCTAAAGAAGTACCTTCAGTTAAAACGAATGTGACTTTTTGATTATTGCTTGTGATTTCTTCAGTAACGGTTTCAAAACCAACACTACTTGCTTGAAGTGTAAATGGTGGGTTTTGACTCGATGTTAACACGAATGCACCATCAAAATCTGAAATTGTACCTGAAGTTGTGTTTAGAATGATAATGTTTGCTCCAGGAATAGGCTGGTCGTTGTTGTCGACTACTTTTCCTGTGATTGTTGTTTGTGAGTAAGTTAGACTACAAAACAACAATAATAAGAACGGGAGAATTGTTTTCATTTTATAAGTTTAGTTAAGTTAAAACAATATAATATAAAAGATTTAAAATATTGTTCTTTGCTAAAAATATAAAAAATTATGCACGCATAGTATATTTTGTTAAAAAAAGTATGGTTTTATTATGGAATGCTCAAGAATTAACTAAAAAAGAAATTGCCATGATTAGACAAACCATGGCAATTAATGAAAATATATTATAATGTTTTTTTTACTCTACAGTAACCGATTTTGCTAAATTTCTAGGCTGATCGACATTCTTACCTAGCATAACCGCGATATGATATGATAACAATTGTAACGGAATTGTAGTTAGTAAAGGCGATAAAGATTCTAGAGTATCTGGAACCTCGATAACATGATCGGCAAGCGCTCTAACTTGAGTGTCACCCTCGGTTACAATACCTATAATTTTTCCTTTTCTAGATTTAATTTCTTGAATATTACTTACCACTTTTTCATAATGCCCTTTTTTGGTTGCAATAACTACAATAGGCATATTTTCATCTATTAAAGCAATCGGACCGTGTTTCATTTCGGCAGCTGGATAACCTTCTGCATGAATGTAAGATATTTCTTTTAATTTAAGTGCGCCTTCAAGAGCAACTGGGAAGTTGTATCCGCGACCTAAGTATAAGAAATTAGAAACATCTTTGTAAATATTGGCAATAGTTGTAATGTTGGCGTCCGACTCTAAAGCTTTTTCTACTTTTTTCGGAATCATTTCTAATTCTAGTAGATGTGTTCTAAAATCTGAACTGCTTATTGTTCCTTTAGCACGAGCTAATCTTAAAGCAATTAATGTTAAAACTGTAATTTGAGTAGTAAACGCTTTAGTTGATGCTACTCCAATTTCAGGGCCAGCATGCGTATATGCTCCAGCGTCAGATTCTCTTGCAATTGAAGAACCTACCACATTACAAACACCAAAAACAAAGGCGCCTTTAGATTTTGCTAATTTTATTGCCGCTAAAGTGTCGGCAGTTTCTCCAGATTGTGAAATGGCGATAACCACATCATTTTCTGTTATTACAGGATTACGGTATCTAAATTCTGAAGCGTATTCAACTTCAACAGGAATTCTTGCAAGATCTTCAAAAATATATTCGGCAACTAAACCAGCGTGCCATGATGTTCCGCAGGCTACAATAATAATACGATTGGCATTAAGAAATCGTTTCATGTTATCTTCTACACCTGCCATTTTAATAATGGCTTCGTTTCTTACTAAGCGCCCTCTATAGGTATCTGTTATAGCTTTTGGTTGCTCATGAATTTCTTTAAGCATAAAGTGATCGTAACCCCCTTTTTCAATTTGCTCTAAGTTAATTTGTAGTTCTTGAACATAAGTGTCAACTAAAGAATCGTCTTCAATTTTTCTAATTTTTATTGGTTTATGAAACCTGATAACAGCCATTTCTTCATCTTCAAGATACACCACATTTTTAGTGTATTCTAAGAAGGGTGAAGCATCACTGGCAATAAAAAATTCATCTTCCTTCGGGCCAATTCCTACTGCTAGCGGACTACCTAAACGCGCAACTACAATTTCGTCGGGTTTGTTTTTATCGAATACTGCAATAGCATAGGCGCCAACAACTTGATTTAAGGCGGCTTGTACGGCTTTTCCAAGTTTTAATTTTTGTTGTTTTTGAACGTCTTCAATTAAATTAACTAAAACTTCAGTGTCTGTGTCAGATTTGAAGGTATATCCTCTTGAAATTAACTCTTGCTTTAAAGATTCATAATTTTCAATAATACCATTATGAATAATGGCTAAATTGCCTGAGTTTGAAACATGCGGGTGTGAGTTAACATCGTTAGGAACACCGTGGGTTGCCCAACGCGTGTGCCCAATACCAACTTTTCCGTTTGTTGTAATTTCTTTTTCAACAATTGCTTCTAAATCGACTACTTTTCCTTTGGTTTTTGCAACTTTAAGGTCGTTACCGTCAAAAAGTGCAATTCCAGCACTGTCATATCCTCTGTATTCTAGACGTTTTAAGCCTTCTATTATAATGGGGTATGCTTCTCTTGGTCCAATGTATCCAACAATTCCACACATAGTTTTTTAATTTGATGTTGTTTTGATTAATTGAAAACAAATATGTATAATATTTTCTAAGAAGTAACAATTATTATACAAACATCCGTTTTACACGATGAAATTCATTTCGAGCGGTTTTATTGTTTGATAAATCCGCTCGAAAGTAAATTTAAGAGCCTATTTGGCTTCCGAATAAAATATTTTTAATTGTAATTGATTGTCTGCAGGAACGGCTTGATTTGTTCCGTAAATAATAGTACCTCTTGGCGACAAAATTGATGCTCTAGGCACCGCGGTAACTTCGTCTTGACTTTCTAGAATTTCAGCAGTATCTGTATAATTTACGTTGTTAGATAAAACCAAACCAAGTTTTGTAGGTGTTTCATCTTTTATAGAATCGGTATGTAGAATATTTGTTAAATACTCGGTAAGACGTATTTTAAATTTTCCATCGGAATCTCTTTGACCTAAACTGATAATATTAGAATTTAGAGGATCTGCCGTGTTTTTAGTTTGATCGATTGTGTAATCTATTGTTGTTGAGTTGTCTTCAATATTGTATGCGTAAATGCGATCGTATTTATGAAAATCTTCCGAGCCATCTGTTGGTAAGTTGTCTTTTTCGGTAAGAATTAATTGCGCTTCATTTATTAATTTTTTTAGAAGAAACCTTTGAGTAAGCGGGTTTTTCACATAATTACCATCATCATCAGTCTGTCTGTAGGTTTGTTTAAAACAGTCAATGGCGTCCATATCAACAATGCCATCGCCATCGCAATCCACTTTTCCGCTAAACAATTCTACTACAGCCATAGAACCTTCAGTACCTTTTAAGTGCAGTTCTTCGTCGCCTAAAACCTTGTCGCCATTTGCTAGAGGAATGGTATATTCGTTAACATAAGTGTTTAAAATATTTAGGTTTCCAGAAAAATTAAGCACATAGTTGCCTTGTGTTCTAGAATTTTCTTCTCCAGAGGTGTAATAAATGGTTATGTTCGAATTTGTAGAACTTAAGTTTAACAAAATCATATTTCCATCGGCAGAATTTGCTTCAGCTTTAAAATATAGGCCTCTAAAATAATTTTTAAAATTGTTGGCATTACTTAAAACAGGATCATCTTGTTTGTCGATAATGGTTGCTTTCCAATAATCGTTGTCTAATAGTTCTCTAAATGCAGGGGTAGAAGTAGTAGAAACAGCCTCATCATCTTCTCCAACAGTAGTAACAATGGGGCTATTGCTTGGAACAAAATCATCGTCTTCAAAGATTGGCGTATTAACATCTACAATATGGTCATCAAAACGGATTACAGATGTGCCGTTAAGGGCTGTATTTACTGTGCTACTTCCGTTAGAAAAGTAGTTTTGCACAGTGCCATCGGTATTATTTGGGTCGTAATCTCTTAAAAAGTAATCACTTCTGTAAACGGTAAGCTTTATAGAAGCATCGGTATTTCCAAATAATGAATCTAATCGATATACAGGGTTGCTGTCGGTGTCATATTCAACAAGTGTGTTGTAATAAGGAATCGTAAATACAACGCTATCAACTACAGGGCTTTCACCAAAATTAGGATTATATGTGTTAGGTACAATTTGCGCAACAATACTTGCTTTTGTTAAACCATAAGCAGGATCTTTATAAACGCCCAATAAATTGTTTACAGACGTTGCCGCGGCGGTTGAACCTAATCTATTTATTTGTAAAGAATCTAACTTTTTATTGTATGCTAGTACAGGGAAAAGCGAGTCGTTTGTTTTGAAATTTGCATTTTCATCTCCAAGAACATCACTATCTAATACATTGTAATCTTTATCGCAGGCAATGAAAACACAAACAAAAAGAATACAAATAATAGGAAATTTGAGGGTTTTAAAAGTCTTTTTCATATGTTATTAATGAAGTCGTATGTTTAGCTTAAAACGCTATTATTGAAAAATGTTGTGTAAGCTTCGCCAAATTCATCTTTAGGTTTGTAATCTAAAACAGGTTTGTTTGATGCTTTTAAATAGGCGTCTAAATCGTCAGGAATGGTTTCCGATCCAACAATTAAAGCATCCGAATAATCGATAGCTACTTTCATTAAGTTGGTATACGTTGGTTCTTCAAGCGATTTTATAGCTTCTTCATCAATGTTATCAAACTTAATTTTGTTTACCATTTCTTCGTTTAACGTACCGCTAAAGCTTTGGTTGTAAACAGATGTTACAATTTTACTTTCGCTAAATAAAGGTTCGTCTTTATAATATTCTTTAAAGTAAAGTGGTAATAATGAGGCTAACCAACCATGTACATGGATAATATCTGGCGCCCAATTTAATTTCTTTACGGTTTCAATAACGCCTTTTGCAAAGAAAATAGCGCGCTCATCGTTGTCTGGAAATAATTTTCCGGCTTCATCGGTTAAGGTTGCTTTTCTTTTAAAATATTCGTCGTTATCAATAAAATAAACTTGAATACGTTCTTTTGGGATTGATGCTACCTTAATAATTAAAGGCATATCTAAATCATTAATAACTAAATTTATCCCAGATAGACGTATAACTTCGTGTAATTGGTGCCTGCGTTCATTTATATTGCCATACCTAGGCATGAATATTCTAATTTGTCCGCCTTGTTGATTTACCAATCGTGGTGCTTCAAACGACATAGAAGAAATTTCGGTTTCAGGTAGATAGGGCACTACTTCAGATGATACATATAATATCCTCTTATCTTTCATATATTAGTTTTTGTTGACTTTATTGATGTTCTAAATAAAATAGAAATACCTGTTTCACTTTTTATATGAAACAGAATAAACCCACTTTATATAGCTATTGCTTTTTGCTAATGAAAATAAAAAACATGCAAAAATACAAAATTTTATGCAGATTGGTTGTAAAATCTTAAGTTTGCACGCGTTAATTTTATATTAAACAGTGGAAGTTTACTCAGAAAAACAACAAATTACAGCAACTCTTAAGGCTTTAAGAGCTGAAAATAAAACCATAGGTTTGGTGCCTACGATGGGTGCGTTGCACGAAGGGCATTTACAATTAGTAAAAACAGCTTTGTTAGAAAATGACAATGTGGTGGTTAGCATTTTTGTAAACCCAACACAATTTGATAATAAAGAAGACTTGGAAAAGTATCCAAGAACTTTTGAAAACGATATGGCGCTTTTAAAAGATATTAGCGAAACCCGTATTTTAATTTATGCGCCAACGGTTGAAGACATGTATGAAGGCGACCTAAAATCTCAAAAATTTGATTTTGATGGTTTAGAGTTTGAGATGGAAGGCAAATTTAGAGCAGGACATTTTGACGGTGTTGGTACTATTGTGAAGCGTTTTTTCGAGATTATACAGCCAAATAATGCTTATTTTGGAGAGAAAGATTTTCAGCAATTAGCGATTATTAAAAAAATGGTTGAAAAACATGATATTCCTGTAAATATTGTGCCTTGCGCCATTTTCCGGGAAACTAGTGGTTTAGCTATGAGCTCTAGAAATGTGAGATTAAAGCCAGAATACCAAAAAGCAGCACCGTTTATTTATGAAACTTTAACAACTGCCAAAATTAAATTTGGCACAGAAAGTGCTAATGATGTTACGCAATGGGTTGAAAAACAGTTTTCTAGTCAAAAATTATTGAAGTTGGAATACTTTATAATTGCAGATTCAGAAACATTAAAAACCGTTGAAAATAAAGTAAAATCAAAAAAATACAGAGCATTTATTGCGGTTTATGCCGATGATATCAGACTTATAGACAATATCGCTCTAAATTAATTATCTTTGCCACATGCAAATTCAAGTAGTAAAATCTAAGATTCATAGAGTTAAATGCACGGGTGCAGAACTTAACTATATTGGTAGTATAACCATTGACGAAGACTTAATGGATGCCGCTAATGTTATTCAAGGTGAAAAAGTTCAGATTGTGAATAACGATAATGGCGAACGTTTAGAAACCTATTGTATTCCTGGACCTCGTAATTCGGGGGAAATCACTTTAAATGGGGCAGCGGCTCGAAAAGTTTCTGTAGGCGATACCTTAATATTAATCACTTACGGAATTATGGATATTGAGGAAGCTAAAGGTTTTAAACCAGCATTAGTTTTTCCAGATGAAGCAACAAACTTGTTAAAATAAACCTTGAACCAGAAAACAAAAAATCTACTAAAGATCACGCTCCCACTATTGTTGGGAGTTTTTTTAATCTGGTATTCGCTTTCTAAAGTTTCGGTAGCCCAATTATTGGTGTATGCTAAAAATGCCGATTATACATGGATTGCTTTTGGTATGTTTTTAGGCTTACTAAGTCATTTGTCGCGGGCTTACCGTTGGCGATTTCAGTTAGATCCTATGGGTTATCAAGTGAAATTTGGAAATAGTGTAATGGCTATTTTCTCGGCTTATTTAATAAATTACACTATCCCCAGAGCTGGCGAAGTAGCGCGCGCATCTATCTTAACGAATTACGAAAAAGTACCCTTTGAAAAAGGTTTCGGAACCATTGTTGCCGAGCGTATTGCCGATATGGTGGTTATGTTGGGTATTATTGCAGTTACACTTTTTCTTCAGTTTGATTTTATTTACGGCTTTTTAATTCAGAAATTTAATCCAACAAAAATTATTGTTGCGCTTGCAGTTGCTATCCTGCTTTTTATGTTGGTTATGTACTTTATCAAAAAGAGTTCATCTAAAATTGCTTTAAAAATTAGAGGTTTTCTTAGCGGATTAATTGAAGGTGTTCTGGTTATTTTTAAAATGAAAAATAAGTGGGCTTACATTTTTCATACCCTTTTTATATGGGCTATGTATGTTTTAATGTTCTATGTAACCTCTTTTTCTATTGAAGAATTACACGGCATTTCGGCAGGAGCCATATTAATCGGGTTTATTTCGGCTAGTTTTAGTATTGCGGCAACAAATGGTGGTATTGGGTCTTATCCTTTGGCTGTTTATGCGGCATTTTCAATTTTCGGAATTCCAGAAGAACCTAGCATAGCCTACGGATGGATTATGTGGGCTTCACAAACACTAGTCATTATTCTTTGTGGTGGTTTATCTTTGATTTATTTGCCAATTTTCAATCGAAAAAAAGTAAAATAGCGCTTTTATTCAGGTTTGAAGCTTCTTAAACTTTGCTTTTAAACTCTGCGTATATTTACTATCTTGCCATACAAATCTAAAACCAAATACTTAAGATGAAACACCTACTTTTTGTTTTATTGTTTAGCATATCACTAGTTTATAGCAACGCCCAAGTGAAGCGTGAAATCTTTCAGTCTACAAAATTAGACCAAGATCGTGAGATAAAAATTCATTTACCACAAGGTTACAATAAGGACAATAAAACCTATCCGTTAATTTTGGTTTTAGACGCCGATTATATGTTTGATGCTGTTGCTGGAAACGTTGATTATTTTTCCTATTGGGAAGACATGCCGCCTGCAGTTGTTGTAGGGGTAAACCAATTGAATAAACGCTATGACGATTGCATGTACTCCGAACAAAACTCGTTACCTATTGATTCTGGAGCTGCTTTTTACGAATTTCTTGGTTTGGAGTTAATTCCGCACATAGAAAAAAAGTATAGAACAGGGATTTTTAAAGCCATTATTGGTCATGGTGAATCGGCTAATTTTGTGAATTATTATTTGTTAAAACCTAATCCTCTGTTCCAATCATATGTGTCGATTAGTCCAGATTTAGCGCCAAATATGTTAGAGTATCTTCCTGAAGCATTGCGTAATGTGCAGTCGAAAACCTATTATTATTTAGCAAACACAAATAACGATTCTGAAACTATAAAAATGATGACCGATGCACTTAACACAGATATTTCGGGCATAGAAAACGATAAGTTGGTGTATACCTTTAATAGTTTTGAAGGGCCTTCGCATTATTCGGTACCAACTAGCGCGATTCCTGTGGCTTTAGAGAACATGTTCAGAATATATCAGCCAATAACGGTTAAAGAATATAAAGAGGTTGTTTTAGAATTAGAGATGTCTCCAGTACTTTATCTTCAAGAAAAATATCAAGCCATTAAAGATATTTATGGGATTGAAAAACCTGTTTTAATTAATGATTTTAAAGCGATTGCTGCAGCCATCGAAAAAAAGGAGACTTTCGAATATTATGAAGAATTGGGCAAAATGGCACGAGATGCTTTCCCGGAAACCCTTTTAGGTGGCTATTATTACGGACGCTTTTATGAAGAAACAGGCGAGCCAAAACGCGCTATGAAAACCTATCAATCGGCTTATACTTTAAGTGAAATTGCTGGAATTACAAAAGACGAAGTGCTTACTAGAGCCGAATCTATTAAGGCAGATTTTGGCTATTAAACGGGATTTATCTCAAAGCAGTTCGACATATCTCTATGTATAAATTAAAAATTCAATACCTGTAATGGCAAAAGTTAAAACCACATTTTTTTGTCAGAATTGCGGAACACAATTTGCCAAATGGCAGGGGCAATGTACAGCTTGTAAAGAATGGAATACCATTGTTGAAGAGCTGGTTCAAAAGCCTGAAAAAAGCGATTGGAAAACACCAACATCGCCAACAAAACGGGCTTCGGTTCCTTTGTTAATAAATGAAATTGACACCACAAAAGAAGCACGGTTAGATACATTTGATGGTGAATTAAATCGTGTATTGGGTGGTGGAATTGTACCGGGATCTTTAACTTTATTAGGGGGCGAGCCAGGAATTGGAAAAAGCACACTGTTGCTTCAAGTCTCTTTAAGTTTGCCTTATAAAACGCTTTATGTTTCTGGAGAGGAAAGTCAGAAACAAATAAAAATGCGTGCCGAACGTATTAATCCTAATAACAGCAATTGTTATATTTTAACTGAAACAAAAACTCAAAATATCTTCAAACAGATTGAAGCTTTAGAGCCAGATATTGTGATTATCGATTCTATTCAAACGCTGCATAGCGATTATATCGAATCGTCTTCAGGAAGTATTTCACAAATAAAAGAATGCACTACCGAGCTGATTAAATTTGCAAAAGAAACGTCGACACCTGTTTTATTAATTGGTCATATTACAAAGGATGGACACATTGCGGGGCCAAAAATTTTAGAACACATGGTGGATACGGTTTTGCAATTTGAAGGCGATCGAAATCATGTATTTAGAATTCTAAGAGCAAATAAAAACCGTTTTGGTTCTACAAACGAGTTAGGGATTTACGAAATGCAGGGTTCTGGACTTCGGGAAGTTTCTAATCCTTCAGAAATATTAATCTCTAAAAAAGACGAAGAATTATCGGGGAATGCGATTGCTGCAACTTTAGAGGGCATGCGTCCTTTAATGATTGAAGTGCAAGCCTTGGTAAGTACTGCAGTTTATGGAACGCCGCAGCGTAGTGCTACAGGATTTAACTCGAAACGTTTAAACATGTTGTTGGCTGTTTTAGAAAAACGCGCTGGCTTTCGTTTGGGCGCAAAAGATGTGTTTCTAAATATAACGGGAGGAATTACTGTGGACGATCCTGCAATCGATTTGGCGGTTGTTGCTTCTATTTTATCTTCAAACGAAGATGTTTTTATCCCTAAAGATTTTTGTTTTGCTGCCGAAGTTGGGCTTTCAGGAGAAATTCGACCGGTGCAACGTGTGGAACAGCGTATTTTAGAAGCTGAAAAGTTAGGATTTGCTACCATATTTGTATCAAAATACAATAAAATTTCTCTTAAAAACACCGCCATCAGAATTCAATTAATTTCAAAAATTGAAGATTTGGTCGATTTTATTGTTTAAATCAGCTTTAAAATTTAAAAATAAGTCATAAATAAATATTAAAACCGATTATTTTCAATCGGTTTTTTTAGCGATTAGCCCTTCTGTTTTCTTAGAATTCCTTAAATTCGCGAACTTATTAGAATCGCATGAAAATGAACGCTAAATTTCCTGAATATAAAGGTCTTAACTTACCAAATGTAGCAACCGAAATACTACAGTATTGGAAAGAAAACAACATCTTTGAGAAAAGTGTAACCACAAGAGAGGGTAAAGAACCGTATGTATTTTTTGAAGGGCCACCTTCAGCAAACGGACTTCCTGGTGTGCACCACGTTTTAGCGCGTGCTATTAAAGATATTTTTCCGCGTTATAAAACCATGAAAGGCTACCAAGTAAAGCGTAAAGCGGGTTGGGATACCCATGGTTTACCTATAGAATTAGGTGTAGAAAAAGAATTAGGCATTACAAAAGAAGATATTGGTAAGTCAATTTCTGTTGAAGATTATAACGCAGCGTGTAGAAAAGCCGTTATGCGTTATACCGATGTTTGGAATGATTTAACTGAAAAAATGGGCTATTGGGTAGATATGGACGATCCATACATTACTTACGAGCCTAAATACATGGAGTCTGTTTGGTGGCTTTTAAAAGAAATATACACCAAAAAATTAATGTATAAAGGCTATACCATTCAGCCGTATTCGCCAAAAGCAGGAACTGGTTTAAGCTCACACGAGGTTAATCAACCAGGAGCGTATCAGGATGTTACAGATACCACTATTGTTGCACAGTTTAAAAGCCCCCTAACCCCCAAAGGGGGAACGGAAAACTCAATTGCTAAGGCGTTTGAGTTCTCCCCTCCTATGGAGGGGTCGGGGGAGGCTTACTTCCTAGCATGGACGACAACGCCTTGGACGCTTCCAAGTAACACGGCATTAACTGTTGGGCCGAAAATAGAATATGTATTAGTTGAAACTTATAATCAATACACTTTTGAGCCTATAAAAGTGGTTTTAGCTAAGAAATTACTGAGTTATCAATTTTCAGGGAAATTCAAATTAGTTGAAGAAGCTTCTGAAATTTCAGCATATAAAGAAGGCGATAAAAAAATCCCATATAGAGTTATTGGCGAATGTATTGGAAAAGATTTAGTAGGCATTAAGTACGAGCAGTTATTGCCGTATGCCTTACCAAACGATAATCCTGAAAATGCATTTCGTGTGATTTCTGGAGATTTTGTGACCACCGAAGACGGTACAGGAATTGTACACACGGCGCCTACTTTTGGAGCCGACGATGCTTTAGTTGCCAAACAAGCTACGCCAGAAGTGCCACCAATGTTAGTGAAAGATGAGCATGGAAACTTGGTGCCTTTGGTTGATTTACAAGGAAAATTTAGACCAGAAATGGCTGAATTTGCTGGTAAATACGTTAAAAACGAGTATTATGATGAGGGGCAAGAACCAGAACGTTCTGTCGATGTAGAGATTGCTATTAAATTAAAAGAAGAAAACAAGGCCTTTAAGGTTGAGAAATACAAACACAACTATCCGCATTGTTGGCGAACAGATAAGCCTATCCTTTATTACCCATTAGATTCTTGGTTTATTAAAATAACCGATGTTAAAGGGCGTATGCACGAACTGAATACAAGCATTAACTGGAAGCCAAAAGCAACCGGAACAGGGCGTTTTGGTAATTGGTTAGCAAACGCAAACGATTGGAATTTATCACGTTCACGTTATTGGGGAATCCCATTACCAATTTGGAGATCTGAAGATGGTAAAGAAGAAATCTGTATCGGTTCTGTTGAAGAACTTAAAGCTGAAATGAGCAAAGCAGTTTCAGCAGGATTTTTAGCTAAAGATATTTTTGAAGATTTTGAAGTAGGAAACAATTCCGAAGAAAACTACGCGAAAATAGATTTACATAAAAATATCGTTGACGACATTGTATTGGTTTCTCCTTCCGGACAAAAAATGTTCCGCGAAAGCGATTTAATCGATGTGTGGTTCGATTCAGGTTCTATGCCTTATGCACAATGGCATTACCCGTTTGAAAACAAGGAGCTAATTGACGATAATAAGTCGTTCCCTGCCGATTTTATTGCTGAAGGTGTCGATCAAACACGTGGTTGGTTTTACACGCTTCATGCGATTGGAACCATGGTTTTCGATTCTGTAGCTTATAAAAACGTGGTTTCTAACGGGTTGGTGTTAGATAAAAACGGACAAAAAATGTCGAAGCGTTTAGGAAACGCTGTCGATCCTTTTGATACTTTAGGTGATTATGGTGCCGATGCGACACGTTGGTACATGATTTCGAACGCAAATCCTTGGGACAATTTAAAATTTGATTTAGAAGGTATTGAAGAGGTAAAACGTAAATTTTTCGGAACGCTTTATAACACCTATTCATTCTTCAGTTTATATACCAATTTAGACAAATTTAGTTACGCTGAAGCGGATGTGTCTTTGGAAGAACGACCAGAATTAGACCGTTGGATTCTTTCAGAATTACATACTTTAATTAAAAAAGTAGATGCTTTTTATGCCGATTACGAGCCTACAAGAGCAGCACGCGCTATTTCAGATTTCACTCAAGATTATTTGAGTAACTGGTATGTGCGTTTAAGTAGAAGACGTTTCTGGAAAGGCGATTACGAGCAAGATAAAATTTCGGCTTACCAAACACTTTATACCTGTATGGAAACTATAGCGAAATTGGCCGCGCCTATTGCGCCGTTCTTTATGGATAAATTGTATTTAGATTTAAATTCGGTATCTAATAAAGAACAGTTTGAAAGTGTGCATTTAGCTAATTTCCCTGTTTGTGATGAAGCTTTTATCGATAAATCTTTAGAACGTAAAATGGAAAGTGCTCAAACCATTTCTTCATTAGTATTGTCGTTAAGAGCTAAGGAGAAAATTAAAGTACGTCAGCCGCTTCAAAAAATCATGATTCCTGTGGATTCTAAGCAGCAAAAAGAAGAGATTCAAGCCGTTTCAGAGTTGATAAAACACGAGGTGAATATTAAAGAGATTGAGCTTTTAAGTGATGCTTCCGATATTCTTGTAAAACAAATAAAGCCTAATTTTAAAGCGCTTGGTCCTCGCTTCGGAAAGGATATGAAAGCCATTGCAGGAATAGTAATTAACTTTACAGCAGAAGATATTAACAAAATTGAACAAAATGGTAGTTTAGAGGTTAATGTTAATGGAAAAAATATTACATTAGAACGCTCAGACGTTGAGATTACATCCCAAGATATCGAAGGATGGTTGGTTGCAAATGAAGGTGCTTTAACCGTAGCTTTAGATGTAACTATTTCAGATGAATTACGTAAAGAAGGAATTGCTAGAGAGTTAATTAATCGCATTCAAAATTTACGTAAGGACTCAGGTTTTGAAGTCACCGATCGTATTGATGTAAGGCTTCAAAACGACGAGCAAGTTGTAAAAGCTGTTGAAGCTAATATGGCTTATATAAAATCGGAAACCTTAACCAATGAACTTGAAATAATTGATAATCTAGATAATGGTATAGAAATTGCGTTTGATGATGTAAATACCAAATTGTCTATTCAAAAAAACTGAAATTATGGCAGATAATGTAAGATATTCGGATGCAGAATTAGCGGAATTTAAAGCGTTAATCACTGATAAAATTAATAAAGCGAAACACGATTTAGAGCTTATTAAAAGTGCGTATATGAACGACCTTAATAATGGGACGGAAGATACTTCGCCTACATTTAAAGCTTTTGATGAAGGTAGTGCTGTAATGAGTAAAGAGTCAAATTCTCAATTGGCTATTCGTCAAGAGAAGTTTATTCGCGATTTAAAAAATGCGCTTATCCGTATTGAAAATAAAACCTACGGAATTTGCCGTGTTACAGGAAAACTAATCAATAAAAAACGATTAGAAATTGTGCCTCATGCGACCTTAAGTATTGAAGCCAAAAATATGCAACAATAAGCTGCTAGAAAGCAGGATTGAATATTTACACACCTAGGTGCTTAATATTAAGTTATATATTTGAAACGTCTCAACAACATTGGGGCGTTTTTTTAATTTGAAACGCATTGTTTTTAAATCGTAAAGCAACCATGTCGCTTAAAAAGTCTATTTTTCTTATTCTTATCATTTTACTAATCGATCAAATTAGTAAAATATATATTAAAACACATTTCGCATTGCATGAAAGTGTCGATGTTTTTAGTTGGTTTAAAATCTATTTTATTGAAAATGACGGCATGGCTTGGGGGACAAAAATTAGCGATTTTACCTCTTTAATTTCCGATCGTACCGCTAAAGTGTCCTTAACTTTATTTCGTGTTATTGCTATTTTCGGAATAGGTTATTGGTTGTATGATGCCACTAAAAAGCAAAGTTCGAAAATATTAATTATCGCCATCGCTTTAATTTTTGCTGGAGCTTTAGGGAATATTATCGATTCGGTTTTTTATGGTGTTTTGTTTAACGATAGTTACAGCCAAGTCGCATCGTTTTTGCCTGCTGAAGGTGGCTATGATGGCTTATTACACGGTCGCGTGGTCGATATGTTATACTTTCCATTAATTGAAATGGATATGCCAGAATGGGTGCCCTTTTACGGTGGCAAACGCTTCAACTTTTTTGAGCCTGTTTTTAATGTTGCCGATGTTGCAATAAGCACTGGGTTTGTCATGCTTATTGTGTTTAATAAGCAAGCGTTTTCAAGAAATTAGAGAGCATTCAGTGTTTATTTTATATTTTTGTGTGTAAACTACGCATATGAATAAGCAATCTATAAAACTTTCCGTCGACGCCGTTGTATTTGGTTACGAAGCAGGTAAAATATCTGTATTACTTATAAAACGTAAGTTTGAACCTTTTAAAAACCATTGGGCAATACCAGGAGGTTTTGTTCTAAATGATGAATCTTTGGAGGAGGCGGTTGAAAGGGAGCTTCAAGAAGAAACAGGAATTACCATTAACTACCTTGAGCAATTATATACTTTTGGGGACCCAACACGAGATCCTCGAGGAAGAGTAGTGTCTATAGCTTACTTCGGTTTAGTGCGTCCAGATGCTTTTAAATTATTTGCCTCTACAGACGCTGCAGCAGTTGAGTGGTTTAATATTCACGAATTACCAAAACTTTCATTCGATCATGGTGCCATTCTTCAAAAGGCAATCCTTCGATTACAGGCCAAAATTACATACGAACCTATAGGATTTGAATTGCTCGATAATAAATTTCCATTTTCAGATTTAGAAAAACTTTACACAACGCTTCTCGGTCGCGATATTGACCGTCGTAATTTCAGAAAGAGAATATTAGGCTTAAATGTACTTGATGAATTAGATGAAAAGTTGTCTAAAGGTTCAGGGAGACCTGCTAGTTTATTTCAATTTAATCAAAAAAGATACTTTCAACTTAAAAAGGACGGTATTGTTTTCGAAATATAATCAACTAAAATACAGCTACATAAGTTCTTTGTGTAAATTAAACGCAAAATAATTTTGCGGGTAATGATTTTCTGGTTTATATTTGTGTAATAAATACGCAAATAAACAGAAATTATGAATGGATTATTATTAACAGACGGCTATAAAACAGGGCACCATCAACAATACCCTGCAGGGACAGAGGAAGTATATTCTAATTGGACTCCAAGAAGCAATAAATACGCCCCAAAAGGCTGTGATAAAGTGGTTTCATTTGGACAGCAGTATGTAGTAACATGGTTGCATGAATATTTTAATGATAATTTCTTTTCTAAGCCAAAGGAACAAGTTTGTAGTGAAATTAAAGAAGAGCTTTCTTTGTATTTAGGTGCAGATTATGATGTAATTCATTTTGAAAAATTACATGACTTACAATATCTTCCCATTCAAGTAAAATCATTGCCAGAGGGTATTGAAGTGCCTATTAGAATTCCAATGTTAACTGTTGTAAATACTGAAAAGGAGTTTTATTGGGTTACAAATTTTTTAGAAACCATTCTATCTACAATGTTATGGCAGCCTATGACGTCTGCATCTATCGCTATTTTGTACAAACGTATTTTTAAAAAATGGGCGTTGACTACCGATAGCGAAAATCTTGCTTTTATCGATTTTCAAGGGCATGATTTTTCAATGCGAGGTATGAGTGGTCTTGAAAGTGCACTTACTTCTGGAATGGGGCATGCAAGCGTTTTTTTAGGGTCTGATACACTTCCTGTTATTAGCGGATTACGTAAGTATTACGATGCAAAAGGATTTGTTGTTGGTTCGGTAAATGCAACAGAACACTCTGTAATGTGTGCTGGAACTAAAGAAGATGAGATAAGAACCTTTCAGAATTTAATGAAAACATATCCTAAAGGCATCTTATCAGTTGTTAGTGATACATGGGATTTATGGAAAGTGCTTACAGAGTACCTACCAAAATTAAAAGATGAAGTGCTTGCTAGAGATGGTAAATTAGTTATTCGTCCAGATAGTGGGGATCCTATTGATATTATTTGTGGTGTAAACAGGCAAATTGGAGCTGAACTTCCACAAGAAAAAGGAGTTGTAGAATTGCTTTGGGATATTTTTGGAGGTACATTTAATAAAGAAGGGTTTAAAGTTTTAAATCCGCATATTGGAGCGATTTACGGCGATAGTATTACAACCGAAAGAGCAGAACAAATTTGCCAAAGATTGTATGATAAAGGATTCGCTTCTACAAATGTGGTTTTAGGAATAGGCTCTTTTACTTATCAATTTAACACTAGAGATACTTTTGGTTTTGCTATGAAAGCGACATCTGTAGTAGTTAATGGGGAACGCAGAGAAATTTTTAAAGATCCTATTACCGATGATGGGGTTAAGAAATCTGCTAAAGGATTAATTCGTATAGATTTGGTGGATGGTGAATATAAATTGATCGATCAAGTTTCTGAAGCTGAAGAAGCAAAAGGGGAATTGAAAATTATTTACAAAAATGGTGAATTTTTCAATCCCATAAATTTAAAACAAATAAGAGCGAGAATCAATGGATGTATTTAATTTTGATTTTTACGAGCGATTACGAAAAGATTATCAACAGCATAGAAGTCTTTTTGTAGCCTATGATTATGATAACACTGTTTTTGATTATCATAACCAAGGCATCGATTACGGGAAAATAATAGACCTCTTAAGAGTTTGTAAGTTGTTAGGATTTACATTAATATTATTTACAGGTAATGAAGGTGAGCAATTGGAAACGATTAAGTTAGATTTAATGAAAAAGGGAATTCCATATGATTTAATTAATGAGAACCCTTTAATGAAAACTCGAAAGCCCTATTATAACATATTGTTAGACGATAGAGCGGGTTTAAAAGAGGCATATATCAATTTAAAAAAACTTACAGATGAAATACAAAATAAACAAATTTAAAGATGGGCAAGTTGCAGCTAAAATTATTGAATCTGGCGATTTAGATATTAAAATTAGGGGTAACAGTTATGAAGATTTGTTTAGAATAGCTTCAATAAAAGAGGCTTGGGATAATGAAAATTCAACCAATAAAACTTTAACAGCTACATTAACAATTTATTGTTTAATTGGGCAGCGATCTGATAGACGTTTTAATGATTTAGAGTCTTTTGATTTAAAAATTATTGCAAATTTTATTAATTCAATGGCTTTTGATAAAGTTGAAATATTACATCCGCATAGCAGTATTACATTGGCGTTAATTAATAATTCAAAAGAAATAAAAAACTATGAATTCGTTAAAAAAGCATATAATGCTATTGGAAACCCTGTGCTAATAAGTCCCGATGCTGGAGCTTATAAAACAACCCATGAAATTGCCGAGAAATTAGATGCAGATTTAATTCCCTCAAACAAAGTTAGGGTAAATGGTATGCCTGTTATTAGTATACAAGGTGATGTTAATGGGAAAGATTGTTTGATTGTAGATGATTTAGCTGACGGAGGAAGAACCTTTAAGTTTTTAGCTGAAGAACTAAAAGAACAAGGCGCTAGAAAAGTGTTTTTATATGTTACACATGCGCAATTTAATTATGGGTTTGAGGAACTTAAAACAGCAATAGATCATGTGTATTGCACGAATAGTTATAAGGATATTGATGATGCTTTTGTAACTCAATATAAAGTTTTAATTGATGAATAGGTTTTGTAGAAAGGCGCTTTCTTTGAAGGAAAGCGTCTAAAACCTATAAACCTTCTCCGGCGTCACGCAGTAATCCAACCTAATATCAGTGTCAAAAGTTTCGATGAGGTTATTTTCAGCTTCAAAAAAAGATAGTCCAATTTTTATGGTTTCTGGTTTGCATGCTGCTAAAAACCGATCGTAAAAACCTTTGCCATAACCCACACGATTACCTTGTGTGTCGAAAGCTAAAAGCGGAATAAAAACAACTTCAGTTTTACTGTTCTCAATTTCAATACCATCAACGGGTTCAGGAATGTTATAGCTATTTTTCTTAATAACGGTATTATCGGTTAAAAGATAATTAATCATTTCGCCAGTTTTAAAATCACTTTTAGAAATGAGAATATGTTTGTCTTTTCCCGATAAAATATTCAAGATATAATCGGTATTTATTTCTTTTTGTTCTTCAATCGTTAAAAAAATATGGTAAAAGGAAAAATCCCAAATAGGAAGTTTTAAAAGCTGATTTGAAATATTTAAGCTTAAATCTTCAATCTGGTTTTCAGTCAAATCATTCCGAAGCGATTTGTATGTTTTTCGTAAGACGCTCTTGTCCATATTATTTTAAAACCCGTTTAAGTTTAGTTGAAATATGAAATAATGCATCACCTTGGTAAACAATTGGCGATTCGTTTACATTGATGATATAGCCCGAATTTGGTGCTTTTACAAAGTAATTAAACTTGCCGTACGGGTCTGTAATATAGCCTAAAACATCCTTTTTCTGCACATAAGCACCAATACGAATGGTGGCTTTAAACATGCCCGAAAATTTGGCACGTTGCCATTTGCTATCGTCTATAAACACACAATCGTGTTTTGGTCGCATGGATTTTATGGTTGTAGCCAGCATGCCCAAATGTTTTAAAATGCGTTTGGAACCATTCACTCCAGAATTTGTAACGGCATCGTCTATGTGGAAGGATTTTCCTCCTTCAAAAAGTAAAATAGGCTTGCCTAATTTTGAGCAGGTCGACCTAAATGATTTTGGTAAATTCTTAGAGTACAACACAAAAGGTGCTCCAAAAACTTTGGCTAAGGCAATAAGTTCAAGATTGCTTTTTTCAAAACGAAGCTGCGGGGCGTTAAATCTGCCTGAACCTCCTGTGTGAAAATCGATAATCATGTCTACATTAGGAATCACCTCGGTAATGAGTTTGTGGGCAACTCTGCCTGCCAAAGATCCCGTTGGACTTCCAGGGAAAACACGATTTAAATCACGACCATCGGGGAATTCGCGTTTTAAGTTTATAAAACCAAAAACATTAATTACAGGCATACAGATTACGGTGCCAGCTTTTGGTTTGTTAATGCCTTTAGAAATGAGTTGCCTTACAATTTCAACACCGTTAACTTCGTCGCCATGAATGCCTGCAGTAAATAAAACTGTAGGTCCTGGTTTTTTAGCACGTTCGATAATTATTGGAACGTTTACAGGGGTTGACGTATGTAAATTGGCAACATTAAAATTAACTTCTTTACTTTCTCCGGGTTTAATAGTCACCCCAAGAATGATTAAATCGCCATGATTTATTTCTGTCATTATTTTTTATTCTTTTCAATAAAGGAGATAATGGATTTTGCTATGTTACGTCCGGTAGCAGCCTCAATACCTTCCAATCCAGGAGTGGAATTTACTTCTAACAATAAAGGTCCGCGAGCAGATTGTAGCATGTCTACGCCGCAAACAGGAAGTTTTAAAGCTATAGAAGCATTCATGGCTAGTTTTAACTCGTCGGTGCTTAGTTTAATGATATTTGCCGATCCGCCGCGATGTAAGTTAGAACGAAATTCGCCCTCTTTACCTTGGCGTTTCATAGCGCCAACAACTTGGCCGTCTACCACTAAAGCACGTAAATCGGCGCCGCCAGCTTCTTTAATAAATTCTTGAACAATCACACGGGCTTGTAAACCGTTAAAGGCTTCAAGAACCGATTCGGCTGCATTTTTTGTTTCAGCTAAAACAACGCCTAAACCTTGTGTACCCTCTAATAATTTAATAATTACAGGGGTGCCGCCAACGTGTTGTATTACTTCTTCAACATCTCTAGAATAATTAGTGAAAACGGTTTTTGGCATGCCAATTCCTGCTTTACTTAAGCGTTGTAAACTGCGCAGTTTGTCCCTTGAGCGTTGAATGGCATCGGAAGTGACAATGGTAAAAACACCCATCATTTCAAATTGTCTAACTACGGCACAGCCATAAAAAGTTACCGATGCTCCAATTCTAGGAATAATAGCATCTACATAATCTAAGTAACGATCTTTATAGTAAATGGTTGGTTTTTCTTTTTCAATAATAATGTCACATTTCAGCGGGTCTATTACCTCTACTTTATGACCTCTTTTTGTACCTTCTTCAATAAGGCGATCAGTAGAGTATAACTGAGAATTTCTTGATAGAATGACTATATTCATGTTATTTTTTTAAAAAAGAAACGTTTATTAAATCTACGTCTACTATAAATTTTTGTTTCAGAAATTGTCTGCCTATTAAAACAGGAAATCTCATGTCGTCTCTCGTGCTTAAAGTTAAGTTAATCTTATATGTTTTGCCAAAGAATACGACTTCAGATTTTACTTTATATCGATTTTCTTTATAACCATTGCTGCTTTTTACATCGGTGCGCCAAAAAGTATCAAAAATAATTTCGGTTTTTCCAAAATTAGTATGCGACTTACTATTAAAAACGCATCGTAGGCTGTTGCCTTCTTCAATAATTTTAGAACAATGAATGGCAGAGGTATAGGCTCCGGTATCTATTTTTACATCAATATTGAATAGTCCCAACTCTGGGAAGTCAACAATATCAACGCGTCCAATGGTTTTTTTGCTCATTTTGTTTTTTTAAAAAGTGGCGCAATGTAGGGAATTAGTTCATTCAAAGATAAATAACTTCATTTTATTTAACAGTTTAATATGCTAACGGATTTCTGTTAAAAAATTAAAAATAATTACCTTTACGCTAATGGATACCCCTAATTTAGAGATACAATTAAAAACCCTTCCAAGTCAGCCGGGAGTATATCAATACTACGACAAAGAAGGTACAATTATTTACGTAGGAAAAGCTAAAAACCTCAAAAAAAGGGTAACTTCTTATTTTACCAAAAATCATGATAGCGGTAAAACAAGAGTGTTGGTGCGTAAAATTGCCGATATAAAACATATTGTAGTCGATACAGAAACCGATGCTCTCTTACTTGAAAATAACTTAATAAAAAAGTATCAGCCCCGTTATAATGTCTTGTTGAAGGACGATAAATCTTATCCGTGGATTTGTATAAAAAACGAACGTTTTCCAAGAGTGTTTTCTACACGTCGCGTTTTTAAAGATGGTAGCGAATATTTTGGGCCATATACCAGTTTAAAAACCGTTTATACCTTATTGGATTTAATAAAAGGCTTGTATGGATTGCGTACTTGCAATTATCATTTATCTGAAGAAAAAGTAGATGCTGGAAAATATAAAGTTTGTTTAGAATACCATTTAGGAAACTGCAAAGGTCCTTGCGAAGGCTTGGAAACCGAAGTGGCCTATAACGAAAACATAAAAGCAATACGCGAAATATTAAAAGGGAATTTTAAAGATTCATTGCAGCAGTTTAAGCTTCAAATGAAGGCTCTTGCAGAAAATTTACAGTTTGAAGAGGCTCAGAAAATTAAGGAAAAAGTTGAGGTTTTAGAAAACTATCAATCCAAATCAACCATAGTAAACCCTAAAATTAGCAATGTTGATGTGTTTTCAATTATGAGCGACGAAGGTTATGGGTATATTAACTTTTTACAACTGTCCTATGGTGCCATTATTCGTTCGCATACGTTAGAAATAAAAAAGAAATTAGACGAAACCGATAAGGAACTTTTAGAATTAGCCATTACTGAAATTAGGCAACGTTTCAATTCCAAATCTAAAGAAATTTATGTACCTTTTAAAGTAGATTTAGGCGCGTCTTTAAAAGTGACAATTCCTAAGTTGGGCGATAAAAAACACATTTTAGATTTGTCCTTAAGAAATGCTAAATATTATAGGATGGAGCGTTTCAAACAAATTAAAATTGTAGATCCCGATAGGCATGCCAATCGCATTATGGCACAAATGAAGCTGGATTTAAGACTGTCTGAAGAACCCCGACATATAGAATGTTTCGATAATTCGAACATTCAAGGTACAAATCCTGTGGCGGCTTGTGTGGTATTTAAAAACGGAAAACCTAGTAAAAAGGATTACCGTCATTTTAATATAAAAACGGTAGTGGGGCCAGACGATTTTGCTTCAATGGAAGAAGTGGTTTATAGGCGCTACAAGCGTATGGTTGAAGAAGAGCAGCCTTTGCCACAACTTATTATTATTGATGGCGGAAAAGGTCAACTATCATCGGCATTAAAAAGTTTAGATGCTTTAGGTTTAAGAAACGAGATTGCCATTATTGGAATTGCAAAACGCTTGGAAGAGCTGTTTTATCCAGACGACCCCATTCCGTTGTATTTGGATAAAAAGAGTGAAACCTTAAAAGTGATTCAGTTTTTACGTAATGAAGCCCACCGATTTGGAATTGAACATCATAGGAATAGACGTAGTAAAAGTGCTTTGAATACCGAGCTTGAAACCATTACGGGTGTAGGCGAAAAGACCATTGTCGATTTGTTAAAACATTTTAAATCGGCAAAACGTATTGCCAATGCAAAACTAGATGAGTTGGAAGCGGTAGTTGGGGTTGCTAGAGCAGCGAAAGTATATAATCATTATCACGACCAATTAGAATAATAAAATAGACCTTAATTTCATTTGAAGCAACAAACTCTAATATTTATTCTCTTCGCAATGTGTATAACTTTAGGGTATGCGCAACAAAACAGCTATGACAATAAACCAAAAGTAGGCTTAGTGTTAAGTGGTGGAGGTGCAAAAGGATTGGCGCATATTGGGGTTTTAAAAGTGATTGATAGTTTAGGGATTAAGATTGATTATGTGGCTGGAACCAGTATGGGTGCTGTTATTGGCGGTTTGTATGCAGCAGGATATTCTGGAAAACAACTAGATTCCCTGTTTCATGTTGTTAATTTTGATAAGATTATAAATGATGATTTACCTCGGGCATCAAAAACGTTTTACGAGCGTGACAATACCGAGAAATATGCTGTAAAATTACCGTTTGATAAATTTTCAATAAAATTACCTTCGGCGATTTCTAAAGGGCACAACACCTATAATTTATTCTCAAACTTGTTAATTGGTGTTAGTAATATTGACGATTTTAGTAAACTTCCCATACCGTTTTTCTGTATGGCAACTAATGTTGAAAACGGCCAACAAGTCGTTTTAGATAAAGGCAATCTTCCGCAATGTATTATGGCTAGTGCTGCGTTGCCATCGTTATTTCAGCCCGTTTTAATAAATAATACGGTTTTGGTAGATGGTGGTGTGGTTAATAATTACCCGGTTGATGAGATGCGAGAAAAGGGCATGGATGTAATTATTGGTGTCGATGTACAAGATGGATTATCAGATCGCGAACGATTAACTTCCGCTCCAAATGTTTTACTTCAAATAAATAATTTTCGAACCATTGATGATATGAAATTAAAGGTTGGTAAAACAGATGTTTATATAAAACCAGATATTGAAGATTTCAATATTATTTCATTTAGTGGTGGAGAAGATATTATAGAGTCGGGCAACGATGCGGCATTAGCCCAATTAGAAGCGCTTAAAGCTTTGCCTACTTATCAGTCAGATCAAGCAAAAAAAGAATTTAAGCCCACAAACTTAGATAGTATTAAAATTAATCAAATCCTTATTAAAGGAAACGAAAATTATACCAGAGCTTATGTTTTAGGAAAGCTGAAATTTAAAAACTACGAAAAAATAAGCTATAAAGATTTTACAAAAGGGGTCGATAATTTAGTAGCAACTAATAATTTTGATGCTTTTGAATATCAATTAAAGAAAACAAAAAACAGTGAAGGTTACGATTTAATAGCTAATATCACAGAATCTTCGGTGCGATCGTATCTCAAATTTGGTGTGCATTATGACCAGTTATATAAAACCGCGGTGCTTGTAAATGTTACCAAAAAAAAGATGCTTTTTAAAAACGATATGGTGTCCCTAGATTTAATTTTAGGCGATAATGTGCGTTATAATTTCGAGTACTTAATCGACAGAGGTTTTTATTGGAGTGTCGGTTTAAGATCGCGATACAATCAATTCGACAAGAAAGTTAGTGCCAGTTTGCTTTTAGAAGCGGAAGAAATTGAGGCTAAAAATTTAAATAAAATCGATTTAAGACTTAGAGATTTTACCAATCAATTTTATTTGCAAACCTTGTTTAGAAGAGATTTTTATTTAAGTATGGGAATCGAGCATAAGTATTTAGATGTAGATACCGAAAATCTTGCTGGGATTAATAATAACGCCTATTCTTTTGGAAGTACCGATTATTTAGGCTTGGCCGGAAATTTAAAATTAGATACTTATGATGATTTTTACTTTCCTACAAAAGGCGTGTATTTTGATGGGCATCTTAATTTATATTTATTTTCGTCAAGACTAGGAAGCGATTTTAAAAACTTTTCGATTGCAAAAGCAAATATGGGCTATGCCTTTAGTGTATCAAATAAATTGGCTTTTAATCTACAAACCAGTGGCGGATTTAAATTTGGCGATAAATCGGATAGAACATTAGATTTTGCATTAGGCGGATATGGGAATCATTTAATAAACAATTTCATTCCGTTTCTAGGATACGATTTTATGACTCTAACAGGAAATAGTTATGTGAAAGCATCATTTTCTGCAGACTATGAAATTTTCAAAAAGCAACACATCACCCTTGAAGGAAACTGGTCGAATATCGCTGATGATATTTTCGATACAGGCGAATGGTTTACACTTCCAGATTATACCGGTTATTCACTGGGTTATGGTGTAGAAACCTTTGTTGGTCCCATTCAGCTTAAATACAGTTATTCGCCAGAATTAGGCGCTAGTAAATGGTTTTTTAATGTGGGCTTTTGGTTTTAAGCTCTGCACTAAAAAAAACTCAACTTCTATCTATTTTAAAAGCATTCCATTTTCATGCTTTAATACAATTAATCAAACGAAGTCTTTTTTTATGATAAGAAATTGAATACTTTAGATTAGGATTGTTAAATACTAGAATCGTCTGAAAAGTCTAACAAAACAATAACAATTCAAAAGCGCATCCATAGGATTAAATTTATACATTTGGAATGGTAATTGCGACACCTTAATACAAATTGAAATCGCGTTTCACTCAAAATAGTTGCAAAAAACAATGAAAAAGACATTACTTATAATACTCACCTTAGGATTTATGCAAGCGGGAATCGCTCAAGAAGAATCGGCTTTTGGTGTTGGAGAATGGTTTAAATTTAAAATGAGTTATAGCAGCTGGTTTAAAGCTGGAAACGCTACACTTACCGTAAAAGAAGGCGAAGTTGCAGGCAAGGAAGTGTATCATGTTGTTGGTAAAGGTTGGACCACAGGCATGATAAAATGGTTTTTTGAGGTGGAAGATCTTTATGAAAGTTATTTTGATAAGCAAACTATAATGCCTTATAAATTTGTAAGAAAGATTGATGAAGGAGGCCATACTAAAAATTTAGTAATAGACTTCGATCAAAAAAATAATAAAGCTTATGTAAACGATTTAAAACATAATACCAAAAAGGTTATTGATACTAAGCCAAACATACAAGATATGGTGTCTACTTTTTATTATTTACGCAACAAGCTAGATACTAAGGCGCTTAAAGTTGGTCATGAAGTTAAAATCGATATGTTTTTTGATGATGAAAACTATGGTTTTAAACTTAAATATTTAGGTGAAGAAACTATAATCACCGATTTTGGCCCTATTCGTTCCTTAAAATTCAGGCCCTATGTTATGGCAGGTCGTGTGTTTAAAGAGGAAGAAAGTTTAACGCTCTGGGTATCGAAAGATAAAAATAAAGTACCTTTGCGTATCAAGGCAGATTTGGCTGTAGGATCGTTAAGAGCAGATTTAGAAGCGTTTAGCGGTTTAAAACATCCTTTTAAAACCAGTGCTAAAAACTAGGAAGATTGAAATCTGATATCACAAAAAAACTCAAAGAAAAATACGAAGCTATTGATCAAGATGTAGACACCCATTTAGAGGGGTTGTTACACAGCAAGCCTATTAATTATTGGGATTACATTCATACAGATACTTTATTAAATCTTCAAATACCACGTACTAATTTTCCAGACGAGATGGTTTTTATTATGTACCATCAAGTTTCCGAACTTTTATTCAAAATGGTGCTTAGCGAAATAGATCAAGTCGCGAATGCAAAAGATTTAACTGCGGAATTGTTTACAGATAAAATAATGCGTATAAGCCGGTATTTCGATGTGCTTACATCTTCGTTTAGCATTATGAAAGACGGTATGGATGTGGAGCAGTATAATAAATTTAGAACCACATTAACGCCAGCTAGTGGTTTTCAAAGTGCGCAGTACAGAAAAATTGAGTTTGCTTCAACAGAACTTATTAATCTTATAGACAAACGCTTCCGAGACACCATTGATCGCGACAGTTCTTACGAGCATGCTTTCGAACATTTATATTGGCAAGCTGCTGGAAAAGATTTTGTTACGGGAAAAAAGAGCTATACTTTAACAATTTTTGAACAGAAGTATAAATCGGAATTCATTAATTTTACGCGCTTTTACAAAAACAATAACTTGTGGAGTAAATTTAAAGCGTTGCCAAAAGCTTCACAAGAAAATGAAGCTTTAATAAAAGCCATGCGTCACTACGATTATACAGTGAATATAACATGGGTAATGGCACATTACAATACGGCAAATCATTATTTAAATATTGGTGGCGAAACTGCCGAAGCCACCGGAGGAAGTGAGTGGGTGAAATACATGCACCCGAAATATCAAAAAAGAATATTTTTTCCAAAATTATGGACAGAGAAAGAAAAAGAAGCATGGGGAACAAATATAGCAGAGGAATAGTAGTATTATTAGTTGTAATTTTTTCAGCTTGTAAAGAAACCCCAAAAAATAAAGTACCATTAGTAAAAGTAGAAATAGCAGCAGTTGAAGAACCTGAAGATGTATATGAATTTGGTTATAATTTAAACGATTTTGTTGTAAAACGCGATACCGTAAGGTCTGGTGATAGTTTTGGTGAAATACTAGAACGTAATAAAGTTAGTTATCCTGAAATTTTCAATATTGCCGAAACAGCTAAAGCTACCTTTGATATTAGACGGATTCAATTAGGGAAACCTTATACGCTTTTATGTTCTAAAGATTCATTAGAAACCCCAAAATGTTTTATTTATCAGCCCAATTTGGAAGAATATGTGGTTATCGATTTTAACGATTCCATTCAAGCTTATACCAAGAAAAAGCCAATCACTTATGTTGAGAAAACAGCTACTGGTGTAATAAATAGCAGTATTTCTGAAACTTTATTAGATAAAGGTTTAAGTCCGAGATTAGCATATAAGCTGGCTGACGAAATTTACGCATGGACTATCGATTTTAGAAGACTTCAAAAAGGCGATCGCTTTAAAGTTATTTATACCGATAAATACATTGACGATACTATTTATACAGGTATTCACGATATTAAAGCAGCTTATTTTGAGCATAATAAAGAGCCTTTCTATGCTTTTCAGTTTGAAACTGATGCCGAAAAAGGTATTGTCGATTATTTTAATGAAGATGCTAAAAACCTGCGTCGCGCCTTTTTAAAAGCGCCAGTTCAGTTTAGTCGTATTTCTTCAAGATATAACTTAAAACGTCGCATTGCAGTTTATGGTTTTAAAGTAAGACCACACAAAGGTACCGATTTTGCGGCGCCAATAGGTACACCTATTATGGCAACTTCAAACGGAACGGTTACCAAATCTGAACGTCGTGGAGGAAACGGTAATTATGTAAAGATTAGACACAATGCCACTTACGAAACACAATACCTTCACATGAGTAAACGCAACGTAAAAGTTGGGCAGTTTGTAAAGCAAGGCGATGTTATTGGATGGGTAGGAATGACCGGAAACACTGGCGGTCCACACGTATGTTACCGTTTTTGGGTTAACGGAAAACAAGTTGATCCTTTCAAACAAAAATTACCAGAAGCGAAACCTATATCAGATTCTTTAAAGGTGGAATATTTAGACTTCATAAAACCTATAAAAGCACAGCTTGACGGGATTCAATTTGAAGCTAAACCTGAAGATTTTGAAGAACCACAAGGCGAAACTATAGAACCGAACGAAAATTTAATTTCTTAAATAATAAACAACAACTATTTATGGCGCTACCAACAATTAAGCCTACTACTACCAATTCTTGGGGAAAATTACAAGAGCACTTTGAAAACATAAAAGATGTTCACATGAAAGATTTATTTGCATCTGATAAAGATAGAGCAGATAAATTCACAATAAAATGGGAAGATTTTTATGTCGATTTTTCAAAAAATAGAATTACTGAAGAAACCTTAAAACACTTACTTGAACTAGCAAAAGATGTTAATTTAAAAGAAGCTATTGAAAGTCAGTTTTCAGGAGAAAAAATTAATCAAACCGAAGGAAGAGCCGTTTTACACACCGCTTTAAGAGCGCCTAAAACCGCTGATTTCAAAGTGGATGGCGTTAATGTAATGCCCGAAATTTATGCCGTTAAGGAAAAAATAAAAGGCTTTACAAACGAAGTTGTAACTGGCCAGCGTAAAGGTTATACAGGAAAAGCATTTACCGATGTTGTAAATATTGGTATTGGAGGTTCGGATTTAGGACCAGCTATGGTTGTAGATTCTTTACAGTATTATAAAAATGATTTAACCACACATTTTGTAAGTAATGTTGATGGCGATCATGTTAACGAAGTCATTAAAAAATTAAACCCAGAAACGACTTTATTTGTCATTGTTTCAAAAACATTTACAACTCAAGAAACGCTTTCAAATGCCAATACAATTAAGGAGTGGTTTTTAAAATCGGCTAATCAAGAGGCTATTGCACAACATTTTGTTGCGGTTTCTACAAACATTAAAAACGTTCAAGCTTTTGGTATCGATGCCAATAATGTGTTTCCAATGTGGGACTGGGTTGGTGGTCGTTTCTCTTTATGGAGTGCGGTTGGTTTAACCATTAGTTTGGCTGTAGGTTACGATAATTATGATGCTTTACTTAAAGGGGCAAATAAAATGGATGAACACTTCAGAAATGAAGATTTTAAAACCAATATCCCTGTGGTTTTAGCTTTAATTAGCGTTTGGTACAACAATTTCTTTAATGCCGAAAGTGAAGCTGTTATTCCTTATTCTCAGTATTTAAATCAATTTGCGACTTATCTACAGCAAGGGATTATGGAGAGTAATGGTAAGAGTATAGACCGTAACGGAAACCCAATTGATTACCAAACAGGAACCATTATTTGGGGTGAACCAGGGACGAATTCGCAGCACGCGTTTTTTCAATTAATTCACCAAGGAACAAAATTAATTCCTGCCGATTTTATTGGGTTTACTAAGTCTTTGCACGGTAATCAAGATCATCAAGATAAATTAATGTCTAACTTTTTAGCACAAACTGAAGCTTTGTTAAACGGTAAGACAGAGGCTGAAGTTAAGGCTGAAGGAGCAAGTTCAGACTTAGTGCCTTTTAAAGTTTTTCAAGGTAATAAGCCAACAAATACAATTTTCATTAACAAGCTTTCTCCAGAAAGTTTAGGTGAATTAATAGCGATGTACGAACACAAAATATTTGTGCAAGGCATTATTTGGAACATTTTTAGTTACGACCAATTTGGTGTTGAACTAGGAAAACAGTTGGCTAATAAAATTTTACAAGAATTTGATGAGTCAGGAGAAAACACACATGATTCTTCAACTCAAAACTTATTGAATTACTATAAATCAATAAGATAAGCTTCATAGGAATTAAAGTAAAAGCATCATTTTATTAAATGGTGCTTTTTTTTTGTTATAATTTCATGAAATTTTTTTTAAAATAAAGTTTAATTAGGATTAGTATACATTGCCTAAATATTTAGAATTCTTGCTGCTTTTTTAGCATTTTCGATAAATTTTAAGGTTCTTTTTGTGTTAACATTATTTTTTTAGAATGATATTTTTAATAGTGTAAAACACTGATGTCTTAACATTTAGATAATATTAACACGAATTTTATATGTATTTTTGCCATGACTAATTCTAATAATTAATTTATGAAAACAAAAATTCCCTCACTATTGCTATGGGTATGTCTTATGGTGACTGCTTCAGCAATTTCACAAAGTAAACTTTCAGGAACCATTTTAGAAGCTGGAAGTAACATGCCGCTTCCAGGAGCCAATCTTATTGAAAAAGGAACTTCAAACGGAGTAACTACAGATTTTAATGGAAATTTCACTTTAGTTTCAAAACAAAAATCTGGACAGCTTATTATTTCTTATGTGGGTTACGCCTCGGTAACTGTAAATTTTAAAGGAGACACCAATTTAGGTAACATTAAATTAGAATCTGACAACTCACTTGATGAAGTAGTTATTATTGGTTCTGGTGTCGTAGATTTAGCTGAAGACAGAAAAACTCCAGTGGCTGTTTCTACAATTAAAGCTAAAGAAATTCAAGAAAAGGCAGGTAATTTTGATTTACCCGTTTTATTAAAATCAACCCCTTCTGTTCAAACGGTTCAGTCTGGTGGTTTTGGTGATGGTCAGATGTATTTACGTGGTTTCGATCAAACAAATATTGCATTTTTATTAAACGGACAACCTATTAACGGTATGGAAGATGGTAAAATGTACTGGTCAAACTGGCAAGGTGTTACTGAAGTAGCAAATGCTATACAAGTTCAGCGTGGTTTAGGAGCTTCAAAACTAGCCATTTCTTCAGTTGGTGGTACAGTAAATATCGTAACTAAAACCATTGATAAAAAAGCAGGTGGTTTTGTGCAGCAAATGTTTGGTAACGATAACTATTTAAAGACGAATGCTTATTTTTCAACAGGAGTTAACGATAAAGGTTGGTCGTTCTCAGGTTTGTTAGGCTATTGGGAAGGTAATGGTTATGTAGATTTTACCCAAGGGCAAGGTCAAACTTATTTCTTTTCGGTAGGATATCAACCAAACGAAAATCATTCCATTAACTTCTTAATCACTGGTGCTCCACAGTGGCATGCTGTAGCAGGAAGTGCAGATATTGGCGATTTTTTAGATAGTGAAAGAGGGCGTCGTTACAACCCATGGAACTTTGATGGTATTGATAGTCCTAACACACTTGATGGACCATATAACGTTTATCCTGGCGGACGAAATATTTATCATAAGCCGGTTGCCAATTTAAACTGGGATTGGACTATAAACGATAATTCTTCATTATCTACAGTGCTTTATGGATCGATGGGTCGAGGAAGTTTTGCACAGTCTATCACCGATAGAAATTCAGGTGAACTTTTATACGCTAGAGGTTCAAACAATAACCATAATTGGTTTGGTTTAGTAACAAACTACAACAACCAATTAACCGAAAATTTAAACTTAAACGTAGGTGCCGATGTGCGTTTTTATAACGGAATTCACTTTAGAGATGTTCGCGAATTTATTTCGGTAGATTCAGTTCAAGCAAATTCAGCTTATAATAACAATCAAGATTATTACTTAACTGAAGCTGGTGGTATTAATCCTTGGAAAGTGTTTTTTAACCCTAACACAGATCACTTACAACGTTTTGGTTACGATTATGAAGAACAAATTAACTACGGCGGTATTTTTGGTCAGTTAGAATATTCTAAAGATAAATTTTCAACCTTTTTCCAAGGTGCATTATCTAATCAATCTCATGTGCGTGAAGAATTTTTAAATACTTCTACTCCAGGTGAAGGCGAAAAAGGTGGTAAAATAAATAATATGGGCTACAACCTAAAAGTTGGTGCGGCTTATGAGATTAGCAGTATGCACAAGTTATTTGTTAATGCAGGATATTATTCGCGTCAGCCTTTTCATGAAAATTTATATAAAAATGATAGAGGAAGTAATGAATTATTACAACCTGAAGCAGGTAATGAGGAAATTACAGGTTTTGAAGGAGGATATCAATTTAATGGAGGGCGAGCCATTTCAGTTAATTTAAATGCATACCACACCACATGGGGCAATAGAACTTTAATAAATAATAATGGTGAAAATGGTGATGATTATATCAGTTTCCAAACTTTAGGTGTGAAGCAAGTGCATTATGGTGCCGAATTGGAAGTGATGACACGTCCATTAGAGCATTTAAGATTGAATGGTTATTTATCATTAGGCGAGTGGCAGTTTAAAGATAATGCGACCCAGAGAACTTTTGATAATGATGGTGTCCAAATTGGTTCCGATGAAGAAATTGTAATAGACGGCTTTAATGTTGGAGGCGCCGCACAGGTAACAGGTGGTGTTAACGGTAGCTATGAATTTTTACCAAGAGCAAGTTTTGATGCTGCATGGAATTGGTATAACGATATATTTTCAACAGGGTCTTTAGAATTGGCGCCATTATCTATGCCATCTTACGATACGGTAGATTTAGGGTTTTCATACACCATGTTATTTGGAGCAGGTATAAACTCAATTCAGTTTCGAGTTAACGTAGACAACGTTTTCGATGAGGTTTATTTAGAATCTGTAAATGGAAACACTCAGGCTTCAGCAAATCCCGCTGATAACTATAAAGGTGTTAATAAAAGCAATACAGGGCGTTTTGGTTACGGAAGAACTTGGAATACAAGTATTCGTGTTAACTTCTAAATTAATGCATAACAACAAGAATTTATAATATCTAAAAACCGCTTCATCTAGAAGCGGTTTTTTTATCTTTTTAATTATTACATTTGTTATTCAAAATATAAATAAATCGAATTATGTACGACATTGTTTTATCACTACACTCATATTGGGCCTATTTAGTGCTTATTGTTTTAACCATTACAGCTGTAACGGCTATTTTTAAAACACTAGGCGATAAGGAATATGAAAATAATGATTTCAGACGTGGTTTATTCACTTTAATCGTGTCGCATATTCAACTATTAATTGGTTTAGTCTTGTATTTTGTATCGCCTCGTTTTGAATTATGGAGCGAATTAGGAGGTAAAGTGATGAGTAATTCTTTAGCGCGTTTATACCTTGTAGAGCACCCTTTTATAAATATTTTAGCAATTGCTTTAATTACTATAGGGTATTCTAAACACAAAAGAAAATTAACTTCTAAAGCAAAACTTAAAACCATTGCTATATTTTATTCCATAGCTTTAGTATTATTCTTGTCTAGAATTCCTTGGAGTACTTGGTTGGGGTAAAATTTAATCGCCACAAATAATTTCATTAAAAACAGTTGAAGCTGTAGCGTCTTTCAAATCATGTTTAGTTTCTTGAAAAAGTAAAAACTGGTCGATTCCATGACCTTTTGATCTGCCTGAAACTTCCATGGTGTATTCACGGGCACTATCAAATTGCACATAGATGTTATGGGCATCATTGTCAGACGTACTGGCTTGCCATTTAAAATCTAAGTCATTTCCACCTCTGTAAACCTTGAACCAGCCATCTTTCGAGGAGCCGTTAGGGTTTGGAGTTTTATCTGTGTCTTTAGGGTATATTTTTAGATCATTTTTTTCGGCATAAAAATCGCTTGCATCTGCAAATCGTAACCAAGAATCGTTATGCTCAGTGCCATTGTCACCTTCAGTAACTGCCGATTTCCATATAAAACGATAGATGCCAGGAGTTTTAATGTTTAGTTTAAAACTTACTACATCAACCCCTGGTGAGTTAAATAAATCAGATCCTTGCCATACAACATATTTACCGCCAGAAACTTCGTTAGAAGTAACAAATTTCCAGTTGGTAGCGTCACTAAATGCACCATTTTCAAATTCAATTTGTATGAATGCATTGGTTTCTTGAAAAATATAATTCGAAGGGGTTTCGCAGATTGGCTGAGTTATATTTTCATCTTCTGAAGTGTTTTCGTTGTCCGAACTGCATGAAACGAATATTCCTCCCAACAAAAGGAGCATAAGTAGGTTGATTTTTTTAATAGTCATAAGTAGTTTTTAATTTGGGTATAATTTTGAAAATTAAATATTTTAATGAAGAACACAAAAAGAACTCTCAATTTGTTTGAAGCCTCTAAAAAATTATTCAGAATTGAATAGGTTTCAGTTTAAAGCGCTTTAATAAGATAAATATATACAGGAAAATGGTCGCTAAATCCATGGCTAAAACCTCCGTTAGACCAGCTTCTAAAGGGGTAACCTTTGTATTTTCCTGTTTGCTGGATTAAATAGTTATTGTTGTAGATTCCAGCTTTGTAAAAGTTTAGTTTGGAATAATCTTTATCAAGCAATGGTTTTGTAAGCATAATTTGGTCGAATAAACTCCATGAATCTCGATAGGCGGTGGTTCCTAAACCATTTTTGTAGAAGTTCATAAACGGATTATAAATTCCTTTTAAGCCTACTTTGTTTTTGTTTTTTTCAGCTTTTAATATAGATTTTATGCTTCCGTTATTTGGGTTGTCGTTTAAATCGCCCATCATAATTATTTTTGCGTACGGGTCTATAGCTTGTAACGAATCTACAAGGTGTTTGTTCAGTTTTGCAGCGGCAATACGTTTTGGTCTGCTTCGTGCTTCACCACCGCGTCTGGATGGCCAATGGTTTACAATAATGTGAATCAATTCATTTTCAAGTTTTCCACTAACCAGTAACTGGTCTCTTGTGTAAATACGTTTTGAGGTTGTTTCATCATAAATTTTAAGTTCATGACTACTAGATTGTAATGGTTTAAAAATATTTTTCTTGTATAAAAGCGCCACATCGATGCCACGCACATCTGGCGAATCAAAATGCACAAAGCTATATTCATTTTTTCCTAACAAAGAATCGTTTACAAGTGCTTGTAAAACAGCTTCATTTTCAATTTCACAAACCCCAATGAGGCTTGGTGTGTTCTGTGTAACATCTGCGCCAATATCAGCCAAAACACGAGCCATATTGTGTAATTTCTGTTTGTAAGCCTCGCCGCGGTTTGTTTTAATTTCCATAATCGGACTATACTCATCAAACTTATTAGGGTCGTTTATCGTGTCGAATAAATTTTCTAGATTATAGAAAGCCACTGTGTGAATTTTGAACCTTTTTTCTTGTGCATTTAAGACCGTGAATAAACTTAGAATTAGAAAATAAATGATAAATTTTGATTTAGACATGTTTCTGAAATACAGTGTTTTAGTGTTCTGTTAAGATGAAATCACAGTCAAAGTTAATGTTTTTACAATCAACTTTGTAGGTTTTTATTTCTTATAAGTTAATATTTTTCCTATTTTGGTTTTAAATATTTTATGTGAGTAAAACTTTACTGTTTGTTTTAGGGGTCTTTTTTTCAATGTGTTGCCAGGCACAAACCACAGTTATACAAGGAAGTGTAAAAGACAGCGAATCTTTAGAAGTTCTTGAAGCTGTAAACATACATTTAGAAGGCACTGATTTTAAAACAGCAACCAATAATTTAGGTGAATTTATATTTGATAAAAATTTGCCATTGGGCGAACAAATGCTGATTGTTTCTAAATCAGGCTATCTTACAAAACGTTATCCCATAATTGTAAATGAAGGAAAAACGGTAAATATTACCGATATGGTTTTAAACCGAGATTTGTCTGCAAACAATCTATTTACAATCACTTTATCCGATGACGAATTAAACGACGACACCAATGCCTCCGATAATATTTCTGGACTTTTAGCAGCTTCTTTAGATGTTTTTCAACGCACGGCTGCTTTTGAATTTAGTGCTTCTTTTTTTAGAGTTCGTGGTTTAGATTCTAACAATGGTTTGGTTCATATTAATGGTATTGAAATGAATAAAACGTATAACGGCAGACCACAATGGAGTAATTGGGGCGGTATTAATGATGTGCTTCGCAATCAGGAATTGTCTATGGGCTTGGCACCTTCAACCTATAGTTTTGGAGGTGTTTTAGGCGCCACAAATATAAATGTGCGTGCCTCTCAGGCTAGGCCAGGTGTGCGTTTTACCTATTCGTCGTCCAATAGGAGTTATTCTAATCGTATTATGGGAACTTATGCTTCAGGATTGTTGAAAAACGATTGGGCGTTTACCATTTCATTAGGGCGACGCTGGGGTAATGAAGGTTATCAAGACGCAACTTTATACAGTGCAAATTCATTTTTTACTTCCATAGAAAAGAAATTTTCAGAGAAACACAGTTTGAATCTTACAGGAATTTACACGCCTAATTTGCGTGGAAAATCATCACCAAACACCCAAGAGGTTTACGATTTAAAAGATATAAAATACAATGAGTATTGGGGGTTTCAAGAAGGTGAAAAACGCAATTCTAGAATTAAAGAAGTTAACGAGCCTATTGTAATGTTGAATCATTTTTGGAATATCAATTCTAAAACATCATTAAATACAAACTTAGGATATCAAACTGGGAAGCTAGGAAATAGCCGTTTGGATTATAACGGAACCGATTTAATTGACGGCATGCCGCAAGGTGGTGGGGCAAACCCGAGTCCGACCTACTACCAAAAACTGCCAAGTTATTTTGAACGCAATTTCCCTGATGATTTAGACCCTGCTTATCGCGCTCAAAAAACATTTCAGAATGATGGGCAAATCGATTGGAACGCTATGTATAATGCCAATTTGAATAATGCACAACAAGGCGGTAATGCCATTTATGCCTTATATGAAGACCGCGTTGATGATACCCAATTTACAATGAATTCTATTTTGAATAAAAGTATTAATCAACATGTAAATTTCGATGCATCGGTGAGTTTTAAAACATTAAAATCTGAAAATTTCGCCAATGTGTTAGACCTTTTGGGAGCTTCAACCTATTTGGATGTCGATGCTTTTGCTTCAAACATCAATGAGGCTCAAAACGATTTGTTGCATCCAAATAAACTGGTTGGTGTGGGTGAAACCTTCAAATATCATTATAATATGTATGCACAAACATGGAGCGCATTTGCACAAGCCACATTTTCCTATCGTGTTGTCGATTTTTATATATCAGGTAGTTTTAATAGCACTTCATATCAGCGGGAAGGGTTGTATCAAAATGGCGGATTTCCTGATAATTCATTAGGAAAAGGTGAAAAATTAAGCTTTATAGGCTTTGGGGCAAAGGGTGGATGCACTTATAAATTTTCAGGAAAACACCTGTTTAATTTCAATGCGGGTTATATACAAAGGGCTCCAAGCATTCAAAATACCTTTTCAAACTCCAGAGAAAACCATAATATCGTTCCTAATATTTCCGAAGAAAAAATACAATCTGTCGATGCCAGTTATATTTTTCGGTCTTCCATGGTGCAGGCCAAATTAACGGGCTATTATACTAATATAAGCAATGCCAATGAGATCGCTTTTTATTTTGCCGATGGTGTAGGTGGCGATAACGCGGTTTTTGTTCAGGAAATTTTACAAGGTGTTGCTAAAAAACATGTTGGAGCAGAATTAGGGGTTGAAGCTCAAATAACGTCAACCATAAAATTAAAAGGGGCAGCTTCTGTTGGGCAGTTTACCTATGCGAATAACCCCAATTTAATGCTTACCACAGAACCTGATGACGATGCTGTTGCAGCTGGATTTGTAGACGGAATGAAGGATTTTGGTGAAACAAAATTGAAGCATTACAAATTGGCAACAGGACCACAAAACGCCTATTCTGTGGGATTCGAATATCGTGATCCCGATTTTTGGTGGTTTGGGGCGACAGCGAATTTCTTTTCAAATATTTATTTAGATGTGAATCCCTTAACGCGCTCCTCTAATTTTAATACCGATTTTGACGGCAACGTGTTTAACGATTACGATGAAGATTTAGCCAAAACCTTATTAGAGCAAGAGCGTTTTGATGCTTATATGGTTGTGAATTTGGTAGGTGGAAAATCATGGAAATTGAGTAAATATTACGTTGGTATTTTTGCGAGCGTCAACAATCTTTTAAATCAAATTTATAAAACAGGTGGTTTTGAGCAAGCTAGAAATGCCAATTATAGGGAATTACGCGATGATAAAGCTTTGGAAACGCCCGTTTTCGGGCCCAAATATTGGTATGGTCGCGGAACCACATACTTTTTGAATTTAAATGTTAGTTTTTGAAAAATGTAGAAATCATGAAAAAAATAAATCATCATAGAATTTTAATATTACTGATTATTTCGGCGCTTCAATGGTCATCTTGCGTAAAAACGGATGATTATGAACTGCCTGATGTTTCAATTGATGATTTTGAAGTTTCAGCAGATAAAATAACCACATTTAAAAGTATTAGAGCGTTATACGAACAGGCTGTTAACGGAGGGAATTCAACTGTAATTGTGCGTTCTGAAACCGATTTATACATTGAAGGTTATGTAGTGTCTTCAGATAAATCGGGTAACTTTTTTAAAGAATTAATCATTCAAAATAAAACTGATGCAAGCAATCCTGATAACGACCCGAGATTAGGTTTTCGACTAGATGTGAATGTGAGTAATTTGTATGAAACCTATCAATTCGGACAAAAAGTATATGTAAAAATGAATGGTTTAACCATTGGCGAAACCAGTGGTGTAATAAGTATAGGTAAAGGAAATGGAGTTTCGGTTGAACAAATTCAAGCTTCAGAATATAAAAACATCATCATAAGAACCAGTGATATAGAAACGATTTCACCTAAAATAGTTCGAATAGAAGATTTAACTGAAAGCGATGAGAATACACTAATTCAGTTAGAAAACATGCAGTTAAACCGATTTGAAATGGGCGCCACTTTTGCTAGCGAATCTTTTGATGAATTTGATGGTTTTCGGGTTTTAGAAAGCTGTGATTCTGGCGTTTCCATGATGTTGCAAACGAGTACTTATGCCGATTTTAAATCGCTAGTCGTACCGCAGGGAAAAGGCCAGGTAACCGGCATTTTTTGTAGAGATTATGGCGACGATTTTAATGTTTTAGCAGTAAATAGCTCTAAAAATGTGGTTTTTGAAAGTCCTACACGTTGTGATCCCTTAGAGCTAAATTGTGGTATTGCTTCAGCTTTTGGAACTGGAAATTTATTAACTGAAGATTTTGAAGCTCAAAAAAATAACAAACCCATAGAAATTGAAGGATGGACGAATTATATGGAAGCAGGAACCCAAGCTTGGGAAGGCTATTCTTCAACATCTTCTAATGCCTCTTTGGGGAGATCGGCACGGTTTCAAAGTGCGAGTTCTGGAGACACGAGTAATATAGGTTGGTTAATTACACCAGCGATTAATTTAGATGCTCAGGATGGTGAAACACTTCGTTTTAAAACCTCAAATAGTTTGACCGATTCTAGTTTTATGGAAGTGTTGTATAGTTTGGATTGGGATGGAACAGAAGGTGGGGTCACTGAGGCAACCTGGGGCGTATTATCAGCAGCTTATGTGGTAAAGGACTCCGATTCTTTTGTGCCTTGGTTTAATTCTAGAACTGTAGATTTATCTTGTGCTACCGGAACCATGCATATTGCTTTTAAATATACGGGCAGCGGACAAGAATCTTTTGATGGGGTTTACGAATTGGACGATATTCGCATTGATTATGTAGAATAGTTTTTACCTTTGAGGATTATTTAAAGACCAAAATGACCATATTCGATAGCTTATTCTTTCATTTTTTTCAATATTACAAAACCAAAAAAGGTAAAAAAGCCAACCGTATCGCGACTTTTTACGTCACTTTTTTACAATGTAGTTTGCTATTGCTTTTAGGGGTGTTTTTTGCTGGATTTTTTAAGCAAATGAACGTGGCAACCATGTCGGCAACCAAGGCATGGATATTATTCACATTGGTTGTTATCTTCATATATTTTAAAAACTGGATGCAGTACGGCGGTAGAAAACGCAAAATATTAAATGCCAAAATGCTTAAAAACAGAAAATTAGGCTACAATATTTGGGTGCTTTGGTTTTTGCCTATGGTTATTTTAGGTTTGGCTTTTGTATTGTCTAAGGCTATTTAGTTTATTTTGTCTAGCTCATTTTTTATAGAGTCGCTGTTTTTTGATAGATATTTCCTGTTTTCAACTTCAATATCATTTTAAATAATCCAAATTTTATTCTTAAATTTGTATCTAAGTAGATACAGTTTTTATGTTCTTTATTGAGAAAACAAATGAATTTGACATAGGGCTAAAAAAATAAACACATAAAAATGGGAGCTTCAAGATTTGAAATAGCAGATTATTTGGATAGTAAAGAAATGATTGCAGAATATCTTAATACCGTTTTAGAAGAAGGAAATAATGCAGATATCATAAATGCCATTGGGCATATTGCTAAAGCTATTGGAATGACAAAAATAGCGGAAGAAACAGGTTTAAGCAGGCCTAGTTTATATAAAGCATTATCTGATGGCGCTAAACCTCAGTTTGCAACAATTATGAAAGTATTAAAAGCAATTGGAGGTCAAATTCAAGTGCATCCAACTTCTGTCTGAAGCATTGCTACACAAAGTCATTGTGTTTATTATTGTTTACCAACATTTTATTATTGCGGTTAATATCTTGTTGAAAACATAAAATTAATCTTAAAAATTTCAGTTTTTATTTTCACTACTTTTAGCATAGAATTTGGTTCTAAAATTAGGCGTCGTACTAATTAGGATTAAAAGGGAATTGGGTGTAAATCCTGAACTGTTCCCGCAGCTGTAAGCTCTTAAAAGGTGTTACATTCTTTGGTCACTATTTGAAAAAATCAAATGGGAAGACGTAATTACTAGAGTAAGTCAGAAGACCTGCCTCTTTCTAAATCATGTCCAACTTTCGGGAAAAAAGTTGCTGGCACAACATCATCCAAATAAAGGATATCTGTACCAATTTGACTATTTATTAATGTTTCGATAGAACTTGGTTTTATCGGTAATACTATCGTACTATGTATTATCACAATATACACATGGCCTTGCAGGAAGTGCCTGGAGAAATAAGTGTGTGTTTTAGTATTAGTGGTTGCCAATTACAATGTGAAGGTTGCCATTCGCCATTTCTATGGAAAGCCAAAACTGGTAAAAAATTAACTGAAGCTATTTATTTAGAAATTTTAAATAAATACAAAGGGTTAGCAACCTGTGTCTTATTTATGGGCGGCGAATGGCACCCCGAAAGGCTTGCATATTATTTAAAAATGGCTCGAAATAAAGGCTATAAAACGTGCCTTTATACAGGAGAAGACGCCATAAATCCTACTGTTTTGAAAAACTTAACCTGGTTGAAAACAGGGAGTTGGCAGGCAGAATTAGGTGGTCTTGATAGTTCTACAACCAATCAGAAATTTATAGAAGTACAATCCAATACCCAACTGAATCATTTATTCATTAAAACCCCATAAACTCATGATTAGATTAAGCCAAGAACAAATTGATCAAAAAATTAATTTTATTAATAACTACATCGGAGCTAGCAATGCTGCCGATGGTTCAAAAATGGATGCCAATGCCAATGTGTCTTCAAAAAACGTGGCAACCATGGAGTTTGAACTTAATAAGGATATTAATATTCAAGTGAATCGTCAGCTTTTAAAAAATAAGATCGCCGAACTTTTTGGTGAAGACTTATCTAACGAATATGTCAGGCAAATTGAAAGTCATGAAATATATATACACGATGAAACTTCTCTAAAACCTTATTGTGCCTCTATTAGTATGTACCCTTTTTTATTGGATGGTATGACGAATTTAGGCGGAGAAAGCAAAGGGCCTAAGCACTTAGAGAGCTTTTGTGGTGAATTTGTAAATTTAGTTTTTGCGGTAAGTTCCCAATTCGCTGGAGCTTTGGCAACTGTTGAATTCTTGCTGTATTTTGATTATTTCGCAACTAAAGATTATGGTGTTAATTACTTGGAGACCAAAAAACAAACCATCGACAATCACTTACAACACGTAGTTTATGCCATAAACCAACCCGCAGCAGCTAGAGGTTATCAATCGGTGTTTTGGAATATTTCTTTATATGATGTTGAATATTTTAACAGCATGTTTAAAGATTTTGTTTTTCCAGACAGGACGCCTGCTTCTTGGGCAGGATTAAAAAAACTGCAAAATTATTTTATGTCTTGGTTTAATAATGAGCGCGAAAAGGCTGTGCTTACATTTCCAGTTGTAACGGCTGCCATGCTTGTGAAAAACGGAAAGCCTGTTGATGCAGAGTTTGCAGACATGTGCGCAACCGAGTTAAGTGAGGGCAATTCGTTTTTTATTTATCAATCTGAAAGTGCCGACAGTTTAGCGTCTTGTTGCCGATTACGTAACGAAATTAGCGATAATACCTTTAGTTATTCACTTGGTGCAGGCGGTGTTTCAACGGGGTCGATTAATGTGATTACCCTTAATATGAATCGTTTAATTCAGCAAAATAAAAATCTTAAAGAAGAAATTTCTAAAATTCAAAAATATCAAGTAGCCTACAGAGTTTTAATTGAAGACTACAAACAAGCGCATTTATTACCCGTTTACGATGCGGGCTTAATTTCATTAGATAAACAATTTTTAACTATTGGAATAAATGGTATGGTTGAAGCTGCTGAAAGCTTAGGTATAAAAGCAGAAAACAGTACTGTATATAAAGAGTTTGTGAAAAAACAGTTGAAAATTATTTTTGATGCTAACAAAGAAGCTAAGAAAACCTATGGGTATATGTTTAATACTGAATTTGTTCCTGCTGAAAATTTAGGAGTAAAGAATGCTATGTGGGACGCCGAAGATGGTTTGTTTGTACCGAGAGATTGTTACAATTCGTATTTTTATCCTGTTGAAGATCAATCTATAAATCATCTGGATAAAATTATTTTACACGGAAAAGAAATCATTCAGTATTTAGATGGCGGCTCGGCACTACATTTAAATTTGGAAGAAGCTCCCAATAAATCTGGATTTTTAAAACTTATTGAAGCTACTTCTATGGCAGGTTGTAATTACTTCTGTTTTAATATTAAAATAACCATTTGTAATGTTTGTGAGCATATAGACAAAAAAACACAGCAACAATGTAATCAATGCGGTTCCAAAAACGTCGATCACGGCACCCGAGTTATTGGGTATTTAAAGCGTGTTTCTAATTTTAGCACACCACGCCAAAAGGAACATGGCTTAAGGCATTACCATAAAGAACCATCTAAAGTTGTAGCATAAAGTTATAATTATAAAGTGATCACTTCTTAAAAATCGCATAAACTGGGAAGTGGTCACTATAACCGCCGTTATATTTTGTGCCCACATAGGTTCTAAACGGCTTGCCTTTGTAAGGGCTTATTGAGTGTTTTTAAAAAATCAGGTTGAAAATGGAGTATGTTTGGATAAGTTCATTAAAGGATATTAACTTTATGATTTTTAGAAGTAAAATTTGAAGACATTTTAAAATTGTATAGGTTTAAGCAGGCCTAGTTTATATAAAGCATTATCTGATGGCGCTAAACCTCAGTTTGCAACAATTATGAAAGTATTAAAAGCAATTGGAGGTCAAATTCAAGTGCATCCAACTTCTGTTAGAGTCAATTCTCTGCCGTACATCTTGAATTTATAGGTGTCGTAATTAATGAATAATAAAACCTTTCTATTTCTGTATAATTAACCCTTAATATTTTATTTTTGATTAAACCTTAAGCTTTAAACAATAAAAATATGAGTAATAAAGTGATTAATTTATTTGGAAACGAATTCGTTCAAAATACAGGTGTAAAATATTCTGAATTATTAGAGCAGTTTATTACGCCTTTTGCGAAGGAGTTTACAGATGTTGAATACTATGAAGATGTTTTTGAGTTTGCAATAAACGCTTGGAATATGGCTAATATACAGGCTGTTATGCCAGAGGACGAACTCGACAAAGCTATGAAAACGGTTGAACAAGAAGGCACAGACTTGTCTTTATTGAAAAAAATGGTAGCTCATAAAATTAAAAAGTATAAAGCGTATACTAATTTTATAGTTGATTATGAATTTGTAGATGACAAAACAGGCAAGAATCCTGTGTTGCGTGTGGTGACTCAAGAAAAGGATACCTATTTAGCGAGCATGTTCAATCAAATGGAAGATGACGATTTGGATATACAAGAGGAATTTGAAGAGAATTATATTAACCGAAGTGCTATTATTATAAAGCCCAAACAACCTTTTTTAGATTGGTTTTCTGATTTGAATCCTGAAGATGATTTTGAAGATGAGTTAAAACAAACTAATATTTATTTAATTGATGAAGACACTGAGGATGTTGAAAAATTTCTTAGAAAGAAATTTGATAAGTTTTTTAAAATGGAATTAGAAGAGTGGCATGATAATAAAAAAGAATGGCCTCAAAAACGTAACTACAAAATGTTTAATCTTTGGTTTCAAGTTGATGTGTCTGAGATGATTTATGATATCGAAAAACGACCTGTTAAAAAATCAGAATATTGAACAAAATGAGCCGTATTTAGCTAAGGGTGATTCGACAGAATTGGTTGAATTTTATAGCGAAAGAATTACAAATTACGTTGAATATTATGTGGGTAGAAATCGTAATCAATAATGCCATGAAAAAAGGTGGCATTTCGGAATAATTGTTACGATTACCAATCACTTCTTAAAAATCGCATAAACGGGGAAGTGGTCACTGTAACCGCCGTTATATTTTGTGCCCACGTAGGTTCTAAACGGCTTGCCTTTGTATGGGCCGCTGAATGTTTTTAAAAAATCTTCATCAAAAATATTAACGGTACTAAATTCATAAGCATTTTCGGAAGCTTTAAAAAAGTTGGTCGAAATTAATATTTGATCAAATAAATCCCATTGACGATTGTAATATGTAGAGCCACGGTCGTAAGAGCGCAGGGTTTCCATAAGATTATATAAACCAGATGTTTTAACCAATTCTTGAATGCCAGGGTTGTTCGAGTCTTCATTAAAATCGCCCATAACTATAACTTTGGCGTTTTCATTGGCAGCTCGCAAATTAGAAATAATCTCGTTAACCTTACTCGCAGCCATAAGGCGTTTGGGTTCCGAGAGTACTTCGCCTTCGCGTCTAGAGGGCCAATGGTTAACAATAACATGAATTTCTTCACCATCTAAAAGTCCTGTAACTAATAAAATGTCTCTTGTAAAATCTGGTCGCCCATCATCATGAAGGAGCTCGAATCTAAAAGGTTCAGAAGCGGTAACTTCAAAAGCATTTTGGTCGTATAGCAGCGCCACATCTATACCGCGTTCGTCTAACGAGTCGTAATGTACATAGCTGTAATTGTAGTTTTCTAAGTGTTTCGAATGAATTAAATCGGTGAGCACTTTCTCGTTTTCAATTTCGGCAACACCAATTATAGCAGGGTTTTTACCTGTTTCACGACGGCCTAAATTTGAAATGGCATAACCCAATTTTCTAAGTTTGTTTTCATAACGTTTTGGTGTCCATCGTCTTTCGGCAGTGGGCAAAAAATCTTCATCATGCGTATATCGGGCTTTTCGTAAATCGAATAAATTTTCAAGATTATAAAAAGCAATCGCTTGCATGTCGTCGCGAACGGGAATATCTTCAAAAGGGTCTGTCATAATTCAAAAATAGGATTAATTATTCAAAAATGCAGGCATTCTTAATTTTTGGGATTATGTTTTGCAAATGGTGTTTTCAGAAGGCAAAAACAACGGAATATTTTATTGTGGTAATAAAATACTTTTTCATTTATAATGCTTGCAATTATGTAACTTTGTAGTAATATATTATTTATATGATAGAAAAGAAAGATGTTGCTTTAGAACGCGCTGTTTTAATAGGGGTTATTACAAAAGAACAAGATGAAGCTAAATCTAAAGAATATTTAGATGAATTGGAGTTTTTAACCTTCACTGCTGGCGGATATGCCGTAAAACGGTTTACTCAAAAAATGGACATGCCCAATCCTAAAACCTTTATAGGTACAGGGAAAATGGAAGATGTGCGCCAATATATAAAAGATCATGATATTACCACAGCCATTTTTGATGACGAATTATCTGCGGCTCAAGAACGTAATATTAGTAAAATTCTCGAGGTTAAAGTTTTAGATAGAACCAATTTAATTTTAGATATTTTCGCCCAACGTGCCCAAACCAGTTATGCTAGAACGCAGGTGGAATTGGCACAATGCGAATATTTACTACCTCGATTACGTGGTATGTGGACCCACCTTGAACGCCAAAAAGGGGGTATTGGTATGCGCGGACCTGGAGAAACCGAAATAGAAACCGATAGACGTATTGTTCGTGATAAAATTGCCCTATTAAAGGAGCGTATTAAAACCATTGATAGACAAATGGCAGTACAGCGTGGTAACCGCGGAAAAATGGTGCGTGTTGCGCTTGTAGGTTACACCAACGTTGGGAAATCAACCTTAATGAACGTGATAAGCAAAAGTGATGTTTTTGCCGAAAACAAACTTTTTGCAACTTTAGATACCACGGTTAGAAAAGTGGTGATTCAAAATTTACCGTTTTTATTAAGTGATACGGTTGGGTTTATTCGCAAGTTACCAACCCAATTGGTTGATAGTTTTAAAAGTACCTTAGACGAAGTTCGCGAAGCGGATTTATTGCTGCATGTGGTTGATATTTCACACCCTAATTTTGAAGAGCATATTGCTTCGGTTGAAAAGATTTTAGGTGAAATTAAAAGCGGTGATAAGCCTACCATCATGGTGTTTAATAAGATTGATGCTTATCAAGCCGAACCTATTGATGATGACGATTTAGAAACCGAACGTACCGAAAGACACTATACTTTAGAGGAGTGGAAAAGTACTTGGATGAGCAAAGTAGGAAACAATGCTTTGTTTATTTCTGCATTAAATAAGCAAAACTTAGAAGATTTTAAAAAACGTGTGTATGATGAAGTTCGAGAAATTCATGTAACGCGTTTTCCATACAACCAGTTTCTTTATCCAGATTACGAAGACGAATTATAGTTTGTAAATTTGTTCTTATGAATTGGATAAAAAAAATACTTCAGAACAAATGGATTAAAGGGTTACTAGTTTTAGGAACAGCCGTTTTGCTGTTTCTTGTAGGCCTCTATTTTAGCATTTATTTTGGTGTTTTTGGAAAAGTACCATCTACTGAAGATTTGAGCTCCATTATTCAAGAGGAATCGACCGAGGTTTTAGATAAAGATGGTGTTTTAGTTGGTAAATATTATATTTACGACAGGCAGCCTTTAACTTTTGAAGACTTTCCGCAGCATCTTATTGATGCTTTGGTCGCGACCGAAGACGTGCGTTTTTTTAAACACGATGGTATTGACAACGTAAGTTTAATGCGTGTGTTTATTAAAAGTATTTTGCTTCAAAAAAAATCGTCTGGTGGCGGAAGCACCATAACGCTTCAGTTGGCAAAAAACCTGTTTGGAAGAGACGATTATGTCTTGTTTGGCATTGTTATCAATAAATTTAAAGAAAGTATTATTGCCAAACGTCTTGAAGAAATTTATAGCAAAAACGAAATTTTAACCCTTTATCTTAATACGGTTCCGTTTTCTGATAATACTTATGGGATCGAAAGTGCCTCCCGAAAATTTTTCAATAAACCAACACAAGAACTTAGTATTTCAGAGGCTGCAACCCTTGTTGGAACTTTAAAAGCGAACAGTTATTTTAATCCGAGATTGCATTTAGAGCGTTGCCAAGAACGACGCGATATGGTTTTATCTCAAATGGAAAAATATGGCTATTTGCCGCAAGATTCTTTAGATGTAATTACGAACAAGGATCTGGTTTTACATTACCGTTCGTTTAATCATGATTTGGGCATAGCGCCCTATTTTAGAGAAAAGGTTAAAGAGGAATTATCGGCTATTTTAGATAGCATTAAAACGCCGGAAGGTACACGTTACGATTTGTATAAGGACGGCTTGAAAGTGTACACAACTTTAGATTATAAAATGCAGCAATTGGCAGAAGAGGCCATGAAATCGCATATGTCTAAATTACAGCATGATTTTGAAGCTTCTTATGGGAAATCGGCTCCATGGCTAAAAAACGACAAACTGATAGACGCCGAAATTAAAAAATTACCGATTTATAAATCTTATAAAGCACAAGGGTTAAGTGAGTCGCAAATTCAAGATTCTTTAAATGTTAAACGCCCAGTGGAACTGTTTAGCTGGACAGGCGACACCATTAAAAACTTAAATGTTCGCGATAGTATTAGTCATTATTTAAAACTTTTAAACACCGGATTATTGTCTGTCGAACCAAGTACAGGAGCTGTTCGTGCTTATATTGGAGGCATAGATTTTAGGTTTTTTAAATACGATCATGTCTCACAAAGTGAACGCCAAGTAGGATCTACTTTTAAACCTATCGTCTATACAGCAGCCATAGAAAATGGTATGGATCCCTGTACTTATTTTTCTTTAGCTGAAGTCACTTATACCAATTATAAAAATTGGACGCCAAGTAACTCTGGCAGTAATGAAGATGATGTTTACGAGAACTATTCTTTAGAAAAAGCTTTAAGCCATTCGGTAAATACCATTGCTGTAAAAGTGTTAAATAAAGTTGGAATTCATAACGTGATTACTCAAGCTGAAAAAATGGGGATTTCAAAGGAGTTGCCTAACGAGCCTTCATTAGCCTTGGGTGTTGCTCAAATGACTTTAAAAGACCTCACACAGGCCTACACCAGTTATGTAAATAATAGTCATCCAGCAAAACCATATTTTATCACTAAAATTGAAGATAGAAATGGCAACACAATCGCTACTTTCGAGCCAGAAATTGCCAAAAATGAAGCTTTTAGTGCGTACACACGACAAGTTTTATTAGAAATGATGCAATCTACCGTTAACGAAGGTACAGCAAAACGCTTACGAAGTTCTTATCATTTAAAAAATGCCATTGCTGGAAAAACTGGTACGACCCAAGATAATAAAGATGGTTGGTTTATAGGGATTACACCGCAGTTAGTTACCGTAACTTGGGTTGGAAACGATAACCACAGCATTGGTTTTAAAACCACAGGGATGGGACAAGGCGCTAATTCGGCATTGCCAATTTTTGGTGAATTTTATAAAAAATTAAACGCTGATACTACTTTTCATACTATTACGAAAGCTCGTTTTGAAAGTCCTTCCGAGCAGGTTACTTCCGACTTAAATTGCGAACCAGAAAAACGTGATGGCTTTTTAAAACGCTTGTTTAAAAGTAAGCATAAAAAGAAAAAGTTTAAAGGGGATTAGGTTTCAAAGAATCAAAGTAACATAGTTTCTTAAACTTAATATTTTTTCTTCTATTGAGATACTGTCCTCTGCAGTTTTGTAACTCTGAATAACCCTAAAGGAAAAAAAGCTGCAAAGTTCTATAGATATTTTTTGTCTATCCATAAAACTTTGCAGCTTTGATACTCTGTAACTTAGATGCTTTCTAATTAAAAGGCATAACTTAAACCAAAGGTCCAGTACGATTGTAAGTCGTTATCAACGTTGTCAAAAGTAGCATTTGTATCGCCTTCTGTGTTAATAGCGTAGTTTAATGCTTCTTGTTTATTGTCTCTTAAACCAAACTCAAAACCTAAACCAATTCCTTTCCAAACCTCGTATCCAAAAGCATTTGTCCAAGTCCAGTTAGATAAATTGGAGCTTTTGTAAGATTGAAACATCGATAAGTTAGAGTTTAATTTTAGTTTTCCGAACGATTTAGCATAGTTTGCTACAAGTTTAGCACCTAATGAAGAATCGAAAATGGTTTTCTCGTTACTAAATACAATATTGTAGTTTAAAGGGTGTACAACCACCACTAAATCTGAAATTGGAGTCCATGTAAAACCAATACCTAAATCTAAATATCCAGGATCGTTAAAGTTGTTTAACAAGGTTGTTCTATATTCACCTAAAGTAGAGGCAGCAAGGGTCTTGCTAATTCTATAACCGTAAAGTGATGTGATGGTAAAAACATCGGTAGCTTGTCTAAAATCATCATCGTCATTTGGGTCGTCTTTATCATCGAATTTTACCCAGCTCAGGTTGATGTTTGCTGTATTATACCAGAAATATTTTTCTCTGTTTAATTTTGCATAAGGATTAACTGTAATGGTTACGTTACCTGCAGAATTGTTTGGCGTTCCTTGGGCGTACCAGTTGCTAAATTCAGATAAATTAGCACCAATAGTACCAAAAGCACCATAGTTCCATCCTGGGAATTTATCAATTTGTTTTTTAAGGGCATCAACTTCCGATTGTAGTGCGCTAATAGAATCTTCTTTAGCTGCTTTTAAAGTTTCTAATTCTTCTTTAGTTTGTGCATTTACAGAAACAAGACCCATAAATAAGGCACAAATTAATAGCGTTTTTTTCATTGTTTTCAGTTTTAATAAGGGATTAATTATAAAGTAATTTTTAAGTGTTTTTAAAGTATGTTGTTGAAGGCCCTTTTATTTGTTTTTATATAGGGGAACAGACGAGCAAGCTTCGCCATACATAATAGATTTTACTACAGGCTGCAATTTGTTAGCCAACATGATGTATGCATTTTGTGGCACAGGTTTGTTGGAACAGCCTTTAATTATAATAGGTTTTCCTTCAAATTCTGAAACATCCAATTGATTAATCACGTCTTGGTATATAGACGTTTCAAGATGGTCTAAACTGCCAACAATAATCTTTTTAGCAACAGGTTGCAATTGAATACTAAGCAGCATATAAGCCCAGCCTGGAATAATAGCATCGCTGCTACAGGTTAAAGCCACATAGCTGTCTTGGTATTGACTCCAATCGTAGTTGGCCACTTGGTCTCTAAAGTCTTTTTCACGAAGCACAAAACCTTCGTAAAGCCAGTCTTTAATATCAAATAATACACGGTTTCCTTTAGGATAATAATCCTCAAGATTTATCGTGATTAATTTGCTGTTTGCAACGCGATTGATGATTTCATCAGCCATAAAAAGTATGTAAATTTAATATGCCGTTAAGTAATTTTATTAGAAGAAGTCGTACTAGCTAATTGTTAATTTTGACTATTGACTATTGACTATTGACTATTGACTATTGACTATTGACTATTGACTAAAAACTATAAACCAATAACTAATAACAATCAACCAAAAACCATCTCTAAAGCATCCCCAATTCCAATTTGGCTTCTTCGCTCATTAAGTCTTGAGTCCAAGGCGGATCGAAAGTAATTTCAACTTCGGCACCTTTTACTTCGTCAAGAGATTTTACTTTCTCTTCAACTTCTAAAGGCAATGTTTCTGCTACAGGACAGTTTGGCGTTGTTAAAGTCATTAATATTTTAACATCGTTGTCTTCATTTACAAAAACATCGTAGATTAAACCTAATTCGTAAATATCTACAGGGATTTCCGGATCGTAAATGCTTTTTAAAACATTTACTATTTTTTCCCCTAATTCTGCGGTATCTATTGCTTCACTCATGGTATTAATGTTGATGCGTTAATTTGTTAATGCGTTTAATTGTTTATAAAAACAGTTAAACGAAAAACGATTAAACTAATTTAACTGTGTTTGGTATGCAATGGCATACATTTTTAATTGTTTTATCATGCTAACCAAGCCATTTGCTCGTGTTGGCGATAAATGTTCTTTAAGTCCGATTTCGTCTATAAAACCAGTTTCCGAATTAATAATATCTTTTGGATGTTGGTTAGAGAACGCACGAACCAAAATAGCAATAATGCCTTTGGTAATAATAGCGTCGCTATCTGCCGTAAACACGAGTTTGTCACCTTGCATTTCGGCATGCACCCAAACTTTACTTTGGCAACCTTTAATAATATTGCTATCGGTTTTGTATTGGTCGTCAATTAAGGGTAAATCTTTCCCTAAATCAATCATATATTGGTAACGCTCTTCCCAGTCTTCAAACATTGAGAATTCGTCTATTATTTCGTTTTGGATTTCTTCTATACTCACAATCACTAATTTTATGCAAAAATACAATAAGAAATGTTGCTATTCAATGTTTTCGGAAATTGATAGCAGTTCTTTAACGAATGCTTCTATTTCTTTGGGCGGATTTCCATGATCGAAAGGTGCCGATTCGTAAGTTTTTCCGTTTGAAGTTATTTTTAAAATGGCTTTTGAAGCCCCGTCAAAAAGAAATTTTTTACTTGGAACTTCAAGTTCTGAAAGCGTTTCCAGAGGAATGCTTTTAGAAAGGGTTAATAACTGTTCCCAATCTGAAGCTTTTAGTGGTTTTGAAGCCTCTGATTTTCCGCGTTTTTTTGAAACTGAAATTGAGTTTTTGGAAATTTTTATTTTACTGAAAGCATTACGGGATGAAGCTACATACTCAAAAACAATGGTCTTTTCGGTAAATTCTTGTTGTTCTATGTTTTTAGATGCTTTTGAAGGTTTTGCGGTACCACAAGATTTTAGGCTAAAAACACACAGTAGTAAAATGCATAGTATTTTCATAAACGGATTGCTTTTATTATTCCGGCCAGAAGAGGAATCTTTAGATGTGTTTTAAAAGATGCTTCATTCTGCTGCGCTATATTCTGAATGACAAGTTCTATTTTGTTTTGTCATGCAGAAGGAGGTACGACTGAAGCATCTAAAATACTTGTTGTTAAGACAACATCATTTTTGCTTTTTTAACGCCTTCTACTAAAAGATCAATTTCAGTCTTGGTGTTGTAAAATGCAAGCGAAGCTCTAACCGTTCCAGGAATTTTATAATAATCCATAATAGGCTGTGCGCAGTGGTGTCCTGTTCTTACAGCAATTCCCAACTTATCTAAAATAGTACCTACATCGTAAGGATGAATGCCTTCTAAATTAAAAGAAATTACTGATGTTTTCTCTTTTGATGTTCCGTAGATTTTTAAACCGTCGATTTCTAATAATCTCTCTGTGGCGTATTCTAGAAGCTCGTGTTCATAAGATGCAATGGCATCAAAACCAATGCTGTTCATGTAATCTAGAGCCGCTCCAAAAACGATGCCTCCCGCGATATTTGGTGTGCCAGCTTCAAATTTATGAGGCAAATCGGCATAGGTTGTTTTTTCAAAAGTGACCTCGGCAATCATTTCGCCACCACCTTGATAAGGCGGTAATTTTTTTAACCAGGCTTCTTTTCCGTAAAGCATGCCAACGCCTGTTGGGCCACACATTTTATGCGCAGAAACCACATAAAAATCGACATCTAATTTTTGAACATCTGGTTTTATATGCGGACTCGATTGTGCGCCGTCAATTAAAACAGCAGCACCTACTTGGTGTGCTTTTTCAATAATATATTCTATAGGATTTACGGTGCCTAATGCGTTTGAAACGTGATTTACAAAAACTAGTTTTGTGTTTTCTGAAAGTAATTTATCAAATTCTGCCATAACCAATTCCCCTTCTTGGTTCATTGGAATGACTTTTAAATTCGCACCCGTGCGTTCGCAAAGCATTTGCCAAGGCACAATGTTTGAATGGTGCTCTAGTGCTGAAACGATAATATCATCACCTTTTTTAAGTAGTGTTGAAAAGCCGTTTGCTACTAAATTAATGCCGTGTGTTGTTCCTGAAGTGAAAATAATTTCATGGGAAAACTTGGCGTTAAAATGCGCTTGAATTTTGTAACGTGCCTGTTCGTACAAATCGGTAGCTTCCTGACTTAGCGTATGTACACCACGATGTATATTCGCGTTGTAATTTGAGTAATAATCTACAATAGCATCGATAACCTGTTTTGGGGTTTGCGATGTTGCGGCATTGTCAAAATACACTAAAGGTTTTCCGTTTACTTTGCGAGAAAGTATCGGGAAGTCTTTTCTTATGTCTTCTACATTGAACATGGCGGTAAGGTTTAGCCCCGATAGTAGCGGCATCCTTTTTTGTTTTTCTCAAAAAAGATATAGCGGATAGCGGGATTAGCTACAAATTATTATAAATCGAATCCGATATTAACACCCAATTTGTTAGCGATAATTTTAGTAATGCGTTGTTTTAACTCAGGAATTTTTACCGAGCTTAATACATTATTACTAAATGCATACATTAAAAGGGCTTTGGCTTCTTTTTTAGGAATACCACGCGATTGCATGTAAAATAAGGCACTTTCATCTAACTGACCAATGGTACAACCGTGAGAACATTTTACATCGTCTGCAAAAATTTCCAATTGTGGTTTGGTGTTTATAGATGCTTTATCGCTTATTAAAATATTGTTGTTCGCTTGGAAAGCATTTGTTTTTTGGGCTTCTTTTTCAACAATAATTTTTCCGTTGAAAACGCCTGTTGAACTATCGCCAAAAATACCTTTATAATCTTGGTGACTTTCGCAATTTGGTTCGATATGGTGTACTAATGTATTGTGATCTACATGTTGTTTATCGCCAAGAATAGTTACACCTTTTAATATAGAATCGATGCGTTCTCCTTCTTGGAAGAAATTAAGGTTGTTTCTAATTAATTTCCCGCCAAAGGCAAATGTATGTACCGAAGCAATACTTTCACGTTGCTGCTTAATGAAGGTATTATCGATTAATGAGGCGTTTTCGGCATCATTTTGAATTTTGTAATAATCGACAATAGCACGTTTTTTAGTGAAAATTTCGGTTACACTATTGGTTAAAACAGGGTTTTCTGTTAAACTTTGGTGACGCTCGATAATTTGAACATGCGCATTCTCTTCAGCAACAATTAAATTACGAGGTTGAAGTAAGGTTGCCGATTCGTTTCCTGTTGAAAAATTGATAAACTGAATCGGTTTGTCGGCAATTTTATTTTTAGGAATGTGTACATAAACCCCTTCTTGTGAAAACGCCGTGTTTAACGATGGTAAACTATCGGTTGTAGCTGCTTTATTGAAATGGTTTTCAATAATTAAGCGGTATTTCGGATTTGTTAAAGCAGAAGACATTAAGCACACATCGATACCATCGTGTGTGGTGTTCGATAAATGTGAAGAATATTTTCCATCGATGAAAACCACATGGTAAGTGTCGATTTCGTGGATGAAATATTTTTTAACATCTTTATAATCTATTGCATTTTCTTGCTTTGGGAAAACGCTATAATCTTCTTTTAATAATTTATTTAAAGAGGTGTATTTCCAAGCTTCTTCCTTTTTAGTAGGAAAGCCTTTTTCTTCAAATATTTTTATAGCTTCAGATCTCACATTATGAACGAAAGTGTCAACATCGACCTTGTTTTCAAATGCTAAAAATGATGATACTAATTTGTCTTTTAAATCCATTGTTATAAATCGTTTCAAGTTTAATGTTTAAAAAGTTCCAAGTTGTTTACTCAACCCCTTTATTTAAACTTGCTTCCTTTAAAATCTTTTTTGTTCAAATATGAAATGAAAGCAGATAAACGCATGCTTAATTGTTCATATTCTGAAACTAATGTTTTGAATTTTTCTTCTGAAATATATTCTGAATCAAAAACTCTATATAATTGTGACCTTGTTTCTCCGGCTGAACCTTTTGCTATTGAAAGAAATTGACGAAATTCTAAGTTTCCATCTCTTTCAAAACCTTCGGCAATATTATCCATTACAGATCCAGATGAAGCTTTTATTTGGTCTTTTAATCTGAAATCATTTTTTAAAGCTGTTTCATTGGCAATATCTTTAATTTGATTAAATAGTCTTCTGGCTTCTTGCCAAGTTTCTAAATCTTCAAATTTAGTGATAGTCGCCATGAACTTGAAACATTAAACTTTAAACCTTTTCAACTTCCTTACGCGTTCGCTTCTTCTTTAATCCAGTCGTAACCTTTTTCTTCAAGCTCATGAGCCAGTTCTTTACCGCCCGATTTTACAATACGACCATTGTGTAATACGTGTACAAAATCTGGAACGATATAATCTAATAAACGTTGGTAGTGTGTAATTACCACTACGGCATTGTCTTTACTTTTTAATTTGTTTACACCGTTTGCAACGATACGTAGGGCATCGATATCTAGACCAGAATCGGTTTCATCAAGAATAGCCAATTTAGGTTCAAGCATCGCCATTTGGAAAATTTCATTACGTTTTTTCTCACCACCCGAAAAACCTTCGTTTAATGAACGTGATAAAAATTTACGATCGATTTCTAGCATTTCAGATTTCTCGCGAATAAGTTTTAGCATGTCCTTAGCTGGCATATCCTCTAAACCTTTTGCTTTTCTCGATTCGTTAATGGCTGTTTTGATAAAGTTTGTAACCGAAACTCCAGGGATTTCTACAGGGTATTGAAACGATAAAAAGATGCCTTTGTGAGCGCGCTCTTCGGCAGCTAATTCTTCAATGTCTTCACCTTCAAAATAGATTTTACCATCGGTTACTTCGTACTCTTCTTTTCCAGCGATTACTGAAGATAGGGTACTTTTTCCAGAACCATTTGGTCCCATAATGGCATGAACTTCGCCTGGTTTTACTTCAAGGTTAATACCTTTTAAAATATTTTTATCCTCGACACTTGCGTGTAAATTCTCAATTTTTAACATACTATTGGTTTCCTAATTTTACAACTTTGTTATCTTCTTTTGGAGCAGGTTTTACGTTGATTATTTCAACAATTTCAACTTTATTATCCCAAAGAATTACATCATCTTTTTGATTTGTAACTTTTCCTTTTATTTCAATTTGAACCAGATCTGTTGGTTCTGTTTTGTATTTCTCGGCAAGTGTGTTTAATTCCTTTGCTTTGCTAGTCATTAACACCCCGTAAATTTTATTGTGCGATTGTAAAACCGCAGCGCCATCAAAATACACAAAATCACCTTTTATGGTGGTTAACTCGTCATCACTATAAGTTTTTGATATTTCGTTTTCTGCATCTTTTACATCAGATTTAGAATCGTTTTTACAACTTACAAATACCGTTAGGAGTAATGTGATAAAAAATAGTTTCTTCACTTCAATTTATGTTTTAGGTTTCTTTTGATGAGATTTCCACTTTCGTGGAAATATTATCCAACGCTTCCTTCTAAACTAATTTCTAATAATTTTTGGGCTTCCACAGCAAACTCCATTGGAAGTTTATTTAAAACCTCTTTACTAAATCCGTTTACAATTAAAGCAATGGCTTTTTCGGTATCGATACCACGTTGGTTACAGTAGAAAATTTGATCTTCACCAATTTTACTGGTTGTAGCTTCATGTTCGATTTTTGCCGTTTTGTTTTTTGCTTCAATGTACGGGAAAGTATGCGCGCCACATTCGTTACCCATTAATAAACTATCACATTGTGAAAAGTTACGAGCGTTTTCTGCTCTTGAATTAATTTGAACTAAACCACGGTAACTGTTTTGCGATTTTCCTGCTGAAATTCCTTTTGATATAATAGTCGACTTGGTGTTTTTTCCCAAGTGAATCATTTTTGTTCCTGTATCGGCTTGTTGGTAATTGTTAGTTACTGCGATTGAATAAAACTCACCCACAGAGTTATCACCTTTTAAAATACATGATGGATATTTCCAAGTTACTGCCGAACCGGTTTCTACTTGTGTCCAAGAGATTTTTGCGTTTTTTTCGCATAAACCACGCTTGGTTACAAAGTTGTAAACTCCACCTTTTCCTTCGGCATTCCCTGGAAACCAGTTTTGTACCGTTGAATATTTTATTTCAGCATCGTCTAAAGCGATAAGCTCGACAACTGCTGCGTGTAATTGATTTTCGTCACGACTTGGTGCGGTACAACCTTCTAAGTAACTTACGTAACTGCCTTCATCAGCAATGACTAGAGTACGTTCAAACTGTCCTGTTCCTGCTTGGTTAATTCGGAAATAGGTCGATAATTCCATTGGACATTTTACGCCTTTAGGAATGTAGCAAAAAGAACCATCACTAAATACTGCAGAGTTTAAAGCGGCATAAAAGTTGTCTTTTTGTGGTACTACCGTTCCTAGATATTTTTTCACAAGTTCTGGGTGCTCCTGAATGGCTTCAGAAATACTCATGAAAATAATACCTTTTTCACCCAATGTTTTCTTGAATGTTGTTGCAACCGAAACCGAATCGACAACAATATCCATAGCAATATTGTTCATTTTTTTCTGCTCATCGACAGAAATACCTAATTTTTTGTACATGGCCAATAAATCAGGATCTACATCGTCTAATGTTTTATTAGGATCTACAGATGTAGGTGCCGAATAGTAAGCAATGGCTTGAAAATCGGGTTTTTTATAATGTACGTTTGCCCATTCCGGCTCAATCATTTGTTCCCAAGCTCTAAAAGCATCAAGCCTCCAATCGGTCATCCATTGTGGCTCATTTTTCTTTTTAGAAATAGCGCGCACAATATCCTCATTTAAACCAATAGGAAATGTATCAGACTTTAAATCGGTATAAAATCCGTATTCGTATTCTTTGGTTTTTAGCTCTTCGCGTAAATCATCCTCGGTATACTTGCTCATATGTTGTTGTCATGTTGAAAAGTATAAAGTTATAAAGTTGAACTTAAGTATTTTATTAAGCCACTAATTAACTTTGATACTTCATTTACTTCTAATGTTAATTTATTAAATTCAATGTCATTTATATATTCTAAATCAAAAGCTAAATATAATTGAGAGCGAAACTCTCCAGCTGATGCTTTGGCTATGTATAAAAAACGTATGAACTCTTTTGTTGTTTCTCTTTCAAAACCTTCAGCTATATTTGAAGAAATTGAAATACTTGATCTTCTTATTTGATCTCTTAATCCAAAATCTTTAGAAAAAGAGGTGTTATTAATTGTTATTTGATAAATGTCTTTATTTAATGCTCTTGCTTTCTGCCATGAAAGGATTTCTTCAAAAGAATTAAATTTCGCCACCTACTTTACTACTTTAAAACTTTTCACTTTTAACTACAATGAAAACGATTCGCCACAACCACAAGTTCGGTTGGCATTTGGATTGTTAAATACGAATCCTGTTCCATTTAACCCTCCAGAATATTCTAGTGTGGTGCCAATTAAATACAAAAAGCTTTTTTTGTCGACAATAATTTTAACGCCATTATCTTCAAAAACTTTATCTTCATCTTGTTGTTCTTTGTCAAATTTTAAATCGTAAGACAAGCCAGAACAACCACCGCTTTTTACGCCAACACGTACGTAATCTTTAGCGACATCATAACCATCATCGGTCATGAGCTCAATCACTTTTTTCTTAGCTGTTTCAGAAACTTTTATCATAATTCTTTATTATATTTTATTCATGTGAAACTTAATTTATTTGCACATGTAACCGTTTCAATAAAACCAACCTTTTCAAATACTTGCGATTGTTTTATTAAGACGGATTCTAAAATAGAGTGCAAATATACAATATAAGTCAGCGAATACCATGTAACCTAACATTATATTAATAGATAGTTTGATAGATTTTTATTATTAATTATTAAAAGCAGAATTATTAATAAATTCATAATCAGATAGGGAAAGTAGAAAACTTTTTAAATCGGCTTTGTCCTGATCGGTTAAACCAACACCGCCAAGATGCACTTTTTTCATTAAAGGATCGATGGTTGAAGAATTTTTTAAGCCTTCGCTATAATGATTGATGACTTCTTCAAGCGTTGCAAAACGCCCATCGTGCATATAGGGTGCGGTAAAGGCTAAGTTTCGTAATGATGGTGATTTGAATTTGCCGTTGTCGGCGGGATCGCCAGTAACGGCGCCCAAACCAAGGTCCGTAAAGGTTTCGTCTAAACCGTTATTATGAAAAATATTGTCGGTCCATAACGGGTTTTTATCGCTGCCATGACAGTGAAAACAATCGCCGCGATTTTCGTCCATAAACACATTAAAACCGTTTTGTTCTTCAGGTGTTAATTCGGCTTCGCCTAATAGAAATTTATCGAATTTTGAGTTAGATGAAATTAAAGTACGTTCAAATTGAGCGATGGCTTTTACCACTAAATTGGAGTCGATTTTGCTGGTTCCGAAGGCTTTTTCAAATAAGCTTGGGTATTCTGAATGCTGTTGTAATTTGTTTGAAACCTCTTGCCAATTACTGTGCATTTCGATAGGGTCTGAAACCGGTACGAATGCCTGATGTTCTAGGCTGAAGGTATTACCATCCCAGAAGAATTTTTCATCGTAATTCCAGGCTAAATTAAAAAGCGGCATAGCATTTCGGCTGCCTGAAATACCATCAATGCCTGTGCTGAATCTATCAGGATCTGTAAATGCATGTTCTGGCGCATGGCAATCTGCGCAGGCTTGTGTGTTATTTCCTGATAAAATCGGGTCGAAAAATAATTTTTTTCCAAGCGAAATGCCTTCCTCGGTTTGCGGATTATCTGCTGGAATGATGGGTGATAAAATAAGGGTTTCAAAAAGTGGAGGAATGTTTAAAGGACTTGGCGTAGGCACATAGTTTTCTGCATTTTCATTAGAGCAAGAAAAACTCATGAAAATGAAAAACAAAGCACCGTATACTATCCACTTTTTCAAGCTGTTTTATTGGTCTATTGATTCTAAACTAAAAACTGATTGTCCGTTTTCGTACATTAAAATTTGGGCATCATAATTAGGCATAAGCATGTTGTTTAATTGGTTTAAATCCCAAGTGTTTGGGTTTTTAAACCATTCGGAAACATTCATATTTATATTAAACGTTGTGCTTTTTGAAAGATTGATTTCGCCTAAATCAACTTCAAAAAAAGTGTCTTCAAAAACCAACTCGGGGCCTGTGTTATCAACCGCTCTAATGGTGTGGTAGGCATAACCGGTTTCGGTGCTCGTATTGTCTATAAATTTACCTTCTAATTGCATAAAATGGTAGCCGCCACCTAGCATTTCTGGGACGTTCCAAGATTCTGAGTTTAAGTCTTGGTAGTTGTTATAATTGTCTTCATTGTCAAATCCGAAGGTGAAAAACACACGGCTATAAGTGCCAACAGGAATGGCGTATTTTGGTGTAAAACTTAGGTTTTTTCCGTTGGTAATATCAACTAAATTATAGCCGTCTAGCGTATAAGTTTCGCCATTTTCTTTTTGAAATGTAATTTTTGAAATAAGATAACGCAGCTTGGTAATACTCAGTTCCTCGCCGTGAGCATTGGTGAATTCAATAGTATTAAAATTGGATGCTGTTATTGGTGTGTCATCCCAAGAATGATTGAATTTTAAGGTGACCAGGGCAGGGAAAACATCATCGTCTTTGTCTTTATGACAAGACAGTAAACACAGAAAAAATACCGATGAAATCGCAATAAGTTTATTCATTATATATATTATTTTAATTTGATAAGTAAGCCGTCCGAAAACCCTTTGTTCGACGGGATATCACCGTCTGCACTATTAGTTTCGCCTGCAACAATTATACTTTTATCGTTAAGTTCTATGGCGTCGTAAGCAAAATCGATATCCTGTCCGCCTACTGTTTTTTGCCAAATAATCTTGGCAGCGCTATCAATTTTTAAAACCCAGGCATCATTTTGTCCTTTATTTTCAGAAACATCGCCATTCGAACTCCGTGAACTTCCAGCGATAATAAAATCGCCAGCTTCGGTTTTCGAAATTGAGCGCCCAGCATCAAAACTTGTGCCTCCAAAATTTTGCCCCCAAATGAGATTTCCTGTTGGGGAAATTTTAATCACCCATAAATCGGCAGCGCCATTGTTGTTAGAAACGTCTAAATCACTACTTCTAGTATCGCCAATAATAATATAGTTGCCGTCGCCTGAATTTGTAATCGCATGGGCTTCGTCTATACCAGAGCCGCCAAAAGATTTTTCCCAAAGGAGTTCGCCGTGTTCAGAGATTTTAACTACCCAAAAATCATAGCTGCCTTTATTGTTTTTAATATCAACATCATTACTATCCGAAGATCCTACTATAATATAGCCTTTGTCTTCGGTTTGAATTACATCGTAAGGCGTATCGGTAAACGTGCCGCCGTAATAATGGCTCCATTCTTTTTCGCCTAAAGCATTTAGTTTAATGGCCCAATAATCGCCTCCTGCATGAAGTTTTGCCATGGCCATTTTACTAATGCCTTGCCCGCCAGAAGCCGTAACGTCTAAATCACCAATTAAAAGGTAGCCCTCATCTTGTGTTTGAATGAGTCCTCTGCCGTTATCAGCCCCACTAAAACCAAAGGATTTTTTCCAAGTAATTGTTCCTGAAGCATTGAGTTTGCAAATCCAAAAATCGGTGGCGCCATTATTTTCCGAAACATCGCGGTCGCTACTTTGGCTGTATCCAAAAACAGCAAGACCACCATCGTTGGTTGCAATAAGGTCTGTTCCTCGGTCGTCAAGCGAACCACCAAAGGATTTTTGCCATTGAAGTTGGTCGTTTTGGTCGAATTTTAAAAGCCAATAATCAAAGGAGTTGTCGGGTTTGTCTGTGAGATCACCGTCCATGCTTTGTGCATGTCCTAAAGCCGCATAACCACCATCGGTAGTTTTTATAATCGATTTAAAACTTTCATTTAAAGAACCTCCAAATGTTTTTGAAAAAGCAATTTCAATTTTGGGAGTTTTTGGAGTTTCAGGTGAATCTTCTTTTGATGAACAATTGAAAATAAATACGGTTAAAATCCCGATGATGATTCTGCAGTAATTCATAAGAAAATCTATTACAAATCACTTTTTCGTATCACAAATAAACCGCGATTAATGTCGCTAATTATTATGTTTCCGCTAGGTAAATAAGGGTAAACACTCCAGGCGCCATTAAATTCTGTATTGTTATTTTCAGGATACGTATCGAAATAAGCACTTTCAGAAATGTTTTTATTTTCAATATCAGATATGTCTAATGCTCGAAATCCTGCGGTATAACTTGCTTGGTAATAGGTGTTGTTTTTTACATAGCCATTATGGTCGATTGCAGTAGAAGGGCCAAAATAATTCGTGTGGTGTTTGGGGTTGTCTAAATCGGTGAAATCAAAAACTAAAGTTTTGGTGTTTATTCCAATATTTACTTCATCCAGTTCGTCGCCTAAAATAAAATAGGTCATGTCTTCGGTAAACCAGCCTTGGTGCGTGTAGCCAACACTATTGTAGCTAATTTTTGAAAGCTCAATTGGGTTTGCTTTATCAGTAACATCTACAATAACGATTTCAGTCTCATTACTGCCAATTAGGATTTCTTTGTTAGCGTGTTCGGTATCTGGACCATTATATGTTACGGCTTGTGCATCGTGAGAATAGCCTGGAAATCCGCCTGCATCTATGGGGTTTATCGGGTCATTAATGTCAATAAATAGAGGGCCGCCACTATAGGTACCCGATCGGCTTGTACCTACAGCATAAGCGAATCCAGAATCTTCATTAATAACTATGTTGTGGGCGCTTCCAAAATTGGTGTATCGGCTATCTGCTGTAAAAATTTCGGGCGGATTTGCTACGTTTCTAAGTCGTGTTAAGTCGAAAATTTGCATGCCATGATCTTGAGCGTTATCAGCAACAATATAAGCGTGGTTTTTGTAAACTTTTATATCGCGCCAAGAGCTATTTATGGTTGCAGTAGGCAGTTTTCCAACTAAAACGGGCGCGTTTGGGGTGCTAATATCTACAAAAGCCACACCGTTAGAGGCACAAAATAAGGCGTATTCTTTTTGGTTACTCGGGTCGACCCAGCCCCAGCAATCGGTTCCGGAAGCACCAGATCCGCCTAATGTTTCAAGGGATACATGGCCCATTAAATCGTAGTCTTTGCATGGAAAAATATCAGCTAAACCATCTGTGCAAAATGCTAGAGGTGTAAAGGGGTAGTCTGTATCGCAAGCGTCGCCAATGCCATCGCCATCACTGTCTTCTTGATCTGCATTTGGTGTTTCAGGACAATTGTCAACATCGTCTGGAATGCCGTCATTGTCTGAATCGATGATAACTACAATTTCATCATCGGAATCCGATTTACAGGATTGTATTGTAATTGCAAAAAAGCAGCATATTACTAGTGTGATTGTTGTTAGGAGATGTTTCAATGTATATTTATTTAAATAACTAAAATAGCTTATGTTTTAGTATAAAGATAGTAAAAACAAAAAAGCTTCTTATTTTTGCAGCATGATAGAAGATAAAAATCAACAACGTACAAAATTAAGTGATTTAGGTGAATTCGGACTCATAGATCATTTGACTAAAAATTTTAAAATTACGCATAAATCAACAGTTAAAGGTATTGGTGATGATGCAGCTGTTTTAGAATTTAATAAAAAACGCATTGTCGTGACCACAGATTTATTGGTTGAAGGTGTGCATTTCGATTTAAGTTATATGCCATTAAAGCATTTGGGTTATAAGTCGATTGTTGTGAATTTATCGGATGTTTTTGCTATGAATGCAAAGGCGACACAAGTAACCGTATCCATTGCGGTATCAAATCGTTTTCCATTAGAAGCTTTAGAAGAATTATATGCTGGTATTGAAACGGCAGCACATATATATAATGTCGATGTTATTGGAGGCGATACCACATCGTCTACCACAGGTTTGTTAATTTCGGTAACAGCCATTGGCGAAGTAGAATCTGGCTTGGAAGTGTATAGAAACGGAGCAAAACCAAGCGATTTGTTGGTTGTAACGGGCGATTTAGGCGCTGCTTATATGGGCTTGCAGGTTTTAGAACGTGAAAAAGAAGTTTATAAAGTAAACCCTAATAATCAACCCGATTTAGAACCGTATAGTTATATTATCGAGCGTCAATTAAAACCTGAAGCTCGTAAAGATGTGGTAAAATTATTAGAAGAATTGGATGTGAAACCTACGGCTATGATTGATGTTAGCGATGGTTTGTCTTCTGAAATTATTCATATTTGCAAACAAAGCGAAGTAGGCTGCGATTTGTATGAAGACAAAATTCCGTTAGACCCTCAAGTGATTTCTACTTGCGAAGAATTTAATATTGATAGTACAACAGTGGCGTTAAATGGTGGAGAAGATTATGAATTGTTATTCACTATTTCTCAGGCTGATTATCCTAAAATTAAGGCTAATCCAAATTTAACAATTATTGGGCATATGAAGGATGCTTCGGAAGGTTTGCACTTGGTAACAAGAGCAGATACAAGAATTCCGATTAAGGCACAAGGTTGGAAAAACTTTAATGAATAAGCAAGATTATGAATAAGGGAAGTGAGTTGTGTCTTGCTGTAGTTTTTAAACTTGTTCGTAAATAGGTAAACTACTAATGGTTTTGCTTTTTAAACGCTCTGATTTCGAGTTGTAAATGCGCTCTAAAAGGGCGTTTATTTCTCTAAATTTTGGGGTTAATTCTGTTAGTTTGCCGTTGCTGTTTGTGGTTAATTCATGCTTGCAATGTTTGCAGGTGTATTCTTTTACATGTGAGGTTACTTTTTTACTAACCACATAGTCATGTCCAAAAAAATGGCAATACATTTTCGGAATTAAAGCCAGCTTATTTGTGCTTGGTCTCATCATTTTACATTTAGGGTTGCACTAAATGTAATAATAAAAATAAATAACGCGACAAAAAGCTATTTATTTTCGATGAAATACATGATTTCATGTAGTACTTCACTTTCATTTTCGATAAAACTCATGTGTCCGTCGGGTAATTCAATGATTTTCACCTCGGTACCTTCCGCTTGCTCTAAAAGTGACTTGTAGTCTAAAACAGGATCGTTTTTACTTATAATCATCATTTTCTTAAACGGTGTAAAATGCAATAACGCTTCTCGGTTATCTCTAATTTTCATGCCTTCCAAAGCCGCAACAATTCCTTGAAGAGGTGTTTGTAAGGCTTCTTTTGTGAGCTCTTTTATTTGTGTTTTAAAAATAATTCGGTTTTTAGGTCGAAATAAATTGCTAATACCAATCTTAATAAAAGTTTTGTGGTTTTGTTTAACGGCTACAATGGCGCGGTCTCTATTGATTTGTTTTTCTGGTGTGTCTGAGACTGCTGTCGAATTTAATAAGCACAATCCTTTTAGCGCATCAGGATTTTTTTCCGCGAAAGCGAGCGCCACATAACCGCCCATTGAATGTCCGATCATGGTGGAACGCCGAATTCTTAAGTGTTTTAAAACAGCCTCAACAGCTTCGGCCATAAGTTCCATGCTGTGTACATAACCCAGGCAGCCCGTTTTGCCATGCCCCAATAAATCGATGCAAATTAGTCTGTTTTTTTTTGAAAAAGTTTCAATAAAAGGCTTCCAAATGCTTATGTTTTCTAAAAATCCATGAAGTAAAACTATGGCATTTCCTTTTCCTGAATCGCTATAATTAATAAGTGTTCCTTTGTATTCGAGAGTCATAAATTGTTTATCTGTTGCAAAGATAAATTTTACGATGGAAAATATGGAAGCGTTTTTTTGGTTTTAACTTCATTGTGAAAGATTATTTAAAAGTGCTTCGTATTCTTCAAAGCGATGTGCTCTTATAGGACGAATTTTCGGTTCGGTTGAAAAATGTAACAATAAACAGGGGCTAATTTGTTTGTATTTATCAACATATTCGTAGCCAACTAATTCATTGTTGTTAATGCGTTGCTTTATTTTATTGTGGTAGGGATACATGCTTGTTTAAGTCTAATCAGGGTTGAGTTTGTGATAAAAGTTACACTCTAATTTAAGCGTTTAGTTGAAATTTGAATATAATTTACAATTAAAATGGAAAAAATCATCGTTATAGGAGGCTTATCTGCAGGTCCTTCTGCTGCTGCTAAAGCTAGAAGAGAAAACGAACAGGCTGAAATTATTTTGTTTGAAAAGGGTGCGCATGTAAGTTACGCGACTTGCGGAATGCCTTATGCGTTTTCTGGTGTTATTGATAGTAGGGATAAGTTGATGGTGGTTAAGCCCGAATTGCTTCAAAACCGTTTTAATATCGACGTTCGATTGAATGAAGAAGTAATCAACATAAACACTAAGGGTAAAATGGTGTTTTCTAACTTAGGTTCTTATAACTATGACAAACTGATATTCGCTACGGGAGCGAGACCGGTGGTGCCGCCCATTGCAAATATAAAATTAGCGCGTAATTGGTCGACTTGTCGTTCTATGGCTGATTTCGATAAAATCGTAAAATTAGGCTTGGCAACAGCGTCTAAACATATAACCGTTGTTGGTGCTGGATTGATAGGTGTTGAAGTGGCTGAAAATTTAATTGAAGCAGGAAAAAAAGTGACTTTAATTGAAGGGGCTTCACATGTTTTAACTATGTGGCAAAAGAAATTTGGCGATTTTTTGGAACGCATTTTAACGTCTGAAGGTGTTGAGGTTTTAACCAGTACTTTGGTTTCTAAATTTGATATTGATAAAGACGGCACCATTGAATCTGTAATTACAAAAGACGGAAACCGTATTCCAACCGATTTCGTGATTTTAAGTGTAGGTATAAAACCCAATACAGATTTATTATTGGCTGAAGGCGCAGAATCTATTGAAAATGGGGCTTTAAAAGTGAATGAATTTATGGAAACTTCTATTAAAGATGTATTTGCTTCAGGCGATAACGTGTCGCTAAAAAATTTACAAACCAATGCTTTTGATTATTTTCCGCTAGGGACACATTCTAATAAAGGCGGGCGTGCTGCAGGAGTAAATGCTTTGGGAGGCGCTATTTCATTTAAAGGAGCTTATAAAACGGCTATTATAAAAGTGTTTGATTATACTTTAGCTAGAACAGGGATGAATGCGACGGCTTTAGAAGTTCAAGGAATTCCTTTTAAAACGGTGTTAACTGTATCAGGAGCAACGCCTGGTTACTATCCTGGACAAAAAGATTTGATTACTGAAATTTATTTTGACCCTGAAACCGAACGTATTTTAGGTGCCGAATTATTTGGAGAAGTTGGGGTTGATAAGCGTGTTGATGTATTAAGTACTGCTATTTATGCGAATCTTAAAATCACCGATTTATCGCAATTAGATTTGGCTTATGCACCACCATTTTCACCTGCCAAGGATCCTGTTGTTGTATCCAGTTTTGTTGCTGAGAATATCATAAATGGAAAAAGTGAACAGATTACGGTTGAAGCTTTTTATGAATTATTAAATGCTGATTCTCAAGAAGATTATTTACTACTCGATGTGCGCTCTGAAAATGAGTATGAGCGAGGTACTATCCCTGGAGCCTTAAATTATCCATTGGACGATTTAAGAAATCATATGGATTTAATTAAAAGTAAAAATAAAAATATAATTATTTTTTGTCAGAAAGGGCTAAGAGGTTATTTAGCAGAACGTATTTTAAGAAACAATGGGGTAGAAAGAATTTCAAACCTTGCAGGTGGTTTTAAGCTATGGTCGATGTTTAGTGATCAAATTGAGGTTCCAGAAGTTGTTGTTTGATCAGCTTAAAAACCTTTTTAAGATTTTACGCGTTTTATAGCCGTAAATGCTTTGTCTACATATTCGTCTTCAACTAAAATGGTAAATTCGTTGGTGGTTGAAATTACTTCATACATCACTACGCCATCCCAAGCTAAACGTTTAAAAAAGTGGTAGTACAAGCCTGCAATTTTCGAGTTGTCTTGTGGTAAATTAATACTGATGGCCGATAAGCCTTCTTGAACAGCAAGCAGTGTTTCGTTTTCTAATTCTTTTTTTATAAATTCATTTAAACTGCTGGAAATAATCAGGTTGCTTTCATGAATCCCTCTTGTAAAGGTGTAAAAAGGTTTTGATTCTATTTTGATGCGTTCAAGGATTTTCGAATGGTTATCAATTAATGTATCCGAATTTTTTACGGTAAAATCGGTAAGATTGGAACGTACTGTAATATCGCCTAAATTTTGAATGGCTCTTTTCATTTTTACCGAATTCGATAAAGTTGCTGGCGGATTGTAGCGACGAAGTGCCATCATAATCGCACCAGGTTTTACATCTTTTTTAAGCATTTTGCTTATTGGTTCCACCAATTCGATGGCAAGCGCACTAAAATTAATGATGTTTCTAGATAAGGCTTCCTCTAAATAAGGTTGTGTAATTAAAATGTCTTCAACGCAATTGGATACCGTTTTCATAAAGTTTCAAATGTTAATTATTTAACAATATGTGTAAAAATAAACTTTTTTTTAAATAAACATCGTGGTTATGCAAATGAATTCTAATTTCGCGCTTTAAATTAATGACAATGAAAGTATTAAAATTTGGTGGGACTTCTGTAGGGTCTGTTGAAAATATGTCCAACGTTAAAAAAATTATTAACGATGGCGCTAAAAAGGTTGTTGTGCTTTCGGCCATGTCTGGAACAACAAATCAGTTGGTTGCAATTGCTCAAGATATTAAAGCAGGGAAAGCGCAAGATGCTGTTGAAAAAGTAAACCAACTTCATGAAAAATATAAAGTTACTATTGATGAACTTTTAAATGATACTGCTTTAAATACTGCTGTGAAAGCTTATGTTTCAGAGGTGTTTGCTTTTTTAGGAGATTGTACGAGTAAGTCTTTTTTAGAAACCTTAGAAAATCAAATTGTTGCTCAAGGCGAATTACTTTCTACTTATATGTTTAATGCTTATTTAAATCAAGAAGGCGTAAGTTCGGCGTTATTGCCAGCATTAGATTTTATGCGTATTGATGAAAATAAAGAACCAGATATCAACTATATTAAAGAAAATTTTAAACGTGTTTTTGACAATACGCCAGATTCTCAAATATACATCACTCAAGGTTTTATTTGTTTAGATGCTGAAGGTGAGATTTCAAATTTACAACGTGGTGGTAGCGATTATACGGCCACTATAATTGGAGCAGCTTTTATTGCTGAAGAAGTTCAAATCTGGACCGATATCGACGGGATGCATAATAACGACCCAAGACATGTTGAAGGTACGCACCCTATTTCAAATTTATCTTTTGATGAAGCGGCAGAGTTGGCTTATTTCGGAGCAAAAATTTTACACCCACAAACAGTAACGCCTGTTCGTGTAGATAATATTCCGGTACGTTTAAAAAACACGATGGAGCCTTCTGCACACGGTACATTAATTTCAAATTTAACTTCTGGCGACGGAATTAAGGCTATTGCGGCAAAAGATGGTATTACGGCTATAAAAATTAAGTCGGCTAGAATGTTGCAAGCACATGGTTTCTTAAAGAAAGTGTTTGAAATTTTCGAAACTTATAAAACATCTATCGATATGATTACCACTTCGGAAGTAGCGGTTTCATTAACGATTGATGACGACAAGAACTTAGAAGCAATTTTAGCTGAATTAGAGAAAATTGCCATTATTGAAGTGGATAAAAACCAGAGTATTGTTTGTTTAGTAGGGCATGAGGTTGTAAATCACGACGATACTTTTAAACTTTTCCAGATTTTACAAGATGTAAAAATTAGAATGATTTCATATGGTGGAAGTCAAAATAATATTTCATTATTAATTGATTCTGAAGATAAAATTAATACGCTTCAAAAACTAAACGATTATTTATTTGAATTAGTCACTCCTTAGATTAATCTAAAGATTTTGAAAGCATAAGGGACGTTAATTTTAACGTCCCTTTTTTTGTTTTATATATCTTATTCCGTGAAAACGGAAGGGTGATTTATGAATTCATAATATCCTCAATTTCTTCAACTTCAATAGGGATGTTTTGCATTAAATTGAAGGGTGCTCCATTTTCTTGAATAACAAGATCGTCTTCTAAACGGATACCAAAACCTTCATTCGGAATGTATATTCCAGGCTCGACAGTAAAGACCATATTGGCTTCCATGGGGTCGGTTAAAATACCGTAATCATGTGTGTCTAATCCCATGTGGTGTGAGGTGCCGTGCATAAAGTATTTTTTATAAGCGGGCCATTCTGGGTTTTCGTTTTGCACATCGGCTTTGTCTAGTAAGCCAAGACCAAGTAATTCGCTAGTCATAAGTTTGCCAACTTCAATGTGGTATTGTGTCCAATCGGTACCAGGAATAAGCATTTTTGTAGCTTCATTTTTCACTCTTAAAACCGCATTGTAAACTGCTTTTTGGCGGTCGGTAAATTTTCCTGAAACGGGAACACTACGGGTCATGTCGCTTGAGTAATTGGCGTATTCGGCGCCAATATCCATTAAAATGAGTTCGCCCGCTTGGCACTGTTGGTTGTTTTCAACATAATGTAAAACATTAGCGTTATTTCCTGATGCAACAATAGGAGTGTAGGCGAATTTTTTAGAACGGTTTCTTAAAAACTCATGCATAAATTCGGCTTCAATTTCATGTTCCCAAACACCTGGTTTTACAAAATTTAAAATTCGGCGAAAGCCTTTTTCTGTGATATTACAAGCTTGTTGGATTAAATCGATTTCAATAGGGTTTTTAACCGAGCGTAAGCGTTGTAAAATAGGATTGCTTTTAGCAACACGGTGCGCAGGGTATTTGTCTTTTAGCCATTTGGTGTAGCGGTCCTCTCGGGTTTCAACATCAACATTAGCTCTGTAGTGTTCGTTGGTATTGATGTAAACGGTGTCGCATTGGGTCATGATTTCAAACATGATTTTTTCCATGTCTTGCAGCCAATACACAGTTTTTATGCCGCTGGTTTCAAAAGCTTTTTCTTTGGTTAGTTTTTCGCCTTCCCAAATAGCAATATGTTCATTTGTTTCTTTTAAAAATAAAATTTCGCGATGCTTTTCTTTTGGGCAATCTGGAAATAAAACTAAAATACTTTCTTCTTGATCTACGCCGCTTAAGTAAAAAATATCGCGGTGTTGTTCGAAAGGTAGCGTACTGTCTGCGCTTATGGGGTAAATATCGTTAGAATTAAAAACGGCTAAACTTTTAGGTTGCATTTGTGCTTTAAAGTTTTCACGGTTTTTAATAAATAGCTTGCTATTAATTGGGCTGTATTTCATTTTTTAAGAATTTTAAAAGGAAGATAAAAGTACTGATTCTGTTCGATTTCAGGAGTTTATTTGCTATATTTGGGAAGGTTCTACTCATTATTTAACTAAAAATTAAGAAGATGGTAATTAATCTTACTTGTTATAAAGCTTTTTTTACTGTTGTCTTTTTTAGTTTGATACTATCTCTAAGTTCTCATGCACAAGTTTTATTACGAGAAATTCCGTTAGAACAACAAGTTGAGAAATCTAATGTTGTGGTTGAAGGAAAAGTGGTTTCTAAAAAATCATTTTGGGGTTCGGATGGTAATATTTATACAGCAAACACTGTGGCTGTTTACAAGGTTTTTAAAGGTGAAACCACTTCTTTAATTGATATTGTAACCCAAGGCGGAACTATTGGCTTCGATTATCAAATGGTTACTCATAGTTTGCAACTTAAACGTGATGATTTAGGTGTTTTTACTTTAGTTGAACATTCAGAGTCTAGTAAAAGCGGAAATCAAATTAAACACTATAAAGTTTATAGTGGTTTGCAAGGTTTTTATAAATATAACTTGCATAATGATGTGGTTTCAAACCCATTTTATTCACAGGAAGGTATCTCTAGTGCGTTTTATAAACAAATTTCAAACTATACAAAATCAGCTTTTATCGCAGTTAAGAATTTTAATGTTGTTGATGCGATTTCAAAAATAAGTCAGTCAAAAAGTGTTTTGGTGCCTACTGAAATTACTTTTGCACCTACCACGGTATCTGCAGGAACGAAATCAACAATTACAATCTCTATTCCTAATGGGGCTACAGGTAATTTTGGAAACACTCAAGGTAAAGTGAGTTTTAGAAATGCCGATTCTGGGGGACAGGATAAAATGGGAGTACCTGATTATATTGATGCTCTAGAAACTCAAATTTTAAATTGGACACCCACTTCTATTACTGTTGAGGTGCCTGATAATGCAGGAAATGGTAATATTCGTGTTACCGATTCTAATTCGAATATTATAGACTCTACTGCCGATTTAGCTATAACTTACGCCTTGCTTAATGTTGTTTTTGATATTGAAGTTTCTGGCGTAACTAAAGATTATGCCTTTGCAACACGTCATGTAAATAACGATGGGAGTGGCGGCTATAAATGGCAAATGGAAACTAGTTTTGATGCCGATGTTGAGCATGCAGGAGCAAAAGCAGCGTATCTATCAGCTTTAGGGACCTGGCGATGTGAAACAGGAGTGAACTTTACAATAGGTGCTGTGACTTCAATTGATAAGGCAGAGTTTGATGGTGTCAATGTGATTCGGTTTGATAATGGCGCAGAATTACCAGATGGAACCATTGGGCAAACTAGTTATTCTTTTTCAGCGTGTGGCACTAGTTTAGATAATATTCAGGCTTTTCCGACCGAGATAGATATGGTTTTTGATGATGAAACCAATTGGTATTTTGGGGATGGTTTACCTGGTTTTCGGGTCGATTTTCAAAGTGTGGCTTTGCATGAACTAGGTCATGCCCATCAATTGGGACATGTTATCCAGGAAATTGATGATGTGATGCATTATTCTATATCTTTGGGCGCTCAAAAAAGAGTGTTGACTGTTGAAAATATTACAGCCGCTGAAATTGTTCAAAGCAAAAGTGAGTCTAGTGTACCAACTTCTAGTTGTTTTTCGGGTAAATCGCCTATGACGCATTATAATTGTCAGTTAAGTACTGAAGATTTTTCTGCAAATCACAAGCTTAAATTGTATCCAAATCCAACAAATGGATTGCTTTATATTCAGTCGGGGGGATTAATTGATTTAGAATACGTAGTTGTTTCTGATGTTAGTGGCAGAATAATGTTTGAAAATAAAGTTTCTAATCTAAGTAATCCCGTTGTAATCGATTTAACTTCATTTTCAAAAGGTGTTTATTTTATCCAAATTTCAGCAAAAAGCGGTGCCTTAACAAAAAAAATCATCTTAGAATAGGGCTTTGTAAGTTAATTTACTTAGATATTTAGTTTACTTCTAAGTAAAAATACGTAGTTAATTATAATGATTCTAAATAACAAAAACATGACAAATGTTATTTGTCTATAATTCGGTTCTGAACTACCTTTGCTAGAATCTTAAAAATAACTTAACTAATGAGCGGATTTTTTAAATCTTCGATAGGAAGGAAGGTAGCCATGGCGCTTTCTGCATTCTTCCTCATGTTTTTCTTACTTCAGCATTTTGCTATTAATATTTTATCGGTAATCAGTCCAGAACTTTTTAACGAGGTGTCTCACTTTATGGGGACAAACCCATTAATACAATTTGCTTTACAACCTGTTTTACTTTTTGGTGTGATTTTTCATTTCGTAATGGGATTCATATTAGAAATTAAAAACAAAAAAGCAAATGGTGTAGCTTATGCTAAAAATAATGGCGCTGCAAACTCTTCTTGGGTAAGCAGAAACATGATTTGGAGTGGGGTTGCTATCTTAGCTTTCATCATTTTACACTTTATTGATTTTTGGTTTCCTGAAATCAACGCGAAATTTATTAAAGGCGATTGGTCTGGTACCATGGCAGGTGTAGAAGGGTATCGTTATTATGAAGAATTGGTTCATAAATTCGTAAACCCAATTCGTGTTGGCGCTTATGTTGTTGCTTTTGTGTTTCTAGCATTACACTTATTACACGGATTCACTTCGGCTTTCCAATCTATGGGAGGTACAGCAGGAAGAAAAAAGACCTTACAAACTATTGGTAAAGCCTATTCAATAATTATTCCTTTAGGGTTTATTTTTATTGCACTTTACCATCATTTTTTTAACCATTAATCTTCAATAGAATGGCTTTAGATTCAAAAATACCAAAAGGTCCACTTAAAGATAAATGGACAGATTATAAAAATCATATTAATTTAGTAAACCCTGCAAACAAGCGTAATATTGATATTATTGTTGTTGGAACAGGTTTAGCAGGAGGTTCGGCATCTGCAACATTAGCCGAATTAGGATATAATGTAAAAGCATTTGCTTACCAAGATTCTCCACGTCGTGCGCACTCTATTGCAGCACAAGGGGGAATTAATGCAGCAAAAAATTATCAAGGTGATGGCGATTCTAATTACAGATTGTTTTACGATACTGTAAAAGGAGGTGATTACCGATCTCGTGAGGCTAACGTTTACCGTTTGGCTGAGGTTTCAGGAAATATTATCGACCAATGTGTGGCACAAGGAGTTCCTTTTGCACGTGATTATGGTGGATTATTAGATAACCGTTCATTTGGAGGGGTTCTTGTATCAAGAACGTTCTACGCAAAAGGACAAACTGGACAACAATTATTACTAGGAGCTTACTCTGCGATGAACAGACAAATTGCTCGTGGTAAAATTGAAATGTTTAACCGTCATGAAATGCTTGACGTTGTTAAAATTGACGGAAAAGCTAGAGGAATTATCGCTCGTAATTTAATTACTGGTGAAATTGAGCGTCACTCGGCACACGCTGTTGTTATTGCAACAGGTGGTTACGGTAACGTTTATTTCCTTTCAACAAATGCGATGGGTTCTAATGCTACTGCAGCATGGAAAATTCATAAAAAAGGGGCGTATTTCGCAAACCCTTGTTATACACAAATTCACCCAACTTGTATTCCACGTTCGGGAGACTACCAGTCTAAATTAACCTTGATGTCGGAGTCTTTACGTAATGATGGTCGTATTTGGGTACCTGCAAAAATCGAAGACGCTAAAGCGATTCAGCAAGGGAAATTAAAACCTACTGAAATTGCTGAAGCAGATCGTGATTATTACTTAGAAAGACGTTACCCTGCCTTTGGTAACTTAGTACCTCGTGATGTAGCATCGAGAGCCGCTAAAGAGCGATGTGATGCTGGATTTGGTGTTAACGCTACTGGTGAAGCGGTTTATTTAGATTTCGCTTCAGCAATCGAGCGTTACGGTAAAGAACAAGCAAAAATTCATAACATTGCAAATCCTTCTGCAGAGAAAATCTACGAATTAGGACAAGCGATTGTAGAGGCTAAATACGGAAACTTATTCCAAATGTATGAGAAGATCGTCGATCAAAATCCATACAAAACGCCGATGATGATTTATCCTGCAACACACTACACCATGGGTGGTGTTTGGGTTGATTATAACTTAATGACAACGGTTGAAGGTTTATATTGTATTGGTGAAGCTAACTTCTCTGATCACGGTGCAAACAGACTTGGAGCTTCGGCTTTAATGCAAGGTTTAGCCGATGGTTATTTCGTATTACCTTATACGATTGGTGATTATTTATCGCACGATATTAGAACAGGAAAAATCCCAACAAATACTCCAGAATTTGATGCTGTTGAAAAAGAAGTAAAAGATCGTATCGATTTCTTCATAAACAACAAGGGAACAAAATCTGTAGACTACTTCCACAAAAAACTTGGAAAAGTAATGTGGGATAAAGTAGGGATGTCTAGAAATGCTCAAGGCTTGACTGAAGCTATGGCTGAAATTAAAGCGATTCGTGAGGAATTCTGGAAAGAAGTTAAAGTTCCAGGAAGTGCCAACGAGTTAAATCCTGAGTTAGAAAAAGCTGGACGTGTAGCAGATTTCCTTGAATTAGGAGAGTTATTTGCTAAAGATGCTTTAAACAGAGCTGAATCTTGTGGTGGTCACTTTAGAGAAGAGTCTGTTGAGCTTGATGGCGAGCAAGAAGGAGAAGCAAAACGTGACGATGTAAATTATGCATACGTTGCTGCTTGGGAGTATAAAGGAGAGCCTGCAGATGCGGTATTACACAAAGAAGAATTAGAATTTAAAGACATTGAACTGAAACAACGTTCATACAAATAAGATGATTGTTTCAATCATTAAAACAAAAAAACATATAAATGAATTTCAAAATATTAACTATTAGTATCTTATCTGTATTTTTATTAAATTCTTGTTCTTCAAATGAAGAAAAATTAGATAGTGATAAAAATTCAATTTTCGGCACCTATGAACTAGAATCATACAACACTGTGCCTTCCACAGATATAAATAATGATGGCATTGCGTCTGAAAATCAGGCATTGGAAAGTAGTTGTCATCAGAATTTTTCTATCACATTAAATGAAGATAATACTTCTGTTGTTAAATATACCTTTTTAGAGCTTGAACGAGATTCTAATAACATGGAAACACAGCAAATAGAATGTTATGTGTCAGATCGTTCTGGAACATTTACTGTTGAAGGTGATGTTTTAACTTTGTCATATGATTCTGATGGTGTTATTGAAAAATCAATATTTAATATTGATGGAAATAAAATTACAGGAACAAGTGAGAGTATTGATTTGTTAACAAGAAACTCTGAAGGGAAATTGGTTTATGTAAATGCTTCTTTAATAGTAATACTTGAAAAATAATTTCAAAAAATAGAAAGTAAAAATGAAGAATTTTAAAGAACGACTATAGGTTTTAAAAATGGATTGAGATTAATAATCTGTTTACTATTTTCTTTTTTCTTATTCTAAAAAATTGAATTATTATCACAATATTAAAGCTAGGTAATGAGCTTTTTTTAAAAGAGAATAAAAATGAATTTAACACTTAAAATTTGGAGACAAAAAGACTCAAATGCAAAGGGTCAAATGGTCGATTATAAAGTAACTGATATTTCAGAACATATGTCTTTCCTTGAAATGATGGATGTTTTAAACGAACAATTGGTAAACTCTGGTGAAGAGCCAGTAGCTTTCGATCATGATTGTCGTGAAGGAATATGTGGTATGTGTTCTTTATATATTAACGGTGAAGCACACGGTCCTGATAGAGGAGTTACTACTTGCCAGTTACACATGAGAATGTTTAAAGATGGTGATACCATTACTATCGAGCCTTGGAGAGCAGCAGCTTTCCCTGTAATTAAAGATTTAATTGTTGATAGAATGGCTTTTGAGCGTATTCAACACGCTGGAGGGTATATTTCTGTAAATACTTCGGGTAATACGCAAGATGCTAACTCATTACCGATATCTAAAATCGCAGCCGATGAGGCTATGGATGCTGCAACTTGTATTGGTTGTGGTGCTTGTGTGGCGACTTGTAAAAACTCATCTGCGATGTTATTCGTAGGTGCTAAAGTATCGCAATATGCATTATTACCACAAGGTCAGGTTGAAGCTGCCGAACGTGTTAAAAACATGGTAGCCCAAATGGATCTTGAAGGTTTTGGTAACTGTACCAACACTGGTGCTTGTGAAGTGGAATGTCCTAAAGGCATTTCATTAGATAATATCGCTAGAATGAATAGAGAACTTATGAAAGCTGCGCTTAAATAAGCATCTATTAAAATCATATATTTTAAAAGCCCGTATCGAATGATATGGGCTTTTTTTTATGGGTGATTTGAAATTAAAAATAAGCTTTCAATTGTACAGACCCTGAATGGATGGTTTTACTGGTTTCTGTTTTTCTTCCGAAGTAGCTTAGATTTAAATCTAAAAATTTAGTGAGTTTTCGTTGGGCTAATAAAGTCCACGTAAAGTTTTTCCCAGGCTGTAAGCCTTCTAATATTTGATATGCTACTGGTGTGTTGGCGTTTCCTGTAAAACGATTAGAAATATAATTAAATTCGCCATTCACGGCACTTTTTTCACTGCTTCCCAATGTAAATGAAGCACCGTATTTATTTTGATTTAGCGTTTCTTCGTCGCCAATGGTATTGTTTTTCTTCGTTGTTTGATAAAAGATATCGAAACTGGAATTATCATTAAATAAATAGGATAGCTTAGGATTTAAAATCGATTCATTTAAATTGTAATTTTTGCTTGTGAAATTTTCACTTTTACTTTCATTGGTGTTAAATGAAGCGAGCATATTGATAAGCCAACTTTCAACAATTTTATGATTGAAATTTATTTGATGACTGCTCAAACTATTTTCAATAAAACCAATGGAAAGTATATTTCTACTTGTGTTTTCAAGATAGGTGTAAGACGTTGTGTAACGTTGTTTTCCGCGGTTAAAAAAGAAAACATTTCTAAAATTAAGCTGTAAACCTAATAGGTCATCTTCACTGTTTTCAAAAGGATTTAGATTAAAACCAGAGTTGTTACGTTGCATTTTTCGGTCTACTAAATAACTGGTTTGGTTATAAAAGTGTGACCAAAACCGTTTTGATTTTTTTTCGGAAACCGACCATTGCGAAGGGTTAATGGTTAGGGTTTGGCTCAGTCGGTTTTGGTGAGTCTTCACAAAAATACGGTTTGGTAAAAGCACCCGAATGTAGGTGCCTTGATCTTGAAACTGCGCCAGTTCAAATTCTTCAAGCTCTTGAATGCCATTTTCATTGTAATCAATCCACGTGTAAGCACCTTGTCCGGGTTCTACTTCCACGTAAGTGAAATCTTGAAGCGGTAAAGTACCCGAATTGGTTTCAAAAATGGTATTCCAAAAAATAAGTTGCTTGAATAATTTCTGACTGAATTGCAATCGGGAATTTATAGATTGCTCATCTTTAATAGTAGCATCTTCACTTTTTAGGTTTCTATAATTGGCGTATAATGATAAATTGGTGTTTTTGTTTTGAATAATTCTAGAGTCGAGATACACGGTGTTCGAGGTGTTTACTTTTTCCAGACTGTTATTTCTAATACTATCGTTAACCCGATTTATATAACCTACTTGAGCAAAAATTTTGGTGCTATCGCCAATACCGTAAAAGGCTTCGTAAGCTTTATATTTCTGACTTAAAGCCGTGAGGGTTTGTGTCGCGACCTCTCTTTGTTCGTTGTTTTCAAAGGCGAATTTTGCGCCAACCCAACTTTTGTTTAGACTATAAGTTACACGGTTATACGACCTAGAAAACGAGGAGTTGTTTATGGTTGAAGTAGTTTTTAAAAAGCTTGAAAATGAAGTGATATTGAATTTATTTAGTTGTAAATTTATGTTTGTTAAATGACGATTTCCATTAAAACCATCAGAGAAATTTAAGTGCTCGTAGGTGTAATCTGCAAATCCTTTTTTGTTATGAGCAATTCGCGCACCTGTATTCAATAATGTTTGGTTTCCTAAATTGTAACCAATACCGCTTAGGTTGGTTTGGTCGAGGTTCCAATCGCGGTTAAATTCTGGATTGTAAAGTCCTTCAATATTTCGGTAGTTTGAACTGATGTAATCGGTGTCTAAAAACACATTTAAATTCCAGTTGTTGTCACTTTTAATCAGCGCTTGTTCAAGGGTTATTTTGCCCGCGAAGCCATCGTTTTCGTCGTCATCAATGGTTGAAAACAAATTTTCATCATATTTACTGCCCGAGCCTTCAAAACTAATCGTGGTTTTTTGGCTTGGTTTATACACGCCGTTTACCACGGCAAGTTGTAATTTTTTTGGTGCTACAAGTTGTGTAATTGGCGCATAAAAGCCCTGGCCGGGACCAACATATTCATAAATATTATTAATGGCGTTTATACTGCTTAATCGGTATGCGCCTTGGTTTTCGCCAACAAGGGAGAAGGTTACACTGTATAACTCATCGCTAGCATCGTTTGAAAACACGTAGATTTCTTCGCCGTTTAGGATTTCTTTTTTGTATAAAATTCGGTTTTGATTGTATTCGGTTCTTGTGCCCGAAGGTGAAACCATTTTTGTTTGATCGTTTCCAGCCTGCTCTAAAATAGCAACTTGATCTTCAGAAAGATTTTGTTGCAGTGGTTGATTTTTTGCATCATTTTCAGAATATACCGAAACACCAATATTTAGTTTTTTACTTTCATAAGTTGCTCCGCCATAACCTACAAAACGTGTGTAGTTGCGTTCGCTAAATTGATAATCGACAATAACACGCATTTCGGAAGTGATGGGAAATGTTGAGTTAAAAATGATCTCGCCGGCATTATAATCGATAATATAATCTTGGTCTTCACCGCGTTTTAAAGCGACACCATTTACAAACAGGGTTTCGCTTCCAGAAACAATAAGCACATACAATTCGCCATTAGGGCCTTGTAATTTATAAGGGCCTTGGTTGCCTTCTTGGGCGGTAAATTGACTGCGTGTAAATTGTCCGCGAACAATGGCGCCTGCAGCAAACAGATTGGTTTCATGGTTGTCGTTTCCTAAGTTTACATTAAAATTTAAACCTTGTACACGTTTAGAGAATTTTGAAAAATAAGAGTTGGTATTAATAAGGTCTATATCTCCAGCGCGAATGTTCCATCGGTCGGTAAAAAGCTCTATAAAAACTTGGTCGAATTCATCTAAACGCTGGGAATAACCGCTTTCTTGTAAAGGGATATTGGCGTCTTGAATGGAAGCGCGAAGCGACACTTTATCGTTTAGTTTTCCTGTAATTTGAAGATCTAATTCGCTTCTTAAAACCGCATTTTGGTTGTTTCCTACGGTAATGCCACGTGAAATACTTCCGGAAGAACTTAGTCCATCAAAAGGAATAAATTGTTTAGAGCTGTTAGACTGAGTAAATTTGTAAAGACTTTGGTTTTGGTTATTATTGTTTACAATAATGGCTTCATCCAGTTGTTTGTAAGTTTTGGTTAGAAACTCTGGGTATTTTAAATACTTAATAAGTATCGTGTCTGTATCAATAGGCGTATTAAATGTTAAAATGGCTTTGGCAAAATCTACTTTGTAAAGTGTCGAGTCAATTGGGGTTTGGTCTTTTCTGTAGATTGAAAAACCACTTGAATTTATGCTTACATTCTCTATATAAATAGTGTCCGTTACAGCAACTTTTTTAGTTCTATAGTTCGAGGTTTTGCTTTGTGAAAACCCACAAAAACCGATGAAAAACAAAAGAATATACGTGAAACACTTCATTGGATACTTAAACTGTAAATCCCTTAAATTATTTTGTGAATAGCCTAAGCTAAATCAACCGTAAAATAATAGTGTAAAAGTAACGTATTATTTATTTTAGCTGAAATTAACGCGTTTTATAAAATGTTACCCTTCATTTTACTTGAAGTCTTCCATTTTTAATTCAAAAACACAAATAATGAAAATTATATCTTACAATGTAAATGGCGTTAGAGCCGCTATGAATAAAGGTTTTATCGATTGGTTAATAAGTGCAAACCCCGATGTTATTTGTCTTCAGGAAATAAAAGCATTAAAGGAACAGTTGGATTTAAGTCTTTTTGAAAAAGCAGGATATGTATATAATTATTGGTATTCAGCACAAAAAAAAGGCTATAGCGGTGTTGCTATTTTAAGCAAAAAAGAGCCTAATCATATCGAGTATGGCACAGGAATTGCTTCGATGGACTTCGAAGGTCGAAATTTGCGTGTAGATTTTGATGATGTTTCGGTAATGAGTTTGTATTTGCCTTCGGGAACTAACGATGCGCGATTGGATCATAAATTGGAATATATGGATCTTTTTCAAGATTATATAAACACGTTAAAACTAAGTATTCCTAATTTAATTATTTGTGGCGATTATAATATTTGTCATGAAGAAATTGATATTCATAACCCAAAAATGAAGGGCGTTTCAGGGTTTTTACCTGTAGAGCGTGAATGGTTGGGAAGGTTTATAGATAGCGGATTTATAGATTCGTTTAGGTATATAAACCCAGAATTGCAACAGTACAGTTGGTGGTCGTACAGAGCGAATGCACGTGCCAACAATAAAGGCTGGCGATTGGATTATGCGATGGTTTCGCAACCTTTACAAGAAAGAATTAAAAGAGCCGTTATTTTAACGGAAGCAGTACATAGCGACCATTGTCCGATACTGCTAGAAATAGAAGATTAATAACTAAATGATAACTTTAAACACCATGATTAAAAAAAGTGTCTTAACCATTTTTACAATTACCCTTTTAGCTTCTTGTGTATCTCCCAAAATATACAAGGATTTAGAGGCTAAATATGCCGAATTAAAAAAGGAAAATCGCAAATTGTCAGATGAAAACGAATCGCTTCTCACAGCAAAAGTTGAAGTTGAAAATGCTTTAAAGGATTCTAGAAAAGCTTATGAAAAAGCCATTGCCGAACGCAACAAGCTGCAAGCCGATTACAATGCAACCTATGCCAATCTTGAAACTTTAAAATCGTCATATAGTGCATTAGAGAAAAATAGTTCGGCTGCCATTGCATCGAATTCTAAAAAGAACAGAGAATTATTAGCAGATCTTGAAGCTAAAGAGCGCGCTTTATCAGCTGAAATCACTCGTTTGGCAAAACTTAAAAAAGAACTTGAAGATCGCTCGAATCGTGTTGCAGAATTAGAGAGTGTTATCGCGGCTAAAGACGCTGCAATGAGTACCTTAAAAGATGCCATATCAAAAGCCTTAACCGATTTTGAAGGCAAGGGTTTAACTGTAGAGCAAAAGGAAGGAAAGGTTTATGTGTCTATGGAAAATAAACTGTTATTTAATTCAGGAAGTTGGGCGGTAGGCACTGAAGGGCGTCGTGCTGTTGAGCAACTTGGAAATGTTTTGGGTGTGAATCCAGATATTGCTGTTTTAATTGAAGGACATACCGATAATGTACCCTATAAAGGTAATGGTCCATTAACGAGTAACTGGGATTTGTCTACAAAACGTGCAACATCAATTGTGAATATTCTAAGAGAGAATAAAGCCATTAATCCTGAGAATTTAACGGCTGCAGGTCGTGGTGAATTTGCACCTATAGCTTCTAACGAATCGCCTAGTGGTCGTGCGACTAACAGACGTATAGAAGTGATTTTAACTCCGAAATTAGATGAACTATCTAAGTTGTTAAACGAGAAGTAAAACTTGTTTGATTAAAATATAAAAGTTTAAGGCTGTCTGAAAAGACAGCCTTTTTTATGCTTTTAGGATGTTTTCTCAGCGAAAATGAGAAGGATTTCAGAAGAACGCTTTGAGGTGGGTATCGGTAAATAAATAGATTCGGAGTTGTTTTAAAGAGTTAAGCCTTGTAAATTATTTTGATAACTGTGTAGTTTCAGCTAGATTGTAAAATTTATATAAATTATAATGAAGCTCTCTTTTTCTAATACAATCATTTTAACACGATCAACTCTCACAACTAAAATCAACTTAAACGCTTTCGTTATTTTTTAGTAATTTCTCTAGATTTTACAAACTCAACTAATTAAAGGTTATATATTTGCAAAAATTAAATCATAAAGCGATTAATGATTTTAAAAACTAGTAAGTGTTTTTTTTACACTTGTAAAATAATTATTATATATTTGCAAAGGTTATCAACTTATTAAATTGATTCTGAAAAATCTATTTGCAATTAGAATACATTTATTTTAAAGTTAAGTACTGAAGAATACAGGCTATTAAATACAAATTATAATTAGAAAATGAACAAACAAAATGATCAGCAAGCAGCAGATAATATTAGAGCATTAGCTGTTGCTATGGTAGAAAAAGCGAAATCAGGTCACCCAGGTGGCCCTATGGGTGGTGCAGATTTTATGCACATTTTATACTCGGAATTTTTTAATTATGACCCTACAGATATGGAGTGGCCGTTTAGAGACCGTTTCTTTATGGATGCCGGTCACTTGTCTACTTTAATGTATGCACAGTATTACCTATTAGGTAACTATGCTAAAGATGATGTTGCTAATTTCAGACAATGGGGTTCTATCACACCTGGTCACCCAGAAGTTGATGTAAAACGTGGTATTGAAAACACCTCTGGACCATTAGGGCAAGGACACACGATGGGTGTGGGAGCTGCTATTGGTGCGAAGTTTTTACAAGCTAAATTTGGCGATTGGATGAACCATAAAGTTTATGGGTTTATTTCTGATGGTGGTATTCAAGAAGAAGTTTCTCAAGGTGCAGGGCGTATTGCTGGACACTTAGGGTTAAGCAACTTTATCATGTTTTTCGATTCTAACGATATCCAGTTATCAACATCTACCGATGAGGTGACTACCGAAGATACGGCTATGAAATACGAGTCTTGGGGATGGAAAGTTGTTACTATCGACGGGCATAACCACGATGAAATTAGAAAAGCTTTAAAAGATGCTAATGCTGAAACTGAAAAACCAACCTTAATTATTGGTAAAACCATTATGGGTAAAGGTTGTGTAACTGCCGATGGTGGTATGTTTGAAGGTTATTGCGAATTACACGGTCAGCCAATTGGAGCTACTGGAGCCGATTACGAAAAAACATTAGAAAATTTAGGTGCAGACGTTAATAATCCATTTGAGATTTATCCTGAAGTAGCCGATTTCTATAAAAATATCATTGCTGAAAAAACAGCCAAAGCTGCTGAAAAGAAAGCAGAAATTAATACGTGGAGAGAAGCTAATCCTGTATTAGCAGAGAAATTAGACTTCTTCTTCTCTGGAGAATTACCAGAATTAGATTTTAACATTCCTCAAAAAGAAGGTTTAGCAACTAGAGCAGCGTCTTCAGCGGTTTTAGGATACCTTGCTGAAAATGTAGAAAACATGATTGTGTCTTCTGCTGATTTATCAAATTCAGATAAAACGGATGGTTTCTTAAAGAAAACTCACGCGATGAAAAAAGGTGATTTTTCAGGAGCCTTTTTACAAGCTGGTGTTGCTGAGTTAACTATGGCTTGTATCGCAAACGGATTGGCTTTACACGGTGGTATCATTCCAGTTGTAGCAACATTCTTCGTGTTTTCAGATTATATGAAACCAGCCATTCGTTTAAGTGGTATTCAAGAATTGGGTGTTAAATATGTATGGACTCACGATGCCTTTAGAGTAGGTGAAGATGGTCCAACACACCAACCAATCGAGCAAGAAGCGCAAATTCGTTTACTTGAAAAATTAAAAAACCACAGCGGAAACCCAAGTTTCTTAGCTTTACGTCCTGCCGATTCAGCAGAAACAAACGTGGCTTGGAAAATGGCGCTAGAAAATAAAAATACACCTACAGGTTTAATACTTTCTAGACAAGGTATTAAAGATGTGGCTCCTCAAGGCGCATCAAGATACCAAGAGGCTTTAGCTGCCGAAAAAGGTGGGTATTTAGTGAAAGAAGTTGAAAACCCAGATGTGGTGCTTATCGCAAACGGTTCTGAGGTGGCAACTTTAATCGCTGCTGCTGAAATTTTAGAAGCTGAAAAAGGATTAAAAGTAAACATCGCTTCTGTAATTTCTGAAGGTGTTTTCAGATTACAATCTAAAGCATATCAAAACAGCGTTATCCCACAAGACAAACCATTATTTGGTTTGACAGCTGGTTTACCGGTGAACTTAGAAGGTCTTGTTGGTGCTAACGGAAAAGTGTTTGGAGTCGATCATTTCGGTTACTCTGCTCCTGCAGGTGTATTGGACGAGAAATTCGGATTCACCGGCGAAAAAGTAAGTAACGAAGTATTAGAATATTTAAAAACAGCATATAAAACTGCATAATTATGAAATTTTTTATTGATACAGCAAACCTTGATGATATCGCTGAAGCACAGGCTTTAGGTGTTTTAGATGGGGTAACAACAAACCCGTCTTTAATGGCGAAAGAAGGTATTACAGGTGCTGAAAATATTTTAGCACACTATACAAAAATCTGTGATATTGTTGATGGTGATGTAAGTGCCGAGGTCATTTCAACCGATTTTGAAGGTATGGTAAAAGAAGGTGAAGCCCTTGCTGCTTTACACCCACAAATCGTGGTAAAACTTCCTTTAATTGCCGATGGTATTAAAGCTTGTAAATATTTTTCAGATAAAGGGATTAGAACGAACGTAACTTTAGTATTCTCTGCTGGCCAAGCTTTATTGGCTGCAAAAGCAGGTGCTACTTATGTGTCTCCTTTTATTGGAAGATTAGATGATATTTCTACAGACGGTTTAAACCTTATTGCAGAAATCAGACAGATTTACGATAACTACGGTTTCGAAACTCAAATTTTAGCAGCTTCAGTACGTCACACAATGCACGTTATTGATTGTGCAAAATTAGGATCTGATGTAATGACAGGACCATTATCGTCTATTAAAGGCTTATTAAAACACCCTTTAACCGATATCGGTTTAGCGAAATTCTTAGAAGATTACAAAAAAGGAAACTAGTCCTTTAAAAGTATAAATTTTTTAAAGCTTCTCTTTTCAGGATATGTTCTTGAAAAGGGAAGCTTTTTCTTTTTAAGATTTTTATGACCGCCATTGACAGAATAACAGATTCACAGTTTTTGTTTGTAAATTTATAGTCTATTTGAAATGTGGTTTTGGCGTCTTAAAGAAAGTTTTTAGCCTTATTTACGACTATTATCACCTTTGAAACTAATAAATTCTAATGAAACGAGCACTTATATGTTAACATGGAAAGATATTATGCATTTTGCAGTGAATGGTAATCCCGTTCCTAATAAACGCGTTGAAAAAAGCGAAGCCGAATGGCTAGAACAACTAACGCCAGAACAATATAGAATTACAAGGCAAAAAGGCACTGAGCGTGCGCATAGTGGCGATTTGTGTACCGCGTACGATGAGGGCAAATATAATTGTGTGTGTTGCGATGTACCCCTGTTCGATTCTACTATAAAATTTAGTTCAGGAACCGGTTGGCCAAGTTTTACACAGCCTATTGCCGAGAATGCCATTAAATACGAAAAAGACACCACTTATGGAATGGTGCGCGTGGAGGTGATGTGTAATGTGTGCGATGCACACTTAGGACATGTTTTTCCTGACGGACCAGAACCTAGCGGATTGCGTTATTGCATCAATTCGGAGTCTATGGTTTTAGAAAAAGAAAAAGTATGAGCAATATACAAGTAGCAACTTTAGGTGGCGGCTGTTTTTGGTGTACCGAAGCGGTTTTTCAGGAAGTAAAAGGGGTAGAAAAAGTGGTTTCAGGTTATTCGGGAGGAACTGTGCCTGGGCATCCTACCTATCGGGAGATTTGTTCCGGATTAACAGGACACGCCGAAGTGATTCAAATTACTTTTGATGCTGATGTGATTTCGTATCAAGATATTTTAATCATTTTTATGACCACCCACGATCCTACCACTTTAAATCAGCAAGGAGCCGATCGTGGAACGCAATACCGTTCGGTGATTTATTTTCACGATGATAAACAAGAGCAAATTGCGAAAAATGTGATTGCCGAAATAAGCACCTATTACGAAAATCCTATTGTGACTGAAATTTCACCTCTAGATGTTTTTTATGAAGCTGAAGCTGAACATCAAAATTATTACCGCACACATCCCACGCAGGGTTATTGTAGTTTTGTAATCACACCAAAACTGATGAAACTCCGAAAATTACATTCGGATAAATTAAAAGCATGAAACTAAATATAAACGACAAATTCACCAAAGAATTACCTGCAGACCCTATTCTGGAAAACAGCAGAAGACAGGTTGAAAAAGCCTGTTTTTCCTATGTGACACCTAAAAAAACAGCACTGCCGGAAATGCTTCATGTGTCTCCTGAAATGCTTGCCAATCTCGGACTTTCAAAAGAAGACAGTAAATCGGAAGCTTTTTTAAAGGTATTTACTGGGAATGACGTTTTGCCAAACACAACACCTTATGCTATGTGTTATGGCGGCTATCAGTTTGGAAATTGGGCTGGGCAATTGGGTGATGGTCGTGCTATAAATTTATGCGAAGTAACGCATGATAATAAAAACTGGGCGTTACAATTAAAAGGATCAGGGGAAACACCTTATTCAAGAACGGCCGATGGTTTGGCGGTATTACGCTCGTCTATTCGTGAGTATTTATGTAGTGAAGCCATGTTTCATTTGGGAGTGCCAACAACCCGCGCTTTGTCTTTGGCCTTATCTGGCGATCAAGTGTTGCGCGATGTGTTGTATAATGGCAATCCCGAATACGAAAAAGGCGCTATAGTTTGTCGCACCGCCGAGTCTTTTTTACGTTTTGGAAACTATCAAATATTCGCTGCAAGACAAGACCATAAAACACTTAAAATTTTAGTCGATTATACTATAAAGCATCATTTTTCTCATTTAGGAAATCCGTCGAAAGATACTTATTTAGCATTTTTTAATGAAGTGACTCGGCGTACGCTTGACATGATAATTCACTGGCAGCGTGTTGGTTTTGTGCACGGCGTAATGAATACTGATAACATGTCTATTCTAGGGCTAACCATAGATTACGGGCCTTACGGCTGGTTAGAGGGCTTCGATTTTGGGTGGACCCCTAACACCACCGACAGACAACATAAACGTTACCGTTTTGGTAATCAACCCAACATGGGACTTTGGAATTTATTGCAATTAGCTAATGCGCTTTATCCGTTAATTGAAGATGTTCCGGCTCTAGAAGCGATATTAAACACGTACCAAACGAATTTTGAAGGGGAGTCCTTAAAGATGATGCGCTCAAAATTAGGATTGTTAGAAGAGTCTAATTCCGATCTTGCATTGATTCAAGATTTAGAAGATGTGTTGCACCTCACGGAAACCGATATGACGATTTTCTTCCGATTGTTAGCCAATTTTAATGCTGAAAAAGCTGATGAAGGTTTCAACGTAATTTCAGAAGCCTTTTATACGCCTGATTCTATTTCTGAAGCTATTAAATCCCGATGGAATCAATGGTTTGAAAGTTATGTCGAGCGTTTAAAATTGGAGTCTGTTTCTGCTTCCGAAAGGAAAGAAAAAATGAATGGCGTGAATCCGAAATACGTATTACGAAATTACATGGCACAATTAGCTATTGATGATGCCGATAAAGGTGATTATAAATTAATTGACGAATTATTTCAGCTTTTAAAGGAACCTTATGCCGAGCAACCCGAAAACGAAAAATGGTTTGCCAAACGTCCAGAATGGGCACGTAATAAAGTAGGCTGTTCCATGTTGTCTTGTAGCTCTTAAAATGAAAATTTTACAGAAAATAGCTTTGGGCGGAGGTTGCCATTGGTGCACCGAAGCCGTGTTTCAATCACTTATTGGGGTTGAAAAAGTAGAACAAGGTTATGTGGCTTCTGTAGATGTTAATGCCTCATTTTCCGAAGCGGTGATTGTGCATTTTAATGATGAGGTCATTCCGCTTCAAACATTAATTGAAATTCATTTACATACGCATAAAAGCACCTCAAATCATAGTAGGCGAAACACATATCGTTCGGCTGTTTATGTGTTTTCAGAAGAACAGTATCAGCAGGTTTTAAAAATTTTAGAAGGTTTTCAAAAGCAATTTGAAAACAAACTAATCACACAGGTGCTTACGTTTAAGGTTTTTGAAGCTTCGCGAGCAGCCATTCAAAATTACTATTACACAAATCCGCAGAAACCCTTTTGCAAACAATTTATAAATCCGAAATTAGAGCTTTTATTACAGCGGTTTTCAGACTATACGAAAACGGCTCAATTAAATCATTTAAAATCTTAAAAATCCTTTAGTATTATCAAAACATCAGTCACAAAAATAGGGTTAGGCTTAGCAGCTTTGGGCAGACCAGAATATATAAATATTAGAACAAATCACGATATTGATAAATCGGAAACAGCCTTTAAAAACACGACATTTTCGGTTTTAAATGAAGCCTATAAATTGGGTGTTAGATATTTTGATACGGCACCATCGTATGGAAAAGGTGAAGCTTTTCTGCAGGAATGGAATCTGAAAAATAATCATAACGATGTTGTTTTAGGAACCAAATGGGGGTATACCTATGTCGCAAATTGGCAGCTTGACTACGCGGGGAAGCATGAAATTAAAGAGCATTCTTTAGGGAAATTATTGGAGCAATGGGAGGTTTCTAAACACATGCTTCCTAACTTAAAATATTACCAAGTACATTCGGCAACATTTGATAGTGGTATTTTAGAAAATCAAGCTGTTTTAGCGGAACTACATCGTATTAAAGAAACTACAGGGTTACATATTGGAATAACTACAAGTGGTGAAAATCAAAAAGAGGTCATTTCTGAAGCTTTAAAAATTGAAGTGAATGGCAATCTTTTATTTGATAGCTTTCAAGTGTCTTTTAATGTGTTTGAACAATCTACATTTGAAGTTTTATGCACGCTTATTAAAAGCGGAAAAACGGTAATTATTAAGGAAGCTCTGGCTAACGGACGTGTTTTTGAAAGTGAAAACTTCCCGAAATATCAAGCAGCTTACAAAGTATTGAAGCAATTATCTGAAAAACACAAAGTTGGTGCCGATGCTATTGCTTTGCGTTTTGTTATCGATGTCTTGCAGCCTGCTTATGTGTTAAGCGGCGCTTCAAATGTTCAGCAATTAAAAGCCAATTTAAAAGCACTTGATTTTAACTTATCCGAAGAAGAAATCAATGTGTTAAAGTCTATTCAAACCAAACCCGAATTTTATTGGAACGAGCGTAGTGAACTGGCTTGGAATTAACTTATTTTTTTAGAGCCTTCAACATTTATTGTATTTTTAATCAAAATAAAACGATTACGGGTTAATTTAAAATTAAATTTATCAAACAATTGATAAAATATTCTCGTAGCCGTGCATTATTTAATAGATTTACAGCGTAAAAAGAAGGAATAGCAATGACTACGGTTGACGATTTATTAAAACTCTTGGTTTTAGAAAAGGTAAATGACTACGTTTTCAATGGTATAAGTAAAACTATAGGAAGCCCGATTGTTTTCGGGGGGCAAGTTTTAGCCCAGGCCATTAATGCTGCACGCAGAACCGTTTCAAATCAAAGAATTTTACATTCCATGCATGCCTATTTTTTAGAGGCAGGAAATCTAGATTCGCCAATTACTTATAATGTTGCTATAGTTAGAGATGGAGGCAGTTTTTCGGTGCGTCGTGTAACGGCCTATCAAAATGAAAACACCATATTTATTTTAGCAGCATCTTTTCATAAAGAAGAAACCGGTTATAATCATCAAATAGAAATGAAATCAGGTTTAAAACAGCCTGAAGAATTATTAAGTTGGACCGATATTTTACATCAATTTGGTGATTATTTGCCAAAAGGATTAAAATCTTTTTTTGAAGTAGATCGCCCCATAGAATTTAAACCAACCGAAATTGTAAATCCGTTAGAGCGAAAAGATTTACCACCGTTTACAGATGTTTGGTTTAAGCTAAAAGGTGATGCTAAAAATTTAGATTTGGCAACAAAACAACAAATTCTAACTTATATTTCAGATTATAACATTTTAGTTTCTGCGCTTAACCCGCATGCTAGTAAAGCACATTGGGGAAATACGCAAACAGCAAGTTTAGACCATTCTATGTGGTTTTTTAGAGATTTCGATTTTAACGATTGGTTGCTGTTTTCTATGGAATCACCTAGTGCATCAAGCGCCAGAGGATTTGCTAGAGGAAATATTTACACACGAAACGGCGAATTAATCGCATCGGTAGCTCAAGAAGGTTTAATGCGTCCAATTGAAAAAAAATGACAAACAAAATTTTAAAAATAGGGCATCGCGGTGCCAAAGGCCACTTAGCAGAAAACACATTAGAATCCATTAAAAAAGGAATGGATATTGGTGTGGATGGTATTGAAATAGATATTCACAGGTGTGCATCTGGAGAATTGGTGGTATTTCACGATTTTACTTTAAACCGCGTGACCGATGGTGAGGGTGAAATTTCTGCACATACCCTTAATAACTTGAAAAAAGTTAAAGTTAAAGGCCGTTATCAAATCCCAACCTTATCGCAGGTTTTAGCTTTTATAGACAACAAATGTTTGTTGAATATTGAGTTAAAAGGACGTGATACCGTAAAGGAAGCGTGTAGACTTATCGATTTTTTTGTTGAAAAAAAGGGCTGGTCGTATGATAATATTATCGTGTCGAGTTTTCAATTTAACTTATTAGAGGAAGTCTATAACATCAATAAAAATATTCCTATTGGTGTGCTTACCAATACGCATTTGGATGAAGCCGTAGCATTTGCAAAACGTGTTGAAGCGGTGTCTATTCATCCTAATTATACCATGCTTACCCCTGAAAATGTATTAGAATTACAACGCGAGTACAAAGTTATTGCCTATACTGTAAATAATTTGAAACCTATTGAACGTATGATAGAGTATGGTGTTGATGGGATTATTTCAGATTATCCAGATAGAATATGATAAAAAAAGACGTCATTATTGTTGGTGGTGGAGCAGCTGGTTTTTTTGCAGCTATAAATATTGCAGAGCAAAACCCAGATTTGAAGGTGGCGATTTTAGAACGTGCCAAAGCAGGTTTAGCTAAAGTAAAAGTCTCTGGCGGCGGTCGCTGTAATGTTACGCATGCCGAATTTACTCCTTCGGAATTGGTGCAGAATTATCCGCGTGGCGAAAAGGAATTATTAGGGCCTTTTCATCAATTTATGACGGGCGATACCATCGCATGGTTTGAAGAACGCGGTGTTGAGCTAAAAATTGAAGACGACGGCCGCATGTTTCCGGTTTCAAATTCATCCCAAACTATAATTGATTGTTTTTTAAGTGAAGCTGAAAAGCATCAGGTTGATGTTTTTTATAATTATGCTGTAAAATCTATTGAAAATCAGGATGATGAATTTCATATAGAAACTTCTGAAGGTTCTTTTTCTTCAAATAAAATTTTAATAGCAACAGGCAGTAATCCTAAAATCTGGAAGCTTTTAGAAAACTTAGGACACACCGTTTCGCAACCCGTACCTTCGTTATTCACATTTAATATTAAAGACGAACGCATTCAGGATATTCCTGGCGTTGTGGCATCGCATGTAGAGGTAAAAGTTCTAGGCACCGATTTATGGAGCGAAGGCCCGTTGCTAATTACGCATTGGGGCATGAGTGCGCCTTCCATTTTAAAATTATCGGCTTTTGGAGCCTTAGAATTGGCTAAACGCGATTATAAATTTCAAATAGAAATCAATTTTATAAAACAATCTTTTGAGGATTGTTTGGAGGTTTTAAAAGCCTTAAAAAAAGAATTAGCTAAAAAAACAGTGTTTAAATCCACGCAATTTGATTTACCAAAACGCCTATGGCATAAATTGGTTTTAGCTTCAAATATGGTAGAAGAAACCCGTTGGGCCGATTTAAATAAAGCACAATTAGAAGCTTTGGCTTCTCAGTTAACAAAAGCAATTTTTAACGTTGAAGGGAAAAGCACGTTTAAGGAAGAATTTGTAACGGCTGGCGGAGTAAATCTTAAAGAAATCAACTTTAAAACCTTTGAAAGTAAACGTATTAAAAACCTATATTTTGCCGGCGAAGTATTAAATATTGATGCTATTACAGGTGGTTTTAATTTCCAAAATGCCTGGACTGGGGCTTTTATTGCAGCTCGAGATATAGCGAAGTCGTTTTAAAGATCTATTTAAAAATAAGCTAGGATTGATATATTTTTTATATATTTAGTATATATAATCTATATCATGGGAAAAACAAAAAAACTTATCGAATTAGACGATAAAGCCATTGAAATTCTAGAAAAACAAGCCAAACTCGAAAAGCGCTCGTTAAAAAACTATATTGAATATACTTTAGAAGAACAAGCTGTGCGTTTTAGTGAGCCTTCCGAAGCCTATAAGGCGATGATGGATGATATGTTAGATAAGATGGAGAAGAATGAAATAAATTTCATATCAATGGACGCTGTTAAGAAAAAGTATGGTTTATAAATTGATTATTACCCCAGAAGCTTTTAGGGAAATTGATTTAGCAGTTTGTTATTTTAAAACGAAAAACATTGAAGATTCGTTTTTGAAGGAGCTCAGTGAGCAAATAACATTTTTGGAAAAACATCCTTTAACAAGACAGGTTCGTTACAAAAACATTAGAATCCATCTGTTTGAAAAATTCAATTATTCATTTCATTATGTGGTGGTTGATGATGAAGTACGAATATTGAGTTTTCTCAACCAAAAACAAGATTTTTAAATGAAAACCTATATCGCGCTTTTAAGAGGCATTAATGTAAGCGGACAAAAGAAAATCCCTATGGCAGAACTTCGTGAGTTGCTTTCTGGTAGTGGATTAGAAAGCGTTCAAACCTATATTCAAAGTGGGAATGTATTGTTGCAATCTTCCGAAGAAAATCTTCAAAAATTAGAATTAAAAATACATCAAGCTATTAAATCACATTTTGGTTTTGATGTGCCTGTTTTGGTGAAAACACCCCAAATGCTTCGGGATATTTTTGATAGTTGTCCGTTTTCCGAAGAAAAAAAACAGAACAGTTATTTCACATTTTTATATGCAGTGCCAAATCCAGAAATTGTTGACGAACTTTCAAAAACAAGCTATCCCAACGAAGAATTTGTAATCACTAAAAACTGCATTTATTTCTATAGTAGTGTTGGTTACGGGCGCGCAAAGTGCAGTAATAATTTTTTCGAACGAAAGCTGAAAACAACTGCAACAGCACGAAATTATAAAACCATGGTCAAGCTTTTAGATTTGTCTGAAGCTTATAAAAAAGACCAATAGATATTTCTTATTTTTGCAATCGTATTAAACAATTTAAAGTTGGGTAAAAGGCTTTATTTGTTGAAATTTAAGAAATGACAGAGCAAAATTTTATTCCAAAACCCTATACCAATTCAATTCAACAAGGCCGCTATACATGGTCGTCACCCAGTAACATTGCATTGGTAAAATATTGGGGTAAAAAGAAGGATCAAATCCCAGAAAACCCATCTATTAGTTTTACTTTAAATAACTGTAAAACGACTACGACTTTAAGTTTTTCAAAAAAAACAGATAAGGAAGCGTTTTCATTTGAGGTGTATTTGGATGGTGAAAAAAAAGAGAGTTTTAAATCTAAAATAGAAACTTTTTTTAATCGTGTTGAGGTGTATTTACCATTTTTAAAAGCCTATCATTTTAAAATTGAAACGTCTAATACTTTTCCTCATAGTTCAGGAATTGCGTCTTCAGCTTCAGGAATGAGTGCTTTGGCCTTGTGTTTAATGAGTGTTGAAAAGGCATTACTAGGTGGTTCTGTCATTCCGAGCGTAGTCGAGGAATCTCAAGCGGAAACTTATTTCATTCAAAAAGCCTCATTTTTAGCCCGTTTGGGTTCTGGGTCTGCATGCAGAAGTCTGGAAGGTGATTTGGTAGTTTGGGGTAAAAGTGAAGCAATTGAAGGCAGCTCAGATTTGTTTGGAGTAAAGTTTCCACACCAAGTCCATGAGGTGTTTAAAAATTACCAAGACACCATTTTGTTGGTGGATAAAGGTGAAAAAGTGGTGAGTAGCACGGTTGGACATAATTTGATGCACGGACACCCTTTTGCACAGGAACGTTTTAAGCAAGCCGATAAAAATTTAAAAACGATTACCGAAATTTTAAAATCGGGTGATTTGGATGCGTTTATTGCTCTGGTGGAAAGTGAAGCCTTAACGCTTCATGCTATGATGATGACCAGTATGCCGTATTTCATTTTAATGAAACCTAATACTTTAGAAATCATCAATAAAATATGGGCGTTTAGAAAAGAAACCGGTTCTAAAGTGTGTTTTACACTAGATGCAGGCGCAAACGTTCATGTGTTATATCCTGAAAATGAAACCAATCTCGTTTTGAACTTCATTAAAGATGAATTAGTTGCGTTTTGTCAGAAAGGTCAGTACATCGTCGATAAAATTGGTTTTGGAGCTCAAGAATTATCAATTTACAAATAACAATTAGCAATTAAGTTTGTTTTGATATTTATAATACTACAAATGTAGATTCAGGTAAAGAAATAATCAATTTAAATATTTCTGAGTATCTTTGCTCCTGAATTTGATTTTGAATGTTTTAGCTAGAATGATTAAAACTTCAAAAGAAAAATAATTGTCAATTATTAATTGTCATTTGTCAATTGAAGCATATATGAAAGGACCTTTATTTTATTCTAAAATTTTACTTTTCGGAGAGTACGGCATCATTAAAGATTCTAAAGGCTTATCCATTCCTTATAATTTTTATAACGGTGCATTAAAAAAATCTGAAAATCCTTCAGAAACCGCAATAAAATCTAATGCTAGTTTAAAACGTTTTGCCGAATATCTTCAAACTATAGATAGCGATTTAGTACGTTTTGATAGTGCACTTTTGTTAGCGGATGTTAATTCTGGGATGTATTTCGATTCGTCTATTCCGCAAGGTTATGGTGTAGGAAGTAGCGGGGCTTTAGTGGCTGCGATTTACGATCAATACGCTTTTGATAAAATAACCGTTCTTGAAAATTTAACCAGAGAAAAGTTATTAAAACTAAAAACGGTTTTTGCTGCGATGGAATCTTTTTTCCACGGAAAATCCTCTGGATTAGATCCTTTAAATAGCTATTTAAGCATTCCAATTCTTATTAATTCCAAAGATAATATTGAAGCTACAGGCATTCCTGCACAACAAAGTGAGGGTAAAGGCGCTGTATTTTTAATAGACAGTGGTATTGTTGGCGAAACTGCGCCAATGGTGAATTTGTTTATGGAAAGCATGAAGCAAGAAGGTTTTCGTAACATGCTTAAAACACAGTTTATAAAACATACCGATGCTTGTGTGGACGATTTTTTAAAAGGCAACATCAAATCGTTGTTTAAAAACACCAAACAGCTTTCAAAAATTGTTTTGAGTCATTTTAAACCTATGATTCCTCAGCAATTTCATGAACTTTGGAAAAAAGGCATCGAAACAAATAATTACTACCTAAAACTTTGTGGTTCTGGCGGTGGTGGTTATATTCTTGGTTTTACCGAAGACATAGAAAAAGCGCAAGAAGCTTTAGCAGATTACACATTGGAAGTGGTTTATAATTTCTAAATTTGGCTGTTATCCCGAGTGCTACTATTTACGGGTTTCATCAAAAAATATTTTTATGTTAAACCGAAAACAGAAACACATCCTACTTAAGTTTTTCAGTATGTTTTCCGTGGTTCGGGGCTATAATATTTTAATCGTAATTATAGCACAGTATTTAACTTCTATTTACATTTTGGCCCATGACAAGCCTTTAAAAGAAGTGGTTTCAGATCTTAATTTGTTTATGTTGGTTTTGGCGTCTTCGGCCACTATTGCAGGGGGCTATATTATTAATAATTTTTACGATTCGGAGAAAGATTTGATCAATCGGCCTATAAAATCTAGGTTGGATAAATTGGTGAGCCAAACTACAAAATTGTCTTTCTATTTTGTGCTTAATTTTATGGCGGTAGTTATGGCGAGCTATGTGTCGTTTCACGCAGTTGTATTCTTTTCGGCTTATATTTTTGGAATTTGGTTGTATTCACATAAATTAAAAAAACTGCCTTTTATTGGGAATTTAACCTCGGCGGTGCTAACTATTACGCCGTTTTTCGCGATTTTCTTGTATTATAAAAACTTTGAAACCGTAATTTTTGTACACGCGGTGTTTTTGTTTTTAATGATTTCTATGCGCGAATTAACCAAAGATTTAGAAAACATTAAAGGTGATATCGCTCAAAACTATGTAACCATTCCAGTGGCTTACGGCGAAAAAGTTTCAAAAGTAATGCTTACGGTTTTAGCCATTTTAACGTTAGTTCCAACTTATCTTTTATTGTTTAAATTCCAAGTTGGGCATATGGATATTTTCTTTTATCTCAGTATTTTTTTATTAGGGGTGTTTTTAATATTACTATGGAAATCGAACGCTAAAATTCATTATTTAATTCTTCATAATATTCTTAAATTTATCATTCTCGCAGGCGTTTTTAGTATTTTACTAATTGATGTTAATGTGATTTTAAATAGAATTTAAAAGCGGATTGAAAACAAAGTAAATCTGAAATATTTAGTCATGAAAATTCAAAATAGCCAGCTTGAAGATTTAGAAAAGGTTTCCTGCTATTTACATTCATAGAATTTCTACAGATCCAAATTTTAGAGGTCGGAATCTGGTTGTCATTAATTATTATAAAACATGCAACTTTGATTTTTTAGGATTATCAAGGCTTCATAATAATTCCGAACTGCCTGCCCATTATATAAATGCTACGGTGAGTTTGTTTCAGTTAACTGTTTGATGATATTTTCATCTAAAAAAAAACACAATTAATTGACGTAATGAAATAAGATTAATCTTATATTTATGTGGTAAAGTGTTCAATGTTAAATATCTAGTAATATTTGTATTTGATTGAGTTACAGTCCTAAATTCAACTTAGCTTGTAAAAATATTTTAAAATTATAGATTCTTTAAAATATGGAGAAAGCCGAAAATCCGTGATAGAGTAGGCGTAATATATAGAAATTAAGAAAATGGACAAACAGGAATTTAAAGCAAAAGCAAAGGAAAGCATTGACGAAATTGTTTCAAAAATCGATGAAATAGAAAGTAAAAGCGATAAGCTAAAAGATGAAATTAGTAAAAAATATGATGAAGAGCTGGCTGTTTTAAAAACAAAAAAAGATAAACTTCAAGCAAAGTATGATCAGCTTGAAGATGCCACAGAAGACGAATGGGAAGATGTGAAAAAATCTTTTTCTTCAGCATCAGAGTCCTTTAAAGAGGGTTTTTCAAATTTATTTTCAATGTTCAAATAATAGAAGTAGAACGCATTTTGAAAAAATGATTTGTTTTATTCTGCGATAATAAGTGAAATTATTGGGTGATTTTATAAAGTTTGTTTTCCCTTTTGTTTCGTTTATACTCGCAGATTTTATTTTTAGTACAGCAGGCAAGATGTAAAACAAAGGTAAGTGTATTTGCAATACAGCGTAATTAATGCACAAAACAGCTTTCTTAAATAAGAAGTCGTAATTTTAAGTATATCTTTGCAAAAAAATATTAAGTCATGAACAGACATCAAGGGAGTAAAGGAAAAGGAAAGCCATCGGGACGCGGTCATGGAAACACACGTTCAGAAAGTCATGCAAGAGGAAATGCGCCTATAAAAAAAGCTAGTGCAACACCAAAAAAAACACCATCAGCACCTAAAAAAACGGGAAATCCTGATGAAATTAGGTTAAATAAATATGTGGCGAATTCGGGCATGTGTTCACGCCGTGAAGCCGATGTGCATATCGCAACAGGATTAGTTTCCGTAAACGGAAAAGTGATTGTTGAAATGGGTTATAAAGTAAAGCCTGGGGATGAGGTACGTTACGACGGTGCAAGAATTAACCCAGAAAAAAAAGCATACGTTTTACTAAATAAACCAAAAGGCTTTGCAACCACGACTAGCGAAGGGAAAGGACGTACGGTTATGGATTTGGTAGCTAATGCAACAACATCTAGAATAAAGCCAGTTGGTCGCTTAGGAAGAAACTCTAAAGGCTTATTGTTTTTTACTAATGATGATGCCATTGCTGCAAAATTTACAAATTCTAAACATGGTGTAGCCCGTTTATTTCATGTAGAGTTAGATAAAAACTTAAAACTTGAAGATTTAAAAAAGATTCAAGCAGGATTTAAGTTTGAAGGAAAACTTATTGAGGTTGAAGAAATTAGTTATATAGATGGCGCGGCTAAAAAAGAAATAGGTTTAAAAATTAAAAATACAGGAAACACCATTATTCGTACTATTTTCGATTATTTTAAATACGATATTATCAATTTAGACTGTGTGGCTATTGGACCACTTACTAAAAAAGATATTCCGCGTGGTAGCTGGAAACATTTAACAGAGCAGGAGCTTAATATGCTTAAAATGCTTTAGTATTTAAGATATAAAATTTTGTAATCAGCACGCTAAACTTTGATGTTTAGCGTGCTGATTTTATTTTAAGCCGGTTCTGTCTCGTTACCCTGAATTTATTTCAGGGTCGCATCAAACATGATGTAATAATCGGTTGAAACTCATAAAAGAATTAAGAATACTTTTCGAACACCCTAATCACCAGAAATATCTTCTAACACCAAAAAAGAAAAGTAACAACAAGAAAAATTATGCTACAACAGTATCGTTTTTTAGTATTTTAGAACGCTGTGAGTAGGAAGGCAAGAAACTTTCAAGATGATGATGCCGTTTTAGAGATGGATAAGCTAGGTTTTTTTGGGCTGAAGGCACTAGTAGATACTAGCGCTAGCAGGGGTATTTGTTTTCCTTAGAAAATCTAAAAACATACTAAACATATAAAAAAATGCACTATGAGTAAGTCAAATTATAAAATGAATTGGTATGACTATTTAGTCTATTCTGTAATTTCGATAGCTCTCGCTTTAGCTATAGCCTTTAAGTGGTTTTCAGCAATGATAGGAGGTAGACCTTATAGTGAGCTAAGTTCGTCTAAATCTTCTGGTTTAGCCTACATGGTATCAATAATTGAACAGCGCAATTGGAGGTTTGTATTAGTAATAACATTTTTTTTATAGCTCTACTGTATATAAAAAAAGCAATAAAAATTTATAACGAAAACAAATAAGACTTCCTATAGGTAAAGTCCGCTAGCGCGAGCGTCCCGCTCGTGAGATAGTAATCGAAATAGTATTATAAAAAATGACGCTACAAAGTTGATTGAGCCGTTTGGTTTTGCTAAAGAAATAAAGTATTTAAGGGAAAATGATGTTAACCAAGTAAAATTTAAAGATGGCTCAGTATTAGATTTAAATAGTGTGGATTTAGATAATATCGGTTTGGATTGGAAAACTCATTGGAAATATGATAAGTAAATAAAGAATAGCATGAATATAATAAATAAAAGATTTAGATGTAAAACGGTAATACCTCACGTAATATATAATGATATACAGTCTGGTAGTAGAGTTACGGATATATACATATATATATAATAAAACAGTTACTTTGACATATCATTCATACTCAAAAGAGACAGACGAATATATAGTTAAGAGCGATAATAAATCTAATAAGTTTGAACCTTTAGATAATAAGGAAACAGTAAAACAAACCTTAAATAGAAGTATAGAAAGTGGTAATGATCCTACAGTTAAAGAATACCAGATAGATAAAAATACAATTATCATGACTGAGACTAATATTGACGGTAAAGTCATTGTAAGATTTAAAGGAGAAATTTTACTTGATGGTGATGCTATAAGAGGTGTTTTTTATAATAAGGGCGAACAAGTAACCCCTATGCGAGTATACTACAATGTAGATAAACCGTTGCCTAACCCACTATTGCCAGATAATGACATAAATGAAAATATATAAATGAACCCTATACTATTAATATTAGCATTATTGTTTTTAATACCAATAACTAAGGAAATTAGGCTATTAATACGTGTAAAATGGTATTCAAAAAGAATTATTGGACAAGTTACTAATGATATAATAATAAAAGAAACTTTTACAAGATATTATGTTTCAATATTACAAGGCGGCAAATATAGGTCTATAAAAATATCATATAAATTTAGATTTAATAACAAAGAGTATAAAATTGTTAATGATGATTTAGTTTTTTCTCCTAAATCTAAATTCAATAAATTAAAAAAAGATGATAACATTGATATATATGTATATTCAAAAAATAATGAAATAAAAAACACATGGCTTTTTAAGCCGACAATTATGAGAGTAATTCCGTTAATGTTATTGTTTATAATGTTATTGATTGTGGCTTATTTGTCAGCTGACATGTATTGGGATAATTAGAAATCCTATGCTAGTGCTAGTATCTACTAATGCAGTCAAAGAAAATGAAAGCGAGAATTAGATTGCAATATGTAGAAAGTACAAGTTTAGCTTTGAAAAATGAAACTATTACCCAAATAAAGCCAGTTGGCAATAGAGCGAAAAAGTTTCTTACGAGTGGATGAATTACCTCAAAATATAAATATTGAAAACTCTGTAGACTTTTATGTCAATGATTTTGCAACAGATGGATATGGTATTTACAAAAAGGCATTTTAATAAATATGACAGCAAAAGAGCTTAAAACATTTCTAAGTAATGCATTTAAAGAAAAATTAAGTCCATTAGGATTTAAGAAAATAAGAGATAATTATGTGCTAACTGAGGGTGATAGAACTTATTCTTTAACGTTTAATAGTTTGAATTACGATAATTCTTACCGAACATCATTTAGTGCTTTTACAGGTTATATAATAGTCAATAAAATACTTCAAAGAGCTTTAGGAGAAGATGAACAAAAAGTTAATAAAACAAAAATAGGTGATCAAATATACCTAACACAAGTAATACTTTGGGAACAAGGAAATTATCTTTGTAAGGATTACGATATTTACACATTGAAAGAAGCTAAAAAAGCTGTTGACGAAATAGTTGAACACTTTACAGATAATATTCTTCCAGAGTTTAAGAAAATAAATAGTCTATTTGATTTTGACCAATTGTTTAACTTAGGGGATTATATAAAAAACAGTAAACGTCTGAAATTAGATATTATGTGTGCATTGGTAATTGCAAAGTTAGTTTCAAACCCAAATTACAATAGTCTTAGTAAAAATTATCAAAAGAGAATAGACCATTTTAGCGAATGGGATAAAAAAGAAGTGAATAATCTAATTCAATATTTAGAATCCAACTCTGGAAAATTTGAAAATCACCCTGCATAAGCTCTTTTAGTTTTAATATCTCCCCGCAAGCGCGAGCGTCCCGCTCGTGACGTTAGGAGTAGGAAGGAATAACATGAGAAAAAAGATAGGTGTAAAAAATTAAAATAATACTATTAAAAACCTGCTTTTAGTTTGTTTTCCAGCACAATAAAAATGCTTGCCCTAGCAGTTAAGGGAGGACAAAAGTAATAAGGCTAAGCATAACAAATGAGTAGAAAATATAAATCCCATACCCAAACAGTAGCTTATTTTATAACCTTCTCAACTGTGTATTGGTTAGATATTTTTACAAGACAATAAAAAAAAGCACATGTTTTTGAACAAACAAACCCTAACGTTTTATGAAAACTAAATTAGAATTAGGTGTATATCGTTTTTTTAACGAGGCTAACAAAACTTTCGAAACCATAATATTAACTAGAGGTTTTAATAAATTTTATTGGTCCGTTAATAAATATAAAACTTTAGATTTTTCGGTACTAAAAAAAGGACTATTTGGTAAAAGAAAAACTACGAATAAAACACTCGAACTAAACTTCTTTAATAACGAACACCCTCAATTAAAAGGAGAAATACTATCTGAAACTAGTTTTAAAATTAATGATGATGGTACCCCTAAAATTTTCAAAAAAGAAAACGACCTAAAGGACCTAAACAATAAAGAAATAGCCTTAAAATCTACCTTATTTATTTTTATTGCCGCTTGTATTTATTTTATATACGCTCTGTTAAATCCATATTTTAATGCTTCATTAGAAAATCAGCATACAAGTACGGAAATTCCAATAGCTATCGAGGTATTAACAACAAAAAACACTTTTGTTACATCAAAAGGCGTAGGTAAACTTAGGTTTCCTGTAATTAAGGAAGAAGAACAGGTTAGTTTATGTGTTAAAACAAAAAACAATTTGTACACGACACGCTATTATAATGCTCTTGGCGAAAAACTACAAACGGTGTTGCCTATAAAAAAACATAACAGAACAAAAAATAAACTTTGATGTTAACCAAATAGTAAAGATTAATACGCTGTATAACAATAACAATGATATTACCGAATTGCGTATTAACGATGTAACGATAAAAGCTTTTAAAGCGAAGAAAATGACACAAATAACAACGACACCGGTGGTTGTCGTTAGCATTCTTTTGCTAAGTTTTATTTTTTTACTAATTTTCCTATGGAATGAACCTTAATTGGCACGCTTTCATAAACATATTTTTTAGAAATAAGAAAAAAACACCCAGATAAATCACCATATCACACAAAGATTTTAACCTATGAAAATAGCAGAAAAACGTAAGCAACTATTTGATAGTTTAACTCCAGTATTAAAACCTAAAGGGTTTAAATTATTTAAAACAGGCGGAAACCCATGTTATATTTACTATAAAAATGATATAGCTATAGATTTAGGGTTTAACTTTTTTAAACTTGGAGATATAACTTTTTCTAGTTACGGTATTACACACTACGAAGTTGAAGACTATATTTTAGCATTAAATAAATTTCCTGAAGTTTTTAAGGAAAAAAAGAAAGATCATTTGAATACTGTATACCAATGGGAAACCAAATGTATTCATGGTTTTGACGCAAACACACCCGAAGAAATTGAACAAGGTATAGAGTTGATAAACACCTACATAAACGGTGAGGGACAAACTTTTTTAGACACCTATATGTATTTGCCAAATATTCTTAAAAGAATGGATGAATTGGAAGCTAAAGGAAGTTCTTGGCAAGACATATTAGCTGGTACTTTAGATGCATATTTTAGAGTTTTAATTATCTCTAAATTATGTAATGATTCTAATTATGAATCTAAAAAAGCATTAGTGGATTTAATATTTGAAAAACCAGGTTATGAAAATTGGATCCCCTTCTATGAAAAACTAAAACTTGTTTTACCCACAATACAACCAAAATATAATTTAGATCATTAGAAATTCCCTAGCAATCAGGTTCTGTCTCGTCACCCTGAATTTATTTCAGTGTCGCATCAAACTTGTTTTGTGACATAATAGCGGGGATTTAAGGTATAAGTCCGCGCTATTAGATCTCTCGCAGGTAGGTTAATTGAACTGCTTGCTTCTTTAATTTGGGGCTGTAAAATTGTTTTTTCATATTTCTAAGATATTTGTTTTGTAACAAACGGTCTTTAATTTTATGTCCGAGTAAAGGTCGCAACGCCATTATTTTCGGGCTAAAAATTCTTTTGCAGTCAAAACAGGAATTTTTGAGTTTTTAAAGTCTCTTTTATTTCGTGTGATTATTATGTCTATTTGATTTTCAAAAGCAGAGTAATATTGTAATCTGTCTTCAAAATCTGGAAAATTATCATCACTCAAGGCTAATTCTGTAATCTTATCATCTAAACTTAATAACTCAACAAGCACTTTAAATTTTCTTAATATTTCTCTAGCTTCTTTTGCTGATTTGAGTTTTGAAAGAATATAATTTGTATTTGCAAAGGTTAAGGATGAAATGGTGAGTTCTAGTTCTTTTTTGTCCGCACGAGAAAATAAATCGGCAGCCTCATCATAGAATTTATCTCTTTTTGAAAGTAAATCTATTACGATGTTGGTGTCAATCAATAATCTGCTCATTTGTATTTCTCGATTAGGTAATCAGTATAAGCATCTTTTACATCAAAATCTTCATCAAGTGTAATTACTCCACTTAAACTTTCAACAAGAGGTGTTATTTCTGTTGAGTTCTTTGTCCGTTTAGTGAGCGTAGTTAAATAAGATTCGATAAGTTTAGATAAGCTAATGTTATTTGATTTGGCATATTTTTTTGCACTTTCAATAATTGCTTGGTCTAAGCTCAATGTCAATTTTTTATCCATAATAATTGTTTTACGTACAAATTTAATAAATTATTACGTAAAGTTGATTTTGTTACAGAATTTTTTGTGTGTGGCTAACGTCAGTTTGTCTCAAAACTACCAATTAAAATTTAAGGATAGATTAAAAAGAAAGGATTAACAAAGAATAGTCGTACAATACGGTTTTTGGCAAAAAAAAACAGAAAATACTGGTACTATTTTTGTCTTTAATGCCGTATCATGCTTTAGAATCCCGATCCAAGGCACCCTCAGAAAGCTTCTTTTAGCATGTCGTTTATGGCTTAAGGAGAGGCGTCGAGAAGGAGATTATATTTAAAATTTAGCGGTTCTAGGCTTCGCTCGAACATCGTGGTGATGAAATTTTTGTTGATTTTCAAGATTGTAAATAAAAGGATTCAGACCCTTCAGGTTTTGAAACCTGAAGGGTCTTTTGGAAAAACCAAAAACCAAAAACCAAACTCCAATCTCCGGGTTAGGGATAGCAGTGGAAATCCTTTTTTTGCTGAATAAATTAAAAGACCATTGTGTTAACTAGGGTTTAGTTTACATACGAAAACCTAGAGGCATAACAAAAAAAGATTGCAACGAATAGCCCGACCCTTGGGTAACCCCCAAAATATAGCTTTGAAAAAGGCATTCATAAAGTTTTCAAAAAAAAACTAAAAAAAAGTTTGTAATTCAATTTTTTGTTTTTCATTTGCACTCTATTTAGCTGAACAAATTGAACACTGTTTCTATGTTCGGGCTTTTGAAAATTAGGAAGTCATATTCAAAAGCAGCTTACCGATTAAGCGACCGAATTTTAAAGCTAACTTCCGTATCACCCATATATGCGATCCAGCATAAATACGGCTTTGTGCCCACTACCGAACGCGAAATTCAAGTTTGATTCCATTTATTTTTTATTATCTTAACACGTAGTTAATCTACTATTTACATCTTTAACTTTTTTAAAAACAGTACATTGAATACTAAATATATTGATTTAATTAATCAAACTTTTGATTTCCCGCAAGAGGAATTTAAAGTTGATAAAGGCGAATTGCATTTTCATGATATTGACCTCATGCAACTTACAAAACAGTACGGCGCACCTTTAAAATTCACCTACTTACCGCAAATTTCTAACAATATTAATAAGGCGAAAAGTTGGTTTGCTAATGCGATTGAAAAGTACGATTACAAAGGCAAATACAATTATTGCTATTGTACAAAAAGCTCGCATTTTAAGCATGTTTTAGACGAGGCTTTGAAGAATGATATTCATATTGAAACCTCTTCGGCGTTTGATATTGATATTATTGAAAACCTTAAAGCCGAAGGTAAAATTACCGATGAAACCTTTGTAATTAGCAACGGTTTTAAGCGCGCACAATACATTACAAATATTGCACGATTAATTAATAACGGCCACAAAAATGCGATTCCGATTATTGATAATTACGAGGAAATTGATTTGCTTTCGCAAGAGATTACAGGCAAATTTAATGTGGGGATTCGAATTGCTTCGGAAGAGGAGCCTAAGTTCGAGTTTTATACCTCTAGATTAGGTATTGGTTATAAGAATATTGTGCCTTTTTACAAAAATCAAATCGCTAATAATGATAAAGTTGAGCTTAAAATGCTACACTTTTTTATTAATACAGGCATTCGAGATAACGCGTATTATTGGAACGAATTACACAAATGTTTGAAGGTATACACAAGCCTGAAAAAGATTTGTCCGACTTTAAATAGTTTGAATATTGGAGGTGGTTTCCCGATAAAGGCGTCTTTAGGTTTCGATTTTGATTATGAATATATGGTTGATGAAATTGTAAATCAAATTAAATTAACCTGTGATGCTGAAGGGGTAGAAGTGCCAAATATTTTTACCGAATTTGGAAGTTTTACCGTTGGCGAAAGTGGCGGCGCGATTTACGAAGTGCTTTACCAAAAACAACAAAACGATCGTGAGAAATGGAATATGATAAACTCATCGTTTATCACCACATTGCCAGATACTTGGGCTATAAATAAACGTTTTATTTTACTGCCATTAAACCGCTGGCAAGAAAGTTACGAGCGTGTGTTATTAGGTGGTTTAACCTGCGATAGTGACGATTATTACAATAGCGAGCAGCACATGAACGCGATTTATATGCCAAAATACAATAAAGATAAACCCTTATATATTGGCTTTTTTAATACAGGCGCTTACCAGGAAACCATTGGTGGTTTTGGTGGTTTGCAGCACTGCTTAATTCCGTCGCCAAAGCATGTTTTAATTAACAAAGATGCCGATGGAAATTTAACAACAACATTATTTAGTGAACAACAAAAAAGTGAAGACTTACTTAAAATTTTAGGTTATGAGCAATAAGACCTACGCTGGAATTCCAGAAGAATTTGGGAAATTAGAAACCGCAAAAATCGTTTTAATTCCCGTGCCTTATGATGGTACAAGTACTTGGCAAAAAGGTGCCGATAAAGGCCCTGATGCGTTTTTAAATGCTTCGGAAAACATGGAGCTTTACGACATTGAAACGGGTACAGAAGTGTATCAGCAAGGTGTGTTTTTAGCAAATGCGGTAACCGAAAACAGCTCGCCAGAAGCCATGGTTGAAGCGGTACATCAAGCAACTAAAAAATACATTAAGAAAAATAAATTTGTTACCATTTTTGGTGGCGAGCACTCAATTTCTATTGGTACCATTCGTGCTTTTAACGAGATGTACCCAAGTTTAACGGTGTTGCATATTGATGCCCATGCCGATTTACGTAAGGAATACGATGGCACAACTTGCAATCATGCTTGTGCGGTTTACGAAGCGAGCCAAACCACGAATTTAATTCAGGTGGGAATCCGTTCGATGGACGTGATGGAAAAAACCGTTATGGATGAAGAGAAAACCTATTTCGCTCATGAAATGGCTGTTGATGATACGTGGATGGATTCGGCTATCGATCAAATGACCGATAATGTATTTATCACCTTCGATTTAGATGCCTTCGACCCATCGATTATGCCAAGCACAGGCACCCCAGAACCAGGCGGTTTACTGTGGTACGAAACTTTAGATTTCTTAAAACAAGTGTTTGCCGAGAAAAATGTAGTAGGCTTTGATATTGTTGAACTGTGTCCGAATAAAAAGGAGAAGTCATCAGATTTCCTAGCAGCAAAATTGTATTATAAAATGTTAAGTTATAAATTTATGGACGAAGCCATAGATGACGATTACGATAATGCCTTCGATAATTCAAAACAAAAAAATAACGCATCAAAATTTACTGAAGACGATGAGTACTAAAGGACCAATTTCGCAATTTATAGAAAAACATTATTTACATTTTAATGCTGCTGCCTTAGTAGACGCTGCAAAGGGTTACGAGGCACAGTTAGAATCTGGAGCTAAAATGTTAGTGTCGCTTGCGGGTGCGATGAGTACCGCCGAATTAGGTAAAAGTTTTGCCGAAATGATTCGTCAAGATAAAGTGCAAATTATTTCTTGTACAGGGGCAAACCTTGAAGAGGATATCATGAATTTGGTAGCACACTCACACTATAAACGTGTGCCAAACTACCGCGATTTAACCCCTCAAGAAGAGTGGGATTTGTTAGAAAAAGGCCTAAATCGTGTAACCGATACCTGTATCCCAGAACATGAAGCGTTTAGACGTTTGCAAAGTCATATTGTTGAAATTTGGAAAGAAGCTGAAGCGAAAGGCGAACGCTATTTACCACATGAATTCATGTACAAAATGTTATTGTCTGGCGTTTTAGAACAATACTACGAAATCGATTTAAAAGATTCTTGGATGTACGCTGCCGCGGAAAAAAACTTGCCAATTGTTTGCCCAGGATGGGAAGACAGTACTATGGGGAATATTTTTGCAAGCTACGTTTTAAAAGGCGAGTTGAAAGCAAGCACCATGAAATCTGGAATTGAATACATGACCTTTTTAGCCGATTGGTACACCGATAATTCTGAAAATGGTATTGGTTTCTTCCAAATTGGCGGTGGTATTGCTGGCGATTTCCCAATTTGTGTAGTGCCAATGCTATATCAAGATATGGAGCGCACCGATACACCATTCTGGAGCTATTTTTGCCAAATAAGCGATTCTACAACCAGTTACGGGTCGTATTCTGGAGCGGTGCCAAACGAAAAAATCACATGGGGAAAATTGGATATTAACACACCAAAATTCATCATAGAAAGTGATGCGACTATCGTTGCACCGTTAATTTTCGCCTACCTTTTAGGGCAATAGCGATGGACTCAAAAAAAATTGAAAATATAGAACTTAAGTACCTAACTGTTGATGACTTTGAGGAATTAAAAGCAGCGACTTTAGAGTCGTATGCTGGTGTGCTTAATTCATATTGGAAAAAACATCACATACAAGATTTAACCACCATGTTCCCAGAGGGACAGGTGGTTATTAAAATTGATGGTGATATTGCCGGCTGCGCATTATCGTTAATCGTAGATTACGATAGTATTGATGACGAGCATACTTATGAAGATATTATTGGTGGCGAATCCTTTAAAAATCATAATGCCGACGGCGATGTTTTATACGGCATCGACGTTTTTATAAAGCCGGAATACAGAGGTTTACGCTTAGGACGCCGTTTGTATGATTATAGAAAGGAAGTTTGTGAAAATTTAAACTTAAAAAGTATTGTTTTTGGTGGTAGAATGCCAAATTACCATAAGCATAAAGATTTAACACCTAAAGAATATATTGAAAAAGTAAAACGTAAAGAAATTCATGATCCTGTTTTAAATTTTCAAATTTCTAACGATTTTCATCCGGTTCGTGTTTTAAAAAACTATTTAGAAGGCGATACGGCATCGAACGAGTACGCTGTTTTAATGGAATGGGATAATATTTCATATACCAAACCTAACAAGAAAGCGAGTACTGTTAAAACCGTTGTGCGATTAGGTTTAATCCAGTGGCAAATGCGTCCGTATAAAGGATTGGAAGACTTAATGGAGCAAGTGGAATATTTTATTGATAGCGTTGCTGCTTATCGATCGGATTTTGCCGTGCTTCCCGAGTTTTTTAATGCGCCTTTAATGGCTGCGTTTAACCATATGCATGAACCCGATGCCATTAGAGAGCTGGCCAAATTTACCGAAACCATTGTAAATCAGCTTAAACAGTTGTCCATTTCTTATAACATCAATATCATTTCAGGGTCTATGCCCGAATTGGTAGACGATAAGTTATATAATGTGGGGTATTTGTGCAGACGAGATGGTAGTGTAGAACGTTACGAGAAAATACATGTAACGCCAGACGAAGCTAAAGTTTGGGGGATGCAACGTGGTAACAAACTGCAAACTTTTGAAACCGATTGTGGTAAAATTGGCATCTTAATTTGTTACGATTCGGAATTTCCAGAATTGTCACGTTTGTTAGCCGACGAAGGCATGGATATTTTATTTATCCCCTTTTTAACCGATACCCAAAATGGCTATTCTCGTGTGCGTTTATGCGCGCAAGCTCGCGCCATTGAAAACGAATGTTATGTGGCGATTTCGGGAAGCGTTGGTAATTTACCAAATGTGAATAATATGGATATTCAATATGCGCAATCGGCCGTATTTACACCTTGCGATTTTTCATTTCCTAGTAACGGTATTAAGGCGGAAGCCACGACCAATACAGAAATGATTTTAGTTGCCGATGTCGATTTAAGTTTATTAAGAGAACTGCATTCCTTTGGAGCAGTTAAAAATTTAAAGGATAGACGAAAAGATTTTTACGATGTAATTCGTGTAAAATAATCATAAATAAGTATATTTAACTTGTAACAATTTACCCTAAAAAAATGAAAAATAGAAATGATAATTTAAAACGGGTTATCGTAGATTTCAAAAAATTAACGCCTGAGATTCTATCTCTTTTAGTTGAAAAATATCCTGATGGTTATGATGACGATCAAATTATTTCTTTTAGAAATCAGCATAATGAAATCATCGAGGCGGTAGAGGTAACGACTCATGATACTAAATATTTAGTAAAAGTTAGTACCAAATTAGCTTTAACTATGGAGAATTATGATGAGGATGATTACGAAGATTTTGATAGCAATGATCCAGATGCTGTGCAAGAACCAGATCTTGCAGAAGACGAAGACGACGATAACGATTAATTTACTTTATTACTATGAGAACTGCCGCTTTTAAATCTTACAAAAACGGTTACTACACGTTTTGGTTTGAAAATGGAGAGGAGCTTGCATTTGAAGAAGTGCACCCTCGTGTATTGAAACAATTCGATTTAAAAAACGATAAAACCCTTATCGATAAAGATTTCAGAATCACTTTTGTTGAAGATGAAGATGGTGACGATGTTATTTATCGTGTAGAGAGTTTAAAATCCCTTTAACCTTAGGTTATAATATAGAATGTACTCCGTAGTTGCTTATCAAGTGGCTAGTGCTATCAACATAAAAACTAGTAAACAAGAGTTGCCGTGGCAGCTCTTGTTTCAAGATAGCGATGAGCTTTATTATAAATGCTCAGATCAAAAATTCATTTACATTTTTCAGTATGGCATGGTTAGTTTTTTTAACATGACGGCCATCGAAATTGAAACAGCTTTAAGTAGAATTAAGCCCGTTTGCGATCATTATTTTTCCGAACAACTTTCCGAAACTGTTGAAATCATCATCAAACCAAACACCCTAAAAGTGCAGTTTGATCATGTGATTTTACCCGAAATTGACGAAGAAATGATTCGTTTGGTTATGCTGAATACTTCCCAGTCGGTTGCTTTAAGTCGTTTTTCTGAAATTACTGAGGAATTATTAGTTGAAACCCATAAACACACTTCGTTTTTAGAACAAAAGGGGAAGTTGGATATTTCTGGGAATAAGTTGAAGCGTTTTATTGGAAGGGTTTTAAACATAAAAAACAAGATTTCTGAAAATTTATACATTTTCGATTCCCCTGAAATAACTTGGGAAAACGAACAGTTAAATCGACTAAATCAAGACCTAAAACGCACCTTCGATTTAAAAGACCGCTACCGTTTAATTCATGATCGCATTGAAATTATTAAAGAGAATTTAGAGCTTTTTAAAGACATCATGGATCATAAAGAAAGCAGTCGTTTAGAATGGATTATTATCATTCTTATTGTTATTGAAGTGATTGATATGTTTATTGTAAAGCTGTTTTCTTAGTTTGAAAAGATTTTAAAAAACGTTTATAAAACTTGTATTGGGCTTCCTTTTTTGGAAGCTTTTTTTATGAAAACTTCCCAAATAAAAACGCCGTAAACCACGGTGTACTCCAAAGCAATAATCCACAAATTCTCAGACTTATTGGCCTGGTTTGGGTTTAAATAGGCTAAATAACTCAGAATAATCATAAAACTCCAAACCAGGGGGAATTTATATTTCGTAAAAACAGACAAAATTAAAAGTGTTGCCACATACCACGGATGCACGGTGGTTGCTGTAAAATAGTAAAAAGATAACACCATTAACATGGCCGTTATGAGCTGAACGGTACTTTTGTTTTTTCTGAAAAAGCTCAGCATCAACACAAATAAAAACACGGTAATGGCAATGCCTTTTCCTATAACAGCAATTTCATTATACCCCCGAAAGGAATAGCCAATTGCTCTAGCGATATAGTAAATACTAGCATTAAATTCAAAGTTCTGAAACCATAATGCCACGGTTTTCGAGTAATTGTTTACAAATTCCGAACTATAAAAAGGTGCAAACAATACAAGTGTACAAATACCAATAATGGTATAAAACCCAACTAATTTTGATAGCCCTTTTAATTTGTCATTACGAGGCGTGTGCGACGTGGCAATCTCATTGTTATACGATAGGTCATGCTGAACTTGTTTCAGTATCACATTATCATTTTCTTTCGACATTTCATTTCGTTTCACAAACCACTGAAAAAACAAAGGCAGAAAAATTAAAGGCATCAGTTTTACCGAAATCGACAAGGCAAAAACCACGGCTGCCCATTGCCATTTGCCTTGATTTAATAAGTACAAACTCCAAATCAGGAAGAAAATCATAACCCCTTCAAAATGTAAATTTCCAGTAAGTTCGATAATGATAAACGGATTTAAAACATACCAAAAAATGTGGTATTCAGGGAGTTTTAATTGCTGAAGAAGTTTTTTTCCGAAGTGGAGGGTACCAAAATCCGCAGCAATAATAAGTAAGCGCATCACTAGAACCGAACCTAAAATACTTTTACTTGCAAAAAGTGCTGCAATAGCAAAACATAACTGGTTTATTGAAGGATAATTGGTGAAGTGACTGGCGTTTAAGGTTCCCATGCCTGCACGAAGTTCTTGGGCTTGAGCGACAGGAAATTGATTCTGACTAATAAATGATTCTACTGTGTTTAAATAGGGGTTAAAACCTTCTAAAATAATGCGCCCGTCCCAAATAAAACGGTAAAAATCTTGTGATAAATTGGGAATGGCTAAAATGAAAACCGCTCGAAAACCAAAGGCTAAATAGCTTAAAGCTTTTATATTGGTTTTTAAAATTTGAACCAATTTATAAAAGAAAAAGAATAGTGCTGAATAGAGCGAAATCAGTTTTATATAATCGGTTCGTACCAAATTATAAGCAAAGACCCAATAAAATAACAGACAAGAAACCATTAATAGTAAAGCGGTTTTGTTCTGTTTAAAAAGGGCGGGGTTTAAAAGCATGTGTAAATATAATATTATTTATCATGCGTAATTAGAGGGGTTGATTTGAAATCAAGTTGATTATTCGTATTGGACCGAAAAACTGCGTTAGCGATTGAAGCGGCATCCTTTTTAAAAGAGGCTGTTAAAAAAGATGGCTGGAAAACTAAAAACGTTCAGTTTGCCTGGATGATGTATTTGTAACCAAGACTTTTAAAAAGATATAGTGGAAAGCGCGACCCAAAATCCTAAACACAGTTGAAGGACGGGTAACGCCCAAAATATTAAACTTTAGATGCTAACGATTTAAAAAACACATAGCCAAAACCAGTGAAAAGCATAAGATGGAAAGGGAATAATCCGAAATCGCCACCTTGATTTCCAACAACAAATGCGCTATACATTCCGAAGCCAAAATACAGCATTAATAAACCTTCAAAAATAACATTTATAGATAGGTTTTTCTTCATGTATTTATTGTTCTTAAAATTGTCTTTGTATTTGCTTAAATTGAATTTTGGTGTGCGTACAAATTCAGATTTTTTGCCCAAATGTCCTTCTAAAACCGCAATAGAGTTGTGTAGTGAAAAGCCCATGGCTATTGAGAAAAACACAAAAAACATACCAATATATCGCATGAAGTTTTTAAATCCGCTGCCGTAAATGTTTTTATACATAAACCAATAGCAGATAAAAAAGATCACGGTGCTCATCACGAAGAAACTCATGATGTAAAAGTAGGGTCTTAAATGCGCGTATTCGTTTTTTATATACAGCATTGGAATACTTAAAATACCCACTATAAGCACGTTTAAAAACATGGTACTGTTAAGTAAATGCAGTAAGCCGTGTACTTTTGTTTTTGGTGATATGTTAGCGTTTTTAACAACAGGACCAAGCATTTTTCTGAAATTTTCTGCACCACCTTTATTCCAACGAAATTGCTGTGAACGTGCAGCACTAATAACGATAGGAAGTTCGGCAGGAGTTTCAACATCTTCTAAATATTTGAATTTCCAGTTTTTTAATTGGGCACGGTAGCTTAAATCTAAATCTTCGGTAAGGGTGTCGCCTTCCCAGTTTCCTGCATCCATAATACAGGTTTTGCGCCATAAGCCTGCAGTACCATTAAAATTGATAAAATGGCCTTTGCTGTTTCTTCCTACTTGCTCTAAAGTAAAATGGGCATCAAGCGCAAAGGCTTGAATTTTAGTAAGAATGGAATAATTTCTATTAATATGGCCCCAACGGGTTTGCACCACGCCAATGGCTTCGTCTTTAAAAAACGGAACGGTGCGTTTTAACCAGTCTTTTTGAGGTAAGAAATCGGAGTCGAAAATAGCGATAATTTCCCCTTTTGCAATTTCTAAACCTGCTTTTAAAGCGCCTGCTTTAAAGCCTTTACGGTCGGTTCTTGTAATGTGAATAATGTCGATTCCCGTAGAAGCTTGAAGTTTTTCAATTTGTGCTTTTGTGGTTTCTACAGTCTCATCGGTTGAATCGTCTAAAACCTGAATTTCAAGTTTGTTTTTAGGGTATTCAAGTTCAACAATATTATCCAATAAGCGTTCCATAACATACATTTCGTTGTACACAGGAAGCTGTATGGTTATAAAAGGGACTTCGTCTGGATTTGATAAATCCAATTGCGGCGAAACATCATCCTTCTTTTTTGAAGATAAATAATTAAAAAGTAAGTTAAGTTGCGCTAAAGCATACATGAAAATAAGCAAAAGCGAAATACTGTAAATAACTATTATTGTGGTTTCTAGAATCATTTTTTTATGCTGTATTTAAAAATCCAACCCAGAATTTTTGCGCCTGCAAATATAGCACCTTTTATTGTACCAGACACTTTTGAAACGCCAATTCTATTGCGATATTTTACAGGAATTTCTTTGTATGAAAATCCGCTTTTTAAGGCTTTAAGTTGCATTTCTACCGTCCAGCCATAAGTTTTATCTTCCATATTAAGCGCTAGTAATTTGGCGTATTTTATGGCTCTAAAGGGACCAAGGTCTGTGAATGTCGATTTGAAAAACAGCGTCATTAGTGAGGTTGCCAGCCAATTTCCAAAAATTTGAGGCATGGTCATCGAACCTTCTTCGCGAAGTTCTTTTACACGAGCACCAACCACAAAATCGATATCATCTTTTATAATAGGCGCTACGATTTTAGTTAATTCTTCGGGGTAATCGCTGTAATCGCCATCAAGAAAAACGACAATATCTGGTTTTTGGCTTTGGTTTGCAATGTGTTGCATGCCTTTTAAACAGGCAAATCCGTAGCCTTTATTGGGTTCGGTTAAAACCGTTGCACCAGCTTTTTTTGCGTTGATTTCAGTATCGTCTGTAGAATTGTTGCTAACTACGATAACTTCGTTAACCACATTTGGAATGGCATGAATAACAAGGCCAATGGAATCGGCTTCGTTATATGCAGGAATAATGACTTTTATTATAGCCATTGTAAGTTTTGGGTTCGTTTTTGGTTAAATTCACTGCAAAGGTAGTTTATTCTTTTAGTTTTCAGCGTATTTTATGTTTTTGAAGCTCTGTTTGCTTTTTAATTTTCAGGTTTATGTTTTTTTAAAAGCGTGTTTTAAGCGGATTTTATATCGGTGACTTGTTACTCCGTAACTAATCAAACTTTACGGACAGACTTATAATCCCTCAATGAGAAATTTCTAGCCAAGAAGCTTCATAATTAGTACATTATTTATTGCAGCCTATTTTAATTATTTCTAAAAGTATTAATGGTAATAATTATCCCCTGGAGGGGATTATAGGGGTGTTTTTTAGGCGTTTAACTAATTTAGTGCTATACAAAATAAAGAATGCTGGTCTTCTAAGTCTTTCCAAAAGGACTATTTCTTATTCACTAAATCCATTAAGTCCACATCGTTTCCTAAAAGAATTTCATTTGGATTGATACGTCCTTCCATGCTGTCGTTTTCTAGTTTTAAAACCCCTCTTGGGCAAACAGCGGCGCAAATACCGCAGCCCACACAGCTAGAACGTACAATGTTTTCTCCCTTTTGAGCATAAGCACGAACATCAATACCCATTTCGCAGTAGGTAGAGCAATTTCCGCAGGAAATACATTGCCCGCCGTTGGTTGTAATTCGAAATTTAGAGAATAGACGTTGCTGAAATCCTAAAACAGCGGCCATTGGGCAACCAAAACGGCACCACACACGATTTCCTAAAATAGGGTAGAAGCCTGTGCCAACAACCCCCGAAAATATAGAACCAATGTATAGACCATAGGCAGAACGTAGGCTGCTCGATTTTACTAAAAATAGTTTATCGCTAGTTCCTGTGTAATGCATAGCAAATAAAGCCGCAATAATTACAAAAAAGCCAATAGCTCCGTATTTGGCGTCTTTGCCTAATTCTTGACGTTTAAAAACAAATACTAAAGTGAAAATAAGGGTTAGAAAAACACCAACACCTAAAAGAAAGCTGTTTCGTGTTAACCAGAATTTATTGGGATCGCTGCCCAAATAGGTGTAAACAACTGCGGCGGTCATAATTACAGAAAAAACTAAAACCGTATGTACTAACCAGCGTTCTAGTTTCCAAGCCGATAATTTTTTAGAACTTAACTGTCTAAATGAATCTCCTGCGGTTTCAGCTAAAGCGCCACAGCCACAAACCCAAGAGCAGTACCAGCGTTTACCGTATTTATAGGTTAAAAATGGTGAAATTACAAATATGGATAGAATGCCAAAGATTAAAAGTGTGAAACCCAAGGTTCCTGACGAGAGAAAACCATTTATAGACCAACCATCAAACAAATAATAATTTAGGGGCCACATACTTTTTATATCATAATATGGTAAATTATAATCAGGACTTTCGTTTAATCGCGCCATAAATTCGGGGATTAAAAAAGCAAATCCCAATTGGAAAAACATCACAGAAAAAGTCCTTAATTGTTGGTAACGGTTGTGGCGGTATTTCAAAATAAATTTATAGCCAAAAATTAAAATGGCAAGGGTATAAAGTGTACCGTAAACAAACCATTGGCTTGCGGGTCTTCCGCTTAAAAGAAAACTTAATGGGTCGAAAAGTGCAATGAGTCCGTTGTTTTCTGCGCCTTTGCTTCCTAAACCCAAATACCGCGGAAAGAAGTACAAAACAATATAAAAGCCAGTAAGAAAGAGTCCGATAGTCCAAGCCAAAACACCGCGAGAAGCTATGGATTTAAACCAAACGCCATCATTTTTTATGCCCTCTAATTTTGATAAATACAAACTGTTTGCAAACAGTATAACACCTGCCGAAATGAGTGCTACCGACAAAGTTAAGAACATAGTTTTATTTGGGAAATCGACATTAAATATTGCCAACGCAAAAATAAAGAGCCCTAAAACACCAATAAAAACTGCTGCTTTTTGTTTGGCAGACAACTGGTTCGCTTCAGGTTTTGCTAAAGACATACTGTAATTTTGTTTGTCGTTCATGCTATATTTTAATTATACGGTTTGAAATTGGTTTTTATAAGCGGCAAGTATCTCGGTTTCATAATGACGATAAAATTCAGGGTCGAAATTGGCTTCAGTTAAATGATTTATAACATAATCAACATCGCGTTTTTCAGTAAGCCATTTATCAAAAGTGTCATGGCGCATACGAATTCCGAAAGTGTTTATCCCTAAAAAAACATTGGTGTTTTTGTTAAAGGCAATAGTGATGCATTTAGTGTCGTCCTCATGTTTCCAATGGAAATGCTTTTCGTAATCAGGTTTGCCTTTTAAGCCATGAACCCAACCGTAAGTTTGGTATTCAATATCTAAAAATTTCGCCGAATTAAACCAATGTCCCGGTTTGTAGGCTGTTTTATTACCGCAAATGGTTTGGGCTAGCGTTTCTCCCATCATACGTCCTGTGTACCAAACCGCTTCAATGGGAGGGCGTTGGTCTATGGCTTCGTGCTGTTCTGCGCAATCTCCAATAGCAAAAATATCAGGAATATTGGTTTCTAAAAAACGATTCACTTTAATGCCTTTGTTGGTTTCAATGTTCGAATTTTTTATAAAATCGATATTGGGTGAAACGCCTGCTGTAAGGCCTACGACTTGACATGGAATTTCTTCGCCAGTTTCTTCAATTATAACCGATTTTACCTTGCCGTTTTCATCTGAAATAATTTCTTTTAAATTCGTGTTCAATCGTAAATCAATATGATGATTTTTAATATGACTGTTAATCATTTCACTTTCGCCCTCAGGCAAAATACCATTCCAAAAACTGGTTTCACGCACTAAAAAGGTAACGGGGATATTTCGGGAATTTAGCATTTCGGCAAGTTCTATACCTATTAAACCTCCACCAACAATAACAGCACGTTTGCAAACTTCATGGTTTGGTGCGTGTTGTTCTAAAGACTCTAAATCCTGCTTGGAATACAAACCCATAACGCCTTCTAAATCTTGTCCTGGCCACCCAAATTTATTGGGCTTGCTGCCGGTGGCTATAATGAGTTTATCGTAAACTAGGGTTTCGCCATTTTCAAAAACTAAGGTTTTTTTATTCGTTTCAACATGTTTTACATAGCCCTTTTTTAAGTTGATTTTGTTTTTCTTCCAAAACCAATTTTCATAAGGTTGTGTGTGTTCAAAAGTCATGTGCCCCATATACACATACATGAGTGCGGTTCTTGAGAAAAAATAATCGGTTTCAGCAGAAATTATTGTGATTTTTTTATCGGATAATTTTCGAATATGACGGGCAGCAGTAACGCCCGAAATACCATTTCCTATAATTACAATATGTTCTTCCATGTGGTTTAGATTGTGCTTTGTTCGGTCGAAGTTAAAGGTAATAACTTATATGAACTCTTTAATTTAGAACAGATTTAAATTGATGTGGTTTTATAAGGAAGTAGATTTTAGGTGAACTATGACTATTTGTTTTTGATGTATTTTCGATATAAAATGTTCTTATCTCGATAGTTTACAAGAGATGGCGCACACTGTTATTCAACGTAAAGAAATAGTAATAATAGTTGTATAAAATAATATGGCATTTTCTAAACATTCTTGGATAGAAATATATCCTAGAGGGGATTATAGGGGTGTTTACTCAGTATATGCATCCATTATTTCATGAATTCTAAGCAAACCATCTTCAAAAAACATAAATAACATTTAGTTAACCCTTCTATTTAGAAATTTAAATAGAAACCTTTAGTTTTGCCAAAAACAGATTTAAATGAAGCGTACCATTGCTATTGGAGATATTCACGGCGGATTAAGAGCCTTAACGCAAGTGTTAAACAAAGTTGAGGTTAAAGATGAAGATAAACTTATTTTTGTAGGTGATTATGTAGATGGATGGAGCGAAGCAGCTCAGGTTGTTCAATTGTTAATTGAACTTTCTCAAAAAATAGAATGTGTTTGCATTAAAGGAAATCATGATGTATGGACTGAAGCATGGTTGCGTTCTGGAGAGGTGAATCCGGTTTGGTACATGCACGGCGGTAAAGAAACCATGGAAAGCTACGAAGTGTTTTCAGATGAAGAGAAACAGATTCACTTAAACTTCTTTGAAAACATGCCTTTGTATCATTTAGATGATGAAAACCGATTGTTTCTTCATGCTGGATTTACATCGGTAAAAGGTGTCGAGTTTGAAGTAAACCCCGAATATTTTTATCTGGATCGTACCCTATGGGAAATGGTTTTAACCATGAAAACCGATATTGGCGAAGATGAAAGTATTTTTCCGAAGCGATTAAAATTATATAAGGAGGTCTATATCGGGCATACGCCAACCACAAATTTTGGGGTAGAAGTGCCTATGCATGCCATGAATGTTTGGAATATCGATACAGGCGCTGCTTTTAAAGGAAAGGTGTCTGCCATAAATGTTGATACCAAAGTGGTTTATCAAAGTGATAATCTTCCAGATTTGTACCCCGATGAAACAGGTAGGAATAAAGGTTAACTTTACTCTATACTCTTAAAATCCTTAATCGCTTGGTTAGGCTCAATAACATTATAGCCTTTCCAGAATTCGGGATCGTAGGCAGGTAAGTACACAGGTTTTACCTTTGGTTTTTCGGTAAAGGCTTCAAATTCTGCAGTTGTAAGAGCATCATTTTTAAAAATAATTAACTCGCTTTTTTCAGTATTTGCGACTTCAAAATGCACATCGGAAGACAACTCATTTTGTTTTCTTCGGCCTTTTGTGTTTTTATTCTTTTCAATGATTTTTAACGGACGCTTAATCCCGAAAGTAGTACCGTTTTCTTTATCGGCGTATTTTAAATCGTATGTACCTTCATTATTTTTGGCGTAAATGATGGTGCCCTTTTTAAGATAATGCTTGTATGAAATGCCGAATAAACTAAATTTCTTTAGTGGTTTTACGTTTTCATAATCCAATCGAACAATAGCAAAATCGTCAATGCTTACATAAATAATCCCTTTATAATCTTCGCTACGTTTGGGTTTAAAACTTATTTTGTAAACAAAATTGTCGTTTAAAAAGCTGTAATCTTCTAGCTTAAATTCGTAACGGTTGGATTTGCTAAGAAAATTAAATTCGCTGTCTTCAAAAATAAAACTTTCGTGTTGGAGGCTGGATATAGCAGATTTTCTATGTTTTAAAAAGTTTTCCTTACGCTCTTTTTCTTTTTTCTTTTCTGCTTCTAGCATGGCGTCTGTTTTGGTAACTTCGTCTTTGTCTACCCCATCAAAAAAGGTGGTGTCCATATCGCCTTTGGTTCCAAAAAAGCCAGATTTTATTTTAAAATACGAGTCGCGTTTTACATGTTTTTTAATAATGTTATTAAACTTTTCTTCGTAAGCTTCAAAAGTCACTTCTTTACTTTTATCGTATAAATGGGAGGCTTTAATAATGTCTAATTTCTGGTCGCTTTTAACTCCTGCTTTACCATAAATATCGGCTAAAATTTCAGTGTAATCATCGGCATTTTTAGGCATGTCTGTTAAAATGCTATCTACAAATTGTTGATTAAGTTCCGGAATGGTTGTTTTTTTAATTTTAACTTCATTTTTTAAGAGTTGATTAAAAAAGGAAGCGCGATAAAAAAGCCTGCTTTTAATAGGATCGTGGTTGTAATTTTGTTCTAGATTTTCGTTTATTTTTTCAACAATTTCTTCAGCGGAATAATTTTTATTAGACACCAAAACCTCTTCAAGTTCTATAGATTTTTCCCTTAAAAGAATGATGGAATCCTTAAAATTTTTAATCAAATATTGTTTCGTTTCATAACCAAGGGATCTAATTTTTAAGGAATCGGTTTTTGAAGATTTGTCGTTTAAATACAATAAAAAATCGCCGTTTTCATTACTAATAACTCCAGAGTTTTCGTTTATAGAAATCGTCGCGTAAGGAATGGGGTTTTTTGAAACCGAATCTAATATTTTAGCTTGTATCGCTTCTTGGGCTTGTATAAAAAATGGACCAATAAAAAATAGAATATAAAGGTGTTTCATGAAAATGTTTTTATAAATGTATAACGAATATCAAGCACATTTGTAACATTTAATTTTTTATTAAGGCTAATTTATTACATTTTAACATTTACATATTTTTGATAATACTCGTGTAAATCTTGAGCATTTGCGCCAAACCAACGTTTTATGTAAATGCTCCAATAAAAATACTGAAGCTTCCAAACCCCGTGCTTTTGGTACATTCTTGCCGAGGTTTTAAGCGTTTTATGAATCACCACAAATTCATTTTTTTTGTAGAGGGCGTTTATCATAATGTGGTCTTCATAAATCTTGTAATTTTCATCAAAACCACCAATCGCATCAAACAAATCTTTGCTAATAAACAAACTTTGGTCGCCACCTCGGCAGGCTCTCCAATTAAATTTTGTTAACCAACCGGCTAATTGCAACCACCAATGTTTGCTGTCGAATTGCATTCTAAAACAGCCTGCTTTATGGCCTTTTTTTACTTCATTAATAATACATTCATCAAAATGATTGGGTGGAAAAGAATCGGCGTGTAAAAAATATAAAATGCTGTTTGATGCGTTTTTAGCGCCAAAATTCATTTGTTTGGCTCTGCCTTTTTCAGATTCAAGAAGTGAAATTTTAGCTTTTTCAAAACTGGAAAAGGTTTTAACAACTTCCCTCGTTTTGTCGTTGCTACCACCATCAACCACTATAATTTCGCAGGCGTTTTTGTGTAGCGCACTAGCTGCTAAATGCTCTAATAACGCCCCTATATGCGCTTCCTCATTTAAAACCGGTATAATAATAGAGATTTGGGTATTCATGCTATTTAATAAACAGTTTTAGTTGTTTAAATTCCAGTTGTAATCTTTAAAACTTTTTTTCGCTTTCGCGGAAATATGTATCGGTGCATAAAGATTTAAGAATTCGATTAGTGTACCATTTTTCTGAAAATCATCAGCAAACCATCGGAATATTTTTGATAATTTGATGCTGTTTTCTGAAAGCTCGTTTTTTGAAGAATCTTTTAAAAATTCTTTGGCTACTTGTGTTAATTGCCGTTCTAAATCTTCTGGCGTATAGGCTTTGTTTTGTAATTTCGGACAAGAAACAGAGGCGCAAACAATAGAGAAATGGATTCTCGATTCGTTCATGTTTCTTAAAATATCATGTTCAATCTCGTTAAGGCTGTATTGTTTTTCACCAAGTTTCCATAAACGTTTATCCCATGGTTTATGAATGTCTTTTATACTTTTTACAGGATAATACTGAAGAATTAAATCGATGGTTAAGGCGTTATAGGCATTAATCCAATAGGCTAAAATAGCAGGTTTAGACCAAGATTCGGTTGGTGTATTTTCGCTTAATTGCTGAATGTAATCTAATAATTGGTTTCTGTTTTCTTTAAAGCCTTCGTAATCTACACGCCCTGTTTCCGATACATGAGCCTGTAATAATTTGGTCCATAGTTCATGGTTGAATGTTTTGCTAGTAGACTGAATAGTGTCTGTGTTTTTAGCATTTCCGAAAGAAAGCGCTATGAAGAATATAAAAAGAAAGGTTAGAGGCTTCATTAGGATACAGTGTTTTTATAATTTTTCTTCTCAGAACAACCTGTATATAATTCCTGATGGATAAAATCTTTGGGGAAGGTTTCATCATCTTCAAAACCTAGTTCAATGTCTTTTCCGTTATGCGGAATGTAATTGGTTTTAAAAATATAATCCCAAATGCTAAGCGTTAGTCCGTAATTCATTCCATAATTAAGATGCTTAGGAAGCGCTTTTGAATGGTGCCAAATGTGCATTTTTGGGTTGTTTAAAATGTATTTTAAATCCCCATAATCCCAACCTAAATTGGCATGATTTAAATGCCCAATAATAATGCTGAAAAAGTAAACGAAAGCCACTTGCTCCGAGTTGTAATTCCCAATAATGGCAAGCGGAATATAAAGTAATGCTTTGTAAACTACGGGTTCCATCCAATGGTAGCGTAAATGTGCGGCAAAGCCCATTTCTTTAACCGAGTGGTGTACTTTATGGAAATTCCAAAGCCAAGGCACTCGATGCAGTAAACGGTGAGTGTTCCATTGAATAAAATCTGAAACCAGAAAGAATATTAATAAACCTAACCAAGTTGGTAATTGGTTAGCATCGAATAATTGCAAATTTGATAACGATAATCCTACGGTTTTAAGGAGGTCGTTAAAAATTTCGGCGGCTGTATTTGATAAGGCGATTAAAATAATAAGGTTCAATAGAAAGAAATTAAAGAACATGTAAAACGTATCCAACCAAAAATCTTTCCTAAAAACCGATTGGTTTTTCCGCCAAGGAAATAAAATTTCAAGTCCCCAAACAATTAATGAAATTATAATTAAACCATAAAAATAATTGTCCCATTGGCTGGGGAAAAACACTTCGTGTTTTAGGTAGTTCCAGTAGCCAGAATAAGCATTTTTTATGATGTTAATGTATTTTTCCATTCCAGTTCCCGCGAAGGCGGGAATCTTTTTTAATGATTAGTTTCTATCTTAATTGGTTTTGCTTGGTTTTTAGCCCCTTCAGGTTATAGAAACACTATTGACGTAAGTTGAAAACTCTTATTTTTTTATAGTTTTTAACCCTCCTAATTTCGATGAAATCGAAATTTTCCTCCCTTCAAAACGAAGGGAGGAGCTAGTTTTATTAATGTTTTCTAGAACAAACTAAATGTAATTAATCTATTTTAATTAAATTTTTGTGTTCCGAACACTTCTGTTTCTATAACCTGAAGGGTCTACGCAGGAATTAACAACACCCACCACCATCATAATGAAAAGTCGACGGACTAATAAAAATATCATCTCTATTTAAGTCTGCTAAAGCCGCAGCCGTTTTATCGCAAACCGCTAAAGGCTGATTTTTAAGTAAAACATGGCCTTTTTTATCATCAAAATAATTTGCTTCACCGTAGTAAATAGCCGCTTTTCCTGTGAAAACACAAGGGCCATCTGCTGGCATTGGGTCTTTTATAGCGGCTACTTCAATCGATTCGATATAAATTAATTCTTTCGTTGGATAATTTTTAGGATCGAGAATTCGGTACGGTTTTCTAGCGCGAATTTCAATGGTGCCAAAACCTGCATCGGTAAGGGCTTTTACGTATTCGGCAATAGGCAAACTTCCGCTTAAGCATAATGCACGAAGGCGCTCGTCGTTACGCAAAGTGTCGTTCATAGGTTGTTCGCAAGTAGGGTCGCTCATTACCAGTTTACCATGTGGTTTTAATACGCGGTACATTTCGGCTATGGCTTGTTTTAAATCTTCAGCCTTAAAAATATTAAACAAACAATTTTGCGCAGCCACATCAATGCTATTATCTTCAACAGGTAAATTCATAGCATCACCTTTTTTCAGATCTACAAACTCACTTTTAAACCAAGGGTTTTGTGCTTCTGCTTCTATAAAGTTTTTTCTAGAAGCTTCTAGCATTTCATCAACCACATCAATACCTATAACTCCGTTTTTTTGGCGATTAAAATAGGCGAATTGTAGTAATTCCATGCCACCGCCAACACCTACATAAAGCATTTTAGGATTGTTTGTTAAATCGCGAGCATGCACTGTAGAACCACACCCGTAATTCATTTCTTGCATAATTTTCGGGATTTTTAATCCTGGCAGTTCCCAAATAGGATTTGTGGTGCAGCATAAACCAACATCTGGTGTTAATGCGGCTTCTTTATAAACGTTGTGTGTGGTATCTAAATAGCTCATTTTTTTGTTAATGGTTTTTTGTAAAGTGTCAATAGTCAAAGTCCAACAGTCAACTAGGTCCTAAAGATTCTTTATTAGCTCTTTAAATAAAGTAATCATTTCGGGTTCGGCTTTATAGGCCATGGCAATAATTTCTTCAATTTTTACAGGTTCTAAGTGATCTGGGTCGCATTCATCTGTTAAAACTGACACGGCTGCCACTTTTAAATTTAGGTGGTTGGCTACAATAATTTCCGGAACCGTACTCATGCCAACAGCATCGGCACCTATAATTTTAAGCATGCGATATTCGGCTCTGGTTTCCAATTGTGGCCCAACAACACTAACGTATACGCCTTCATGTAGCGTAATATTGTTTTTCTTAGCTATGGCTTTAAATTTTGTATTGATGTCGGCATCATATGGGGCGCTCATATCAACAAAACGTTCGCCCATTTTTTCAACGCCGTTAAAGGCTAGGGGCGAGCTACCTTGTAAATTAATATGATCTTCAATAAGCATGAGTTCGCCTTTTTTGAAATTCAAATTAATAGCTCCAGAAGCATTAGAAACCAATAATGTATGAATGCCTAGTTTTTCCATGATGCGCACGGGATAAGTTACATCTTGAAGTGTGTAACCTTCATACAAATGAAAACGGCCTTGCATAACTACTACTTTTTTGCCTTCTAACATCCCGAAAATTAATTTTCCCTTGTGAAACTCTACAGTTGCAGTTGGGAAATAGGGAATATGATTGTAGCTTATTTCTTTAATAATTTCTATGTCATTTAGTAATTGGCCTAATCCGGTGCCTAAAATGATGCCAATTTCAGGTTTATCAAAGCCTTTTTCAATTAAATATTCGGTAGTTTTTTCTATTTGATTAATCATAAAGTAATCGTTTTAAAAGTATTATGTTTTTGCGATACCACGGTTTGTTAATTTATGTAAAATAAAAATCATTTTGTTTTGTGGCTACGCAATCCCTTTCGAGGTATAATTTGTTTTATATTTGTTAGTAACAGACGCAGATACAAAGGTGTTATTTGCATCCATCGTTTAACTAAATCCTTATTGGTTTGAGATCTCTAAAATTTAAATTTGTTTTATCCATACTGTTTTTTATGATTTTTTCTATGGTAGAAGCTCAAAATGTTTTACCTATTCATAAAGCTGAAGTTACAGAATTAAGCACAAACAAATGTAAGGCTCTTGAAAGGAATTTAAAAGCAGAGTTATCCAAGAATAAGAAATGGAAATCGTTGATGGCTAACAAAAAAATGGCTATTGGTTTGGTTGATTTAAGCACACACGACATTAAGTTTGCTGGCATTAATGAAAACAATATGATGTATGCGGCAAGCCTGCCTAAGATAGCAGTATTGTATGCGGTTATGGATGCTATTGACAAAGGTGATGTTAAAGATACGCCTGAGCTTAGGAAAGATTTAAAATTAATGATTAGTAAATCGAATAATGCGGCTTCAACGCGTATGATAGATTTGGTAGGCTATAAAAGAATTGAAAAAGTATTACGAAACGCAAACTCCTCTTTATACAATGCTGGAACAGGTGGCGGATTATGGGTTGGTAAACGTTATGCGGCTGCAGGAGCACGTTATCCAGATCCTATAAAAGGCTTAAGTCATGCAGCAACAGCCTATCAAGCTTCTAATTTTTATTATCAATTGGTCTTCGGTAAATTAATAAATTTTAAGCGTTCGGCAGAAATGCTTGAGATTTTAAAAGACCCTTTATTAGGACATAAATTTGTTTATACATTGCGAGATATTGCACCAAACGCTAAATTGTATCGAAAATCTGGCTCTTGGAAAAACTACCATTCCGATTCGGTTTTAGTTTGGGGACCTAGCAGACGCTATATTCTTATCGCTTTAATTGAGGACAGTAAAGGGGAGCAAATTATTAGAAACCTAGTTAAGCCTGTAGAGAAAGTGTTAAAAATGTCTAAATCATTAAAATGTTCTCAATAAATTAGAAAGACTACATGATAAAAAATCTTATTCAGAAAACCTTTAACATGCGAGATGGTGAGTTTAGAATCACCTTTCTTATGCAGTTGTATATTTGCATTGTAATTACTGTTTTGCTATTAGTAAAACCTACCATAAATGCACTTTTTTTATCGGATTTAGGTGCAGATGAGTTACCCAATGCATATTTACTTGTCGCAATTACAGCGGTTTTAACTTCCTTTTTTTACGACCGTTCCTTGCGTTTTTTTAGTATTAAAACGATAGCTATTGCAACGCTTATGTTTTTTAGCTTGTGTTTTGTCTTGCTCGCTTATATTCTAAAAAATGAGTTAACTAGCGATTTTGTACTCTATGCTTATTATTTAAGCGTTTCTATTTTCGGAGTGCTGGTCGCATCGCAATTTTGGATTATCGCCAACATGGTTTACAATGCTAGAGAAGCCAAGCGATTATTTGGTTTTATTGGTTCTGGTGCTATTTTTGGAGGTATTCTAGGAGGGTATTTAACCACCTTAATTTCGCAAACTTTAGGTAATATATATGTAATTCTTTTGGCAGCAGCATTAATCTTGTTCTGTATCCCAATTATTATTTGGGTATGGAATCACAGGCTACACAATACTAAAGATCTAGCTACGGGCAGCGATTTAAAACTAGAGCCCAAAAAACACATATCTGCTGTAAAACTAATTTTTAAATCGAAGCATTTAACTTATCTCGCTTTAACTGTAGGGGTTTCGGTTATTATGGCTAAGCTTGTCGATTATCAGTTTAGCGATTTTGCTCAAATAAAAATCTCCGATCCTGACGAGTTAGCTTCTTTTTTCGGGTTTTGGTTTTCAACCTTTAATGTGGTGTCGTTAGTTATTCAGTTGTTTTTAACCAACCGCCTTTTGGCATGGCTAGGGGTAACTTCTAGCTTGTTGTTGCTTCCTTTAGGTATTGCTTTAGGTTGTCTTTTATTTTTAGTTTTTCCAGAATTATGGGTGCTTATTTTACTTAAAGGTGTCGATGGAAGTTTTAAACAATCTATAAATAAAGCATCGGTTGAGCTTTCTATTATGCCTATTTCTTATGAAGATAAAAAACAAGCCAAGTCGTTTATCGATGTGGTTGTAGATAGTATTGCCACAGGTATTGCAGGGTTTATGCTAATTTTTGTTGTTAAGCAATTGGATTTGCATTCGCATTACATCACGGTTATTATTTTGTTCTTTTTGTTTGTTTGGATTATCTTAATTTATCAGTTAAAAAGCGCTTATTTCGATACTTTTAAATCTAATATTTTAAATGCCATTGGTAGCCATGAAGTTGATGGTTTAAAAAGCAGTAAAAAAGCAATACAGGCTTCTGTAATAAAAATTCTTAATACAGGTACCGAGCAAGAAATTGTAGCACTACTTGATAGCATAGGTGATTCTATTATAGATGCGCATAAGCCACATATTATTAAACTTCTAGACCATCCCTCAAATGAAGTAAAAGCAGCTGCAATTAAAGAAATCTATTTCTTTAAACATGGTACGGCAGCCGATAAGATAAGCCGTCTTATCGAAACAAATACAGATCCAGAAATCGTTTACGAAGCCATGGAATACATGTTATTGCATACAAGTATAGACGATAAACAATTCTTCAAAAAATATTTAGACCATCATAAGCAATATATCGCAGATTCCGCTTTGTTATGTCTTGCAGAATTGGCTGTAGATAACAAATACTTAGCTAAGAAATACGAGCTTTATAACCGTATTGAAAAACGTATTACTGAAATTAAAAAACCTGCTATTGAACATCCAAAAGAAGAAATCGCCGAGTTTTTAGTGACTTTAGGTTATACGAGAAATCCGAAGTATTTTGAATTTATTGAAAGCTATTTATCGGGTGATAATACCTTTATTTTAAAATATGCTATCAAAGCTGCAGGGTTTTCTAAACATACGCCATTTATAGGGACCTTACTAAATCTTTTACAGCACGAAGAATTAAGAGGCTATGTTTTGGAAGCTTTAAAAGATTTTGGAAATGCTGTGCCAAAATACATCTTAGAACATGATATTTACGACCCTTTTGATATTAAAGTTAGAAAATATTTCCCCATGGTTATGGTTACTTTGCGTACCAAAGATTCTTTAAAAGTATTGACGCGTTTAGCAATATCTAGCGACCCTTTTGTTAGATTGGAAACCGCAAAAGCCATGGTGCATTTACATTTTAATGAAGCAGGTATTAAACTGGATAAGGATAGAATATTTGAATCTGTGCTTAAAGAATGTGAATTTTATATTCAGCGTTTAATTTTCAAGAAAACCTTGGTGCAAGCCGATTTAAATTCTGGTAAAGAAAATACAGCCTTAGATATTGCTAAAGAGCAGTTAATTAATCTACTACAGCAAGAATTGGATTGTAGTATGAATGTGATTTTTGAAGTACTGTCTTTGGTATTAAATGAAGATGATATGGAGATTGCTTATTTTGGATTGAAAGATGAATCGGAGTCTGTTAAGGTGAATTCTATTGAATTTCTAGACAACATATTAAGCGTTCGCCTAAAGTCGGATTTAATGCCTTTAATTGAAAATCATTTTGTTCAAGAACGCGATCTAAACGATTTAGTCGATGCGGATATTGATTTAAACAATTCTACGAAGTGCTTAATAACGTTGCTTAAAGACGGAAATGTTGAAATAAAGAAGGAAACTTTAAACGTGGTTTCTTTATTAGAAGAAAAGGAAGCTTATTTAAAAGCCTTAAAACAATTAACCCATCATAAAGATTCGGCTATTTGTAATAAGGCTCATCAAATAATTGAAACTATTAAGCTTTCACATTAATAATATCGTCAATTTTATTGGCAAGGTCAAGATGCTCCCAAGCCGAGTTTTTGTTTAATACATTAGTCATTAAACAAACCATGTATTTTTTACCATTCGGGTGTTCTACGATAATTACAGAATTCATGTAATTAAAAACATTGCCTTGGTAGTCGCCACAATTTGGGTTTTTATTACGGTCGCATTTGTAATAACTTCCAGATTTAAAGTAAACGGCGGCATCATTTAGTTTTGGTGATTGTGCATAACGAATACGTCTGTCGGTAAGGTAGATAAGACGTTTCATTTCTAAGCTGCTTTCCTTATCATGAATGTTACCTTGCTCTAGAAGTACTAAAAATTTCATTAGTCCTTTTGGAGTGGCACTACTGCCACCTTTTCTACCTACGTATTTTGCAGATGCATGCGTAAACATACCACCTAATTTCCATTCGTCTTCACTAATCCCAATATCTCTTAATGGTTGATTAATAACACGGTGAGCACGGTTAGTTAGGGTGTCATGACGATTTTCTTTAAAATAGTTTAATGCTTCTTCATCAGTAAGTTTTGGGTAATCTTTACCAAAATGATTCATAAGCATTACTTCGCGGTAAACTACAGTTGCAGCCCCATTATTACTAACAGAAACCATGTGGTCTAGCCATTCATATAAAGAAAAAACATCATTAGCAACCACTTTGCGTTTTACTTGTTTGCCCGTTTCAATATTATAAACAGGAATGGTATGGTGGTCGCCTGTTCCAAAAATACCAGAGGCCACTCTTTTGTTTCGTAATAGGTCGGTTCTTTTATCCCATGAGTCTGGATAAAGTTTTTTTAACTCAGAGAAAAAAGCATTTAATACCACTAATTTCCCAACACTTCCAGGCTGATAGCCTTTGTCTTCGTTGTAAGCAGCATACTTTAAGTGGCTAGGGTCTGTGATGTCTAAAGCTGTTAACGAATAGTTTCCATGAGGAATTACTTTTCTAATTTGGTCATTAAACTCAGGGTCTTCTTTTAAAAGGGCTTCTGGAGTTTCGCCATTACAAGACACTAAGTTTAGTTTAATGTCATTAATGCTTAAAAGCGCACCTTCCGGAATTCGTTTATAAGGTTTATCGCTATTTACTGCCTTTTCAACATAAAGTAAACGGGCAATTTTTGTGGTTTTATAACCGTCTATAGGGTATAGGCTTAAAATACCAAGGGAGAGTCCTATACCAAGGAATAATAATTTTTGCATAGTTTTAAATTTTTGAATTTAGATCAATGTGCTGTTTGTAATTAATTTTAGGTGTAATCGATTTTAAGTATTCCGAGCTGGAAGCTTTTTGGTTTTGAACAAAAGGACGTATTTGAAACAACCAAAGTTTGTCGTTTTTAAAGCCCATTTCCATATCGTAAGGTCCTCTGTAATCCGAGCCACTTTGTTCAGGCATTTTTTTACGAACCTGCTTTACCATATCACGTATAGATTGCAAGTTTTTTTCTGATAAAATAGGCTTTTCAAATGTGGTGTATTCTACCTTTGTGCCTCCTGTATTTGGTAAACTTAAATAGCTAGGCTCTCTTGATGGCGATAATAATAGGTCGGCATTTGAAGATACCATTCTTGTTTCAGCCGATTGGCCATCAACAGCGCCACCAGCACCTTTACTAAAAGCAATGGTTAAATCGTCCTCGCCACCTGCATTAATTCCTGTAGTTACAACCACACCAGAATAGTTTACGTTAACTCCAGGAATTACTAATATTGATGGGAAAACATATTCAGGGTTTAGTAAATATTTTTGTCTCCATTTTAAACTTCTTTCCATGTATGGAGATGCCCAAACTTCCTTAATACCATTTATTATGTTCTTTTCGGTTAACACGTTAAATAAGGTTAAGTTTAAGCCTGCTCCTGTAAACTCTTTTAAATCTTCCATATTGGTATCACTTCTTAAAAACACTGGGGTTTCACCAATAGGTTTGTTAAATGCTTTTTTGAAATGCTCACGTAACTGGGCAATAAAATCAGGGTTTAAATCCATGTTAATGATGGCCGTTCTTAAAACACTTAAACGACTAAACTGATAGGCTTCTACTTCATTTTCAGTTTTATTAGCCTTTTTCATGTTTTCACATTCTTGATAGGTTTGTTTTAAATATTCCCAGTAGGTCATATTTTGTCCCTTCATAGGGTTGTCAAGATGCTTTCTGAAAATTCCAAATGGAATTACAAATCCTTCAACAACGTGGTCAGGAAACATGTGTTTTAATTGTGATAAGTTAGCTGCTTTTGGTCCACAAAGTTTTCCCGAATCGGAAGCATCCACCTCACGCATGTTTAAAATGTCGGTTTGGTCTAACTTTATTTTATCAACAGGAACTGTAATTTTATTGGTGCTACGTTCTTTTTTGCTGAAAAGCGCTTTTTCTGTTGAAGTCATTTTGTCCTCCGTTTTCAAAATCACATTACCCTTAGAAGACACCGCGTAAAATACTTTTTTACCGTTGTATTTGGTTAAATCGTCAAGGTTTTCTTGTGAAAGCGCTGCGTTAGGAACCCCTAAATTACGCGCCAATAATTGTACGTGCGATACTAAATTTCCTTCAGAAACTGTCATAATTCCAGCTACTGGCTTTAATCCAGAAGGTGGTCTGTTGAAAACGTAAATTTTATCTTTTGAAAAGTCTATATTTTCAATAGAACCTTCAACTACAACTAGTTCACCAAAAGCATATCCAGGATTTAAACCGCGAATGGTAGCTTGTTTAGAAACGCCTACCACTTCATTTTCAATTGAAGATTTTTCAGAAATATATTTCCCTAAAAGCGCTACACTGTTTCCTAAATCTAAAGCTACAGACGAACGAATTTTATCATCAATAAAACCATAAGAAAGCGGTGCGAATTGCGAGTACGTTTCAACTGTTTCTCCATAATTGGCTTTTACCATCCCCGAGCTCCACTCTACAACACTTCTAGAAGTGGTTAATATGTCGTTTAATTCGGCAATAGTTAATTGCTTTTTGTTTTTGTATTGCGTTAAAACAGGTTTTACTCTTTCGTATTCCCAAAGTTCTATAAAACCAGTTGAAGCAGCGACATTGCTAAGAACATCAATTTTTTCTAGCAATTGGTCTAGGGTGTTTGGAGTCCATTCCTGAGAGTTTTGGAATATCGTTTTATCAATTTTATTCGAAATATCTAGGCTGTATAATTTGTCGTTTGCTGTGCTAAACCCATCAAAATGTTCTCTAATATACATAAGTACAGGAGCTAAAGCTTCAATTTTATCTTTTGAAGATAAATCGTCATTATAAGCGTTTAGTAACTCTGTTAATTTCGTTTTATGCGGGTTTGAAATTTTGCTTATTAAACCTTTAATGTCTTTAATGTCAAGAGGTTTGTAGTACTCTTGCATGGTGTTTAATAAGGTTTCAAATTCTTTCTTTTGTGAAGCACTTAAGCCTGAATTATGTTTAGAAATATAATCTTTTACAGAAGCGATATCTCTTCTTTCAGGATTGCCGTGAATTTTAATTCTAAGTTTCATAAATGATGAAATTTCATCAGCTAAAACTTTCGATTCACTTCGCATTTTCTGCGCTAAATTGGTGTCTCCAGAATGCGGAATATCATTTAACGATTGTTTCAGTAAAAAGAATTGACCCTTTATAAAAATATCGTTTTTTAATAGCCACTGGTAGAATTTGATACCCCAATTTTGTTCGTCTTCAGATTGCATGGCACCGCGGTAAAACTGGCCACGTCTGTAAATCCAACCGTTATCAATACTTTGTAAATATTTTACAAGTTGGTATTGTTTTAATCGGCTGTGGTTGCATTCGCGATCCCAGAACGCTTCATTTTCATTTTGAGCCAAAATGTTGCTAAAATAAATGTGGTGGTCTTTTCCTAGCTGTTCTACTTCAGTTTTAAGACTGGCATGTTGTATACCTCCAATGGAATTTGGACACGGATCTTTCGGTTCGCGGATTGTGCCATCGTCGCAATACCATTTAATTCTGTGGTAAGGACCTCTAACGTCTTGTTTGTAGGCTTCAATTTGTGATTTAATTTTTTCAACAGGTAAGTCCGTTTCTTGAGAAATACCGTGTTGACTAGCAATTAAGCAACCTAGAAAGAGGGTTTGTTGGATTAATTTTTTAATGGTTCGTAATTTCATATCCAATTAGGGGATTTTAGAGGGTTAAGCAATAACGCATGATAGACTAAAATTTAATAAATATATTAATTTTAATCTATTGTAAAAGTAAGTATTTTTTAGGATTTCATTAACAGATTTTTTTTACGGTGAAAAGTTAACGAAATAAAGCAGGGTTATTATTAAGAAATAAGCTTAAATAGTTCTGGAAATTGTATTAAATCTTCAATCGTGTCAATGTCGTTTAAAGTGTCTAGCGTTGCAAAAGGGACTTGTTTTTTGTTCAGTTCGGTAAGGGTAAGCTCAAGCAAATGGGTTTCGCTCCAAGGTTTGTTTTCAAAAATATAAGGTTGCATCTGGCTTAGTCCAATTAGATAATAGCCGCCATCTTCTGCAGGACCGAAAACTGCGGTGTTTTTTTTAAGTTTTTCTAAACCGGAATTAATGTGATTAGCCGTTAAATTGGGCAAATCGGAACCGATTAAAATAATGCGTTCATAACCCTTGTTAAACCCATTTTGAAAGGCATTCTTCATGCGTTCGCCCAAATCCCCACCCTGTTGAACAGTTTTGTTTGAGTGTGCCCAGATGTTGTCATCAATATGTTCTGAAAATGCTATGAGTAAATCGCTTTCAAGTTTTTTGGTAACAGTTTCGGTAATGTTTAAAAGGGCTTTATAAATGGTAATTGCAGCATCGTTTCCAATAGTTTTTGCAAGCCGCGTTTTTACATGTCCGGGTTTTATGTTTTTTACAAATACAATAACGAGGTCTTTATTCATAGATTTTTATGCCGTTTTTTAGCCATTTGCTCCATGGTTTTGAATACGCATGAATGCTGTCTGTTTCTGTGTTTTTTAAATTATAAATGGGCAAATTGTTGTTTTTCCACTCAAAAATGCCACCGTATAAATTTTTTACATTTAGGTAGCCTGCTTTTTTTAGATTTTCAGCGACGTCTTCAGAACGTATGCCTAATGAACAGTAAACTACAATTTCAGAAGTTTTTTTAGGAATTAGTGGGGTAATAGTTTCTAAATTGAAATAATTATAGCCTACATAAATGACATTTTTTAAATGACTGATGTTGTATTCATTTTGTTCGCGTGCATCTAAAATAATGGTATGGTTTTGAATCGCCGATAATGAATCTGTCGAAATATAAGGAACGCTTTCTTTGTTGTGTTTTATTAAAAGTTTGTCAATCGAATTTTGTGTAAACACTACTCCTGAAAATAAAAATAGAATGGCTAAAATTAGGTTTTTCATAGTATTTAGATTCCTGTCTTCGCAGGAATGTTATGCAACAACACCTTGACAACTGCTGCCAGCGCCCGCGGTACAGCCGTAACAATGCTGAGAAATTGAAATATTTCGACCTTCCAAAAGCGCTTCGTTGTATTCTGAAATGTGCTTAACCTTGCTATTTACAGGAAGTTTTAGCATTTGATTAAAATCGCAATCGAATAAATAACCGTCCCAACTTACTGAAATCGTATTGGTGCACATCACATTTTTTACCGCATTGGGGTTGTAAGCTTCAACCAAAGCATACATATAATCTTCGTAGTTTTCTGAAGCTATTAAATAGTCTAAAAAACGCGAAATCGGCAAATTCGTAATCGCAAATAAATGATGAAAATTGATGTTGAAATCCTCTTTTAATGCCTTTTTAAAGTCTTTTTCCATAGAAGCTTGGTCGCCAGGTAAAAAAGCGCCCGAAGGATTGTAAACCAAATCGAGTTTTAAGTCGCTTTCTGGCATGCCATAGCCAATAGCGTTGAGGTCTTTTAAAGCTTCAATAGATTTATCGAAAACACCATCACCGCGTTGTTTGTCTGTTTTTCCACGAGTCCAATGCGGCATGGAACTCACCACATGAACTTTGTGTTTTTTGAAAAATTCAGGCAAATCATTATACTTTTTATTCGCCTTTAAAATGGTTAAATTCGAGCGTACAATAAAATCTTTGATGCCAGCTTTTGATGCTTCTTCAACAAACCATCTGAAATTCGGGTTCATTTCTGGAGCCCCTCCGGTTAAATCTAAAGTATGCGCGCCTGTATTTTTTATAACCTCCAAACATTGCTGCATGGTTTCGGTGGTCATAATTTCTTTGCGATCTGGACCTGCATCTACATGGCAATGTTCGCAAACTTGGTTGCACATATAGCCCAAATTAATTTGAAGAATCTCTAGTTTTTTCGCTTTAAGCGGAAATTGATGCGTTTCGGAAATTTTAGCTTTAAAAGTTGGTAATTCGCCATTTTTAAAAATGCCGTTCGCTAAAATTTCAAGTTGTTTTTCGCTTTTTGCTAATTCGCTTTCGCGTTTATTTAAGGACTTTGTAGCCATTAATTTTTGAAGGTTTTAAGGGTTGAAAAAGTGCTTGGTAATTTACATCTCAAGTTTATTCACTTTATTCATCATTTGTACACCATGAACTAAAGTAGCTCCACTTTTAATGGCAGCACCAACATGTATGGCTTCCATCATTTCTTCTTTAGTAACACCTCTTTGTAGTGTGTCCTTGGTGTAAGCGTCTATGCAATACGGGCATTGTTCAGTGTGAGAAACAGCCAAAGCGATTAAGGCTTTTTCACGAGCGGTAAGAGCGCCTTCCTCGAAAACTTTACTGTAGTATTCAAAAAATTTATCGCCTAATTCTTTATTCCATTCGCTAATATTTCCAAATTTCTTTAAATCGGCTGGATCGTAATATGTTTTTTGCATAATCTGTTTTTGTCAAGATGTAAAACTAAAATTTTAAGTCGGAAACCCTAAAGCAACATAACAAAATCTACGGTTTTATTTGTTGGAAATAGAAACCGTAGTTTAGTTTTTTAGGATGTATAAAAAGGTTAATCCCTAATAATACTTCTGGAAATGATTATTTTTTGAATCTCGGAAGTACCTTCATAAATCTGTGTTATTTTGGCATCGCGCATTAATCGTTCAACATGATATTCTTTTACAAAACCGTTTCCGCCGTGTATTTGTACTGCTTCAACGGTGTGTTCCATCGCGACTTTTGAAGCAAATAATTTAGCCATCGCACTAGAGAAATCGTAGTTTTCGCCTTGGTCTTTTTCCCAGGCCGCTTTCATAACCAAATGTCTAGCAGCCTCAATATCGGTGGCCATATCGGCCAATTTAAAAGCAATGGCTTGGTGGTTGCAAATTTCGGTTCCAAAAGTTTTACGTTGTTTGGAATATTTTAATGCCAATTCGTAAGCGCCTGAAGCAATGCCTAAAGCTTGTGCGGCAATACCAATTCGGCCGCCAGAAAGGGTTTTCATAGCAAATCGAAATCCAGAACCATTAACGCCAATTCTGTTTTTTTTCGGAACTTTCACATCGTTAAATTGAAGGGTGTGGGTGTCGCTTCCGCGGATACCCAATTTGTCTTCTTTAGGGCCAATATGAAAACCTTCGGTGCCTTTTTCAACAATAAAAGCATTAATGCCGTGCGATCCTTTATCGCGGTCTGTTTGTGCAATAACGATATACACATCGGCACGACCGCCATTTGTAATCCAGTTTTTTGTACCGTTTAGTAAATAGTAATCGCCCTTGTCTATGGCAGTTGTTTTTTGCGATGTTGCGTCGCTGCCAGCTTCGGGTTCGCTTAAACAAAAGGCACCAAGAAATTCGCCAGTAGCTAATTTTGTTAAATAGTTTTCTTTTTGTTCTTCAGTACCATAGGTTTCAAGGCCGTAGCAAACCAAAGAATTATTCACTGAAACAATTACCGATGCCGAAGCGTCAATTTTAGAAAGCTCTTCCATTATAAGTACATAGGAAATCGCATCCATACCGCTACCACCATATTTGGGATCTACCATAACACCTAAAAATCCGAGTTCGCCCATTTTTTTGACTAACGTATCTGGAAAATGCTGATTATTATCACGTTCGATAACGCCAGGAAGTAATTCGGTTTGAGCAAAATCGCGAGCTGCATCGCGAATCATGATGTGTTCTTCTGAAAGATTAAAATCCATAATTCGTAATTATTTAGTTTTTTCTATGAAAATTACTAACAAATATAGCTTTTTAATGTAAATTATTTAATACGGTTTGCTATTTTTACAGCGTTATGGCGCAAGAAAAATACAATGTAATAGGAGTGATGTCTGGAACATCCCTAGATGGAATCGATTTAATTCAAGCCCATTTTCGATTTGATGGTGTTTGGCAATTCGAAATTCTAAAAGCTGAAACCGTAACGTATCCAGAATCTTGGAAAAAAAAGCTGAGCCATTTAGTGTCTTGTTCAATAGACGAATTAAAAACTATTGATGATGATTATACCGATTACCTTGCTGAAGTGATTAAAAACTTCATTGAAAAAAATGCAATACAACACATTGATGCTGTTTGTTCGCATGGGCATACAGCATTGCATCAGCCAGACGAAAAATTAACGCTTCAAATTGGGAATTTGCCAAAAATTGCAGCATTAATTAATCAAAAAGTGGTTTGCGATTTTCGAGTTCAGGATGTGGAACTTGGAGGGCAGGGTGCGCCTTTAGTGCCTATTGGCGATCAATTGTTATTTTCGGAATACGATTTTTGCCTAAATCTTGGTGGTTTTGCAAACATATCGATGGATATAGATGGCAAACGAATTGCTTACGACATTTGTCCTGTAAATATTGTTATGAATCATTATGTTGAAAAATTTGGTTTTGATTATGATGATGGCGGACAAATAGCTTCGAAGGGCGAATTAAACGAAAGTCTTCTTAATGATTTGAATCATCTTGATTTTTATAAAGCCGCGTTTCCAAAATCTCTTGGTTTAGAGTGGGTTCGGGAATGTGTTTTTCCGTTAATTGATGCCTATCAGTTACAAGTGCCAGATATTCTTAGAACTTTTGTAGAGCATATTGCAATTCAAATTGCTTCAGAATTCAAAATTAAAAATCACGCATCTGTTTTAATCACTGGTGGTGGCGCCTATAATAGCTATTTAATTAATCGCCTTAAAGTGCACTCAAAACATAGTATTGTAATTCCTTCAAGTCATGTTTTGGAATTTAAAGAAGCCCTTATTTTTGGTTTTTTAGGCGTATTAAAATTAAGAAATGAAGTGAATTGCTTACAAAGTGTCACGGGCGCTTCAAAAAACCATAGTTCAGGTAAAATTTTTCTTCCCTAAAAAGCTTAAAAAATTAAGCATAAAGAGTTTTGTTTTTTATATTTGTTCGGTTGATAATTTCTTAAAATCAAAGAAGAATTAGCTTTTGTTTAGGTTAAAAAATGTCTTAATGATGTGTAATAATCTAATTATGAGCTGGTTTGTAGGGTGGGATTTAAAGCGATTATTAATCATGTTTAAAATAGATAAAGCAGACTTGGTTTTTAATGTGAAGTATTAAAAACTATTGTTCAGTTTATTTGAGGTTGGATATTTGTCAGATTGTTGAATTTGGCATACAATCTTTATTCAAAGTTTATTTTAAACATAGTTTGAACCACTGAAGCCCAAAACATGAATTACGGAAATAAGTGCTGCCGTATTTTAAACAGCCTTAAAACAAACAAACCTAGTAGTAACTAACATATTTTATGGAAGCAGCGATTATTTTAATATTTGTAAGTGGTTATTTAGCCATTACATTAGAACACAGTATAAAGATTGATAAATTAATACCAGCCCTAGTCATGATGGCTAGTTGTTGGGCACTTTTAGCTTTAGGGCTAGATATGTTTCCAAATTGGTTCGAGTCTTCTACGCACACTTTAATCGATACATTTGGAAGTTTTTCTTTAGAAGAAAAGAAACATATGATGGAGGAAACCCTGTTGCACCACTTAGGTAAAACAGCCGAAATTTTAGTATTCCTTATCGGTGCAATGACCATTGTTGAAATTATTGATTATTTCGACGGGTTTTCAACCATTAAAGACTTCATTAAAACCAGAAGTAAAGTTAGAATATTATGGATTTTTGCCATCTTAGCCTTTATTTTATCTGCAATTATTGATAACCTTACAGCGACAATTGTTTTAATTTCAATTCTTCAAAAAATTGTAAAAGACCGCGATGTTCGTCTTTATTATGCAGGTTTAATTATTATAGCAGCAAATGCTGGTGGGGCTTGGTCTCCAATTGGTGATGTAACTACCACTATGCTTTGGATCGGGAAAAAAGTAACCAGTGGACATTTGTTCGGTTATTTATTTCTTCCTTCATTCCTTTGTATGGCTGTGCCTACTTTAATAGCGTCTTTTATGCCTGTATTTAAAGGTGAATTAGACGTAGAGGAAGAGGAAGAAAAAGCGACATCTAAATACAGTACTGTGATGCTGTATTTAGGCCTTGGAGCGATTGTTTTTGTGCCTGTTTTTAAAATGGTAACGCACTTACCGCCTTATATGGGTATGATGTTGTCTTTAGGCGTTGTAGCTATATTTGCTGAAATTTATAGTAGTGCCAGATTTAGCATGACTAAAGTAGATAAATCAGAAAGTGATGCACATGCCCACCATAGTCCAGTACATCATTCGCTTTCTAGAATTGAATTACCAAGTATTTTATTCTTTTTAGGGATTTTAATGGCTGTAGCAGCATTAGAGTCATTAGGTATTTTATTTGGTTTCGCAGGAACTTTACAAGAGGTTATGCCTATGTTAGGAACTGAAATTCACGCAGGTGAAGGGGTGTCCGATTTGGTGGTTTTATTATTAGGTGTGAGTTCTGCCATTATTGATAATGTGCCGTTAGTAGCAGCCAGTTTAGGAATGTTTCATGAGCCTTTAGATAATGAACTTTGGCACTTTATAGCCTTTTCTGCAGGAACAGGAGGAAGTATGTTAATTATTGGTTCTGCAGCAGGTGTTGTAGCGATGGGCATGGAGAAAATTGATTTCTTTTGGTACATAAAAAAGATTTCTTGGTTAGCTGCCATTGGATTTTTAGTAGGATCGGCTGCCTTTATGGTAACCAGAACTTTGTTTTAATTAAAAAAATAATGTTCTTACTCGCGAAAAACGGTTTTCGCGAGTAAGAACATACTTTAACAAAAAAAGTAACGTTATTAAGTTGCAATAAACCCAATACTATATGTTGAATTTATTAATACAAAATGCACAAGAAGGTGTTGATGTGCTTACTGAAGGAGAATCGGTTGAAAAGACACTTTCAATTATTGAATTAATTACAAGCGGAGGCGCTGCAGGGCAAATTATTATTCTAGTCCTTTTTTTACTTTTAGTAGGTGCTATTTATATTTATTTTGAACGCATTTTTGCTATAAAAGCAGCATCAACAATCGATGCTAATTTTATGAATCAGATTAAAGATTATGTGAGCCAAGGTAAAATTGAAGCTGCGCAATTGTTGTGTTCTCAAGTTAATACCCCTGTGTCTCGTTTAATTGGTAAAGGGGTTTCTAGAATAGGAAAACCTTTGGCCGATATAAATACAGCGATTGAAAACGCTGGGCGTTTAGAAATCTACGGATTAGAGAAAAATGTAAGTGTGTTGGCAACTATTTCTGGAGCTGCGCCAATGATTGGTTTCTTAGGAACGGTAGTAGGGATGATTCTTGCTATTTTCGAATTAGCAAACGCAGGTGGAAGCATTCAAATGGATGTTTTAGCGAGCGGTTTATATACGGCCATGACAACTACTGTAGCGGGTTTAATAGTAGGTATTGTGGCTTACATAACCTACAACCATTTGGTAGTAAAAACCGATAAAGTAGTGTATCAAATGGAAGCACACTCTTTAGAGTTTTTAGATCACTTAAACGAACCTACTTAGTATGAACTTTAGAGGAAGAAATAAAGTAACACCCGAATTCAATATGTCGTCTATGACGGATATTGTTTTCTTGCTTCTTATATTTTTTATGATTGCTTCTACTTTAGTAACCACAAACGCCATCGATATTTTATTGCCAAAAGCCAGTGGGAAAACTGAAAACAAGAAGTCTATAGCAGTTAGCATAAAAAAAGACTTAACGTATTATATTGATCAAAAACGTGTTGGAGAGAGCGTTTTAGAAAACGAATTATTAGCGCTTTTATCCACCGAAGAAAAACCAACCATTGTTTTACGTGCCGAAAAATCTGTGCCCGTAGAAAATGTGGTTAAGGTCATGGATATTGCCAATAGAAATAAATTCAAGGTTATTTTAGCGGTTAAGCCTAATTAAAAATGAAATACTTAGAAACTAGTCACGAACGGAATTCAGCAAAACTAACGGCATTAATTTCCGTTATTATATTGCTGCTTTTATTTGTGGTTGGTACAAAGTATATGGATCCACCAGAAGAGTATGGCGTGGCTGTAAATTTTGGTGATTCTAATGTAGGGAAAGGTGATGTTCAACCTTTAAAACCTATAAAATCAGAGCCGAAAGAAATTGAAGAACCACCGCAGCCCGATGTCTCGGAAGCTGAGCCAGCTCCTGCAAAACCATCAGAAAATAAAGAAGAGGTGCTTACTGAAGATAATTCGGAAGCCATTGCCATAAAAAAGCAAAAAGAAGCTGAAGCGAAGGCGAAGGCTGAAGCAGATGCTAAAGCCAAAGAGAAAGCTATTGCCGATGCTAAAGCTAAGGCTGAAGCCGAAAAAAAAGCTAAAGAAAAGCGTGAGCAAGACGAAAAGAAGAAAAAACTGGATGCCTTAATTGGTGGCGTTAAAAAATCTGAAGGTTCTGAAACTGGAGGAGAAGGCAATGATAACAAAGCAGGGGATAAAGGCCAGTTAGATGGTAATCCTTATGCTTCTAGTTATTTTGGCGGACAAGGTTCTGGAAGTGGCGGTGTAGGCTATGGCTTGAATGGGCGAGGCAAAGCTTCTTTTAAAATGGTAAAACAAGATTGCAACGAGTCTGGAATGGTTGTAGTTCAGATTGTTGTGAACCAAAACGGAAATGTTATTGAAGCTACTCCAGGTTACAAAGGCACCACAAATACAGCACCCTGTTTATTAGAACCTGCAAAAAAAATTGCAATGTCTCATAAATGGAAGGCAGATCCAAAAGCGCCTACACGTCAAATAGGCTTTGTGAGTGTCAATTTTCAAATAAGTGAATAAAATGACTTATAACGATACGCTAGACTGGATGTTTTCTCAACTTCCTATGTATCAAAAGCAAGGTGCAACAGCTTTCAAAAAAGATTTATCGAACACCGTTAAATTAGCAAAGCATTTAAATTCTCCCGAAAATCACTTTAAATCCATTCATGTAGCAGGAACAAACGGAAAAGGTTCTACAAGTCATATGTTAGCTTCTATTTTACAAGAAGCTGGCTATAAAGTGGGCTTATATACATCGCCGCATTTAAAGGATTTTAGAGAGCGTATTAAAATTAACGGGAAGGAAGTTTCTAAAGCCTTTGTAATTGATTTTATAGCTAAAAATAAACCGTTTTTTGAAGCTAATACCTTGTCTTTTTTTGAAATGACTGTTGGTATGGCTTTTGAGTATTTTTCAGAACAAAAAGTTGATATCGCCGTTGTTGAAGTCGGCATGGGAGGTAGATTAGATTCTACAAATATTATTACGCCCGAAGTTTCGGTTATTACCAACATAGGTCTCGATCATACACAGTTTTTAGGAAATACTCTAGATGCTATTGCTTTTGAAAAAGGTGGTATTATAAAACCTCATGTACCTGTAGTTATAGGTGAAACACAGGCTGAAACTACGCCAGTTTTTATCGAATTAGCCAAGAAGAATCATTCAAAAATTGTTTTTGCCGATCAACAAGTCAAAGAAGTTTATACTTCTGATTTAATTGGCAGCTATCAATCAAAAAATATAAAAACGGTCACTCAAGCTGTGAATGAACTTCGAGAAAAAGGCTTTGTAATTTCTGAAACAGATTTAAAAACAGGTTTAGCGCATGTTGTTAAAAATACTGGGTTATTAGGTAGATGGCAAGTTTTAGGACATAATCCAAAGGTAGTTTGCGACACAGGACACAATGAAGCTGGATTAACCGATGTGATGAAGCAATTGGCTAAAGAAAGTTTTGACGACCTACATCTAGTTTTCGGAGTGGTTAATGATAAAGATTTGGGGGCTATTGTTCATTTATTACCTAAAAAAGCAAAATATTATTTTTGCAAACCAGATATTCCTCGTGGCATGGATGAAATTATTTTAAAACAGACATTAAATGCGTTTGGTTTGAAAGGAGAGGCTTATAATTCTGTAAATGAAGCATATAAATCGGCCTTAAATCATGCTACCGCGACTGATTTTATCTATATAGGCGGAAGTACTTTTGTTGTAGCAGAAATAATTTAAAATTTTTTTAAAAAAAGCTTTTGCAATGTGAAAAACTAGTTTATATTTGCAGCTCCTTACAAGAAGGGCGCGTAGCTCAGTTGGTTCAGAGCACTTGGTTTACACCCAAGGGGTCAGGGGTTCGAATCCCTTCGCGCCCACAGAAATTAAAAACCTGATGATAATTCATCAGGTTTTTTGCTTTTAAATATGTTCCTTTTTCATTTTTTTATTGTAGTTTACAAGAGCATTGTTTAAAACTCTCAACAAATGATAAGCAGTAGCATTCAGGAAACATATAAAGAAATCTTTAAATCTTACGATAAGCCTTCATTAGAGAAGCATATCGAGAAGATTATTGAGCTCGATGCATTCTTACCTTATTCTTCTACATTTTTCTGCATTACCAATACGCAAAATTTAACTTTTGAATATGTTAGTAAAAATATTAACGTTTGTTTGGGGTTGGATAGGGATCAAGAGCAAAAGTTGTGGGATTTTAGAATTAAGCAAAATTAGTAGTTAATCTATAGAGGAAGAATTTTACGTTTCTCACGCCTCTGAACTGCGTTCTAAAAGCTTTAATTTTGGCATTAAAGGATTCTGCAGAAGCATTTGTACTTCTATTAATAAAATAGTTTAG
>NZ_JACLAF010000009.1 GCF_015355625.1 Tamlana sp. I1
CTGAATTTTTTATAAAAAAACTAATAGAAAAGACAATATAAAAACGTTTTACAACACCGTATATAATTTATTGCTAGTTCTAGCCTACTTACGAAAATCCTCGCGGATTTTCTATTCGGTTTTTATTTGCTAAATTAGGTGCTTAAACCACGCAACAAACCATATACAAACACGTTAGCAGCAACCTAAAGAAACATTGAGATTGAAAGAAAAAACAGCCGAATATTACGTTTACGTCTATATTGATCCAAGAAATTTTGAGGAATTTTACTACGGTAAAGGAAAAGGAAACCGAAAAGATGCTCATCTGAAAGACAACTCGGATTCCGAAAAATCAAAACGGATTAAAGTAATCCAAAAAGCTGGTTTGAGACCGATAATAAAAGTGATTGCCAAAGAACTGACCGAAAGAGAGGCTTTTTTGATAGAAAAAACATTAATTTAGAAATTAGGAAAAAACTTGACCAATCAATCGTCAGGACATTTTGCTGAGAAATTTCGACCTCATGACACTATGCATCTTGATTTAGCTCATTTTGATTTTAAAAATGGACTTTATTACGTAAATGTCGGAGAAGGCGACCATAGACATTGGGACGATTGTAGAAAATATGGGTTTTTATCAGCAGGTCAAGACAGAAAATACAGCGACCCAATCCGAACATTAATGCAAGGTGACATTGTTGCTGCATATTTAAAAGGAAAAGGTTATGTTGGAATTGGACGAGTAAAAGAACAAGCAGTTAGAGTAAATGATTTTAAAATTGACGGAAAATTATTAAACACGCTTGATTTAAAAACTTTGGATATTTATAACAATTGTGACAACTAGAACTCGGAATTTCCAGTAAGAATTGAGTGGATTAAAAGTGTTGACAGAAAATACGGAAAATGGAAATCTAACAACGGACTTTTTTCCTCTCAATTAATCAAGGCTTCTTTGCAAGGTCAACCGAAAACAATAGAATATTTAGAACAAGAATTTGACATTAATTTTAACGAAATAATGTTGGCGGAATAAAGGAAAAGGCAGCTGCTAACAAGGTGTATAATTAATGGCTAGTTCGAGCTTACTTACGAATATTCCTGCGGAATATTCTATTCGGTTTTTATTTGTTAACTTCCATGCTAAATCACGCCACTAATCATACACGAGACCGTTGGCAACAAGCTGAAAAATGAACTTCCTAAACAAAAATCTAACAGAAAATTGGATAATCAAGCTATTCAAACTGACTGACCAAATTTCAGCAGAAACGTTTGAAATGGAATCTAATATTCTTTTGTGTATTGACCGAATTGAACAATTAACTGAACTTAAAGCAAAAGCTTTTGATATTAATTATCAATCATTTTATAAAACCAAAAGCGGATTCGAAAAAGTATTAAAATCTAATAAAGAAGTGGTTTATTGCTTTGTCGATTTCGATTCTGAAAATACAAAGACATATTTTTCTATCAGCAATCAAATGCTGAGTTTAAATGAAAAACCTGAAAAAGGAACAATTGACTTTTGTCTTCAAATAAGCACAAAATATTGTGATAAAGATTCAATTTTAGAATTGAATAGAGTTTTAATAAACGAATTAGATTTTGATTATGGATATACAACAAAATTAGACTCGAATTATGACTCTGGGACTGAAAGAAAAATTAAGAAAGGGTTATTTTCAACTTCAGTCAAAATTTTTGAAAAAGACCACATTTGGACTTCAACTAAAATCAATATTTTAAACGGAACAATAAAGAATTTATATCCAATAAACTATTTGAATAAATCACATTTATCAAATTCAGAACAAAAGAAAATTATATCAGAATTTGGAAATTTAAGTGAAGTCAATAATCGGATCTACAATTGGAATTTAACTGATTTAGAAATAGAGAAACTAAAAAAGACAAAACGAACTGAATTGAAATTAGTTGAATAAATAAAAGCCTGTTGCCAACAACGTGTATAATTCATGGCTAGTTCAAGCTTACTTACGAATATTCCTGCGGAATATTCTATTCGTTTTTATTTACTAAATTTGGTGCAGAATCACGCCACAAATCATACACGAAACCGTTGTGCTTCATTGCTGAGCTCACTCAGACGCGGAAAAAATGAATCCAAATATTATAAAAATTTTGACATTAAAATATCACAAAACAGCTTCTGACTTTTAGCAAGTTTGCGGATATTTTTAACAAGTTATATTGTTTATAGATTCAATTGAGAAATATTGAGGATTTTTCACTTTTGAGATTTATGGAAACGAAAAATGATGTTGCGGAAATAAAAGAAAGCTCAATTAAAACACAATTTTTCGGATTTTATTCAAAGTTTTCAAATGAAATATTATTTGACAAATATTGCGGACTTAAAAAGAAAGTAGAAGCGTGAAAAGGGGAGTGGGATTATAGCGAAACGCAAAAAGATAATTTGTGCATTTTAATATTATCAGATCTTAAATTTGAAATTTTCGGAAATTAATAATAGCTGAATATTGCGGATAAAAAAGCAACGAAAGCACAACAATGTGTATAATTAATGGCTAGTTCAAGCTTACTTACGAATATTCCTGCGGAATATTCTATTCGGTTTTTATTTATTAAATTCGTTGCTGAATCACGCCACAAATCATACACGAGACCGTTGCCATTAATTTAAAAAAAAATTCGTAAACCAGAAAAAAATTGAACAATAGAGAGGAAATTCTATTTCATATAAAACACTATCAAAGTCAATTAAACGAGGCTTATAGCTTATTAGATTTAATAGAAAAAGGAGGACTAAAAGGAAATACTCAAACCGCAGAAAATAGTATTGCGGAAATAAAAAAACATCTTAAAATTGTGTGTTTTTTTACTTCTTGTTTTTTAGATATTGCATCATCTTTAAGAGGTCTTATAGATTGTGAAACGAATTGGGAAAGAAAATTTTATCTGAAAAGTGGATTTGTAGTTATTTACGAATCGATAAAGACTTTTGGAAAACATCAAAAAAAGATAAGATATCTAATTAATTCAGATTTCCCTGAGTTAGAATCTGAATACTTAACAATAAATAAAAACTTACGAAAGTTAAAAAAAGAGCATAAATACGAAAATCTAATTTCTACTTTCCGAAATAAAGCTGGAGCTCATTATGATGAAGACTTTATAATATATTTTGAAAATTTAAAGAACATTGATAAACCTATAAGTGTGAAAACTATTTCAGATTTTTCGAACTTCCTAATGAAATTAATTATTTTTTGGAGTGATTTAATTGATGTTTTTAAGGCAAAAACCGAAAAAGAAATGAATATAACACCAAGAAAAAACTAATGGCAACACCGTATATAATTTATTGCTAGTTCTAGCCTACTTACGAAAATTTTCGCGGATTTTCTATTCGGTTTTTATTTGCTATATTTAGTGCTTAAACCACGCAACAAACCATATACAAACACGTTCTACGCAATTTGCCAAATCAATATTATTTGATGCTTCATTTAGAGTTTTTCGATTTTTAAGATTAATAAAACTGATTTTAAAAACAACTGATTTTCATAAAATTACGCGGAATTTATCACTCAAACGGATTTTCAAAACGTGCGGAAAATGTTGAATTTAAGGATTTGTCAAAATTCATTTTTTTACATCGAAAATTGAGCTTCACGAAAAGTTTTAGCTTAAAAACAGAACCGTTAAATGTTGCGGAAAAATTGCTTTAAAAAGTTTTCCAAAATTCAGTTTTTGACGATAACCATTTTTGAAATCCAAAGTTTTGGTTGAATAACTTTATGTCATAACGTTGCGGACGAATATTGCGGATTGAAAAGCAGATATTATTAAAAATTTAAGATAAACATCATTATTAATTACAACTGAAATTTAAATAATAAATAAAACTGCGTAGAACAACGTGTATAATTCATGGCTTGTTTTAGTTTGCTTACGAAAACCCTTGCGGATTTTCTATTCCGTTTTTATTAACTAAATTTGGTGCAGAATCACGCCACAAATCATACACGAAACCGTTGTAAAACATTTGAAGAAAGTACTGGACATATTATTAGTTATTCTCGGAATTGGGAGTTTAATATTAATCGGAGTTATGATTTTTATAGGAACTGCTATGGGCAAGAAAGCTGATAATTATGGCTCATCTGAAAAACCAGTTTTAATAAATGAATCAATTTGTTCTGTAAATGAGAATAATGTTGGAAAACAAATCTATGATTTAAACGAAGCAACTTGTTTTATCGCATTAAAACTGAACAAAAAAGCATCTGACTTGAATTTAATTCGTGACGCATTAATTGCGGAAGAAAACTATATGAATAATATTGGACTGATTTCCGAGAATCCGAATTCTGAAAACGAAACTGAACCAAATGTTGAATTAGATGTTAATGAACTTGCGGAATATGCTCTGAATCAAGAAAAAGTTGACTTAACAAAAGAAAACTTACTCGAAATCTATGATACCGAAATTGAATATTTAAAATTTATTGGAGTTGTAGATGAATAAAAAACGTTTTACAACAATGTATAACCGCAATTACGGCGGATTCGACTACGTCCGAATCCATTCGGAATTGCGAGCGTCAGTACTTAACCGAAAATTAACGCATATAAACCCGTAACTGACGGTTATACGAGACCGTTGCCAGTAATATTGACCCGTCCTGAATAAAGGCTACATAATTTTAAACATTATGTATAAAAACGACAAAGTAATCAGACGGTATTCAGAACCCTTTAAACTGAAAATTTTAGACGAACTTACTACTGGAAAACTAAACAAGTATCAATTAGGTAAGGCATACGGTATTGCCCCTACAACCATTAATGAATGGGTTAAAAAGTATAACCGTAAAGACCTTATGAACACAAGAGTAACTGTGAAAACTAAAGATGAAATTACACGTATTAAAGAGCTTCAAAAGGAAATTGAACAGCTTAAAAAACTACTTTTAAAAAAGGATATGGACGCCCTTGTGGATGAATCATACCTTGAGGTAGCTGCGGAACAGCTGGGCTACAAATCCATCCTTGAATTAAAAAAAAAGCTAAATATCAAGCCTTAATTAAAGCTAGAGATAAGTCTGAGGGATTTGCATCTTTAGACACCATTACAGAATCTTTCGGGGTTAAACGCGATGCCTACTACAAATTCAAACGTAGAGAGGAAAAGCGTTTACAGATTGAACAAAAGGTTGTCGAAATAGTAAAGCAAAGACGCAAATCCCTTCCTAGAGAAGGCGTTAGGAAACTTTTAAAATCATTAGACCTAGAGTTTACTAATGCTAACTTAAAAATAGGTAGAGACACTTTATTTAACATCCTTAGAAAACACAATATGCTCACACTTAGAAAAAAATACAGTACTAGAACCACCAATTCATTGCACAGATTCTACAAGTACAAAAACATCATTAAAGACCTAGAAGTTACAGAACCTAATCAAGTCTGGATAAGTGATATCACATACATCAGAACCATAAAAGGCTTCTGTTATTTAGCCCTTATAACGGATATGTATTCTCGTAAAATCGTTGGTTATGACCTCAGTGACAGCCTGGAGTTAAATGGCTGCGTAAGAGCACTTAATAAAGCGCTATACCAAGCTAAAAACGTTAAAGGACTCATACATCACTCAGACAGAGGAATTCAGTATTGCAGTAATGTGTACACACAAATACTTAAAAGAAAAAAAATAGGCATTAGCATGACTGAAGAAAATCATTGTTACGAAAACGCTATGGCTGAACGCGTTAACGGCATACTCAAAAATGAGTTTTATCTTGATCAAACCTTTGATAGTATGGCGCATGCTAAGAGAGCAACAAAAAATGCAATTAATTTATATAACGAAATAAGATTACACTTATCTTTAGACTTCAAAACACCTAATATGGTTTATAATTTAGCTGCTTAAATTCATTTTTTAACTGTAGCCATATTTTAGGACGAGACATATCCCACTGACACTTTTAACATTTTTTTGACATTTTGACAGTCAATAATAATTGGCATCTTTATTGGAAAAATGAATTCGAATCTGATTATAACATATTGAATATCAGAATTAATTTAATTTCATCAATAGCCTTAAGCCTTGAAGAAATATATAACTAAACTAAATGGCGACATCAGTAAATTCAGCTTTCAGCACCTTCAATAAAGATTATGTGAATTTATTGAAGGACAGAACAGATAAGGCAAGAGCCAGTAGAAATTGGTTATATGGGCAATTAAACGGACTTGAAAATAAAGACGACCTAAATTTCCCTTATAAATATGATGGTTGGCACATTAATTATGGCTCTTTTGAAAGAAGAACAAAAATCCGCGAATTAGACGATGTTGATTTAATGTTCTGTTTGGGTGCCAATGGAGCATATTATTCTAAATATGGAAATGAATACACCATTCATACACCAAATGCTGGTTACAGATTAAAATATTTATCCGATTCCGATGTTTTGAATTCAAGAAGAGTTGTCAATAAATTCAAAAATTCACTATCTACTATTGAACAATACAAGTCAGCCGAAATTAATAGTCGTGGAGAAGCAGCAACACTAAATTTATCATCTTACGAATGGGTGTTCGATATTGTTCCTTGCTTCAAAACAGATACTGACATTTATTTAATTCCTGATGGTAATGGCAATTGGAAACCAACTGACCCAAGAATTGACCAAAATAGAATTACAACTGCTAATCAAGACAATAAAACCCTTGTTTTACAACTTGTTAGAACATTGAAATATTGGAATAGGAGAAACTCAACCCATACTATCTCATCTTATCTTTTTGAAAATATTGTAATAAATTTTGTGAATTCAAGAGCAGAATTAAACGATTATAATGACATTAATGTAAGAGATTTTTTTTACTATTTAATTTCTGCAATCCTAAATTCTGTTTATGACCCAAAAGGATTTCAAGGAGATATGAACACATATTCATTTGCAGAAAAAGAAGCGATTTCAAGAAAAGCAGATTGGGCATATGAAAAAGCAAAACAGGCTGTCTATGCTGAAATAACAGAGAAAGACCAAAAAAAATCAATTAATCTTTGGGGAGAAATTTTCGGAGCAAACTTCCCAACATATGGCTAATAAAGGAAAAAAAATATTAAAAAAGCAAAACAAGGATATTCATATTAATGAATTGCTTGCTCAAAAAAGGGTCTATTCAATAGCCAAGAATTATCAAGGTTTATTAATTTTTATTTCAGTACCACTTCCAATTATTATTTCTTTGGTAATTAAAACAAATCCAACCTTCATTGATGAAGCAAGCTATATATTTGTTTTGTACACAATTATCGCAGCAGTTGGAGAAAAGATTTTAGAAAGTACTATTGATAGATTAAAAAAAATTGCAGCATCGATAAAGGAAACTTTTGATACTAAAGTGCTTGACATCCCAGTAAATGAGACATTAAATTTAGTTCTTATAGACAGAGAGATTATTAGACGATATTCTTTAAAGCATAAAGAAAATCAAAAGATTGTTGAAAAAGTTACTAATTGGTATTCTTTAGCTATAAAAAAAGTTGATACTAACGTTGCAAGTTTACTTTGTCAACGTACGAATATTACATATGACTTTTCAGTACGCAAACGCTATAAATATTTAGTTTACTTAATTAGCTCAATAACTTTTACTATTCTTTTAGTAATCGCTCTTATGAACGATTTAAGTTTACAAGGTTTTCTTATTGAGGTTATACTGCCATCAATTCCAGTTTTTATGTTTGCTTACAAAGAAATCAATTCAAATACAGAATCAATTGATAACCTAAATCATTTGAGAAACCTGATTGAATCGACATTATCAAAAACTAATATTAATGATAATATTGCTAAAGAACACTTGAGAAATATTCAAGATAGAATATATAATAACAGACTTTTAAGCCCTATGATTCCTGATTTTATTTATAATTCTTTAAGACCAAAACTTGAGGATGAAATGAATTATTCAATGGAAGAAAGGGTAAAAATACTGCGTACAACATAGTATATAAAACATAGCTTTTACAGGCTTTCCGAGAGGTTTTTGTGTATTTGTAAAAACCGCCAAATTTTTTAATTTGGCTTTTAGTAAATTAAAGATAAAAAGAAAATTAAAAAAATTTGGCTCGTGTATAATCCGAAACGATATCGTCTTTTTAAACGCTACGTTTCATATACAGGGACGTTGTAAGTAATTTAAGAAAAACGTAATCAATGAAACTTTTTAGTTGGAAAAAGAAACCTGAACCACCAAAAACTGATATGAATATCAATGTGTTTTTTAAAGCTTTCATATTGGATACTTTAAAAGAACTACCGACTGAAAAAAGCGAATTGATTAGAAATATTAATCTTGATAATGTTTTTTCGACTGACTTTAATGACTGGAAAAAAACAATAAAAAAAGTACTGAATTTATCAGATACCATTGAAATTGCAATTAAGGACTTATGGTTGCGGAATTCTGAAATCGCAAAAAATGACGGAACTGAATTAAATGCTGACCAATTTGCTGATTTATTCATTGAGAACTATTACGTGGAAAATAGCAAAGTGGATATTTGGGAAAGCGAATTCGATTTGAATAACGTAAAAAAAAGGATAGCAAAATCAAATCTTGCGGAATGAAAAAACTACAATAAAATGGCAGACGGAAGTTTATCACAGTTTAAAGCAACATTAGCAAGAAAAATAGAACGAAACCAAAAAAGGCAAGCAAGGAATGACAGAAATTTGTCAAGCTATAAAAGTTCTGATTCAAAACCTGAATATAATTTCCCAAAACTATCAGAAACTGAATTGGAGAAAGTAAAAAATGACATTCGAAAAAAAGCAAAATCGGAAAGAAAAAAGGAACTGATAACTATTGCAATCATCTTTATAATTTTGACTTTGATAATTTTATATCTAATTTGAATTTGAATAAAAAACTACTTACAACAACGGTAATCGTTGCACAAGCCCCAAATAAATAGTAGCACTATAATTAAAAACCGTCTTTAAAGGCGGTTTTTTTTTATACACTTAAAATTTTAGCTATTTTAAAAGGGCTAAAAAGGGTGTTTATAACTTTATATAAGGTGTTTTTGATACAAAAATAAAGAGCAAGTGCTCCAGCAACACTTTTAGTGCGTTTTTCTATAAATTTCATATATTTTTTGAGATTGTAAGCAATAGCAGAAAGTTGCATGCATTTATTAGCCTGTTTTATACCAATGGTATTTACCTTGTTTAAGCCCATAAACTGTGTCAGGGTTCCAAATACGGGTTCGACGGTGCTTTGCCGTTTTCCTTTCATATAACGCCCTTGACTACTATTTACTCGGGTTATATTACGCTGGTATTCTTCTCGATAATAGGTAACAGTAAACTTCTTTTCCTGTGCTGATTTACCTAGACATGCTGTGCGAATGGGACAATCTAAACACAACTGTTTTGAACCACGATATTCCTTCTTTTTCGTGTGATTCTTTTTTTCAATAAACACCTTCTTAAATGGGATTATCTTTCCTTGAGAGCAGGTATAATAATCCTCTTTTTCGTGATAGGTAAATCCATCAGGACCTCCTTTATAAGTTCCATGCGCGGGTATAAAACTTTTTAAACCTATAGCTTCTAGAAAAGCATAATTCTCTCCGCTACTATAACCCGTGTCGGCGACACAATTTTCCCAAACGAGTTCTGATTTCCAAAGCCGTTGTTTTACACGTCTCACGATATCGGGAAGATGTTGACTGTCTTTACCATCTGCATGGTATGCTTTTATATCGCTTATCACATGGTTTGCGGTATCTACTGTAAGCTGACTATGATAATTTAGTTTTCTTGCCTTACCTGGTTTTACACTAATACGCGCATCGGGATCGGTTGGACTGTAATGGGTTTTATTACTGGTGTAGCGACTGCCTTTAGCACCTGCTCCTGGACGAGCATCTTGATCCTTTGCCCATTTCGTATTACGGCTTGTAATTCATTGTTAGAAGCCGATAAGGTTTGTTGATCTTTGTCTGCTTTATTTTCTTTAGATTGTCTTAAAGGTTTATTCTTGTCTCGATTGCTAATGTTACGAACTTGGCGAAGGTGATTCTCTAAATCTTCTTCAGGAACTTTAAGTTCTAATGTATCCATGGAAGCATTGGCTTTTACAGGTGCAGAATCGATAGTTTGAGTATAACCTGCGACCATACCTACCGACACACATAGTTCAAAAACTTTGGTAAAAACAGATTCAAAAATGGCTTCTGGAAATAATTGCCGTGTACGGCTAATGGTAGAATGCCATGGCAATTCTTCGTCGATGTCATACCCTAAAAAATACAAGATATCTAAGCGCATACTACAATGGGCAATAAGTTTACGATCGCTTGTAATATTCTCTAAATAGCCCACCAAACAAAACTTAAAAAAAACGATAGGATCGATACTCTTTTGACCGCTCGACCCATAGAAATTCTGAGTTGTTTTGTATAGAAAATTAAGGTCTATAGCTGTGTGAAGACGACGATAGAAATTGGCTTCTGGCACCCGGTCGCTAAGCCTAAAATGATTGAATAGCTTCTCTTGATAAGTCTTTTTTCCCTGCATATATAAAGATAAGAAATCACGCTTTTTTATACAACCTCATTAAAGCTTTTTTCTTAACTTGTGCAACAGGCACAATGTATAACCGCAATTACGGCGGATTCGACTACATCCGAATCCACGCGGAATTGCTAACGCTTGTGTTTAACCGAAAATAATCGCTAATTTAACCCGTAACTGACGTAAAGATGTTGAATTAGATGAGGCCAAAATTCCTCGCTAACTATAGTTTTAATCTTGATTAGAAGTATAAATATTTATTCTGAAACCAAAAAAAGCAATAGAAACGAAAAACCTTATGTTGATAGGAGTGGGCATTTAATAGGAAACCCTTTAGATAATGGAAAAAGCCTATCTTATGGGTCTTCTATATCAACCAATACTCAGAATTATGCGACTTCTATGACAATGAATATATTCAATGATAAAGGGGTTAATATTTATAGTCAAGAGCATACGTCCTTTTGGAACACTCAAGATGCATATAAAATTACTTTAAAATATTTAGCTAAAAGAATTCCTTTATACAAGAAATAATTAAAGGTTATTGAAAAATTAGAGTAGAATTAAGATTGCAGAACAAATAAAAACCGTCTTACGTAATTTTAATCTGTCCTAAATAGATGTAATATAGCTCTTCATAAATAAAAAACATTTAGATCTTACAATTGCAATAGGCTTCAGGAAAAGAAAAGCCAATTAAAGTTTAGTGTTAATGGTTTCAACTTCTAATTTTTTGCTGTACATTTGTTATTCAATTTAGGTTTTGCATAGTATATGAGTCAGAAAGTTTTACTTAACGAAAAAGAGGTAAACATCATTCTTCACCGTTTGGCTTGTCAACTTATTGAAAAACATAACGATTTTTCTAACACCGTACTTATTGGTTTACAGCCACGTGGTGTATTTTTAGCTGATAGATTGGCTAAAATTTTGACAGACGATTACAAGGTTAAAAACATAAAATTAGGTCATTTAGACATCACTTTTTTTAGGGATGATTTTAGAAGAGGTGAGAAGCCCTTAGAAGCGAATACCACAAAAATTAATTTTTTAGTTGAAGATAAAAATATCGTTTTTGTCGATGATGTTTTATATACAGGAAGAAGCATTCGAGCAGCTTTAACAGCCATTCAATCCTTTGGAAGGCCTAACGAAATAGAACTCTTAACCCTTATAGACAGACGTTTTAGCAGGCATTTACCTATTCAACCAGATTATAGAGGGCGTCAGGTTGATGTGATTAACAATGAAAAAGTAAAAGTAAACTGGAAGGAACATGATCATGAAGATGCTGTTTACTTAATTGAAAAATAATATAAACAACAAAGGTTTTAGTTAATGTTGACTGCCTTAAGTCATTTTTAACTTTTAGCTTTTAACTTTTAACTAGTATAATGAGCGAATTAAGTGTCAATCACTTATTAGGAATTAAATATCTTAACAAACAAGATATCCAACTTATTTTTGAAACAGCCGATCATTTTAAAGAAGTGATTAACAGACCTATTAAAAAGGTGCCTTCTTTACGTGATATTACCATTGCCAATTTATTTTTTGAAAATTCTACAAGAACAAAATTATCTTTCGAGCTTGCCGAAAAACGTTTATCGGCCGATGTGATTAATTTTTCTTCAGGACAATCTTCGGTTAAAAAAGGTGAAACTTTAATAGATACAGTAAATAACATTTTGTCTATGAAAGTAGATATGGTGGTTATGCGTCATCCCAATCCTGGAGCCGGCGTATTTCTTTCCAAACACGTTAATGCAAGCATTGTAAATGCAGGAGACGGTGCTCATGAACATCCTACTCAAGCCTTATTAGATTCTTATTCAATACGTGAAAAATTAGGTGATGTTAAAGGAAAAAAAGTGGTTATTGTTGGTGATATTTTACACAGTCGTGTAGCGCTTTCAAACATATTTGCTTTACAATTACAAGGCGCTCAAGTTATGGTTTGTGGACCAAAAACATTAATTCCAAAATACATTGACAAACTTGGAGTAAAAGTTGAAACAAATTTACGTAAAGCCTTGAATTGGTGCGATGTAGCAAATATGCTCCGTGTTCAAAACGAACGAATGGATATTAGTTATTTTCCATCTACAAGAGAATATACCCAGCAATACGGCGTTGATAAAAACTTACTCGATTCTTTAGATAAAGAAATTACAATTATGCACCCTGGACCAATAAATAGAGGAGTAGAGATTACCAGTGATGTGGCCGACTCTAAACAGTCTATTATACTAGATCAGGTTCAGAATGGCGTTGCCGTTAGAATGGCCGTTATATATTTATTAGCATCAAAAATAAAACAGTAGATTATGATTTTAGACCAAAACGGAAATACTTCAATAATCACGCAAGAAAAAGCTACGATTATAGAATTAGTTAAAAAAATACAAGCGCTATACCCGAAATTTAAAAACAACAATATTATTGTTGCCTTAAATACATTAGGAGCTTTTGGTAAAGCAGATATTGTTGAGTTTTTAGAACTTTCAAAAACCCACAGAGGCACAAAACAATCCTTTGTAGTGGTTACTAATAAAATTGATTTAGATGTTGTTCCCGAAGAAATCGTTGTGGTTCCAACACTTCAAGAGGCATACGACCTAATTGAAATGGAAGATATGGAACGCGATTTAGGATTTTAAACATTTACATAACGTATTTGTCGTTTGAGTTTTATTTAAATCTCCTTAACGTTATGGCATGATACAAATTAACAGGGATTAAATGAAATTATCAATTTTAGGCTGTTATAGTGCAACACCACGAACTTTAAACAACACCACTTCACAAGTATTAGAAATAAATAACCACATGTTTTTAATCGATTGTGGTGAAGGTACACAGGTTGAGTTGCGCAAACATAAAATTAAATTCAATAGAATAAAGCATATTTTTATATCGCATTTACACGGCGATCATTTTTTTGGTTTGGTGGGGCTTATTTCAACATTTAGATTGCTTACCCGCGAAACTGATTTACACATTTATGGTCCCAAAGGCATTAAAGAGATTGTGGTGCTTCAAATGAAATTAGCCGATTCATGGACAAATTATAATCTGTATTTTCATGAATTAACCTCTAGCGAATCGGAATTAATTTTTGAAGACGATAAAGTAGAAGTACATACTATTCCATTAAATCATAGAATTTATACCAATGGCTATCTTTTTAAAGAAAAAGAAGGCGATAGGAAATTGAATGTTTATGCTGCTGAAGAAGCAAATATAAATGTGGCCTATTACCGTAAATTAACTCAAGGTTTCGATGTAGAAAATGAAGACGGTATTCTTATAAAAAACGAAAGTGTAACAAAAGCAGGACCTAAACCTAAAAGTTATGCCTTTTGTAGCGATACCATGTATAAAGAGGATATTGTACCTTTAATTAAACACGTAGATGTGTTATATCATGAATCTACTTTTTTAGATAAACATGCAAATTTAGCAACCAAAACCAAGCATTCTACAGCAAAACAAGCTGCTCATATAGCCCAACAAGCCCAGGTTGGTACATTAATTCTTGGGCATTATTCAACGCGATACGACAACATTCAAGTTTTTAAAAATGAAGCAAAAACTGTTTTCGAAAATGTTGAATTAGCGAAAGACGGAAAAACCTTCGAGTTTTAAAGAGCTATTTTTAAGTTGTTAACCCAATCAATAGCTTCTTCCAAAGAATAACAGGTATGCATATTTAAGGCTGTTGCAAATCGCTTTTCTAATTGCGCATTTAATTCAGTCATGTGGTTATAATAAACAATAGCAGTTCCGATTAATTGATTGCTATTGTTACTAATATTAGCCCAATCTTGAGGATCGACAGAATAAGAATTTACACGATTGGAAATATATCCAACTTTAGAGTCAAGACCATAATGGGCAATAATCTCTTTAGCGGCCATACCAATTTTTTGCCAATCGAAATGTACACCTGTGTGTATTTCGGCTATGATGAAGTTTTCACATAAAAAAAAATCGCCAAAAGGCATTTCAAGTTTATGATAGCTAAACGATTCGCTTAGAGGGGAATTTTCGAATTTCATAATAGTTACTTAGGGACTGCAAATTTAGTTATGTTTCGCTCAATATTTTAGTTAAAAAATATATTTTTTTGTTAATTTTAACTTATGGAAAAAGATTTAAGCAATTATAGGAAGTCCTACGAAAAAGGCGAGTTACTTTTAAGTCAAGTCCCAGAAAATCCTATTGAATTGTTTCAAAAATGGTTTCATGAAGTGGATACTTATTTTACACAGGATGAAACTAATGCGATGACGGTATCAACCTTAGGGCTAGATGGTTATCCTAAAAACCGTGTTGTGCTTCTAAAAAAATACACCTATGAAGGCTTTATATTTTACACCAATTATAATAGTGAAAAAGGTAAAGCTATAGAAGCGAACCCAAATGTTTGTCTTTCCTTTTTTTGGAATGGAGCAGAGCGCCAAGTTATAATAAAAGGTAAAGTTGAAAAGATTGCTGCTAATTTAAGCGATGGCTATTTTGAATCTCGACCAAGAGGTAGCCAAATAGGGGCGTTAGTGTCCAACCAAAGTGATGTGGTTAAAAACAGACAATTTCTTGAAGATAAACTTAAAGAGCTTGAAAATGTTTATGAAGGTAAAGAAATTATAAGACCTCAACATTGGGGCGGTTATATTGTTAAACCCGTTGAAATTGAATTTTGGCAAGGCCGACCTAATCGATTACATGACCGAATTCGCTATAAACTTCAAGAAGATTTCGATTGGAAAATCGACCGACTATCTCCTTAATTTATCGTTAAACGGATTAAATTTGTAGTTTTTACTTACCGTTTATCGATTAAAAACATAAAACACCGATAAAAAACACAAATTTAACATGAAATAACTTGGAACTTTAGGAAAGACTACTATTTTAGTAAAACTAAATTTACTAATCCATGAAGTTGCTTCCCAAATCGCTATTCATGGCGTTGTTAGTTTCTTTTTTATTATTTTCCTGTTCTACGGATAGTATTGAAAATGAATCAGATGCCATTGAAATTAATATAGTTCCTACTGAAACAAAAGTCATAGAAATTGAAGTCCTAGATTTAATTAATGCCCATAGAGCTTCTTTGGGATTAAATACTTTAGAAGTCATGGATTTAATAAAATCGGTTGCTTATACACATACTGATTATATGGTTGGAAACAATGTGGTATCTCACGATCATTTTTTTACACGTAGCAATTATTTAAAATCCTATGCCGGTGCTCAAAAAGTATCAGAAAATGTGGCTTATGGTTTTAGTACCGCTGAAGGTGTTGTAAATGCTTGGTTAAATAGTGAAGGACATAAAGCAAATCTTGAAGGTGATTTTACAAATTTCGATTTGTCTGCTGAAAAAAATGACCAAGGACGTTGGTTTTTCACAAATATCTTCATTAAAAAATAAATCTAATAGAAACTGTAAACCATCAAAAGTAACTTACAATTGATGGTTTTTTTATGCTTTTACTTTTTCACTATCAAACTAAAATTGGTGCGTCTATTTATTTGGTGTTCTTTTTCTGTACAATTTACACTTCCATCACATTGATTTAGTAAATTTTGTTCTCCAAATCCTTTGTGTTCTATGATTCTGTTAGCATCTATCCCTTTTGATATTAAACACTTATAACTCGCTGCAGCTCTTTTTTCAGATAAGAGTTGGTTGTAATTTGAAGCTCCTCTTGAATCACAATAGGAGGCAATTTTAATTTTAGCTTCAGGATATTTGTTCAGCATTAAATCAACAATTTCTGTTAATTCATGTGAATATTGTTCAGAAATCTTAGCACTATTAAGTTTGAAATATATTGGTGTCAACTCAATGGTGCTAACGTTTTTAGCTTCCGCTGAACTATCCATAGGTTGTAATGAAAAATCTGCAACGATATCATCGATTGTCTCGTCAATATCTTTTGAATTTATAGGGGTAGAGGAGCTGATGTATCCGTTTTTCGTAACAGTAACAATATATTCAGAATCTCTGTTGACGTTTATATTATAATGTCCTTCAGAATCTGAAGAAAAAGATGCAATTTCTTCACCTTGAGTATTCTTTAATGTTAAAAGTGCATCAGAGATAACAGTGTTGTCTATTTCATTATAAATTGTGCCTTGAAGAGTTACTTTTTTTATGCGACTAAAAGCGTAAATATCATCGCTACCTACACCATTTGTTCTATTTGAAGCAAAATAACCTGTCACGCCGTCCTTATTCATAAAAAATGAAAAATCATCGTTGCCAGAATTTATAGACTCTCCCAAATTTATAACGTTTGTAATTGTTTTATCCTGGTTTGAAACTGTTGAAAAAATATCTAAAATCCCGAAGCCTTCATGACCATTTGAAGAAAAATACAAAACCCCTTTATTATTGACAAAAGGAAAATTGTCTTCCTTTTTAGTATTTACTTTATCACCCAGGTTTATAGGCGCTCCAAAGGATCCTTCTTCATAGATATCAACATAATAAATATCAGATTCCCCATGTCCACCAGGTCTGTCCGATGAAAAATACAACTTAGAATCATCTTCATTTAAAGCGGGATGCGTGTTAGAAAAAGAGTTATTATTAAAAGGAAGTTCCTCAATATTTTTCCACTTATTTTTAATTAAAGATGCTTTATAAATTTTAAGATTGGAAATACCACTTTCGTCTTTGCCTAAACTGTTTTTAATAAAATCTGTTCGAGAAAAGTACATGGTTTTTCCATCTTTACTCAGTGTTAATGGACCATCATGAAAAAAAGAGTTAACATCACCTTTTATTTTATATTTATAATTTATGTTTAAACTGTCAAAGTTGTTTTTATCGATAACATAAATATCTAAAAATGGTTGGTTGCTAGGGGGATTCAAATGTTTTACCATAACACCTTTATCTCTAGAAGACGTGAAATAAATTTTACCATTGTATTCGTAAGCGCCAAAGTCACTAAATTTAGAGTTAAATGCAACTGGTTTTATTTGAAATTCTTGCTTTGTGCTAAAACCGTTGTTATGACCTTTAAAACTGTCTTTTTCTGAAAAGCTATTTTACCCCATAATACACAAACTAGCGAGTAATGTGGCACCTACTGTGATATAGTTTTTTAATGTCATGGGTTTTAATTTGAATAAACTTTTAAAATGAAGCTGTCTGAAAAGTTAATTAAATAAATTTATCAAGTTTACTTTTCAGACAGCCTCTTATTATTATTATTATTCCATTTTAACAACAATAAATTGAGTACGTCTGTTTAATTGATGATCTGCTTCTTCGCAATCTTCACCACTTTCACATCCGTTGGTTAATCTGCGTTCACCAAAGCCTTCATGCGCTGTAATTCTTGCAGGATCAATACCTTTTGATATTAAATAATCGTAAGTGGAATTTGCTCTGTCAATTGATAGTTTGTCGTTATAACTTAAGGCACCACGCGAATCGGTATGTGACTCAATTCTAATAATCATTTCAGGGTAATCATTAGTCATTAAATCCACAATTTTGTCTAATTCTAAAGCCGCATCTTCTCTAATATTATGCTTGTTGAAATCGAAATAAATGGTATTAAGTTCCGCAAGTTTTACAACATTATGTACCGGGTTTAGCAATAAGTTTGCTTTAATATTAACAAGTTCTGTTTGAATGTTTTTAGAGGTGAAATTGCGATAATCAATAATATATTTATCTTGACTGGCTACAATTTTATAATCGTTATTTCTGTCGATATTTATTTGATAATAACCGTTTTCATCGGTTTCCATAAAGGCAATTTCTTTACCGTTTGAATCAAACAAAGTAATTTTAGCATTAGGAATAGGGTTGGAGTTAATCGCATCTGAAACGACACCCTCTACATGCAGAACAGGTTCTCTATGAAAAGCATAAATATCATCACTACCACGACCACCACGTCTGTTAGATGCAAAATATCCTGTAATACCATTTGGGTTCATGGTAAAAGCAAAATCATCGGCATTTGAATTTACAGGAATCCCTAAATTAATAACATCGGCAATCGAGCCTTCTTCTTCACCTTTAATAGCGGCAAAAATATCCATTAAGCCCAAGCCAACATGACCATCGGAAGAGAAGAATAATACATCTTCTTTGTTGATAAACGGAAAGCCTTCAGCGTTTTCTGTATTAACAACATTTCCTAAGTTTTGAACATTAGTTAAACTTCCATCAGGGTTAATATCTACCACCCAAATATCTGAACCTCCATAAGTTCCTGGCCTGTCTGAAGTGAAATACAATTTAGTGTCATCGTTATTTAATGCAGCGTGTTGTGTTGAGTAATCATCACTATTAATTGATAAATCTTCAATATTAGTCCATAAACCATCAACCAAATGCGCTCTGTATAATTTCATGTTGGTCATCCCTTTATTATCTTTTCTTTCAACACCTTCAGTAAAGTTATTTCTAGAAAAGTACATGGTTTTACCATCTTTTGTAATGGTTACAGGGCCATCATGATAAATGGAATTAACATCTCCTGGAACTTTTGCAGAATAATCAACATTTTTTCTGGTTCCAGCATCGGCAACATAAACATCTAGAAAAGGTTGTTCGTTCCATCCATAAAGTCGTTTTGTAGCCACACCTTCATCTCTAGAAGAAGCGAAATAAACTTTCCCGTTAAACTCAAATGCACCAAAGTCGCTGTATTTTGAGTTAAACCTAACTTTATCTAAAAAGTATTGCTGTTTCGCACCAAATACACTGCTTATAAAGTTAGCTTCTTTAGTAAAATCGTTCTTATTTACTACACCGCCAGAGTCTTTATAACGTTGAAGCCATTGTTCGGATTCTTTATATTTTTTCATGCCTCGAAGCGATTGCGCGTATTTATAATAATACTCAATCGGAACATTTTTTTGTTCTACAACGCTTTTATAATACCTAGAAGCATTTCTAGGATCTCTTAAAAGCGCATAACAATCGGCCAATTTTCGAGTTGCATAATCTTTATTATAATTGTTCTTAATCAGGTCTTGATAAACTTTTGATGCTTTTACAAAAGAAAATTTATTGAATAAGGTATCCGCGCGTTTCTGTTTTCCTTGTTGAGCAAACACTGAAAAACTAATTGTTAAAGCGATAAAAACTAAGATGTAACTTTTATTTTTCATAAAAATAAGTGTTAGAAATAACGAGGTGATTTTAATTTAGTACTCATGAATTTAAATTCGTACATGAGTAAAAGTTCGTGTGTTCCTGTTGTGTATCGAGCAATTTCAGATATGGGTTTTTCATAAGCATATCCAATTCGTAATTGTCTTGATATTTGAAAATCTACAATTCCACCTATGGCTGCAGTTTCTCTATTAATTCTGTAGGAACCACCTATCCAAAACTTTTCGTTATATAAAAAATTTGCTGTTAAATCATATGAAACTGGCGCACCATTAGTGGCCTTAATTAAAAAGGCTGGCTTAAATTTAAATCTCTCACTTAAATCAAGTACCACACCACCAGTAAAATAGTAACTAATGCGCTCTAAAGCCTCATAACCATTTTCAGTATGTGAATCGTTATTTAAAATTCTAGGTGTTGATAAACCAAAGTAAAACCTATCGGTACTCCAATAAACACCTGCTCCTATATTTGGCGCCCATCGGTCTTCGGTACCATAAATAAGCGGGTCGTTGGGGTTATCGCCATCTAATCGGAAACTAGAATCGAAACTAAATTGAGTAAAACCAGCGGTAATACCAAAGGCTAGATTACCATTACGGCCTGTTGGAATAGAATATGAAAAATCGCCATACACATAGGTGAAATTCTGAGGCCCTAAATCGTCTTTAATGAATGATAAACCCAATCCAATTCTGTCATTTCTTAGAGGTGAATGAATAGAAAGTGTTTGTGTAATTGGTCCACCTTTAAATCCTACCCATTGGCTTCTGTGTAACCCAACAATACTTAAAGCATCTCGACTTCCTGCATAGGCAGGGTTAATAGAGATTGTATTGTACATATATTGTGTGAATTGCGGTGCTTGTTGTGCAAATCCGTATGCGCAACTTAACAACGCTATGGCTAATATGTTATGTTTAAAAAATTTCATAGGTTAGGTTTTATTTGGTTCCTATATAAACAGGGCCAGTCAATGGACTTAATCCGCTATTTTTTAAGTTAATGATGTAATAGTATGTTCCTGTTGGTAATTTACCCTTAGATCCTATAGATGAACTAGGAGCAGAGCCATCCCAGTCTCCTTTTGCTCCAGAAGTTTCTATACTACCAAGCGTATAATTGTTTGATTCGTAAACTAGTGCACCCCATCTGTTAAACACTTTAACCTCAGCAACAAACCCACATAAATCAATGCCTTTAATATCAAAAGTGTCGTTGTAACCATCACCGTTAGGTGTAATAGCTGTTGAAATTTGAATATCATTTTCACCACATGGAAGTACAATACAGTCTGCATGAAGGTTCATAACAATTTCTGAAACACTTATACAGCCATTATTTGTTGTAGTGTATCTGAATCGGTAATTAATCCCTCCGCTTCCAGGAAGGAATTCTTCACTCATTTTAATAATAGTTGGATCGAAAAGATTTCCGTTAAGTGTTGCAGCAGAAGTACCTTCAACAATTTCCCAGGTGCCTTTAGTGTTAAGGTCTTCTGAGATTAATGCTTGCAGATCTACAATACCATCTTGAAAACAAGTATCTGGTGCAACAATTTCTGTATATATTTCATCTAATGTCACATTAAGTGTTTGGGTATAGGTTTCTGAGTTATTACATTCATCGGTAACCAACCAAGTTCTTATAATTTCATAATCAACAAAATTGTTTTCATCAAAGGAATTGGTTTCATTAAAATCAACTGTAATATTTGAAGAGCAGTTATCAGCAAAGGTCATATTAGGTGCCTCAGGAATATCTGTACAACTTACATCTAAAACCGTTTCAAATGAAGTTGAAGGTACAGGAGCAGTTGTGTCTTCAACGGTAATTAATTGCGTATGAGTAGCTGTTAATCCACACTCATCTACAGCAGTCCAAGTTCTAGTAATGGTATAATTGTTAATACAAGTTCCGTTTGTTCTAACATCTACACTTGTAACTTTTGCATCTCCACAATTATCTGTAGCCGTTATAATTGCTGGAACCGGAATATTATCACATTCTACTGTAACGTCTCTTGGTAGTGTTTCAACAAACTGAGGTGCGGTGGTATCTTGTACCGTAATTATTTGTGTATGTGTTGTAGTTAATCCACACTCATCTACAGCTGTCCAAGTTCTAGTTAGAGTATAGTTATTAGCACAGTTTCCATTAGTTCTGGTGTCGTTAACGGAAACAGTAGCCGATCCACAGATATCTGTAGCAGTTAATGTTTCAGCGGTAGGTACAGCATCACATTCAACAATTAGAGTCGTAGCAGGTAGGCTATCTACAAAGGTAGGCGCAGTGGTATCCTGTACGGTAATGGTTTGAACATGCGTATTGGTTATTCCGCAATCGTCGGTCGCAGTATAAGTACGTTTTAAAATGTAATTTGAAGGACAGTTGCCATCAATTCTTAATTCATCAACAGTAACTGTAGCAGATCCACAATTATCAGAAGCGGTTAATGTTTCAGCAGCTGGAATTCCATCACATTCAACTACAACATCAGCAGGTAAACTAGTTTGATCAAATACAGGTGCTGTGGTGTCTGAAGTTGAAATGATTTGATTTGCTGAAACAGTATTTCCACAACTATCTGTAGCTGTCCAAGTACGTGTTATACTATAAGTTCCAGAACAAGCACCATCGGTTCTTACATCGTTAAAAGTTATCACCGGATTAGGATCGCAATTATCGGTAGCCGTTGCTGTACCAAATGAAATCGGACTTAAATCATCACTACATTGCGCAGAAACATTTACCGGAAGATCCAAAACAGGAGGAGCTGTATCTTCAACAGTAATAGTTTGGGCAATTGACGTTGCATTATTGCAATCATCAGTAAAGGTCCAGGTTCTTGTTATTAGAACTTTACAAGGATTGCTATTATCGACACTATCTACACCTAGAGCAGTTATAGTTCCGCTGCAATTGTCATTTGCTGTTAAATTGCTTGGTGCAGGCACATCACTTAAACATTGGTAAGCAACATCGGCAGGAGTGCTTGGCGCATTTGGCGCTAAAGTATCTTCTATTGTGAAAGTAGCTGTTGTTTCGGTATAATTGCCACAAGAATCGGTTGCAGTAAAAGTGACTGTAGCCGAACCTGTTTCTCCACAATCATCTGAAAGTGATGTGTAATTATTTGACCATACTATTACCGAACAATCTTCAGTAACTGTGGCACCAGCATTAGAGGTTAACCAAGCATTCAAGTCAGCAATATTTCCAGAACCATCACATTCTACAGTTAAACTAGTAGCTTGTTTTGTAATAGTTGGTGCAATATCATCTTTTATGTGAAAAAGAGCAGATGTTACGCTTGTGTTACCACATTCATCTTCAGCTGTAAAATTAACCCTAATTCCTTTTTCTAGTTTACATTTTACTCGGTTATCACCATCGTAATCATTGCTCCATTTTATTGAACTACAACTATCTGTTGCTGTTGCTCCTGCATTTGAATTTAACCAATCGGTTAATTGTTTTTGCGTGTCTCCTGATCCACAGATAATTTCTATATCTGCGATGTTTGTATTGTCTATAATAGGAGCGGTGGTGTCTTCAATAGTGAAAGTAGCCTCTTTAGTGATTTTATTTCCACATTCATCTTCAAGAGTAAAAGTAACGGTTTCTGTTCCTGTAGAACCACAAAGATCAGACAGACCATTGCTGTTGTGAGTTACCGTTGCCGTTCCGCAATTGTCTGTTCCGCTAAATGAACTTAACCATGCGTTAAAAGCAGTAGTTGGATTTGAAGCATCACATTCTACAGTAGCATCAGTTGGTTCAACCGTCCATGTAGGATTTGTTTTGTCTTCGATTGTGAAAGTAGCATCTTTAGTGATTTTATTTCCACATTCATCTTCAAGTGTGAAAGTAACGGTTTCTGTTCCTGTAGAACCACAAAGATCAGACAGACCGTTGCTGTTGTGAGTTACCGTTGCCGTTCCGCAAGTATCTGTTCCGCTAAAAGAACTTAACCATGCGTTAAAAGCAGTAGTTGTATCTGAAGCATCACATTCTACAATAGCATCAGTTGGTTCAACCGTCCACGTAGGTTTTGTTTTGTCTTCGATTGTGAAAGTAGCATCTTTATTGATTTTATTTCCACATTCATCTTCAAGCGTGAAAGTAACGGTTTCTGTTCCTGTAGAGCCACAAAGATCAGACAGACCGTTGCTGTTGTGAGTTACAGTTGCGGTGCCACAAGTATCTGTACCGCTAAAAGAACTTAACCATGCGTTAAAAGCAGTAGTAGGATCTGAAGCATCACATTCTACAGTAGCATCAGCTGGTTCAACCGTCCATGTAGGATTTGTTTTGTCTTCAATTGTGAAAGTAGCATCTTTAGTGATTTTATTTCCACATTCATCTTCGAGCGTGAAAGTAACGGCTTCAGTTCCTGTAGAACCACAAAGATCAGACAGACCGTTGCTGTTGTGAGTTACCGTTGCTGTTCCGCAAGTATCTGTACCACTAAATGAACCTAACCATGCGTTAAATGCAGTAGTTGAGTTTGAAGCATCACATTCTACAGTGGCATCAGTTGGTTCAACCGTCCATGTAGGATTTGTTTTGTCTTCGATTGTGAAAGTCGCAGTGGTGTTTTCAGAATTTCCACAAGCATCCGTTGCGGTAAATGTAACAGAAACAGAACCTGTCTCAGCACAACCATCAGAAATTGACGCATAATTGTTGGTCCATTTAATTGTAGAACATTCATCGGTTGCTTGAGCACCACCGTTGGTTGTTAACCAATTATTTAGTTCGTTAGTATTTCCAGAACCATCACATGCTACTGTTTTGTTTGCTGCTGCTGTTGTAATATTAGGAGGAGTAACATCTTGAATGGTATAAGTTGCTGTAATATCAGTTTTGTTTCCACAGCTATCAGTAGCAGTAAATATAACAGAAATAGGTTGTGCAGCTAAACATTGTGTACTTGTATCTCCACCATAATTGTTAGTCCAAGTTATCGTACTACAATTATCTGTTGCAGTAGCTCCTGCATGTGAAGCCAACCAATTGGTTAATTTGCTTGGGTCGTCTTTACCACAATCAATCACAATATTACTTAAACTAGAATTATCAATTACTGGTTTAGTTTGATCTTTTCCTGTATGTGTAATTGTTTGATTTTCTAGTTTGTTATCACAATCATCTACAACTTCGTATGTATAAATAAGTGTCCATGCACAATCATCACCTGTTAAGGCTGTATTTGTAAGGTTTACTGTTACTGGGTTTGTACAACTATCGGTATAATTTGAAGCTATAGTGTTAGCCACAAAAGGGTAATTTGTTTGAGCATCATTATAACAAACATCGGCATCTACAACTCCTGTTGGTGCAGTTCCTGAAGGGGGAGTAGTATCATCTATAGTTATGGTATGAGCACTAGACGACGTGTTATCGCAGTTATCAATTACCGTATAAGTTCTTGTTACAATTATAGGGCAGGTTCCAGATTCGGTATCTTTATAACTAATATTTTTAATTCCTTTACCTCCTGTATTATCCGAAGCAGTTCCGGTTCCATCAAAAGCGGCTTGTAATTGCGCTAAGGTGATGTCCACAGCTGTTGTGCTGCATGCTAAATGTCCAGCAGCGGCAAGCGCATCGGTTCCGCAGCCTTCAATGGTTTCGTTAGCAGGACTTGTTATAGTTGGAGCTGTTTCATCATCACCATCTACAGTAAATGAATCGGAAATAGTACAACCATTAGCATCGGTTACAGTAACAGTATAAGTTCCTTTTCCAATATTTGATAAATCCTCCGTGGTTGCGGAATTACTCCACATAAAAGAATAAGGTGTAGCACCTCCTGTTACGGTTATATCTATACTAGCCGTAGTATCGGCAGAGCAAGTTATACCTGTAGCAATACCTGATAAGCCAAGATTAGTTAAGATAACTGGATTTGTTGCATTGGTTTTTTCACAACTTGTAAGTCCGCTTTTTACTTTTAAGGAATAAGAGCCTTCTGGTAAATTTGAAAATGTAGTTGAAGATTGATAGGTTACGCCATTATCAATTGAATATTCATATTCTCCAGCGTTGCTTGAAACAGGTTCTGTAATTTCAAGTGTAAAATTATCTGCACTATTACAAGTAATGGCGTATTTCGGTTCTGGTGGGAGTGCAACATAATTTAGCTTTACAGTGCCTTCTTCACAGACTTTATCATTTGGATGAACAAGGCATAATTTATATGTAAAGTTAACTTCGCCCATAAAGCCATTGGTAGGGTAATAAGTATAGGTGCCATCAGGGTGAAATTCAAATGGTTGGGCTCCAGCTACATCTGGTCCTGATATTAATTCATATTTAGTTTTTGCAGGAGCACTGTTTTGCTCTTTTAAATCGCCATTATATATATTACCTAAACATTCTATAGGCTGTTGGTCTACTGCATATTTTTGAATCAGAAAGAACTTTCCATCACCATGATCTGCTGTTGCTCCCACAAATTCAATTCTTGTTATTAAGGAGCCTGTCTCAGCCAATTCGTCTAAGTAATATAATGCAATAGCAATAGATTGTCCATTATCATTACATCGATCAGATTTCCAGTAGTCTGTTTCATCAACAGGAGCAATAATGTTTGAATCGCAACTTTCATAGTCTTGTCTATTAGGAAGATTCCTTACAAAAGTGCTGCCAAGTTTTACTTCAGTGCCTCCATTTGTTCCTTTAGGGTATCCATAAACCTCAATATAAAAACAGTTATTTCCGCCTCTTTCTGTTACCCCCAATAAACCACCTGCGTTTGATGGGATAGCTGGGTCGTAATGTATAGATTGTCTTTGAGCAATGGTACTAGTCGAGGAAGTTGAGTTATAGTCATTACAAATATCATCACCATTACGATTAGCTGTGAAATAGTGGTTTAAGTTTTTATCCTGAAACGCTTCTAGTGCTCTTGCATTCCAAAGGGGGCGATTAAGAGATGTGTTAATTACTCTGGTGTTATTTTTTCGGATTTTATTATCATTATCACCAGGAACTCCAAGTACATCTAAACTATAACCGGTAGGAACAACAAAAGAATTATACACAGTACCGTTAACAGTAATGGATTGAATGGTGGCAGCAATATCATCATTTGCACCTTGTGTGTCAGACCATCCAAAAGTAACACCTGATCGAATTGATGGTGCATTTGTTTGTGCGAAAATAAGCGTAGGAAACATTACAAAAAAGGCGATAATTAACGCTTTTTTTATAGTTAAGACCGAAATACAATTGTAATTATTTTTCATATTGTACCTAATAAAATTATAATATATATTCACGGTTTAATGCTATGTAATCATTTCTAAATTTTACTAATAGAAATAACTATTTAAGATTAAACGGTATAATTGTTTTTTGTTAACGAGAGAGGGAAGACACTGTATGCCAATGTTGTAATTTTTGTTTTTGGTTCGGTTTGGGGTCATACACTTATGTTTTGTAGGTGTAACAAATGAAGTTATATGCTAGATGATGTTCAAAAAAAAATGTTAAATCACTTAAATATTCGTTTAAGAGTTTGTTAAAAACAGTTAATCGGTAGAATAAGTTTTTTAACGTTTAGTGATTTTGTATTAAGCATATTCATGTGTTTTTAATACTTTTATTAATAATTTTGCTGTGATTTTAGGAGAAATCAAAAAAAACAATAATCTTAAGAAATGGATGATTTGATGGTTTTTTAAAAAATTAATAATGAAGAATTTAAAATTAGTACGACACGCAAAATCATCATGGGAATTTGATGTGATTGATCATGAAAGACCTCTTAATGAAAGGGGCTTTAGTGATGCCCATCTTGTTTCAAACCACTTAATAGGTTCAAAACTAGAAATTGATAAATTAGCGTCAAGTGATGCTATAAGAGCAAAATCTACTGCTGAAATTTTTATAGAAAACCTTCAAATAAATTCTAATCTAGTGAGCTTTAATTATGATTTGTATGACTTCGCTGGATATAATTTAATCGATTTTATTAAATCATGTGATGACATTGTAAATAATCTCATGATTTTTGGACATAACCATGCCATTACAGATTTTGTAAATACTTACGGAGATTTATTTATAGATAATGTGCCAACTTGCGGTTTTGTAGAGATTGAATTTAATACGAATCAATGGAATAAAATTGAAAAAGGTCGCACTATTAGAACCGTTTTTCCAAAAGAATTAAAATAAAACCTGCATGATATTTGGCTAAGTTACATTCTTAAATTGTTATCAATTAGCGCGTATTTTTAATAATTACGCAATGTTTTCCTAAGCCATATTTAAGTGAAATGCAATATATTTGTTAATGAAATAATTAAAAACTGCTGAATGACCAAATTAGCCCCTTCAATAAATAATAGTTATATAAATAGAGAAATAAGTTGGCTACAATTTAATGCAAGAGTTTTACAAGAAGCAGCAGATGAAGCTGTCCCTCTAATTGAAAGGTTACGTTTTTTAGGTATATTTTCTAATAATCTAGATGAGTTTTTTAAAGTGCGTTACGCTACTGTAAAACGTATTGTTGAAGCAGGTAAAGGCGCTAAAAGCGAACTAGGAGGTATTAGGGCTAAAGAATTGCTGGAAATTATTACGCAAATTGTAATTACTCAGCAAAGTGAGAGTTTAGATATTTTACAAACCATAGGAAAAAAACTCAAGGAAGAGAATATCTATATTATCAACGAGACTCAAATTGACGGCGCTCAACATGAATTTATAAAAGAATACTTCTTAAAAGTAGTTAGTCCTGCTTTGGTAACCATTATTCTAAATGATGAAGTTGTGTTACCAAACTTAAAAGATAGTGGTGCTTATTTGGCAGTTAGAATGCTAATGCCTGGCGATAAAAAACAATTTGCTTTAATAGAAATACCAAAATCTGTTAACCGATTTGTGGTGCTTCCAAAGCAAGGTGATAAGTTTTATATAATTGCTGTAGACGATTTGTTACGTCACTGTTTGAGTGATATTTTTAATATTTTCGATTATAAGAGTATTTCGGCTCATATGATTAAGATTACTCGAGATGGTGAATTAGATTTTGAAAGTGATTTAAGCAAAAGTTTTATTGATAAAATTTCCGATAGTGTCAAGCATCGTGAAGTTGGTGAACCTGTTCGATTTGTTTACGATAAAACCATTCATAAAGATACTTTGCAATTCCTAATGTCTAAAATGGGCATTGATGAAACTGATAGTGTTATTCCTGGAGGGCGTTACCATAACAGGCGTGATTATATGGGCTTCCCGAGCTTAGGCAGAACCGATTTATTATACGACAAAATAGAACCGCTTCCTATAAAAGGCTTAAGCTTACAAACCAGTATTTTTAAAGCTATTGCTAAAAAGGACTATTTACTGCACGCTCCATATCAAACCTTTTCTTATGTGGTGAAATTTTTAAGAGAAGCAGCTTTAGATCCTAAAGTAAAAACCATAAAAATTACCATTTATCGTCTAGCGGAAATTTCACATATAGCAAGTTCACTAATTAATGCTGCAATTAACGGGAAATCAGTAACGGTTTCTATTGAATTACGAGCACGATTTGACGAGCAAGCTAATATCAATTACGCCAAGCAAATGGAAGAAGTTGGTGTCAATCTTATTTTTGGAGTTGCAGGACTTAAAGTGCATAGCAAAATGTGTGTTATCGAGCGTGAAGAAGCTAAAAAAATAAACCGATACGGGTTTATAAGCACAGGGAATTTTAACGAATCTACAGCTAAAATTTATACAGATTACACGCTATTCACAGCAAATCAAAAGATTTTAAAAGATGTCGATAAAATTTTCAGTTTCTTCGAAACCAATTATAAAATAAATAAATACAAGCACCTTATTGTTTCACCTCATTATACCAAAAAAGAAGTTTTCAAGCTTATAGATAAAGAGATTGAAAATGTTCGTCTTGGTAAAGAAGGTCTTATTCGTCTTAAAATGAATAGTATTTCTAGTTATGATATGGTAGATAAACTGTATGAAGCTAGTAGAGCCGGGGTGAAAATTCAAATGATTGTTAGAGGTTTATGCTGTTTAATTCCTGGTATTCCAGGAATGAGTGAAAATATTGAAGTGATTAGCGTAGTAGATAAGTTTTTAGAACATTCTAGAATTTATATATTTGGGAATAATGGTAATCCGAAATTATACATTTCGTCTGCCGATTGGATGACAAGAAACATTGAAAATAGAGTAGAGGTAAGTTGTCCTATTTATGATGAAGACATTAAACAAGAAATTATTGATACGTTTAATATTTGTTGGAGTGATAATGTGAAAGCTCGCATATTAAACGATTCTCAAGAAAATGAATATCGTGTAAATAACAATGAGAAAATTAGATCTCAATATGCTATTTATGATTATTATCTTAAAAAATTAGAAAACTAATATGCTTTCAATAAAAAAATATGCTGCCATCGATATTGGTTCAAACGCTGTTCGATTACTTATTTCTAATATTATTGAACAAAAGGGGCGTCCTGTACAGTTTAAGAAAAACTCTTTAGTAAGGGTGCCTATTCGTTTAGGAGCAGATGTTTTTGTAAAGAATAAGATTTCTAAAGAAAATACCCAGCGTATTTTAGATACCATGTTGGCCTTTAAATTATTGATGCAATCTCATAAAGTTGTAAAATATAAAGCTTGTGCAACTTCTGCGATGCGAGAATCGGCTAACGGAAAAAAAATCGTAGATTTAGTTTTCGAGCAATCTGGAATAAGCATCGATGTTATTGAAGGTGAAGAGGAAGCAGCAATAATTGCAGCAACAGATTTAAACAAATATATCGACCCTAACAAAACCTACCTTTATGTTGATGTAGGTGGTGGAAGTACGGAATTTACCGTAATCGATCAAGGAAAATCGGTAGCTTCTAGATCTTTTAAAATAGGAACCGTAAGATTGCTTAACGATATGGTTAAAAATGAAGCCTGGCAAGAATTACGCGAGTGGATTTCTTCAAATGCTTTAGGATACGATAAAATATCAGTAATTGGCTCTGGTGGAAATATTAATAAAATTTTTAAGATTTCAGGGAAAGCCATGGGAAAACCGTTAACTTATTTTTACATGAGTTCGTATTACAACATGCTTCAAACTTATTCTTACGAAGAACGTATTACAGAATTAGATTTAAACCAAGATAGAGCCGATGTAATCATTCCTGCTATGAGAATCTATTTATCTGCTATGAAATGGAGTGGTGCCAAAAACATATATGTTCCAAAAATCGGACTAGCAGATGGTATCATTAAAAGTATATACTACGATACGGTTTCAAGCAATACACAGTAAAATTCTGCACTTCACCTTTTATTGTTGTATGGGTTTATATTTATAATATATATTCGCTTTAATAATATTTCGATACCCCAACTATCGCTTAAATACTACTAAAGCATGAAATTACTTTACATTCAGAATTCCTCTTTTCTCTCAATAAAATATTTTAAAGTATTATAAAACGACCATCTTGTATCAATCTATATACAAACACATTAAACCTATACCATTATGAAACATCTATTTATACTTCCTGTTTTGTTTTTACTAACTTTTAAAGGGTTTTCACAGGACACCATACAAAATAATCAGCATTATGTAAAACCAGACATTAAATTTGGTGTTAGAGGCGGTTTTAATATTTCAAATTTAGATTTTGAAGGTGATGTTCCGTATCAAAATGACCATAGGCTTGGGGTTTATATTGGTTTTTTAGCCAATATAGGATTGTCTAAAGGTATTGCTGTTGCTCCAGAATTGCAGTTTTCAGCTGAAGGTGCAAGTGTTGAAGAATTACAATTTGATTATATTCAAATGCCAATCTTGTTCAGATTCAGATTAATGAATAAGCTACATGCTGGTTTAGGACCACAAATAGGTCTTAAAGTTGATAAAGTTGGCGATAATGCTGTAAATATGGCCTACTCAGGGGTTGTGGGTGTTGATTATGAAATTAATTATGCCATTTTTGTAGACATGAGGTATACTTACGGATTAAGAAATGTATTTGAAGAAAATTCAGGATTTAATGCTAAAAACAGAAACCTTCAAATAGGTGTTGGCTATAAATTCTAACCGTGTATCGTTTCTGAAGTACCTAAATCTCGCATAATTTCAGCTTCATATTCAAGTAGGGCTTGCCATTTGGTGTCTACTTCTTTTTTGTCGCCATACTGTCTCGCAAAACCTAAAAACATAGTATAATGATTGGCTTCGCTAACCATTAGGTTTCTGTAAAATGTTGCTAATTCCTTATCTTCTAATTCTTCAGAGAGCAGCCTGAAACGTTCGCAACTACGTGCTTCAATTAAAGCGGCATACAATAAACGGTGTACTAACTGCGTCGTTCTGCTTCCGCCTTTAGGGAAAAATTTAACCAGTTGTAGCACATAATCATCACGACGGTCGCGCCCTAGAACCCAACCACGTTCAATAATTTTATCATGAACCATTTTAAAATGACTGATCTCTTCTTTTACTAAAGCAGTCATTTCTTGAACTAAATCGGTATATTCTGGAAAACTTACAATTAAAGAAATAGCTGTACTTGTTGCCTTTTGCTCACAAAAAGCATGATCGGTTAAAATTTCTTCAATGTTTTTTTCTACGATATTTACCCAACGTGGGTCTGTTGGTAATTTTAGTCCGAGCATATTTTATATTTTTTCAGATAAACAAAAAGGGTTAAACATCTAAATCGAACGTTTTTCTTAAAATATCAATATTAGGGTTCTTCTCTTTTAGTTTTTCAAATTTTTCTATGGATGTGTATGCGTATTGCTTTTCCATAACTTCATTTATGGTTATGTCTAAGCTAATATCATAATTGCTAAGTGATTGTCTAATAAAGTTTAAAAGTTCGTATTGTTGGCGCTCAACTTCAACTTTATTTGTAGCATTTGGAAACACTAAATGCGCCACTGTTCCCTTTACTTTAGGGGTATCTATAGATAAAATAGAGGCTAAATTATGTTTACCATCACTTCTTAACTTAGCAATATAAGTATTCCAAACTTTTATAAAAGCTTCTTCGGTAAAGGCTTCTGTTGGTAAGTTTTCCTCATCAACAACCACTTCCATTTGTTTAATTTGGTGTTCTTTCTTCGCCCGAATACTGCTAAGTGAAAGTCCTGAAGCCCGCTTGGTATCTTGTTTTAAAACAATTTTAGGGGATTGGTTGTTTTGAAAGTTAGTAGCTGGCTTTTTCGCTACAGCATTTTCTGAAACCGCTTGCTTTTCTGTTTCAGCTTCAATTTGTTTAGGAACCTGAACAGGAATAGGAGTGATGCCCTTCTTTTTAAAGTAAGAGGCAGGAATTATGTAATGTTTGCTATTTTTTTTTTCTCCATCGAAAGTGATAGAGGCAAGCTGCATAAGGCATAATTCAACGAGAAGTCGCTGATTTTTACTGGTTTTGTATTTGAGATCGCAGTCGTTTGCAAGATTTATACCTTGCATTAAAAATTCCTGTGATGCTTTTTTAGCCTGTTCGAGATATTTAGCTTTTGTTTGATCGCCAACTTCTAAAAGCTCAATAGTTTCAGAGTTTTTACTGACTAATAAATCTCTAAAATGTGATGCTAAGCCTGCTATATAATGATGGCCATCAAAACCTTTTGAAAGCGTTTCATTAAATTGAAGCAATAAATCTGGGATTTTATTTTCTAAAATTAAATCGGTGCTTGTAAAATACGTTTCGTAATCCAGCACATTTAAATTTTCGGTAACGGCTTGTCGCGTTAAGTTTTTTCCTGAAAAACTCACCACTCGGTCAAAAATTGAGAGCGCATCACGCATGGCGCCATCTGCTTTTTGAGCGATTATATGCAATGCATCATCATCGGCAGTAATGCCTTGTTCTTCAGCAATATATTTTAAATATTCTTTGGCATCTTTAACGGTAATTCGTTTAAAATCGAATATTTGACAACGCGATAAAATGGTTGGAATAATTTTATGTTTTTCAGTTGTCGCTAAAATAAAAATACAGTGTTTTGGCGGTTCCTCTAAAGTTTTAAGAAAAGCGTTAAAAGCCGCTTGCGAGAGCATGTGTACCTCGTCAATAATATAAACCTTGTATTTTCCAACTTGTGGCGGAATACGAACTTGATCGGTTAAGCTTCTAATATCGTCTACCGAGTTGTTTGATGCGGCATCCAATTCGAAAACATTAAACGCAAAATCTTCATCGCCTGTTTCCTTGCCGTCACTATTTATCATTTTAGCAAGAATACGAGCGCAAGTAGTTTTACCAACGCCTCGTGGCCCCGTAAATAATAGGGCTTGTGCTAAATGATTGTTTTCAATAGCATTTAATAAAGTATTTGTAATAGCTTGCTGACCAACAACGTCTTTAAACGTTTGTGGTCTGTATTTTCGTGCCGATACTACAAAATGTTCCATTGAAAAAACTTAGATAACAAAGTTAAAAATTCAATTTAGAAATTAGAATTTTGAACCCATAAATTAAGATGAGTTATTAACAAATATAAACTGTAAAATGGTTTCATGAACTTTGATTTGAGTTTTACTAGTAGAAGCATAAATTGAAAGCAGGATGTCAATAAATGAGCAGATATATAAATTGAATTGGTAAACACCTGCGCTAGGGTTTGTAGTGGCATCCTTTTTTTGCTGCCGCCTACGGCAAAAAAAGATATAACGGAAAGCCCGACCTTTTGGAAGCGCCCAAAAAATTAATGATTTGAATTAGGAAATTGGATTTAGAGTGTTGTATTTTTGCAGCAAGTAGATTGCCTTATCGCTGTTCATGTAAATGAATGGAGGAAAGTCCGAACACCATAGTGCAACATAGTGGCTAATAACCACCAGTCGTGAGATTAGGAAAAGTGCAACAGAAAGTATGTACAGGTCATGCTGTAGTGAAACCAGGTAAACTCTATGTGGTGCAATGCCATGTAAACTAGCGCTTGAAGGCGGCACGTTTGATGCTAGAGGGTAGGCAGCTAAAGTGTATTGGTAACAATGCACGCAGATAAATGATAAGGTATTCCCGTTCTTTTTCAGGAGATCCTGAAACGAGTTCAGGAAGAACAGAATTCGGATTATAGATTTACTTAAGCATCAATAAACCCTTCTTTAATTAAGTTTAAAGAAGGGTTTATCATTTAATAACTAGTGACTAACCTAATAATTATTTCGTATAAATGGGCATTATATTGTGATTAATGCATGTATGTAAACAACTGAAATACCAAAAATAGATATGAAAAGTAACACCTGAAATGACTCAAGAGTTAGGTGTTTAAAATGATAGAATTTAGGACTATCTTAAGGAAGAATACTAAGGTACTGAAAAAAAGCAGATTAGTATACAAAAACTATTCAATTTCGAAAAAACTGAACATATTACCGCCGTAACTTTTAGAATATGCGTAATTATTTACATTTGATAGGTCGGTGTGTTTGGAATGCTCTACGATAAGTATACCGCCTTCTAGTAAAAGGTTGTTTTTGAAAATTAAATCTGGAATTTTCGTGAATTGTTCTACAGTGAAATCGTAAGGTGGATCTGCAAAAATAAGATTAGCCTGTAGTGATGTAGATTCTAAAAACTTAAAAACATCACTTTTAATGGTTTGAATGGGCATATCGAATTCTTCGGCCGTTTTGTTTATAAATTTAATACAGCCAAAATCCTGATCGACGCAGGTAATGTCTTCGGTGCCTCGTGAAGCAAATTCGTAACTGATATTTCCTGTACCAGCAAACAAATCGATAACCGAAATATCATCGAAATAATATAAGTTATTTATAATGTTGAATAAGGATTCCTTAGCCATATCTGTGGTTGGACGCACAGGTAGGTTTTTTGGTGCAATAATTTTTCTGCTCTTGTATAATCCTGATATTATGCGCATTATAAATTGTTTATTAAAGTAAAGTTTGAATGGTTGGTTTTAGGCTTGCTTTCAAATTTAAAAGCATCTTGTCGGCTACCAAAAGTAATGTTTCGAATATATTTATAAGCGATTTCATATAAGTCGTCACCTTTAATAATATCGCCTAAAAACACTAAGTTAAGAGTTTCAGGGTTTAAATTCAGTTGTTCGGCAGTAAATAATATGTAATAAATAAAGTCTTCTTTGGTGTGGTATGTGAAGGTGTTATATAATTTTAATTTGGAATTTTCAGTAACAACAATTTCAAAATGATCTTGACTTACATTGATATAAACCTTATTGGTTTCACTGTTTTTTTCAATACGTAAAATGTGTTCAATTAAAACGGTAGAAACATGTTTAAAAGTAAAGGCACCAAACTTATCGTAAATAAAATTATTAATGTTTATGTAGGGCACGTAAACATTTACACTTTCGTTTGTAAAAATGGTATCGAAAGTAATATAATCGGACTTTAATATTTTGGTATTGAATTTTAAATAGTCGGCTAGACAATCTTCATTAAAAAAAGCCTGAGGAACGAGTGTAGATAACTCGTTATCGTGAATAACAGATACTTTAGTGAAATCTTTCGATAATTCCTTTTTAGTATCGAAAAGCGCCTTTAAACGGTCTAATAACTGTAAAGGATTTAGTTTTTTTTCGAAGGTAATAGCGTGTAAATGTATAACCGAATTAAAATTACGATTTAGTACACAAAAAGAAAGTCCACTCAAACTTAGTTGAATGGACAATTCTAGATTTTGTAGTTTGTTTAAACTATTCGTTTGCGCCATATGTTTTTGGCCAGTTTCCGTTTGTTTTAACTTCATCCATAGAACCTACTTTTAAAGCGTCTCCATTAACACCATCAACAGAAACTACTTGGTTTTCTTGAACAAGTAAATCATTGTCTTGGTCGAATAAAATAACGTTCTTTTTAACAGAAGATTCGAAAACAGGAATTTGAATTTTATTTTGCTCGATGAAACCTGCTTTTAATTCAAATTTTGAACCAGGTTTTCCAACAGGAACATTCATCATTGTTTTGTATCTGTTAGACGATTTAAATAATGAGTCTTTTACAGGAACAAATCCTAAAGTATCAATTACATAAATGTCTTTAAAAGTATCTACACCATATAATTTAGATTGCTCTACATCTAAAATAGTAGAATCTCTTCGTTGTGTAATGGTGTATTTAGCGGTGTCGATAAATTGGATTAATTTATCAAAGTTATCTGTAAATTTTCCTGTAACTTGTCTGTGTGCAAGTTCTGCATCTCTAATATCTTTTAAGCTTTCAATTACTTGAACATAACGCTTGTTTTTTACTTTGTTAAATTTAATTGGCTCATATACAGAATTGTAAGTTTGGTAGCCGAAGAATCCTATAGCGATCCACAATAAAATTGTTAAAAAAGGTTTAAGTTTAGAAGAATTAGATTTGTCAACCAACTTAATCAAGCCAACTGCAACTAGTATCACAGCGACTGTGATAAGAATAAATTTCAACATAGTGTGTTCTTTAATTAAAAGTTTATTTAATTGTAGATTAGCAAATCTACAATTTTTTTTTAACCGTAAAAACAAAGAGAGTAAAAATCATTTCTATCTTTGAAAAAATAATTCCCTACAAGCGCCCTTACATGAATGCTTCCCAATTTTATCTCCTTATAAAACAGCAGTTTCCATTTACACCAACCCTTAAACAAAATATTGTATTACAGCAATTATCCGAATTTATTTTAAGTCCGTCGCCAAATTTGCTCTATTTGCTAAAAGGCTATGCCGGAACGGGAAAAACAACTATTGTAGGTTCTATTGTAACAAACTTGTGGAAAGCCAAGAAAAGCGCTGTATTACTAGCGCCAACGGGTAGAGCAGCGAAGGTTATTTCTAATTATTCAGGCAAAGAAGCCTTCACCATTCATAAAAAAATATATTTTCCAAAAAAAGAAAAGGGTGGTGGCGTAAAATTTGTTTTACAACCAAATAAGCATAAAAACACCATTTTTATTGTTGATGAAGCATCTATGATTCCAGATACGCCTGCAGAGTCTAAATTCTCTGAGATGGGTTCTTTATTAGACGATTTAATGCAATACGTGTATTCTGGTCACCAATGTAAACTCCTTTTAATAGGAGATACAGCGCAATTACCGCCTGTAAAATTGGATATTAGTCCAGCTTTAGATGAAAATACGCTAAGTCTTAACTATAATAAGGAAGTGACTCGAATGGAATTGGATGAAGTGGTGCGACAAGATCAAGATTCTGGAATATTAGCCAATGCCACTGTACTGCGTGAAACGCTATCTAGTTCTTTTTTCGATGCTTTTAAATTTGATTTAGCACCATATAAAGACATTGTTCGTTTGGTTGATGGTTACGAGATTATGGATGCTATAAACGATTCGTATAGTGCATTAGGTAACGAAGAAACCGCTATTATTGTTCGTAGTAATAAGCGTGCTAATTTGTATAATCAGCAAATTAGAAGTCGTATTTTGTTTAATGAAAATGAATTGTCTGCTGGCGATTATTTGATGGTCGTTAAGAATAATTATTTTTGGGTAAAACCAACCACAGAAGCTGGATTTATTGCTAATGGCGACATTATAGAAGTTTTAGAAATCTTTAGATTGGAAGAACTTTACGGATTTCGTTTTGCAGAAGTTAAAGTTAGAATGGTTGATTATCCTAAAATGACACCTTTTGAAACCGTTCTACTTCTAGATACTATTGATGCTGAAACCCCTTCATTAACTTATGAAGATTCAAACAGACTATATCAAGAAGTGATGAAGGATTTCGAAACAGAAACCAGCAAGTATAAAAAGTTTTTAAAAGTAAAAGGCAACAAACATTTTAATGCTTTACAGGTTAAATTTTCTTATGCTATAACCTGTCATAAATCCCAAGGTGGCCAATGGGATACTGTTTTTGTAGAGCAGCCTTATTTACCAAATGGTATTGACAAAGATTATTTAAGATGGCTTTATACCGCGGTAACAAGAGCCAAAGAAAAATTATATCTTATTGGTTTTAAAGATGAATTTTTCGAGGAATAACTTCTACATCAGAATTAAATGAGCGAAAGCTTAAAAAAGCATAAAAATTAAGTATTTTTGAATTTAAATAGGATTTCAAAATAACACTATAAATTTAAACGTGTGAAAATAATTTCAATGATTCCGGCGCGTTATGCGGCATCACGTTTCCCAGGAAAACTTATGCAAGATCTTGGGGGCAAAACAGTAATTCTGCGTACTTACGAAGCTACTGTAGCTACCAATTTGTTTGATGATGTTATTGTGGTTACCGATAGCACAATTATTTACAATGAAATTGTAGATAACGGCGGAAAAGCCATGATGAGCAAAAAAGAACACGATTGTGGTAGCGACAGAATTGCCGAAGCCGTAGAATTTATGGATGTCGATATTGTTATTAATGTTCAAGGCGACGAGCCTTTTACCGATAAAGAATCTTTGAAAAAACTTATTGAGGTTTTTAAAGATGATGCAGATAAAAGCATCGATTTGGCTTCTTTAATGGTACATATTACTAATGAAGAAGAAATTAACAACCCTAATACTGTAAAGGTAATTGTTGATAATTTCAATTTTGCACTTTATTTTTCTAGAAGTCCGATTCCTTATTTAAGAGATAAAAATTCTGGAGCTAAACACTTTAAACATAAAGGCGTTTATGCTTTTAGAAAAGAGGCTATTTTAGATTTTTACAAACTACCTATGTTGCCTCTAGAAGCTTCTGAAAAGATTGAATGCATTCGCTATTTAGAGTACGGAAAGCGTATTAAAATGGTTGAAACCGATGTTGAAGGTGTAGAAATTGATACGCCTGAAGATTTAGAACGCGCTAAAAAAATATGGTAGATTATAAAGACATTAAAGTAATAGGTTTTGATGCCGATGATACTTTATGGGTTAACGAAACCTATTTTCGCGAAGCCGAATTGGAGTTTTCAAAACTGTTGTCTAAATACGAAACCCCTAATAAAATTGACCAAGAGCTTTTTAAAATGGAAATTGGCAATTTACCTTTATACGGTTATGGCGTAAAGGCTTTTGCTTTATCTATGGTTGAATGTGCGTTGGAATTATCTAATAAAAATGTGTCACCAAAAACTATCGAAGCTATTTTAAATATAGCCAAAGACATGCTTAACAAACCTGTTGAGTTATTAGATGGTGTTGAAGATGTTTTAAAAGCTTTATCAACTAAATACCGCTTAATTCTTGCTACAAAAGGCGATTTATTGGATCAAGAACGAAAATTGGAGAAATCTGGTTTAACGCCATATTTTCATCATATAGAAGTTTTAAGTGATAAAAAGGAGTCTAACTACACTAAATTATTAAAACATTTAGATGTAAAACCTTCCGAGTTTTTAATGATTGGAAATTCGTTAAAATCGGATGTATTACCCTTGGTTAACATCAATGCCAAAGCCATACATGTGCCATTTCATACCACATGGGCTCACGAAGAGGTAGATGAAAAAGAAACGAATGGCAAAAGTTATAAAACCATAGGGTCGTTAATTGAAATTTTAAACATTTTAAAGTAGCCCCTAGTTTTGGTTACTAAAACAAATTTTAAGTTAAAATACTAACAAATAGCTTTATAAGTATATACGTTAAAGTGTTTTTTACTGAAAGTGTTTTCTGGTAAATAAGAGCCATATTTAGGTAATAAATGAAGCTTTAAAATTTAAAATAATAGTATTTTTGATAATTCTAAAAAGAAATGTGTTAAATGAGTTATAAGAACTTTCCAATGGTGCCAAGAGTAATTTTTGGCAGAGGTAGTTTTAATCAATTAAATGAAGTTTTAGCCCCAAAACGCTTAGGTCTTAATGCACCTTTTATTTTTTTGGTAGACGATGTTTTCAAAAATAATCCATGGTTAACATCTAGAATTTCATTGTATTATGATGATAGAATTATATTCATTTCATCTAAAGAAGAACCTAAAACTTCGCAGGTTGATGCCTTGGTTGAAGAAATCATTTTAAACACAAAAGAACGTCCGTCTGGTATTATTGGTATTGGAGGAGGAACTTTGTTGGATTTAGCAAAAGCAGTAGCCATCATGCTTACCAATGAAGGTGAAGCTAAAGATTATCAAGGTTGGGATTTGGTTAAAAACCCAGCGATTTATCATGTTGGGATTCCTACCATTTCTGGAACAGGAGCAGAAGTTTCTAGAACAACGGTATTAACGGGCCCCGATAAAAAACTTGGCATAAACTCAGATTTTACACCTTTCGATCAAGTTATATTAGATTCCGAATTAACCAAAGATGTGCCAAAAGAGCAGTGGTTTTACACAGGCATGGATTGTTATATTCATTGCGTAGAATCTTTAAAAGGCTCTTATCTTAATGCGTTTAGTCAGAGTTATGGTGAAAAGTCTTTTGATTTATGCAAAGAAATATTCTTAGAACACAGTAATCCTATAACAGATACTGAAGCTCAAGAAAAACTAATGATGGCATCGTGGCACGGCGGTATGAGTATTGCTTACTCTCAAGTTGGTGTAGCTCACGCCATGAGTTACGGTTTATCCTATTTATTAGGAACAAAACACGGTATAGGAAACTGTATTGTTTTCGATCAATTAGAAGATTATTATCCAGAAGGCGTAGCATTGTTTAAACAAATGAAAGCGCAGCATGGTATTGAATTGCCACAAGGTATTTGTGCACATTTAAATGATGAAGAATTTGATATTATGATTGATGTCTCTTTAGGCCTTGAACCACTTTGGGAGAATGCCATTGGTAAAAATTGGAAAAAAGTAATTACAAGAGCTAAATTAAAGGAACTTTATCAAAAAATGTAATATGCAGTGGTTGGCTAAGCTAATTTATTTTAAAATATTAGGTTGGCGAATTGTTGGCAATACAACCTTTTCACGGGATACCGTTAAAAAAGCGATTATTATAGCTGCACCACACACCAGTTGGCACGATTTCTATATAGGCGTTTTGCTTCGAGCTGTTGTAAATATGAAGAGCAATTTTATTGGAAAAAAAGAATTGTTTGTCTTTCCTATAGGATGGTTTTTAAAGGCTATTGGTGGCCGACCAATAAACCGTCAGGAAAACGAAAATAAGGTAGATGCTATTGCTAAATTATTTGATAATGAAGAAGAATTTAGAATTGCTTTAGCTCCTGAAGGTACAAGAAAAAAAGTAGAAAACTGGCGGACAGGTTTTTACTACATAGCGAAAAAAGCCAATGTGCCCATTATCATGTTTACTTTAGATTTTGAAAATAAACAAAACAAAATTTCAGAACCTTTTTATCCAACCGATAATATTGAAGAAGATTTTAAAGTATTTTATCGGTTTTTTGATAACGTTAAGGGGAAAATTCCTGAGTATTCTTGATTTTGGTATAAAAAATGCTTAACTTTAAATAAGCACATGAAACATAAAGTAAACAATTCGTTGTTCCTAAAAAGAAACATGTCCGGCTTAACAAAAAGCTATTTCAAACGCTGAAGTGGCTTTTTTTTATTTCAAATATTTCTCCTTAGATCAAAACGGTATAAGTTTAAGAACCTCGTTAACGTAAAAAAGCCATACTCAGAAGAGTATGGCTTGAAATTTTAATAAAAAAACAAATTATTTTATTTCCTTAGAAGCATTATCTATTAATGTTCTTAAATGTTGTTTATGCGCTTTTGAAGCTAAATCCCCAGATGGTGAAGCCCAGTTTTTAATGCTATTTAAGTTATATAACACCATAGATTTAGCGTTATTCGAATATTTACTGGCTTGCTTTCCTGTAAGGATGTCAATAAGCATATTTGTGTATTCTAACTGTAGGTTTTGTCTAAAAGAATTTACGTTACCAGAGATATCAGATTTAAAAATAGCCTTATTCAAATCGCTCATTACCTCTGATAAAGTATAAGTATTTCCGTATAATTCAGAATCAGAAATACGCTGTAATGTATTTGGATGTAAAAGATGATTTAATACATTTTTTTGGTACGTTAATATTTGTGTATGAATTTTAGGGTCTTCAGGCGTTCTAAAATTAAAGCCGCGACGTTGCATGGCTAAGTAATTGTATAAATCTGCTGGAGCATTAAATGCGTCTGGAGCAAACACATAATCGTTTAAAGCTTTCATGGCTCTTTTTTGATCGTTGTAACTAACAGGAGTGTAAGGTTGAGTTCCGCCTTCTTGTCCTGCCATAGCACGATCTACGTAAACACCTCCAATATATCTTGAAATTATACCTGCAGCACCAGATTTTTGGTCGCTTAATAAATAATAAACGCGTCTAAGCTCTTGATAAGATTCGTCATTTTTTACAAAATTACTTTTTGCAGTAAGCATTAAGTTTTCACACAATTCAATGCGGTCAATAGAATAACTTATAGCATCATTAGATTGGTCGTTAATCATCACTCTCGGGTCAATCGCCTTTCCAGGAGAACGCATATCATCGGCATCATTTCCAAAGATAAGTTCTGGTTTTGTCGATTCATTTAATAAATCGTAACGTTCTTTTCCTGTTTTAAAAGGTGTGTAGCCATATTGAATAGCCCAAATATCGTATGGTCCAACGGCAACATCAGCATACTGCCCTTGTTTGCTACGGTCTTTAGTAATATTAAGCGTGGCATAATCCATAACAGAGCCTGTTAAACATTTACCTTTTATAAATTCGGCATCGGCAAGTTGTTCAGGAGAAAATAATTGACTTGCTTTCATGTTATGATTTAAGCCTAAAGTATGTCCGATTTCATGCATAATTAGCGCTAACATCGATTCTTTTTTTACCCTTTCCAACTCCATATCTGAAGCTCCAGTTGCTGAAGCTACCGCGTTAGCAAACATGATATCGTTGTGCATTGCGTCAGAAAAAGAACAGGATTGAAATTCATCCTCATTATGTTCATGGTCATTTCCGTTATAAGGTTTTTGTGCTGTAGCCAAATTGTAAACCTTATCATAAAACACACGGTTTGTAAAATGAACAAATTCAAGCATGATGTCGGCACCCAAAATTTGTCCCGTTTTAGGGTTTACAAAGCTAGGGCCGTAGCCTCCAAAAGGTGGTTTTGGAGAAGAGGTCCATCGTAAAACGTTATAACGAATATCACCAGCATCCCAATCGGCATCATCGGGTTGTACTTTTACAACCATAGCATTTTTAAAACCTGCTTTTTCAAAAGCCACATTCCATTGTAAAACACCTTGCTTTATGGTTTCTCGCCACTCTAAAGGCGTCGAGTTTTCAATCCACCAAACAATAGGTTCTTCAGGTTCAGATATAGCTGCTTCAGGATTTTTCTTTTTTAAATGCCATCTGTGCACTAAATCTCTGTATGGCGTAGAGTTTGTTGCTGTCTGGTCGTCTACTAGTGTTGTAAAGTAACCTACTCGAGGGTCATCAAATCGCGGTAAATAATCATTTTCTGGCATAGCGATTAAACTGTGATAAACTTTAATGCTAACATTTCTACCATCTGCAACAGCGTTAGAACCTCTATTTAAAACCGATGGCGATGAATACACATATTCTACAGCTAAATCGGTGTTCTCTGGGTAATTTTTAATCGCATTAATTTTACTTTTACCTTTGTTTAAACTACCAAGTTTAAAATCGGTTGGAGATGCGCCAGGGCGGGTAGGGGATTTGATTTGCTCTAGGGTTTCTCCTAAAAACAAATCGTCTGCATTTATTAAATATTGGCCGTTATCTTTATCATAACTCTCAATTTTAATGCTTGCCATATTACCGTGGCTTGTGTTAGCGCCTTCAGACTTTGCTAACGGACTTTCAGGATCGAAATAGAAGGCAGTATTTTGAGTTACAAACTCAATTTTATCAAAATATTTATTGATTTTAAAAACTTTAGAGCCTTTGTAAGCACCTCTATTTATTCTTCCTGCATCCATAACACCATCAACAATTTGGCTGAAATAGATATATTCCTTACCAATTTGGTCTTCAGAAATTAACATTTTTATAGACCCCGTAATGGAATCTTGATAAATGGTAAATAATCCTTCTTTTTTGTGACTCGATTTGGTTAATTCGGCAATGGATTTTTTTTTGTCTTTTTTTTCTGAAGCTTTTGTAGAGGCTTCGGTATCTTCTTTTTTCTTTTTCTTGTTTTTCCGTTGTGCCTCAGAAGGTTGTGTGGATAAAACAAAGATGGATAAACACAATAGGCAAATAAGCCTGAAAGAATTTTTGGCTGATTTCATAGATTGAATACGATTATTTTAGGATTGAAATCCTAGTTATTTGAATTAGTCGCTATAAAAATACTTAGAATTAAGTCTATATGTATTTAAAAAAAGTTAAAAAGCGTTAATTCCTTAGAGATTTAGCAAGGTCACGATATTTCTGTATCTTTATTGCATATGATTAAAGACACCAAAATTGCCGTCTTAATTGATGGCGACAATATTCCGGCAAAGTATATTTCTGAAATGATGGAAGAAATTGCCAAATACGGAACCCCGACAATTAAAAGAATTTACGGCGATTGGACCAAGCCTTATTTAGCGAAATGGAAAACGATTTTGCTTGAAAACGCTATTACGCCCATACAACAATACGGTTATACCACAGGAAAAAATGCGACCGATTCGGCGATGATTATTGATGCTATGGATATTTTATATTCTGAAAAAGTGAATGGCTTTTGTTTGGTATCTTCCGATAGTGATTTTACAAAATTAGCCACGCGTTTGCGTGAAGCAGGTTTGGTGGTTTATGGCATGGGCGAAAAGAAAACGCCAAACCCGTTTATTGTGGCCTGCGATAAGTTTATTTACTTAGAAATTCTGAAAAAAGATTCTGAAAAACTAACCGATGGCACCAAAAAAACAAAGCAGAATTTATACAATATTACTCCAAAAGTGATTCAATTGTTGAAGCATTCGGTTCAAGATGCAGCCGACGATGATGGTTGGGCTTTTTTAGGCGATGTAGGTTCGTTAATAATTAAAAAGCAACCTAATTTTGATTCTCGTAATTTTGGTTTTGAAAAATTAACGCCGCTTTTTAAATCTTTAGATCAATTTGAATTGGAACAACGCGATCAAACAAATGGTCGTTTTAAATTAATTTTTGTGAAGAATAAGAGTTAGATTTTTAATTGCTATAAATTTGAGTTTGAGTATATATTCGCGGTTTTCACATTTTTTTTAAATGTTTAATTTAAAAATAGTTTAATTTTGAAGCGTGAAAAATAGTATTAGAATCTGGAACGTTATTTTATTAACTGCAATCTATTGCTTTACAATAGGTCTTGCAGCAAAGTCTATTGTTCCTTCTAACAACAGCAGTTCTAGAACAACTATTCAAGAAAAGCATTTTTCAACAACGCTTTTTTGTGACACTTCACAGTTTGAATATTCAATAAATGAAGTAAACAATTTACCTACCGCAGATTTTGATAAATTATTTAAAGTCTTTTTTGTTGGTACCAAAATCACAGAGCAATTTTTAAAAACAGCATATTCTCAATATGTTATCTTATCTAGAAATCTTCTGATTAAACATCGAAAATCAGACGTTATCTTTCCTTTCCATTATTTTTGGTAATTCCTTTTTACTAGTCATTTCTATTAAAAGAAATGACTTTTAACACGTTAAGCATTGTTCTTCAATAATGCACCAATAATATTATACAAATTTTAAAAAAGTAAAAATGGATTTAGGAAATACCATCGTTAGTTCTATTCTAGTAGCTATGTGTGCTGCACCAATTATTACAATAGGAGTGGGTAGAAAAAAAAGATATTTAAAAATAATAAGATCATTAACTAATAACGCAAAACAAGAAAATTGTGTGATTAATAAACATGAAACTTGTGGCGGTATAGCAATAGGAATTGATACAAACAAAAAGCAGCTTTTCTTCTTTAAACAATTAAAAGGAGCTGTAATTGAGCAAAGTATAAACCTTGTGGAATATGAAACCTGTAGGGATAAAAAAATAACATTTAGAAATAAAAGTAATAATCAAAATGTTATTGAAAAACTAGAATTAATTTTAATTCCTATTGATAAAAACAAGAGAGAAATTGCATTAGAAATTTATAATGCTGATGTAGATATTCAACTTGATGGCGAGATTATTTTATTAGATAGATGGACTCAAATTATAAATGATTGTATAACACAATAATATAAGAATAATAGTAAAACAAAAGCCCTGTATTATAGTATGCAGGGCTTTGTTTTATGAGTTATATGAAGTAGGAGCGGAGTAAATTCTAGATTTCACCTAAAATTTTATCCATTACCCAACTGGTATGAAGCGCTGTTTCTCCTGTTGAAGGGTGTGTTTTATCATGATTGTCAAAATAATTTTTCATGTTTTCAACATGAGGAAATTGAATGTGTTTAGGATTTTCTATAAACAAGCTTTCGTTTTTCGATTCGCTTTTTAATACAATAGGATTATCGTGAAACACCGAAAATTTTATGGTGCCTTTAGATCCATAAATTGTTACTTTATCTAAATGATCGTGACATCCAAAATTCCAAGTTCCAGAGCCTGTTATACCATTTTCATGCAACCAGGAAGCTGTTACAGCATCTTTTGCGGTATATAATCCTTGCTGATTTAAGCTAATACCCTGTGCTTCTTTAATATTCCCTAGAAAGAAGGTAAATAAATCCAATTCATGGCTGGCTAAATCATCAAAATATCCAGCAGGAGCTATGTTTACATCGGTACGCCAATTGTATGTTTTCGATAAATCGGTTTCGCTGGCAGGTTTGCTAAGTAACGCACTTATATGTCTTATGTCACCAATTAAATCAGCATCAAGCCATTCCTTTATTTTTAAAAATCTAGGCAGTGATCTACGATAATATGCCACAAATAAAGGTAGTTTTTTAGCTTTGAAAGCTTCATAAACAACCAAACTATCAGCATAACTAGGCGAAAGCGGTTTTTCTATACAACATGGTTTGCCTGCTTCTGCAACTTTTAAAGCGTAATATTTATGAGTATCTGGAGGTGTTGCAATATAAACGGCATCAATATTTGGGTCGTTTATAAGTTGATCGGCATCGCTGTAAAAGGTTTCTATGTTATGGCGTTTAGCGTAGTCTTTTGCCTTATCGGCGTCTCTGCGCATTACTGCTGCAATATTAAAACCTTTAGTTAGTTTGTATGCAGGGCCACTTTTAACTTCGGTAACATTGCCACAGCCAATAATTCCCCAATTTATATTTTTATTTAATGCTTTCATGATGTTACTTTTGATATTTGGAGTTGACAAAGGTGGATGGTTTTATTAATCTGAACTTGTTTTCAAGTTTTTATAAATGATTTTAGACATGCTATGATGAAAATGCTTAAATCATTCTTCAAACCAAAAAGAGAGCCGTTAAGCTCTCTTTATAATTGTTAATCTGTACTTTCTTCCATGGTGTGATACACATTCTGAACGTCGTCATCATCATCTAGTTTTTCAAGTAATTTTTCAACATCGGCAGCTTGCTCTGGAGTAAGTTGCTTTGTTACTTGTGGGATACGTTCAAACCCAGACGATAATATTTCAATATCGCGGCTTTCTAATTCTGCTTGAATGGCACCAAAACTTTCAAAAGGGGCATAAATTAAAATCCCATCATCATCAGCAAAAACTTCTTCAGCACCAAAATCAATAAACTCTAACTCTAATTCTTCAGGATCTAAACCTTCAGCATTAATTCTAAAGTTACAAGTATGGTCGAACATGAATACTACCGAACCAGAAGTTCCTAAACTACCGTCACATTTATTAAAATAACTTCTAACGTTAGCTACGGTACGCGTGTTATTATCGGTTGCTGTTTCTACTAAAACGGCAATACCATGAGGTGCATAACCTTCAAAAACAACTTCTTTATAATCGCCTTGACTTTTATCACTTGCTTTTTTAATAGCGCGTTCTACGTTGTCTTTTGGCATGTTTACGGCTTTCGCATTTTGTATAACAGCACGTAAACGTGAGTTACTTGCAGGGTCTGGACCACCTTCTTTTACAGCCATTACAATATCTTTACCAATACGCGTAAAGGCTTTACTCATGGCAGACCAACGCTTCATTTTTCTTGCTTTTCTAAATTCAAAAGCTCTTCCCATAATTTGAAGTTTTATTTCGTTATTCCCTCGAATCGCGATAGTTGTCGAGAGGGAATCTATTTTTATTTTTATTCCTGCGAAGACAAGAATTTTTTCATCTAAATTTTACTCACGCAAATTTAAAAATATACTAACCAATTACAAATTAATCTTCTTCGGGTTCTACAATATATTCTATGGCTTGCGCTAATTCAAAATCCTTTTCGGTAACTCCGTTTGCGCTATGTGTAGACAAAGAAATGGTAAGCACATTATAAACATTGGTCCAATTTGGATGATGATTTAAAGCTTCACATTCAAAAGCAATTCGGCTCATGGCACTGAAACAATCTTTAAAATTTTCAAATTCAAATTCGCCGTGAATGGCATTGTCGTAATATTCCCAATCTGGAAAACGAAGTAGTTTTTTCTCTATATCTTGTTCTGAAAGTTTACTCATAATAGTCTGAATTTATATTGTTTTACAATTTAAGGAATTGAAATTTTAATTATGAAAAACTATAATTTTAATTCTGTTAAAATATCGTCACTTTCAAGCTGAAGGTGTTTGGGGAGTTTATTAAATTTTGGTAAAACCGCTAAATACCTTTCATCATTTGTGGTGTAAACCAGTTTAAAAATAGGTTTTTCCTTCAAATGGTACGAGGCTACTATGTCTTTAATAAAATCGTCGTGATGTACTAAATCTTGGCTTCCTAAATGAAAAATGCCCGATTTATTGCGGTTTATTATGTAGTGAATTTGTTGTGTGACTTTAAAATCGTTAGTCACATTCATGATTAAATTTGGGAAGATTTCAACAGGTTCCTTTGCTTTTATAAGATTTAAAATCTCCTGAATTCTTGGTGATTGCGCTCCAAAAACCATAGGTAATCTAATAATAACAACATGCTTTTTTGGTAAACGTAGTAGCAAGTTTTCAATTTTTATTTTGAAATGTCCAAAAATGCTAGTGCTATAGGTTTTGTCAAACTCATAACTCGGAAATTTACTATAGGCATCAAAAACATTGGCGGATGATAAAAACAGTAATTTGATTTTATTTTGAAGCACATATTCTGCTAGATGCTGATGTAGTAAAACCTGTTTAGAAAAATCACCCCGAAGGGCTGAAACAATAATAGTTGGTTTTACAATATCAAGGATTTCGTAAATATCATCTTCTTCAAAATTGTACTGAAAAAAATGTTTATTCTTTTCTAAGGCCGAATTATTTCTGTTAAAAGTTCCAAAGGTTCTAAAATAGGAGCAGAGTTCCTTGTAAATAGCGCCTCCCAAAAAACCACTCGCACCAAGAATTAATACCGTATGTTTACTTTCGTTCACCTTCCCCTTCATTTAAAAACCAATAAAATACGTTTACCCTTTATAAAACGGTAATTTAATAACGGTTGCAGGCACCGCGTTTTTTCTAATTTGAATATTTATTTTACTATTTACATCTGAAAAAATGGTTGGTACATATCCTAAACCAATGCCTTTTCCTAAACTTGGCGACATGGTGCCAGAAGTAACTACTCCAATTTTTTGACCGTTATGATCTACAATATCATAACCTTGACGAGGTATACCGCGTTCATCTAATTCAAAGGCGATAAGTTTACGTTTTGGACCGTGTTCTTTTTCAGATTTTAAAGCTTCAGAATTGGTAAAATCTTTAGTGAATTTTGTAATCCAACCTAAACCAGCTTCAATGGGCGATGTAGTGTCATCTATATCATTTCCATATAAACAATATCCCATTTCTAAGCGTAAAGTATCTCTTGCTGCAAGTCCAATGGGCTTGATGCCATAATCTGCTCCGGCTTCAAAAACTTTATCCCAAATTTGTTTTACTTCACTGTTTTTACAATATATTTCGAAGCCTCCACTACCTGTATAACCTGTTGCTGAAATAATAACATGGTCTATACCTGCAAAATCACCAACAATAAAATTATAGAATTTTATAGCCGATAAGTCATGACTGGTAATACTTTGCATGGCTTCAATAGCTTTGGGTCCTTGAATAGCTAATAGCGAGTAATCGTTGCTTAAATTTCGCATAGTGGCGCCAACATCATTTTTAGATGAAATCCAGTTCCAATCCTTTTCTATGTTACTAGCATTTACCACTAATAAGTACGTGTCTTCTTTAATTTTATAGATGATTAAATCATCAACAATTCCGCCATCTTCATTAGGTAAACAACTGTATTGCGCCTTACCAATTGTTAATTTTGAAGCATCATTGCTAGAAACTTTTTGAATCAAGTCTAATGCATGCTCACCTTCAATTAAAAACTCACCCATATGCGACACATCAAAAACGCCAACAGTATTTCTAACTGTTTCATGTTCACTATTTACCCCTTCATATTGAACAGGCATGTTAAATCCTGCAAAAGGAACTAATTTTGCACCAAGGGCAATGTGTGTTTCGGTTAAGGCTGTGTTTTTCATAAAAAATCGATGTTTTTATTCCTATAAAGCGGAAATACGTTACTTTTTTTCAAAAACAAAAGTATTGAAATTTATCTGGTTTACTGTGGGCGTTAGTTGTTAAATAGCGTTAAATAAAAGATTTGACTTTTTAATTATGACTAAGAAAATAAATGTAATTTGTAAGAAATCACGTTGTAATTTCACGAATTATTACATTTAAACAGGTTGAAAATGCATAAATTAATTTTATGTGTGAAATTTTTAGCAAAAACAAAAAGCCATTATTTGAAATGAAGTTATAATAATACTTACATTTGATGTCTCTTAAACTCTCAATGGCACAATCACTTAGGACTCTTAATTTTAAAGATTTAATACGCAAAACTTCTTTTAAGTTGGCGATGAATATTTATATAGCAGCAATTCTATTTAATCTTTATTATATCTATATAAGTATTCAAAACAGTTTAACTGCCTCATGCTATTTAATTTTACTACCCCTTATAGGCTTCAGTGTAAGCGTGTATGCTTTTGTAGTGAAGCGTAATTACATTGTAGGACCATATATTGTTTTCGTATTGTTAGGAAGTGCTACTCTAGGTTTAACTTATTTAGAAGGCATTATGTCTGGCTATTATTGGTTTCAATTTGGACTACTTTTTTGTTTGCCTTATGTTATTCGTCGGGAGGTCTATTTTAAAAAACACACCAATAACCTTTATGCTATTATCTTAACGTTTTTGCTGCTTACTTTTTTAGTTTCTCCTATGTATTCTGAGTATTATCCAGATTTAACTAAGGAGCAAATTCATTTTAGATTTATGTTGAATTCCGCAGTGAATTTTGGAGTCATGATGGTAATTTCTCTGCAAGCCTTAGGTTATAATAAATCTGTTATAAATAAGATTTCCTTCGATAAAGAAAATGCAGAAAGTGAAAAAGATAGACGCACCATGGTGTTATCTAATTTAGGACATGAACTGCGTACTCAAATAAATAGCATAAATGGTGTAACTCAGCTTATTCTAGATAACGAATCTGAGGAAGCAAACAACAAAAAATACTTTGAAATCTTAGACCATTGTAATAACAATATGTTGTTGTTGGTAAATGACATGTTAGACATTCATAAAATTGAATCTGGACTGTTTGAATTAGCTTATGAACCTAAACTTTTATATAAGTTTTTAACGAAAATCACCATACCTTTTATTAATAAAGCTGAAGAAAAGAATTTAGAATTACACTCTTATATCGATCCTAAACTGAAGGATTTAGTGGTTGATATTGATGATAAACGCTTGGCACAAGTAATTTATAACCTGATTTCAAATGCCATTAAATTTACCGATCAAGGAAGTATTACATTTTCTGCTCAAGTAATAAACAGCAATAACGATCAAGTTGAAATACAATTTATGGTGATAGATACAGGCATAGGTATAGCGCCTGAAAATCTACATAAAGTATTTGAAAGTTTTCAGCAAATTAAAAATGAAAAGAACCCTGTTTATGGAGGTACTGGTTTAGGTTTATCCATTTCTCAATCTATTATTAAGGCGATGGGTTCTGAAATTCAAGTAGAAAGTATTTTACATAAGGGAACGCGTTTTCAGTTTCCTTTAAGTTTAAAACGAGAGGCTTTAACCGCTATTAAAGAGAAAGTTGAAGCACCTATAAATGAAGCGTTTTTGTTGAAAATGAACATTTTACTAGTTGAAGATAACATGGTTAGTATGATGTATGCCAAGAAGTTATTAGAAAAACACGTGCTAAAAATTAATGAAGCTACAAATGGTATTGAAGCTATAGAGATTTTAAAAGAAAACAAAGATATCAACCTCGTGCTTTTAGATTTGGAAATGCCAAAAATGGATGGTTTTATGGCTATTGAACATATTAAAAAATTAAGACCAAATGTAAGTGTTGTTGCTTTTACAGCTAACATACCAAGCGCCGAATTTGTTGCAAAATTAGAAAGGCTTGGCTTTGATGATATACTCTCCAAACCATTTAGTAAGCAGGATCTTTTTGCTGTACTAAGAAACTATTCCAAAGAAGCTATTTCTTAAATAGTTTCTTTTAAGCTGTTTATATTTTTGTTTATTACTGATTTGTTTTCAGTTAATTTCATTTATTACTATTTATTATTTCTGAAATTAATCCGCTCATGTGGTTAAACAAACTCCTCATTGAATTGTAAGATTTTTATTAGTATTTTCATTGTAATTAATAAACATTACTTGTATATTTATAAAAACAAAACCATGAAAATGATTAATAATCAATCTTTTAATCTGAAATCTTCTGTTTTTCACAAAAACTTTATCTTAAGTCTATTTTTTTTATTTCTGAATTTTCAAGCATTTGCTCAAATTAATTATGAGTTTGCTAGCAACAAAAACTTTTCTTTGGGGTCTTATGGACGGGTAGGTGTTGATTGGTCCTTTGAAAATGGAGGTTCCATTGGTCGACGACTCAATTTGAATAATATGGGCAGTATAGGTGGGCGTTTAGAAGAACAGGATTATTTAGAATTGGCTCCAAATTTTGTTTTTAACCCTAAGAAAGGTGACGAAACCGTTATTCATGTACAAGTGCGTTTAGCGGCTTATTCTACGAGCTTAACGTCTTTTGGAAACACATCCACATCTAGTGTTGGTGGTTTATCCTTTGCATTACCTGAAATTTATGCTGAAGCAAGAAATATTCGAGGAAAAGAATTAAATATATGGATTGGATCGCGTTTATATCGTGGTGCCGATGTACATATTGCCGATCATTTTTATTTTAACGATCATTCTGGTCAAGGCGTTGGTGTGGAATATAAAAACTCCCGTTTATCTACAATTTTTGTTGCCTCTGTTGATACAACTTCGACGTTACCACCATATTTTTACTTAAATATTAAAACAGGTACACCAAGTGCTGCTTTACGACAACGGACTGTTTTTGTTGGTGAACACGATTTTTATTTAGATGAAAATAATACCATAACAGCCCTTGCAGAATACCATCATATGGAAAAAGGGCAAGATGGAACTCTACCAGACGAAGATGATGAGGATGTAGAAGAAGCTGTAAATTTCCCTTCCGATTACGGTTATGTATTGGGGTTTCGGTATAATTTGCAATTAAAAAAGATGCTACCTGGCTCGTTTAACGATTTCACCTTACGATACGGTGGCGGAATTGCTAATGGAGGCGATGGTGGGATTTCCAAAACATGGCTCACTTTTGGGGCGCCAGATGAAGAGACCTTGAGATACAATAAGGCTTATTCATTGGCATTGGTAAATCATACGGTTATGAATTTATCAACAAACTACACAATGAATGCCTACGTTATTTATACTAAAAGCAAGGGTGGTTCTTCATTAAATAATTTAGCTCCAACCTATTTTGAAAAAGAGGTTTATAATAGAAAAGAAGACTTTACTGTAGGTACGCGTCATGAATTTTACATCACCGATTTTTTTCATTTGTTAGGTGAGTTGCATTATTCGCAGCGTAAAGATGGTACAAACCCTATAGCGAGTATGACTAAAATTAGTGTTGCTCCTGTGTATGTGCCAACAGGTTTAAGAGATATTTGGGCACGACCACATTTAAGGTTTGTGGCTTCATTGGCGAGATATAACGATTTTGCAAAAGAAACCCTATACTCGCCATATTTGCAATTTACAGGCGAAGAACAATGGGGCTATTATTTCGGATTTAAAGCCGAATGGTGGCTTTGGAAATAAAAAAATCCTGTCTGATATTTATGTTTTTCAGACAGGATTTTCAATACTTAGTATATTATTTTATTTCTCTAAAAGAAAGTTTTTCAAGTCGTTATAGTTGTTTATTTCAACAGATACTTTCTTATCATCCATAACCGCTTGAATTTGTTCTGGTAATGGTTGTTTTTCTTTAATCACTTCCTCAACAACATCTAAAAATTTGGTAGGATGAGCTGTTTCTAAAAATACACAGTGTGCATTTGGCTGATTTTTTAAGTGTGATTTACAGCCTAAATAACCAACAGCACCATGCGGATCGGCCACATAGTTGTATTTATTATAAATTTCTAACATGGCTTCTCTAGTTTCATCATCTGAAAAACTATAAGAAGACACATTGTTTTTTAAACTTTCGAAGTTATTCTTATATATTTCTTGAATACGAATAAAGTTACTTGGCGCACCAACATCCATAGCATTACTAATAGTTTGCACTGAAGGCTTTGGTTCGTATAATTCGGATTCTAAATAACGTGTAACCACATTATTTTCGTTGTTTGAGGCTACAAAATGTTTAATTGGTAAACCTAATTGTTGCGCCATCATGCCAGCACAAACATTACCAAAGTTACCGCTAGGTACAGAAAATACAATATCCTCAAACTCGTTATGTAATTGCTTGTAAGCAAACATAAAATAGAATAATTGTGGCAACCAACGCGCCACGTTTATAGAGTTCGCAGAAGTTAATTGCATTTTACTCGTTAAACTTTCATCTAAGAAAGCTTCTTTAACCATAGCCTGACAATCATCAAAAGTACCATTAACTTCTAATGCTTTTATATTTTGTCCAAGCGTTGTAAGTTGTTTTTCCTGTATGTCACTCACTTTTCCGCTAGGGTATAAGATCACAACATTAACACCTTTTACTCCAAGAAAACCATTGGCAACAGCACCCCCTGTATCTCCAGAAGTCGCCACCAATACAGTAACCTCATTAGTGTTATTTTGATTAAAATAACCTAAGCAACGCGCCATAAAACGCGCTCCAACATCTTTAAATGCCATAGTTGGTCCGTGAAAAAGCTCTAAAGTTGAAATATTATCGTTTAGTTTTACAACAGGAAAATCAAAAGACAATGTTTCTTCAACAATCGTTTTTAAAACATCCTCAGGAATTTCTGGTGAAACAAACTGTTTAATCGCTTCAAAAGCAATTTCTGTATTTGATAAATTATCAATATTTTCAAAAAACGATTTTGGTAATGGCGTAATACTTTCAGGAAAGTATAAGCCTTTATCTGGAGCCAAACCTTTTACAACAGCGTTTTCAAAAGTTGTATTCGGGGCTTTATGGTTTAGTGAGTAATAGTTCATTGTTAAAAAATTGACCGAAGACCGTTGAAGGTAGACGGAGGTTGATTATGTTTTATTTTTGACCGAAGACCGATGAAGGCAGACGGGTGGTTGATTTTGTTTTATTTTTGACAGATGATTTGTTTCGCTTCTAGTTTGAAAATTATATTTATATTTTTAAAATTTTTCAAAGATATTCATTATTTGAATATGAGTAAATCCTTCTTCCGCTTAACTTCTATCATTACTTTTTCTCTTTTACTTAATATTTTTTCTAAAAGCACTCATCATATTCATAAGATGATAAGACTCATCATATAACTCTAAAAAGTGTTCTTCTGAAATATAGTGTCGCCTTTTAGCTTTGAACAAACAAGTTACCACTTCAGCTAAAGAACGTATGGCATAACCGACAAACTTCTTTTGTTCAGGATTTGATTGACCAATAGAACCTTCTGAAATATTTAAAGCTATTGAATCTGAAGCCCTGCAAATTTGAGAAGACAAGTTGAATTTCTCTTTATCAGGAAACTCTACAGAAACCTTATCGATAACCTCTCCAAAATCCATGGCTTTTTGCCAAATGATAAGTTTTTCAAATTTGAATTTGTTCATATTGTGAAAATTAACCAGAGACCGATACTACTTTACAGGTTTAGTTATATGTGTTTATTTTTTTCTAAATTTATCAGCATTCTCCATTCTTCCGCCACCTGTCATCCGTCTTCTGTCTAACTACCCATAAGAGTAAGCTCTCCCGTCATCAATCTCCTGTCTTCTGTCCAACTCCCCATAAGAGTAAGCTCTCTCGTCACCTGTCATCCGTCTTCAGTCTATACTACCCATAAGATTAAGCCCAACTAGAGCACTATCTTCACACCCTTAGTATTTATCTTAGATACATGAATTTCAAAAGCAATATCTGTTTTTGCATACACATTTTCCATAGCTTCTTTAACTTTATTAGCCGTTTCCAAACCTTTATTCAATGAAAAAATTGAAGGACCAGAACCTGAAATACCACAACCTAATGCGCCGGCATTTAAAACAGCTGTTTTAACTTCGCTAAAATGCGGAATGAGTTTGCTTCTATGAGGTTCTACAATAACATCGTGTAGCGAATCTTTAATCAAGTCATAATCGCTTGTATGTAGTGCATGCACCAAACTTCCAACATTTGCCCATTGCGCAATGGCATCAGATAAAGCCACTTCTTTTGGTAAAATGGCTCTAGATTCAGAAGTTTTAATTTCTATCTGCGGATGAATAATCGTCGCATAAAGATCGTCTGGCGAAGGAATTTCTAGAATTTGTAACGGCGATACACTTTTTACTAATGTAAAGCCACCAAAAAGAGCAGGGGCTAGGTTATCTGCGTGTTCACATTTACTAGCTAAAGCTTCTCCTTTTATAGCAAATTCAGTAAGTTCTGTTTTATTAAATGGTCTTCCGAGAAGCTCGTTCATACCAAAAACACTGCCCACAGCACTTGCTGCACTGCTTCCAATACCACTACCAGGTTTTATGTTTTTGTAGATTTCAATTTCAAAACCATAATCAATGCACAAGGTGTTATACATCGCTAAAGCAGATACACCTGCTACGTTTAATTCGGCTTCTTTAGGTAAATCGAAACCTTCTATATGTGTAATATGAATGCCTTTTTTTTCAACCTTTCTTATCACCATGTCGTCGCCAACACTGTCTAAGCAAAAGCCTAAAACATCGAATCCACAAGCCACATTAGCAACCGTTGCCGGCGAAAATATTTTTATTTCATTCATACTGTCTAGTAAATAACCTTCTGGGGCACTAGAACAAAAACAAGAATCTTTTTTATGTAACATGATTTAGTCGTTTGCAATTCTAATAATATCGGCAAATAATCCAGAAGCCGTTACGTCGGCTCCAGCTCCAGCTCCTTTAATAATCATAGGGTTCTTAGGGTAACGTTGTGTGTAGAACATCACAATATTATCACTACCCTCTAGGTTATAAAAAGGATGTCCCTCTGGAATTTCTTGTAAACTTACGCTTGCTTTTCCTTGGTCGAATTTTGCCACGTATTTTAACTGACAGTTGCTCGCTTTCGCGGAAGCATATAAGGATTGATAATGCGCTTCATCAGCAATTAGAGTTTCATAGAAATCATCAACAGTATCACTTTTTAATCCAGCTTCAGATAAAAATGATTTATTGTCTATATCTTCTAAATTCATCTCAACACCACTTTCTCTAGCAAGGATTAAGATTTTACGAGCCACATCAACACCACTTAAATCAATTCTAGGATCTGGTTCGGTATAGCCTTCAACGCCTGCTTGCTTAACCACATCATAGAATTTAGTAGTGTCGTTAAAATTGTTAAATACAAAATTCAAACTTCCCGATAAAACGGCTTGAATCGAATGGATTTTATCACCTGAAGCTACCAAATTATTAAGGGTATCAATAATTGGTAATCCTGCACCAACATTAGTTTCAAACAATAATGGTGCATTATATTTTAGAGATAAACGTTTTAGTAATTTATAGTTTTCAAAATCACTAGAACAAGCGATTTTATTACAAGCAACCACACCAATACTTTCTCTTAAATACTGAGCGTAAAGGTCGGCTACGTTTTTATTTGCTGTTACATCAACAAAAATACTGTTGCGTAAATTTAAGCTTTTAGTTTTTTCAAAGAAACCTTGTAAAGTTGCAGCTTCACCTTCCTCTAATTGTGCTTTCCAATTGGCTAAATCGATACCTTCTTCAGCAAAAATCATTTTTCTAGAGTTCGATAAACCAACAACGCGCATTTTTATTTTTAAGTTGTCTTTAAGGAATTTCTTTTGTTGATGGATTTGCTCCACCAAACGCTCGCCAACATTTCCAACACCTGTAATAAACACGTTAAGTTGCTTTGTTTTCGACTCAAAAAACTGCTCATGTAACGTATTTAATGCCTTTTTTACATCTTTTTCTGCAATTACAGCCGTGATATTTTTTTCTGAAGCCCCTTGAGCAATAGCCCTAACGTTCACGTTATTTTTTCCTAAGCTGCTAAACATTTTACCACTAATACCTTGGTGATTTTTCATATTATCACCCACAAGAGCAATAATAGATAAACCAGTTTCTATAATGATAGGTTCAATTTTATTAAGTGCGATTTCATTTTCAAAAACAGCATCAATGGCAACTTTAGCATTTTCAGCATCTTTCTCTTCAATTCCTAAACAGATAGAGTGTTCAGAAGAAGCTTGAGTAATCATAATGATGTTGATTTTCTCCTGCGATAACGTTTCAAACAAACGTTTTGAAAACCCAGGAATACCAACCATTCCACTGCCTTCTAAAGTTAATAGTGCAATATTACTTATATTACTTATCCCTTTAACTGGCGCGGTAGAATTGGTTTCATCATTAGAAATAATAGTACCCACAGCTTCTGGCTCTAAAGTGTTTTTAATATGAATTGGAATCCCCAAATTTAAAACCGGTTGTACTGTTGGTGGGTACAATACTTTGGCTCCAAAATGCGATAATTCCATCGCTTCTTGATATGAAATTTTATCGATAGGGTAGGCCTGTTTAACCAATTTCGGGTTGGTTGTAAACATACCACTTACGTCGGTCCAGATTTCAAGTTGGTCTACTTTCAAAGCGGCTGCAATAATGGCTGCTGTAAAATCGGAACCACCACGACCAAGGGTTGTTTGTTCGCCTGCTGCAGATTTCGAAATAAAACCTGGAAGAATCGTGATTTTTTGAGAAGCCGATTTAAAATAATCTTGAATATTTTTATTGGTAACAGTATAATTAACTTCTGCTTTAGTAAAATTAGCATTGGTAACGATAAGCTCTTGAGAATTCTTTCTTTCAGCTGAAAGCCCTCTATTTTTCATCGTTTCTGCAATAATGAAAGACGACGATAATTCGCCAAAACTCACTAATTTATCCGATGTTTTAGGAGACAATTCGTTAATTAGGAAAATACCTTCCAACAAACTCTTTAAACTGTTAAGTTTATCTTCTACGTATTTTAAAATGGTTTCGTTATTGTTAGGGTTTAATGCTTTAACAATTTCGAAATGTCTTTCTTTAATATCTTCAAACGTTTCTAGAAAAGCCTGATCTTTATTTTGCGCTTGTTTTCCTGCTAAAAGTAATTTGTCTGTAATACCACCAACCGCTGAAACCACACAAATTACAGCATCACTTTTACTGTAATTTTCTAAAATACTTATAACGTTATTTATGTTTTTTGCAGAACCTACTGAAGTTCCTCCAAATTTTAAAACCTTCATTTTTTAATGAATTGATAATTAGAAATAATAATTGAAATGTTGCGATTTATAAAACCGCAAAAATAGCCCGAAGAATATATAATTAGCAACCCCAAAGGGTTGTAATGTTTGTAGTTGTACCAAAAAATGTAACTGTTCCTTTTAAAGAAAAGGAGTTTGACAGGGCTGTATTTTGGTTGAATAGATTCATTATAGTTATATAATACACTTCAAAAGTATTATTTTTAAACTTATAAAAAAACTAAAATATATTTTTTGCAGTATTCTTATATTGTATCGTGTTTGATAGAAAAAACGAGGCAAACACTAATAAGTACTGAAAAATTCATAATAAAATAACCCATGAAAATATTTTCAAAAGCACAAATTTACGAAGGCGATAAATTAACTTCCGAAAGGCAAAATATAAGTTCAACCGATTTAATGGAACGCGCCGGAACACAAATTTTTAACTGGATGCATATGCGTATGCAGGGCGCCCAAGTCCCTATTCATATATTCTGTGGTATTGGAAACAATGGTGGTGACGGTTTGGTTTTAGCACGACTTTTAACCATACATGGTTACAACGTAAACACTTATATTGTTGATTATAATGATAAGCGTACCAAGGATTTTTTAGTGAATTATGAGAGATTAAAGTCTGTTACAAAAACCTGGCCTGAACCTTTAAAAAGCGCCGATGATTTCCCTGAAATAGCCTCTAAAGACATTATAGTTGATGCTATTTTCGGAATCGGATTGAACCGTCCGGTTGTAGATTGGGTAAAAGCTTTATTTGCTTATTTTAAAACTTCGGGGGCTTTTACATTATCGATTGATATCCCTTCGGGACTATTTGTTGATAAACCTGTGGAAGATGAAAACGATGTGGTTTGGGCGGGATTTACTTTAAGTTTTGCGTCGCCAAAATTGGTCTTCTTTTTGCCAGAAACCGCTAAATACACCCAGCAATGGGAGGTTTTAGATATCGGTTTAGATCCGGAGTATTTAATAAACACAGAAACCGACACCGAATTGATAGGTAAATTGGATGTATTGCAACATTATATTCCTAGAGAAAAGTTTTCGCATAAAGGCCAATTTGGACACACATTAATTATTGGTGGTAGTTATGGTAAAATAGGAGCAGTAACTTTGGCGAGTCGTGGCGCCTTATCAGCAGGATCAGGACTGGTTTCTGCATACCTTCCTAAATGTGGTTACACGCCATTACAAGCGTCTTTTCCTGAAGCTATGGTGATAACCGATGCAGATGAAGAAAAAATAACAAGTATTAAATTTGATATTGAACCTACGGTAATTGGCTTTGGAATAGGAGTGGGGACAGATACAAAAACGATAGCTGCTTTTGAAGCTTTTTTAAAAACCAACAAAACCCCTTTAGTAATTGATGCCGATGGGTTGAATATTCTAGCAAAGAAAAAAGCTTTACTAAAATTGCTGCCTGAAAAAACCATTTTAACACCACACCCTAAAGAGTTGGAACGTTTAATTGGCTCTTGGGCAAATGATTTTGATAAGCTTGAAAAAGTGAAAGCTTTTTCAAAAAAGCACAAAGTGATTGTCGTTATAAAAGGTGCTTTTTCTATAACTGTTTCAAATGAAAATCTTTACATAAATTCTACAGGAAACCCTGGTTTATCAACCGCAGGAAGTGGTGATGTGCTAACGGGGATTATTTCAGGATTAATTGCCCAAGGCTATAACGCCATAACAGCAGCCATTTTTGGGGTTTACCTTCATGGGAAATCTGCTGATATTGCTGTAGAACAAACCGGTTATGAGAGTTTAATAGCTAGTCATGTTTTAGACTATTTGGGTGATGCGTTTTTAGATTTATTTAAACAACCAGAATTACCAGCTCCAGCTGAAGCACCAAATGAAGAAGCAAAACAAGAGGCTAAAGAAGAATAGAAACAAAAAAGCTGTTTAAAAGATTATACACTTTTAAACAGCTTTAAGCTTAATTATACTGATGCCTTTATTTGAAGAAAATTTGTTGTTCCTAGTGAGTTTTACATTGGCATATAAGTAAAATCAGTATCGAGAATCAAATTTTAGGTTTCAAATAAGCTTTATAATTTACAGATATTAAATACTCAATGCTGTAAATAAATCAACCAACTTAGGGTCTGAAGGTCTTGGAGCATTAGGATCTACAATGTTTCCATCAGTATCAATTAAAATAAATCTTGGAATGCCTTGAATTTGATATTCTTGAACAAAAGACGATTTCCAATCGTTATCGGCTAATAATTGCACGCCTTTTAAGTCTTCAGTTTCAATCATTTTTTTCCACTTCTCTCGATCTGAAACTTTATCAATAGAAAGACTTACAAATTCGATGTTTTTATCGTGGTATTTTTTTTCTAATTCTTTTAAGAAAGGAATCTCACGTTTACATGGTCCGCACCAAGTAGCCCAAACATCAATGTAAACATATTTACCTTTTAAATCGTCCAAAGAGGTAGTGCCGCCTTTGTAATTTTCATAATTTACAAATTTGGGAGATGGTTTTCCTTTTGTAACAGCCGTTAATTTGTTGTACTGTTCTGTAATTAAAGTATTGTTTTTTTCGTTGGTAGAGATTTCATTGTAGGTTTTATAAAACGCTTCAATGTCTTTTGAATGTGCTATACTTTGCTTTGCATAATCAAATAAAATACTGTTTTTAATGCTTTCATTCGGAATTTCGCGAATGGTTGTAAAAAAGGCCTCTTCTTGTGATAATGAATCATTTTTTATTAAAGCTTCAATTTGTTCTTTATAATGACTAGTAACAATGCTTTTATAACTTCTTGATGTTTCATAAGCTTTTTCATCGGAATAATCGAAACCTTCAAGTTCATTTAAAAAATCATCTGAAACTTTAAAGTCGTTATTTTTTGAAAAATATTGATGAGCCTTTTCATAAATGTTTAATGCTGCTAAATAAGTGTAGTTTAACTCCTTTTCTTCTTTAGTTTTGAAGGTTTTAGAAATGCCTTTAGTGTTATTTAATAGGTTTTTTAATGAATCTACCACAGCACGTTGTTTGTTTTTATAATCGTCTTCATTTAAAGTATAAAGTGTTTGATTATCGCCTAATAATTGCTGCCCTTTTTTTAGTTTTTGAACTAAATAATTATTTTCAGGAGCACCTTCACCTGTAATAATAAGTGTGTTCTCGAAATCGTTAGCATCGTAATTTATGTTCAAGTTGTAACCAGGTTCTACATATAAGAAAATAGGATTTTTCCCGTCGAAAAACACATACGATTCGTGTTCTAAATCTAGCGTGTCTTTAAAAGTTCCATCGCTAGATGTTTCTATTTTTTCAGTAAACGTTCTGTCGTAAGTATTAATGGTAAGTTCGCCTGGTAATTTATTGGTTATGGTTCCAGAAATAATAGCATAGTTCGGTTTTTGTTCATTTTTGCATGCAAACACCGAAATAGCTAGTGTTAATAAAAGTAGTTTTCTCATTTTAAAATTATTGATTTGCCCAAATGTAATAATTTGAAATATGGTTGAGTCTATTTTAAAAATATATTAACATTTGGTTTATTCCTTTTTTACTGAATTACAAGATGTTATAAATTGTATTTTAAATAATTGATGATTTTAAAGCATAAAAAAAGCAGATGAAAAATTCCATCTGCTTTTAAATGTATGTATTTAACGCTTATTTTTTAATAACACGTTTGTTTACTGTACTATTTTTTCCTGAAAATTTGAAAATATATAAACCAGATTTTAAGTTTGATATATCCATTGAACTTCCTTGAATAGCTTGTTTTGAAACTAATTTACCCACTAAGTTGTATATTTCAACAGTTTCAAAATCTTTTGCATTAGAAAAGTTTATAGTGTTTCCTGCAGGGTTTGGATATATGGATAATGTATTAGTATTAGCATGTACATCACCAGTACTTAATGTTGAACAATCTGCATTTTCACCATAAAGTCTTATTTCAGCAATACTAGTCCAACCTGTATTGGCGCTATTGCCGTTTCCTGTAATTTTCACATAACGCCCATTGCTTCCTGTTAAATCAAATAATTGTTGATCATTAACAGTATGCCCCGCAACAGCACTATTTTGGTTTGCAATAACGGTGGTAAATGCATTTCCGTCTTGAGAAACTGCAACATCAAAATTAGTGGTTCTTTCGTCTGCTTTTAAGAAATAAATTCCAATATCGGTTAAATCACGATTACAACCTAAATCTAATGTAATAGAAACTTCAGGCTCTGTTTTGGCATCTCCAGTCCAATAATAACCCGTATCAACAATACCATCATAAGCGTAATGCGGACTAACATATTCTTTTCCTGCGCCAACTTGGGTGCCAATCGCAGTAGCATCAAGAATTGTAATTTCATCAACTGCAGGATCTGTAGAACCTGGAGGCGGAGGGTTAACACCACCTTCGCTACCACCATCAGCAACACCATTATGAATCACACTAAAGTTATAAACTTCAACCTCACCGTAATTTAATGCACTAGGGTCGTAAGTAAGTCCATCCTTTTTTGCATACTCTTCTTCTTTAGAAACATTAGATTGGGTATAATTCCCAACTTTAAAGTAAGATTGGTCATAATTACGATCCAGCACGTAATCTCTAGTAGCTATTGGGTTACCATCTTCATCTTCATTCGTTGTAACTAAATACTGAGCAGCATTAGCTCTACCGCTATCATAAAGTGCTTTTAGGCCACCTGCTTCAGAATAATAACAATAATGTTTACCGTCGATAACTTCAAAAATCACTTCATGTTTAGTACCTAAAACATAATCTGGTATAATGGTAACATCATCTCTTAATACACCACCATTAAATGATAAAAACAAATGTGATCCTTCTAAACGCAGTACCATGGCATCATCAATTCCTGCGGCTTTATCTCCATGGATTTGAGTCGCTACCAAATGATCTTTATAAGTTGGTAAGTGCGTAATCGCTTGCTCCACATAAATAACATGTTGTCCAGCTGTAGTCCAGTAGATATCTAAAGTTCCATCAGGAAGTCTTTCACGAAGCTCCGATCTGATGTAATTTGAGTTTGCTGTAGATCCGTTACTTCCGTTAATTTCTACTCGAAAAACAATGGCATCTTCTGCATTATTTACATAGAAGTAGTCTTGATTTGGGTATTCACACAATGGTTTTTGTTCAGAACCATCGGGTTTTGTAATCTTCCATTGGCTACAGTTTGTCATTAAATCTGCAGGAATGGTTTGTGCAGATACGGGAGCCATGAACGACAAAAGCATCAAGCAAATTGTGAATAAGCGTATGCTGTTTTGTAAGTTTTGTTTCATTTTTATTAATTTAGGGTTTGTTGGTTTTTAGTTTAAAAACTGGTAAACCTAATTGGTTAACCAGTTTTAATTTCAGCGAATTTATATAAAACTACCTAAATAGCCAAATGAATTTTTACGATATTAATAAGCTAGCATAAATTATAATATAATTATGTGCGACTTAATTCGTAAACGATAAATAAAGATTTAGAAAACCAGTCTTGCGTTGATGGTTTACAAAGATAGTTACAAAAGGTGAGTTAAAACTTTGTAGTCAACTATTTCAGGTATAATATCTAAGGCGAATAATTGATTTTGAACTTCCATTATGGTAGCTTCATCAATTAAGCTTTGCGACCATTCGGTAAGTGTTAACCATTCTTGCACATCTTCTAATTTTAAACTATGACGCTTAGCAATACTTTTATCAATATTAGGAATGGATTTAAATTTTGAAGTGGTGTTATTAATAATTTGGAGTATGGTTTTTAAATGTGAAGGGTGCTGTTCAATAAATTCTTCACGAGCAGCAATCACAAAACATGGCCAAGGGGTAGGGCAATTGGCTATGCGTCTAAATACACCAGCATCTACTATGGGTTTAGTCATAAACTTTTCCCATAAAAAATAATCAGCTTTGCCTTCAGTTAACCCTTTAACAGCACCTTCTAAAGTGTTTATAATTTCGAAATCTAATTCGGTTTTTAAATCCCAACCATGGTTTTCAGCATTAATATACGCCATTAAATGTGAGCCGGAACCGTAACGACTAATTGCGGCTTTAGTCCCTTTTAAATCGTTAACAGTTTTATAAGTTGATGTATTTGCAACATGAACGCCCCAAATTAAAGGCGACTGCACAAAAGTTTGAATAATTTTACTTGGGTTGCCTGCGATAATGTCTTTAACAATACCTTCGGTTAAAATAACAGCCATGTCGATATCACCGCTTCTTAAAGCCTTACACATAGCGCCTGTACCATCAGGATAATCCTGCCATCTTAAATTGATGCCTTCTTTCTTGTATGCGCCTTCTTTTAGAGTTAAATTCCAAGCTAAGTTAAAATGTTCTGGAACACCGCCAATGTTTATTTTTTTCATAGTATAAAGGGATTTAACCAATAAGCTTATTTAGTGTATATAAAATAAGCTGCTCTATAGTTGCTGAAGGATTTTTACTGAAAGTACCATTTGCACGATTCGCAATAATAGCATTTAAAGATAAAGCTTCATGACCGAGTAATTTTGATAAGCCATATATCGCTGAAGTTTCCATTTCAAAATTTGAAATGCAGATGCCATTAAAATTGAAAGCATCCATTTTGGTGTTCAAATTAGGGTCTTGAACAGCTAATCGCAATACACGCCCTTGTGGACCATAAAATCCGCCAGCAGTTGCTGTTAAGCCTTTATGTGTAAGATCGCTTTCTAACAGTTTTTCTAAAGTAGTACTCCCTTTTATAACAATTGGTCTCGCTTTATTCGCACTCCAATTGGTGTGTTTTATAAAAGCGTTTTCTATATCGGGATTGGAAATCGTTTCCGTTTTATAAGCGTGTAACATACCATTAATATCTAGGCCATGCGTGCTTAACACAAAAGCATCTACAGGAATGTGTTTTTGTACAGAGCCCGAAGTGCCAATTCTAATGATATTTAGTTTTGTGATATGCTTTTTAGGTTGTCTTGTTTCAAAATCGATATTAACAAGCGCATCCAATTCATTTAAAACAATATCGATGTTGTCTGGGCCAATTCCTGTTGAAACTACTGTTATGCGTTTGTTTTTGAAAGTACCAACATGAGTTTTAAATTCACGTTTTTGAGTTTCGAATTCTATAGCATCAAAATGCTTAGATATTTTATTGACACGATCTTGATCGCCCACCAAAATAATGGTATCTGAAATATGTTCGGGTTTTAAATTTAAATGATAAATACTTCCATCTGGATTTAAAATAAGCTCTGAATCTTTAATCGTCATAATGCACAGATTTGATGAGTTTGTTTTCAGTACGACTAAAATGAAAAGCTGCTTTTTTTACTCCGCCATAAATCATTTGATTATCAATTGTATCGGCGAAATTGTGCTGATTTTGAAGTGCTAAATGGCCGTCTCTATTCAGTTCTAAATGGTCCTCTTTTATTGTGTAAAACACACCTAACTCATCAATGATTCGTTTTAACTGAAAATCTCCATAGCCAAAAAAACCTTGATAATTTAAAATGTATCCTAGCAAATGATTTTTCGATGTTATTTTTTGTGTATTTAAAATGACTAAAATATTACGCTCCAAATCATTTAAACCCGAAACAGCATCAGGAAAACGTTCTAAATGTGCTTTAAGGCAATTGCTTAAATAATCGAAAGAAGAACTTTTTACAATTAAAGGTTTTAATAAATTATGATCTACACCACAATATATACTCCACACATTTGTTGCCATTTCTAGGTCTTCCGCGTTAAGCAGGACTTTGTTTTTATAATGCTGAAGGAGTTGTTCTGAAGATAATTCCGAAAGGCCTTTTAAGTTCTTACTCCCTTTAACACGGCCACTGCAAACTAAATAGATGGGCAAATTAATTTTCTTCTGCTTTATTAAACTGATAACTGCCACCATATTAATATGGCAAAACAAATCATACTCAAACCACAAAACGATTTCAGAATAACGACTTGAATGATTTAACTTCTCCAATTCGTTTTCAATAAGTTCGTTATCGACTTCAACATCATAAAATTTTTTAAAATGAACTTTTCGCAATTCTAAAAATTCTTCCGAAAATACTTTTTCAGTTGTTGGGCCTTCACACAACATGGCCTGCCAAGTTAAATAGTCGCCTTCAACCTTTAATTCGGTTAAAAGGTTGGTTAAAACCGAACCATTTGTAATATGAAGTGTTTGTTTTTCCATTTTTTAACCGCCTACGCGTTTTACATTAAACCCTTTTTCCTTAAGCATTTGCATGATTTTATCGCGGTAATCCCCTTGAATAATAATTTTATCATCTTTAAAACTACCACCTACACTTAATTTGGTTTTGATTTCTTTTGCTAATATTTTAAAATCTTCGGTAGCCCCCGTATAGCCTTCTAAAATGGTAATGGGTTTGCCTTTTCGTTTTTCATATTTACATAAAATCGGGTCGTCTTGCATCCAGATTTTAGTTGAATCGGCTTCATTTTCAGTGCTGCTTTCTTCCTCGATATGATCAGGAAATAAATTTTTTAATTGGTCTTGTAAATCCATAAGATTCAATACTATTTATAATTTGAAGTTACGCTAAAAAAAGGGTAGGGAATAGCTTCAATCTTTTATTTTATTAACCCTAATTCTTTTAATCGTTCGTTTAAAAATTCGCCAGCTGTAATATCTTCAAAAGCTTTCGGATTTTCGGCATCCACACAAACATCTAAAACATCAAGTTTCATAGCACTAATCGGGTGCATAAAAAACGGAATGGAATATCGCGAAGTTCCCCAAAGCTCTTTAGGCGGATTAATTACACGATGAATGGTCGATTTTAATTTATTATTAGTGTGTCTGGAGAGCATGTCGCCTACATTTATCATCAATTCATCGGGCTCGGCTATAGCGTCAATCCATTCGCCTTTATGGTTTTGCACTTGTAAACCACGGCCTTGAGCGCCCATTAACAATGTAATTAAATTAATATCACCATGAGCTGCAGCACGTTCGGCGGCTTTTGGTTCTTCGGTTATTGGCGGATAATGAATGGGGCGTAAAATAGAATTCCCATTATAAATATATGTATCAAAATAAGTTTCTTCTAATCCTAAATGTGTTGCAAGGGCTCTTAAAACATATTTTGCTGTTTTTTCAAGCATTTTATAAGCTTCTTTTCCTGTTTTATTGAATTCTGGAAGTTCTTCAACAATAACATTTTCAGGATATTCTGCTTTTAGCTTGTCGTTATTTTCAACATACTGTCCAAAATGCCAAAACTCCTTTAAATCGGCTTCTTTTTTGCCTTTTGCACTTTCTTTTCCAAAAGACACATAACCACGTTGGCCACCAATGCCCGGAATTTCATATTTCTGTTTGGTTTCAAGAGGTAAATCAAAAAAGTTTTTAACTTCTTTATATAGATTTTCAACTAAAGTGTCGTCTAAAAAATGACCTTTTAATGCTACAAAACCAATGTCTTCGTAGGCTTTACCAATCGCGTCTACAAATTTTTGTTTTCGATTAGAATCATTAGAAATAAAGTCGTTTAAATCGACACTAGGAATTGTATTCATGAGGAATCATTTAAAAATGTGGTTTACACAAATGTACAAAAACATTGCAAAAATTGTACGCCTACGGAAAGGCTTATGTACTAATTAATAATTCGCATTTTATGGTATATTTGATAAAGCATACAAGCGAGAATTTATAAACAAAACGGCTACATACACATGGAATATAATTGTGAAAACCTTGAAAACTCGACCTTAATTAACTTGTACAAAAACATGCTGTTACCAAGGTTAATTGAGGAAAAGATGCTGGTTCTATTACGTCAAGGCAAAATAAGCAAATGGTTTTCTGGTATTGGCCAGGAGGCTATTTCTGTTGGTGTTACTATGGCTTTACATCCGGAAGAGTATATTTTACCTATGCACAGAAATTTAGGCGTTTTTACAAGCAGGAACATCCCATTACACCGTTTGTTTGCACAGTGGCAAGGTAAAACTTCAGGTTTTACAAAAAGGCGTGATCGTTCGTTTCATTTTGGAACTCAAGACTATAAAATAGTGGGGATGATTTCGCATTTAGGTCCGCAATTAGGGGTTGCCGATGGTATTGCTTTGGCAAGCAAATTGAAAAACAAAAAGCAAGTTACAGCAGTTTTTACAGGAGAAGGCGGTACCAGTGAAGGCGATTTTCATGAAGCTTTAAATGTGGCTTCCGTTTGGCAATTACCAGTTCTGTTTTGCATTGAAAATAACGGTTATGGTTTATCAACGCCAACTCATGAACAGTATAATTGTGAAAATTTAGCCGACAGAGGAGCTGCTTACGGCATGGAATCGCATAGTATTGATGGTAATAATATTGTTGAAGTATTTTTGGAAGTCAGTAAAATTACCGAAAGCATGAGAAATAATCCAAGACCTGTTTTAATCGAGTTTAAAACCTTTAGAATGCGTGGTCATGAAGAGGCTAGCGGTACCAAATATGTTCCAGAATCGCTTTTTGAAACTTGGAAAACTAAAGACCCGATTGCAAATTATGAAAGCTTTTTAAAAGCTGAAAATATTTTAAATGAAGCAGAAATTATTCAAATAAAAGAAGCATTTAATAATAGTATTCATAAAGAATTAGAGCTTTCATCAGAAGAAAATGAAGCTATTTATAATGAAATAGATGAATTAAATGATGTTTACAAAACATTTGATTATCAGAATATTAAAAACAATTCAGAAGCAAAAGAAATACGATTTATTGATGCGATTTCTGAAGGTTTAAAACAAAGCATGCAGCGGTATCATGATTTAGTAATTATGGGGCAGGACATAGCAGAATACGGTGGTGTTTTTAAAATAACAGAAGGTTTTTATGAGGAATTTGGTAAAGACCGCATTCGAAATACGCCCATTTGCGAATCGGCAATAATTGAAACTGCTATGGGGCTTTCCATAGCAGGGATGAAAAGTGTTGTAGAAATGCAATTTGCAGATTTTATTTCATCAGGATTTAATCCCGTGGTTAATTATTTAGCAAAATCGCATTACCGATGGGGACAGCATGCCGATGTGGTTATAAGAATGCCTTGTGGTGGCGGTGTTGGAGCAGGGCCATTTCATTCGCAAACCAATGAAGCTTGGTTCACAAAAACCCCAGGCTTAAAAGTAGTATATCCAGCTTTCCCTTACGATGCCAAAGGCTTACTAGCAACAGCTATTAACGACCCCAATCCCGTCTTGTTTTTTGAACACAAAGGTCTATATCGAACGGTGCGCCAAGATGTTCCTAGTAATTATTTTACTTTGCCTTTTGGAGAAGCTTCATTAATACGTAAAGGGGATGCTATTACGATAATTTCATACGGAGCAGGTGTACATTGGGCATTAGAAGTTTTAAATAACAACCCCGATATTTCGGCAGATTTAATAGATTTGAAAACCCTTCAACCCTTAGATGAAACTGCAGTTCTTACTTCAGTTAAAAAAACAGGAAAAGCCATTATTCTTCAGGAAGATTCTCTTTTTGGAGGGATAGCAAGCGATATTTCAGCATTAATCATGGAGCAAAGTTTTGAGTATTTAGATGCCCCTGTAAAGCGTGTCGCGAGTTTAGATACGCCCATACCATTTGCAAAACAGTTGGAAACTCAATATTTAGCGAAATCTAGATTTGAAAAGGCTTTAAAAGACTTATTAGCGTATTAATGCTTATCTTAAACACACTAAAACAATAATTTTGAGACTATTTTTACTTTTTATTTTATGTGTAGTTTGTAGCTGTAAAGAGGAAGACAAAACAGTGGTTGATCATTTTGTGTGGGGCTCAAAAATAGTAACAGCATCGGCATACAATTCTATTCCTGCACAAACGAGTCCGAATCCACACATCACAGCTTTTGGAGATAGTTTATATCCTGGACTTAAATATATCGCCGTTTCAAGAGATTTACTACATCACGAGCTAAAATACAATACGCTTGTTAAAATCGAAGGGCTTGAAGGCGTGTATATTGTAAAAGATAAAATGCATTCCAGATGGAAAAACCATATTGATATTTATATGGGACTTGATGTAGATGCCGCATTGCAGTGGGGCAGAAGAAAGGTTTGTATTGATTACGGAATGCCTGAAAAATAAGTGCTATTTTCTATTTATAAACTTAATTTTTGATTAAATCTACCTGTTTCATGCTAGTTGTATTTTGGAATGATAATTGTTAAACATCTACTAAAAAAGTAACGGCAATTCGTTGTGTTTCAAAGAAAAAAATATCTTTGTTGTTATTAAAACAGCGAACCCCAACAAAAAAATTAGAAGATTAATGAAATCTTATGTTTTATATATTTTAATGATTTTATTCTCACTATCAGGTTATTCTCAGATAGATAGTAGAAAAAAGTCTTTTAGCATCCCTGCTGTCGAAGCCCCTAAAGCACCTTCAGAAGTAAAACCAATTGAACCCGAAAAAGAAGAAAATAAAGAACTTGATTTCGAACTTCCAAAACCCTCTCAAAACTTAGATTTTCCTAAAAAAGAGTTTTCCATGTTTTCTGACGAACAATTTGGAGACCCAGGTGAGTTGTATATCGATAATATCAACAAAAACATAGAAGATATTAGGTTGAGCAAAAGAGAATTAGAACTTAGAAACGGTAGTTCGGTCGACCAATTTTTAGGAGACTTTAATAGTAAGGCAAAATCTGTAAACGTGGTTTATAGAGATCATGGTTACCCCGATGGTGATGTCATTCAGGTTTTGGTTAATGACGATATTGTTCATGCTCGAATTTTTTTAAACCGAGGTTTTCAAGGCTTTAAACTAGAATTACAACCAGGTATTAACAAAATAGATTTTCTTGCTTTAAACCAAGGCCAATCCGGTCCTAATACGGCAGAATTTAAGGTCATGGATGATACTGGTGCTGTAATTACCCACGATCAATGGAATTTATCTACAGGGGTAAAAGCCACGGTTATTATAACAAAAGAGTAATGGCGGTTTTCACTCTTCATGAATTATAAATAACCCCCAAATAAATTCAGGGGTTTGTTTTATTAATGCGCTATAAACAATGAAGAATTAAGAAATAATCTTTTCAATAGCGCTAAGTTCTTCACTTGTAAATATTAAATTATCTAAAGCTTTCGCGTTTTCTTTTAGTTGATTTGGTGAGCTTGCACCCACTAAAACAGAAGCAACTTGTTGCTGTCTTAAAATCCAAGCAATAGCCATTTGCGAAAGTTTTTGTCCGCGATTTTTAGCTATAGCATTAAGTTTTTGGATTTTACCAATATGATTAGACACCACGTCTTTATCTAAATACGATAAATCTTTTGAAGCTCTAGAACCTTCAGGTATTCCGTTTATATATTTATCGGTAAGCATACCTTGCGCTAAAGGTGAAAACGCTATACAACCCGCCCCAGTTTCTTCTAATGTATTTAAAAGACTGTCTTCAATCCAACGCTCGAACATTGAATATCTGGCTTGATGCAAAATAAATGGCACATTTAATGCTTTTAATATTTTAGCAGCTTTTTGTGTTTCGGCAGGTTGGTAGTTTGAAATCCCAACGTATAAAGCCTTTCCTTGGCGTACAATATCGGCCAAAGCGCCCATGGTTTCCTCTAATGGTGTTTCGTAATCTGGTCTGTGATGATAAAAAATATCAACATAATCTAAACCCATACGCTTTAAACTTTGGTCTAAACTAGAGATTAAATATTTTCTAGAACCGTTGTTTCCGTAGGGACCAGGCCACATATCATATCCTGCTTTGGTAGCGATGAATAATTCATCTCTGTACGACTTAAAATCATTTTTATAAATGGTTCCAAAATTTTCTTCAGCCGAACCATAAGGCGGACCATAATTGTTGGCTAAATCGAAATGGGTAATACCTAAATCGAACGCTGTTCTAAGAATGTTTCTACCTTTTTGAAGGTTGTCTATAAATCCGAAATTATGCCACAAACCAATAGACATAGCTGGTAAAAGCACGCCGCTTTTTCCGGCTCTTTTATAAGTCATAGATTCGTAACGTTTTGAATCGGCTAAGTAGTTTTGAACGCCCGATTTATCATTTATTTGCATGATCATTAAGTTTAGTTACTGTAAAAATAGTTAATATTTCACGAAAAGAAATGATAAAAAAAGCCTTATGTTGATTAAAACATAAGGCTTAAGCTGTATTAAAATTTAATTTAAAGCAGATTAATTATTTAAATGCTTCGCATAAAAACCTAACATGGCTTTATATAAATCTAATCTATTTTCTTCTTTATGAAACCCATGTCCCTCATCGTATTTCACCATATAAGGTACATCATTACCTTTAGCTCTTAAAGCTTCAACAATCTGGTCGGATTCATCAATATTAACCCTAGGGTCATTTGCACCTTGAACAACAAGTAGTGGTTTTTTTATTTTATCAATATGAAAAGCAGGAGACACCTCTTCCATAATCGTTTTTTCTGAAGCTACGGCTTCATCATACCAAATTTCTTTAAGGATTTTTAAGTATGGCTTCCAATACGGAGGAATGGTTTGCATGAACGTAAATAAATTTGAAACCCCAACATAATCAACTCCGCAGGCATATAAATCTGGCGTTTTAGTTAATCCTCTTAAAACTGCGTAACCACCATGACTTCCGCCGTAAATTGCCACATTCTTTTTGTCTACCCAGCCTTTATCAATCACATATTGCAAGCCGTCTTCAACATCGTCCATAGCCTTTCTTCCTATTTGTTTAAAGCCAGATTCTAAAAACGCTCTACCATAGCCACCAGAAATCCTAAAGTTAACTTGCAATGTTGCATAACCACGACTTGCAAAAAGTTGTGCTTCAGGATTAAAACCCCATGAGTCTCTAATACCTTGTGGGCCACCATGCGGATTTACAATAACTGGTACTTTTTTACCTTTTAATGCTTCTTTTGGTAAAGTGATGTAACCGTGTATATGTTGGCCATCTCTACTTTTAAACGAAATAGGTCGCATTTCAGCCATATCGTCTTCTTTAAGATTTGGCATGAGGTTATAAAGTAGTTTGAATTCGTCTTTTACAGCATCGTAAGCATAGTAAGTGCCGTATAATTTATCACTTTGAATGAAGATTAAATATTTATCCTCTTCATCGGTTACGCCTGCAATAGAGTAATTGTAATCAGGAAATTTAGATGTGATTCTTTTATGTAATTTTTTGTAATAATGACTTACAGGAACAATTTCTTGCTTTTCACCTTCATAAGAGAAATAATCCAATTCATAGCCTCTTTTTCTAGATAATCGTAAACCTGAAACATCATAATCTTTGTTAGAAAACAATTTTTTAATAATCTTGTCCTCTTTTAAATCATATAAATAAACCTCAGATTTATCGCTGTCTAAATTTGAAATCACATAAGCGTCATCAGGGTTTTCGCTAGCATAATTAAAAGATGAAATACTAAAACTATCTTTCCAGTTTAATTTCTTTTTAATCTCGTAATTTTTTCCGTCTGTTGTGTAATATAAATCAACATTTACACCATCACGTAATCTTGTAAATCCACGAAGATTTCCATCTTTATCAAATTCATAGCCATCAATAGGATTCGCAGCATCATCATTTTTATAAAGCTGAACTAACTCTCCAGTTGTAATGTTGATTTTATAAGGCTCGAATATTTGAGGGTTGTTTTGATTCATAGAAATAATCATATGGTTTTTGTCTTCTTTTAAACCATTAAGAATATTCACTTTTACTCCATCAAAAGGAGTTAATTCAACTTGATCTGTACCGTCTAAATTCACGGCAAATAAATGGTAATTTTCATCACCACCTTTGTCCATAATATATACCAAACGATTGTCGTTAGCCCATCCAAAACCGCGAATTAACTCGTCTTCTTCTTTTATAACCTGTTTAACTTCGTCGGTTTCTAGGTTTTTAACATAAACATGGTTTTTTGCTTCGGCATCTTTTTCTTTATACGCTAAGTAATTGCCGTTTGGCGAGAAAGAAAATGCACTGGCTTTAGGTTTTTCAAAATAATCTTCAACCGAATATTTGTATGTCCCTGTGCTAAAACTTGCAAGTTTGTCTAAATCTTCATCGGAAGTTGGTAACGTAATGTTTCCTGGAAGCGTTTTTACAGTTTTTTTCAATGTTAAGGGATGGTCTTCAGTACCTGTTTGAGACAAAGTACCTTCAAAAGTATGGTTTGTATAAGTACCTACATATTTTAGACCAACTTGTTTAAATTTAATAGTTAAAATATTATCTGCGAATACAATTTCATCCATCGGAATATCAGTCACCCCTTGCGTTGGACTATCCATGGTACATGTTAATCCTGTTCCTTCGCTTTTAATGTTAAAAAGTATGGGCACTTCTGTTTTTTGGAGCGCTATATTTCCTGCCCAAGCTCCGGTAATATCTTGTGCGTTTGCTTGTAAAATCATGCCTAAAAATAAGCATAATGTACCGCATAATTTAATAATTGATGTTTTCATTTGAGTGATTTAAATTAAAAAATGGATTAAAAGTTAATTAAAATACTAAGTTAGAAGTAGGGAATTACAATTTGTTACAAATTTTCAATAAAATGTTGAATTTTTATTAATGAAACATAAATATATCACTTTTTAAAACAACTTTTTGCGTTTTGGTTTAGCTATTAACATGTTAATACTCTTACGCTTAATGCATTCTATGAAAATGTGTTTGAATTTTAAATGAAATCATGCTTGCTAAACCCTTTAAAGATGTTATTTTTGCACGTCATAAAAATTTTAGCATGTCGGCAACAAGAGCGGAATTAGCAGAAAGGAAAGAAGGAAAAGATTTATATAGCTACCAAAAAGGGGCTATAGACAAAATATTTAATGCTTTTGAGGAATCTCCAGATGATTATCATTTGCTATACCAATTGCCTACAGGTGGAGGGAAAACGGTTATATTTTCTGAAATCGTTAGGCAATACCTGAAAAACCACAAGAAAAAGGTATTGGTGATGACGCACCGTATTGAGTTGTGTCGCCAAACTTCTAAAGTTTTAACCGAATTTGGAGTGCACAATAAAGTGGTGGACAGTAAAGCCGATTTAAGTGATCAAGCAGATTATAGCTGTTTTGTAGCTATGGTTGAAACTTTAAATAATAGGTTGAATGATGATAAACTTGATATTTCGGATATTGGTTTAGTAATTATTGATGAAGCGCATTACAATTCTTTTACGAAGTTGTTTAAATTCTTTAGTCAGTCTTTTATTTTAGGTGTTACTGCAACGCCATTAAGCTCGAGTATAGAGTTGCCAATGACTGATAATTACGATGAATTAATTGTTGGTGAAAGTATTGAGTCTTTAATTGAAAACGGCTTTTTAGCACGTGCCGAAATGTTTACCTATAACGTTGGTTTAACCTCTTTAGTAGTTGGTGCTAACGGCGATTACACAGTTAAATCATCGGAAGACCTATACACAGATAACGATATGCTATCCAAGTTGTTACAAGCTTATGAAGAACGTTCAAAAGGTAAGAAAACTTTAATATTTAACAACGGTATTAACACCTCTTTACATGTTTACGATACCTTTAGAAGAGCAGGGTATCCTATTGCGCACTTGGACAACACAAATTCTAAAAAAGAACGTGCTGCCATTTTAAAATGGTTTAAAAATACACCAGATGCTATTTTAACTTCTGTAAGTATTTTAACAACTGGATTTGATGAACCTACAGTAGATAGTATCATTTTAAATAGAGCAACAAAATCGTTAACCCTTTACTATCAAATGATTGGTCGTGGTTCGCGTATTCTAAAAAACAAGAAAACTTTTTCTGTTATCGATTTAGGGAATAACTTCCACCGATTTGGCCCATGGGGAGAAGATTTAGATTGGCAACGTATTTTTAAATCGCCTACTTATTATCTAGATTCTATTTTAAGCGACGAAGATTTAGAAAGCAATTTCAGATACGAAATGCCCGATGAATTGCGTGAAGAATTTGCCAAATCTAAAGATGTGTATTTCGATGTGCAAAAAACCTATGTGGACTCTATTCGCAATGGCGAGTCTTCAAAAGTGGTTTTAGAGCGTTCTATCGAGCAGCATGCCAAAATATGTATAGAAAACAGTGAGGATGTTTATGATGCCTTAGCATTAGCTAAAATGCTTGGCGATGATATCGATTTTAGAATTCAGCGCTATACAAAATGCATCAGTAAAAGCACTTATAACTTTGTTGATTGGTTAAAAGGAGACTACCGAAAAAAACTAAATGCTTATTTGCGATCAAATTTTGATGAAGTTTTTGAGGAAATCCACGGATATGCGCCAGAAGAATAGTACATATTAGCAATTATAACATATATAATTATCGCATCCTTAAAATAAGGTTTATCTTTGCAGTATTATTAACTCACAAAAATCTCCACGATTAAATAAACTATGGCAAAGTCGCAAGTAACCTTTAACAAAATTGAAAAAGAAAAAAAACGTTTAAAGAAAAGAGAAGAAAAGCAAAAAAAGAAAGACGCTCGTAGAGCTGAAGCTAAAGAAAACCCACAAGGTATTCAATTTGCTTATGTTGATTTCAACGGAAATTTAACAGACACACCACCAGATCCAGCTATGCGCGAGAAAGTAGAAGCTGAAACCATCGAACTGGGTATTCCTAAAAAAGAAGATAGAATAGAAGAGGAGCCAGCTGCAAAAGAAGGTAAGGTGTCTTTTTTCGATCATTCTAAAGGTTTCGGATTTATTATTGACAGCATTAATCAAGAGAAATATTTTGTTCATGTTAGTGGGACATTAGAGCCTATTGAAGAAAATGACAAAGTAACTTACGAATTAGAGCGTGGTCAAAAAGGCATGAACGCGGTTAGAGTTAAAAAGATTTAACATCCTATTATTGTAGTACACACTACACATCCATTAACATAATATGAGTATATCGCGAAAATCGATTCTTATAATTTTAGCTTTTTTTGCCATTTATGTTATTTGGGGTTCTACTTATTTACTTAATAAAATAGCGGTTACAGAATTACCTCCGTTTTTTCTGGCAGCCGTACGGTTTCTTACCGCTAGTATTTTAATTTTTATTATAGCTAAAACCTTAAAAATTAGTTTAAAAATTAGTTTGCCGCAATTAAAAAATGCGGCTATAGCTGGTTTTTTGTTTTTAACCTACGGCAACGGCGTAGTTGTTTGGGCATTAAGATATGTAGATAGTGGCTTTGCTGCTTTAGAAATTTCTGCACAACCTTTAGTTGTACTTGTGTTGCTAAGAATTCTTAAGGGAAAACGTATTTCACTTATGTCTTATGTTGGAGTCGTTTTAGGATTTATTGGTATTTTTCTATTGGTTGACCAAAAAGAACTCTTAAACCAAGAAGGTCAAATAGTAGGCATGATTACCATATTTACCTGTATGATGAGTTGGGCTTATGCCAGTATTTTTGTGGGGAAAGCAGATTTACCTACTAATCCTTTTGTAAATACAGGCTATCAAATGTTAATGGGCGGCCTTTTTCTTGCTGTTATCAGTTTGGTCTTAAATGAACCATGGTCGTTACCCGCGACATGGGAAACTAATGTACAATGGGCTATGCTAGGCTTAGTGCTGTTTGGTAGTATTATTGCTTTTACTGCTTTTAATTTTTTATTAAGAAACGTGTCTCCAGAAAAAGTTTCCACTTCAACCTATGTAAACCCTATTATCGCCTTGATATTAGGCTGGTGGATTTTAAACGAACATATTACATTACAATCTATTTGTGCTGCTGTTGTTTTGCTAACAGGGGTGTATTTTATTAATTCAAACCGACAATTTAAACTCAGGCCACATGGACGTTAAAAAAGCAATACAATTCATGCTAATAAGCACTTTAGCGTTTGCATGTATGAATGGTATCGTTAAACAATTGGCACATATAGATGCTTTTCAGATCGTATTTTTTAGATCGGCGAGTTCCTTGTTTTTCACATTCGGATTCTTAATTAAGCATAAAATCCCCGTTTTAGGAAATAAAAGAACCCTTTTAGTTTTACGCGGTTTAGTAGGGGTAACCTCTATGGCGCTTTTCTTTATGGCTACCAAATTCTTGCCTATTGGTACAGCAGTTTCTTTACGTTATATGGCACCAATTTTTGCCGCCATATTCGCGGTACTTCTATTAAAAGAAAAAGTAAAACCCATTCAATGGTTCTTTTTCTTTGTTGCATTTGCTGGGGTTATTGTTTTAAAAGGTTTTGACGCCAATTTAGATGTATATGGCTTATTCTTAATCTTTGTTTCTGCAGTATTTAGCGGATTAGTTTACATTTTAATTAGTAAAATAGGGAAGGCAGACCATCCAGTTGTTGTTGTAAATTATTTTATGGTCATTTCAACTATAACAGGTGGTATTTTGTCAATTTTTAATTGGACAAACCCCGTAGGCATTGAATGGCTGTTTTTGTTTGGTCTTGGAGTTTTTGGTTATTTCGGACAAGTATACATGACCAAAGCTTTTCAAATAGCTGCAACCAATCAGGTAGCGCCACTTAAATATTTAGAAGTTATTTTTACGGTACTTTTTGGCGTATTTATTTTCGGCGAAATTTATTCTTTATGGAGTTTATTAGGTATAGCCATGATTATTGGCGCTCTTATTTTAAACGCGTTGTACAAAGAAAAGAAGTAGGCGGATTTTGTTTGATAAAATATAAAATGCCGTTAAATATAACTTTCATTGATTTCATAATTACTAGTTTTACAAATTATCATTTTAGAAATAGCTTATAAATGACATTTAAATCACGGATAAACAATATAAGACGACGTATTATGCGCAGTCTTACTAAACGCGTAGGAAGCTCATATACAGAACCTCAAAAAGGTGACCTTAAAATTGAAGCCATTAAAAAAGTACTCATTATAAGGCCAAATCACCGTTTGGGCAATCAATTATTACTAACGCCTCTTGTACAGGAAGTCATTAATACTTTCCCTAATTGTAAAATCGATTTATTCGTAAAGGGTGGAGTCGCACATCCTGTTTTCGAAAATTATAAGGAAATTTCAGAAATTATAAAGCTTCCTAAGAAACCCTGGAGCCATATTTATAAATACATAAAATGTTGGGTTTCTATTAAAAGCAGGTCTTATGATTTGGTAATTAATGGCGATAAAAATTCGTCTTCAGGGCGATTACTTACGGAAATAGCCAAAGCGAAATTTAAAATTTTTGGTGATGTTGATGAAGCTATCATTAAAAAACATGCCGATTATAAGCATATTTCAAAATATCCCATTTATAATTTAAGACATTTTTTACAGCAGTTAGGTGTTGAAACTAAAAATGAAAAAGTACCACTTTTAGATATTAAACTTTCTAAAGATGAAATTGAAAAGGGAAAAGAAGTTTTAGATAAGGTTATTAAAAATGACAAAAAAACCATTTGTATTTATACCAATGCCACAGGAAATAAATGCTATTCTGAAGACTGGTGGGAAACCTTTTATGCCCGTTTACAAAAGGAATACAGCGATTTTAATATCATTGAAATGCTGCCTATCGAGAATATCTCTAAAATCAACTTTAAGGCACCAAATTTTTACAGTGAAGATATTAGGGAAATGGCAAGCATCTTTAAAAATACAAGCATTTTTATTGCCGCCGACAATGGCGTAATGCACTTAGCGAGCGCGTCCTTAACTCCAACCGTTGGATTCTTTTCGGTAACTAATATGGATGTTTATAAACCCTACGGAAACGGAAGTGTAGCCCTTCAAACCAATGAAACTACTATTGAGGATTGGATTGTAGCGATTGATTCAATTATTAGGTAAATTTTAATAGAGTTATGTTATACTTTTAGAAAGATATATCATATTTATTTTATTACGGATGGCATTCTTCTTATAATGCTATTATATCTTTTTATTCTTCTAGCTCATGTTTATTAGATGCTTACATAAAATTATTTTTATGTAAATAAATCTGTCCAATAGCTAAATCCTTTCAGTAATTTGTGCTTATATGATAAATGTCATATTTACGATAAGTTTTCAGTTGTACATTTCGGACATAATTATCCTATTTAATATTTTATAATCTACCCAATAATAAACTATACTAAAATGAAAAAATCAAAATACTTATTAAGCTCCTTTGTTCTCGCTTCATTGATGCTATTGTCATGTGGAAATAAAGAGGAAAAAGCTTCTGAAAATAGTAACGCAGACATCCCTGTTAGCCGAGAAATGATTGCAGAATTAACATCACCACCAAACGTACCAACACCTGTAGGTGCAAGAAAAGCAAAGAAACTCATCGTTGAAATGGAAATTCTTGAAAAAGAAGGTGAAATGACAGATGGTGTAAAATATATGTACTGGACTTTTGGAGGTACTGTGCCTGGTAGTTTTATTAGAACTCGAGTAGGAGATGAAGTTGAATTTCATTTACAAAACCACCCAGACAATAAATTACCACATAATATCGATTTACATGCGGTAACTGGTACTGGAGGAGGAGCAGAGTCTTCTTTTGTTTCTCCTGGTCATGAAAAAATTTTTTCTTTTAAAACTTTAAATCCTGGATTGTATGTTTACCACTGTGCTACGGCACCTGTAGGAATGCATATTGCTAACGGAATGTATGGTTTAATTTTAGTAGAGCCAGAAGGTGGTTTACCTCATGTAGATAAAGAATACTATATCATGCAAGGTGATTTTTATACTAAAGGAGCCAATGGGGAACGTGGTTTACAACCTTTTGATATGCAAAAAGCAGTCGACGAAAATGCCGATTATGTGGTGTTTAATGGTAAAGTTGGTGCTTTAACCGGAGACAATGCACTTACTGCTAAAGTTGGAGAAACCGTTAGACTTTTTGTTGGAAACGGCGGCCCTAGTTTAGTATCATCTTTTCATGTTATTGGTGAAATATTTGATAAAGTTCATATTGAAGGTGGAGAAATGATAAATGAAAACGTTCAAACTACCTTAATTCCTGCTGGTGGTGCTGCCATGATAGAATTTAGAGTAGATGTGCCTGGAACATTTATCTTAGTAGATCATTCTATATTTAGAGCTTTTAATAAGGGAGCTTTAGGAATGTTAAAAGTAGAAGGAGAACCAAATAAAACAATCTATTCTGGTGAAATTAGCGAAGGTATTTATTTACCTGAAGGTCCTGGAATTCAAAACATGCCAACAACTGATGAAATTGTTGCTTCTGAAATTCCAGCAAAATCATTTGAAGAGCAAATGGAGTTTGGAAAGCAAGCGTACATGCAAACGTGTTTTGCTTGTCATCAAGCTGAAGGACAAGGGATACCAAATGCATTTCCTCCTTTAGCAAAATCAGATTACTTAAATGCAGATGTAGATCGTGCCATTGGTATTGTTTTAAATGGTTTAACTGGAGAAATTACGGTTAATGGTAATAAATATAACAGTGTAATGACTAGACAAATGCTTTCTACAGATGAAGTAGCAAATGTATTAACATACGTTTACAACAGCTGGGGTAACTCTAAAAAAGTGGTTACTAAAGCCATGGTTGAAAAAGTTAAAAACAATTAATAATATTAAAAAATGATAAACCAAGTCTTTAGATTGTTCATCCTTTTTACGGTGTTTCACACATCTATTTATGCACAAACTAAAGACATGGTTTTTATTGAAGGTAGTCGGTATATTCCTTTATATGGAAGAGACTCTACAGTAGTTGAAGTGAAAGATTTCGAAATGGATATTTATCCAGTATCTAATTCAGATTATCTATCATTTGTAAAAAATAATCCAAAATGGGAAAAATCCCAAGTCATTGCGCTTTTTGCAGACAAAAGTTATTTGGCCAATTGGGACTTAGATTTAAAACCTAATCCTTCTATAAACCCACAAAGCCCTGTAAATTATGTATCGTGGTTTGCAGCAAAAGCATATTGCGAATGTCAGGATAAACGACTCCCAACAGTTGATGAGTGGGAATACGTAGCTATGGCAGATGAAACTACAAAAGATGCTAGGGTAAAACCAGAATATAACGCTCAAATTCTTGCTTGGTACGAAACGCCTCGTACTAATGAAAAAGTTATAGGAATAACGCCTAAAAATGTTTGGGGTGTTTATGACTTGCATGGTTTAGTTTGGGAATGGACTCAAGATTTTAATTCGGTTTTAATCACAGGTGAATCACGTAAAGATGTTGACAAAGACAATACTTTGTTTTGTGGAAGTGCCTCATTAAACGCAACAGATTTAATGAATTATGCCGCATTTATGCGATATGCCATTCGAGGAAGCTTAAAAGCCAAATATTCTATGAAAAATTTAGGCTTTAGGTGTGTTAAAGATGTAAAAGATTAAGACATGAAACAGATAAAAAATAGTTTTAAAATATTGGCATTAGTCATGCTTTTGGTTTCTTGTAATTCATCTAAAAAATCAGATGATGTTTCTGCTTATCAGTGTCCTATGCAATGCGAAGGTGAAAAGATGTATTCGAAACCTGGAACGTGTTCTGTTTGTAAAATGGATTTGAAATTAGTCGAAGCCGATTCAAAAGTATTAAATACTGATGAAATTTCAGAAACCTCGATTTTCAATTTAACTTCAAAATGGCATACTGAAGAAAATGAAACCATTGAATTAACCGATTTAAAAGGAAAAACCTTAGTTATCGTCATGATTTATACCTCATGTAAAGCGGCTTGTCCAAGATTAGTTGCCGATATGCGAAATATAGAAGCTCAAATTCCAAAAGAAAACCTTGATAAATTAAATTTTGTATTAATAAGTATCGATCCAGAAAATGATACTCCAGAACGGTTAAAAGCGTTTGCAATAGAGAATTATATGAACAGTGGACAATGGACTTTTTTACAAGGTACAGAAAGTGGTGTTCGGGAATTTGCAAATGTGCTGGCCATGAAATATAAACAGATTTCTCCAATAGATTTTTCGCACTCAAATATTATTAGTGTCTTCAATTCTAAGGGTGAATTAGCACATCAACAAGAAGGTTTGGGAGTAGATAGTAAAGAAACTGTAGCGACTATTTTAGAATTAACACAAAATTAAAGATTTAGTTATTGATATTGAATAAAAACTCGTTTTGTAATGATTTCATTTTCAGAAATATAATAACTTAAATTATAATTTATTTGAAAATTAAAGTCTAAAACTAAGATTTTTTAATAAAAAATTTTATCAAATCCTCAGTAAAACCTTTAAAAAACACTTTATTGTGTGATTTTTAAAGGTTTATTTTTTTTATACATATAAAAAACACGTATTTTTTACTAAATCCTCATCGTACAAATAGGACTAATAAAAACTGCCTGTGTGAATTAGTAATTTGTCCTTAAATATTTATTAAATTTAATGAATAACTCAAGGCGTAATCACTAAATTAAAAGATTTGAAAGACCCAGTTAACCTTCCATTATTTTCATCATACGAGTATGATTCTAGGTTTTATGATGAATTATTTTCTAAACGAGATGATGTTAGAGTCATTTATAAAACGTTATTTGAACTTTTTGGGGCTTACTCCGTTTCAGAATTTAATCGTTTAAATATTCAGGCGAAGGATTCTTTTTTTAATTCAGGTATTACATTTCAAGTGTACGGTGAAAATGAGGTGAATGAAAAAATATTCCCTTTTGATTTGTTTCCTCGTATTATCGATCATGATGAATGGGAAACTATAGAATCAGGAGTGTTGCAACGCAGCAAAGCTTTGAATCTTTTCCTTTGGGATGTTTATCACGATCAAAAAATTATAAAACAAAATATTGTACCAAAGTCTTTAATAGATTCCTCTGTTAACTTTTTACCAGAGATGATTAATTTTGATCCGCCAGAAGGCATCTACAATCATATTTCTGGAACAGATTTAATCAAACACTCCGATGGACAATATTATGTATTAGAAGATAATATTCGTTGTCCTTCGGGAGTAAGTTATGTTATAGGAAATCGTGGTGCGGTAAAACATGCGCTTTTTGGGGTTTTTAATCAGTATAAAACACATACGGTTGTAAATTATGGTTCTAAACTTTTAGAAACTATGCAGTCGGTAAAACCAACAGGAGTAGATAATCCTGTCTGCGTAATCTTAACACCAGGTGTGTATAATTCTGCTTATTACGAACACTGTTTTTTAGCAAAGCAAATGGGAATTCTATTAGTTGAAGGACGGGATTTGTTTGTTGAAAACGACTTTGTTTATATGAAAACCATTTATGGTATTGAGAAAGTTGATGTTATTTACAGAAGAGTAGACGATTTGTATATAGACCCTTTAGTTTTTAAAGCTGATTCTTTACTAGGAGTTCCTGGTTTATTTTCGGTGTATTTAAAAGGGAATGTAGCTCTAGTTAATGCACCGGGAACAGGAGTTGCAGACGATAAAGCCATTTATACTTATATGCCCGAAATTATCAAATACTACCTTGATGAAGATCCTATTTTAAATAATGTACATACATACCATTGCAGTCGAAAGAACGAATTGAGCTATGTTCTGGAAAATATTGATAAGTTGGTGGTAAAACCTGTAGATGAATCAGGAGGATATGGTATTTCAATAGGTAATAAATTAACTAAAGAAGAGATTGAAAAAGTAAAAGAAAACATAAAAAAGGATCCGAGAAAGTACATTGCACAGCCTATCATGTCATTGTCTACACATCCTACTTATATTGATGACAGCCAGTCTTTTGAATCTAGACACGTCGATTTAAGAACTTTTACCTTATTAGGAAAAGATGTTGATTTTGTATTGAAAGGCGGATTAACAAGAGTCGCATTAAAAAAAGGAAACTTGGTTGTAAACTCATCGCAAGGAGGAGGATCAAAAGACACTTGGGTATTAAAATAATAGAATATTTATGTTAGCAAGAGTAGCAAATAATTTGTTTTGGATGGGGAGATATATTGAACGATCTGAACATGTAGCACGGTTTTTAAGAGTCAACTATTTTTCATCACTGGATGCTCCCGACGAATTATCACAGTCTAGACAATTTGTTTTACGCTCCATAATGTACATGGCGGCGAACGAAATTATTGATTCGGATATTATTCTGGAAGAAGAAGAAGTGTTATATAATGTTGGCTTGAATATAGATTCGTCTTATTCTATCGTTAACGGTTTTATTAACGCACATGAAAATGCAAGAAGTGCAAGAGATTTAATTTCTAATGAATTATTTGAAACCGTTAACCGTGTTAAACATGTTATAAAAGGATATCCCGTTGAAAAATTGGTTAAAAGTCAATTATACGATTTCACTACCATTGTAAGTAATGCTACATCTGATATTAAAAGTAAAATACAAAGTACACTCTTGCATGATGAAGTTTATGCCATTATTATGTTAGGGATTAATATTGAACGAGGTTTACAGGTGGCGCGTATCATTAACTCTAAAGTAAGTGATGCCAGTACAGTTAAAAAGATTTATGGCGATTTGGTAGATGGTAATTACCAGTGGGCCACTTTATTAAAATGTGTTTTAGCTTACGATATGATGCGTAGGAGCTATAAAAAATCACCCGAAAGAACGAATACCTTAGAATTTCTAATTTTAAATTCTAAATGTCCACGCTCGATTAAAAACTGCTTAAATCAAATGAATAAATACATTTGTATGATTTCTAAGCAGCATGAAAAACCTGTTAATTCAGCAGCTTTTTTAATTGGTAAAATGACCTCACAATTTGAATATAAATTAATTGAAGAAATTGATAATAATTTAGAAGAGTTTATGGCTGAATTGATTGACAAACTGGCTACTATAGCTGTAAAATTAGAGGAAGATTATTTCGATATTTCACATACTTTAGATGCTAAAGCCAAGGCTTAGGGAGTAATTTGCTTTTCTTTAGACCTTCTTTTCTATGGTATTTTCTTTTGCTGGACGTAAATCAACAGATACTTCCATATCATTTTTTCCTGTGGAATAAATCACACCTTTAAGTGGTGGGACATCGTAATAATCGCGGCCATGTGCTACCACAATATGCTGGTCTTTTGGCACCTGATTGTTTGTAGGATCGAAATCTACCCAACCAAATTGAGGAATAAAAACAGAAAACCAAGCATGGGAAGCGTCGGTCCCAATTAATTTTTCTTTGCCTTCCGGCGGAACAGTTTCAATATAACCACTCACATATCTTGCAGGTAACCCCATAGAACGTACACATGCAATAGCTACTTGAGCAAAATCTTGACAAACCCCTTTTTTGGCGTTCATAACCTCGTCTAGAGGTGTAGCAATATTTGTGAATCCTGAAACAAAATCAAAGTCAATGAAAATACGTTGCATGAGTTCATGAGCAGCTTCATAAAGTGATCGACCTGGTTTAAAGGAAACTTCGGCGTACTTTTTTATTTTCGGAGACATTTTAGTAATCAAAGGAGAAAATAATACATACTGTCGCGCATTGATAATGTCGGGCTCAATGCCTTTTAATAAAACTAAAGCTTCTTCTATGGTTATCTTATTTCTAGCTTCGATGTTTTCATTTGAAATTTGAGATTTATAGTCTCTAGCAATTTTACTTCGAGCAATAACCGTAAGTTCTTCGTGATTTTCCTGAATAGAAAACGTCGCAATGGTATTTCCGAAAAAATCAACTCTTTCAGAAACTTCACTAGGCGTAGGACTAATTTCTAAACGATAATCCAGTAATTCTTGACCTGGAAAATTTTTAGGTTTTAAAGTGACTAGATTATGACAAAAAGAAGCGCCTTGCTCGTACTTGTATTTGGTTTTATGCCAGAGATCGAAAACTACCATTTAATTTGTAATGTTACGTTTTACTAACTGTTTTTGTTGTAGTGAATGATTGAAATAGGTGTCTGAAATAGACATAGAAGTCACATGAAACAAATCACTTAATTTAGAAAATAACTGATCCAATTTCAAGCGTATTTTGGTTTCACTGTCGACTTCAAGAATACTATCAATATCAATATTTTTCACTAAACTAAGCGCTTTTTCAATATTTTTTAAGCACTCTGTAGGTTCTCCATTGGGGTTGTTATTAGGTAATTTGCTAATGTCCTTTTGTAACCTACTTATTTGATAAGTTAAAGATCGCGTGTATTCTTGATCTAAAAGTAGCAGTCTAACGACGTTTTCTAAACTTAAATAGGATTTATAACTGTAGCGGTATATGTTTAAACTCTCATGACTAGATAATAATGATTCTAGAATTTCGTATTCTAAATCTTCGTCATGATTAACCACGATAAGCGCTCTAAATTTTTCAATGGTCATGGAAGCTTCTTCTAGTTGCAAACCAATAAAATAGAGTAGTAGCCCCTGTTTTACCATAATACTTTCTTCGGTAAGCGCCATGAAAGCAATAATCCTGGTAATAATTTTATCAAAAAAACGTGTTAAGCTATAGATGCTATAATTTTCTTCAGATTTGAAATTTTTCCAAATTTTATCAATACTGTCAAAAACGCGCCACATGTCTTTTGACCATAAATTTCGAAGCGTGAAATACGACCCATTAAAACTTTGTAAACTTTGAGCAAAACTTCCAATACGTTTTTCATCAATGATAACTGAAACAATTTCTTTTAAAGGATCTTTAAGAAGTGCTTCAGCGTTCTCTTCATCGTAAAACCCAGGAAATGTAGAAGTTATTGTTGTAATGGAATGATATAAAATATTTAAACACTCGGGGTCAGGTAGGTATTTATTATTGTACTGCACATTGGTCATTCGATTCAATACCATACGAATGTATCGCGCTGTGAGTAAAGTTCTTGCCACGTAACGTCCAGACCAAAATAAATTTTCGGCAGTATTACTAGGGACGTCATTTATGCTGGCGATGTTATTCGGTAAGCTTTTATTCCAGGAGTAGAGGGCTAAGTGTGCTTGATTTTGATCACCAATAACCCAAAAATCTTTACTGGTTCCTCCACGCTGATTTGAAACAAAAAGTTTCTCGCGTTCGGCAGCCACACGTACCAAACCACCAGGCATCACACTATATTGATCATCTTTAGCGATCGAAAATGTGCGACATAACACCTTACGAGGTTCTAGTTTTTCATTAAAAAAATTTGGTGCTGTCGAGAAATATATTTTCTCCTGAGCTACATACTGGTTTGGATTAGTAAGTATATTTTTCTTTAATTGTTTGAGTTCTTTTTTACTTAAAAACTCACAGAATATGATGTTTTCACGCTGAGAGCGATCTATTTTTTTAACAACAAATGATGTGAGATTTTCAAAAACATGGTTACGTTCCTTTTCTTGTCCGCACCACCAAGAAGCAATTTGAGGTAAAATAAGGTCTTCTTTTAAAAAATATTTACAAATATTTTCCATGAATGGAATAAGACCAGGGTTTTCAAGAACACCACTTCCAATCGGGTTTACAATCGCTACATTTTGAAGTCGAACTACTTCCAAAAGTCCAGCGACCCCTAAATATGAATCTTCACGAAGTTCTAACGGGTCCATAAAGGCATCATCAACACGACGTAAAATAACATCAACTTGTTTTAGGCCTTTAAGCGATTTCATCCAAACCTTACCATTTCTAACAACTAAATCGTTTCCTTTTACTAAAGGATAACCTAAAAAAGTTGACAAGTACGCATGTTCAAAATAGGTTTCATTATGAGGACCAGGGGTTAAAATAACCACATTAGGATTTTCTTTATTTCCTGGTGCTGCCTTTAAAAGCAGTTGATTAAAATCTTTAAAAAACTCTGAAGGTTGAGTAACATGAATATTATCAAAAATCTCAGGAATCACTTTGCTTTTAGAGAAGCGATTCTCTAAAGCATAGCCCATACCTGAAGGTGCTTGAGTGCGGTCATTTACCACCCACATGCGTCCGTCGGGACCGCGAGCTAAATCAACAGCATGTATTAATAAGTTTTTTGCTGTTTTGTAATCAATTTGGTCGCAAGCACGTAAAAATCCACGATGCGCATAAATCACTTCAGGAGGAATGATTCCGTTTTTAAGTAATTTACGTTCACCATAAATATCTTTAAGAATTAGGTTTAGCAGTTCAGAACGTTGCTTAATACCTTTTTCAACCAATTCCCATTCTTTTTGTTGAATGATGAAGGGAATGATATTTAAATTCCAAGGTCTGTTTAAACCATTCGGATCGTTGTAAACATTGTAAGTAACGCCGTTTTCGGCTAAAAGCCAATCGATTTCCGATTGCTTAGCAGCCAGTTCTTTACTCCCAATTTTCAATAAATTATCCAACAGAATTTTCCAATCAGGTTTGATTGTTAGTTCTGAAGTTAGTAATTCGTCATATTTACTAAAATCCTTAAAGTAATTTTCAAATATGCTATTTTCTTTCGTCTCCATTAATTAGGAATCCTTATGCTTTAAGAGACTTTCAACTTCATAAGAAGTCGATAAATTTCTCTTTATTTTTTTCTTAAATCCAGGGTGTAAGGGAATTCAAAATTAACAGGCAATTCTTTATATTTAAAACGTTTAGAGCTTCCTTTTTCTTCAACACTTCTATTAGGATTTTCCTTATCTGGATTGATATTTTCAACCGGATCAATTTCCCCTTGCGTATGACCAAACTCCCAAAAACGATTTATTCTTCGAGATTCTGCTTCAAAACTATTCACAGGGTACTTCTCATATGATCGTCCGCCTGGGTGCGATACAAAATAGGTGCAACCACCAATAGATCGTCTATTCCAAGTATCAACAACATCAAAAACTAAAGGTGTATCCACAGGAATAGTAGGGTGCAATGCAGAGTACGGATCCCAAGCTTTATACTTAACTCCGGCTACATATTCGCCTTTAACTCCAGTGCTTTTTAATTGAACTTTTACACCGTTGCAAGTTAATACAAATCTTTCATCTATGAAATTAGAAACTTTAACTTGAAGTCGTTCTAAAGAAGAGTCTACGTAACGTGCTGTACCACCTCCGGTCATCTCTTCACCTAATACATTCCAAGGCTCAATTCCAGCTCTTAATTCTAAGTGAATATTATTAATTTCTACCATACCATGAAGTGGAAATCTAAACTCAAAAAACGGATTAAACCATTCCTCTTTAAAAGCATAGCCAGCTCTGTTTAATTGTTCAACCACATCTTTAATATCTTCACGAACGTAATGTTCAATTAAGAATTTATCATGCAATTCGGTGCCCCAACGCACTAAATTGTGCTCATAAGGTTTTTTCCAGAACCAAGCTACTAGTGTTCTTACCAGCAACATTTGGGTTAAACTCATTTGTGGATGTGGTGGCATATCAAATCCACGTAGCTCTAGAATGCCTAATCGTCCAGAAGACGAGTCTGGCGAATACAATTTATCAATACAAAATTCGGCGCGATGCGTATTTCCTGTAAGATCGGTTAGTAAATGACGGAATAGGCGATCGGTAAGCCAAAAAGGGACCTCCTCATCTTCGGGAATTTGAGCAAACGCAATTTCTAATTCGTATAAATTGTCCATACGGGCCTCATCAATTCGTGGAGCCTGACTGGTTGGACCAACGAAGGCTCCAGAAAATAAATACGTTAATCCGGGGTGATGTTGCCAGAAGGTTAGTAAACTTCTTAATAAACTAGGTTTACGAAGTAGGGGACTGTCTTGCGGACTAGTTCCACCTAAAGTCACATGGTTTCCACCACCAGTTCCCGTGTGTTTCCCGTCGAGCATGAATTTTTCGGTACCCAAACGCGATTCTTTTGCAAGCCTGTATAATGTAAATGTGTTGTTACATAATTCTTCCCAGTTTTTCACAGGATGTACATTCACTTCTATTACCGCAGGGTCTGGTGTGATTTTTAGAGATTCTAACCTGTTATCTTTTGGAGGCTCGTATCCTTCTAAAATTACGGGAACATTAAGTTCTTTAGCAGTCATTTCAATGGATGCAATTAAATCTAGAAATACTTCGGCAGACTCTAAAGGTGGAAGGAATAAATATAGTTTTCCATCTCTAATTTCAGAACACAGCGCGGTGCGCACGAAATAGTTTGGTTGATTATAATCAATTCCAAAATCGCAATAATCTTTATAACGTGCTTTTACAATATTTTTAAAACTTGGAAGTCTGCCTTTAATACCAAACAGTTCGGGTTCGTAAATAGGAAAAATTTCATGTTCTGGTTTAGCTTCCAAGGAGGCTAAAGGTAATCTCAACCCAATAGGGGAGTCGCCTGGTGTTAAAAACAGGTGTTGACGCCTAAAGGTCCATGCACTTGTAAACCATTTGTTTTCAGTTTTATTTAAAGGCAGTAAGTAACCAACTGGGGTTGATGTCCCTTTTTCAAAAATGGCGTTTAGTTTTTTCTTTGCCAGCTCGTTATCTTCATCATCGGCTGGGTTATAATCGGTAGGTAAATTACCTTGTTCCCATAAGTAATAGAAAGGGTCTTCGTAAGTAGGTAATATATGTTCGTTTGTAACCCTTAAATATTTGGTAAGGGTTTCTAAGAATTTTTTATCGGTATCAGCTGGAATTGTAATATTATCTGTGTAAGTGGCTAACAGGTTTTTATTATACCAAATTGGTCGACCATCTTTACGCCAACAAATTTCAATTTGCCAACGTGGTAAAGGTTCACCAGGATACCATTTTCCTTGGGCGTGGTGAAGCACACCACCTTTTCCAAAGGCTTCATGTAATTTTATAGATAAATCTTTAGCTAATTTTCGTTTTAGTGGTCCGTCGGCCGTCGTATTCCATTCAGGAGCATCTAAATCATCAATAGAAATGAACGTAGGTTCGCCACCCATAGTTAAACGAACATCTCCTTTTTGAAGTTGTTTTTCAACCTTATTTCCAAGTTTATAAATGTCTTTCCATTGGGCTTCCGTGTAAGGTTTTGTAACTCTTGGCGATTCGAAAATACGGGTTACCGAATTTTCAAAAAAGAATTCGGTTTCACAAACATCGGTAGCTCCCGAAACTGGGGCAGCACTCTCAAAGGAAGGTGTACATGCCAGCGGGATATGACCTTCGCTAGCAAGCAGTCCAGAAGTGGCATCAAAACCAATCCATCCTGCTCCAGGTAAATACACTTCAGCCCAGGCGTGTAAATCGGTGAAATCTTCTTCAGGACCTGAAGGACCATCTAAAGATTTTTCATCAGATTTTAACTGAACTAAGTACCCAGAAACAAATCGAGCGCCAAAACCGAGGTGACGTAAAGTTTGTACAAAAAGCCAAGCGAAATCACGACAAGAACCATTTTTACGTTCTAGAGTTTCCTCACAAGATTGCACACCAGGCTCCATACGGATGTTATAGCTTAAATATTCGTATATCTTCCTGTTAATATCAATTAAGAAATAGATTGTTTTTCGCGGCGTATAATCGATTGTTTTTATAAAATCTTTTAGTAAATCGCCATTATCGGTAATTTCTAAATAGGGAAGAAGCTCTTTTTTAATAGTATCAGTATATTCAAAAGGATACTCTTCTGCAGATTCTTCAATAAAGAAATCGAAAGGATTAATGGTCTTTAAATCGGCAATAATCTCGACATCTATAGAAAGTTCGTCTGTTTTTTCAGGAAACACTAATCGCGCTACATAATTTCCAAAAGGGTCTTGCTGCCAATTAAAAAACTGCTCTTCTGGTTTAATTTTTATGGAATAAGACTCAATTGGTGTTCGTGAGTGTGGCGCTGGCCGCAGTCGGAATATATGTGGGGATAAAGAAACTTTTCTATCGTACTTATACTTTGTTTTGTGGGAGATTACGATTTTTAACGCCATAAATTACCGTGTAAATAGCAGATTTACTGCTTGAGTTTAACTTAACACCAACTAAAATTTAAAAAATAAACCTTTTGAAAAATCTAATATACCCTCTTTAAAATGAAAGGAAGTAATTTTTACTATTTCAAAATGATAAAAATATTAGTTAATTATAAAATTAGTAATAAAAGCTTAAAAACCTTCTGAAAATGTATATATAATAGCTCTGTTTTTATGTGAAAATGATAGTTTTTTGATGGGGTTATTATGATATTCACACATAGCAATATTAATCAAACTAATAAAAGGTCATTCAATATTGTATTCTATTACGATATTAGAACCACTTTAATGGGCTTTTGATTATAAATATCACTTTTGCTATTGATTAATCCCACCAAACCACAAAAAACTTTTCAATCATACCATTCGGGTATTTAATCCAGCAAAGTGGTGCTATTTTTTGGTTTATTATAGGAGTGATTTTCTCTTTAAACAAAGGGAACTTCAGCCATTCAACATGATTGTGAGTTTCCTGCAACCAATCCAATTTATTAGGAATATAGAATTTACAATTTGAAAATTGTTGAATTTCAGATAAGTGAATATAGAAGCCCTGAATACACTTCTTATTAAGTAATTTAAACGCAACTGATTTGTTATATGGCGTAAACAATTGTGCTTTAAAATATACATTTTGCACAATGGCTTCAGGTTTTAAACTTAATGCTTTTAATACGGGAACTGTGTACGCGTTATAAAGTAGTGGTAACTGTTTATCTTTTAATTTTTCAAGCTTTTTCACCAACGAATCGTTCCTGTTTGGGCCAATCCAATGGTCAATTTCTGTATTGCCATAATTAGGATCAAATAAATAGAATTTGTAAATAATTTCAAGATGAACAGGCTGTTCACCTTGTTTTAAAATACAGTCAATCTCGCCAATAGTTTGGTTCTCTTTTTGTATTTGTGTGTTTTCTAAAAGCATTTCAATACCTGGAATGGCTTTTAATTCTGAAAACACAAACTGCTCTACACGTTTGCCTAAACGTAAATTTAAAACGCTATGGTCTCTAAATTTTGCAGTTGGTTGTTTACTGTGTGAAAACTGTTTTAAACCTAACAAATCATGCCCTTCCCAAAGCAGTGGTGTATTAAGATAACCTTGGTACTGCAATTGTATGTTTGTTGATTTATGGTGCATTCTGAATTAAATTTATCTATGTTTTAAAAGCACAAGTTTCAAAAAAAACTCTAAATTGTTTAAAATTGACTTCAAAAGTAGAACTTGTAATTTTTATAACCATGAAATTAAATTGTATTAAAATAGTTTTTAGTTTTTTCCTGCTCACTATCCTTGCCTGCGGATCGTCTAAAAACACAGCGACACAAGCAGAAATAGACCATTTAAACACGCTTATAAAACAGAAGACATTTAGAATTGAAAACGATTGGGCATATCCAACAGCCTCATTAGCCATGCAGCAAGCTTCTCAATTATTGCCTCCTGGAAATTCTGGCAATGCTGTAAATTTAATAGGAAACAGTAATTTTTTAGCCATTGAAGGCGATAGTATCACGTCATATTTACCTTATTTCGGCGAACGCCAAATGGGTGGCGGTTATAGTAATGATGATGGTGCCATTCAATTTAAAGGCACAATGAAGGATTATAAAGTCACTCCAAATAAAAATTCTGGTTATGATATTTCTTTTGAAGCAAATAGCCATTCTGAAAATTTCTCGGTGAATTTAATCATCTTTCCGAGTTTAAAATCTGAAATCATCTTAACAGGGAGTAAACGAACGCTTATAAAATATTCAGGACGTATTGTACCACAAACTGATAAAGCAGAGTAGTTAAACTGCTTTTTACTATTCCTAAATGAATAACAATCACTATTCGTGGTGTTGCCAGCAAAAGTGTGGTTATCTTTGCTGAAAAATAAATTTATGCTTAAACAGTTTTCAGATCTAGGAATTAGTGAACCCTTACAACAGAGTTTAATCGGTTTAAATTTTTCCGAACCAACGCTTATTCAAAAAAAAGCCATTCCTTTAATTCTAAATCAGAAAGAAGATCTTGTGGTTTTAGCGAAAACAGGAAGCGGAAAAACAGCGGCTTTTGGCTTACCATTAATACAATTAGTCGATCAAGAAAACACAAGCATTCAAGCTTTAATTTTAGCACCTACACGAGAATTAGGTCAGCAAATTTATAATAATTTAGAGTCATTCGCCACGGATTCTCCAAACATAAGCATAGCTTCTTTATGTGGTGGAACTCCCATAAAACCTCAAATAGAACGTTTAAAAACACCAACACAAATTATAGTTGCAACCCCTGGACGTTTAGTTGATTTAGTAAAAAGAGAAGCCATCAACCTGAAAAGCATAAATTATTTTGTTTTAGATGAAGCTGATGAAATGATTAGTGGATTAAAGGAAGAAGTAGATACTATTATAAAAGAACTTCCTAAATCTAGAAGAACTTTATTATTTACAGCCACCATGCCTGGCTACATAAAGCAATTGGTTCAAAATTACATGTCTAAACATGTCATTCATATTGAAGCCGACATGGAAACCGTTGGTCATCAAGGTATCGACCATCAATATGTGGTTGTAGAGCCTATTGAAAAACTAGAAGTTTTGCTTCATTTTTTATCTTCTAAAGAAGGGCAACGCGGTATTATATTTTGTAAAACTAAAGCAGCAGTTAATAAATTAGCAAAGAATTTAGCTATCAATAAATTTTCATCTGGGGCTATTCACGGTAGTCTCACTCAAGGGATTCGCGACCGCATTATGGGCCAGTTTAGAGAAGGTCACATTGATATTTTGGTTGCCACCGATTTGGCCGCTCGTGGTATTGATGTAAAAGAGGTAGCCTATGTAGTGAATTACCATTTACCAGACACTTATGATGCTTATGTGCATAGAAGCGGAAGAACAGCAAGGGCAGGAGCTAAGGGGCTTTCTTTAACCATCTTGCAACAAGAAGAAGTTGTGGATATCGCCGATTTTGAAAACGAATTAGGCATCACATTTAAAACATTTATTAAAGCCGATGCACAAAGTATTGAAGAAAACAATGCTTTAATATGGGCTAAAAAAATATTTAAAACCAAGCCCAATCGCGTGGTTCCCGAAGATTTTAAAGCCAAGATAAAAACCATTTTTCATCATTTAACTAAGGAAGAGCTTGTTGATAAAATTTTAGCAAATTACTTAGCGCAAAACACCACGGCAACTCCAAACCCAGAAGCTACTAAAAAGCATAAAAAGAAAAAGCAATAATGGCTAACGAGATAAAAAATCAACAGGATATTTTAAATAAATTGAATATTCAAGCCTTAAACCCCATGCAGGAAGAGGCTTTTTCGATTATCGAATCTAATAGAAACACTGTTTTATTGTCGCCAACAGGAACGGGTAAAACACTAGCGTTTCTATTGCCTTTGTTAGAAGTTCTAGACATAGAATCTCAAGAAATCCAAGCTTTAGTTATTGTGCCTTCAAGAGAATTAGCCATTCAAATTGAACAAGTGGTACGCTCGATGGGTTCTGGCTTTAAAGTGAATGCTGTTTATGGTGGCAGACCTATTTCAAAAGATAAAATTGAAATAAAGCATAATCCAGCCATTTTAATTGGTACGCCCGGCAGATTATTAGATCATTTTGATAGCAATCGTTTTGATAAAACCAGCATCAAAACACTTATTTTAGATGAATTTGACAAATCGTTAGAAGATGGTTTTGAAGAGGAAATGAAAGCCATTATTGGGCAATTGCCAAGCATTAACAAACGTATTTTAACATCGGCAACTCAAGGTGTTAAAATTCCTGGATTTGTTAGATTAGATAAGCCTATTACGGTCAATTATCTAAACACTAAAAAAGTATCGAAATTAGCTATAAAAACCGTCGTTTCCCCAAAGGCGAACAAACTAAGAACCTTGTTAGATTTGGTAGAACATATTGGTGATAAACCAGGGATTATCTTTTGTAATTTAAGAGATAGCATTAACGAAGTGAGTGCTTTTTTAAAACGCAACAAAATTAGTCATGCGTGCTTTTCTGGAGGCATGGAGCAAAAAGATAGAGAAAGGGCATTAATTAAGTTTAGAAACGGAAGTTGTCAGGTTTTAGTAGCTACAGATTTGGCTGCTCGTGGGATTGATATTCCAGAAATGAATCATATCATCCATTATGAATTACCACGACACGAAGAAGAATTTATTCATAGAAATGGAAGAACAGCCCGTGTAAACGCAAAAGGAACAGCTTATATTTTAAAGTGGGAAAATGAGTTGTTACCAGAATTTATTAAAGATGTAAAAGGCATCAATATTTCAAAGAAAGCGCCTAAAATTGAGCAGTTTTGGGAAACTTTATTTATCTCTGGTGGCCGAAAAGATAAAATTTCAAAAGGCGATATTGCAGGGTTATTTTTTAAACAAGGCGGTTTAAGCAAAGAACAACTGGGAGTAATAGAGCTTAAAGTAGACTGTGCATTTGTAGCAGTTCCGTTAGCTATAGCGACTACTTTAGTTCAAAAACTTAACAACAGCAGATTAAAAAACAAAAAAGTTCGCGTAACTATTTTATAATCAGTGCTTTTTTAGTTGTTGTTTTTTGTATTTCATGTGATTATTACACGTACTTTTGCGGCTTCAAAATAAAGATAAGATGAAGCGTATTAATGAATATAAAAAACTCTTTGGAGTTGAAAATCAAATCGAATTAAAAGCCCTTAAGAAAAGCTACCGCGATTTGGTTAAAGCATGGCATCCAGATAAATTTCAAGATGGCGACGCATTAAAAGAAGAAGCTGAAATTAATAGCCGTAAAATTATTGATGGCTATCACTTTCTTGTCAGTATTGCACCAGAAACCATTGCAGCGAACTTAGAAGCGTATACAGAAACTATTACAAATTCTGGAATTGCAGACTACAACCACAAAGGAATGTTGCTAGAAATTACGTTTCTTGACGGCACAACTTATGAATATTTTGGGGTTACAAAACAAGTTTATATTAAAATGATTAACAGTAATAAACTGAATCGTTTTGCCAAACGTTCTATTTATCCTAATTATACCTACAGAATGGTAAAACGCGAACTTGAAACCGCTTAAAACGCTGTATTTTAAGATTTTTTTTATAAAGGAGGTTGCCTATAAAGTATACTAGATGTCATATTGAGCCTGTCGATATATTTTAACTGATTGCTAATCAAAAACGGTTTCGACAAGCACAACCTGACAAATCAAATTTAATTTACTTTTTAGACTGCCTCTTTTTTTATCGCATTATTTCAACTAAATTGTGAGCTAATAAATTCCAATTTTTATTTCATAAATTCTTCGGCGAAATGCTAAATAGCCACTATTTTTGAAACTCTATGGATTCACTCACGCAAATTGTTTTAGGTGCCGCAGTTGGCGAAGCTGTTTTAGGGCGTAAAATAGGGAATAAAGCCATGTTTTACGGAGCTATTGCTGGCACGATTCCAGATTTAGATGTTTTAGCATCTCATGTTACAGATACGGTAACGGCTCTAGAAATACATAGAGGTTTTACTCATTCCATAGTCTTTTCGGTTGTTTTCGCACCAATATTTGGTTGGTTGGTCACGCGATATGAAGCTTTTAAAGACAGAAAAGCTTGGTCTTGGTTGTTTTTCTGGGCCTTTTTAACGCATCCGCTTTTAGATGCGCACACCACTTGGGGAACACAACTGTTCTGGCCTTTTGATTTACGAATTGCTTACAAGAATATATTCGTTATCGACCCGCTGTATACCCTGCCTTTTTTAGTGTTTTTAATTTTAGCCATGTGCCAAAATCGCATATCTGTAAAACGGCGAAAATTAAATAATCTCGGACTTCTAGTAAGCTCCATTTACATGATTATTACATTAATTTTAAAAGGAGTTTCTTTTACTAAATTTGAAGCAGCACTGAAGCATCAAAACATTGTCTATTCCGAATTAGACACGCGACCTGCACCATTAAATACAATTTTATGGACTGCAAATATCGACACCGAAGAAGCTTATTTAGTGGGCGATTATTCCTTTTTCGACACCAAACCCATAACATTTCATAGGTATGCTAAACATCATGAATATATAGCCGATTTAAAATCTAACGAGAAAATGCAGCGTATGATTCATATTTCAAAAGGGTGGTACACCATTTCTGAAATTGGTGATACTTTGTATTTTAACGACCTCCGTTTTGGAACTATGGGTGCGAATTCAGAAAACTTCGTGTTTCAATATGAAATTATAAAAGCTGCAAACGGTGAAATTTCATTTAAAGAAATGCCTAAACAAGCCATTGATGCCAAACAATTAATGCGCGATTTATGGACGCGTATTAAGGGGAATTAAGAATACAAAATCAAAAATACCCCTAACATAATTCCAGCTAACGGCACCAGTTTTTTACGTTTGTTTTGTTCTCTAAATACAAGTCCGCCAACGACTACCGCAATAATAATCTGACTTCTTTTTATGGCAGAAAGTATCATAATTAAAGCTTCAGGATCTTGCAAGGCTTTAAAGTAAAAATAATCGGCCGTTTGAAGTAATATTCCAACAGCCGGAATGGACCATCGCCATTTAAAAGCCTTTCTTTTTTCAACATGCGGAAACCAAGTAATGACTAAAATAACAAGCAGAATAAGCACCGTATAAAAGCAAAACCAAAATTGAAGCGTTTGCGGATTTAATTCTAAATTCTGAATTAAAAACTTATCATACAAACCACTTGAAGCCCCCAAAAATGTAGCGGCTATAATGGCTAAAATCCATTTATTACGTTTAAAGTGAATGCCCTCTTTTTTGCCAATTTTCGAATATAAAATCACAGAACCAATAATCAAGAAGAAACCAATCCATTGTAATGGATTCGGACGCTCCTGATAAATAAAAATGGCACCAATAAAAGTGAAAAATGGACCGGCAGAACGAATGGGTGTTACAATAGTTATGGGTAAATGTTTTAAGGCTTGATAAGCTAAAACCCATGAGGCAGCCATAATAGCCGATTTTATAAAAATAAATCCATGTTTTTGCCACGGAATATCTTCAATATAAAAACCTAACGATTTAAAATAATCTGGGTCAAAATAAGAGCCTAAATAAAAGGGGAGAAGCAGTAAAAACCCCGAAGAAATGGTTCCTAAAAGCACAGGAAAAACCTCGTTTCCTTGTACCGCATGCTTTTTACATAAATTATGTAATCCTAAAAATACAGCCGATAACAGGCCCAAATACATCCACATGGCCGCAAATATAGTTTTTTAGAAGATTTTGAGCTTTTGTTTTTTTGACTTTATCATAATAAATATGATCTTCTAAAAAGTACAACTTAATGATGCGAAATAATTCATTTTACACCCCATCTAAAGGTTATTCATTTAAAATGATTTCAAAAAAACACACCTTATAGTTTTAGTTCTATAAGGTGTTAGTTTTTTAATAGATAGTTTAAATAGAGAGTAAAAACAACACTCTATTTTCTATCGCTTTCATATTTAAATGTAATACTTATTCTGTTTTTCGTTTAAAATTGTAAATCGTTTCTTCAATAGTAAACCAACAGAAATAAAAGATACCTACAGAAAAGATAATATCTCCAATCATTCTTAACCATTTTAAAGTTTGAACCGTCGGGGAGTATAATAATTCAGATTCTCTAGCGAATGAATACCCTTGAGTTATTGAGGTATATGCTTGAATAATCCCGATAGGAAGTAAACTAAAAATAACCATGGCGACTAGACCAATATTTAGTAACCAAAAAGCGCGTTTTAGTTTTTTACTTTGCCAAGCCCTATCAGAATAAAAACGTAAACAGATTAAAATGAATCCCATGCCCAGCATCCCATATACACCAAATAAAGCGGTATGTGCATGTACAGCAGTTGTGTTTAAACCTTGAATGTAATACAAAGCAATAGGAGGATTAATTAGGAAACCGAAAACACCGGCACCAACAAAATTCCAGAATGACACAGCAATAAAGAAAAATATAGGCCATTTGTATTTTTGCATCCATGGAGTGCTTTTTAAATGGCTCCAACTTTCTCTAATTTCAAAGCCCATAAGGGTTAAAGGTACTACTTCTAATGCACTAAATGTAGCCCCTAAAGCAATCGCTTGTACAGGAGTTCCTGAGTAATATAAGTGATGTAAGGTTCCTATAATTCCTCCAGCTAAAAAGATAGAAGCTGACGCTACAGAAACACGCCCAGCAGTTTTTGCTGAAATGATTTTCATTTGAGAAAAAATGTATGCAATAACTACGGTAGCAAAAACTTCAAAGAAACCTTCTACCCAAAGGTGAACCAGCCACCATCGCCAATAGTTTATCACAGGTAAGCTGCTGTTTTCACCGTACATAAGTCCAGAGAAAAAGAACATACCAATAGCCATTACAGATATTAATAAGATGATTAATAAATGTTTTGAAGCATCATTTTTACGAATAGCATAAATAATATGACGACTTACCATAATCACCCAAAGAATTAAGCCAATACCTAAGAAAATTTGCCAGAAACGACCTAAGTCCATGTATTCATAACCTTGGTGTCCAAAAAAGAAATTTGTTGTTAAATCTAAAAATTGGTGTACACCTAACCATTCTCCTGCCATGGAACCTAAAACGATTACCAATAAAGCAAAAAACAAGAAGTTAATACCAAAACGTTGGTATTTCATTTCTTTCCCAGAAATCATAGGCGCTAAAAATAAACCTGTTGCTAACCAAGTTGCAGCAATCCAAAATACAGCCAATTGTGTGTGCCATGTTCTTGTAATGGAATAGGGTAGGAAACTTGATAAATCGAAACCAAAAAACGCCTGACCTTCTACGGTATAATGTACTGTTAAAGCTCCTAAAAGTACTTGTAGAGCTATTAATAAGGAAATGACCAAGAAGTATTTTAAGATCGTTTTTTGAGATTTGAAAAGTTTCAAATTTGTTAAAGGATCTATTTCTGGTTTTTCAAGGGATTCTCCTTTTTCATGATTTAATAAGTAATAATAGGTTAGAATACCAATGAATAAAAGTAATAACACAATGGATAGTCCCGACCAGATTATAGAGTCATCAGTAATAATATTATCAATTAAAGGTTCATGAGGCCAGTTAGAGGTATAAGTATAGTCTTTACTAGGCCTATTCGTGCTAGCAGCCCAAGAGGTCCAAAAAAGAAAAGCGTTTAATTGCTTTAGTTTTTCAGGGTTAGTTAAAGCACCTACAGGAATAGCGTATTCTGCTTTTCCTTCAGAGAAAATAGACGTATAATGTTTAATGTTTTCTTTAATAGCAGCCAATCGCATTTCAGAAATAGTAATCGATTTATCAGTTTTATTAAAAGTATTTGTTCTAATATCCTTAATTAAACGTGCTTTAATAGCTGCTTTTTGTTCAACATCTAAGGCATCATAACTTTTATTAAAATCATTCTTAGCCCAAGCGTTTAACATGTAAGTAGCTTCTTTGTGAATCCAATCTGCAGTCCAATCTGGTGCGACGTAACTTCCGTGTCCCCAGATAGAGCCGACTTCCATACCGCCTATAGATTCCCAAACATTTTGACCAATTTGAATATCGTCTTTGGTGTATAAAACAGTATCTGTTCCTTTAACAATAACAGTTTCTGGAAGTGGGGGTTGGGTTTGGTACACTTCAGTTCCAACCCAAATTAGTGCGATGAATGATAAGGCGACAACACTAATAAATGTAATCCATATTTTTTTCATGAGGTTAAGCTTTTTATTGTTCTATAGTTATTATTTAAGTTTTATTTTTCATTGGGCTTGATCTGTCAAGCCTGGATGTTATTTTCACTTTCCTAGTTTCTCATATATCTTGGCCTTTGCATTCAAACTCACCAAGGAGTAGTCTGCTATTAATACCATTAAATTAGGCTGTTAATGCTTTTAATAATGATATTTCTAAAATATCATCATTCAATTATTTCACTGTTAGTTTTTTTTTTGTGATTCATAAACGACTTTTTTAAAGGTGTTTTATAAAATTTTTAACAAATCTAAAGCAATATTTTAAATAGGACAAATTTATCCTATTTAAAAATTCAGATTTTTATTAACCTTCTGAAAATTAGGATTCAAGTTGAATTTTAAAAGAAAATAATTACGATATATTTAGAAAAAAAATATGATAAGTAAATACAAAAAGCGGAAGTTTATTAACGATATAAGATATTAGTCTGTTTGTAAACCTTATGAAAAAAGATTATAATTAATTTACGAATATTGAAATGAGAAATTAAGGAGATGTTAATTAACACTTTCTGCTTTAATAATTTGACTCACAGCTTGCCTATATTTTACAGGATTTGAAGCCTTTTTAATGGCTTTATAAGTTTTTTGTGGATTTGATGTCGCTTGTGAAAAGTACTCCCAAAATCCTAACATTTTCATCTTTATAGGGGTTGGGCCAGACAAATACGCGTCGTATTGCTGATAAATTGTATCGTGAAATTCTGAAAAAATAGCCCAACGGTCTTTTGGGTATGAAGTCGTGTTATTTTTTATCATACTTGGTAAAAACGGATCGGCAATTAAGCCACGACCAATCATAAAGTGATCGATTTCTGGGAAGCGCTTTTCAATGGCTTTAAATGCTGAAACGCTTGTTATGTCGCCATTATAATACAATTTGTGCTTAGTACTGCTGATGCATTTTTCAAAAGCATCTAAATTCACAGGGCCTTTGTAAAGTTGCTTTCCAATGCGCGCATGTATGGCAATACTTTTAAGCGGATATTGGTCTAAAACAGGAAAAGCATCTAAAATTTCTTCAGCATTTTCGTAACCCATTCGCATTTTCATAGACACTAGAATATCGGTTTCGTTATGTGCTTTATGTAAAACGTCGTTAATTCTATTGGGGTTGCAAATTAATCCAGAACCCATTCCAGATTTTGTTACCATGGGGTACGGGCAACCTAAATTCCAATTTAACTCTTTATATCCTAAACTTTGTACGTACTTGGCAACAAATAAAAACTCGTCGGGATCGTTAGTAATTACTTGCGGAATGACCTCTAAAGTCGTGTTGTTTTCAGGCAATAAATCGTTTTGATACGATTGCTTAATTTTCAGTTTACCATTTAACCGAATGTACGGTGCATAAAAAGTATCAATACCACCAAAATAATGGTTAAAAGCATTTCGAAATCTGAAATCGGTAAAACCTTGTAAAGGCGATGAAAGTAGAGTAGAAGCCATCCTGTTATTTAGTTGGGCAAAGATAGGACAATTGATTGATGATTTATTGCATCACATGCATATCATAAAGTCTTTTTAATTCTACCTTGAAAAAATTCATTATCGTAAATCACATTTCTAACAAAAATAAAGGCTTGATGCAAATCTTTATTAGGAAGATTAAAAATATCGTGCTTTCTATCTTTGTAGGTATACAAAAGGAAACTACTGTTTAGATCGGCTAATTTATCGGTGATTTTTTTCGAGCCTTCTAATATAAAATACCCTTTATCAAAAACATTACAGGAATGATGCGCCGCTTTATCATAAGGCACCACGGGGTCTTTGTCGCCGTGATAAAACACCCCAGGAATATTATTATCTTTTCCAATGGTATTCGTATCAAAAACAGCTCCCGAAATAGAAATTACAGCTGCAATTTTAACCGCTCGATGTCTTGAACTTTTAGTGATTAGTTCGCGATTGTAAGCAATATTTAAAATGGTTTCCGCACCAGCGCTACTCCCTATTAATATGATTTTAGAAGCATCAATTTCGAAATCGGTTTTATAATTTGTTAAAAACAACAAAGCATCTAAAACATCTTGAGCGCCTTTTTTATAAACCTTAAAGATTTCTTTTTGAGGTTCATGACAGCTTACTTGATTATGATCGTGAACCAAGCGGTAGTCTATGCTCGCCACATTATATCCTTTTCTAGCTATATTTTTTGCCATAGACACCATATAACTATCATCTCTTTTTCCGCTATAAAAACCACCACCGTGTACTAAAACCATTAAAGGTCTCTTGTTTAAAGTGTCTGCTGCAGGCTCATAAATATCAAGTTTTAAGGTATCCTTACCTTTAATTGCGTATCTAAAAGTTCGCACATCTATTTCATCAAAAACACTATCAATATAGCGTGTTTGTGCGCTTACCGCGGAAAAAACAAGTGTTAAGAAAAGGCTAGATAAAATACAGCGCATCATTAGAAATTGAGTTAATTTTAAGTGCTAATTTAAATTGAATTTTTAATAAATAACTGCTGAATAGGATATTTTAATGAGTTCGCGCTAGTATAAAATATAGCTTTTAGTCATGCTGAACTTGTTTCAGCATCCCATTATTAATGCAACTAAACAACTAGAATCTTTTCCAGAAATGAAACAAAGTTGATTTTCGCTGTAAACTACTGATTGTTAATATCTCTAAAAACACCCTATAATCCTCTCTAGGGGGTATTCATTAACATTTCATTAGAAACCAACCTTCGTATAAAACGAAAAAGGTTGCCCAATTAAGACAACCTTTTCTATAAATAGTAAAACTTTTAAATGTTTTATAATTTCTGAAACGATTTCAGAACATATGTACTTTTAAAATTAATAAGCCATTTTTACAATCCTTTCAACTTTATCTGGAGACAACGATTGATGCTCGCCAAGTCCTAGCCAACCACGATTTGTAAAGCGTTTTGAAATTTCTTCAGCAGTCCCCTCGTAATCATTTGTATAATCTGATAATTTGGTATCAATGCCTAATTGATGGAAAAAATCTACTGTTTTTTCGATGGCAGCATAGGCTTTATCTTCTGTATTTCCTTCGGAAATATGCCACACACGTTCACCATACTGTGCTAATTTTTCTTTTTTAGCTTCAAAATTAAACTTGTAATGACTTGGCGCGATTACCGCTAAAGTTCTGGCATGATCAATACCAAATAAAGCCGTTAATTCGTGCCCCATAGCATGAACTGCCCAATCGGTTGGCACTCCTTTTTGTATTAAGCCGTTTAAGGCCATAGTACAACTCCACATAAAATTAGCAGCTGCTTCATAATCGGTTGGGTCTTTTAAAACTTTTGGAGCCACCTCTACAAGCGTTTGTAAAATACTTTCAGCAAAACGATCTTGCAACAAAGCCCCAATTGGATACGTCATATATTGCTCTAAAACGTGTGTAAAAGCATCGGTTAAACCGTTTGCTAATTGGCGCTCGGGAATAGAACTAATTACTTGAGGATCTAAAATAGAAAACTCTGGAAACAAACCAGGACCGCCCATGGCTAGCTTTTCTTTAGTTTCCTCGCGGGTAATAACTGCGCCAGAATTCATTTCCGAACCTGTTGCTGGCAAGGTTAAAACCGTACCGAAAGGCATGCCTTTTTCGGTTCTTATGTTTTTAGTTAAAATGTCCCAAGGGGTGTCACCTTCAAATAGTGCTGCAGACGATAAAAATTTAGTGCCATCAATAACAGAACCTCCGCCAACAGCTAGTAAAAAGGTGATATTTTCCTCTTTAATCACTTTTAAAGCCTTCATTAAAATAGCGTATTCGGGGTTTGCAGGAATGCCACCAAACTCGATAACCTTTACTTTTGATAACGCTGTTTTAACCTGGTCGTAAATACCGTTTTTTTTGATGCTTCCACCGCCATATAGCAATAAAACTTTAGCGTCTTTAGGAATTTCATTTTCTAGTTTTTCTATGGTGTCCTTTCCAAAAATAATTTTGGTAGGATTTTTAAATTCAAAATTGTTCATCTTGTTTTTCTTTTTGGTTATTAAATTTTAACAATCATTTTTCCTTTGTTCTTACCTTCAAATAAATCGATAAAAGCATTCGGAATCTGGTCAAATCCATCAACTATGGTTTCCGCATAGGTTAATTTTTCTTCGGCCAACCAACGTGACAAATGTGTAATGGCCGCTGGAAATTTTTCAGCATAATTAGAGACAATAAAACCTTGCATTAAGGCACTGTTTTTAACTAAAAATGGTTGTACACTTATACTTTTGGGGATATCTGTATTATTATAAACAGAAATCGCTCCACAAATAATAAGCCTTGCAAACTTGTTAATATTGAATAAAACCGCATCGGATATCGGCCCACCAACATTATCAAAATAAATATCGACACCATTTGGAGCAAGTTTTTTCAGCTCGGCATTAATATCTTTACTCGTATTATAATTGATGCCAGCATCAAAACCAAATTCTGTTTTAAGCAACTCTATTTTTTCATCGGTGCCTGCAATGCCAATAACATGAAGGCCTAGAATTTTTCCAATTTGACCAACAATACTTCCAACAGCACCAGCAGCTCCAGAAACCACTAAAGTTTCTCCTGCAACTGGTTTTCCTATTTGATTTAGACCTAAATAAGCCGTTAAACCTGTCATACCTAAAACGCCTAAATAGGCACTTAAAGGAGCATTTGAAGCATCTACTTTTGTTAAACCTTCACCGGTAGAGGTTTGCTGTGTTTTCCAAGCTAACATGCCGGAAACAAAATCGCCTACAGCAAATTTTTCGTTTTTAGACGCCATTACTTTAGCAACAATTCCAGATTGAATAGGTTTATTTAATTCAAAAGGAGGGACGTAAGATTTGGCATCGCTCATGCGACCTCTTAAATAAGGATCTACAGAAACGTAGCTGGTTTCAAGAAGAATTTCTCCTTCGTTAATCTGTAAATCGACGTCCTCGGTGACAAACTCAAAATCTGAAACAGAAGGTTTGCCTTGGGGTCTCTTTTTTAATAAAATGCTTTTTACCATAATCTTACTTTTTAGTCTATTACCGTTACTAAATCTTCCATTGGTTTTCTAACCTTTACAAGGTTTGATAACCAATCGGCATCGTCTTTTCTGTACCCTAAAGGTAACAAAACGGCACTACGTAAGCCTTTTTCGCGTAAGCCTAAAATTTCGTCAACCGCAGCAGGATCAAAACCTTCCATAGGTGTCGCATCTACGCCTTCAAAAGCAGCGGCAGCAAGCGCTTGCGAAAATGCAATATAGGCTTGTTTTGCGGTATGATTAAAGTTTTCTTCAGCATCCTTTTGCGGATAAGAGTTTAATAACATTTGGCGGTAATTTTCCCAACCTTCGTTTTTAAATCCGCGAATGTCATTGGTTAAATCGAACATATAATTAATTCGGTCTGCCGTATACGTATCCCAAGCCGCAAAAACGAGTAGGTGCGAGCAGTCTGAAATCACCGATTGGTTCCAAGCTACCGGTTTAATTTTATCTTTAAGTTCTTGGTTTTTAATCACAATAATTTCAAAAGGTTGCAAGCCGCTTGATGTTGGTGCCAAACGTGCCGCTTCTAAAATGCGTTCTATTTTATCTTCGGCTACTTTTTCACCATTCATGGCTTTTGCAGCATATCTCCAATTTAATTTATCTAATAATTCCATAGTACTAATTTTTATTTGCTATTCTTTTTATTTCGTTTGAAGGGATTATCGCTTCTTTATACGATGAATTGTTTGCTAAATGTATCATGGCTTTCGCGATACTTTCAGCGTTAATAATTTTATATGCTTTTAATTTTCCAATAAATAATGGTTGGATGATTTTAAAAATAACCAAAGCCATTTTTTCTAAAAATCTGCTTTCATTTCGTTCGCCACCAATTAAAGAAGGCCTTAATATAAAGGTGTTCGCAATGCTTTGTTTCAAGACAGCAGCTTCCATTTCACCTTTAGTTTTATTGTAAAAAACTTTACTGTTTTTATCAGCGCCTAGGGCTGAAATAACCAAAAACGTAGCGATGTTATTTTCTTTTGAAAGTTGCGCAGCATGTACAGGAATACCGTAATCAATTTGTTTATAAAGGGATTTATCAGGCGTTTTCTTTGTTGTTGTGCCGATACAACAATAAACTTCATCGCCTGTAAAATCAGTTTTAAAGTCATTTAATTTTAAAATGTTTCCTGTAAACTGAACAACCTCCTTAGGTAAACCTTCAATTTTTGAACGTGAAAATAATTTGATGGTTTCATAACGCACATCTTCAATTAATTTTTGAAGTAAATGGCTGCCTGTTAACCCTGAAGCGCCTAATATAATGGCTGTTTTTTTCATCTTATTTGCACATTTTTATACTGCTCCAAGCCGCTTGATAAGCTTCTTCCATATGTGTTTTATCTAAAACAAACGCGCCTCTTTTTTGAGTCATCATTAAAAAAGACAAAGGATTTATTGAATAGGCGTACAATAAATAATCGGAAATTGGCTTTATAACACCTTCCTTGCGGCCGCGTTCCCAAAGGTCGAGTAGGGGCTGTAAATGTTTTATCCCTTCTTTTCTGCTGGCTTCATCAATCATTGGCGTGTTATCACATTGGGCTAAAAACATGGCGTTTTCGCAATCGGTAAGTTTAAAATCTGCGATACGTTTCCATATAATTTCGAAACCTTCCTCAACAGTCATCTCTTCATTATAGGTTTCAAAAGCATAATTTGTGTATGCTGTTTTGACTTCTATATAAGTTTTGTTGACTAAATCCTGCTTATTTTCAAAATACAAATAAATAGTTGCAGGCGACACGTTGGCCATTTTTGCAATTTTACTCATTGGCGTGGCATGAAAACCATTGTTGTTAACCAATTCGATGGTGGCTTTAATTAGCGCATTTCGTTTGTCGATACTTTTTTGAAGCTTAATCATAACTTTGAAATCTGATGCAAAGATAATAAAAAATGAACGTTCATTCTTTTTTTAACAAAGAATTATGGAGTTCTAAAATAGATTTTTTTAATAAATAGCATGTATAGAAAAAGAAAGTAAGTCTTTACATCGGATATAAAGTTGATTTTTATAACAAATAATTAAGAAATTTTAAGTATATTTATTTCTCCCTATTAAAGAATTATAATTTAAAGACATCTAACAATGAGCTACATAGGTTCTTTTATGGGAGAGTATGATGTTTCTATTCCTGAGATTTCTTCAAAGGAAATTGAAAAATTTGAGACGCATAGTTTAGACACTGCACATTATTACCTAGACTATATAAATTACAGTGTGTTTCAAAATCCATTTCGAAAATTCCCTTATTTCACAGCAAGCAATATTCATGGTAATCTTTTTAAGGAAATCACTAGAAATGAGTTGTTTTCAGGTAAAGGGGATACATGGAAAAAAGATTCGCGAATTCCTGAAACTGAACAATTAGGTTACGAATTATATAGTGCTGAAAAAAGTGATTTTGACAGAGGTCATCTTACTAAGCGAGAAGATGTACAGTGGAGTGAAGATCGAAAAGTAGCTATAGCTGCAGCCGAATCTACTTTTTTCTACACCAATGCCATGCCACAGGTAGATCGTTTAAATAGGGGTATTTGGAGACAAATTGAAGATTACATATTGCATAATCAAACCATTTCAAAACAAATTAAAATTAATTTATTTACAGGTCCTATTTTTTTGGATAATGACCCAGATTTTGTTACAAAAATAAAAGAAGATGTCATCCAACTTCCTTATTTATTTTGGAAAGTAATTTACTATCAAAATAATGATAAACTTCATAGAACCGCTTTTTTAACCAGTCAGAAAAAACTATTAGAAAAACGACGGATTGTAAAACCGGTTGTTAGGAGCGATGAGCAACTAGAATCAGATTTATTTATGACTTTTAAAGATGCTGAAACCTACCAAGTTCGTGTTGATTTTATTGAAAAATTATCAGGACTGAAGTTTCATGAAGCTGCGGAAAATTTTGTAGAAGAAACACCTGAAGAGCTTATTGTTTCTGGTGTTAATGTACGGTCAGATAAAACAAAAGATATCAAAAAAGCCATAATTAATATAACTCTTTAATTTACAGCTGTGATAAAAATATTACTCATAAAGGTAAATCCCATTGGTACAACCAACTTATTCCTTGATACGGAAGAAAATAATATTGAAGAATCTCGTGTAGCTTCTGCAAATCGAGATTTTTTTGAGATTAAATCTAAAGGCGCAGTAACCAAGGACATGCTACATAGTTGCCTTGAAAGTTACAAACCTCATATTTTACATATTTCGGGACATGGTAGTGCAGATGGCGTGCTTTATTTTCATGATGAAGAAAATGAAAAGGAAGAATTATCAATTAGCATGTTTAGTGAGTTTATTCAGAATTATAAACCTAATCTAAAATGTGTTTTTATGAATGCTTGTTTTAGTTTGAATCAAGATTTTATTGTAACTGAAGATCAAGTAGTTATTGGAATGAATAATGAAGTTCCTAATGATACTGCATTAACATTTTCAAGAGCATTTTACACATCTTTTTTTGAGGGAAAAACTATTATGAATTCATTTCGAACAGCTGTAGATGTTGTGGGTATCGATGGTTTTGGAGAAGAAAGCATTCCTGTTTTATTTGGTTCTACTAACCTTGTTTTGAGCAATAATACATCCGAAAAAATACCTGTTGAAGTTGTACCTACAGAAAACTTCACCTTAATTAGAGCTAAACGCGAGAAACGAAAACGCGATTATTATATCTTAATTGGGGTTACCATTTTAATTTCTATTCTCCTTATAATCGTTTCTTTAACCTCTGGCCAAGATAAACTTTATACACTCGTAGGCTTGCTACCTCTTGGCTTGATTAAATGGTTTAAAGATAAACTTGATAGAATTGAAGACTCTCTAACCTTATTGATGCTACTAGAAACCGAAATTAAACAATTTATGGAAAGGCTTCAAACACCTCCAATTCCTGAGTCCGCTAACGATACCGCAAAAAATCTAAACCAGCAATTTTGGAACATTGTTAAATAATTTATTAAATCAACTATTATGAATGACTTTAATGAAAAGTTTAAAGAGTACGAATCAAAAAATAAAAAAGCAAATAGAACCGCTATAACCATTACCATAATAGGCTTACTTATTTTTGCTGGTTTATTTATGTATAATATCTATCTAGAAAAAGAAAAACAAAAGGACGAAGAAATTATTTTTAAGTATAATAACGAACAAATTAAAGAAACTGAAATAAAAGATTCCATTAATTATATTCAAAAAATAAAACGTGAAGATTCTCTGCAACAAGCCCTTAAAATGGTACAATCAAAAATTAATGAAATTAAAAACGATAAAGGCATTAATAATACGCTTAGACAGAAAATTAATCTAATTCAAGCTGAAGTAAACAATATAAAAGCCATTGCTAGAGACACCATTGTTGTACGTTATTATAAACGCAAAGCTGATGGTAATTTAGTTGAAAAAGCCATACGCAGTATTAACGACCCTAGTTTTCATATTAACTACCGAAAAGTTCCTAACGATGATGGACAGAATAAAGTAAACACTTTATATTTTGGCAAGAATTTAAACAAAAAATACGTAGATGTACTCTATAATAAACTGATTGAAAACAACGTGCAAATTGAGTATTTAAAACCATTTTTAAGTGCAAGAGGTTTTGAATGGAAGCAAAATGCTATAGAAATAGGTTTTGAAAAAACGGCATCTAATATTAATGAAAATGCCAAAACTTATATTAGAATATATAGTTTTAAACCTAATAATAGCATTAAAATAGCTATTAGAAATAAACTGGAGGCTCAAGGGTTTCCTGTAACGCTTTATCCTGATTGGCCTGAAAAACCATCATTTTTCTCAAATAAATCAACAGTGCTATATTACCATGCAACTAATAAAGATAAAGCTGTGTCTATCGCCAAAACACTTACAGAACTCATCAATAAAATGTCTGTAAACCAAGGTGCTGTTACAGATTTTGATGTAAAAATGGGAGGTGGTTATGGTGTAGGCGAAAATGAAAAGAAGCACCTGTTTATTATTCATTATAACGGAAATTAACACTTTTTAACTCTAAAAAATTAAATAAACAATTAACCATTATGGCCGAAAAATCGAACACTTTTCATTTAGGTTTAACTATGGCAGGAGCTGTTTCTGCGGGCGCTTATACAGCAGGTTTTATGGATTATATGCTAGAAGCACTTAATGCATGGGAAGCGGCAAAAAAGCAAAATGAAAACAATCCCAATAGCAAAATTCCCAATCATAATATTATTATCGATGCCATAGGTGGCGCATCGGCAGGAGGGATGGTGAGTATGATTTCTGCCCTAGCTTTGTGTTCAGATCAATTAGAGCCTGTTAAAGAAGTGTCGCACACCAAAACCGGCAATGTACTTTATGATAGTTGGGTGTTTCTTGATGATGACGATAGTTTGTACGACGGCCGAAAAACAGGCAAAACAACTTTCGAAAAAATGCTAACTAATAACGATTTAGAAACGAATAAAACCGCCCCATCGTTACTAAACTCGAAACCCATTGATAGGATAGCAGAACGTGTTTTTGAATCGCTTTCTGAGGATGCTTCGCCAAATAAACTCCCTGAATACATCTCTAAAGACTTTCGTGTTTTATTAACGCTTACAAGCCTACGTCCTTTAGATTATAAGGTAAAGTTTAGCAAAATAAAATCTAAGTTTATGGATTCTACGCCAGGGCATCGCATTAGTAATCATGATGTTGTGGCGCATTTTAAACTAAAATACGATGGGGTAGCCGATAAAGATAAATTCTTGCCTTTTAGTCCGTTTTCTAAGAATTTTGAAACTTCTTCGGGCAAGCCCATACCATCCAATCGAGATTTTTTAATCAAAGTCACCAAAGCAACAGGCGCATTCCCAATTGGCTTGGCACCGCGTTATTTTGATATTGAATTTACAAAGGCATACATCTCAAACAGTTTAACAAAACGAAAAGCGTTTAATGCCGAAATGGATATTGAATTGAGCTTGGATACCAAAGGGCCATTTCAGTTTACAGCGGTAGATGGTGGTGCGATTAACAACGAGCCTTTCGATGAAGTTTTACGATGTCTTGTTGAAAAACATGGTCCGGAAGACCTTCTAAACCCAAAATATGGTACAATTTTAATTGATCCTTTTCCAAATTTTCAGGATAAACTTAGCACTGAAACACCAAACTATCAAAAAAGTAGTATTATGAGTATTGTTGGTGGTTTAATTCCAACCATACTTAATCAAGCTCGAAATAAACACAGTGATACTTATGGTATTGGGTTGTTTAAGCTTATGGCCTTTCCTAGAAAATTAAAATTAGGATCGTTAGAAGAAGCCGATCATCCGCCTTTAGCCACAGGCGGTATTGGTGGTTTTGGAGGCTTTATTGATATTGAATTTAGAAAGCATGATTTTTTCCTGGGACGTAAAAATGCAAAGAACTTTTTAAGAGGTTTAATGTTTATGGAATGTGATAAAAACGATTCAAATAACCTATTCTATAATATTAGTGATGAGTCGATTAAATCATTTAGAAAAATTGTAAAAGATGAAGATGGCTCCAAGAAAATTTACATGCCAATAATTCCAGATGTAAGTAAATTAGATGCTGATGATGAATCAAATCCGTCGCGATATGAGGTTCAAGATTTCCCTAAGTTTGATAAAAAAGCCTTCGAAAAATTAGAAAAACCCATTAGAAATCGTGTAAAAGCTATTTTAAAATTAGAGCTGAATGATAAATTTTCAGGTTGGATATGGGGTTTAACAAAAGGCATTGTAATCAATAAACTTTCAAAATCTGTAACTAAATGGACAATTAAAACCATTGAAGAGGATTTTGCAAAACGGGGGATGTAATTGTCTTAAAAACTCATTTGTTGCTTAAAGAACGCCCCCTATAATTCCTCTAGGTATAATTACTCAAAACCTATCCATATTTGCGTAAAACATCTATAAACAGTAATTTGTAATAATTTTTTATATTCTAAATATTATGACTTCGGCAAGTTCAGCCAGACATAAAGCTTTAGATCTGAGTTTTCTGCTAAAAATAAAATCCCTTTGTTTGAAGTATTATAAAGATGGGGGTTAGGGATGTTCAATCTATTAGCCATACTATTTATCTTCAAACAAAAACTATTCAAATTAAAATTTATAGCTCTAAATTCTAATCCTTTGCAAAATTCTTCTTTAATTGCTTAAAATAATCATCAGCTTAAAAACCAATCAAATAGCAATATTCTATGGCAAGTTTAGAACAAAAAGCAGCGATTAACATGAAATTAATAGCCGTTGGACTCCTTGTGTTCTTCGGGATTATTTTCTTCGTAGATCTTCAACCAGGGAAACCAGAAGTTACCTATACCGCAGCAATTGCTTTGTTAATGGCTTTTTGGTGGGTTACCGAAGCCTTACCCATTGGCGTCACTTCGTTTCTTCCTATTATTTTATTTCCTGTGCTTGGTGTTTTAGATGGTAAAGCCATTTCCAACGCCTATATTAACTATGTTATTTTTCTGTTTATTGGTGGTTTTATTATGGCATTGGCCATGGAAAAATGGGACCTTCATAAGCGTATCGCCTTAAAAATTTTAGCTGTAGTTGGCGGGAGTCCGTTTCGAATTTTACTAGGGTTTATGCTCGCTTCATCATTTTTATCCATGTGGATGTCTAATACCGCAACCGCTATGATGATGCTTCCTATTGCTTTTTCGGTAACCACAGCTTTAGAGGAAGTACATGGCAAGGTAAACATGAGTTCGTTTGCTGCGGGTTTACTGCTTTGCATTGCTCATGCCTGTTCTATAGGTGGCATTGCAACGCTTGTGGGGACACCACCAAATTTATCATTTCTAAGAATTTTCGAAATTATTTACCCTAATGCTCCAGAAATTTCATTCGGACAATGGATTTCCTTCGCATTTCCTATTACGGTGATGATTTTTATTTTTTCATTGGTATTGCTTTACATCACTTTTAAACCTAAAGCTAACATTGAAAAATTAGATGCCTATTTCTTCAAAAATAAATATGCAGAACTAGGAAAAATCACCACAGAACAAAAGCGCGTTTTTGTTTTATTTGTCGCTCTTGCTGTATTATGGGTTTTTAGAGCCGATTTAAATCTTGGGTTTGTAAATATTCCGGGATGGAGTTCTGTTTTTAAAAATCCGAAGTATTTAAATGATGGTACGGTAGCTATGTTTATAGCCTTATTATTATTTATAATACCTTCATCCAAAAAAAATGAAGGTCTGGTAACTTGGAGCATTATGCTTAAAATTCCGTGGCATATTGTTTTTCTATTTGGTGGTGGCTTTGCCTTAGCTAAAGGGTTTATAGATTCGGGGCTATCAAACTATGTTGGCGGCCTGTTAAGCGACACAAAAGAGCTATCGCCCGTAATGCTTGTTGGCACTTTAACCGCGTTAATGTCTACACTTACAGAGTTTACATCTAACACTGCAACCACAGAGATGATACTACCTATTATGTCTGGTTTAGCATCAGAAATTAGAGTAAATCCGCTGTTAATCATGATTCCTGTGACTTTGGCAGCATCCATGGCTTTCATGTTGCCCATTGCCACACCGCCAAACGCCATTGTTTTTGGTACAGGAAAATTAAAAATGATGCAATTGGTAAAAACAGGCTTTATAGTTAATGTTTTTTCGGTCCTTATTATTGTTTTAATGACTATGCTTTGGGGGACTATAATTTTCAATATTGATCCCGCAGTTTTTCCAAAATGGGCAGAACAAATCCCGGAAACGGTAAAGCATTAGTTCCGTGAAAATTTATACTTATTTTAATTTTTATTGCTACTGTAGAAAGGCTCGTAATAAGTAATATTAGACGCGCTCTATATAACAAAAGAGCTACTACTTATGATTTAATTTATAGTAATATGATAAATACGCTTTTAAAGTTAGCAATTATCTTGTTTAATCATTTTTAGCGTGGGTTTTATTGATATTCAGTTAAATAAAATAAGTCTAAATTTTAAACACGTGTTAAGCTTAGTTAGAAACGTTAAAATTCCGTAATTAAAAAGTTTAAGAGAAATAAAACTCTATTGTTTATAGTCAATTTCACTCAAACATGTAAACGATGAAGAAAGTAATATTAACAAAGGTCACCTTACTAAGGGAGTAGATGTACAATGGGTGAATTTTGAATAGCAGCTATATATGCTGCCGAATCTACTTATTTATAAACCATTCTTTGCCACAGATAGACCGTTTAAACAGGGATGTTTAAAGGAAAACAGGCAATTGCATAATCAAACCATTTCAAACCAAAATATAATTAGTACCAATTCTGTATTGAAATTACTGTAAAATATAATGATGATTTTTTCTTTATAAAAAAACTTAAAAATAAAGCATAGCCGTAGTTAGGGTATTTTTTATGTTGAATCCGAAAAAATTCAAATATTTTACAAGAATCAACTTGTATGTACAAGTAAAATATTATATTTGTTTTTTAATACAACCTACATTTTAATATTAATGATCGTAATATCTCTCTCTCTATTTTAATTCATAATAAAAAGAAATTTCTTATCAAACTTAATTAGGTAAAGAGGTTAGATTGTTGGCTAAAATTTGTAGGATTAACTAATAGATTATGAAAACATTGGAATTATTAGATTATGTGGTTTTTGGTATTTACTTTTTGTTAGTTATAGGAGTTGCCATATACGTATCTCGTAAGCCAAAAGGACATAAACGCAATGCTGAAGATTATTTTTTAGCAGGACGTTCCTTACCATGGTGGATTATTGGATCATCCCTTATTGCTTCTAATATTTCAACAGAACAAATTATTGGTATGAATGGCACTGCTTTTGAAAGTGGAATAGCTGTGATATCTTATTCCCTTATTGGGGGAGCTATTTCTATTTTAATTGTTGGGAAATATTTTCTTCCAAAATTTCTAAAGGGACAAATATATAGTATGCCTGAATTTCTAAAAAAACGTTTTGGGAGTAAAGTGAGTACTTTAATGAGTGTTTTTTGGATCTTAGTGTATGTCTTCGTTAACTTAACTAGTGTACTTTCATTAGGTGCAATTACTTTACATGCTGTTTTAGGAATACCAATTATGTATGGCGTAATTGGTTTGGCAGTTTTTTCAGCAATTTATACTATTTATGGCGGACTTTCGGCTGTTGCTTGGACAGATTTTATTCAAGTTGGAGTTCTTATTGTAGGAGGGCTAGCCGTTGTTTGGTTGGGCTTAGATCAGGTAGCTCTAAAGTATTCTGAGGCAGGGGTAATAGATGGCATTTTAAAACTTGTAGAAGTACAATCAAATAAATTTCATACAATTCTACCTGCTTCTCATCAAGAATTACCTTGGACTGGAGTCTTTTTTGGAGGCCTTTGGATAGCAGCGTTAAGTTATTGGGGTTGCAACCAATATATAATTCAAAGAGCTTTGGCAGCTAAAAACTTAAAAGAAGCTCAAAATGGGTTGCTGTTTGCTTCAGTATTGTCAATAATTGTAGCAATTATTATTGTGATTCCTGGGGTTATAGCTAGTGAATTGTTTACAGATAGAATTGGGACTAGAGATGAAGCTTTCCCTGTTTTAATAAGGGAATTACTTCCTGTAGGATATTCTGGTTTAGTAATTGCGTCATTAATTGCAGCCATAATATCTTCTTTAAATTCTATGTGTAATAGTGTGGCTACAATTTTCACAATGGACGTATATAGAGTTAGTATTAATCCAAATGCAAGCAGTCATCAAATGGTGAAAATGGGAAGAATAGTTACAGGGATTTCTTTAATTATTGCTGTCCTAGTAACACCTGCAATTGCATCAATGGGGAAATTATTCGCATTTATTCAAGAATATACTGGATTTGTTACTCCTGGGGTGTTGTGTATTTTTCTTACAGGACTGTTCTGGAAAAGAACTACCAGTAATGCGGCCCTAAGACTCACTAATTTAGAATTGGGGTATAACTTTACAGGAAGACTTCTTGATCAGATAGGGATGTCAGCTTGCCGTATATATATGGGGGCTTCAAACCTTTTTACCATTACTAACTACTCTGGTTTAGATCCAGAAGATTCGAGGTTTCCTACCCCAACAACATTTGTGTCGGGATTAAACATAAAGCTTTAATATGTAGGGATTAGGTTTGTGTTTTATTGGTGATATTATGTATTTAAAAAAAATAACAAATCGTAAGAAATATTAATAATTCACCAATTTAATGTGGAATTAAATCATTGAAACAAATTAAAACAGAAAATTAAAAAAACATGAAAAATTATAAAATAAAATTTTTACTCCTTGGTCTTGTAGCTTTTATAAGCTCCTGTGAAGCCGATTTGGAGGATGTAAAACCAAGACAGGAATTAGAAGAGACCTATTTTTCATCAGAACTCAGAATCCAACAAGCCGTTGGAGCAGCCTATGCTAAGTTAGCAGATATTTACGGCGCGCAACTAAATGCTGCTAGCCCACAGGGCGCTATTTTATTACCTGCAGATGATGTAACCTTTGACGGTGAAGGTAATTCTTTTGAAAACTTTTCAGGACTTACTGCTGGTAGTGGTCTCGTGAATCATTATTGGAAGAGGTATTACGAACTTTTGGCTAGAACAAATTTTGTTTTAGAAAAAATAGAAGAACCTGAAGTTAGTAAACTTTATGAGACTGCAGATTTAAAAGATTGGAATGAAGGGGAGATGAAGTTCTTAAGAGCTTGGTGTCACATAAAGTTATGGGATATGTTTAGAAAGGCTCCTGTAATGGATAGTAGAATAGGGTCTCCTGAAGATGCTTACTTGCCACCGTCTCAGGATTTTGAGGCTCTTGATTTTGCTATTGCAGATTTAGAAGAAGCTACTGCTTTATTACCGGTAGATTGGGATAATAGTAATAAAGGTAGAGTATTTAAAGATTCAGCTTATGGTTTATTGGTAAAAGCATATGTAATGCGTGCTAACTATAGTAAGGACTTACAGTATTATACTAAGGCGATTGCGGCATATTCAAAAATTACAACACGTTCTTTAATGCCTCAATTTGGCGATAATTTTGATTATCGAACAGAGAACAATATGGAATCTTTATTTGAGTACCAAGCGAGTTTTAATGCGACACAAGAGAATGCGTGGTTGAATAATGACTTCGGTGGCGGTGTAGGTCAAATGGGAGCGTATTACCACTACTTTACTGCTCACTGGGGGAATTATAGTTCGGGCATTTTTGGACCTACACAAAAGATCATAGGTGCTTTTGACTCCAATGATCCTCGTGCTGAAGAAACTTTTAGTAGCAATCCAGATAATTTAAATTGGTCATTGTGGTTTATTGATCCTAATTGGACTAGGTTTAATGGCTATCACTATGTAAAATATGTAAAAGCGGAAAGAGGAAATAACTATGATGATACATGGTTGTTAGGTTCTGCAAATAATCCACGTTTATTAAGATATGCAGATGTCAAATTACTTGTAGCTGAAGCTTATTTACAAATTGGAGATCAGGCAAATGCCTTGATGCAAGTGAATGATATTAGAGAGCGTGCGCGTTTCTCAACTCCTAATGGGACAGAGGCAGCTGCACCACTTGCATTACCTTCGGTAACGATGCAAAACATTATGGATGAACGTTACAGAGAATTAGCAGCTTAGGATGGTATAAGATGGACGGATTTAAGAAGGTGGCACGCAGCTGGCATAATAAATCTAGACAATTGGACTTCTACAGACTTCGGTTATCCTTATGCACCTGAAGGGTTCGGGTTTGAGACACACAATCTACTTTACCCTATTCCAACTTCAGAACTTAATAGTAATCCATTGATGGCCGAATCAGGTAATAATCCTGGATATTAAAATTATAAAATTCGTTGAATTTTAGTTAGTTAGTTTGTTTAGTTAAAGGCAGAAATTAAATATTTCTGCCTTTTTTTTAATTTGGCGCATTCAGATTTTAGCTTAATTACAGAATAGTCGAATATTAAAACCAAGAATTGATAAAATATCAGTCTTGGTTTTTTGTTTTTTAATTAAAATCTTGATGTATTAAAGTTTATAGGTGCAATTATAACATAGCTATGGACTAAACAACATTTTACAGCTAGTAGTTTTTTCTTTGACACCAAAAGTATCAACTAAAGAATCCCTAGGAATAGGGTTTAGTTTTACAAAACACACATTTTTACAAAAAATAACTATTACGAATTGGATATTCTGAGGTATTACAGTATAAAATACTATATAAAAATAGGTCCGACCGACTAGTTTTAAATCGAATAGATATTTGTAATATTGGGTCGCCAACAGGGGTATCTAAATTTTTAGCCACTTCTTTAGTTGCCGCAATAGACCTTAATTCTTGTTCAGACCCTATAATTTCTATGTAATGGTTTTGACTAAGGGTTTTAAAAAACGATCCGTCTACAAAATCTTCAGATTTTATAAGTTCTAAGGCATGTTGTGAGTACCAGTTATTTTCTAAAACAATTGGTTTATTGTTAATATATCGAACTCTTTGAAAGTAAATAGAATCTGATTTTTTTTCTTCTTCCGAGAGCGGAAAAATGATTACGGGATCCCATTTTGAAATTTTGGGTTCTTTTGTGATTTTTGTTAAAACCTCATAATCGGGTGTAGAACCTGAAAAGCCTCTTACAGTTAACAATCCGATTGATTTACTGCGTCTTATAACTTTACTACCTTTTCCTTGTTCTTTTTCTATAAATCCCTCTTTTAAAAGTTCTTCGAGTGCTTTTCGGACGGTCGTACGTGTTGTTGAAAACTTACTGCATAATTCATTTTCTGAAGGGATGTAATGATCTTCAGGATATGTGCCAGACTGAATTTTTTTCTTTACAAATTCATAAATTTGTTTGTACTTTTTCAACTTCTCCATATATATCCAATTATTTCTAACAAATATAATATTATCTTTTCTTTGTAACAATTCCTTTTTGATGTTTATCTGCTTTATGGAATCTGACTAATTTATTGATCCTGGACTTATCTAATTTTGTGATTGTTTGAGTAAGTTTTTTTGTGGTTCTAACAATGAAATTATCATTAATCTATAGTGTGTAATCTACTCACTTTTGGACCTACGACACAGAACAGAAATCCAGTATAACAGACTTAAAATCCTGTATTTTTTTGTTAGTAATATTTCTTACATTTATTCCCTGAAAATTCAAACTAATTAAAATTATAAATTTGGAAAAACCAATTGGCGATTTACATTGTCATCCATCATTTAAACCAACTAATAACCCAGAAATAAAAGACATTTGGACCTACAAAAACAACTCCAATACTAAAGACCTCTTTCAGGGCATTTTAGGCGTTAGTCCCAGACGTTGGTTGGTAAATATTTTTGTTAAAGACTTAGCACGCTACACCCAATCTAACCTAGATAACTGTTATGAAGGTAATAATAGACTGCTTTTTTTGTCTATTTACCCTATAGAGCGTCAGTTTTTAAAAGTAGACCGACCGTTTTCAACATCAACTTTCTTGCAACGGCTTATTTTAGGAAAAGTCTTTGGTATAAAATTAAAGCTAGATATCGACTCGAGAATCTTTCGAATTCTCACAGGGTTTTCAGAAGACAACGTTAATTATTATTTGAAAAATGCCTACGAATCGGAAGTTGTAGATTATTTTGATGCAGATTTAAAAACCGAATACCAATACCTTAAAAACAGCGATTTAAGTAGTTCTTCTAATATTTCAGATGAAAACTGCCCATCCTTTCAATTGGTTTCTAATTACGAAGAATATTTAGAGCTTACCAACAAAAACATTATTGCAGGCATTGTAACTATTGAAGGCATGCATGCTTTAGGGCAGTATAAAACCAGCGATTTGTTTGGAATTAAAAGCATAAACGAGCTTCAACCAGAAGCACAAACCCAGCTTAAAAACCATTTTATAACTAACGTTTCCAGACTAAAAAATAAAACAGAATTTGAGTTCACGCCCTATTTTATAACCTTTGCCCACCATTTTAACAACCTGCTTACAGGTCATGCAAAAAGCTTTGGCGAAGCAAAAAACAAATCGGTTCCAGGTTTTTCAAATGTATTTAATCAAAAAAAGGGGTTAGATCTCGGGATTAGCGATTTTGGCAAAGAACTTATTATAAATCATTTGCTTTCAAAAACAAACGGGCAACGCATTCTTATAGACACCAAACACATGTCTTTAGAAGCTCGAAATGATTATAATGCCATTGTAAAAGACTTTAGAAGGCGCAACGATACGGTGCCCATAATTATAAGCCATACCGCCATTAACGGAATTTCAACACGTGCTAAAGCTGCCGAAAAAGAAGACACCAATCAGCTCGATAAAAACTCATACGTTAGCCGTTGGGACATTAATGTAACCGATGAAGATATTATTGATGTGTTTGAATCTGAAGGTATTATTGGTGTTTGTATGCACGACGGAAGAATGCCAGGAGGGAAGTTTAAAGCCTTACTTAAAGGCTATAAAAAAGGTAACATTCAAAAGGAATCGGTAAGCAGGCTGCATACTCAAATGTTTTTAACAAATGTATTTCATATTGTGAAAATTAATTTAAAACACATTAGAAAACATAATGAACAACATCCAGAAGCTTGTATTCCTGAAGTTGATGCTTGGAAAACCATGTGTTTAGGTTCCGACAACGATGGTATTGTCGATCCGTTCGATAATTTTAGTACCGCAAGTACTTTTGGAGATTTCAAACAGCGTGTTGAACAGGCTATAACTTGTAATTTTCATAAACCTTGGAAAAAATTTAGAATACTTTGTATAGAAGAGGATTCGTACCACTTTTTTAATGAAACAGAACTCCAAGATTTAATGCAAGGCTTAAGTCCTGAAGCGATTTCCGATAAAATATTTTCTGATAACATTCAACACTTTTTGTCTAAATTCTATACGAAAGCGTATTTAAATGATGACGTGTAACAGCCAGTAATCAAACAACTTATATGGGGAAATTTTACAAAATAATTCTCGTAATTATTTTAATAATTAGCACTGGAAATTTACTAAAAAACCTATTTAACGACCATGCTTTAAATAGGATTCTAGAAAATTTAGAGCTCACTAAACAAAGTTTAAACGCTGCTATGTTATCCAATAATAAAGCGCAAGACGAAATAAAAATCATGCAAATTCGGCTAAGCGCTTTTAAAACTAAAAATGAAGCCCTGCAAAACGAAATAGACATAATTAATTTAGAGGCCGAACGCTTAAAAGTGCTCACCTTAGAACGACGCGACGAAATAGATTTAGAGCTTAAAACCAAAAGAGAACGCATACTAATACTACAAAACAAAGACCAGGCATTGGATTAGTTATACACAGTCCTTATGAACAAAATCTACATAGTTTTAATATTTATTTTTTCAATAAACAACATGCTATTTTGCCAAAGCGCTGTAGAAATAGTAGCAGATACCACAACTATTTATAGCGGATATTCAACAGAATTAGAGAAGCCCATTGTAATAAACGGCTTTACTTTTATGAAAAACAGTGCCGATGTAAAACTTTATGTTTTTAATGAACAAAGCTATAATCATTTTCAAGAGTTAAGGAAGTTTCTAAAAGAAAACAGCAGTTTTAAAACACACGACATTATTGAAGAATTAAATAATACCATTGCCAAAAACCATTATTTGTACACCAATTTGTCTAAAAAATGTAAAGCTCAGCAACTTCTGTTTAATGAAACTACTAACGACTTTGAGCAGCATTTAAACACATTAGAACAAACGGTTAATCTCACTCAAAATTCATTAATTCAAGCCAATACCACTTTAGAAATCGCTACCGAAGAACTAAAAGCCTATCGAAAAAAACAATTCTGGAAAAACTTTGGATACGTGGGTGGGGGAGTTGCAGCAGGGTTGATTATGGGGTTTTTGATGGCTAATTGATGATTATATATAAAATCGAAACATCCACTTGTTTTTTGCATCATTTCTAAAAATTAACAACCCATTTTTTGCCCCGTCGAATGTTTATTTGCTGTTAATAAGTTTTTTAAAAAACAGGAAAATTAACTATACCCATAAACGCATAACATGTAAATTTATTCCCTCAAATCATACTATTAATACTACATGCTAACTATTGCTTTTTGTTGTTATTCTTTATTTCATATTTCAAGCTAGCATACTTACAATAAACACATTATACAAATCCTTTTATGTTATTTACCAGAAAAATTATTCCTTTTGCCTTATTTTTAATTGTACTTGCTTGTAAAAAGGAAGCACCTAGTATCACCCCAGAAAATATCTATAAATTTAATGATTACGTGTCTGAGGTGACATCGGGTATTATTTCTACAAATTCTGAAATAAAAATTGTTTTAATGCAGCCTGTATCAGATTGGACGGCTAATATTGAACTGGATAATTCCATATTAAAAATAAGTCCAAATGTAAACGGAAAAGTGGTTGTTTTAAATAATAGAACTCTTGCTTTTGTTCCAAATGAACGATTAGAGCAAGATACGAGATACCGTTTAAAATTAGATTTAGGAGCTTTACAAGAGGTGCCAAAAGACTTTGAAACTTTTGAGTTTGACGTTAAAACTATAAAGCAGGATATACATGTTTCAACCAACTATTTACAATCCTATTCGAATGACTGGCAGTATATTGAAGGTGTTATAAAATCCAGTGATGATATTTCTGTAGTTACAGCGCAAAAGTTAGTGACAGCTAAACAAGAAGGAAAACCACTACACGTCAAAATCGTTTCAAATAATCCAATGGGTAAGCATTTTAAGTTTATTATTGATAGCGTACAACGCTTCGAAAACAATAGCGAAGTCGCTATTAGTTGGGACGGAGAACCTTTTAAAATTGATAGTGAAGGTGATTATGATTTTGAAATTATAGGAAAAAATAATTTTGAAGTTGTTGGTGTAAATGTTGTTGATGGGGGCAACCAAAAGCATATTGAAGTAAATTTTTCAGATCCATTAGATTTAAATCAAAACCTAAGTGGTTTAGTTGCATTACAGGATATGACTTTAAACTTTACTATAGATGGGAACGTATTAAAAATCTACCCAGAAAGTACACCTGATGGTGTTTACAATTTGGAAATTTACAGAGGTATTAAAAGTGTTGATGGTTATAAAATAAAGCAAAATGTAACCAAAGAAGTTACTTTTGAATCCTTCAAACCAGAGGTCCGTTTATTACAAAACGGAACCATTTTACCAACTTCTGAAGATTTAAAATTTAATTTTGAAGCAGTAGCTTTAAAAGCGGTAGATATAACCGTAATAAAAATTTATGAAAACAACGTTTTACAGTTTCTGCAAGACAATGAGTTAAATGGTGATCAAGATTTAAAAAAAGTTGCCCGACCCATAGCCAAAAAAACTATTAAACTAGAGGATTATTCATCAAAACTAAATACCTGGCAAGCCTATTCTATCGATTTAAAAACCATTATAAACCCAAATCCAGGTGCTATTTATAGGGTACAGATTTCTTTTAAAAAAAGCTACTCATTGTTTGAATGTCATGATAACGGAAACGATGATGATATAGAGGAGGAAGCAGATAATTATGATACTGAAGATGCCGAAACTAGTTATTGGGATTCCGATTATTATTCTGAAGACTATTCTTGGAGAGATAGTGACAACCCGTGTAGTAAATCCTATTATTCAAACAAAAAAGTAAGTGCTAATATTTTGGCTAGCAATTTGGGGGTTACGGTTAAAAAAGGGCAAGATGGTTCTTACTTTGTAGCCGTTAGTGACCTTATTAATACAAATCCTGTAGCTAATGTTTCAGTAGTATTTTACAATTATCAACAACAAGTTATAGGCAAGCAAGAGACTAACAACGACGGCCAATTAACCTTTGATGCTACTAGTCCTGTTTATTTTGTAGTAGCAACAAAGGATAAACAATCTACTTATGTAAAACTTAAAGATGGCAACGTACTTTCTGTTAGTAAGTTTAATGTTTCTGGAGTAAGTTTAAAGCGTGGGTTAAAAGGCTTTATTTATGGTGAACGTGGTGTTTGGAGACCCGGAGACACCTTGTTTTTATCGTTTATGTTAAATGATAAATCCAATAAGCTTCCAAAAGAGCATCCTGTAAAACTTGAATTGTTTAATCCTCAGGGAACTGTGGTTTACCGACATATCGAAACTAATGGATTGAACAACTTATACCATTTTAAAGTGCCAACGAGTCCAGATGATCCAACAGGAAATTGGGGAGCAGCTATACATGTTGGTGGTGCGACATTTAGAAAGCCAATTAAAATTGAAACCATAAAACCAAATCGTTTAAAAATTAAGGCTGATATTAATGCTGATTTAATAACGTCTCAACAGACCATTAAAGGGAAACTTAATGTGGTTTGGCTACATGGTGCAATTGCTAAAAACTTAAGCGCCGATACCCATATAAAACTATCACAAAAACATACTACATTTAAAGCTTTTCCTAGTTTTGAATTTAATGACCCAACCCGCATTTTTAGTCAAGAGCAACAATTGGCTTTCAATGGTAAAACCGACGAAAACGGCAACGCTGTATTTTCTTTTAAACCAGAACTAGAAAATTTAGCTTCTGGTATGCTAAAAGCGTCATTAATAACCAAAGTCTATGAAAATGGCGGTGATTTTAGTACAGATGTTTTTAGTGTAGATTATTCACCTTTTAAATCCTATGTGGGAATTTCAACACCTAAAGGAGATGCTGCAAAAGGCATGCTGTTAACAGATGTTAAACACCGTTTCGATATTGCCACAGTAAATGAACAAGGCAAACCTATTGCGGTTTCAGATTTGGAGGTAAAAGTGTTTAAAGTTAACCAAAACTGGTGGTGGAATGAATCAGACAGCAATTTGTCTTCTTTTGATACGAGCTCAAGTCACAACGAAATTTTCAGTAAAAACCTAAGTACCAATGCTAATGGAACAGGTTTTTTTGAATTTGAACTTAAATATCCAGATTGGGGACGCTTTTTAGTCTATATAATTAATAAAGAGAGTGGTCATGCTACAGGAAAAACGGTATTTATAGACTGGCCAGGTTGGGCAGGAAAAGCTAGAAAAGGAGATCCTAGTGCGGCAACAATGTTGTCGTTCTCTACCAACAAATCAACTTATAATGTTGGAGAAACAGCTATAGTAACCTTTCCTTCAAGTGCTACTGGTCGGGCATTGGTTACTGTAGAAACAGGCACTAAAGTATTAAAATCCATTTGGGTAAAAGCAGTTAAAGGCGATACTAAATTTGAGTTACCTATTACTAATGATATGACTCCCAACGTCTATATTCACATTAGTTTATTACAACCACATAAGAACACCAAAAACGATTTACCAATAAGAATGTATGGTGTTTCTGGAATTACTGTGGAAAACCCAGAAACTAAATTGTCGCCTCAAATTAATATGCCCGATGTATTACGTCCGGAAAGTAAAGTCACCGTAAAAATCAATGAGAAGAACGGCAAACCCATGACATATTCTATTGCGGTTGTTGATGAAGGCTTATTAGATCTTACACGATATAAAACACCTAATCCTTGGGAAGTTTTTTATAAGAAACAGGCTTTAGGTGTAAAAACTTGGGATATTTATGATGCTGTAATTGGCGCGTTTGGTGGCAGTATAAATCAAGTATTTAGCATTGGTGGAGATGGTGCTATACTAATGAACAAAAACAAAAAAGCTAATAGATTTAAACCAGTTGTAGCATATTTAGGGCCGTTTGAACTTGGTAAAAATAAAACCAATTCACACAGTTTTAATATGCCTAAATATGTGGGTTCTGTACGCACAATGGTCGTGGCACACAATTCTGATGATGAAGCTTATGGTCAAACCGAAAAAGCAACACCTGTAAGAACGCCGTTAATGGTATTAGCATCTATGCCTAGAAAAGTAACACAAGGTGAAAAGCTACGCTTACCAATTACTATTTTTGCTTTAGAAGAAAAAATTAAAAAAGTCTCTGTATCCTTAAAGAACAATGCTATTTTTAAAGTGATTGGTAAATCTTCACAAACTGTAAACTTTACATCGCCAGAAGAGAAAATGGTTTATTTTGATGTCGAAGTTGCTCAAAGCGGGCTTGGTACAATGGAAGTTATTGTAGCTGGTCATGGTGAAAAAGCATCCTATAGTTTAGAAGTGGATGCCGTAAACCCAAACCCAATAACTACAGAAACCATAGATATTATTTTATCGCCAAACAGTTCGAAAACTATAAATTTTGAAACTTTTGGTGTTGTTGGAACCAATAGCGCACAACTTGAAGCATCAACATTTAAATCGCTTAATTTTAATGAACGTATGCAATATTTAATACGCTATCCGCATGGTTGTGTCGAACAAACTACGTCTAGTGTGTTCCCTCAGTTGTATTTAAATGATGTATTTGATTTAAGTGCTGATAAGAAAGCTGAAATTCAAAAAAATATTCGAATTGGTATTGATAAATTAGCCAAGTTTCAAAAAAACAATGGAGGTTTTTCGTATTGGCAAGGAGAAACAGCTGTTGATGATTGGGCGACTAGTTATGTGGGGCACTTTTTATTAGAAGCCGAGAAGAAAGGCTATGTACTGCCACTTAACTTAAAAAAGAATTGGATTAGCTATCAAGAAAACGTATCTAAATACTGGAAAAAGAGTAGTAGTGCTACAGATTTAGCACAAGCATACAGACTTTTTACGTTAGCTTTAGCAAACGCAAGTGATATGGCTTCTATGAACAGATTAAGAGAATCTAAAAACTTATCAAACGAAGCAAAAATCAGATTGGCAGGCGCTTATGTATTAGCGGCAAACCAAAAATCAGTAGCAACATCTATTTTAAATTCTTTATCAGAAAATCAAGTTCCTGAAGACGACGCTTATAGCAGCACTTATGGTTCATTAAATAGAAATAACGCCATGGCATTAGAAACCTATGTGTTATTAAACGACACCCCGCAAGCCAAAATATTATCAGATCAATTAGCGATTGCCTTAACCGATAAATCCTATATGAGCACACAAACTACAGCTTATAGTTTATTGGCTATAGCTAAGTATGCTAAACTTGTTGGGGGTAAAGGTGTTAAAATTGAATACAGAAATAATGGTTCCAAAAGCAAAACGATATCAACCAATAAATCATTAGCTACTCGCGAACTTATAGTCGAAAAGGGGAAAAATAAAATCCTTTTGGAAAACAAAAAAGATAACCTTGTTTATGTTACTATTTTAAATGCAGGTATTCTACCAATTGGTGAAGAAAAGGTGATTCAACAAAACCTGCTTGGTAATATTATTTATAAAAATGAAAAAGGTAACACCATTGAGCCTTCTAAAATTCAACAGGGAACCGATTTTATTGCAGAAATTAGCATTACCAATCAAACCAGTAACCGTATAAAAGATATGGCGTTAACCTGTATTTTTCCATCGGGTTGGGAAATTGTAAACACACGATTTACAGATTTTGGATCCTTTGCAGAAAACAAGGTAACTCATGAGGATATTAGAGATGATCGCAGTAATTTTTATTTCGATTTAACAGGATTGCAAACTAAAAAATTACGGGTATTATTAAATGCATCGTATCTTGGTAAATACTATTTACCAGGCATGCAATGTGAAGCCATGTACGACGATAGCTATATGTTACGAACAAAAGGCCAATGGATTGAAGTTGTTAAATAAACTTATTAATCTCATATCAAGGAACAAAATAAAATCAGTTGTCATACTGATTTTATTTGTTCTATATACCCAGTGTTTACCTACCGAGTTATTTAATACCCCAACGTCCACGGTTATAGAAAGTAAAGAAGGCGTGTTACTAGGCGCTTTAATTGCCAAAGATGGACAATGGCGCTTTCCTATTAGCGATACCATACCTAATAAAATTAAACAGTGTGTCCTTAATTTTGAAGACGCCTATTTTTATAAGCACCCCGGATTCAATCCGGTTTCTATTTTTAAAGCCCTAAAATCTAATATAACTAACGGAAGTGTAGTTCGTGGCGGTAGTACCATCACACAGCAAGTCATTAGGCTGTCGCGACAAGGCCATGCACGTACCTATTATCAGAAACTTATAGAACTTGTATTGGCCACACGTTTAGAGATTCGTGCTTCAAAAGAAACCATTTTAAAAACCTATTTAGCCAATGCGCCATTTGGAGGAAATGTAGTTGGCTTAGATGCGGCATCATGGCGTTATTTTGGTATCGCGCCAAGCCAATTAACATGGGCTGAAAGTGCGACTTTGGGTGTGTTACCTAATGCACCAAGTTTAATTTACCCCGGAAAGAACCAAAAGAAATTACTCGAAAAAAGAAATAGATTGCTTAAAAAACTCTATGAAAATGCCATAATAGATTCTTTAACCTTCCAATTAGCATTACAAGAAAAACTACCTCAAAAACCGTTTCCTTTACCAAATTCAGCACCACATTTACTACAAGAAATAGCTAAAAACAAGTCCGGACAACGTGTTACAACATCTATAAATCATCAAATACAACGTCGAGCAAACCGCATAGTTAAAAAGCATTATAATAACCAGAAACAGAATGCTGTTAACAATATGGCGGTTTTAATTTTAGATGTTAATACCAAAAAAGTACTGAGCTATATAGGCAATTCGCCCACAACAAAAACGCATCAAAAAGATGTAAACATTATAAATGCACCACGAAGTACGGGTAGTGTATTAAAGCCTTTTCTTTACATGGGTATGCTAGATAAGGGCAAAATACTCCCCAATACCTTAGTAGCAGATGTACCTACTACAATTTCAAATTATAAACCAGAAAATTTTAATTTACAATATACAGGTGCTGTTTCTGCAAGAAAAGCATTAGCGAGATCCTTAAATATTCCAGCTGTTAGAATGCTCAACCATTATGGTGTAGAAAGTTTTTATGACGAGTTACAAAAATTAAACTTAAAACAATTAAATAAAGGCTCAGACCATTATGGCTTATCTGTAATTTTAGGCGGTGGTGAAAGTTGCTTATGGGATTTATGCAATGCCTACGGATCTTTAGCTGGTACTGTAAATAACTATTTAGAGCATTCTGCACAGTACAACACTCAAGAATTTGCTCCTTTTTCATATTATAAAGAAGAAAAAATAAAGAAAGGTTCCTTAACTCAGGAAAAAAACATTTACGATGCAGGTAGTATTTATTTAGGGTTTGAGGCCATGACAGAAGTAGAACGGCCCGAAGAAGATTCAGCATGGGAATATTACAACTCGTCCCAAAAAATTGCTTGGAAAACGGGGACTAGCTTTGGTGGTCGCGATGCATGGGCTATAGGGGTTACCAAAGATTATGTAGTCGGGGTGTGGTTAGGAAATGCCGATGGTGAGGGGAGGCCAAATTTAACTGGTGTTTCTAGCGCAGGACCCGTATTATTCGACCTATTTAATATACTACCAAAATCTAGCTGGTTCCAAAAACCTTACGATGCTCTGGTAGAAGTAGATGTTTGCACTAAAAGTGGATATCTGGCTAACCCGCTATGTGATAAAACAAAACAATATATTTCTAGTGTTGGATTACGCACTAAAGCCTGTCCTTTTCATACTCTTGTACATCTTGACGAAACAAATCGCTACCGGGTGCATGCCTCCTGCGAGTCTTTAGATGCTATTAATTCAGAATCTTGGTTTATTTTACCTCCATTAATGGCTTGGTATTATAAAAAACAAGATGCTACTTATAAAAATATGCCACCATTACGCTCAGATTGTAAAGGAGAAACCTTAGCCAATATGGACTTTATTTTTCCAGAACCCCATGCCTCTATTATTTTACCTAAAAATTTCGATGGTGAAATTAATAAGGTGGTATTTAAATTGGCACACTCTAGAGCGAACACTAAGGTTTTTTGGTATTTAAATGAAGAGTTCCTTAAAACTACAGAAGTTTTTCATCAAATAGACATTAAACCCCAAACAACAGGAGAACATACGATTACTGTGGTTGATGCTTTTGGCAATGAGCTGAAACGAACCATATACGTTAAGAGGGAGTAGGTTTGTCTTAGAAACCAAATTGCATAATTTAGATGTTAGTATATCACTTATTTGTTTCTACAAGACTTTCTAGCGCATAAAATAAACGGTTTTGGGCATTATCTTGCGATCCAAAAATAGAACGAAACAGCTCTCCTTTTTTTGAAATTAGTAGCCATTGTGGAGTACCTTCTGCATTAAATTGGTCAAAAACTTTGTGATGTTTGTCTATATAAATAGGAAACGGATTTTCGCCACTCGTAAAAATGCTTTTAATAGAAGCTTTTGTGCCTTCTCTATTTACAAAATCAGCATGAATACCAGCAACTTGAATGGATGGATATTGCTGCTGAAACTCGTATGCCAAAGGAATGGCACGTCCTGTACACCCCAAACAATCATTGTTGTAAATAATAAGCAGCAAAATTTTATGTTTATAAGCTGTCATTAAATCTACAGGAAAGCCATCTAAATCTAAAACGGGTATCGATTGTATTATAGGATTCATTTTTAGCTTTATACTATTCTTAATACATGCAAATTTAGGAATTTAATACTTTGAGGAATTTATATATTAAGTTTCTTATTAAAATTTCACTTAATAATAGGACGGGATTAGGTGTGGAATGGATTAGCTCGACTAGTTATTTTTTTGTCATAAACAAAACAAAAACAATTGGTAAAACTAGAAATCACATGACGTCAATATTTTTTTTGGATAGAGACCATAAAATCTATTTAAAACGCCTAACTTTTAAGAATTATAAATCATTAAATAATTAAAACTATGCATCCCTTTTATAATTTATTAGTATTACAACTCCCCATGGGAACACCAAATCCAGACGACAATAAGCCACTGGATTTATCAGACCCTTTTGAGGTTATTGTATTTATAGTATTACCTGTAATTATTGTAATCCTTTATTTTCTTTGGAGAAAACAAAAGCAGAAGAATAAAAAGTAAGCACTTATTTTTAATAACCTGTATACTAGTCTTTTATCAAAAAAGAATAGCTGCCTTTTACAAGGTCTTGAATAAATTTAAAATTTCAACACGATGTGCTTTACTAACAGGTATTTTTTTATCCTTTATAAAAAGCATATTACCTTCAAAACCACTTACAGCCGAAATATTGACTAAATAACTCCTATGCACTCTAAAAAATGTTTCTTTAGGGAGTTGTTCCTCGAAATTTTTCAACCCTGTAGAATATAAAAACTGATCATTTTCGGTATGGATAATGGTATAATTATTATCGGCTTCTAGAAATTTAATAGCCTCCATAGCCACCCTTTCGTAGTGATTGTTCTTTTTAAGAAACAGATCGTTTTTTATGCTTATGGGTAGGTTGTCATTTTTGGGAAGGGTAGTGGCATCAGCTAATTTTTCTTCCTTTTTATTTTGATTTTTTTGTTGCTTAGAAAAATTAGACAAGGCCAATTCGATAGCAATACTTATTTGTCTGTCGTTAAAAGGTTTCAGTAAATAGGCATCCGGTTCAACCTGCTTAGCACGATCAATCACTTTAGCATCGGTGAGTGAACTCAGAAAAATTAAAGGAATGTTATATTTTTCATTAATTAAATGCGCTAATTCAATACCATCTTTATCACCTTTAATCATGATATCCATAAGAATAAGATGAATATCGGTCGTTTTCTCTAATAAGGCTAAAGTACTTTCGGCAGAATCTGTAACCCCTACAATTTCATAAGACATATCTAGAAGTCGCCATGAAATATCTTGCGCTAAGAGTTTTTCATCTTCAACAATAAGGATTCTAATAGTAGAGCTTAACGAATTCATAAAAAGTTAAATTACTAAATTTATTTTCCACAAGGTACCATGATCGCTTTCAACGGTAACATTTCCGTCTAGCTGATCAATTAATGAGTTAATTAATTGCAGTCCTAGTGAGTTCTTTTTGTTGCGTTGTGAAGGCCCGAATCCTTTTCCATTATCTTTTACTTCAATGTGTAAGCCTTTATCATTAGCATGTGCTAGGATGTCAAGCTTAGGATCGGGATTGTCCTTAAAAGCATGTTTAATGGCATTGGTAACAATTTCATTAATAATTAAAGCAATAGGTATGGCTTTATCAACTTCAACAGTAATAGGTTCAATATTGAAGTTTGTTTTTAACTCTGTACCGTAGCCATAAATCAGGTTTAAAACAAGCTCTTCAACATAATCTTTTAAATCAATTTTGGTTTCTAAACCATCTTGATATAACTTACTATGCACGAGAGATAAGGCTTCAACTCTGTTTTTTCCCGAAACAATAATTTCTTTATCCGAATCTTCACTTAGCGATCTGCTTTGCAAATTTAGTAAGCTTGCTACCATTTGCAAATTGTTTTTAACACGATGGTTCAATTCTTTAAGTAGAAAAGCCTTGTCTTTTTCTCTTTTAGATAAATCAACATTAACAATACGCAGGCGTTTAGATAAGATGAACAACCAATAACTTAAAAGAATAAATATTAAAATGCCAATGGAAAGCACAATAGCAATGTTTTTTCTGTTAGCGCTAATCACATTAATGCGTTCTATTTCTAGCTCTCTTTTATTAATAATGTATCCAGCCTTGAGTTGTTCTACTTTCTTTATGTTTTCTTTATTTACAAGGCTATCATGATAAATTTGATATATTTCCTGAAATTTTAAAGCCGCTTTATAATCCTGTTTTTCCTGATTAAATGAAACTAGAGTATTACTAATATCTTGTATTTGTTCTTTTAAACCTGCCTTTTCAGCTATATTAAAAGCATCAATAAGGTGTTTTTCGGCCAATTCTTTGTTGCCTTCCTCGTTATAGATTTCACCCAGTTCTGCAAGACAAATAGAAACGAAATAATCATCTTGTAAAATTTTAAGAATTTCAATACCTTTTTCTAAGGCTAATTTGGCTTTATCAAACTCATTTTTATCCGAATACACCATGCCTAAATTTCCATAAATGTACCCTAATACTTGTTCGTTATCTAAGTCTTGGTTTATTTCTAGGGCTTCCAACAAAGTACTTTCAGCTAGATCGAATTCGCCACTAATTCTATAAGATTCTCCAAGATTAATTAACGTAGAGGCATATCTTAATTGGTCGTTAAGACGTTTATAAATAGATGCAGCTTTTTTTAGATAGATAATAGATGAATTATACTCATGTAAAGCACAATAAACCGTAGCAATTTGTGTTTGAACCGCTGCTTGATTTTCAGTTAAATGAAGCGCTTCATATATGGTTAAGGCTTTAAAGGCAGCCGATAAAGCATTACTATAATTTCCCAAACCCTGTTCAAGTATACCAATACTTTCTAAAGCTTCTGCTTGCAATTTTTGGGAGTTTATTTCTTTAGAAACTTTTAAAGATTCTTCAGCATAAAAAAGAGCGCTATCTAATTTAGGATGGGAATAAGCAATTGACTCTAATAATACAGCGCGCTCTTTTTTTGTGAACTGTTTTGTTTTTAATAGATGAAGTAAACTATCCGATTTTTGTCTATCCTGACTGTAGCATATCATATGTAATAGATAAAGGAAAAAACAAAAAAAGTATTTTAGTCTACAATACATCTCTTAAATAATCAGTGGTCTTTTGAGTGAATTCTAATAAAAGGATCGATTTTGAAAAAATAGTCTCTATTATCAATTTCGAAGGATAAAATAATGGTGTAGTAAAGGTATAACCCTTTTACTTCACAATCTGGTTTTGCTTTACTTTTAACTAAAAAATATTCTTCGGTACTATCTTTATAAGTTCTAGGCGTTACATAAAGTCCACCATCTGGTGCTACCGAGGTATATTTATTATTTTTTTTAAAGATGATGTATTCTTGCCAATCTTGTAAAGTCATAAAAGATTTAGAAGCCTTGCTTAGGTTAACAAACTTTAAATAGTGTAATTTTGGTTGAATATCGCTGCCAGAAAAGTTTATTTTAAATTCTACTTTTTCACCACATTTAAGATTAAAAAAGAAGCCTTTTGAATTACATTTTACAAAAAAGTCTAACAATATAGGGTTATGCTGGGAGCCTTCGCCAATATAAGTGTTTTGAATGGTTTCTTTTAGTTCGTGAAAATCTAAATCAAGATCTAATACAACTTCTTTAGGAGTAAGCGTTTTCTGTGTCATAAATTTATAGTTTGGTTAAATTAAATATTTCAAATATATAGAAATATTTCCCCATCTGTAGTTAAAATCTTCACTTAATAAAAGGATCCATTTACTAAAGGATTCGGTTCATTCACACATTTATTTTTTTATTGGCTTATTAGTCCTGTAAGTTTGACATAATCAAAGTAAAAAAAGGTGCTATCTGTAAACCAGAATAGAGTAGGAGTTTAATTAAATTATATAACTATGAAATCATTGAGTTTAGAAGCAAACATTAACGTTAACGATTTTTACAATATTGCTATGAAAGATATTGGGAAGTTAGTTTCTGGAATATCAAGTGGATCTGCCATTATATTTAATGATACCGGAAAGCAAATTGATTTTTATGTTTATAATTATATAGATTCACTTTGTTGGATAACTATGAAAAAAGTAAAAATTGCACATGGTAGTTATGGTACAATAACAGCATATGGAAAATACTTCAAAATTCATCCTGATAAAAATAAAGTTAATGAATTTTTAGTAGCTCCAAATGAAGCTTATATATATAAAGGACCAGGGGAATTGGTTCATATTGAAAAGGAATAAAAAATACTTTTCAAACAAACACCGCTTAAATTTAGAAGTCTCTCATCTAAATAATGAAAAAGAAGCCACAGTAACACTATTTTTTTGAAGTTTATTGATTATTATGTTTTTAAAAAATATTGAAGGGATTTAAAATTATTACCAAATTAAATTTTTTAAAAACACTGCTATTAACAAGTCCTGAGGAATACCGTTTTTGCTATTAACGGTTTCTTCGGGATTTTTTTATGAATTTTTTTTGGAGTTTATTTCTCTAGAAACCTTTAAAGATTCTTCAGCATAATAAAGCGCGCTATCTAATTTAGAGTGATTATAAGCAATAGACTCTAATAATGCAGCGCGCTCATTTTTTGTGAACTATTTTGTTTTTGATAGATGAAGTAAACTATCCGATTTTTGTCTATCCTGACTAAAACATAACCCATGTAATAGGCAAATGAAAAAACATATAAAGTACTTTTGTTTACTATACATATCTTTTAATTATCAGTGGTCTTTAGAACTAATTTTAACAAAAGGGCATTTACATAAATCATCAGTAGGTTCGTCAGAATTAACATCATCATTGGTTGAATCTTCAGTAACTTCTTCAGAACTAACATCATCATTGGCTGAGTTTTCAGAAAAACCTTCTGTAAGTTCATCAGAACTAACATCATCTTTTTCACAGCTTGAAAGAAGAAACACGCCACACATTAAGATAATTAAACCTTTAGATAATTTTTTTTTGTTCATACTTTTTAAAATTTTATAGTTTACCTACTCATTTTTTTATAGTCCTTTTTCGGTTTATTGAGACTTAAAATTGTATAACGCGCATTAGTATAGAAAACGTTGCATACTTTTAATAATCAGCGGTCTTTTGAGTGGATTCTAACAAAAGGGCATTTACATAAATCATCAGTAGGTTCATCAGAATTAACATCATCATTTTCTGAATCTTCAGTAACTTCTTCAGAACTAACATCATCATTGGCTGAGTTTTCATAAAAACCTTCTGTAAGTTCATCAGAACTAACATCATCTTTGTCACAGCTTGAAAGAAGAAACACGCCACACATTAAGATAATTAAACCCTTAGATAATTTTTTTTTGTTCATACTTTTTAAAATTTTATAGTTTACCTACTCATTTTTTTTATAGTCCTTTTTCGGTTTATTGAGACTTAAAATTGTATAACGCGCATTAGTATAGAAAACGTTATGTACTTTCGCTAAAGTAAGTAAATTATTATACTATTTAAAAGATGTAAGAAAAATATTTTATTAATATTGAATAACCTAAATACTAAAGTTGATTTTGAAAACTGAACTTTTTAGGTATTCTATTTTACATAATATACCTCGTGAGAATCGCGTATTTGAAAATTTATGAATCTTAGTACGGAATATTAAAAATATGGAGAGGGTGAAGATTTACCTATTTTATACAGAAAATATAAATGAATCGGTTCATGAATCAACTAAAACTGAATATCATTAAATTTAAGTTTTTATGAAAGCATTTCGATAATTTTGAATTATTCAGAACACAAAATCTAAATCAGTTATATGCAACGTGAGAATCGTGTATAATTTTTACGAAACCACAATTAACTTGACACAATTACTATCGATATAAGTCTGCGACGTTATATCTGCAATTATGTCAAATAGCGCCAAAAGCGCTATTGCGTAAATTGTAGTTTGTTGTACTATATTTGGTTAAAAGCGAAAGTTTATTACTTCATTTTCTTTGTTTTTTTCTTCTATAATTTTTCTCTACGATGTTAATGGAACACGTTTTTTACGGAGCGACGATATGAGCGTAGTGGAATGACTAATTCGTTAATATAATGTTTATAAGTATTAATTTTACTACTTATTAAGAAGTCAAACTTTCTTATTTTAGTGATAAATTTTACATAGATGAAAATATTACACATTACAGATTTACATTATACAAATCAAATTGGAGGGAGAACTAAACAAAAAAAATTATTAGATAATTTCTTCAATGACTTAGAAAAAAATGTTAATGAAATTGACTTTGTAATATTCTCAGGTGATTTAGTCCAGAGAGGAGATAAAATTGAAGACTTTGAGCTTGCCAGAATTAATTTCCTTGAAAGGATAGTTACTATAGCTAAAATCAACAAAGACAATATTTTTATATGTCCTGGCAATCATGATATAGATAGAAGCGTAGTTTCAAAATCATTAATTAAATATTTAGATGAAGAAATTGATGATAATGAAAAACTGAATGACATTTTTAAACAAAATAATATTGATTTAATCAACAGTCATAAACCCTTAGAAAACTACAGAAACTTTGTGAATGATTATTTTAAAGAATGTACTAATTCTTTAGACTATGTAGAAGAAATGTATTCAACTCATATTAGAAATACCAATGCAGGGAAAATAGGCTTTGTTTGTTTAAATACTGCTTGGAGGTCTGTTGGGATAAATGATGATAATAATTTATTATACCCTATAAGCAAGGTTGATGAAGCTTTAGATAGAATATTATCATGTGACATAAAAATTGTTTTACATCATCATCCTTTAAAAGATTTGCGTTCATGGAATTTATACAAAATTGAAGACGTACTCCATAAGAGATTTGATTTTATGTTAAGTGGACACATACATAAAAACAATCTGAGTCTAGATTTAACTCCTAATGATGGAGTTATTAAATTAGGCTCCTCGGCTAATCTATCTTTTGAAGTTGAATCCCAAATAGGATATTCTTTAATTAACCTTGATTATAACGAAGATGTTTTTAGTGTTGATTTTCGTATGTATGATATAAAAAACGAAGTTTTTTATCCATTAGAAAGCAAAAAATATAATATTCCAACAAATGAAATTCTTGCAAAACAAAATGAATTAAGAAAAAACATTAGAAGACGTTTTTTAGATGAACTTGATGATTCAAAATCTCTTTTTGTAGAAAGTAATAATAAGGAAAACCGTAAAGATTTACTAGAATTAAGTACTAGTCCTGTTCTTAAAGAAAAATCTATTTCTGAAGTTTTAAATGATGATAGTAGTCATCCTGATTATCTTTGGAATAATTTTTTCAAATTCGAAAAAGACTACATTGCTTTTGGCAAAGATAAATGTGGTAAAACCATTATGCTAAAAAAAATAGAATTAGAACTTCTAAGAGATTTTTCTATTTACAATAAAATACCATTTTATATTGATTTAAAATATTGGAGTAACGCTATAAATGATTTTAACTTTTTTAAAGAATTATCAAAATATTATTTTACAAATACAAATGCTGCAATTAAACTTTTTGAAGAAAAGGATTTTGTACTTCTCTTAGATAATTTTCATCTAGAAGATAATAAAACTAAAGATATTCTTGAAAAAATAGTAAGTGAAAACGATAATGTAAGAGTAATAATTTGTTCAATAAGTAGCTCTTTAAATTCATTAGATGCAGCCAGATTTGATGGACGGGATTTAAAGAAGTTATATTTTCATAGATTAAGAAAGATACATATTAAAGAATTAACTAAAAGAAATTATTCTTTTACAGAAGAAAAAGAGAATCAAGTAGTTGAAAAAATAAATTCAATCTTTAAAAAACTTTCTATCCCTTTTAATTACTGGACCGTTTCAATATTCTTGTGGGTATTTAATAAAGATGCTAATAATAAACTGCATAACGATGTAGATTTAATTAATCTTTATGTCGAAAAGCTTTTAGAAAAGGAGCAGTTAACCGTATCTGCATCTTCATTTACTTTTAATAACTATAAAAAATTATTAGCTCATTTTGCTTACTTTTTATTAGTAGAGAATCACAAGAATTCTTATTATGCTAAGTACTCAGATATTATTAATTTTTTTCAGAAATATTTGGATAAGAATCCAAGATTAAGAATAGACCCAAGAGATATTTTTGATTATTTAGATTCTAAAAGTTTATTACGGAAAAAAGACCATGATTATTATTCCTTTAGGTTAAATGGTGTTTTTGAATATTTTGTTGCATATTATATGACTTTAGACCAAGCATTCTTAAACGAAGCAATTGAAGATGAGAATTTCTATTTGTCATTTTCTAACGAATTTGAACTTTACGCTGGTTTTAAAAGGGATAACGTGGAATTTTTAAATAAAATTTACAATAAAACAAAAAAACATTTTTCTACTCTAAATCAAGAATATAACTTAAAAACCACTTCAATAGATACTGTTTTAATAAGTAAAATTGTTGAAGCAGATAAACTAGGGAAATTAATTGAAAAGTATTCTAAAAAATTTCAAGATAGTTTATCTGAAATACAACAGGATGAAATCGAAGAGCAAATTAATAAAGAGATGAAGCTTGATGAGAATCATAGTGAGGTTAAAATAAAAAAAATTAATTCACTTAATGAATCATCAAACTCATTAGAAGAAAGTTTGACGATTTTAGGTAAAGTATTTAGAAATATTGATGATGTTAATGATTCTGATTTAGTTTATCAAATTTTTGATTACATAATAGAAAATGCTTGTTTATGGAGTTTTAAACTTTTAGATGAGTTTGGAGAAATGGATATATCAGAAATAATTAAAACCGATAGTAAAGGAGAAGCTCAAGGTCTTTTAAAACTTATCTCTAATGTAATACCAACGTTAGTCCAAGTAAGGCTTTACGATATGCTTGGACATATTAATTTAGAAGGTATCATAATTGAACGATTAGAAAAATGTAAAACTGATTATAAAAACAATCAGTTTAAATTATTCATTTACACCTTTTTACTTTTAGATATTAATTATTTACAGCATAAAGCTATTGTTGAAGAAATGATACCTTTAATTAAGATTCCAATTATAAAATATTCATTTTTATTAAAATTAAATTATTATTTAAGTTTTAAAAATACTTTAAGCAGTAATGATAGGCGTGAATTAAAAAACAATATACAAAGTCAATACCTTAAATTTAATAATAAAACTGATGTTGGAGATATTCAAAAGGATATTGCATATAAATCAAAAAACAAAAAAGAATAGACTAACGTAATTCGACCTCATAAAATTTTGGTAAAACAATAGGTGAGTGGCGCGTCCATATTTTAGGCTATACAAATACAATTATCCTGTGGATGATTGTAATTGGATACAACACTTAACTAGAAGTTAATTTCAAATTGTATTTAACTAAAAATGTACTTTGGGTACATTTTCTTAACGCTAAATAGTCTAAAATATAGCGTAACGAACCGTAATTGTTTCCAAAAATTTATGCAGTCTTGATTTTTTTGTTTCTTTTTTTATCAAGAAAAAAAGAATTAATCAAAACTTAAGAAGTTCGAAAGTTTAAATCCTATTTTACATAATATTAGTAGTTACAATTAAAAAAAATTAAATAGTAACGAGAATAGAATAAGTGCTTAGAATTTTATTTTTACTCACTTATTTAATTATTTGCAAAAAGCTTTAAAGGAGTTCGTGAATCTCGTAAAAAACTCGATTTCATAAAATTTAAGCTCATGTGGAATTCCATGAGAATCGCGTAGAAAAAAATATGTAGCACAATTATTCAAATACGCGATTTTTAATAAGAGCAAAAAGGTTAGCTTTTATTTTGGTCCTTCGACTGCGCTCAGGACAGGCTATGGCAAGCGTTGGATAATTATTCGCTGATGTTTATTGTTTTAATAAAGAGCTCATGAATGCTTCGCATTTGTGTTATAAAACAATCGAGCGCTTGGTAGTGGCTATTATTTATAAACACAACTACGAAACCACAAAATAGCGCCAAAAGCGCTATTTCGTAAATTGTAGTTTGTTGTACTATAATTTATATTATGTAAAATAGAATATTTTGTACAATATATCAAATCCCCCTTTATCATAAATTCTGTTAAAATTTAAAACCTGTGAATACTTTATGATATTTCAAATCTAAAAGTTTACAAAACTTAAAGAGTTAGCTGTATATTTGTGGTTTCAAATGTCCTAAATGAAAAACACAGAAAAAACTAATAAAAGCACAAAAAACCGAATTCAACTATTACATCAATATTATAGTTACACAGGGTTTTACAGTTTTGTTTGGCAAGCCGTAAAAAGCGCTTTACCATATATAATTGGTGTTGTTGCAGTTATTTATGTTATCAATCATTTTTTTAATATTAATGCTGCCTTAACCGAACTTACCGAAATACTTCCTGCATACGGCGTATTGAGTTTCTTTTTTGTTTCCGAAACGCTATTAGGACTTATTCCACCAGAAATTTTTATCGCTTGGGCTGATAAAATGTATAGTCCGTGGTTCTTCTTAAGTATTTTAGCAGTTTTATCTTATGCGGGCGGACTTGTAGCGTATTGGATGGGACGTACCATTACTCAAATACCATCGGTTCATAATTATTTGGAAATTAAGATGGAAAAGCAACTAAAAAACTCTAAAAAATGGGGTGGTTTTTTAATTGTTGTTGGTGCCTTGTTGCCACTACCCTTTTCAATATCATGTATTGCTGCTGGTATTATTAAGTTTCCATTTAAAGCCGTTTGCCTCTATGGTTCTCTACGTTTATTGCGTTTTGTAATTTACGGCATGGTTATTTTCAACGTTTTATAAGTGCTTTTAAAAGGACAATGAACATTGTTAGAGCAACATAAAATGATTATTTTTGATTTATGAAAATTAACGATAAAAATATAAATCTAATTAAAGAACTATGTGAACAATATAAAGTTCGCTCTTTTTCTGCTTTTGGTTCGGTAACAAGAGAGGATTTTAACCAAGACTCTGACATTGATTTTGTTGTTGATTTTAATGAAAACGATCCTTTCGAATATACAAACTTGTATTTCCAATTAAAAGAAAAGTTGGAAAAGCTACTAAAACGACAAATCGACCTTATCGAGGATAGAGCCATAAAAAACAAATACTTCAGAAAAGAGCTAAACGAAACTAAAGTATTAATTTATGGACAATAAAATAAATGCTTGGTTTGAGAATTTAGAAAGATCAATCAATGAAATAAATGATTTTCTTCCTGATGAAAAGAGTTTTTAAGAAGTAGCTCTAACTAGAAAAATAGATTTTTTTGTAATCCTCAATTATAAACAAACACCATTTCTCATCATAAAAATTAACAACTATGTTTTCATCTATTAATATTTTTAGAATTGTAGCACTTTTAGAAGGTGTGTCTTATATTTTACTACTTTTTATTGCAACACCTATTAAGTATTTAGCCCACGATCCGCAGTATGTTGAGCTTTTAGGCATGCCTCATGGTTTATTATTTGTGGCTTATGTAGCGATGGCTTTTATGTTTAAAAAGGAATTTGCTTGGAACACCAAACAATTTTTAATCGTACTTGTGGCTTCAGTCATTCCTTTTGGAACCTTTTACATTGATAAAATGTATTTGAAAAATTTAAAAACGAAATGAACACTTTAAAACGTCAGTTTTTTAATTATCTAATTTCAACAGGGATAGATGAAGATCTTGCTAAATATTTAAATGTTATTGTCCTGTTAGTAGGCTTACTCCTGCTTATTTTTCTGATTGATTTTATCATTAAAAAGCTTATTATTCAAGCTTTTTCTAATTTTTCAAGTCGTACTAAAACAAATTTTGACGATTTATTAGTGGCCAATAAAGTGCCTAGAAACATTGCCCACATCATCCCATTTATTGTTGCTTTAAAGTTTATTCCAGATATTTTTGAAGACTTTAAAGATTTCGAAATCTTTGTTGAAAAGTGCTTACAGGTATTCTCTATTTTGTTAACCCTTTGGGTAGTTCGAAGCCTTTTAAACACCCTGAAAGCTTATTTAAAAACCTTATCGCGTTTAAAAGACAAACCTATAGACAGTTACATACAGGTTTTTATGATTTTCGCCTGGACTGTTGGCGTTTTTTCAGCAATAGCTATTATCACAGGAATTCCTTTTATAAAGTTTATTACAGGAATGGGAGCCATTTCGGCCGTTATCCTTTTGGTTTTTAAGGATACTATTCTAGGTTTTGTAGCCAGTATGCAAGTAGCTATAAACGATATGGTGCGTATTGGCGATTGGGTCACCTTTGAAAAATATGGTGCCGATGGCGATGTGATTGAAATTAATTTAGCCACAGTGAAAGTCCAAAATTTCGATAAAACCATCACCACTATTCCGCCTTATGCCCTTATTTCCGATTCGTTTAAAAACTGGCGCGGCATGTCTAGCTCGGAAGGAAGACGTATAAAACGAGCACTTTTTATTAAACAAGATGGTGTTAAATATTTAAGCAAAGATGCAGTTGAAGAACTTAAAAAAATTCAACTAATTAGTGCTTATCTAGAAAATAGACAAAAAGATATTGATGCCTATAACAACAATAATGCTATCGATAAATCACTTTTGTTAAATGGGAGAAATTTAACCAACCTTGGCGTTTTTAGAAAGTATATCGATTCGTATTTAAATAATCATTCTGCTATTAATAAAGATATGATGATTATGGTGCGCCAATTAGCGCCTACAACACAAGGGATTCCTCTAGAAATCTATGCTTTTAGCAGCGATAAACGTTGGGCAAATTACGAGTATATTATTGCCGATATTTTCGATCATTTAATAGCGGCTATGCCCTATTTTGATTTAGAGATTTTTGAACTGCCTAATAATTCAAGTTTTAAAGCCTAGAATTGACATCTTATTTTTCAGTAAAAACAATAAAATAAACTTGATTTCATACTAATTCTTTTAGTGTTTTGGAACACGAGTACCTTTTACTTAATTGAGGTTATTTTTTAACTATAATCATATGGTATGGGACAAAAAAAATCTGCTAGTTAAAAAACTAGCAGATTTTTTTATTTAAAAAGTTTATTGCTCTTTAGATATTAGCAGCTAAAAAGTCACCAACTTCTTTAGTTCCGTAAGCTTTTCCACCATCGGCTAAATCTTCAGTAACAACACCTTCAGCTAAAGCTTTATTTACAGCATCTCTAATCGCTTTACCTTCTTCTGGTAAATTAAAAGCGGTTTCAAACATCATGGCTGCAGATAATACTGTCGCCATTGGGTTTGCAATATTTAATCCTGTTGCTTGTGGGTACGACCCGTGAATTGGTTCAAATAAAGCAATATCAGATCCCATAGATGCCGAAGGCATTAATCCCATAGATCCTGAAATTACCGAAGCTTCATCCGTTAAAATATCACCAAAAAGGTTTTCAGTAATTAAAACATCGTAGCTATTTGGCCATTGTACCAAACGCATTGCAACCGCATCAACAAACTCGTAACTTACTTCAACTTCTGGATAATCTTTTTCCATGGCTTGAACCGTTTCTCTCCATAAACGCGACGTTTCTAAAACGTTGGCTTTATCAACACAACATAATTTTTTAGAACGTGTCATGGCCAATTCAAAACCTTTTTTAGCCAAACGTTGCACTTCTGCTCTGGTGTACACACAGTTATCAAAAGCCGTTTCTCCTCCGTCTCTTCTACCCTTTTCACCAAAGTAAATACCTCCAGTTAATTCTCTTAAGAACACTAAATCGGTGCCTTCAATACGCTCTTGTTTTAAAGGCGATTTATCCAATAAAGATGGGAATGTAAACGTTGGACGCACATTAGCAAATAAACCTAATTTTTTACGCATTTTTAATAAACCTTGCTCAGGTCTAACTGGCGCAGAAGGATCGTTATCGTATTTCGGGTGACCAATAGCACCAAATAAAACAGCATCCGAAGCCACACAAACATCATGCGTAGCATCTGGATAAGGTTCACCAACAGCATCAATCGCCGCAGCACCTGTTAAAGCGGGTTTCCATGTAATTTCGTGTCCAAATTTCTTAGCAACAGCATCACTAACTTTAACTGCTTGGTCTATAACTTCTGGTCCTATACCGTCTCCGGCTAAAAGCGCAATATTAAATTTCATGTGTTTTATTTTTAATCTTTAAATTTATATTTTTTGTACCACCTTAAGTGATTTCAATTTATTTTAAAATGATATTAAAAGTTTGGGCGTTCCCTACGCTAAAAAAAGTACCAATTATTTGATAATTTTCAAATAACGCTCCGGTCGGGTTTTCACTACTTCCGTCTCCCGTCTTCTGTCACCTGTCTTCTGTCAATTTTTCAACCCAACAAACTCCCGTCTCCCGTCTTCTGTCTCCCGTCTAACACACACCTCTCAACTAATAATAATATTCAACATTTTCTCAGTGGCAATAATTGCCGATACCGTTTGATCGGAATCTAAACCACGTGTTTTAAATTCTTTCTCATCGTTTTTCCAAGTAATAATGGTTTCACACAATGCATCCGAACGACTTCCAGGAGGAATACGAACCACATAATCAATTAAATGTGGTAATTCCATTAACTTTTCATTCTTAAAAATGCTTTTTATAGCATTCATAAAGGCGTCAAACTGACCATCACCTTGAGAAATTTCTTCAAAGGTCTCGCCTTCAATAGTAATTGAAACGGTTGTTGAAGGTTTTAAACCTTTTGAGTGTGTTAACACATAAGAGTTTACCTTAATTTTTTCTTCGTAAGTTCTATCTAAAACATCCGAAATAATATATGGCAAGTCCTCTTTTGTTACCACTTGTTTTTTATCACCTAACTCAATAATACGTTGTGTGACTTTTTTCAAGTCAGCATCATTAAGCTGAAGTCCTAATTCTTGTAAATTCTTTTGAATATTAGCTTTCCCAGAAGATTTTCCTAAAGCATATTTTCTAGTTCTGCCAAAACGTTCTGGTAACAAATCGCTAAAATACAAGTTGTTTTTATTGTCGCCGTCGGCATGTATACCTGCAGTTTGTGTAAAAACATTAGCACCAACAATTGGTTTATTTGCAGGAATTACTACTCCAGAAAAATTTTCAACCAATTTGCTAACTGTATATAAAACCTTTTCGTTTACATTGATTTTAATATGCGGCATAAAATCGTTTATAACCGCAATAGTACTAGACATTGGCGCATTTCCTGCTCTTTCGCCCATACCATTCACTGTTAAATGCAATCCGTCGGCGCCTGCGTTTAATCCTGCCATCACATTGGCCACACCCAAATCGTAATCGTTATGAGCATGGAAATCGAAATGTAAATTAGGATATAGGTCTTTAATTTCTTTTATAAACAGAAACGATTCTTCTGGCGTTAAAACCCCCAAAGTATCTGGAAGCATAATACGCTTAACAGGTTGAGTTGCTAAAAAGGCTAAAAACTCAAAAACATAGTCTTTAGAGTTTCGCATCCCATTACTCCAATCCTCTAAATAAATATTAGTTGTAATATTGTTTTTTTGAGCTAAAGCAATGTTTTCTTTTATTTCCTCAAAGTGCTGATTAGGCGTCTTTTTTAACTGATGAGTTAAATGATTTAATGAACCTTTTGTTAGCAAGTTTTGAACCTTCGCTCCTGCTTCCTGCATCCATTTTAAGGACACGCCATTATCAACAAAAGTTAAAACTTCAACAGTTTCTAGATAACCGTGTTTAGAAGCCCATTCGGTAACATCTTTAACCGCTTGAAGTTCACCTTCAGACACACGTGCCGAGGCAATCTCAATACGATCAACCTTTAATTCTTCCAGTAAAAGTTTAGCAATTGTTAGCTTCTCAGAAGCAGAAAACGACACACTCGAGGTTTGTTCACCATCGCGTAATGTCGTATCCATTATTTCTATTTTTCTAAAACTCATAGTTTAGAAAGGGCGTGATTCAGTGAAACTTTCAATCTCACTTTTCATGTTTTGTAAATAGTCGATATCATCAAAACCATTTAACATGTTGCCTTTTTTATAACCATTAATATCAAATGATTCTTGAGTACCAGATGATGGTAAAGTAATGGTTTGAGCTTCTAAATCAATCACTAATTCTGTTTTAGGATCGGCGTAAATTGCTTCAAAAATTTCATTTAAAAACTCTGGAGATATTTGCACAGGCAAAACCCCAATGTTTAAACAGTTATTTTTGAAAATATCTGCGAAGAAACTTGAAACCACACAACGGAATCCGTAATCGTAAACCGCCCAAGCAGCATGCTCTCTAGAAGATCCAGAACCAAAGTTCTTTCCTCCTACTAAAATTTTACCACCGTAAATTGAGTTGTTTAATACGAAATCTTGTTTTGGTGAATCATCACCATTATATCTCCAATCTCTAAATAAGTTGTCTCCAAATCCATCACGCGTTGTCGCTTTTAAGAAACGTGCAGGGATGATTTGATCGGTATCTACGTTCTCGATTGGTAAAGGAACTGCAGTACTAGTTAATGTTGTAAATTTATCGTAAGCCATTTTTTTTTAATTTAAAAGTGAAAAGTTAAAAGTGAAAAGTTTTAAAAACATTGACTTTAATTTTTAACTATTCCATATTCATTAATATTTATAAAAGCGTTCTTGGATCGGTAACAACACCTGTAACAGCTGCAGCTGCAGCCACTAACGGACTTGCTAACAAAGTTCTTGATCCAGGTCCTTGACGTCCTTCAAAGTTTCTGTTTGACGTACTTACTGCATATTTTCCAGCAGGAATTTTATCATCATTCATTGCTAAACATGCCGAACATCCTGGCTCTCTTAACACAAAACCAGCTTCTTCAAAAATATCTAATAAACCTTCTTCTTTAATTTTAGCTTCCACAATGTGCGATCCTGGTACTAACCAAGCTGTTACGTGATCTGCTTTTTTTCTGCCTTTAACTATCGATGCAAACGCACGGAAATCTTCAATACGACCATTGGTACAAGAACCAATAAATACGTAATCAATTTTCTTTCCAATCATTTGCTCATCTTCAGCATAACCCATGTAAGCTAAAGATTTGTCGTAAGTGGCTTTTCCACCTTCAACAGATTCCGCAGAAGGAATATTTTTAGAAATCCCCATACCCATACCTGGATTTGTTCCGTAGGTAATCATAGGTTCAATATCGCTAGCATCAAAAGTATATTCTTTGTCAAATGTTACACCTTCATCCGTTTTTAACGTTTTCCAGTATGCCATAGCTTTATCCCAATCTGCTCCTTTTGGAGTCATTGGGCGACCTTTAATATACTCGAAGGTTTTTTCATCTGGAGCAATCATACCACCACGGGCACCCATCTCGATAGATAAGTTACAAACCGTCATACGACCTTCCATAGACATGTTTTCAAAAACATCACCTGCATATTCAACAAAATATCCTGTTGCACCAGAAGTTGTTAATTGAGAAATAATATATAAACCAACATCTTTAGGTGTAACGCCTTTGCTTAATGGCCCGTTAACGCTAATACGCATTTTTTTAGGCTTTGGCTGCATGATACATTGTGTGGTTAAAACCATTTCAACCTCCGAAGTACCAATACCAAAAGCAATAGCTCCAAAAGCACCGTGTGTAGATGTATGCGAATCGCCACAAACAATAGTTGCTCCAGGAAGTGTAATACCATTTTCAGGTCCTACAACGTGAACAATACCGTTATTTTGGTGACCTAAGCCCCAGTGACTAATGCCGTATTCATTGGCGTTATCTTCTAATGTTTTTAATTGCTTAGCAGATAAAGGATCTTCAACAGGTAAATGTTGATTGATTGTTGGAGTGTTATGATCGGCAACCGCAAATGTACGCTCTGGATATAACACGCTTAAACCTCTACTTTTTAAACCGACAAATGCTACTGGACTTGTAACCTCATGAATTAAATGACGGTCGATAAAAAACACATCTGGACCATCTTCAATTTTTCTTACAACATGTGAATCCCACACTTTGTCAAACAATGATTTACTCATAAATATCTTATATTTTGTGTTAAAGTAGCTTTAAACCCTAATAAAATAAGGTTTAGGAAGCCATAAAGAAATACAAATTTATGCTTTATTAGATGTATTTAAAACTTAAAGCCACTTTGTTATCTAATTTTTATAAAATTGCCAATGGATAGAATATAAAATGAATTTTATTCAATAGATTCTTAAAATTGATTGTAATTTTCAAACAAAATTACTGAAGCCTATCTTTAACAAATTCTACTTGTGTTTTACCGTGTGGCAAGGGTTTGCCGTCTGGACCAACATTAACCATAACAATATTAGAAATCGTGATAATGGTTTCTCTAGTCATTTTGTTTCTAACTTCGCAACTTAATGTTAATGAAGCTTTACCAAATTTAATAGCCTCAATACCTATTTCAATAATATCACCCTGTTTTGCAGAGGCTTTAAAATCAATTTCACTAATAAATTTTGTAACTACTTTCGGATTTTCCAATTGAATAATGGTATAAAGCGCTGCTTCCTCGTCTATCCAGTCTAATAAACGTCCGCCAAACAACGTACCATTTGCATTTAAATCTTCTGGTTTAATCCATTTTCTTGTGTGAAATCTCATGTTTTTTTAATAATATGTTAGAAATTAATTTGTCTGTTTTTTATAAATCTGAATTGTTTATTTCCGAATAAAACTAGATGTGTTTTTACACAAAAAAAAACACTAAAAACAATACGATTTACTTGAGTTTTTAAAGGTATGAAAATCTTCAATGTTAATAAACTCGTTAATAATTATAATATGAATTTTTACGATAAGCTCGATTAATGGCTACTTTTAAGTAAAATCTCAAAATTATGAACACTAGAAAATCTAATCTTACAAGTATTCGACCAGAAATTTTAAGTGCTACAATTAACGAAAACATGAGCAGCGACGAACGTTTTCAGAATGTGATTTTACGCCCTATTATTAAATTTCAAAATGATTTATTCATTGAAGTTTTTAGAAACTACATAGGAAAACACAAATCTGTTTTTTATGCTTATTCTTTGGAAAAACGCATCGCCTACATTGAAAATGCCATTCAAAGAGATATGAAACTTAGAAATTCTATGAAAGGGATGGTTATTGGGCAGTTTACTGTTGAAGAATACCTTATTTATATTGAAAATTCTTCCGCTTTAAACAAACGTATGATGAATTTGGTTAAAGAACGTTTATTGAGCCAGATTCAATTGTTTGAGAACCCTGAATTATTAGCAGCTGTTTAGCTATTAATTAGTATGAATTACTAATTCTTACTACTGCTGAAGATTAAAAATATTTTAGACACGTATTTCACTGATTTTAAATTCGTGAAATAGGTGTCTAAAAACATAAAGATTAATCGTCTGTCATATCGAACGCAAGTGAGATATTCAAACCATGAAAATCAGCATCTAAAAAACCTAATCAATCAACGATACTCCATTTAAATCACTAGTTAAAACCGCACTCATATAATCGAAATATGGTCGAATGGCTTTAAAAGCATGGTCTATTTCGTTGATAAAATTAGAATCTAACACCTCTTTATCGGTGTATTTCTTAACAAAAATGTATTGTTTTTTTCGTATTAAATCAATGGCTTTATGCGTTTTATCAAAACCTTTAGGGGCTGTTTTTAATTCGTCGCCAACAAGTTCACCCCAAACAGATTTAAAGGTTTTAGCTCCAATAATTTCTCTGATTTCAGAATCGTCTATTTCAAACTCTTTCCTAATTCTAAACAGATCATCTTTTTCTGGTTCCCAAAAGCCTGTTGCTATAAAACTTTCGTTATTTGGCTGAATGTGTAAATAATATCCACCTCGTAAACGTGGTTTTGTTCTATGAAACGAGCCGCCAAAATGGGTTTTATAGGGTAATTTATTTTTTGAAAAACGAACATCGCGATAAATTCTAAATATTTTTAGTTTATCAATCTCGTCATGTTTATTTAGATTTTCTAAAACAGTATTGTAAACCAATTTCATCTCCTTTTCAATAGCCTTAAACTCAGGTTTGTTTTCGTTAAACCAATCGCGGTTATTGTTTTTTTCAAGTTTTTCGAAGAATGTAAAAACGGATTTCGGTACCGATATACTCATAAAATAGTTGTTTTATTTCATACTAAAATACAAAAAGCCCCGAGTAAATCGGGGCTTTCAGTAATAAGTTAACACAATTTGTTGTTAAACAAGTGTTATGGGTTACTCTTCAATTTCGTCTGCAAGATCGTCAATAGCATCTCCAACGTCATCGGCCGCATCTTCAACGGCGTCTCCAGCGTCGTCTACAGCTTCTTCAATTTTTTCGCCTGCAGTTTTTTTATCTCTACAACCTGTAAAAACAGTTGCAACAGAAAACAATAAAGCTAAGCCTAATATTATTTTTCTCATGATTTTTAATTTAATGGTTGATTTAAACTACCGCTTTTTATTTTTTCATTACACCTTTCAGCAAAGAGAAAATGAATAAAATAATGAAAATGTAGAAGCATATTTTAGCTATTCCAGCAGCTCCTCCTGCGATTCCACCGAAGCCTAAAACTCCAGCGATTAATGCGATAATAATGAATGTGATTGTCCAGCGTAACATAATTTTTGATTTTTTTGTTAAGATTAATAGCTTACTTAATAATAAACCTACTCCAATGATTAGAGAATTTATTTTTAAATAATTAAACAAAAACGTCAAGATATTTTAGTCGTTAAACCTGTTCTCGATACCATTTTCTAAGGAAAATGACTCGAACTGACATTTTATTCATCATTGATAAACAAAATACATAGCTAGAATTTGTAACTAATTCTGATGTTTTTGTTAAAATTATTCTGTTAAAGTTAGTAAATTAATCCTTACAATGAAAAATGAAATTCCAAAATAACATTTTACTTATATTTGAAACTTATTTAGCATTTGTTTTAAAAACATAACTAAGTCCTATAAGTAAATTAGCTGTTACTTCATTTTCATAGCCTTTAGCCCATAAATATCCCACTCCAAATTCAAAATCAAAATTAAGTCCTTTTGTAATATTTCTACGAAGTCCAAAAGTTGGTATAGCACTAAAAGTTTTTAAAACATCTATATTAGCATTATTTGGTGTCTTTGCCGTAAAAATATCTGGAATGTAAGATAATTGAACAGCAAAATAATTTCCAGAATTATTAATCGTATTTTTTCCTTTTTGAATCCGTTTACTAAAATTATAATAGTAACGAGGTTCTAGTTCAATACTTGTTGTAAAAATAAATTCACTATTTAAAATACCTCCGATGTAACCTATTTCAGCATCAATTAAAAAGGAATCATTTAATGGTTTTTCATAAGCTACCCAGGCTCCTATAGCCCCTATTTTAAAATTAAAATTTTCTTTTAAGCCCTCTTGTGCTTCTCCTTGATTTAATAACCCCAAAAAGGTAATTAAAGAAATAAATATTTTTGATTTCATAGTTGTTTAATTAATATCAAAACCAACGGAAAGTCCTACACTTTTAAAGTGAAGATAATCACTTGTCCTTAGCGCATTATTAAATGTTTTATATAAATTTTGATAGGTATAAATTAAAGAAGTATTTGCAAATAAATTTTTATAAACCCTAAAGCGATATCCAAACATAAACCTAAATAACCAACCAAATTTACTGTTATCGGTAAAATGACCTCCACAATTCAACTCGGTATGTATACTATTTTTTCGAGACCCTCCATTTAACGCAACTCTCATATACAATGGAGCATAGGAGAATTTAGGTTGCGTAAAAGTTTCAATTCCTGAACCTACCCCAAGTGAAATTCCATTGATTAAATAATAATTAACTGACAAATCTACTCCCGTTAGTTTAGTGCTGTTATTGAAATCAAACGGATCGTCATTTTCTAAAAGTGAATCATCATTGAATGTTAAAAACGCAAAAGCTCTTACTTCATAATAAATTTTATGCTTCAAATTATCATTATCAGTTTTTTGGCTATATCCAAAAAAACTGATAGTAAAAATGATAAAGTGAAATATGTTTTTAAAATTCCATTTTAACCCCATGCCATTTACTAAATGCTAAATGCTAATTGTTATTAATGTAAACTTCGAAATAATCAAAGTTAAATTAAACAAAAAAAACAGAGCTACTGTAAACCCGTAACTTTACCAAACACTTTTGTTTTTTTTAAGAAAACATACAATTAAATAAAATCAATTTTATTCAAAATTAACCCTGAGGCAGGTGCGATATATTCCATTTTCACAGTACTATCTGGAAGCAAACTAACACGAATGTCCTCTAAAGTTAATTTCCCTTTTCCAAGATCGATAAGAGTCCCCATCATTAAACGGATTTGATTACGCATAAATCCTTTACCTCTAACACGTAATATGTATGTTTTTTCAGGAAAGTAATTGGCGGTATAAATAGTGTTTTCTACAATTTCACAGGTTAAAATCTCCCTGGTATAAATACCATTATCGGTTGGTTTATAACAATAAGACCTTACGAAATGTTCGCCTTCAAAAAGTTTCGCCCCTTTTTTCATCAATTCGATGTCCAAATCATCTAAAATGGTAGTCATAATAGGTGCGCAAAACGGGTGGCATTTTTCACCAAAAGCAAATAAATACAGATATTCCTTTATTTTAGAATTGTTGATGATGTTGAATTTCGCATCAACTTCACGAATGCTTAATGCACGAATATCCTGTGGTAAATTATAATTAAATAATTCTAAAAAAGCTTCTTGGTCTTCAATGGGTTCTTGTAAAAAGAGTTCGAAAGCAGCACATTCAGCCGACACCATCGCATCTGTTCTTCCAGAACTTAAACTTTTAAAAGGTTTGCCTTCTAAAATATAGTTTAAGGTTCTGTCTACCATAAGATGCAAGGTTTTTACATCCGGTTGCTTTTGCCATCCGTGAAAACGATACCCTAAATACTGAATATTAAAAACGTAGAAATATTTTTTCAAACCTTGGAATTACTTATGTCTTCCTTTCAATTCGGCTTCAATATCTTTAAGCGTGAAGCCTTTTGCTTGAAGCAGCATTAAATAGTGAAATAATAAATCGGCCGATTCATATAAAAACAACTCATCATTGTTATCCATGGCTTCAATAACGGTTTCAACTGCCTCCTCGCCTACTTTCTGAGCCACTTTGTTGATGCCTTTTTCAAACAAACTAGCGACATACGATTTTTTAGTGTCCTTGTTCGCAACACGTTCTGCAATCACATCTTCCAAGGTAGAAAAGAAACCGTAAGACGACTTGTTTTCCTCTGCCCAGCATGTATCTGTACCCTTATGGCATGTAGGACCCGCGGGATTTACTTGAATTAAAAGCGAATCGTTATCGCAGTCGTTTTTAATGCTAACAACGTTTAAAAAGTTACCACTTTCCTCACCTTTTGTCCATAAACGTTGTTTACTTCTGCTAAAAAAAGTAACCTTATTCGTTTCGATGGTTTTTTGATAAGATTCTTCATTCATATAGCCAAGCATAAGTACTTTAGCTGTTGTAGCATCTTGAATAATCGCAGGAACGAGTCCGTTTGAATCGTATTTAATAGTCATAATCATTTCTTTATGTGATACTGAAACCAGTTCAGTATGACGACTTAAAGTCGTACCTCTATATTATTTTTTTTCAATTCTATTTTTAGTTCAGGAATAGGGATTTCACCAAAATGAAATACGCTCGCGGCTAAAGCTGCATCCGATTTTCCATCTGTAAACGTGTCCACAAAATGCTGTACATTTCCAGCGCCTCCTGAAGCTATAATTGGAATGTTTAAAGTTTCAGACAACTTCGCTAAAGCTTCATTCGCAAATCCATTTTTAGTACCATCATGATTCATAGATGTGAATAAAATTTCACCTGCACCACGATTTTCAACTTCTTTTGCCCATTCGAATAAATCGATGTCTGTTGGAATACTTCCGCCTGCTAAATGTACTTTCCACTGCCCTTCAACTTGTTTGGCATCAATAGCCACAACCACACATTGAGACCCGAATTTATTGGATAATTCATTCACTAAATCTGGTCTTTTTACTGCTGAAGAATTTATAGAAACCTTATCGGCACCACATTGTAACAATGCATCAACATGTTCTACAGATGAAATACCGCCACCAACTGTAAATGGAATATTTACCTGTTCTGCAACACGTAAAACCATATCTAAAGTAGTGCCTCTACCCTCTAATGTTGCTGAAATATCTAGGAAAACCAACTCATCAGCACCTTGTTCTGCATATTGTTTAGCAAGCTCGACTGGATCGCCAGCATCGCGTAAATCAACAAAATTAACGCCCTTTACGGTACGTCCGTTTTTAATATCTAAACAAGGAATAATTCGTTTTGTAAGCATCTTTCAAAGTTAAAAGTTAAAAGTGAGAAGTGAGAAGTGAAAATCTTCAAACTTCATTTTAATCTTCGTTATACAAATTTTTCTAATTGCTGAAGACTGATTCTATTTTCGTAAATCGCTTTTCCGATAATAACACCTTCACATCCTAAAGCTTTTAGTTTTGGTAATTCTTCAATACAAGAAATACCTCCAGAAGCGATTAATTTTATGGATTGCCCGCTGCTACTGTTTGTGCAATCTGCAATAATCTCTTGATACAAATCGAATGAAGGTCCTTCAAGCATGCCATCTTTAGAAATATCGGTACAAATAACATATTGAATACCTTTTTTCTGATAGCCTTTTATAAACGGAATTAAATTCTCTTCACTGTCTTCTTGCCAGCCGCTAATCGCTACTTTTCCAGCATTGCTATCGGCACCAAGAATAATTTTTTCACTGCCATATTTTGCAATCCACCCTTCAAAAGTTTTAGGATCTTTCACGGCAATACTACCTCCTGTTATTTGTCTGGCACCAGAATTAAAAGCGATATGTAAATCGGCATCAGCCTTCAAACCACCACCAAAATCAATTTTTAATTTCGTTTTAGAAGCAATTTGTTCCAATACTTTATAATTAACAATATGCTGTGCTTTTGCGCCATCTAAATCTACTAAATGCAGATTTTCTATACCAGAAGCTTCAAACATTTTGGCTACTTCCAAAGGATTTTCGTTATATACTTTTTTAGTATCGTAATCTCCTTTTGTTAAACGCACACATTTTCCGTCTATAATATCTATGGCTGGTATGATTCTCATTTTTGAATATTAAAAGTTAAATATAAAATATTAAAAGTTACTTACGTTGTTGATTCCGCTTTGCTGTGTTAATTGAAGCTACGGTGATGGCTAACAATTCTTTTCCTTCTTTTTGAAGTTTATTTATTTCTTCAGTATGTTCAGAAAGAATTTCCTCAAAAATCTCTAACCAATAAACACTTTCATCAACTTCTTCTTCAACAATTTTTAATTTATTTATAAAGTCTGCTGTAGACTTTGCACGTTGAGAAGCTCTATAATTAGCCCCTACAGAACTTGAACTTCTGATTAATTGATTAACAAAGACATTATATTCTCTAGATTTAGGAACCTTAAAACAAAAAGTCCAACAATCTAAAGCAAATTGTTTTGTTCGTAGAATTAATTCGTTTTTCATTTCAAAACTTTTAATATCTAACTTTTCACTTCTAACTTTAGGAAGTTTTCCAAAATTTTTTGACCTTGAATTCCACTCTTCTCAGGATGAAACTGCACCCCATAAAAATTATTATGTTGTAATGCAGAAGCGTAATTAATTCCGTAATCGGTTTTTGCTATGGTTTCGTTACAGTGCTCGGCATAATAACTGTGCACAAGATACATGTATTCGTTTTCTTTAATGCCTTTAAATAAATCGGATTTTAAATCTTTAATAACGTTCCATCCCATTTGAGGCACTTTTACATCGTTTGAAAAACGTTTTACATTCGTTTGAAAAACGCCAAGCCCTTCTGTATCGCCTTCTTCAGAATGTTTACAAAGCAATTGCATCCCTAAACAAATCCCTAAAACAGGTTGTTTTAAAGTTGGAATTAAGGTATCTAAACCCGATTCCTTCAACATTTGCATCGCTGAACTGGCCTCGCCAACCCCTGGAAAAACAACTTTATCGGCAGCTAAAATTTCTTCAGGATTATTCGATAATACGGCATCAACCCCCAAACGCTTAAAAGCAAATTGTATACTTTTAATATTTCCTGCTCCGTAATTAATTATAACTAATTTCATTCTTTGGCTTTTAGCTTATGGCCTTTAGCTATTTGCAAACAGCTAAAGGCTAATAGCTTCTTTATAACATTCCTTTTGTACTTGGTAAAAACATCTTGTTTGAATCGCGTTTTACCGCCATTTTCATAGCTTTTGCAAAGGCCTTAAAGATACCTTCAATTTTATGATGCTCGTTTACGCCTTCTGCTTTAATGTTTAAATTACATTTTGCACCATCTGTAAACGATTTAAATAAGTGATAAAACATTTCAGTAGGCATATCCCCTATTTTTTCACGCTTAAATTCGGCGTCCCATTCTAGCCAATTTCTTCCGCCAAAATCTACGGCAACTTGCGCCAAACAATCGTCCATAGGCAAGCAAAATCCGTAACGCTCTATACCTAATTTATTACCTAAAGCCTTGTTGAATAATTCCCCAAAAGCAATCATGGTGTCTTCAATAGTGTGGTGCTCATCAACTTCAAGATCGCCATCTACTTTTATGGTTAAATCCATGGCTCCATGACGTCCAATTTGGTCTAGCATATGATCGAAAAATGACAAACCAGTACTAATATCATTTTTACCAGAACCATCTAAATTTAGCTTGATGTAAATCTTAGTTTCGTTCGTATTTCTTGTAATTTCAGCAGTACGATCCTCAAGTTTTAAAAACTCATAAATAGCTGACCAATCGGTACTTTTTAAAGCGATACAATCAAAAATATCTTGCTTTGATGTTTCAATTTCATCAGCACCTAATTCTGGGTTTTCAGACATAAAAATGCCTTTTGCACCGAGATTTTTAGCCAATTCCATATCGGTAATGCGATCCCCTAAAACAAAAGAGTTTTCTAAATCATATTCCTTCGAAAAATATTTGGTTAACAACCCGGTTCTTGGTTTACGAGTTTCAGCATTTTCATGCGGAAAAGTTTTATCAATACAAACCTCTGAAAACACAACACCTTCTTTAGCAAAAGCATCAATAATTTTATTTTGCGCTGGCCAAAAGGTCTCTTCTGGAAAAGAATCTGTTCCCAATCCATCTTGATTCGTCACCATAACCAATTCGTAATCAAGTTCGTTAGCAATTTTAGCCATGTATTGAAATACTTTCGGATAAAACTCTAATTTCTCTAAACTATCTAATTGATAATCAACTGGTGGCTCCAAAACCAATGTGCCGTCGCGGTCTATAAATAATACTTTTTTCATTATATAGATTTTAAGGTATCTATTAATATTTTGTTTTCTTCTGGTCTTCCAACCGTTAATCGCAAGGTGTTTTCGCAACCTGGTTGTGTGGTTCTGTTTCTAATAACAATGCCTTTTTCAATCAATTGATTATAACGTTTTGTGGCATCATCTACCTTAACTAATACAAAATTTGCATCAGAAGGATATATTTTTGAAACATAACTAACCGTTTTTAATTGATCGATTAACACATTACGTTCTTCAAGAATCTCTGAAATCTGTTGCGCAGTTAAAGCTTTGTTTTTTAATTGTTCAATGCCTTTTTGCTGCGTTAATTCATTAACATTATAAGGTGGCTTAATACGGTTTAAAACCGAAATGATTTCTTCGGAAGCAAAACAAATTCCTAAACGAATTCCTGCCATACCGTAAGCTTTTGAAAGTGTTTGGGTCACAATTAAATTTGGGAATTCTGCTAATTTGCTCGCCCAGCTTTCTTCATTTGAAAAATCGATGTAAGCTTCATCAATCACCACAATACCTTTAAATTCTTTAACCAACTTTGAAATGGCTGCTGAAGCAAAACTATTTCCCGTAGGATTGTTTGGCGAACATATGAATAACAATTTGCTGTTTGAATCGGCTATATTTAGAATTTCATCAACTTTTGGTTGAAAATTTTCATCCAATTGTACCGATTTTATATCAACCGCATTAATATTTGCCAACACACTGTACATGCCGTAAGTTGGTGGTAACGTGATGATGTTATCCTGATTGGGTTCACAAAACGCTCTGAAGATTAAATCTAAAACTTCATCGCTCCCGTTTCCTAAAAGGATATTTTTAATAGGCACATTTTTTATCTCTGATAACAATGATTTTACCGTGCGCTGCTGCGGATCTGGATAACGATTTACACCATTTTCATACGGATTTTCGTTAGCGTCCAAAAACACCATAGCATCACTATTGCCTTGAAATTCATCTCTTGCAGACGAATACGGTTTTAGTGCTTTTATGGTTGGTCTTATTAAATCTTGAATATTCATCTTTTATCTCAGACCTTTCAGGTTTTAAAAACCTGAAAGGTCTATATTATGTTAATATTTTAAATCTTTCAGTCTAATTGAAACCGCATTTTTATGGGCTTGTAAACCTTCAGCTTCCGCCATAAGTTCTATGGTTTCTCCAATATTTAAAAGGCCTTCTTTAGATATTTTTTGAAAAGTCATACTCTTCATAAAACTATCTAAATTCACTCCCGAATACGCTTTTGAAAAACCGTTTGTTGGCAATGTATGATTGGTTCCAGAAGCATAATCGCCAGCACTTTCAGGGGTGTAATCACCTATAAAAACAGAACCTGCATTGCTAATCCCTTGAACATATAAATCTTCATTTTTTGAACAAATAATGAAATGTTCTGGGCCGTATTCATCAATTAACTCTAAAGCTAAATTATCGTTTTCAATGTAAATTAACTTCGAATTTTCTATGGCTTTTTCGGCAATCGCTTTACGCGGAAGTACGGCTAACTGACTTTCAACTTCATTGGAAACGTCCTCAATCAAGTCTTGTGATGTTGAAACCAAAATTACCTGACTGTCTGTACCATGTTCTGCCTGACTTAATAAATCTGATGCAATGTATGAAGCATTTGCAGAATCGTCGGCAACAACCAATAATTCGCTTGGGCCAGCAGGCATATCTATAGCCACGCCATGTTTAGTAGCCAACTGCTTCGCAACGGTTACAAACTGGTTTCCTGGTCCGAAAATTTTATAAACTTGAGGAATCGATTCTGTTCCAAAAGTCATTCCTGCAATGGCTTGAATCCCCCCTACTTTTATAATTTTAGTCACACCACAAAGTTGTGCAGCAAATAAAATTTCGGGTGCCAATCGACCTGCTTTATTAGGGGGCGAACATAAAACAATTTCTTTACAGCCTGCAATTTGAGCAGGAACTGCTAGCATTAATACCGTTGAAAACAAAGGTGCTGTACCGCCTGGAATATACAAACCTACTTTTTGAATAGGTCGTTTTTCTTGCCAACATTGTACACCTGCTGTGGTTTCAATTTCTACTTTTGGTGTTTTTTGAATGCTGTGAAAACACTCAATATTATGTTTGGCTAATTGTATAGCTTTTTGAAGTTTTTCAGGCACCAAAGCCACTGCTTCTTGAATTTCTTCGGCAGAAACGATATTGGTTTCTAAAGAAACACCATCAAATTTCAAAGTGTATTTTTTAATGGCTGCTTCTTTTTCAACAGAAACCTCCTTAAAAATTTGATTAACTACGCCTTCAATATCATTAACCGTTTGAGTTGGACGCTTTAGTAATTCTGTCCAACTTTCTCGATTTGGATTGTTTATGATTTGCATTCTGAACTTATTTTCTTTCATTTCCGCGAAGGCGGAAATCTCATGAATTATAACTTTCTTTTAAAAAGCTTTCCGCCTCCGCGGAAATGAAAAAAATGTGCCTTATAGCACCATTTTCTCAATAGGACACACTAAAATACCTTGTGCACCATTTGCTTTTAATTCATCGATAACTTCCCAAAATTCGTTTTTACTAATTACAGAATGTATCGAGCTCCAGCCTTCTTCAGCTAATGGTAAAACCGTTGGACTCTTCATACCTGGAAGTACACTAATAATATCTTGAACTTTATCGTTTGGCGCGTTTAATAACACATATTTTGAATCTCTTCCTTTTAAAACCGATTTAATTCTAAATTGAATGGTATCTAAAATCGCTTGTTTTTCAGCATCTAATTTTGGTGAAACCGCTAAAACAGCTTCCGAAGTTAAAATGGTTTCAACTTCTTTTAAATTGTTTTTAAACAAAGTGCTTCCACTAGAAACAATATCGCAAATAGCATCGGCTAAACCAATATTTGGAGCAATTTCAACCGATCCGTTGATAATGTGAAGTTGGGCTTTAACACCTTGTTCCTTTAAATACATTTCAACAGTATTAGGGTAAGATGTTGCAATACGCTGACCTTCTAAATCCTTTATTGAACTGTAAGCAGTAGTTTTAGGTACCGCGATACAAACACGACAGGTTGAAAACCCTAATTTTTCAACAACAGTAATACCGTTACCTTTTTCTATTAATACGTTTTCTCCAATAATAGCAGCATCAACAACGCCATCCTTTAAATACTGAGGAATATCCCCGTTTCTAAGATAAAATACTTCCACAGGGAAATTTCTTGCCGAAGCTTTTAGTTGATCGATACCGTTATCAATAGAAATACCGATGTCTTTTAAAATTCTCATCGAATCCTCGTTTAAACGACCCGATTTTTGTACTGCAATTCTTAATTTACTCATTATATTGGTTTTATGAGTTTGAAACAATCTGTTGGCATTTAAAAATAAAAACCCGCTTGATTGTCTCAAACGGGTTTAAAATATATTTCGATTTATTCAATACATTTTCACTTCGCTTGAGAGCAAATTTGGAAATGATGATGAGTATGAATAAAAGTCATTTTCTTTATTTTTGTGATACAAATATCTGTAATTTATATTGATAATTCCAAACATCTGTAGGAAATATTCATAAATTCAATTATCTATATTTTTAGTTCTGAAAAAATCAATATTTTTTAACAGAACATTATAAATACTGAATTATTTAATTGTTTCCTAAAATTAAAGGCAATCCTCCATCGCCTGAACCAATAACAATCACTTTACTGTTTGGTGATTCTGATAATTTGATGGTCGCTTCGATACCTTTATCTCTTAAAATTTGATCGTTTAATGACGCACTTAAAATACGGTTTGCATCTGCTTTACCTTGCGCCTCTATGATTTGTTTTTGAGCTTCTTTATCTGCTGTAATTAATCTAAATTCATATTCTAAAGACTCTTGTTCTTGTTTTAATTTACGCTCGATAGCATCTTTTATGGTTGCAGGTAAAGTAACATCGCGTACCAAAACTTCATTTAATTGAATGTATTGATCTTCAACAATATTTTTAGTTTCTTCAAAGATTTCTTGCTGAATAGCATCTCTTTTACTTGAATATAATTGTTCTGGTGTATAACGCCCTACAACACTTCTTGCAGCAGAACGAATAGCAGGAAGCAACACACGCTCCTTATACATTTCACTTTTTTCTTGATGCAGTTTTCCTAAATTTTTAAAATCTGGTTGAAACCAAATTGAAGCTTCTAATTTAATATCTAATCCGTTAGAAGATAAAACATTCATTTTTTCTAATATTTCTTGCTGTCTTACTTCATAGATAAATACTTTATTCCAAGGCGCTACAATATGAAAACCTTCGCCCAATGCAGGTTCATCAACAACAACCCCTTCACCAAAAGTTCTAAATAATACACCAGCCTCACCAGATTCAATGGTTACGGCAGATTTTGTGAGCAACACTAATAAAACTACTGCGGCTATAATAAAAGGTAATGCTACTTTAGGTAATTTTTCCATATTCTATTTTAAATTTAAATTAATCCGTTATATTTTCTTGCAAACCACTCAGCTCCAAGGCTTAAAGCAATAAGACCTAGAAGCCATTTCCAATCGATCAAAGGTGTGTTATTTTTACTACTTTTCTGTACTGAAACATAGCGTTTATCTCCTAATAATTCGTTAATAATTTCAGATGTATCCTCAATAAAATAAGGAGTTCCAGAACTATTATCAGCCAGCTGTTCTAGTTTTGCAACATTAGCATTTAAAAACTGCTGTTCTACATCGTATTCTAAAATTTGAAAACTTCCTGATTTGGAAATATTTTCATTTTTAGCTTTTATTGAAAACTGATATTCTGAAGGCTGTAAACCACTTAAATCGACTTGATAATGGTTGTTTTTTAAAACCAAAGGAAATGTTTTTTCGAAGTTTGAATTTTTATCTGAAACCGTAATTTGAAGCGTTTCACGAGCATCAAAGACATAATTTTTATCGAAATACTCTGCTTTAATTATCACATTGCTATTGCCATCGTAAAACGACTGAAAATCAACATTCAATCTGCTTTTTTGCTTGTTTGAAGCCAAATACTGAACCAATTTTCCGATAAAATCATCAAAATCATGAAACGATTTCTTTTCGACGTAATTATAAGCACGCCATTGCCAAATATTTTCGCCAAACAAAATAGCCTCACGTCTACCGTTATTTTCAAAGGTGGCTAACAAAGGTTCATTTACCGAAACTCCACGAACGGTTTTGTTTATAATAACATCAACAGGGTGTTTAAATTTTACAACGCCATAATTAGAATGAAGTGGCGGATACGATTCAAAATTAATATCATCAATTATAAAAGGCGTATAATTAATATTTAATTCGGCTTGATAATCTTCTTTCTGATTGGTTATACTTTGTTGGTAATCTTCAGAAATACGGTTCATAAAATGTAAATCTGTTTTGGAGCCAATTATCGTGAAATAATTCTTGTTTAAATCTTGTAACTTCTCAAACAAAATTTTAAACTTATTATTTGGTTGATATAATATAATTAATTGAAAATCATTTATTTGATTAATTATATTTCTAGAATCGATAAGCGTTACAAAACGCTGCTCATTACTTTCAATACTCTTTTTAAGCGCGCCAATATCAGGATGCGGAAAATCGCTTACAATAGCAATTTTTGTCTTTTGATTAATAACTTCAACAGCGAAATTTTTAATATTATTGACTTTGTTTTGTTCATTATCTAAAGGCGTAATGACCGCTTTATATTTACTCACACCAACTTGGTTTGCAGGCAATGTAAAATGAACCACCTTAGAATTGTTGTTTTTTGAAAATTTTAAAACCTTCGAATAAACTGTTCTGTTACCATTAAAAACTTCAAATTTTGATGACACTTCAGAAGTACCATTATAAACCAAAATGGTTTCAATTGGAAATTCATTTTTTAAATACGCATAACGATTTACATTTAATTGCTGAATTTTTAAATCGGTGTAAGTTACCGTATCCCCTAAAATAACAGGGTATATGGGGTGATTATATAAATTCGATGCAAAATGATAGTCGTTACCAAAAGTTTGATTACCATCGGAAATTAAAATGGTTGGTGAATTGCTTGTTTTATAAATTCGAGCAAGCTGTTTAAACGCTGCAAAAATATTGGTTTGCTTTTCTAAAAAAGCTAAAGAATCTTCTAAAGGCTGAAGTTTTTCTCCAAAAGTATAATAATCAACATTAAACTTCTCTTTTAATGCGCTATTTGTTTTTATTTCATTTAGAAATTTAAGCGCATTTATATCTTGCTTTAAATTTTTAACAGAGCTTGAATTATCTATAGCAACTATCAAATTTGGTTTTTCAACCGTTAATGTAGTTTGCTCAAAACTAGGGTTTACAATTAAAAGTAAAACAGAAAATATAGTAATAAAACGCAAAAAAGCAAAAAGCATGTTCCTTGTAGACATGCTTTTTGCTTTATAAAAATACTGAAATAGCGCTAATAATAACGCTATAGTTCCAGCAAGTATGATGTAAATAAGTGTTTCTGAACTCATTAAAAAACTTTAAAGTTATCGTGATGAGATTCCCTCATACGAGAGAATGACAAAAGACTTATTTATGTTAGCATACCACCATCAACATTTAGTGTTTGCCCTGTGATATAAGCACTCATATCGCTAGCTAAAAACACACATACATTGGCAATATCTTCAGGAGTACCGCCTCTTTTTAAAGGAATTCCAGCACGCCATCCTTTTACAACTTCTTCATCTAATTTTGCAGTCATTTCAGTTTCAATAAACCCAGGAGCAACCACGTTACTTCTAATGTTTCTTGAACCCAACTCTAAAGCAACAGATTTTGAAAATCCTATAATTCCTGCTTTTGAAGCTGCATAATTGGTTTGACCAGCATTTCCTTTAACACCAACTACAGAACTCATATTAATAATTGAGCCTTTACGTTGTTTAAGCATGGTTCTTTGAACCGCTTTAGTCATGTTAAATACAGACTTTAAATTTACTTCAATAACCGTATCGAAATCTTCTTCCGAAATACGCATTAATAAATTGTCTTTTGTAATTCCTGCGTTATTCACTAAAACATCGATAGCACCAAACTCAGCTACAACTTCATCAGCCAATTTTTGAGCCTCGTCAAAACTTGCTGCATTACTTTTATAACCTTTTGCTTTAACACCTAAGGCGATCAATTCTTTTTCTAATTCATTCGCTGCATCAACAGATGAGCTGTATGTAAATGCTACATTTGCCCCTTGTTGTGCAAAAACTTGAGCAATTCCTCTTCCTATTCCACGACTAGCACCCGTTACAATGGCTGTTTTACCTTCTAATAGTTTCATTTAATTTGTTTTTTAAGTAACTGTAAATATCTAAAAATCTTCTAATTAAAAATCAAGAAGTTTTAAAATACAACAATGAAATAATATGGTTTAATAATTTCAGTATCAACTTCAAATATAGCAAATACAAACGGCTTCAAATAAAAAAACCTTACAAGATTTGTAAGGTTTTTTAAAACTTGATTTATGTTTTATGCTAAAACTTCAGCAACTTTTTTGCCAATTTCAGCAGGAGAATCAACCACGTGAATACCACATGCTCTCATAATTTTCTTCTTTGCTTGAGCTGTATCATCGCTACCACCAACAATTGCACCTGCGTGTCCCATTGTACGTCCAGCAGGAGCTGTTTCACCAGCAATAAAACCTACTACAGGTTTTTTACTTCCACTAGCTTTATACCAGTTTGCTGCATCAGCTTCTAACTGTCCACCAATTTCACCTATCATTACAACAGCTTCAGTTTCAGGATCGTTAATTAATAACTCCACCGCTTCTTTAGTTGTAGTTCCAATAATTGGATCTCCACCAATACCAATAGCAGTTGTAATTCCTAAACCTTGTTTTACAACTTGATCTGCAGCTTCATAAGTTAAAGTTCCAGATTTAGAAACAATACCAACTTTACCTTTTTTGAAAACGAAACCTGGCATAATACCAACTTTAGCTTCACCAGGAGTAATTATTCCTGGGCAGTTAGGACCAATTAAACGACAATCTTTTCCTTTAATATAGTTTGACGCTGTAATCATATCAGCTACAGGAATTCCTTCTGTAATAGTAATAATCACTTTTATTCCAGCATCGGCAGCCTCCATAATTGCATCGGCAGCAAATGCTGGCGGTACAAAAATAATAGTCGTATCTGCTCCTGCTTGTTCAACAGCTTCTAAAACCGTATTGAAAACAGGTCTGTCTAAATGCTTTTGTCCTCCTTTTCCTGGAGTAACTCCACCAACAACGTTGGTTCCGTATTCAATCATTTGGCTTGCGTGGAAAGTCCCTTCGCTACCAGTGAATCCTTGAACAATAATTTTTGAATCTTTATTTACTAAAACACTCATAAGTGATTATTTGGTTATTAATTTTAAAAAAAACAAATGTAATTTTTTGAATTAACTTTTTATAAGAAATTACACTTTTTTTGTTTTCAGAATATCTAATATTTTTGGAATTTGCCTAATTGCAGCTAATTCTTTGAGCTTAACTCTAACTTCTTCAGCAGGGTAGCCAAAATATACCTTACCACCTTCTAAAGATTTACTAATTCCAGATTGTGCTTGAACTACGGCTTTTTTTCCAATAGTAATACCACTTGTACAACCTACCTGCCCCCAAATGGTGACTTCATCTTCAATAATAACACATCCAGCAATTCCAACTTGAGATGCGATTAAGCATTTTTTTCCTAGAACGGTGTCGTGTCCAATTTGAATTTGATTATCTAATTTGGAACCTTCTCCAATTGTAGTATCGCCTGTAACCCCTCTATCTATGGTACATGCAGCACCAATATCAACATGGTTTTCAATAACAACCCGTCCTCCAGATATTAATTGATCGTAGCCTTCTGGACGCTTTTTGTAGTAAAAAGCATTGGCTCCTAATACAGTACCAGAATGAATGGTTACATGGTCGCCAATTATAGCATCATCATAAATACTTACATTTGAATGAATGATGCAGTTATCGCCAATAACCACATTATTTCCTATGAAACAATTGGGTTGAATAATGGTGTTTTTACCAATTTTAGCTGATGCTGAAATGGCAGAATCTGAAGCTACAAAAGGTTTAAAATGCGTTGTTAGTTTATTGAAATCTCTAAAAGGATCGTCGCTAATTAACAATGCTTTACCTTCTGGACATGCTACTTTTTTGTTAATTAAAACAATTGTAGCTGCCGACTCCAGTGCTTTGTTATAATATTTAGGATGATCGACAAATACAATATCGCCCGGTTCAACCACATGAATTTCATTCATGCCTAAAACAGGGAAATTAGAGTCGCCTACAAATTCACATTGAATTAAATGCGCTATTTGATTAAGCGTATGTGGTTTTGGAAATTTCAAAGGGTATTATTCTTTAACACGTTCTTTGTAAGTTCCTTTATCTGTTTCTACTTTAATTTTATCGCCTTCATTAATAAAAAGCGGTACGTTTACGGTAGCACCAGTTTCAACTGTAGCTGGTTTTGTAGCATTAGTTGCTGTGTTGCCTTTAACTCCAGGCTCGGTAGCAGTAACTTCTAAAATCACACTTGCAGGCATTTCAACAGATAATGGTGCGTTGTCTTCAGAATTAATAATTACAGTTACAACCTCGCCTTCCTTCATCAATTCTGGGCTATCTAATGCTGCTTCAACTAATTGAATTTGACTGTAATCTTCAGTATTCATAAAATGATAATATTCACCATCATTGTATAAAAATTGAAATTTATGTGTTTCTACACGCACATCATCCAATTTATGACCTGCTGAAAACGTATTATCTATAACTTTTCCGTTGGTTACACTTTTTAGTTTTGTTCTAACAAAAGCAGGACCTTTCCCTGGTTTTACATGTAAAAACTCTACAATTTTAAAAATATCGTGATTATATCTTATGCATAATCCGTTTCTAATATCCGATGTTGTTGCCATTATTTAATTTGATTTAAAATATCCTTTCATAATTCCACGATGCGAGTTCTTAATAAATTGAAGAATCTCATCACGTTCGGAAGTCGCTTCCATTTCTGCTTCAATAATTTCAGCAGCTTGTGTATTGTTATAATTTTTCTGATACAGTATTCTGTAAATATCCTGAACCTCTCTTATTTTTTCTGTTGAAAAACCTCTTCGTCTTAATCCAACTGAATTAATTCCAACATAAGATAAAGGTTCGCGAGCTGCTTTTACAAAAGGTGGTACGTCTTTTCTAACCAAAGACCCTCCTGTTACAAAAGCATGATTCCCAATAGATACAAATTGATGAACCGCCGTCATTCCTGCTAATACAACATAATCGCCAACAGTAATATGACCTGCAAGCGTGCTGTTATTTGAAAATATACAGTTGTTACCAACCACACAATCATGTGCAATATGACAGTAAGCCATGATAAGGCAATTATCGCCTACCACAGTTTTCATTCTATCGGTTGTACCTCTGTTAATAGTAACACATTCTCTAATGGTTACGTTATCGCCGATTTCAACAGTGGTTTCTTCATCGTTATATTTTAAATCCTGAGGAACAGCAGAAATTACTGATCCTGGAAAAATATTACAGTTTTTACCAATGCGTGCACCTTCCATAATGGTAACGTTACTCCCTATCCAAGAGCCTTCACCAATTTTAACATTGTTATGAATGGTTGCAAAAGGTTCTATTACAACATTTTTTGCAATTTTGGCACCTGGGTGCACATATGCTAAAGGTTGATTCATAATTTATTTTACTTTAGAAATTTGTGCCATTAATTCTGCCTCTGCACACAACTTACCATTAGCGTAAGCGTATCCTTGCATATGACAAATTCCACGACGAATTGGTGTAATTAACGAGCACTTAAATATTAAAGTGTCTCCAGGAACCACCTTTTGCTTAAATTTAACATTATCCATTTTCATGAAAAAGGTTAAATAGTTCTCTGGATCTGGTACTGTATTTAATACTAAAATACCACCTGTTTGTGCCATTGCTTCACAAATTAATACCCCAGGCATAACTGGAGCTCCAGGAAAGTGCCCTTTAAAGAACTCCTCGTTCATGGTGACATTTTTCAAGGCAGTCACATAAGTGTCTGTAAGTTCGAATACTTTATCGATTAACAGAAACGGTTGTCTATGTGGTAACATCGCCATAATTTGATTTACATCCATTAAAGGCGTTGCGTGTAAATCTATATTTGGAACATTATTTCTACGTTCGTTTTTAATAATTTTTGCTAATTTTTTAGCAAATTGTGTATTAACAAAATGTCCAGGTTTATTAGCAATCACTTTTCCTCGAATTCGAGTACCAACTAAAGCTAAATCTCCTAAAACATCTAATAATTTATGTCTTGCCGCTTCATTTGGATGATGCAAGGTAAGATTATCTAAAATACCATTTGGTTTTATAGCTATAGTATCTTTTTTAAAGGCAACTTTTAATTTCTCCATAGTTTCTGGAGACAAAGCTTTATCGACATAAACAATGGCATTGTTTAAATCGCCACCTTTAATTAAACCATTTTCTAAAAGCATTTCAATTTCATGTAAAAAACTGAAAGTACGCGCATTAGAAATGTTTTTCTTAAAATCTGATATGGTGCTTAAAGTGGCATTTTGTGTACCTAATACTTTAGTACCAAAATCTACCATGGTAGTAATTTGATATTCATTTGCTGGCATGATAAGAATTTCGCTTCCAGAGTCTTCATCTACATACGATACAATATCTGTAACCACAAATTCTTCTCTACAAGAATCAAGATCAACAATGCCTGCTTTTTCTATAGCTTCAACAAAAAACTTAGACGAACCATCCATAATTGGTGGCTCTGATGCATTTAATTCAATAATCACATTATCTACATCCAGTCCTACTAGAGCAGCTAGAACGTGTTCTGATGTTTGAATAATAACGCCATTTTTCTCTAAACAAGTTCCGCGTTGCGTATTTGTAACATAATTAGCATCGGCTTCAATTGATGGCTCACCTTCTAAATCTACGCGTTTAAATACTAATCCAGAATTAGCAACAGCAGGTTTAAAAGTTAAGGTTACGTTTTTACCAGTATGTAACCCAACACCAGTTAAAGAAACAGTTTCTTTAATTGTTTTTTGTTTGATTTCAGTATTAACTATTCCCATTTATTTTTTGTAAATCATTAATGTTTTTAACAATATTCGGCAAGTTTTTAAAATGAACATATGCCTTATTATAGTCGTTTAGTTTAATTGCAGGAGAACCCTGTAAAGTTTCGTTATCTTGTACATTTCTTCCAATACCTGATTGTGCTTGCACCCTTACATTGTTTCCTATAGTGATATGCCCAGCTATACCAACCTGCCCACCTATTTGGCAATTCTTCCCTATTTTTGTAGAACCAGCAACTCCTGTTTGCGCAGCAATAACCGTATTTTCACCTATTTCAACATTATGCGCAATTTGAATTTGATTATCTAATTTAACGCCTTTTCGAATAATAGTTGAACCTAGAGTTGCTCTATCAATAGTTGTAGCTGCTCCAATATCAACAAAATCCTCTATAATTACGTTACCTGTTTGTGGTACTTTATTGTAGCCTCCTTCTTCATTTGGTGCGTAACCAAAGCCATCGGCTCCAATAATACAACCAGAATTAACAATACAATTTTTTCCAATAATACATTCTGCGTAAATTTTGGCTCCAGAAAAAACTATGGTGTTATCTCCAATAACAACATTGTCGCCAATGTATACATTCGGAAAAATTTTCACATTATCCCCTAAAACAACATTATCAGATATATAACTAAACGCACCTATGTAAATGTTTTCTCCATAACTTGAAGACTCTGAAATATAAGACGGGTTTTCTATACCTAATTTATTCAGTTTAACTGAATTATAAAATTCTAAAATTTTAGAAAATGCTAAATAAGCATCATCTACTTTAATTAATGTTGTTTGTATGTCGTGTTCTGGCTTAAAAGTCTTGTTTACAATGGCAATCGAAGCTTTTGTGCTATATATGTGTGGTGTGTATTTAGGATTAGCTAAAAAAGTTAAAGCACCTTCAAACCCTTCTTCGATTTTTGAAAGTTTTGAAACTTCAACGTTAGGGTTTCCTACAACATCACCTTCAAGTATTTCTGCTATTTGTTGTGCTGTAAATTTCACACTATAAAGTTTGATGTTTTTGTTTCATTGTCGCAAAAATAGGAAAAATGTACTAAAGTTTGTCCTTAGGATAACATATAAAATATTTAGTAACTGGTTTTGATAAGGCTTTAAGATTTAATTGATCGGAGGCTTTTACAATATCCTGAGTTTTACCAGATTTATGTAATATGGTAATTCGTTTTTCTTTTAATTGATAAGCCTGGTTAGAAATAGTACCTGTAAACACAAAGTATTCAGCTTCTTCTTTTGTGATTTTATATACCTCCATTAAGGCTTTTGTTCGTTTTTCAAGGCTCTTATCTTTAATATTTTTATTTCTAATTTTTATTTTAAGAAGATCTCGATTAATAATCATTTTACATAACTCACTCAGCACAAAATCGTCGTGATTTTGCCAATCTTTCATTGCCGAAACAATATCATAATCGTCTAGTTTCGAAAAAATTTCAAGGGTTTCTTCGTTAAAATTTTCAATCGAAATTTTATTATTTAAAAAATACTTTAAAGCTTCACTTGCATTTAATTTTTGTCCTAAATCATGCAATTCTTTAGCACGTTTTAATACCCGAATTAACAATTGCTCGGCAACCAACCCTGTTTTATGCAAATAAACTTGCCAATACATCAATCGGCGTGCAATGATAAACTTCTCGACACTATAAATGCCCTTTTCTTCAACCACCAATTCATCATCAACAACATTTAACATGGTTATTAATCGCTCACTGTTTATGTTACCTTCTGCAACACCTGTATAAAAACTATCACGTTTTAAATAATCGGCACGATCCATATCCAATTGGCTAGAAATAAGCTGACACATAAATTTTCGAGAATATTCCCCTTTAAAAATCTGGATAGCAAGCGTTAAACTTCCGTTAAATTCGGCGTTTAAACGCTCCATAAAAAGCAAGGATATTTCCTCATGAGACACGTTGTTTACTATACTGTGTTCCATAGCATGTGAAAAAGGACCATGACCAATATCGTGTAATAAAATCGCAATATACAGTCCTGTTTCTTCATCATCAGAGATTGTAACCCCCTTAAAACGCAGAACTTTAACGGCTTGCTGCATTAAATGCACACAACCTATGGCGTGATGAAATCTTGTATGATGTGCCCCAGGATAAACCAAATAAGACATGCCCATTTGGGTAATTCTTCGCAGTCTTTGGAAGTATTTATGTTGAATTAAATCGAATATAAGCGAATTTGGAATCGTAATAAATCCGTAAATTGGGTCGTTTAATATCTTAAGTTTGTTCAAACTTTAACTTTTACAATTAAATATTTACAAATATAGCTATATGAACACAATAAAAATACTTTGGGTTGATGATGAAATTGATTTATTAAAACCTCATATTTTATTTCTTGAAAAGAAAAATTACAAAGTAACCAAATGTAAAAGTGGCACAGAAGCTATTGATGTTTTAGAGGAAGAAAACTTCGACATCGTTTTTTTAGATGAAAACATGCCCGGACTAACTGGCCTTGAAACTTTAAATGAAATTAAAGAGAAAAACGATCGACTTCCAGTGGTTATGATTACCAAAAGTGAAGAGGAATATATTATGGAAGAAGCTATTGGTAACAAAATAGCCGATTACCTTATAAAACCCGTAAACCCTAATCAAATTCTATTAAGTTTAAAAAAGAATTTAGATCATTCCAGGTTGGTTTCAGAAAAAACAACATCAAATTATCAACAAGAATTCAGAAAAATAGCTATGGATTTATCTATGGTTAATAATTATGAAGACTGGTGTACTTTATATCAAAAATTAATTTATTGGGAAATTCAATTAGAAGAAATTGAAGACCCAGGCATGTTTGAAATTTTAGAATCACAAAAAAACGAGGCTAACATTCAGTTCGGTAAGTTTATAGAGAAGAATTACGAAGATTGGTTTTCGCCAAATACCGATGCGCCAATCATGTCGCATACCTTATTTAGAGAGAAAATAGTTCCTGAAATTAGCAAAGAACAACCAACGGTTTTAATTGTTATTGATAATTTACGGTACGATCAGTGGAAAGTTTTCGAACCTGTAATTAACAATTATTATAAAAAGGAAAAAGAAGAAGCCTTTTTCAGCATTTTACCTACAGCAACACAGTATGCTAGAAATGCTATATTTTCAGGGTTAATGCCAAGCGATATGGAAAAATTATTCCCTGAGTATTGGAAAAATGATACCGATGAAGGTGGGAAAAATTTACATGAAGCCGATTTTCTAGAAACACAAATGAAACGTCTTGGCTTAACACACTTAAGTCATGAATACCATAAAATCACCAATTTAAAATCGGGTAAAAAACTAGCTGAAAATTTCAAATCTTTAAAAGACAACGATTTATCGGTTATTGTATATAATTTTGTGGATATGCTTTCGCATTCTAAAACAGAAATGGAAGTTATCAAAGAATTAGCATCAAACGATAAAGCCTACAGATCTTTAACCCTGAGCTGGTTTAAAAACTCACCTCTGTTGGAAATGATTCAACAAGCACATCATTTGGGTTTCAAATTAATTTTAACAACCGATCACGGTACAATTAATGTGAAAAATCCATCAAAAGTCGTTGGTGACAGAGACACCAGTTTAAACTTACGTTACAAAACAGGAAGAAGTTTAACGTACGACACCAAAGAGGTTTTGGTTGCTAAAAACCCTAAAGACATTCACCTGCCTGCTATTAATATGAGTAGTTCATTTATTTTTGCAAAAGGCGACTCCTTCTTTGCTTACCCTAATAATTACAACCATTACGTTAGTTATTTTAGAAACACCTATCAACATGGTGGCGTTTCACTTCAAGAAATGATTATTCCATTTGTTGTATTTAATCCAAAGTAATAATATTGCGTAAGTTTTAATATAAATTTTTTGAATTTGGAAATTAGCTACGAACTAAATGATGTTGAGCAAGTTGCAAAAAACATCATTGAAAATGCAAATACAAAAACCATATTATTTTATGGCGAAATGGGAGTTGGAAAAACAACTCTAATAAAAAAAATAGTTGAAGTTTTAGGAAGTCAAGATGAAGTTAGCAGCCCTACTTTTTCAATTGTAAACGAATATCAATTGCAAAATGATAAAGTCTATCATTTTGACCTTTATCGTGTTAAAAGTACTAGTGAAGCTTACGATTTTGGTATTGAAGATTATTTATATTCAGATCACTGGAAACTTATAGAATGGCCAGAAAAAGTAGACATTGATTTATTTGAAGATTTTGATAAAATTGAACTTAAAATCGATTCAGATAACAAACGTATTTTAAAGCTAAACTAAAAATCCAGCTTAATTAAAATTGATTCTATCACATATTTTTATCGACTTCTAGAGGTTTACGGTAAACCCACAGCACTATTTTACCAAACCTCTTGTTTTAACATAATATTAACATTTTCAAAAAAACGTCAAATTCCCCTTTATTTATATTTGATTAATAAAATATAAATGAAAGAAAAAAAATACCCCCTCGCATTAGCTATATTTGGTCTTATGCTTTTTTCAGCCTATGTTGCAACTGAAATAAATTTTGATGAACAACAAACAGCCCAAATTGAAAAATCAAAAATCAAAAAAATACCTACATCTCGATAATAAAAGTTTAATAATAGGAAGTGTAGTCGCTACGTTTATTGCAATTACTCCTTTCCTATTTTATTTACATGAAAGTGTTCCAACAACTAAAACCTGGAGCACTTATTTTTTTACTTACCACAGTGGGTATTTTGAAGATGCCAATACTGCCATGTGGATTTTAACAGGAAAAGCCATTCCGCTTTACTTGTTACTTATTTGGTTTTTTACATGCAGGCATTGGTGGTATCATGTATTGTTGGTACCTATTTTTATGTACACTTATCAAATATTTTCGGCTTTAAATGATGATTTAAGCTATATTGATTCTAATCAATTCTATTATTTGATACCAGTAATGGCTATAATTATCCCATCCATTTACCTCGTTAGAGCTCGCATATTCAATAAAGTTAACGAAACTAATAAATCACTTCAAGAACTAGAAGATGAATTAAAAATTTCTCCGAAAACTTTATGGGAAACCATAAAAAACTATTTTTAATCTTATTATAATTAAAACAAAAGAGCTTCGTTTCTGCTATTGAAAATTAACACCTTTTAATTGAACCATATAAACAGCGTTATTTATTTCTTAGTTTAAAGAATCCTTAGTAAATTTATTTATTTTATAATAACGTTAATCATGTCCATACAAATTTCGCCTTTTACTAAGCAGCAACTGCTTCCGCAAGAAGAAACTCTTGAGATTTTTAAAAAGAAAGGAGAATTATTCATCGGTATCCCTAAAGAAACTGCGTTTCAAGAAAAACGAATTTGCTTAACTCCTGATGCAGTTTATGCTTTAGTAAGCAATGGACACCGAGTTTTATTAGAAGCAGGAGCTGGAAACGGTGCGAATTTTAGCGATAAAGATTATAGTGAAGCTGGAGCTGAAATCACAAAAGATACAGCAAAAGTTTTTTCTTGCCCCATGGTTCTTAAAGTAGAACCCCCTACTCTTGAGCAAATAAAATTAATAAATCCGCAAACGATATTAATATCGGCTTTACAATTAAAAACACAATCAAAAAAATACTTTGAAACTCTTGCTGCTAAACGCATTACGGCTTTGGCTTTTGAGTTTATTCGTGATACAGATGGTAGTTATCCAGCTGTAAAATCGTTAAGTGAAATTGCTGGAACAGCTTCCGTTTTAATTGCCTCGGAATTATTATCTGAAACCAAAAATGGAAACGGACTCATGTTTGGCAATATTAGTGGTGTTCCGCCTCTAGAAGTTGTTATTTTAGGCGCTGGAACTGTTGGCGAATTTGCCGCAAGAAGCGCCTTAGGATTAGGTGCTAGCGTAAAAATTTTCGATAATTCTATAACTAAATTAAGACGTATTCAAACCCATCTTGGTCGCCCACTTTTTACATCAACCATTCAACCTAAAAACTTATTAAAAGCATTGAAACGTTGCGACGTTGTTATTGGTGCAGTTCGCGGCACAAACCGAGCGCCTGTTGTGGTTACCGAAACCATGGTTGAATCGATGAAAAAAGGCGCAATTATTATCGATGTTAGCATTGATATGGGCGGATGTTTTGACACAAGCGAAGTAACCTCGCACAAGCAGCCTACTTTTGTAAAACATAATGTTGTACATTATTGTGTCCCAAATATTCCAGCACGCTATCCGCGAACAGCTTCGGTTTCTATCAGTAATATTTTCACACCTTATTTATTGAAAATTGCAGAAGATGGCGGGATAGAAAATTCTTTAAGATTTGATAGAGGTTTAAAAAATGGATTGTACTTTTACCACGGAATTTTAACAAGCAAACCTGTTGGTGAATGGTTCAATTTAAAATACAGCGATATTAATTTGCTGATATTTTAATAAAACCTTTTTTATTGCTCTCAACTCTTTTAAATGAAACTTATTCAACGTATTGGCTATTATCTTGGAGGCTTTTCTATGGGATTGGTAATCTTAGCATTCTTCCTAAGTGGAAAAAAAACATCTTGTAGTTATGGTCCTGATGCACGTGTGCTTAAAAATATTAACACAAAAAAAATTGTGTATGCGCCAAGTGTAGACAATTTAATTAACGAAAAACTTACAGATTCTACTGAAATTTTCACGGTTCTAAAAAAAGGAGACATCAATTTTTCAGATAGTGAACCTAGACAAAAACCTTGTGGCATCTATGTTGTTGAAGGTAATGTTAACGATAAAGCTATTTTATTGACCGTTGAAAACTGTGAAAGCACGGCTACAATTACCAGTTTTAAATTGAAGCAATAACATGATAAAACGTTGTTTTGATCTTGTTTTTTCAATAATAGGGCTCATTATTTTAAGTCCTGTTCTTCTTCTTATTTCGATTTTTATAAAAATTGATTCTAAAGGCCCTATTCTATTTATCCAGGGTCGAGTTGGAAAAAGCAACAAAGATTTCAATATTTATAAATTTAGAACCATGCGTGTACAGTCTGATAAAAAAGGCTTGCTAACTTTAGGGAATCATGATTCAAGAGTTACCAAAGTGGGCTATTTTTTAAGACGCTATAAAATTGATGAATTCCCGCAATTGATCAACATTTTAAAAGGCGACATGAGTTTTGTTGGACCAAGACCAGAATTACGCCACTATGTTAATTTTTATAATGAAGATGATATGAAAATTTTTCAAGTTAGACCAGGAATTACAGGTCTTGCATCTTTAAAATATAGAAATGAAGTTGAACTTCTAGAAAAAGCAGAAAACCCAGAAGAGTTTTTTATAAAGACTATTATTCCTGATAAATTGAAATACAACAAGGAATACATAAAAAGAAGAAACTTCTTTTTTGACTTAAAACTAATCGCTATAACTATAGTAAAAGTAATTGCTAAGTAATTGATAAGAATATAATAGTTGTTAAACTTAATTTAATTCAAAAAACTTATATTTCAGCAAATAAATGTTCTAATGAATAAATCGACCGCTAATTTTATTGACGAATTATTATCCGATTCTGGTTTATTTCCCTTCATTAAAACATTAAAAAAAGACTTTCCTCCCTTTGATTTTTCGAAGGAAACCATTTTAATTACAGGGGCAGCCGGAACTATTGGAAGCGAACTCGCAAAACAATTGATTAAAGGCAAATACAAGCAATTAATTTTATTAGATGTGGCAGAATCGCCTCTTTATAATCTGTTTAAGGATTTAGAATTTGATAACACTGAAAACATCATTTTTAAACTGCTTGATATAACAGACGAAGCATCTTTAACTCACTTATTTCAAAGCTACAAACCTTCCTTAGTATTTCATACTGCTGCATATAAACATGTGCCACTTATGGAAGAAAACCCATATAAAGCAGTGGTAAATAATATTTTAGGCACTAAGTTATTGGCCGATATTTCATCAGAATATCAAGTGAAAAAATTTGTATTTATTTCAACTGACAAAGCTGTAAATCCTATAAATATTATGGGGATGTCTAAACGTATTAGTGAAAAGTATTTTAATTATTTAAATACGGTATCTAATACCTATTTTTTAATCACACGCTTTGGAAACATTATGGGCTCTAATGGCTCTGTTGTTCCATTATTAAAAAAGCAAATTGAATCAGGGAAGGCATTAACTGTAACAAGTGAAGATATTTCAAGGTACTTTATAAGTAAGCGTAAAGCCTGTTTTTTGATTTTGAAGATTGCAAAATTAGAAAAACCAGAGCATAACACTTTTACTTTTAACATGGGCAACCCCATTAAAATTAAGGATTTGGCAGAACGCCTTATTCTCAATTATAACGGAATAAGTGAATCTTCAGAAATAAAAATCACTGAATTACGTCCTGGAGAAAAATTACATGAAGAAATTCTTTTAAATACAGAACGTTTAATTTCGACAGAAGTTGAAGATTTATTTATGGTGAAATCTGAAGAAAATGATGCTGCAAAAAAGTTAGATTTCAATAAATTATTTTCAATTAAACCAAATGATTCGGTTAATTCTATAAAATTAATTTTACAAAGTTATATCTAATTTAAAGTGCTTTTCTTCGTTGCTTTTCCATAGCTAACAAGGCTAATTCTCGTCCTGTTTGTCCGGCTACCGAAGTGTTTTCTTCAGCCCTTCTAATTAAATATGGCATCACATCCTTAACTGGGCCAAACGGAATATATTTAGCTACATTATACCCTTTTTTAGATAAATTAAAGCTGATATGGTCACTCATACCGTATAATTGACCAAACCAAATGCGAGAATCGTTAGGCGCTAATCCTTTTTCTTCCATCAAATCCATGAGCAGATAGGCGCTGTCTTCATTGTGAGTTCCAGCAAATAATGATATGTCATCCAAATTTTCTAACATATATCTTAATCCTGCATTAAAGTTTTGATCGGTATGCGCTTTGCTTGCACAAATAGGGGATTTATAATTTAATTCTTCTGCTCGTTCATTTTCCTTCTCCATATAAGCGCCTCGAACCAATTTATAGCCTAAAAAGTAATTTTCTCTTTGTGCAACTTCATGCTCTACTTCCAAAAATTTTAACCTATCATGTCTATACATTTGCAATGTATTAAATACAATAGGCTTTTCGGTGTTGTATTTTTTCATCATTTGAGTGACTAAAATATCAGCTGCTTCTTGCATCCAACTTTCTTCAGCATCAATTAGTATCGCAACGTCATTCTTTTTAGCCTTAGCACACACTTTATCATATCTTAAAACAACACGATCCCACTCGGCTTGTTCTTTTTCTGTTAACGCTTTTCGGCTACTCATTTTTTCATATAAAGCAAAACGCCCAAACCCCGAGGGTTTAAAAACGGCAATTGGAATAGCTTCCTTAGCTTTAGCAAAATCAATGATTTCTAAAATCTTATGCATGGCAGCATCAAATTCATCTTCATTTTCTTTCCCTTCAACACTATAATCTAATACCGAACAGACTTTTTTTGTATACAACTTATCAATAACCGATACGCAATCATTCTCATTAACACCACCACAAAAATGGTCGAAAACAGTAGAGCGAATTAAGCCCTCGATGGGTAAATTTGCTTTTAAAGCTAAATTAGTTGCCACAGCTCCAATTTTAACTAGCGGAGCTACAGATATCATTTTAAACAAAAAGTAAGCACGTTCTAATTCTGAATCAGATTTTAAGGAAAATGCAATTTCTGTGTTATTAAATATCAAATCTGTTCTCATTATGGTATATTTTTGCGTAAATATAATTATAGGTTAATTACCATTTTATATAAAATCTCCTTAATTTCACGGCTTTAAATAATATTTAACATATATGGATTCTATTGCGGCAAATGATAGCCTTATTCATTTCAATAATACTTGTTATTCGTCTTTAAACGAACATTTTAAAAAACACAACTTTTCGAAAATTTTTATTTTAGTTGATGAAAACACGCATCAATATTGTCTACCTCTTTTTTTAGAAAAATTACAAACAGAACTAACTGTTGAGATTATAGAAATTGAATCTGGCGAAGCCAATAAAACCATTGAAACTTGTGTGGGTGTATGGAATGCACTTTCTGAATTAGATGCCGATAGAAAAAGTTTAATGATTAATGTTGGTGGTGGCGTAATAACCGATTTAGGTGGTTTTGTTGCCTGTACTTTTAAACGCGGTATTGCTTATGTAAATGTACCTACTACCCTACTTTCTATGGTTGATGCATCGGTTGGAGGAAAAACAGGTGTAGATTTAGGGCATTTAAAAAATCAAATAGGTGTAATTAGTAATGCTGATTTGGTTTTAATTGATACAAAATATTTAGATACATTACCGCAAAACGAAATGCGTTCTGGATTAGCCGAAATGCTAAAACACGGACTAATCACAGGGGAAAGTTATTGGAATAAATTTCAAGATTTATCTGCTTTATCTTTAAATGATTTAGATGAATTAATTCACGAATCTGTCGTTATTAAAAAGAATGTGGTAGAAATTGATCCCTTTGAAAACGGATTACGAAAAACATTAAATTTCGGACACACATTGGGTCATGCCATTGAATCGTATTTCTTAAGCAGCCCAAACAAAACAAACTTACTACACGGTGAAGCTGTAGTTGTAGGAATGATATTAGCATGTTATATTTCAACAGAACTTGTTGGCTTTCCAAAAGAAACCACTTTAGCAATTAAATCGCTATTTACAAATTATTATGGTAAAGTGGAGATCGAGAAAAACGAACGTTCTGCAATTATGGAATTAATGAAATACGATAAAAAGAATAATCATGGAAATATCAATTTCGTATTACTAGAAGCTATAGGAAAACCTAAAATTGACTGCTTAGTTGAAGATGAAGTGATCCTTAACGCCTTTGATTTTTACGCAAATTAATTCATTAAAAACTTTTAATTAAAAAAGAGGCTGTCCAGATAAGACAGCCTCTTTTTTTTGATTTCTATAAAATATTACGCTTTCTTTTTACGCTTAAAGAAACTTTTCTTTTCAGGTGTACCATAATACCCATAGCGTGCGCCGTAACCAAAATTAGATTCCTTGACATCATTAATAATAAGCATCATGTGGTTTAGCTTATTTTTAGCATGCAATTCATTTACAAAATTTAATATACGTTTTTCAGTATACCCAGCTCTAGTAACATATATGGTGTGTCCTGCATACTCATGCATTAATAAAGTATCTGTAACTAACATTGATGGCGCAGTATCAACAACAACATAATCGTATGTTTCAGAAACAGCATCGAATAAATCTTTCATCCTTTCATCCATTAATAATTCGGCTGGATTTGGAGGTATTTTACCAGATAAAAGCATATCAATATTAACATTATTAATAGCATGCGAATTTATAATGTCACTCAATTGAATGGTATAATCTGATAAATATTCTGATAACCCTATTTTTGAACGCTTCTCATTTATATCCTTAGAAATAGCAGAAAATATTTGAGGGTTTCTTAAATCGGCACCAATTAAAAGCACTTTTTTTCCTGTATTTGCTAGAGTTAACGCGGCATTTAAACTCACAAATGATTTTCCTTCACCATTAATTGTTGATGTAACGAAGATAACATTCTTGTATTTTTGAACATTTTTATCCCTTCTGAGAAATTCAAAATTCGTACGGATAATTCTAAAAGATTCAGAGAGAATAGATCTATCATTAAATTTAATTAATTTTCCTTCACTTCCTTTCACATTTGGAATCTCTCCTAACACAGATATATTTGAAATTTCGTTTTCTAAATCTTCCTTATTATGAATTTTATTATCTAATAAATCAGCTACATAAATAAACATAAAAGGCAACATTAAACCCATAAAAAGGGCTCCAAAATAAACAATTCTACCATTAGTCTGAATAGCTCCTAAACTATAAGCAGGGTCGATAGTTTTAGAAACTGGAACAGATGTGGTTTGAGAAATTTCTGCTTCTTCTCGTTTCTGTAGAAGATATAAATACAATTGTTCTTTAATATTTTGTCTTCTCTCGATAGACATTAATTTACTTTCTTGTCGAGGAATTGATGAAAACTTTGTATTAATTTTACTTTGCTGATTTTGTATACTATTAATTTGAATATTTAATGTATAAATACTACTATTTATAGTCCCTAATAAATTCGATTTAAGCGAATTAAGGTTTTGATTTATTTCAATAACTACAGAATTATTTTCACCAGCACTTTTTAATAAAACACTCCTTCTTTCCAACAACTCATTATATTTTAACACCAATGCAGATAAACCACCTTCATCTCCTAAGTTGGAAGGTAAACTCTCCATATTTGCATTTTTAAGCGTTTTTTGTACGTAGTTTAACATGTTTAATTGTGTCATCAACTCTTGTAAACGCGCTTCATTTGAAATACTAGATGTTGATAAGTTAACACTACCACTTGAAATATCTGTAATTTTATTTGAAGCTTTAAATCGAACGATGCTATCCTCAACACTAATCAAATCTTGAGCTATATTATTTACTCTTTCGTGGATAAAATTTGCTGTATTTAAAGCTCTATTTTTATTTAGTCTCTCGGCAGATAAATTATACTGATTAATTAATTCATTAATAATATCAATTGCTTTATTAACATTCCTATCTTCTAAATATATGTCTAATACCTTTGATGCATTTCTATCTGAAGGAAAGATTGAAATATTAGATTTTAAGTATTTAGATAGATCCTCAACTGATTTAATTTCTATTCTAATTGATGAACCAACAATTTTTTCAATTTTTGATTGGTTTGCTAAAATCTTTATATCTCCAAAAGGAGTCGCAATTGATTCCCCAAAGGCATATACTTTTGGTTCAATTTGATCACCAATAGAAAATTCAAACTCAGTTTGAGATGTAATTTTTAAATGTAGAGTTGCATTAACATTGTTTATTATAGAATCAGGCTCACTAAAAGCGACCTCTATGGGCGAACTTTTATAAAGCTCTGAATCATTTAACCTTCCAAGTTTGAAATATTGAACATTCAATCGCAACTTTTTAATAATGGCCTTAAATGATTCTCTAGATTTTATAACCTGAATTTCATCTTCAACTTGAGTATCTTGACTAGAGGAAAGTACAGATAAATCATTTAACAACTCCTTACCCGATCCCTTATCATCTGATAACATTATTTTAGCAGTTGCCGAATAAACAGGTACTGTATACCTGTTTTTTAAATAAGCTAAGGATAGAAAAACAATACAACTAATAAGAAACCATTTCCAATGTTTAGTGTATAAATTTATAGTTTTCTTAAAATCAAAACTTTTATTGTTACTATTTTTATTTTGAACTAAATCCTCCATTTTATTGATTAATTAAAACTCCTACAGCTACTACCAAACCTAATAAAGAAGCTAATAAGCCTATTCTTGTATCTCCCGAACCAGCACTTATTCCTTTTGTATTAGGCTCAACATACACTACATCGTTTTGAGTTAAAAAATATACAGGAGAATTGAAAACCTCTTTACTTGTTAGATCGATTCTTGTATAGGTTTTAGAACCATTAAAATCTCTAATAACTAATATATTATCCCTTCTAGCAGTAATGGATAAATCGCCTGCACTCGCTAGAGCCTCCAAAATAGAAACACGTTCACCTGAAATAGGATAAACCCCTGGACTATTAACCTGACCTAATACAGAAATTTTAAAGTTTTTAATTCTTATAATTACAACCGGGTTTTTAAGCAACTTTCCATCTTCAAATTTTTTCTTAAAAACATCTTTAGCTTCTTCAATTGTTAATCCTATCAACTTAATTTTACCTAAAACGGGATAATCAATAGTACCGTCTGGATCTATCAAATAATCTACAGCTGTACTCAATGTCCCTGTAGATTGAACAAGATTATAAGGCTTAGTAACGGTTAAGTCAAGTGTTGAAATATAGATGTTTAAAATATCTCCAATTTTCAATTTAGCATTGAACGTATCTGTATCTACTATCGTTTCTGAATTTTTAGCATTCTGAAAATAAACGACTTCTTTTTTGGTTGTACATGATGTAACAGTAGCTAAGACTATTAATAAAGGAGCGATTAATTTGAATATAGGTTTCAATATTTTCATATTATAATAATTTGGGGAAGCAAAATTTTATAAATTTTTATAGGCTTTTTCTGTGGAATTTATGCTCAAATTTTTAGATTTTTTATAATTCTGCACTTGCTTATCAAATTTTTCATAATCAGAATTATTTGATTTATATTCTGGAATTATTCGTTTCATTTTCATAACAATGTTATTATTTTGAAAACGATTTATTTTACACAACTCTTCTATTTCTAATTTCACTTTATCATAGAGCAATTCCCTTGTTTTACTAATCATAATTTTTTTGTGATAAGTTGAGAGTGTGTTTTCTCCGTTTGCAAGTAATTCTTCATAAAGCTTTTCCCCTGGCCTTAGCCCCGTAATTTTTATGTCGATATCTTCTGGATATCTTAAACCAGAAAGTTTTATCATGTTTTTAGCTAAATCAAATATTTTAACCGATTCACCCATATCAAAAATAAAGATTTCACCACCTTTTCCCATTGTTCCTGCTTCAAGAACTAGCTGTGAAGCTTCAGGGATGGTCATAAAATATCTTGTAATTTCTTGATGTGTTAAGGTTAAAGGGCCTCCATTTTCAATTTGTTTTTTAAATAGTGGAATTACAGAACCGTTAGAGCCTAAAACATTACCAAATCTTGTAGTTATGAATTTAGTTTTACTTTCCTTTTGAAGACAACTAATATACATTTCTGCCATTCTTTTTGTAGCCCCCATAACACTTGTTGGGTTTACTGCTTTATCGGTAGAAACAAAAACAAACTTTTTAACATGATATCTTGAAGCTGTGTCTGCTAAAAGCTTTGTACCGTGCACATTAATTTTAATAGCTTCATATGGAGTTTGTTCCATTAAGGGAACATGTTTATATGCTGCCGCATGAAACACCATTGTTGGCTTATGTCTTTGAAAAATAGAATCTAGACGAGAATTATCTCGAATATCGGCTACAATTGCCGTGAAATTATATTTACCAGCTCTTTTTAAATCTTGTTGAACATCATATAATGGAGACTCTGCTTGGTCAACTAAAATTAATTCTTTAACATCAAAATTAGAAAGTTGTTTTGCTAATTCACTGCCAATTGAGCCAGCTGCACCTGTAACAATAACAGTTTCACCTCTAAACTCATTTAAAAGATTCGGGTTATTAATTTCAATTGGTGCACGACCTAACAAGTCTTCAATTTGAACCTGTTTTATTTGCTTAGTACTTAACTCCCCATTTATCCACTGCTCAATAGGTGGCACTTTAGTAATCTTCACGTTAGAATCGATTAACTTATCAACCAGGTGCATTAATTTAACCGAAGTAAGGGATTGTGATGCTACTACAATTTCATCAATATTATTTAATTCAATATAACTATTTGTAATTTGTGTGCTATTTAGAATAGGAATACCATTTATTTTTTTTCCGTTTTTCTTAGGATTATCATCTATAAAAGAAACAACTTGAAAAGAAGCATTTATATTACTAACTAATGCGTTGTAGGTTACAATACCTGAATCGGCCGCACCATAGATTAAAACACGTTTGGAAGCATTTAATTTACAGTTTAAATATTTAAACGCCATTTTAAAAACTAATCGGCTTGATGCTAACAGTACAAAACTAAGTAAAGCGTGCATAACAATTATTGAAAGTGGAATAGTAAAACTGGGAAGAATATTAATTGTTCTATTCAAAAAAACCAGTGCCACGCAAATTCCTGACATAAGCATAATTGATTTAAACAAATTAATAACATCGGTGAACCCCGTGTGTCTAATTACGCTTTTAAAAGAACCTACAAGATAAAAACTACATGAAGCAACAACCATAAGAAAAGGTAGTTGCATAATAAGATGTTGTAAATCAAAATTAAGCGTAAAATTAAAACGTATTAAATATGCAAGTAAAAAAGTTATTAATACAAAGCTTAGGTCGATACCAAATACTAACCATTTTGATGCATATTTATGAGAAAGATATGAAACGTAATTCTTCATCATAAGTTTGGGGTTTTAATTATTATACTAACAATTCTTTCTAAGTTTTCTTGACTTAAATTTGAGCCGCTAGGCAAACAAAGTCCTTTATCAAATAAATCTTCTGAAACTCCATTTGTAAAATGAAGATAATCCTTAAAAACTGGTTGTAAATGCATAGGCTTCCATAATGGTCTAGACTCAATATCGTCTTCAAGCAAAGCCAATCTTATGTGTTCCCTTTTAGCAAATGAATCTGTTTTTATACAAGTAATCCATCTGTTTGAATAACTGTTCTCACCTTCTTCTTGAAATGTTACAGATTCAAAATTTTCTAAATTTGCTTTATAAAAAGCAAAATTTCTACGCCTTGCTTGTACTCTATCATCCAAGACTTCCATTTGACCTCTACCAATTCCTGCTAAAACATTACTCATTCTATAATTATAACCAATAGAAGTGTGTTCGTAATGTGGTGCATTGTCTCTGGCTTGTGTAGAAAGAAAAACAACTTTGTCTTTTGTTTCTTTATTATTTACAATCATAGCACCGCCGCCTGAGGTGGTTATGATTTTATTCCCATTAAATGATAAGATTCCAATGTCAGAAAGTGTTCCGCAGGCTTGATTGTAATATGTACTACCTAAAGCTTCTGCACTATCTTCGATAACAGGAATTTCATATTTTTGAGCAATCCTATTTATTTCACTTGCATTATAAGGCATACCATATAAATGCACCGCGATTATTGCTTTAGGTTTTTTATATTTCTCGATTCTATCTTGAATCGCAATCTCTAATAATTCAGGACACATATTCCAAGAACCTGGTTCGCTATCAATAAAAACAGGTGTAGCTCCTTGATAGATAATAGGATTTGCTGATGCTGAAAAAGTAAAACTTTGGCATAATACTTCATCGCCATGTGAAACTTGTAACAACTCTAAAGCTAAATGAATTGAAGCTGTTCCAGAACTTAAAACAGCAACCTCTTTATTGTTACCTAAATAATGTTTTATGTCGTTTTCAAAACCATCAACATTTGGTCCTAATGGGGCTATCCAATTAGTATCGAAAGCTTCAGTAACAAACTTTTGTTCTGAGCCTCCCATATGAGGGGATGACAAGTATATTTTTGTTTTAGTAAGCATTAAAACTTTTATTTATCAAATTAATTATTTACAGTTTTTTCCATACACTAATCTCTCATAGTATATTGGTCTACGATAATTGATAAAATAAAAAATGTGGTTGAATTCCCCTTTCATTTAAAACCAAATCGTAAATTGTTATTACCGTTATTGTATTAAAAAATCACAACCTTAAATTGTTTTAAGATATTTATAGAGAGTTTTAAATATCTATTATTTTAACACAAATAAATTAACGGGCTATTAATCAATTCAAATTTGTATTTAACATTGTAAATTTAGTAATTGTTTTCATGCACTAACACTTCATTTTACTTAATTCGCTAAAAGCGTTATAATAATCGGTTAACTACATTATAGATTATTTACAACTGAAAAATTAGTTATTTAACGAAAGTAACTCACTCCATTTAGATGTTTAAAGTTGGAAATAATTAATTTCAAGACAAAAAACCACGTTAAACCTGGGGTATTATATTTAGTACTTTAATTTTTAGTACTAAAATAGAGTTCGTTCTTAGTTGTAAGATTTTAAATCGAAATGCATTTATTAATTATGCGAATACATTTACAAATATTTAAACAGTTGATTCTTAAAAGTTAACCATAAAGTGGCTTGGCATAAAACTTAAATAAAGTCCAAATCAAGCTGTATGACCTGTTTTATCGATTAAAATCATTTCAGAATTAATATAAACACTTTATCGTGAAAAACATCTACTTAGTATAATAATATCTTTTAGTAAAATATTTTTTTTCATATTTGTTCGAGTTATTAAAAAACCCAAATTAATGTTTAAAAATCTACAGAACAAAACTGTGTTAGTAACAGGAGGCGCAGGATTTATAGGATCTAATCTTTGTGAAATACTTCTAACTAATAACGTTAATACCATATGCCTAGATAATTTTTCTACAGGAAAAAAAGAAAACATAAGCCCTTTTCTAAACAATCCTAACTTCTTGCTTATTGAAGGTGATATTAGAAATCTTCAAGACTGCCATAAAGCTTGTAAAGGTGTCGATTATGTTTTACACGAAGCGGCTTTAGGCTCTGTGCCAAGATCTATTAACGATCCTATTACAACAAACGACGTTAATGTTTCTGGTTTCTTAAACATGCTTGTTGCTGCTCGAGACGCTAAAGTACAACGCTTTGTATATGCTGCGAGCTCGTCAACATATGGCGACCATGAAGCTTTACCAAAAGTTGAAGACGTTATAGGAAAACCTTTGTCTCCATATGCCATTACTAAATATGTTAATGAACTTTACGCTGACATTTTTTCTAGCACATATAATTTAGAAACCATTGGATTACGTTATTTCAATGTTTTTGGAAAAAGACAAGACCCCAATGGTGCTTATGCTGCTGTTATTCCTAAATTCGTCCAACAATATATAAACCACGAATCTCCAGTAATAAACGGAGACGGTAGTTATTCTCGTGATTTTACATATATAGATAATGTGGTTCAAATGAATATTAAGGCATTAACAACAGATAACAAAAATGCATTAAACACCGTTTATAATGTAGCATATGGAGAAAGAACTACTTTAATAGAACTGGCCACCTTATTAAAAAATTATTTATCAGAATTTGATAAAGACATTAATACAATTGAAATAAAATATAGAGATAATAGAGTTGGGGATATCCCCCATTCTTTAGCATCTATTGATAAAGCAAAAAAATTACTGAATTACAACCCTGAATTTGATATAAGTAACGGTTTAAAAGAAGCTGTGACTTGGTATTGGGACAACTTAAAATAAATTATGAAAATAAAAAACATTTGTTGTATCGGAGCTGGCTATGTAGGCGGCCCTACAATGGCCGTTATAGCTAAAAACAACCCAAATATAAATATCACAATAGTTGATATTAATGCAGATCGTATTGCGGCATGGAATGATTCAGACCTATCGAAACTTCCTATTTTCGAACCAGGATTGGCTGAAATAATAAAGTCTAACAGAAATAAAAATTTGTTTTTTTCTACAGATATAAACACTGCTATCAATAATTCTGAAATGATTTTTATCTCGGTACATACTCCAACTAAAACCTATGGTAAAGGAAAAGGAATGGCATCAGATTTAAAATATATCGAGCTTTGTGCTAGAAATATTGCAGAAGTTGCCAAAACTGATAAAATTGTAGTCGAAAAATCGACTTTACCTGTTAGAACTGCAGAAACTATAAAAAGCATACTACACAATTCTGGTAGTGATTTTAAATTTGATATCTTATCGAATCCTGAATTTTTAGCTGAAGGAACTGCCGTTAACGATTTACTAAATCCAGATCGTGTTTTAATTGGAGGAGAATCTGATGAAGCCATAGAGTGTCTGGCTAATATTTACAAAAGTTGGGTGCCTCAAGAAAAAATTCTGACAACCAATTTATGGTCTTCCGAGTTGTCTAAATTAACAGCCAATGCCTTTTTAGCGCAACGTATTTCTTCAATAAATTCTATTTCTGAATTATGTGAACAAACTGGAGCTAATGTCAATGAAGTTGCTAAAGCAATAGGTATGGACTCTAGAATTGGATCTAAGTTTTTACATGCCTCAGTTGGTTTTGGAGGTTCTTGTTTTCAAAAAGATATTTTAAACCTTGTTTATATTGCAAAAAGTTATGGTTTAAATGAAGTCGCTGACTACTGGGAACAGGTCATACTAATGAATGATCATCAGAAAAGACGTTTTTCAGACCGTCTAATAAAAACTCTATACAACACGGTTTCCGGAAAAAAAATAGGAATGCTAGGATGGGCTTTTAAAAAAGACACAAACGATACCAGGGAGTCGGCTGCTATTTATGTTACAGATCATTTGTTAAATGAACAGGCAAACATATCTGTTTACGACCCTAAGGTACCTCATAATAAAATTCAAACCGATTTAAATTATTTAAATACCAGAACTGAAGATGAAAATGAAGCTGGTGTTAGTACATCATCGTCACCATACGACGCATTGAAAGATGCCCATGCGGTGGCTATTATGACAGAATGGGATGAATTTAAAACATACGATTGGAAAAAAATCTATGCCGATATGAAAAAACCAGCCTTCATTTTTGACGGTAGGAATATCTTAGAAAAATCGGAGATGGAAAAAATTGGATTTGAATACTATTCAATAGGACAATAATTATGAGTAAAGAGAAAATTGCAGTTATAGGTCTTGGGTATGTTGGCTTACCACTTGCTCGCCTTTTTGGAACAAAATATGCTGTTGTAGGGTTTGATATAAACAATGAAAGAGTTGCTGAATTACAAAAAGGTATTGATGCTACCTTAGAAGTTGAAAAAGAGGTATTACAATCTGTATTAAAGACAACTTCCGATGATACTTTAGGTCTTTATTGTTCTTCAAATTTAGATGATATTGCAGACTGCAATTATTATGTAGTAACTGTACCTACACCGATAGACAAAAACAACAGACCAGATTTAACACCACTTTATAAGTCTAGCGAAACGGTGGCCAAAGTATTAAAAAAAGGAGATATTGTTATTTATGAGTCTACTGTTTACCCTGGTGTTACTGAAGATGAATGTGTCCCTGTTCTTGAAAAAATTAGTGGATTAAAATTCAATAAAGACTTTTATGCTGGTTACTCCCCAGAGCGTATTAATCCTGGTGATAAATTGCATACTGTTGATAAAATTTTGAAAGTTACCGCAGGATCAACGCCGGAAATTGGTAAAAAAGTGGATGCGTTATATGCAAGTGTTATTACCGCTGGCACCCACCTAGCTCCTACTATAAAAGTAGCTGAAGCTGCAAAAGTGATTGAGAATTCGCAACGTGATATTAATATTGCTTTTGTTAACGAATTAGCAAAAATATTCAATTTAATGGATATTGACACACATGCCGTTTTGGAGGCTGCTGGTACTAAATGGAATTTCTTACCATTTAAACCTGGACTTGTTGGTGGGCATTGTATTGGTGTAGACCCTTATTATTTAGCGCAAAAAGCACAAGAAGTTGGGTATCATCCTGAAATCATTTTAGCCGGACGTCGTGTAAATGATAGCATGGGGCAATATGTTGCTTCAGAAGTCATCAAATTAATGGTTAAAAATGATATCCGTATTAAAGGAGCTAATATCTTGGCTTTAGGGATTACATTTAAAGAGAATTGTCCAGATGTTAGAAATACCAAGGCAGTTGATGTCATAAATCAACTTAAAAGCTACGGAACGAATGTTACTATCTACGACCCTTGGGCAAACCCGAATGAAGTAAAACATGAATATAATCTAGATACTGTAAAACAATTGCCCAATGAAAAATTTGACGCCATAGTTTTAACCGTTGCTCATCAGGAGTTTTTACAGGAAAACTTAAGCAAATTATTAAAACCTAAGGGTATTTTATATGATGTAAAAGGAATTTTAAAGGAGTATGTTCATGGAAAATTATAACAATTTTAAAACTAAAATCTACCCTATATTTTGAGTCAATTAAAAAAAGGAGCCGTTTTAACTTATATAAAAATTGTTTTAACAAATATAGTAGGATTACTCCTTACCCCTTTTATTATTAAAAATTTGGGCGATTCGGAGTACGGTGTATATATTCTAATTGGTTCTTTTGTAGGATATCTTGGTTTAATGAACCTTGGGATTAATAATGCTATTATCAGGTACGTTGCCAAATATAAGGCTAAAAATGATAAACAAGGAGAGCAAGAGTTTTTGGGAACTACAATGTGGATTTACATAGTAATTTCTTTAGTTTTAACCATTATAGGATACTTCTTGTATTTTAAATTGGACTCCGTTTTTGCTGATTCGTTAACAACAGAAGAGTTAAGAATAGGTAAAATCATGTTTATTATTTTGGTAGGAAACATTGCTATAGCTTTACCTGGTGGAGCTTTTTCGGCTATATGTAGTGGTTACGAAAGCTTTGTGTTTCCTAATTTGCTGTCAATTATTAAATACATAGTTAGAGCAATAGTCATTTTCTGTGCTTTATTAATGGGAGGAAAAGGTATAAGTATTGTAGTTATTGATACCGTTTTAACTCTTATGATAATAATAGTATCTGCAATATTTGTTAGAAAAAAGCTAGGGGTTCAAATCCCACTAAAGCTATTTAACAAAAAACTAGTAAAGGATATTTTTAATTACTCCATATGGGTGTTTTTATTTGCCATCGTCTTTAAATTTCAATGGAATACCGGCCAAATCATACTAGGAATTAACACAGATACTACAACGGTTGCAATATACGGTATAGGTGTGATGCTAGGCGGTTATTATGGTGCATTTGCTTCTGGAATTAATAGTGTTTTAATCCCTAGAGCTACCCAAATGGTTGTAAGAAAAAGCAGTGGGATTGATTTAACAGAAGCCATGATAAAAATTGGAAGGCTAAATACATTTATATTACTTTTAGTAATAAGTGGTTTTATTTTATTCGGGAGAGCATTTATCTCTCTTTGGGTAGGCGAAGCTTATATACAATCGTGGGCTGTAGCTCTATTATACATGTCTGTTCTAACACTGCCTTTAATACAGTCTTTTGGAAATTCTATACTTGAAGCTAAAAGATTAAATAGATATAAATCAATTATAAGTGCTTTAACGGTAACAATTGCAATTGCTTTAAGTTTTCTTTTAACCAAAGTTTATGGGATTTTTGGAGTCGTTATACCGCTTGTATTAGCTATGGCTATAAACAGTATTATTATGAATTTCTATTATAGAAAAAAATTTGATTTTAAGATATTTTTATTCTTTAAAGAATGCCTTTTATCTTCTTTGATTGTATTTATAATTTTAACATCTGTTTTTTATTATGTCATCTCTAAATTCAATCTAAATTCATGGTTTTCTTTTGTTTTTGGCATTGTTGTTTATGCATCGCTTTATTTAATAACAACATACTATTTTTTAATGAATAATTATGAAAAAACGTTGATTCTAAACATGTTTAAACGGAAAAAGAAATGAAAAAAATCTTATTTTTTGTTGAATCATTGCATTGTGGAGGTGCTGAAAAAAGTTTATTAAGTTTACTTAATAATATTGACTTAAGTAGATACGATATCAATCTCATGGTATTTGTAAAAGGTGGTGAATTTGAAAAATTTGTTCCACAAGGAATTGATATAAAACATGCAGATGTTAATATTGGTGCTTTTGAGCGCATAAAATTTAAATTATTAAGGTTTTTAGATATAAAAAATAAAAACCATAATGCTCAATTATTTTGGAAAAGTATTAATTCTAAAATACCTAAAAACGAAGAAGCTTACGATCTAGCTATTGCTTGGGGACAAGGTTTTGCTACTTACTACGTGTCTCAAAAGATAAATGCAGTTAAAAAACTAGCTTGGGTAAATATTGATTACAAAAAAGCAGGCTATAATTGGAAAATGGATTTGGATTTATATAAAAATTTCAATAAAGTTGTTGGCGTTTCAGATTTTGTAAAAGAATCCATGCAACAATTTCTACCCAATGAACAGGTTATTTCTATAAGAAATATAATTGACCCAGATGAAATTACAAATCGTGCAGAGCTACCTAAAAAAGATACATTTTGTGATAATTGCATAAATATTGTTTCTGTAGGTAGACTAGCAAAACAAAAAGGATTTGAACTTGCTATTAGAGCCATGAAAATTTTAACTAATGAGAATTCAAAAAAAATACATCTTTATATTATAGGAGAAGGTCCAGAAAGGGCTTTTTTGGAAAATGAAATAGAAACCAATATGATGAGTGAAAATTGTACATTATTAGGTTTTAGAGACAATCCATACCCTTATATAAAAGCTGCCGATATTTATTTACAGAGCTCATGGTTTGAGGGATTAGGCAGAACAATTATAGAAGCTGGACTTTTATGTAAACCCATTGTTACCACTAATTTCCCTACAGCTCACTCCATTCTAAAACAAGAAAAAACAGGGCTCATAGTAAATATGACCCCCATAGATATAGCTAATGGTTTAAAAAGAATAATCGATAATAATGATTTTAAAAACACCCTAATTCATAATTTAAAACATCAAGAGGATAATGAAAAAGAAAAAACTCTTAGGTTGGTTTACGATTTATTTGATACCATTTAGCTAATTATAGTTTAAGAATTTATAATTATGATAATAAAAACCATTACCTGCCATGAAGTTTATAATCATGGAGCAAGTCTTCAAGAATACGCTTTAATTAAGTACCTTGAACAGCTTGGTCATGATGCAGAAACTATACATTACAAACCTTCATATTTAAGTAATCATTTTAAAATGGATTCGGTTGGTCATCCATTTTTTAAAAAAAACACAATCTTTAGAGCTGTTTATTTAACGCTAAAGCTTCCTAAAAGATTAATTAATCTAAAACGCAAGAAAAGATTTGATGCCTTTTCTAAGCAATTTATTAAATCAACAGAAAATTTATATAAAACTAATGAAGAGCTAAAAAACAACCTACCGTTGGCAGACGCCTATATTTGTGGTAGTGATCAAATATGGAATTCTTATTTTGAAAATGGAAAAGACCCTGCCTTTTATCTAGATTTTGTTCCTAATGAAAAATTGAAACTATCTTATGCTGCTAGTTTTGCTATAGATAAATTAGAAGACGACATTAAAGGTTTTGTAAAAGAAAAAGTATCTCGATTAAATTATATATCTGTTAGAGAATCTTCGGGTAAAAAAATTCTTGAAGATTTAGGAGTTAGCAACGTACATCAAGTATTAGACCCGGTGTTTTTATTAAATCCTTCTGATTGGAAGTTGTTAGAGAATAAAAAAATAGTAGAGCAGGATTATATTTTTATTTATGATTTTGATTCCAATCCCTTAATTAAAACAATGGCACTTAATTTAAAACAAAAATATGGTTGGAAAATTATTACCGTAAATGAGTTGATAAATTATGCCGACAAAAACTATTTTTTAAATGGCCCTGATGTGTTTCTATCCTTAATGAAAAACGCAAAATTTGTAATTGCAAATAGTTTTCATGCCGTTGCCTTTTCAATTATTTTTCAAAAAGATTTTGTTGTTTTTAATAGAATGGAAAAAATTAACACTAGAATGAGAGATATGTTGCAGTCTTTAAATCTAGAAGATTTATTAATTTTAAATTCAGAAATGGCTAATTCTCATAAAATAAACACTATAAACTATATAGAAGTTGAAAATAAACTTAATAAGTTAATTACTGCTTCAAAAGAATATCTTGATAAAGCCTTGAAAGTTAGTTATGACTAAATTATTATATATAACCAATCAAATTTCTAATTCAGGTGGACTAGAACGTGTTTTATCAATCAAGGCTAGTTTCCTAGCAGAAAAAATGGGTTATGAAGTTCATATTCTAACATTAAATGATCGTACTGAAAATTTGTTTTATGATTTTAGCCCAAAAATTATTCATCATAATTTAAGCATTTCATCTAATAAAATTAAATATCTATTTGACTATATTAAAGGTATTCGAGAAAAAGTGAAGTTAATTAATCCAGATATTATAAGTGTCTGTGATGATGGTCAAAAAGGTTTTTTAATCCCTAAAATTATTAAAAAACCATGCCCTATGGTTTATGAGCGGCATGTGTCTAGGGTTATTGTTGGATCTAATACAAAATCAAACTTAATAAATAAGCTACAAATCCTAACAAAAAATGCAATAATGGATTATGGAGCTAACGCATATGATGCCTTTGTTGTATTAACAAAAAGTAATGTATCTGAATGGAAAAACCAAAATGTAAAAGTGATTTCAAACCCATTATCATTTTACCCTGAAGAAAGTGCCTTACTTAAAAATAAAAAAGTCATTGCCGTTGGTAAGCATTGCTATCAAAAAGGATATGATCGATTATTAAAAATTTGGCAAATTGTTATAAAAAAACATCCTGATTGGTGTTTAGAAATTTACGGCGCCCCTAATAAAGATCATAATTTAAAAGAGTTAGCTAATAAACTGAATATTGAAAAAAATGTAACATTTTACAAGCCAGAAAAAAATATAAAAGAAAAGTTCATGGAAGCATCAATACACGTATTATCGTCAAGATATGAGGGTTTCGGTATGGTGCTTATAGAAGCCATGTCTTGTGGAGTCCCTCCTATTTCTTTTGATTGTCCATGTGGCCCTTCGGATATTATTACTGAAAATAAAGACGGTATTTTAATTAAAAATGGTGATGTACAAGAATTTAGTGCAGCCTTATTTAAACTCATAGAAAATGAGAATTTAAGGCTGGAAATGGGCAAACAAGCTAAAACAAACGTAAAAAGATATCTGCCTGAAAATATTGTTAAACAATGGGATGAATTATTTGTCTCTCTAATAAAGTAAATTTATTGCTAGAAATTATAATGATATAAAATTAAATGGTAAAAAAAATTATAATATTAACTGATCAAGTTTCTGAAATTGGAGGAATCAATAGTTTGATTTATTTGAAGTCAAATTATTGGGTTTCAGTTAAATCCTACCAGGTGGATATTATAACCACAGAACAAAAAGGCAAACCTTCATTTTACCCTTTAGACAAAAAAGTTAGGTTACACGATTTATCTATAAATTATGATAGAAATACAAGCTATTTCAAACGGAAAAATTTAATCAGAATTTTCAAAAATTTAGTTTTATTACAAAAAAAAATCAGCAATATAAAACCTGATTTTATAATTATTGCGAACCATATACCTGTTACTTTTTTTTTCCCATTATTAATTACGAAAGCAAAATTTATTAAAGAATTTCATTTTTCAAAGTTTCATATTTCAAAACAAAAACAATCAGTTTTCAAAAAATTTGAAGAAAAAATTCAATCAAAATTAGATACTTTAATTGTTTTGAGTCCAGAAGAACGAACATTTTATAAAAATGATAATATAGCTGTAATACCCAATCCTATAGACATCGATATAAAAGATGACCTAAAATTTCAAGGTAGAAAGCATATTGCAATGTCGGCCGGTAGGATAGCTCAAGTAAAAAGGTTTGATACACTTATAGATATATGGTCTCTATTTGTAAAAAACAATACAGACTGGAAATTAGAAATTTATGGTGATGGCGAAGAAAAATACGTAAAAGCTCTAAATGAAAAAATAAAAAAATTAGAGCTTTCAAACTTTGTTGAAATAAAACCCTCAACAAACTCCTTAAAAACTAAAATGTATGAAAACGGCCTATATTTAATGACCTCTGAAGCTGAATGTTTTCCAATGGTACTATTAGAAGCTAAATCTTGTGGCTTACCAATTATCTCGTTCAACTGCCCTACTGGTCCTAGAAATATTTTAAAAAATAATTTTGATGGAATATTAGTTGAGGATAAAAACAATAAAGAATTTGTCGATAAATTAATAGAACTCACAACGAATGAATCCTTAAGAATAAAATTAGCAACTAACGCTTACAATACTATTAATGATTATAGTCTTAACAAAATTATGACACTATGGGATAATCAAATTTTAAATAAAAAGCTATGAAAATCCTTCAAATTATACATCAATTATTTTTCTTGCCGCACTGGTTATTATTCTTAAATCATAAAAACAAAGAATTAATAATTGAAGACATATACGCTTTAAAACCTAAGCGAAAATCCAGTTTACATATGGCTTACGATTTAACAGCTAGTTTAGCAGAGAGTAAATATTTTAGGACTTTATTTTACTTTAGAACTAGAGGATTTTTCACTAATATTCTTAGGTTGTTTTACCCAAAAGAAAATAGATTGACCATAGATATTAATTCAAATATTGATGGTGGTGTTATTTTAGCCCATCCCTACAGTTCCATTATTAACGCCAAAAGTATTGGGAAAAACTTATATATAAATCAATTAGTAACTATAGGGGAAAAAGATGGAGAAAGGCCAATAATTGGTCATAATGTTAAATTGTATTCTAATTGTACAATAATAGGCGGAATAACCATAGGCAACAATTGTATTATAGGGGCTGGAGCCGTTGTTGTAAAGGATGTTCCTGATAACGCGGTTGCAGTAGGTAATCCCGCTAGAATTATAAAAAAAGGAAATCAAACTAATTAAAATAGAAAATATTAATAATTATATGCGGTAATATTTTTGTTTATGAGTAATAAACAAATAATAACCATTAAATCATTTCTCCATGTTTAGTATTAACCCGAAATATTATTATGACATATTCATACACTTCTGTTTGTTTTTGGTTTTGTTTACATTATTTCATAGTTATATTTTATCACTTTGGGATAAGAAAAATATTGCATTTATAAGGGTGTCGGGTTATACATTATTAATATTTGTTTTACTTTTTATGGGTTTACGACCTTATAGTAAATATTTTGGTGACATGGTAAATTACACGGTTTTATTTAATAAATACGCAGCTGGAGCTCCTGCTAACACTGATAAAGATGTGTTTTTTAATTATTTTACAAAATTCTGTTCAAGCGTCATGACAATAAAGGCCTATTTTGCTCTTTGTACAATAATTTATATATGGCCAATGTATAGAATATCAAAAGAACTTTTTAAAGAATATTGGTATTATAGTTTTTTGTTATTTTTAGTTTCCTTTTCTTTCTGGACTTACGGTGTTAATGGTATGCGTAATGGTATGGCTACCTCGCTTTTTCTTCTTGGAGTTTCATACAGAAGAAAAAAACCTTTAATGATTATTATTTTTATTATTGCTAGTTATACCCACCAAACCGTTGTTCTACCCATTTTAGCCTATACGATATCTGTTTTTTATAACAAACCAAAAGTTTTTATTTATGGTTGGTTTGCAGCGATTCCATTGTCATTAATTCTTGGTGGCTTTTGGGAATCTACTTTTGCTAGTTTGGGCTTTGGTGGTGATAGATTATCTTATTTAACTACTGAAGCTAAGGCAGGAACATTTTCGAGAACAGGTTTTCGTTGGGATTTCTTAATATATGGAGCTGGAGCAATATTTGCTGGATGGTATTTTATATTTAAAAGAAAATTTAATGATAAAATTTATCACCAATTATTTATCACTTACACCATATGTAATGCCTTTTGGATTTTAGTTATTAGAGCTAACTTTTCAAATAGGTTTGCATATTTGTCGTGGTTTATGATGGGGTTGATTATTATTTATCCTTTTCTAAAGCAACAATTTTTCAAAAATCAACATATCGTCTTAGGCAAAGTGATTTTATTATATTTCAGTTTCACTTATTTTATGTACCTAATTAGTTAAGATGAAAGCATTAAAAAGAATTAAAAACAAAATAAAACAATAAATAGTATTAAATCTAACACATAAAAACTATGCAATTAAGTATAATAATACCGATATATAATGCTGAAAAACAAATTAAAAATTGTGTTGAATCTATTATTAATCAAAATTTCAAGGAGGGTAATTTTGAAATAATTTTGGTAAATGATGGATCAACAGATCAATCTGAAAAAATTTGTTTAAATCTTGAAAAAGAAATTTTAGGTATAAGATATTTTACTAAAGAAAATGCCGGTCCAGGCCATACAAGAAACTATGGTTTATCTTATGCGAAAGGCGAATATATTTGGTTTATTGATGCTGATGATTATTTGGTTCCAAACGTGGGCAAAACCCTCGTAAAGGAATTAGAAAGTCAACTTGACATGTATGTTTTTGGATACCAATCAGTTACTGAAAATGGTGATATTATTTCAAAAACTACTTATTTAAATGAAGTTCTCAGCCCTATTCAATCCCTTGAGAAAAAATATTATACTAATACGATTTGGTGTAAACTTATTAAAAAATCTATTTTAAAAGATAATAATATTACTTTTAGGGAAGATGTTAGAGGTCCTGAAGATTTTCACTTTAGTTTACGTCTTTTAAGTGTCATAAAAAAACTTAAAACACTCGATATTATTTGTTATAATTATCTTGAAAATCCTACTAGCTTGATGAATTCTAGATCTGAAATTCATCTTCAAAATTTAGCTAATGCTAGTGTAATTGTGGCTAATGATCTTAAACAATTTATTTCAAATATAGATGAAGATGAAAAAAAAGTGGCTTTTAGTAATTGGTTGAATCACTTTTTATACGGACTTATGTTTAGTCTCTTCAGATTCAATTATAGCACAGAATTTATAATTGAAATTATTAACACCTTAAAATCCAATCATAACTATCCTATTAGCACCAACAATCTAAAAGGAAAAAAGAAATTATTTACAAATGTAGCCAATAACAAATTAGCTTTTCTTCAAGCTTGCCGCGTTAAAAGATTAGTCAAATAATAATTAATATAACTTTATAAAAATTTTGTTTTATATAGACACTTTAATGGTATTTGAACCACTAATCCAGCCAAAATTATTTATCTAAATATACCTATCAGTTATACCTTCTCTTACATTATTCCTATCTAATAAATGAAAACACTAACCATTTTTACCCCAACTTTTAACAGAGCATATTGTTTGCATCAATGTTACAATAGTTTAATTAGTCAGAATAATAAAAATTTTATTTGGCTCATAATTGATGATGGATCAACAGATAATACTAAACAGTTAGTAAATTCTTGGGTTGACGAAAAAAAAATAGATATTATATATCACTATCAAGAGAATCAAGGTATGCATGGCGCTCATAACACAGCATATAAATTAATTGATACGCCTTTAAACATGTGTATTGATAGTGATGATTGGGCTGCAGAGAATGCTGTTATGAACATTCTTGAATTATGGAAGCAAATTGAATTTGATGATAGTATAGCTGGAATTGTAGGGTTAGACGCTGATAAGAACGATAATATCATAGGGTCTAAAATACCAGAAAATATTACACAAAGCACACTTTACGATTTATATAATAAACATCATGTAAAAGGGGATAAAAAATTGGTGTATAAAACAGCTATTGTTAAGCAATTCCCACCCTATCCAATTTATAAAGAAGAACGGTTTGTCCCCTTAGGATACTTATATCAATTAATCGATCAACAATACAAATTACTCACAACTAACGCTGTGTTTTGTATTGTTGAATATATGGAAGATGGATCAAGCCTTAATATATTGAAACAATATAGACGACACCCAAAAGGATTCGCTTTTTCAAGAAAGAGTAGAATGCAATTAGGCAAATCTTTTAAGGATAGATTTAAAAACGCCATTCATTATGTATCCAGTTCAATATTTAATAAAAACACTGCATTTATATCAGAATCTCCACGCAAAATGCTTACAGTATTAGCTATACCATTTGGCGTTATGTTACATATCTACATTTTATATAAAACAAAAAAATAATTAGTGTGCAGGTAATTAGAGTTTTACAGGTTTTTACGATAATGAACAGAGGTGGTGCAGAGTCTATGATAATGAATTATTATAGAGCTCTAGATCGTACTAAAATTCAATTTGATTTTATTGTGCATAGGAAAGAAAAGGGCGCTTTTGACGATGAAATTATAAGTTTAGGAGGTAATATCTACAAACTAAACCCTATAAACCCTTTGTTTGCAAAAGGCTACTACAATGAGTTACGGGATTTTTTAAAAAAAAATAAACAGTACAAAATTGTGCATTCTCACCTAAATACTTTTAGTTGTTTTCCGTTAAAAATAGCACAAGAACTAAATATCCCATGCCGTATTGCTCATGCACACATCGCTATAGAACCCATAAACATCATAGATATCTTTCAAAAGAAAGAATCAATAAAAGAAAATTTTAAAAAAATAATTAAATACCAACTTAAAAAAAAGATAGGTAATTATGCTACGCATTATTTTTCTTGTGGAGAAAAAGCTGGAAAATGGCTGTTTGGAGAAAAAAGTACATTTACCATAATGAATAATGCAATTGATGCCCAAAAATTTAGATATAACCCCAAAACTAGTGCTACCTATAAAAATAAATACAATGTAGAAAACAAATTAGTGATTGGACATGTAGGCCGGTTTTCGAGTCAAAAAAATCATCTTTATTTATTTAGAATATTTAAAAGTTTATTACTTAAAAACCCTAACAGTGTTTTATTTCTAGTTGGAGACGGACCAATGAGGCAAAAATTGGAGGCAGAAGTTAAAAGCTTGTCTATAGAACACAATGTACAATTTTTAGGAGTAAGAACTGATATACCTGAATTGTTTCAAATGATGGATGTATTTGTTTTTCCTTCATTTTATGAGGGACTTCCGGTTACCTTAATTGAAGCTCAAACTGCAGGACTGAAAGTCTTTGCCTCTGAAAAAATAACCAAGGAAGTATTATTAACCAACGATATAACATACTTACCTATTGACATTGAACCAGAGGTTTGGGTTGATAAAATTTTACAAAAAAAATCGGAAACGAAAAAAGATAATTTTGAGTTGATAAAAAACAAGGGCTATGATATTTATAAAAACACAGAAATAGTTCAAAATTTTTATTTAAAACAAACACTTAATTAATATGGATAATATAAAGGATAAAATTTATGACAGGTCCCCACATATAATACAAAATATCATTATATCATTATTTAATATCATCTCATATAAAAAGCGATACGGTAGTTTTTACAAAAGCTATAGAAAACAATATTTAGAAAACAGAAATTTATCGCTTGATGAATTAAAAAAAATACAGAAAGCAAAATATAAACTATTTATACAGTACGTAAATAAAAATTCGAAATTTTATAATGAATTATTTAGCAATATTGAAACCCCTGAGGAATTAGACAATATTCAACAATTACCTATATTAAATAAAGAAACATTAAGAAAAAATATTAACCAAACCTATACTATAAATAAAAAAAACGGTGTAATATCTAAAACAGGGGGTACCACGGGTAAATCTCTAGAGGTTATTTATACCCACAAAGACGTCCAAGAAAGGTTTGCCATTTTAGACAATTTTAGAAATAACTTTGGCTACAATTTAGGCGAAAAAACAGCCTGGTTTAGTGGAAAAAATCTGTTATCTAAAAATGATGTTAAAAAAAACAGATTTTGGAAAACAGATAACATATATAACGTACGCTACTACTCCACTTTCCATATTCATAATAATTATTTAGAATTTTACATAAAGAACTTAATTTTATACAAGCCAAAATACATGGTGGGATTTCCATCTACTATGTATGAAATTGCCAAATATGGAATTAAAAATAATATTGAATTTCCTCCAAAAACTATTATAGCAATATTCCCTACAGCAGAAACTATAACAGACGACATTCGAAAGGTTTTAGAAGGTTATTTTAAAACAAATTTATATAATCAATATGCCTCTTCTGAAGGCGCTCCATTTATAACAGAATGTAAAAACAAAAAATTACACCTAGAGTTACAAAGTGGTGTTTTTGAGGTGTTAAACAAGAATGATCAACCTGTAAATAAAGGAAGGCTTGTGGTGACTTCGTTTAATACACATGGAACACCTTTAATACGATATGATATTGGTGACACCATTGAGATAAGTGAAGACCTATGTACCTGTGGAAATAATAACCCAATAGTAAAACAAATTTTGGGTAGAGTTTCTGATTTTATTTATTCTGAAGAGATGGGCAAAATCAATCTAGGTAATATTTCAAACTGTTTGAAAGGAGTTCATGGAGTTATTAAGTTTCAAATTCATCAAAAAGTTCCTGACAAAATACTAGTATTAATAGAAAAAGAGAATCTTATTTTTGACAAAAAAAATGAAGCCATTTTTATAAAAAATTTAAGAGATCGATTAGGTTCTAAAATTACTATTGAAATTAAATATGTTGACTTTATTGAAGTTGAAAAAAGCGGGAAATTTAGAATCGTAAAGAATACTTTAAATATTTAAAAGCATAATAGGAGTCTTTCCCAATCCTAAAAAGACACTATCCTAAAATCTGCGTGAATTCAAATTGATTCATAAAAAAAGTCACCTAAAACAATGGTTTTAGGTGACTTTCATTTTTTGGAACTATTTCTATTTATTTATTCAATTAATTATTTCCACTCACGGAGTTCCCGTTACCATCTATATCAACAGATTTAATTTGGTTATTTATAATACTAGAATCATCTCCCCTAAAGTAAATAGATTCCCTATCTGTATTTTTTATTATGTTATCAATAATAGTCATACCATCAAAATTTGTTGAATGGATACCATAATTCACACCTGTAACACTAATATTATTATTTTCTAATGTTATATTACTATTTTCAATTGTAGCATTATTACCAACTGTATGGATTAAAATTCCATAAGCACTTAATCTTTCCGTACTAGAATTTTCAAGTACATTGTCTTTTACTATTATATTTTTTGAAGAGTCGTATTTATTAATACTTATACAATTACCTGAGTTATTTTTAAAGGAATTATTGGCAAGCAAAACATTATTCATATCAGTTAAACCTAGACCTTCACCTACAAAATTATTGTTTACAATTTCATAACCTGTACCTCTAACCATTGAGCCTGGAGCAGTACATTCAAAATGGTTATCCTTAAAATAAACTTTATACTCTGAATATTTTTCATCATTATTTACACTTGTCCAATAAAATGGCCTGCTATTAACATTAGACATTTGTATTGTATTATTGTTAATTGTAACATTATCTACAAACTGTTGTGCATTAATTCCAAATGCATCTATAATATCACTTTTAATTGTATTATTATAAACTTTAGAATTAATTAAACCTCTTAACATCAATCCAATTTTACAATCAATAATAGTATTGTTATAAATTAAAATATCATCATTAGAAGCTGATATCCCTGTAGCTGCACTTTTAATTGTATTACCAGAAATTTCATTATCTCTACTTTCTATAACCTCACCAGAAGAGAATCCTCCAAAAATTTCTCCATCTGTAATATTATCAATAATTTTACAGCCTCTTGTTGTTGTCCACCCAATAGAACCATCAGTTGTATTTCCTTGTATAGTTACGTTTTCACTTCCTGCAGATAAAATTGAATGATTCACTGTTTTATCAACAGTATTACCTCTAATAATAACATTCTCTACAACCTGTCCTGCATCAGCCTCAACAATAATGCCTACTTTAGGAGCTACACCTTCTGAAAGACCATATCCAGCATTCAAATCATTACCTGCGTTAAATGATGTACAATTTTCAATTATAATGCCTTTACCATCTGTTATGGATAAATTATTTGCTCTATTTGAGTCAAAATTACAATTTGATATTGTAACATTTAAACTAGGCACATAATCCGGATTTCCTTCAAATAAAAAACTATTGATAGTTAAACCTGTATATGCAGAAAAATTCATGGTTACATGATCAACATTTATATTTTGACCACCTTTTATTTCGAAAAGAGAAAGCCCGCCATCTAGTCCCCCTCTTTGTTTCCTATCTCCTATCAAATTCCCTCCAGAAACAGTAATATCATTCTCTAAATATATTCTTATGGCAATAGAGCTTTGATGATCATCAATAGGAAATACTCTTAAAAATGTATTTTCAGACATTTTTAAATGAAAATTAGATGGCAAAGTTATAATGGGAGATAAATTAGCTGCACTAGGTTCTCTAATTGTATTAAAGTAGGCATCCATTTTGTCAATTTTAAATGTACTAATATCCATTTTATGAATTAGATCAATAATTTCCTGAATAATTAAATGGTTTTTATAGGCAACTTCTTTAGAAACTTCACCTTCCACAATACCCCATCGTTCAGGAATAAAAGTGAACTCATCTTCCTTTAATTTAATAGAATTACCACTGATAACAAGATCTTTATTTAATAATTCCCCTGAAATTACTCCTTCACCGGCAAACTTTAATTCACCATTTGTTATATCACCTCCGGCGTAAACGATAGAAGTATTACTTGGCAAAGTAACCACTTCACCTTCCAAATCCATCAAACAATCAATTACGATCTCACTGCCAGCTTCTACTTGGCTTAAAAGAAAATCACAAGGCGCTGTGGCTTCTTCAATTATATCTTCTTCAGATTTATCATTAGTTTCTTCTTCTTTTTCCTGGGTAATATCTTCAACAAAAAGTTCTTCATTATTACAAGATAAAGTGAAGATAAATAGAAATAATAAAATTGGGTTTAAAATAGTTTTCATAATTGCAATAAGCTTGGTGTGATAAATTAACATTTGATAAAGTTATAAAATATAATACAAAATAATCGTTAAAAAGATTGCTTTATTCGATAAAACGTAAATTAATTTTTAAAAATACGATTAAAAGTAATTTTTCTTGGACGAAAAACAAGGTCTAGATAAAAATCAACATTTATAATTACGCACAAATACATGTTTTAGACTTCATCAATTATAATTTAACATATAACAATCACAAAAATACGTATAAACGTCTATTTTTCAGTGTCTTATAGATACATGTTATTGTGTTTTTTCAACATTTAATAATTCCTACAATTAAAGGATTAAATCCTCTACACATCATAAAGTATTGTATTACAATTGTTTATAGAAATATTCTTCATGAAATAAAAATTCGACAAAATACAATTAACTCATTTTTAAATAATTAACACAAACATGCAATAATGTTACTTATATTTGATTATAGCACATATATTATTAAAACTACAATCTCCAGCAAAGCAAAAGGTTATACAAGTTGAAATAAAAAACAAAACTTACAAATTAATTTGAGTAATAAACACCACAAAGAAACTATTAATCGGTAATATTGAACACACCCAAGGATTAATAATTTTATAACTTAACGAATATGGAATTATAATAGATTTATAACAAAAATTAATTCTGTACACTTCACCTTAAAAAAGTGCTAGTAGACAGACAAATTAAAAAACGCTAAGGTTACTTTTCTATATTTGATGGCAGCATTTATTTTTTGATTAAATAACCTCAAATGAAAAAGAAAATTATTAGAGTAACAACTGTTCCTATATCCCTTAGTCGCTTATTGCAAGGCCAACTAAAATTTATGTCCAATAATTTCGACGTTATTGGAGTTTCTTCAAACACTGAAAATCAACTTGATTTGTTTTCTAAATCAGAAAACATACCAACCATAGCGGTTAAAATGACTCGAAAAATCACGCCTTTTCAAGATTTAGATTCACTTTGGAAACTATACCGTATATTTAAAAAAGAAAAACCTTTTATTGTTCACTCTCACACCCCTAAGGCAGGTACAGTTTCAATGATTGCAGCTAGAATTGCTGGTGTTCCTCACCGCCTGCATACTATTGCTGGATTACCGCTTATTGAAGCTACAGGGCCTAAAAGAACACTACTAAATATTGTAGAAAAATTAACCTATAGTTGCGCTACTAAAATCTACCCCAACTCTTTTGGTTTACAAGATATTATTGTTGAAAATAAATTCACTTCTAATAAAAAATTAAAAGTTATAGCAAACGGAAGTTCAAATGGTATTGACACAGAATACTACAATCCAGAATTATATGAAAAATCTAAAGAATTAAACGAGCTGAGAAATCACTTAAACATAAAGAAAGAAGATTTTGTTTATGTTTTTGTAGGGCGTTTAGTTACAGATAAAGGTATTAATGAGCTCATATCAGCTTTTAATAAATTATCTAAAAACCATGAGCATATAAAACTTTTATTAGTTGGGACATATGAAAATGACCTAGATCCATTATATCCAGAAACGTTAACGAGTATTCAAAATAATAAAAACATTATCTCTACGGGATGGGTTGAAGATGTTCGTCCTTACCTTGCAATTTCAGATTCACTAACCTTCCCTAGTTACAGAGAAGGCTTTCCTAATGTAGTTATGCAAGCTGGAGCAATGAAACTACCCTGTATTGTTACTAATATAAATGGATGCAATGAAATTATAAAGCATAACGAAACAGGATTTATTATACCTGTAAAAGATAAAGAGTCCCTATACAATGCTATGCTATTTGTTTTAAACAATATCACAGAAGCTAAAAACATGGGAGCAAAATGTAGAACACATATAATCTCTAACTTTGAGCGGAAAGTAGTTTGGAATGCTCTGTTGGACGAATATAACAGACTTAATTAAAAAATTATCTTTTAAATAATGAAATATTCTTCAGAAGCATTTCATCAAAAATATTAGCGCTTTAACAATTAAAACTAGGCATACTTTCAATTTAAATTACTTTTAAATCATTAAAATGAAAGTGAATTTTTAATTAAAACCTTAGGATTTCAATCATTTCATTAAACTAATAACGTTTTAATAAATAGATTCAACATGCCCTATCATCTATTTATTAAAACGAGAAAACATGAAGATCATTATTTAAATAAATGAAACATACTTGGGCTATTTTAATACTTAATAATTCATAAAATGAATAAAAAGAAAGTACGGATTTATGGTGCTGGAGGACATTCTCAAGTTATTAAAGAAGTCATGGAACTTAATAATTTTGAAGTAACAGATATCTTTGACGACAAACCTAAAGGTGTTCATCATGCCGTTAAAAATGTGACTGTTGGAGCAAAGGAAAATTTAAACAATTTTCCGCATTCCGGCGATCCATTAATAGTTGCCATAGGCATAAACGCACAAAGAGCTGAAATAGCAAAATCGCTTCAGTGTCAATTTGAAAAAGCCATACATCATTCTGCTATAATATCAAAAACCTCAAAAATCGGAGAAGGAACTGTAGTCTTTGCAGGAGCAATTATTCAGTCGAATACCAAAATAGGAAAACACGTTATTATAAATACAGGTGCTAGTATAGATCATGACAATATTATTGGAGACTATGCACATGTATCTCCTAAAGCCGCCCTTTGTGGACATGTTGAAGTTGGAGAAGGAACCCATATTGGCGTTGGAGCTGTTGTAATTCCTAAAGTAAAAATAGGTAAATGGTGTACCATTGGAGCAGGAACTATAGTTTTAAAAGATATTCCAGATTATTCAACGGTTGTTGGTAATCCAGGGAAAATAATAAAGACCATTTAAAAAATGAAAAAGGAAACAAACTTAACAGATATCTCATTTATCGGTTCTGGAATATCAACATCATTTACCTTATTATATTTCTTAGAAAAACTAAAGCAAACGAAAGATGTTGAATCAAAAATTTCAATTAATATAATAGAAAAACATACCGAGTTTAATGTTGGTATACCCTATGGATCCAGATCAGGGTTTTCCACGCTTTTAATCACCTCTTTAAAAAACTTTTTAATCGAGTCTGAATTAGAACTTTTTATAAACTGGCTAAATAAAAACAAAATATGGCTTTTAGAAGCATTTAAAAAAGAAGGCGGAATTTTATCGAAAAAATGGCTTGTAAAAAACCAAGAAGCCATTGAAAACAATAAATGGGAAGACTTATATATTCCAAGACGTTTTTTTGGTTGTTACATTAATTTTAGAGTAAATAATATAATTGATGAACTTAGTAAAAACGGAATTATACAAGTTAGCTTTATTTCCAGCGAAGTAATAGATATTAATAAAAATGGATTATTCTATAAAATACATTTAAAAGACAATTCTATTATAAGTAGTAAAAAAGTGGTTTTATCGGTTGGATCTTTGCCTATAACACATTTGTGTAAAAACACTGATGTCATCGAGAAAAATAATTTTTTACTTGTCAATAATACATACAATCCAGACCTGCTATCCAATTTAAATAAAATAAGAACCTTTATTGACAACAGGAGTAACGAGAGAACAAATATTCTAATTGTTGGAGCAAATGCTAGTGCTTTAGAGTTAATTTATAAAATTAACGATCGCCCCCAAAAAGAGGAAAACAAAACACATTTTACATTCATTTCTACTAACGGGAAAATCCCTGGTTCTTTTATAGATGAAGAAAAACAAAAAATATTTCTCCCAAAACATTTAATCTCATTAAAATCTCATAACAACCTTACAGCGAAGGAAATTGCTGAAGCAACTTTTAAAGATTTAGATAACGCCGATGAAATCAACTTAAACCCAGCCTCAACAGTTGAAATAATATCGAAATCGTTTGGAGAATTACTAGCACATCTTGACCTAAAAGAACTTGAAATTTTTGCTTGCGAATATGGTAACTTAATAGGGAAACGACAACGCTGCGCTGGTAGTCATTACACGTCTGTGATAGATGATTTAGAAAAGCAAAAAAGATTTGAACATATAAGTGGACGTTTTAAAGATATTACAAATGAGCATCATAAATTAATATATAAAGACACACTTACTAAAGAAGATAAAGTACATAATACCCAGTTTCATATCGTTATTAATTGCGCTGGGGGTAAGACTTTAGAAGACCAATCAATACCTGATTTACATAAAAATTTAATTGATAAAAAATATTGCGTTCCAAATAAATCAAAAATAGGATTTCATGTCAATCAATCTCTAGAGGCTAGTGAAAATCTTCATATAATGGGTCCCATGTTAGCTGGAAATATAATAGAAAATAAGGCTGTATGGCATGTTGAACATTGTGGAAGAATTATTTGGCTATCCAAAATCATGTCAGAAATTCTTTTTAAACATTTTTACAGCAAACGTTTTGTTTGTAATTAACTTATCGAATCAAAATTAGCATAGTCATTAATATTTTTATTCATTAATTAATGATTAATATTATTCGCACTTCAATTAATATCATTTTCAGTTACAAAAAAAAGTAGGATTAAAAAACAAATTAAATGTTAATCAAAACACGAAGAAAACTTTACGAGAATTCGATTAAAAGAATCATGGATATATCCATAGCTAGCATTGCTTTAATAATACTGTCTCCTATTTTTTTAATCGTCTATATTACTTTACTAATTTCAAATAATGGAAAAGCGTTCTTTTTTCAAACACGCCCAGGAAAAAATGAAATACCATTTGATATTATAAAGTTTAAAACCATGAATGATAAGAAGGATAACCAAGGAAACTTATTATCTTTTGATCAGCGGGTTACACCAATGGGAGCTTTCATTAGGAAATATTCTTTAGATGAGATTCCACAATTAATTAATGTACTAAAAGGAGAAATGAGCCTTATTGGACCAAGACCCCTACTCCTTGATTATTTACCTCTTTATAACGAACAACAAAAGACACGTCACAATGTGAAGCCAGGGATTACAGGATGGGCTCAAGTTAATGGCAGAAATGCCATTACATGGAAACAAAAATTTAATTTTGATATATGGTACGTTAATAACATCTCTTTTTTATTGGATATAAAAATATTAATATTAACACTAAAAAAAGTAATATTAAAAGATGGTGTTAATAATCAGGCTAATTTAAATATGCCAGCATTTACGGGAACCGATAATGAATAAGCAAAATCATAAAACCCAAAGTAAATGAATGCAGTCAAGATTTGATCTTAACACATATATTATCTTTGAATTATAATTTTTTTATGAATTGCATGACCATTTTTGATATTTTCTATTACTAATATATAAGTTCCATTTGAAAATGTGTTCCCTATTGGTCTTGAATAAGTCCCGTTAAAAACTTCTATTTCCTCTGAAGTCATAATTTGACCAAACATTGTATATATCGATAAATTAAATGTACCATTTTTTAAGCCAGTTACATTCAAATTGGAGGACCTATTAGTAAAAGGAACAGGGAATACTTTTACTTCTTGAGCTTTTAATATTGTACCTATTGCAGTTTCATCGGGATTTTGGATATTTCCTCGAACTACGGCACTTATAATGATTTGAAAAGACTCTTCTTCAATATTTCCTTGATTACCAAAAAGTTTGACTTCAATATTATGTTGGGTTTGCCCTACTTCGAAAATCAATGTTTGCGGACTAGCATCGTATTCTACATGTTTAGTATTAATATCTACAAATCCAAAAACCAACTCTATTTCTTCTGTTGCGGCATGACTAAGATCTACTTGGAAATTGATTACATCCCCCTCATCAATAATAGCATCTGATATAATTATTGTTGAAAATATTTCATTTTCTATATCAGTATTTTTATCATTATCTGTAATCGTAGCCGTGCCTTGAGAATTTGCAATGGTTACATCATTTGTGGCATTGAAAAGATTCACAAAAAAGCTTTCAGTGCTTTCTACAAGTGCATCATCTAAAATAGCAATGTTAATACTTTGAGTCTCTCCTGCATTTCCATTAAAAGTTAAACTTCCGGTAGTAGCAGTGTAATCTTCTCCTGCTTTAGCTGAATTGTTTGCAGTTGAAAAATCTACTGTGAAACCTCCTGAAACAGCGTTATCTAATGAAACCGTAAAAATGGCATTATTATCTTCAGTAACTGTGATATCATTTATACTGATGCTGGCATTTTCAACAGCTAGATCATTATCTGTAATCGTAGCCGTGCCTTGAGAATTTGCAATAGTTACATCATTTGTGGCATTGGAAAGATTCACAAAAAAGCTTTCAGTGCTTTCTACAAGTGCATCATCTAAAATAGCAATATTAATACTTTGGGTTTCTCCTGAATTTCCATTAAAAGTTAAACTTCCGGTAGTTGCAGTGTAATCTTCTCCTGCTTTAGCTGAATTGTTTACCGTTGAAAAATCTACTGTGAAACCTCCTGAAACAGCGTTATCTAATGAAACTGTAAACACGGCATTATTATCTTCGGTAACTGTGATATCATTTATACTGATGCTGGCATTTTCAACAGCTAAATCATTATCAGTAATCGTAGCTGTGCCTTGAGAATTTGCAATAGTTACGTTATTTGTGGCATTGGAAAGATTCACAAAAAAGCTTTCAGTGCTTTCTACAAGTGCATCATCTAAAATAGCAATATTAATACTTTGGGTTTCTCCTGAATTTCCATTAAAAGTTAAACTTCCGGTAGTTGCAGTGTAATCTTCTCCTGCTTTAGCTGAATTGTTTTCCGTTGAAAAATCTACTGTGAAACCTCCTGAAACAGCGTTATCTAATGAAACTGTAAACACGGCATTATTAGCTTCGGTAACTGTGATATCATTTATACTGATGCTGGCATTTTCAGCAGCTATATCATTATCTGTAATTGTAGCCGTGCCTTGCGAATTTGCAATAGTTACGTTATTTGTGGCATTGGACAGATTCACAAAAAAGCTTTCAGTGCTTTCTACAAGTGCATCATCTAAAATAGCAATATTAATACTTTGGGTTTCTCCTGCATCTCCATTAAAAGTTAAACTTCCGTTAGTTGCAGTGTAATCTTCTCCTGCTTTAGCTGAATTGTTTTCCGTTGAAAAATCTACTGTGAAACCACCTGAAACAGCGTTATCTAATGAAACAGTAAAAATGGCATTATTATCTTCGGTAACTGTGATATCATTTATACTGATGCTGGCATTTTCAACAGCTATATCATTATCTGTAATCGTAGCCATACCTTGAGAATTAGCAATGGTTACGTTATTTGTGGCATTGGAAAGATTCACAAAAAAGCTTTCAGTGCTTTCTACAAGTGCATCATCTAAAATAGCAATGTTAATACTTTGAGTCTCTCCTGCATTGCCATTAAAAGTTAAACTTCCGTTAGTTGCAGTGTAATCTTCTCCTGCTTTAGCTGAATTGTTTTCCGTTGAAAAATCTACTGTGAAACCTCCTGAAACAGCGTTATCTAATGAAACTGTAAACACGGCATTATTAGCTTCGGTAACTGTGATATCATTTATACTGATGCTGGCATTTTCAGCAGCTATATCATTATCTGTAATTGTAGCCGTGCCTTGCGAATTTGCAATAGTTACGTTATTTGTGGCATTGGACAGATTCACAAAAAAGCTTTCAGTGCTTTCTACAAGTGCATCATCTAAAATAG